>JAFYUM010000031.1 GCA_017558505.1 Ruminococcus sp. | reverse complement strand
TGTAGCTCAGTGGATAGAGCAGTAGCCTCCGACGCTATGTGCGATGGTTCGATTCCATTCAGGCGTACCATATCTGCCTCGTAAATGAGGTCTATTATTTAAAGAGAGGATATGTAATTAAGGGAACCCCTTTAATTATTATGGTGGAATCTATGAAAAGATTACTTCTTCTTGGCGGCTCAAGATATATTTTACCTATTATTGAAGCTGCTCACAATCTCGGTTATTATGTTATAACCTGCGATTATCTCCCTGATAACATTGCTCACAAGTATTCTGACGAGTACTGCAATGTGAGCATTATTGACAAGGAGGCAGTTCTTGAAGCGGCAAAGAAGCTCAATATTGACGGTGTACTTTCATTTGCCTGTGATCCAGGTGTTGCAACAGCAGCTTATGTTGCAGAAAAGCTTGGTCTGCCCCACAGCGGCTCTTACGAGTCAGTAAGTATTCTCCAGAATAAGGGTAAGTTCCGTAAATTCCTTGCAGATAACGGATTTGATGTGCCGAACGCAAAGGGCTATAAGTCAATTGAAGAAGCTCTCGGCGATGTGGATTACTTCAACTGGCCTGTTATCGTAAAGCCTACCGATTCCGCCGGAAGCAAGGGTGTTACAAGAGTAGATGATCCTGAAAAGCTCCGTGAGAGCATTGAGTATGCAATTTCATTCTCTCACAGCGATGAGTTTATTATTGAGGATTTCCTTGAGAAGAAAGGTCATTCCTCCGATACAGACAGCTTCTCTGTTAATGGTGAGTTGAAATTCGTTTCATTCTCCGCACAGCGTTTTGATGAAAACTGCGAAAACCCATATACACCATCAGCATACAGCTGGCCCTCAACTATTTCCGAGGCACATCAGGAGAAGTTGAAGGGTGAAATTCAGCGTCTGCTGACACTTCTTGATATGAAAACTTCAATTTATAATATCGAGGTAAGAGAGTGTACAAACGGCAAATCATATATTATGGAGGTTTCTCCCCGTGGCGGCGGAAATCGTCTTGCTGAAATGCTCCGTTATGCTACAGGTGTAGACCTTGTAACAAATTCTGTACGTGCTGCTGTTGGTGATCCTGTTGTTGACGTTGAGCAGAAGCCTTACAATGGCTGCTGGGCTGAAATCATTCTCCACAGCGAAAAGGCTGGTGTGTTCGACTCTCTCTGGATTTCTGATGAAATCAAGGATAACATTGTTGAGCGTGACCTCTGGATTGAGACTGATACAGAAGTAGGCGGATTTTCAGGCGCAAACGAGGCTATCGGTACACTTGTACTCCGCTTTGATACACAGGAGCAGCTTGATGAGGTTCTTACAAATCAGAGCAAATACGTAAAGGTTGTACTTAAATAAGGTGATATTATGCGTGAAATAGGCGGTTATTTTGAGCTTGACAAGTATAGTATGCCTATGCTCCACGAGGGAGCAATTGCCCTTAACTGCGGCAGAAATACCCTTGCTTATCTTATAGAGGCAAAGGGGATTAAAAAAATAAAAGTTCCGAAATTTCTCTGCGATACCGTAAGAGAGGTATGCGAAAAAGAGAAAATATCCATTACATATTACAGCATAACACGGGATTTTCTTCCCGAAGAACTGACTCTTGAAGCTGATGAATGGCTGTATCTGGTGAATTTCTACGGACAGCTTGACAATGGTACAATCCGTGACTATGTTGAAAAGTATGAGCGTGTAATCGTTGACCACGCACAGGCATATTTTCAGATGCCTCTTGAAAATGTGGATACTCTTTACACCTGCCGCAAATTTTTCGGAGTAGCTGACGGAGGAATTCTCTACACGGATACAAAGCTTGACAGGGAAATTCCGCAGGACGAGTCCTTTGAAAGAATGAAGTTTGTTCTCGGCAGATTTGAAAGAAGCGCTTCGGAATTTTATGCAGAGGCGGCTGCAAACAACGACTTTTTTGCAGATGAGCCGATAAAGCGTATGTCAAAGCTTACAGAAAATCTGCTTCACGGAATTGACTATGAAGCTGTAAAGCAGAAAAGAACGAGAAATTTTGAAATTCTTCACGAAGCATTCGGGAAAATCAATCCCCTGAAGCTTACAGTTCCGCAGGGAGCGTTTATGTATCCTCTTTACCTTGAAAACGGCGGAGAAATCCGCAGAAAATTGCAGGCAAAGAAGATATTTATTCCAACTCTGTGGCCTGATGTTTTCGAGCATTGCAGCGAATGTGAGCTTGAATATGATTATGCGAAAAATATTCTACCCATTCCTGTTGACCAGCGGTATGATGAGGAGGATATGAAATATATTATAAAAGCTGTTTTCGATGAAATTGAATAGGAGATTAGCTATGAAAAATTCTTTAAAAGATAAAAGACTTCTTTTCCTCGGCAGTACGCCGAATATAGCAGGAATGGTGAAAACTGCAAAGGAAATGGGCGTTTATGTTCTTGTGACAGATAACAAATCCCTTGAAAATGCTCCTGCAAAACAGATTGCAGACGAATATGCAGATATAAGCCTTGCGGATATTGACAAGGTTGTTGATTATATAAAGGAAAAGAATGTTGACGGTGTTCTGACAGGATTTTCAGATTCATATCTTACATATTATGAGCAGATATGCGAAAAATCGGGACTTCCCTGCTATGGCGATAAAAAGACATTTGCTATAGCTACAGATAAAATGTGTTTCAAGAAAGCCTGTGATGAATCAGGTGTTGGCACAATTCCGGGAATTAACGCATATTCTTATGAAGAAGCACTTGAATTTGCTGAAAAGTCAAGTTTTCCGCTTATGCTCAAACCTGCTGACAACAGCGGTTCAAGAGGTGTTATTAAGTGCGAGTCTATGGAGGAACTTAAAAACGCCTATGAATATGCACTTTCTTTCTCACCTACAAAAAATGTAATGTGCGAAAGATTTATGGCGTGTGACGGAATTGGTATTTCCTATCAGCTTATAAATGGCGAGGCTTATCTGTCCTCAACCTGCGACCGTGTGAATTACTGTGCGGCAGGAGACGGCTCCTCAATTACGGGCGACCTGCTTTATCCTTCAAAATATACTGAGCGTTATATAAATGAAATGGATGAAAGTGTTAAGAAAATGCTCCGTGCCAATGGATTTAATCATGGTATGGTAAGCTTGCAGTCCTTTGTTGATAATGAGGGATTTTATATGTGTGAAATGTGCTATCGTCCCAGCGGCGGTCATCACTACATTCTTATAAAAGACCAGAATGGCATTGACGGTCTGGAGCTGCTTATTGAATTTGCACTTACTGGCAAGGTTGAGGGATATAATTCTGAAAATGAAACTCCCTATTTCAAGGATATGTGTGCAATGACTCATATTGTAGGCAAGCCTTTGCAGGAAATTGCTGTTGCTGAGGGATTTGACAAGGTTGCAGCTCTTGACGGTGTAATTGATATTTCACAGGCGTTATTTGCAGGTGATACAATCGGCAAGGACGGTACAACAGCGCAGGTACTTGGCTCTGTATGGTTCAAGGCAGCTGATTTTGACGGCTTATGTGCTGCTGCTGATACTTATAACAAGGCACTTTGTTTTAAAGATGCCGAGGGCAATACTCTCTTAAAGGGACGTAAGTTTACTGAAACTCACTAATAAATATAAGGTCAGCAGTTTTTTGTGCCGCTGACCTTTTCTGAAATTTAGAATAGGGGTGCAATATGAATAATTTAACAATAAAACACAACAAGCTTACAGCGGAAGAATTTATATATCTGTGGGAATCTGTGTGGGACAGTGCACCTGCTGTTGAGCAGGTACAGCTTGCTATGGAGAACAGCGTATTTCGAGTATCTGTGTATGACGGTGAAGAGGCAGTTGCTATGGCTCGTATGATAGGGGATATGGGGCTGTGTTATTATATTAAAGATGTAGTCGTTCATCCCGATTATCAGAGGCAGGGGATAGGCAGAGGGCTTATAAATGAACTGCTGGACTTCATAAAATCCAACGGTATAAGCGGAACACAAATTTTTGTGGAGCTTTGTGCAATGCCCGATAAAATCCCCTTTTATGAAAAATTCGGATTTTCCGCCAATGAGGCACAGAGGCTCCGAATTATGCTCCCTGTAGAATAAAACAACCGCCCGATGTGTGAATGTCGGGCGGTTATGTTTAGTTGGATAAATTGGGATTTATCGCTCTATAATCTATATTCTACAATATCCTCCGGTTTTTTTCTCGGTCTCTGTGGTGGCGTTTCAGCAGCGTATCCAAGTGCAATCGCACCTACTAATTGTTGCGTTGTTTCAAGATATTTCGTTAGTTCTTTATATGCATAATAGGTGTTGGCAATCCATAAAGTACCTAAGCCAATTTCCGTTGCCTTTAACAGCATATTTTCAATCGATGCACCAATAGAAAGTGTATCACAAATCTCAACAAATCTGCCGTCAGCATCAACCATATCAAATGGATTTTTTCCGTTAGTATTTAAAATAACAATAAGAATTGGAGCTTGTAGCATAATGTTCCATGTATTCTTTGCATCAGAAATCCCATTATGGGAATTCGGCAACAAAACACTTTCATTTTCTTCTCTCAGAATTCCTTTCCACATATATTCAAGAAATTCAGATTTGCTTTCTCCGCCAAGAACGATGTACCGCCAAGGCTGTCTGTTTTTAGCAGATGGAGACATTCTTCCTGCATCAATAATTTGCTCTATCAACTCTTTCGGTACTTCTTTATCTAAATATTTTCTAATACTTCGGCGTTTATATATTGAATCATTCATCTCGCTTACCTCTCATACAAATTCTAATTTATCGGTCTATCCGACCAACTATATTATACCACATTCCGCAAATAATTGCAACAAAAAACCTCCGATATATTCACATCGGAGGTTTTGGTTGGGGTAGCGGGATTTGAACCCACGCATGACAGAGTCAAAGTCTGTTGCCTTACCGCTTGGCCATACCCCAAAAGCTTATTATACAGAAAAAAGTCCGAATTATCGGACTTTTTCTGAAAGAGGCGCCACCCAGATTTGAACTGGGGATCAGGGTGTTGCAGACCCACGCCTTACCACTTGGCTATAGCGCCGTAATTGGAGCGGATTACGAGGCTCGAACTCGCTACCTCCACCTTGGCAAGGTGGCGCTCTACCAGATGAGCTAAATCCGCAATGGCGACCCGGATGAGGCTCGAACTCACGACCTCTAGCGTGACAGGCTAGCGTTCTAACCAACTGAACTACCGGGCCAATGGTGGGGACTACAGGGCTCGAACCTGTGACCCTCTGCTTGTAAGGCAGATGCTCTCC
>JAFYUM010000030.1 GCA_017558505.1 Ruminococcus sp. | reverse complement strand
TGCAGGTGCTTTTGATGATTGCGTAAATGCTCAGGAAGCAACTGTATTTAATAGTGAATGTTTTATTGCTGATGTTGATAATGTATTCCCTGCAGATACAGTTATCTGGGGATATAAAGGCTCAACAGCAGAGGCTTATGCAGAAAAGTACAACAGAGATTTCTGCGTTATGTCAAGTACTGTTATCGAGGGTGAATTAGGCGACAATCTCACATGGACAATTTATGATGACGGTACAATTTTCATCTACGGTGAGGGCGAAATGCCTGAATATGAGGCTGGCAATTATCCATGGAGCGATTATTCAGATTTTATTAAAAACGTTGAACTTGGCACGGAAGTAACAAGCATTGGTGCTTACGCATTCTACAACTGCGCAAATCTCGAAAGTATCCACCTTGCTCCTGTAATCGGTGAACACGCATATGACGGCTGTATTAATGTTTGTTGTGTTTCCTATTCTTCTGATTTAGCTGTTAATGAGATTGGCGATTACGCTTTCAATAACTGCGGATTCTTCTCATATGTGTTTATCAATCCCGACTGTGTAATTGCTGACAGCGAGTTTGTATTCCCTGCTGATGCAACTTTGTGGGGATACGAAGGCTCTACTGCACAGGCTCACGCTGAAAAGTACGGCTTAGAATTCATAAGTATTAATGATGAAAAAGAACCTGTTACAACAACAACAACTACTACAACTGCTTCCGACTCTGAAACAACAACTACAACAACTGCTAACGATTCCGAGTCAGAGCTTCCACAGACAGGTTTCTCAAAGGCTTACGACTATCTTGCATTTTCCGCAGGCGTAATGGCACTTTGCGGTTTCTATGCTATGAAAAAGAGTAAGAAAAAAGAGGACGAAGAATAACCTGCAACGGATAAATGACAGAATTTTACAGCATAATTCAATATTCATTAAATATGCTGTAACGATTTCAATCCCTCTCGGAGCAATCTGAGGGGGATTTTTGTGTAATTATCACAAAAAACAAGGAGTACATTTATGTATTTATATGATTGACGATTACAGATAAGTGTGATATAATGTGTATAACTCCGAAAAAATAGACGGGGTAAATAAGTTTCGGAAAATATTTGAAAATGTAGTCCTTTTACATTTTCGAATATGTAAGCGGTTATAATGCCGTAAAAATATACATAAAAAAGGAGTTTTATTATGAAAATAAAAAAATTATCAATTGTAGCTGTCGCAACTATGATAGCTGCAACAGCCACATCGTATACAGGTATGACATTATCTTACAGCAGTCAGACTTCTTATGCAATTGAGTCGGATACACAGGCTGACTTTATTCTCAGAGGTTCAGATGTGATTTATAAGTCGGGCGAGATCAACTACATGGACTTCTATACAGAGTCCAACGGTCACAAGGGTGCTATGATCGTATGTGAAGTTGCCGATCTCCCTGCTGGCATCACAGCTAGAGTTGACGAAACATCATGTAGCGCATTTGAACACGAGCCTCTCTGGTCGCTTATGGGCGAAACATGGTGCTGTCAGACAATGGATCCCACAACAAAGGATCCGCTTGCGTTCAACGATGAAAATTACATAATCAGCCTTCTCGTTGAGGTTGACAATTCGCTTATGGATGGCGTATACGAAATCGGTTTCAGTAGATTTCACGTTGTTGAGCAGCCTAATGAGTTCGTAGGACCTATTGTGGAATTTGACGCTACAGTAATTCCCGGTAAGCTTATCGTAGGTGATGCTGTGGATACTCCTGCCTTTGTTAAAGGTGATGTAAACAGTGACGGAGCTGTTGACTCCAGCGACGCTTCGCTTGTACTTAGCGAATACGCATCTGTACAGACAGGTAATGCTTCATCATTTACAGAAAGTCAGAAATTAGCTGCCGACGTAAACGATGACGGCGATGTAAGTGCGACAGACGCTTCTGCTATCCTTGCATACTATGCAGACGCTGCAACAGGAAAGAACCCTTCATGGAATTAATTCCTGACTGAATTTATAAAGGCAACATCTGAATAATCTCAGACGGCATTGCACGTATTTGTGCAGTGCCGTTTTTACTTTGTTCACGTGATTTTCGGATTTTCCTTGACTTTGCTGTGAAAATGCTTTATAATAATAATGTATACTCATTTGCAAATCGGTTATAATAGCAATGAAATTTTTGTATAGAGGTGCTTTTATGGCTGAGGAAAAAAAGAATGAGATAACAGATAATGGTATATCAACAGCAAATAATTGCAGGCATATTATTCACTGTCTTAATATTATTGGTCAGATTGAGGGACATTATGTTCTTGGTGAAACAAATAAAACCACCAAATATGAGCATATTATCCCTGCACTCGTGGCAATTGAACAGGACAGGAGCGTTGAGGGGCTTATAATAATCCTTAACACAATAGGCGGCGATGTGGAGGCAGGGCTTGCCATAGCAGAGCTTATTTCCGGAATGAAAACTCCTACGGTATCCCTTGTGGTGGGTGGAGGTCATTCAATCGGCGTTCCTCTTGCGGTGGCGGCGAAAAAGTCCTTTATCGTACCCTCTGCGTCAATGACAATTCACCCTGTCCGCATGAACGGCACGGTGCTTGGAGTTCCGCAGACTCTTGCCTATTTTGATAAAATGCAGGACAGAATAATTGATTTTGTAACCAAAAACAGCAATGTCAGGGAGGACGTATTCCGCAGTATGATGATGAATACTCAGGAACTTGTGCTCGATGTGGGTTCTGTTGCCGATGGTGAAAAGGCCGTGGAGCTGGGGCTTATTGACAGCCTTGGAAGTCTTTCAGATGCTATGGAATGTCTGTATGATATGATTGAGAATACCCAAAAAAGATATACAGAGGAACGCTGAAACTGCAAAGCTTCGGTGATTCCCATTACGGAGGGCAAAATGTCATTTTTTGATAGAAAATTTCTTTTTGGTGCTGATTTCAATGATGAAGATTTCACGAGAGACGGAAAACCAAAGAAAAAAGGTGAATCCGATGACGCCGAAAACACACAGGAAATTGATATGAGTGCAAAAGGCATGGCGGAGGAACAAAAAGAAAAGCTGATGCAGAGAATAGAGGCGGCGGAGAAAAAAACACCAGCTAAATCGGGTGGCGGTGCAGCTGCTAAAATTGATGATGATTCACAGTCTGACGATGATAGCGGAAAAAAGCTTGGTGATAACGAGATACTTACTCCGGACCAGGCAAGAGTTGTTTCTATAGTGCTTTTTGCACTTGGTATACTTGTGGGAATGGCTGTGCTGTTTAAAGGCTCGGAGGGCTGGCTCAGTTTTCATAATGGCATTCTCGGTACATTCGGAATTATATCTCTCGGTGTGCCTGTGGCTATGATTTATGCGGCATATCTGATAGCGAAAAGGGATAAGAAAACAGCGTCAAAAAATGCGTCCATGGTTGCCTGGACAATTGTACTCTGTTCGGCTGTTCAGGTGTTTTTCGGGAAAATCGTGCCTGAAAACGGACTTGGTGAGTTTATCGGAAAAGCATTCACTTCAGGTGCGGATTACAGTGGCGGTGGAGTAATGGGCTCGTTCCTGTCATACCTGCTCCTTTCATGGCTTGGTAAGGGCGGAGCTATAATTGTTATGTTCCTTACCATGTTCGTAATGCTTCTTATAAGTACAGGTAAAAGTCTTAATGATTTTTTTGATATGTTGGGAAGCCCGTTCAAATCATTAAGAAGCTTCGGTGACGGCGTTAAAAGTCTTTTCAGCGGCGATTATGATGATTATTACGACGATGATGACGACGACGAGGAAGGATACGGAAATAATTCTGAAGGCGGCGGTATATCCATTGAAATGGAAGATATAAGGGAAGTCGGCAGGCATATTCCCGCAGAGGAGAAGCTCCCCTTAAGCCCTGAGGAGCAGAGGGTGATTGACGATTTCAGCCGAGATTTCGATATCCGTCTCCCTGGGGAAAATGTAACAATACATAATGTTCCTGTGGAAAATACAGAGAAAAAAGTATCTGTCAAGGCTGAAAATACAGGAGCGGAAAAGAAAGAAACGGAGCTTGACAAGCTGATATCACGAGCTGTTGAAAATAAGGAGCGTCAGGATAGAATGGCGTCAGGAGAGGTTCTGGTGGAAACTGACAATAATACACAGATGTCGTTGTATATTCTCCCCGGACTTGATTTACTCTCACTGCCCACAGCAAAGAAAAACAGCTCCGAAGCCGTTGCGGAAATGAACGAAAAGGCGGCTAAAATTGTAAACACATTCAAAAGTTTCGGTGTTGAGGTAACTATCAGAGATATTTACAGAGGCCCCTCAATTACACGTTATGAGATACAGCCCGGTGTTGGTGTAAAGGTATCGAAAATCCGTGGACTTGAGGACGATATAGCCCTCAGCCTTGCGGCACAGGGAGTACGTCTTGAAGCACCAGTACCCGGTAAGGCGGCAGTAGGTATTGAGGTTCCGAATATCAACAAGGATGTTGTAACTCTCCGTGAGATACTTTCCTCAGCGGAATTCAGAAATGCCGACAGCAAGCTTGCTTTTGCAGTTGGTAAAGACATCACGGGTAACGCAATTGTGGGCGATATCACAAAGATGCCGCACGTTATTATTGCAGGTACTACTGGTTCAGGTAAGTCTGTCTGTACCCGTTCAATAATTATGAGTATTCTCTATAAAGCAAAGCCGGACGAGGTTAAGATTATCCTCATTGACCCAAAGGTTGTTGAATTCAAGGTGTTCGAGGGTATACCCCATTTGCTCATCCCTATTGTTACCGAGGCTAAAAAGGCGGCTGGTGCACTTAACTGGGCAGTTAATGAAATGATGCGTCGATATAACACTTTTGCGGATATAGGTGCAAATGACATCAAGTCCTATAATGAAATAGCTGACGAAGACGACGAAATGGAGCGTATGCCGCAGATTGTCATATTTATTGATGAGCTTGCTGATATGATGCTTGTAGCAGGAAAAGAAGTTGAGGACTCAATCTGCCGACTTGCGCAGATGGGACGTGCGGCAGGAATGCACCTTGTAGTCGCTACACAGCGTCCTACAACAGATGTAATTACAGGACTTATCAAGGCGAATATCCCAAGCCGAATTGCCCTTTCAGTTATGTCGCAGGTAGACTCACGTACAATTATTGATATGGCGGGTGCGGATAAGCTTCTTGGCAACGGTGATATGCTGTATATGCCTATAGGTACAAGTAAGCCTATACGTATACAGGGCTGTTTCGCTTCATCTAAGGATATAAATGAAACCCTGAACTTTATACGCACACAGGCAACAGGGGAGTATGACAGCCGTATTGTTGAAGCTGTTGAGAACTTTGTTCCCCAGACAAAGGGAGATCGTGGCGGTTCAGCTGACAGCGGATTTGAGGCGGGAACTGATGAAGATTACATTGTAAGGGCGGCAGAGGTTGCTGTAAACAATGGTCAGATTTCCACGACAATGCTTCAGAGAAAGCTTAAGCTTGGATATGCAAGAGCCTCACGTATTATGGACGAGCTTGAAGAACGTGGCATTGTTAGCGAAGCAGAGGGTTCAAAGCCGAGGAAAATTCTTATGTCAAAAATGCAGTTTGACGAATGGAAACTGCGTCAGCTTGAGGAATGATTTGTAGGGGCGGATATTCTACATCTGTAATAACGAAAATATATTAACAAAAAAGGAGTGAATTTTTATGTCTGATTACAGGACAGCAATGGAAAAGCTTGAAAAAATGGGTTTAAGCGATACGGCGGCAGAGCTGAAGAATTTCTACCGCAACGCTATCGGCTGTTTTACGAAGGATTACAGTGGCGATATACCCGTAGGTTCAAGTAAAATGGGCGGTTTCCCCGATTTGCCGCCGAATATGGAATATCCCGTTATGTCGGGTTATACTATGAGGTGGCTTCAGGGACAGAACACAGGCAAAATTGAAAGTTTTGAAGAATCCGCAATGCAGCTTGTGGCACAGATTAACCTATATGAGGTTGCTGAATCCGGAGCAGACATAGAAAAACTTCTGCCCGAAAGGGGAATGCTCTACATCTTCTGGAGTGGTGAGCTTTCGCCCCTTGAATGTGACGATTGGACGGAGTATACTCTGGATAATCCCGAAAAGAAGGACTATTTCAAGGTTATCTGGTGGGACGGGGATATGTCAAAGCTGAAAAGAACATTCCCTCCCTGCGGCTATTATAAAAAGTATTTTGAGGACTGTCTCCCCGAAAGAGGCGTTGAATTTGACAGCATGGACGAATATAGCCAGGAGGCTGTTGATGAAATCGATGACCTTGAAGAAACCCTTGAAATGGATTCCTACGATTTCTCCGAGGGCTGTGATAAGCTTTTCGGCTTTCCGAAAGGCGGAAATGCTCCCGAATTATTTGAGGATACGGTAAATCTGTTTCAGTTTGATTATCACGATGGCTGTTTATGGGCTGCATACTGGCTTATGGATAAGGCAGACCTGCTGAACCGCGATTTCTCAAAGGTCACTTTTGACTGTGATATTGACTGATTGATAATTTTAGGTGATATATTTTTATGTATGACAAGTTTATACCATTAACAAGGAAAGAAATGGAAGAAAATGGCATAGAGCAGTTTGATTTCATTTATATAACAGGCGATGCCTACGTTGACCACCCCAGCTTCGGTGCGGCAATTGTTACTCGTCTTATCGAAGCTATGGGCTTCACCGTGGGAATTATTTCCCAGCCCGACTGGCACAGCGACAGGGATTTCCGTAAATTCGGCTGCCCGAAATATGCTTTTCTGGTAACATCGGGAAATATTGACTCTATGGTTGCACACTATACAGCGGCAAAGCGTAAGCGTTCTGATGACGCATATACCGCAGGTGGAGTGGCAGGGAAACGTCCCGACAGAGCCGTTATTGTGTACTGTCAGAAGCTCCGTGAATATTTCGGTGATGTACCTGTATTAATAGGCGGACTTGAAGCCTCTCTCCGTCGTTTCGCCCACTACGACTACTGGGACGACGCTGTTCGCCCCTCGGTGCTGGCTGACAGCAGTGCTGATTTGCTTATGTATGGTATGGGTGAGCATCAGATACAGGAGGTATGTACACGTCTTGCCAATGGCGAAAATATACGTGAAATCCACGATATACGTGGAACCTGCTATATGACTGAGCCTGTGAATACTCCTTTAGGTGCGGCGCAATGCCCCTCATTCGAGCAGGTGCGTGACAATAAAAAGGAATACGCAAAGGCTACGAAAATCCAGTATGACTGGCAGGACGAGGTCTACGGAAAGACGGTAATTCAGCGTCACGGCAATATGATGCTTGTGCAGAATCCTCCTGCAAAAAGCCTTACCACAGAGGAGCTGGATTACATATACAGCCTGCCTTATACAAGGCGGTATCACCCCTCTTATGAGGCTTTAGGAGGTGTTCCGGGCATTGAGGAGGTGCGATTTTCAATAACTCACAACCGTGGCTGTTTCGGCTATTGTAATTTCTGTTCAATTGCACTTCATCAGGGACGAAAAATCACCGTGAGAAGCGAAAAATCAGTTCTTGAAGAAGCTGAAAGAATAACGAAAATGCCTGATTTCAAGGGTTATATTCACGATGTAGGCGGACCAACTGCGAATTTCCGCCATACTTCCTGCGAAAAGCAGATTGAAAAGGGGCTTTGCATGGGCAAGAAATGTCTTGCTCCCACTCCATGTCCTGCATTAAAGGCAGACCACAGTGAATATCTGGCTATGCTGCGTAAAATCAGGGCTATAAATGGTATTAAGAAGGTGTTTATCCGTTCGGGTATACGTTATGACTATCTTATGGAGGATAAGAACGATGAATTTATCCGTGAACTGATTAAGCATCACGTCAGCGGACAGCTTAAAGTTGCTCCTGAGCATTGTTCTGCGGTAGTTCTTGACAAAATGGGTAAACCCCATATTGAAGCATACAAGGCATTTCAGAAGCGATTCTACGAGATTACAAAAGGTATAGGCAAGGAGCAGTATCTTGTACCATATCTTATGTCGTCCCACCCCGGAAGCACACTGAACGAAGCTATAGACCTTGCACTTTTCCTTCGTGACAACAAAATCCGTCCCGAGCAGGTGCAGGATTTCTATCCCACACCGGGCACAATATCCACCTGTATGTTCTATACGGAGCTTGACCCGTACACAATGGAAAAGGTGTATGTGCCGAAAACTGCCAAGGAAAAAGCAATGCAGAGGGCACTTTTACAGTATTTCCGCCCACAGAACAAGGAAATTGTCCTTGAAGCATTAAAGACGGCAGGAAGGTATGATCTTATAGGCAGTTCGCCTGATTGTCTTGTGGAGGATAACAAGAGAAGAAATAATGGTAAAGGCGGTGAAAAGTCGTGGCAAGACACAAGAAAACAGAACAGACGAGGTTCAGAACGTCCACAGCAGCAAACAAACCGCAGAAATACCGCAAAAGGGAAGAAACAGTTGTCGACACCCCGAAAAAATCGGAAGCCAGGGATTTAAGCGGATTTATAACGGTTCTGCTCAGCCTTGGAGTATTCATCGGACTTATGGTATGGAACAGCGTAAGGGGAAATATCCATAAGCCAGCCGATGATATAATGAGAGTCAGTTTTATTGACGTGGGACAGGGAGATTGTATTTACATAAGCTGTGACGGGAAGAATATGCTTATTGACTGCGGCGAAAAATCGGAATATACCAATGTAATCAGCTATCTTAACCGTGAAGAAGCAACGAGGCTTGATTATGTCATTGCAACACATCCTCATTCAGACCATATGGGCGGTATGTCGAAAATTATAAAGCAGTTTGAAGTGGGAGAGGTGATAATTCCCCCTCTTACAGAAGAAGCTATACCCCTTACCTCGTTTTTTTCTGATTTTGTAGATGTTGTTGAAAAAAATGAAATTCCGCTTACACAGGCGAAAGTAGGTATGAAAGGTATCCTCGGTGACGCAGAATGGAGAATCATTTCTCCTTCTGAATGTGACGAAGAAAACCTTAATAACTGTTCTGTGGGGATTATTCTGAAACACGGTGAAAATAACTTCTGTCTGACAGGTGACGCAGAGGAGGAGTCCGAAAAGACGATGGTTTATTCGGGGGTAACTGAAAATGTAGATGTATTCAAGGCGGCTCACCACGGCGGTGCCACCTCGAATACGGAGCTTTTCCTCTCGATGATACAGCCTGAAATTGCTGTTATATCCTGTGGAAAGGGCAATAGCTACGGACATCCAAATGATGAGGTTATGAAAAGACTTGAATCATATACTGAGGAAATATACAGAACTGATACCGACGGTACTGTTGTTATTGAATCAGACGGCAAGGAGCTTACAGTAATTACAAAGGAAGAAAGTTTATGGTAATTGACCGTATAGAGGGCGATTTCGCCGTTGTTGAAAACGAGGGGATTATGCTTGATATACCTTTGTCACAGTTACCCTGTGATGTAAAAGAGGGGGATATAATAACCTTTTCAAACGGTGTGTATATCGTCGATAACAAATCAGCCCAAGAGCAGAGAGAGGAAATTTCTGCAAGGCTTGAAAATCTTTTTAAAAGGAAACAGAAATGACAGATACTATTATTATAGGCGGCGGTGCGGCAGGCTGCGTGGCGGCAATTTATGCGGCACGATGGGGTAAAAGTGTTATGCTCTTTGAAAAAAACGAGCGTATCGGCAGAAAGCTCCGCATAACGGGAAAGGGACGGTGCAACGTTACAAATAATTCCCCAACCCGTGAGCATATGGAGAATATCCCTGTAAACAGCCGATTTATGTACAGCTCCTTTGCAATGTACGGTGCAGAGGAAACTATGGCTTTTTTCGAGGAACTGGGAGTTCCGCTTAAAACTGAAAGAGGAAACAGAGTTTTCCCTGTAAGCGACAATGCAGAAGATATTGTAAATGCTCTTGACCGTGAATTGAAAAATCTCGGTGTGAAAATTGTGAAAAAGGCGGTAAAATCACTGATTATCGTTGACGGTGAATGCAAAGGCGTTATAGCAGGTGGACAGGAATACCGCAGCCACAGCGTTCTTGTAGCCTGCGGAGGTAAATCATATCCTGCAACAGGTTCAACAGGGGACGGCTATATCCTTGCAGAGCAGGCAGGTCATACCGTAACAGAGCTTAAACCGAGCCTTGTACCTCTTGTTTCACCTGATAAATTCTGTGCAGAGCTCATGGGGCTTTCTCTCCGTAATGTTACATTAAAGCTTATGGAGGGTGAAAAGACGTTATACAGCGAAATGGGCGAAATGCTCTTCACACATTTCGGCATGAGCGGACCTCTTGTGCTGTCAGCAAGCAGTCACATCAGGGATATGAAACCCAATCGTTTCAAGGCGGTTATAGATCTTAAACCTGCTCTTTCTCCCGAACAGCTTGACGCAAGAATTCAGCGTGATTTTGCTGAAAATCTCAACCGTGATTTCCAGAACGGCATAAGAAAGCTTCTTCCTGCAAAGCTTATACCTGTTATTATTCAGCTTTCGGGAATTGCTCCCGACAGGAAAATCAACGGAATTACCAAAGAGGAACGCCGTAAATTCGGAGAGCTTATAAAGGCATTTCCTGTGAGGATTTCGGGATTTCGTCCCATTGATGAGGCGATTATCACCAGTGGTGGTGTAAGTGTCAAGGAAATTGATCCTAAAACTATGGAATCAAAGCTTATAAGCGGACTTTTCTTTGCAGGTGAGGTCATTGACGTTGACGCGTACACAGGGGGCTTTAATTTGCAGATTGCCTTTTCTACGGCATATGCTGCGTCTTTATACTTATAAGGAGTGACAGATATGGGATGTATTGGTAATATTTTATGGCTGATTTTCGGCGGCATTATAAGTGGAGTCAGCTGGATTTGCGTAGGGGTGATGTGGTGTATAACCATTGTGGGAATTCCCGTTGGAATACAGTGTTTTAAGCTTGCGGGACTTTCTTTTATGCCCTTTGGCAAAAATATTGAATACAGCGGAGGTGCTGTTTCACTTTTACTAAATGTGCTGTGGCTTGTATTCGGCGGATTGGAGCTTGCATTGGAGTTCTGTACTTTTGGTGTTATAATGTGCATTACAATAATTGGTATACCTTTTGGAATGCAGTTCTTCAAGCTTGCTAAACTTGCACTTTTACCCTTTGGTGCGGAAATCCGCAATTGATTATGGAGAACTTTTTCAGAAAATTTTTCCGATATTCCTTTGAGTTTGTTCTGGCAGGCTTTGTAGGCTGGCTCTATGAAGTGGCGGTTGTGTGGATAATGTACGGCTATGTCTACAACAGGGGAATACTTCATATGCCCATTGTGCCAATATATGCAGTGGGAGCGTTCATTCTTCTGCTGATTTTCGGCAGAAAAAAGCAAAATCCGCTGTTTGTGTTCATAGTGTCAACTGTTGTTACGACAGTTTTTGAACTTGGAACGTCATATTTGCTCGATTTCATATTCGGCAGACATTTCTGGACATATGAGGACTGGTATTTTTCAATTCTTGACCGTGCAAGCCTTATTTCAAGCGTGATTTTCGGCTTGTTTGCCCTGCTGTATCTGTTTGCCGTTCACCCTCTTTCGGGGAAACTCAGCGAAAAACTCCCCCAATGGGTATGCATAGGATTTTCAGTAACTGCATCTGCGGCTATTGCTGTAGATGCGGCAGTATCATTTACAGAATGGAGATAGTTTATGAAAACAATAAATATAGCTATTGACGGCCCTGCCGGAGCAGGAAAAAGCACAATTGCGAAAATGGTTTCAGCGGAAATGGGGTATATCTACGTGGACACGGGAGCGATGTACCGTGCGGTTGCCCTTTATCTCACGGAGAATAATATTCCCGATGAGGAGGCTGAAAAGCATGTGGATGAGGTTGAAGTTTCCCTGAAATTCGTTGACGGAACTCAGCGTGTTTACCTCGGTGACAGGGACGTTTCAGATCTTATACGCACTCCTGAAATCTCAATGGCGGCTTCAAGGACTTCCGCTATTCCTGCGGTGAGAGCAAGGCTTTTCGATTTACAGCAGAAGCTTGCCCGTGAGAATAATATTATCATGGACGGCAGGGACATAGGTACAGTTGTTCTTCCTTATGCAGATGTGAAAATTTTCCTTACAGCCTCAGCAGAGGAACGTGCCAAACGCCGTTATAAGGAGCTTTCAGAAAAGCCTGATTGCCCGTCATATGAGGAGATTTTAAAGGATATAATTCAGCGTGATTACAACGATATGAACCGTGAAACTGCTCCTCTTAAACAGGCGGAGGATGCTGTTCTTGTCGATACAACAGAGCTTACTCTGGAGCAGTCTGCGGCACGTATTGCGGAAATAATAAAGGAGAGAGTGTAGTATGTTTTATATTTGTAAATGGCTTGTATGGATAGCGATGAATATAGCTTTCAGCGTTAAGCTGGAAGGCAAAGAGAATATACCCAAGGATACAAACTGCATATTTGCGTCAAATCACCGCACTAACGCTGACCCGCCCCTTATAAGCTGCGGACTTAAAGGCAAGCATTCCTTTATGGCAAAGGAGGAGCTTTTTAAGAATAAGTTCTTCGGCTGGCTTATTAGAAATCTTGGTGCATTTCCTGTTTCAAGAGGAAAGGGCGATATGGCGGTGCTTGATACATCTGTTGAAAGACTTCAGAGCGGACAGAATCTTATGATTTTCCCCGAGGGTACACGTTCCAAGGACGGCAAGGTTCATCGTGGTCATTCAGGTGCGGCTGTAATTGCGGCACGTTCAGGAAAGCCTGTTATCCCCGTTGGTATCGTTTTCGGTGAAAAGCTGAAATTCCGCACAAAAATTACAGTAAAATACGGTACCCCTATTGATCCTGCGGAATACGTGGAAATATGCGATACTCCAAATCCCAGACAGCTCGTAAAGTTGAAAAATCGTTATATGGCGGATATAAAGCTTCTTGTTGAGGGCGAACCCGAAGCGGAAAAGCTCCCCGATAACAGCGAAAAGGAGCAGGCTGATGAATAAGGTTACGGTAGCAAAGTCGGCGGGATTTTGTTTCGGGGTTGACAGAGCCGTAAAAATGGTGTATAATGAACTGGAGTCCAACACGAAGGTTGCCACACTGGGACCTATTATCCACAATCAGGATGTTGTGAATGATATGAATGCCAAGGGCGCAAGAGTGGTGGAATCTGTTGATGAACTGCTTCCCGAAGAAACTGTGGTTATCCGTTCCCACGGTGTTGGCAGGGATGTTTATGATAAAATTGCGGAAAAAGGCTGTCGGATGTTAGACGCCACCTGTCCTTTTGTCGCAAAAATACATAAGATTGTAGCAGAAAAATCAAAAGAGGGTTATATGATCCTCATTGCAGGCGACGTAAATCATCCTGAAATACAGGGGATTATTGGTCATTGTGAACAAAATTACTGCGTTTTTAAGGATAACATTGAGCTAAAACACGTTTTTGCAAAAAACGGGAATTTTTTGCGAAAAAAGCTTGCATTCGTCGCTCAAACGACGTATAATATAATAGAATGGGAAGAATGTTTAAAGGTGATCCCAAAAGGCAATCCCGATATTGTCATATTCGATACAATATGCAGTGCAACCGATACAAGACAGTCAGATGCCGCAAAGCTTGCGAAAGAATCTGATATAATGCTTGTTGTGGGCGGCCGACACAGCTCAAACACCGTAAAGCTCTACGAGGTGTGCAGCCGGTATTGCAAAACGTATCACATAGAAAATTCGGATGAGCTTTCATCTTTGATGCTGCCCTGTGCCGGCAAAATCGGCATAACAGCCGGGGCATCTACGCCGGCATATATAATCGAGGAGGTACAAACAACCATGACAGAGAATGTAAATCTCAATGCAATTGACGAGGAGATCGATTTTGCGGAAGCTCTCGATCAGTCCTTCAAAAAAATACATACAGGAGAGAAGGTAAAGGGATACGTTGTAAGTGTCAGCAATGCAGAGATCACAGTTGATCTCGGTACAAAGCACACAGGCTATGTTAAGCTTGAGGATCTTACAGACGATTCCACAAAGAAGCCTGAGGATATCGTTTCCGTTGGCGATGAGATCGAGCTTATCGTTATTAAGGTAAACGACAGCGAAGGAACAGTTGCTCTTTCCAAGAGAAAGGTTGACGAGCAGGCTGGTTATGACAACGTTGTTAAGGCAAAGGAAGAGGGTACTGTTCTTGAGGGTACAATCAGCCGTGTTGTTAACAAGGGTGTAACACTCAACTACATGGGCGTAAGAATCTTTATCCCTGCTTCACAGACAGGTCTCCCAAGAGGCGCAGAGCTTGATCAGCTCAACAAGCAGAAGGTTCAGTTCAAGGTTATCGAGGTAGATGAGGGCGGCAAGAAGAGAGCTGTTGGTTCTATCAAGGCTGTTGATTCTGCTAAGAAGGAAGAAGCAAAGGCTGCATTCTGGGCTGATGCTGAAATCGGCAAGACATACGTTGGAAAGGTTAAGTCCCTTACAAGCTTCGGTGCATTCGTTGATCTCGGCGGCATCGACGGTATGGTACATATTTCTGAGCTTTCATGGAAGCGCATCAAGCACCCCAGCGAGGTTGTAGCTGTTGGTGATACTCTTGAAGTATACATCAAGGATCTCAACGCTGAGGAGAACAGAATTTCTCTCGGCTTCAAGAAGGCTGAGGATAATCCTTGGGAAATCTTCAAGTCACAGTATGCAATTGACGACGTAGTTAAGGCTACAATCGTTTCTACAACAAGCT
Organism: Ruminococcus sp.; assembly: GCA_017558505.1. Lineage (GTDB taxonomy): Bacteria > Bacillota > Clostridia > Oscillospirales > Ruminococcaceae > Ruminococcus. Next base: position 60,167 of record JAFYUM010000030.1, on the reverse strand, counting down.
TCGGTGCATTTGCACAGATTATCGACGGTGTAGACGGCCTTATCCACATCTCACAGCTTGCTGACAAGAAGGTTGAGAATGTTAAGGATATCGTTTCTGTTGGCGATGTAGTAGATGTTAAGATTATCGATATCGACGACGAATCCAAGAGAATCAGCATTTCTATGCGTGCTCTCATTGAAGAGTCTGCTGACGCTGAGGACGAGGAAGAATACGAGGACGAGGAATAATCCCGTAATTGTGATTTAAAAGGCTGTACCGCATGGTATGGCCTTTTTTGTAAAAAAGGAGAAATGATATGGACGAATATTGTGGATATGACGTTGAGGATGTTTACAGCGAGGCTGTCCTTGATGAAGTAATGTGTGAGGTCTGCGGAACAATTCAGCCTGTTGAAAATAAAGTGTGTTCCTATTGTGGCGAAAAAATTCAATGCAAAGAGGCAAAAAAAGCACGGAAGAAAAACAAGAAGCGCAGTAATGAATCGGGGGACTACGTTCCTGCGCGTAAGAAAATAAATCGTAGACCTGTAGAAAAACCTGCGGCTGAAAATATTTTGGAAAAGCCGAAGCCAATGGAAAAGCCGACTCCTATGGAAAGACCGAAACCCATAGAAATGCCGAAGCCAATGGCGATGCCTGAGCCTGTGGATATTCCAAAGCCTATAGAAAAGCCGAAGCCAATGGCGATGCCAAAGCCTGTGGAACCTCCTAAGCCTGTAGAAATTCCTGAGCCTGTGGGTTCCTTTGCACAAAAGCTTGCGGAAATACATAACTCTGCGAATCTGCACGAAGCTGCCGTGGAAACACCGAAACCTGTGGAGATTCCCGAACCAATAGCAATGCCCGAACCTGTGGAAACTCCAAAACCTGTGGATTCCTTTGCACAAAAGCTTGCGGAGATACATAATTCTGTAGAATTTCCCGAACCAATCGTGGAAAAGCCAGCTGACAAACCAAAGCCTACGGATTCTTTTGCGCAAAGGCTTGCGGAGATACATAGCCTTGCGGAATTACCCCCTACTATAGAGGAAAAAAACGTTGCTCTGTCTGAGTCTGTGGAAAATGCCGATATATCGGGCAGAAATTCACGGCAGGCGGTGAGTATCAATAAATCGGTTGAAAAGCCAACGCCGATTATTAATCCTCAACGTCCTGCAAAAAGTATCAGCAGACAAAGACGATATGACGATGATTCACCTATATGTGCTCCTATTGACGAAAAAACGAGGGATTATGTTGATTCGGAAGACAAAGAGATGAAGACTTTCAAAAAATCCTTTGTTATTGTCATTGTGATTCTTCTGGTGTTTTTTGGTGGGTTGTTAAAGAGTGAAAAGGAATATGCTCGTAACCCTGTTAATTTCAGCACTCCTGTAACACAGGGGATAAAAGGTGATTATATTTTTGATTGTGAGGATAGCAGTTATCTTTTAATAGGTCGGGAGTTGCCTGTGGGCGAGTATTTCTTGCACTGCACGGAATACGGGCAGGGGCATATTAAGGTGAGTAATTTCGATACATGCGAAACAATTTTCGCTGCTGATTTTGATAAATCTTTTTATGTTACGCTGAAAGAGGATGATGTATTAAGCTTTGAAAACTGCGAGCTTTATATGCTCGAAGAGCCATCGGGACTGAACAGACCATTTGGGCAGCCGGGTATGTTCAAGGTGGGATTTGACCTTGAGCCGGGAAAATATAATGTTGTGCCATATGGAAATGATGAAGAGCCTGTTGTTCGTATACATAAAAACAGCAAATATGACATTGATTCTTTTTCTGATAATGCCTTTCCTGAAAAAGGAAAGATTAAGGTTAAAAAGGGCGATTATCTTGAATTGGATAATTGCATACTTGAACAGGAATAACAGCAAGAGGTGAATGATATGGACGAATATTGCGGATATGATGTAGAGGACGTTCACAGCGGAACGGAACTTGACGAGGTAATGTGTGAAACTTGCGGAATGATACAGCCTGCGTCTAATAAATTCTGTTCCCACTGTGGTGAGAGTTTTGCAAAGGGGAAAAAGAGAGATATTTCAATTGACGAGAAAAGACTATCTGTACAATACACAAAATTTATCACATTTGTAATTACGATGGTGGCTTTTTTGATCCTGTATTTTGTAACAGAAGCGATAGAAACATTTAAGGAAAAAGACAATGATGGAAAAATCATTATTGAAATCCCCGAAATAAGTGCAAGTATGCCTGAAATAAGTCTGCCCGATATTTCAGTACCTGATATATCGGACTTTACGGTATCCGAGGAGGATATAAGTAATACACGGCAGAATGAAAATGATTTTGAGGGCGATTTTTATCCTACCGGGTGGTATGCGGTCGGAATTGATATACCAGCAGGGGAGTATCTTCTTGTAGCCGATGAATACAGTGAATTTCCCAATTCCTATATTGGATTGTATGATGAAAACGGCACGGAAATCGTTTCGGCGATGTTTCAGAATACATTCTACATTACCGTCAAGGACGGTCAGCAGCTTGATTTAAGTTGGTGTACCGCTATAGAATTGGATTCAAACCAGTTTGAAAACAATCCGTTTGAACAATCGGGGATGTTTAAGGCTGGCATTGATTTTGAGGCTGGTACTTACAGAATAAAGAGAGATAATGATGATTACCCTCACTATTTCCTTGTTTTTGACAGTATCGATGAATATGATATCTATAAGTTGTATACCGAAACTCTTGATTATGAAATCAATGACAGAGAAGAAATTATAACTGTTGAAGAAGGACAGTATCTTCAGCTTGAAAACTGTGTTATAGTAAAGGAAAAATAATATTCTGAGTCGTGTTGTCAATCTGTGGATTGGCAATACGGCTTTTTTATAGGTGTCAATATGTGCAAACTGCTGAAAAAACAATTCCTGTATTGTTAAAATAGCTTAAAATTGCCTTTAACCTTGACAAAATTCCAAAAATGGTGTATATTTAAAATGCAAAGGTGTACCAAAAATACACTTCGTACACCGAAATTATCGAGAGGGGTAGTTAATAATGAATTTTAAGAAAATCACAGCAGCTCTTTCTGCTATGGCGGTTTCTGCAAGTATGCTTGCAGCACTCCCGACGGCTCAGTCCTCGGCAGCTCTTGACATCAACTATGCAGAAGCTCTCCAGAAGTCACTGTTCTTCTATGAAGTACAGCAGGCAGGCGTTCTTCCCGAATGGAACTCTGTTTCATGGCGTGCTGACTCTATGGAGAATGACGAGGTTCCCGGTGGTTGGTTTGACGCGGGTGACCATCTCAAATTCACACTTACAAACGCTTACTCAGCTATGATTCTCGGCTGGGGACTTTATCAGTACAAGGACGCTGTAAAGGACGCAGGTCTTTATGACAGATATCTCCTTAATCTTAAATGGGGACTTGACTATGTTTCAGCCTGCGACAGAGGCGACTCTGTTATCGGTACTATCGGCGATGACGCTTTCGACCATAAGTGGTGGGGAAGTGCTGAAGTTTATATGAGAAAATATGTGCTTCAGGGCGGTACTGATCCTCGTCCCTATGACGAAATCGAGTGTACAACTGTTGTAGCTGATATGGCTTCTGCACTTGCTTTCGGTTATCTCATTCTCAAGGATGAAGATCCCACAACTGCTGAAAAGTATCTCACACAGGCAAAGGATCTCTTTAAGCGTGCTGACGCACACAGAAGCAATGACGGACAGGGCGTTCAGAAGGGTTACTACAATATTCAGCAGTCAGGTACTGATGATGACTATGTAGATGAGCTTATGGTTGCTGCAAATATTCTTTATATGGCAACAGGAGAACAGTCGTATCTTGACCTTTGTGAAAGCGATTATATCCCCACATTCCCCCTTGAAAACCAGTCTACAGACAAAAAGTTTACATGGGGACTCTGTTGGGACGACGTTTCACAGATGGCAGCTCTCCTTTATGCTCAGAATACAGGCAAGGAAGAATGGGTAGAACACGTTCGTCATCACCTTGAATACTGGACAACGGGCTACAACGGCAAGCAGGTTTCATATACTCCCGACGGTCACGCTTGGCTCTTTAACTGGGGCTCAATGCGTCATATGGCTAATACTGTTATGATTGCAAAGATTGCCTGCGATACTATCCTCAAGGACGATGCTTCTGCTGTTTCAAAGTATGATACATGGTCAAAGGAGCAGTTTGATTATGCTTTCGGTGATAACGCTCTTGGTCTTTCCTACGTTATCGGTATGGGTGAAAAGAATGCCGTGAATGTACACCACAGAACAACATCAGGTATTCACGATGACCACTGGAATAACCTTGGCGGTTCAGGAACTACTATGAGTGGTGAGGAATGGCAGACAGAGTATGCCCACGTTCTCTATGGCGCTCTTGAAGGTGGTCCCACACAGGACGGCAGCTTCAAGGATGAAAATGCCGCTTATGAACATACAGAGGTTGCTATCGACTATAACGCAGGCTTTACAGGTGCACTCTGTGCATTTATCGCTGAGGAGGGCGGAGCGCCTCTTGCTGACTTCCCACCTATTGAAACTCCCAAGTGGGATGAGTGGAAAATGGCTGCTGTTCTCAACGGTAAGGGTGCAAGCTATACAGAGGTAAAGGCATGGGCTATGAACCATACAGCTTGGCCTACACGAGTTTATGAAGATGTAAAGTACCGCTACTTCTTCGATGTTTCCGAAGTTCTTGCGGCAGGTCTTTCAATTGATGATATTACTTTTGAAACAAAGGCACAGCAGTATAAGGAAGGCGAGGCAGGCTATGGTACTGCTAACGGAATTCACAAGTATGAGGGAGATCCCACAGGCAACACATATTATGCTGAAATCGTATTTGAGGACGGACGTGCTATCATGCCCACTGGACAGAGTGAACACCGCTGTGAGGTACAGTTCAGAGTTTCAATTCCGGATGCAATTGACGGCAAGCCTACAACAGGTGCATGGGATCCTACAAATGACTGGTCATATGAGGGAATCGAGGACGCCGATAATATCAAGACATCCGCAGCTCACAACAGACACATAACAATGTATGTAAACGATATTCTTGTATGGGGTACAGAGCCAGACGGAACAACAGCAGTTCCCGGTGCTGACCTTACAGGCGGACAGGCTCCCACAGAACCCGTAACTACCACAGCCGCAACAACGAAGCCTGTTGAAACAACGGTTACAACAACAGCTACTCCCACGGGCAAGACTCTCTACGGCGACGCAAACTGCGACGGAGAGGTTACAATTGCCGATGCAGCAGCTGTATTCCAGGCTATCGGAAACGCTGACAAGTATTCACTTTCAGAGCAGGGTGCTGTTAATGCAGACGTTAATGGTGAGCTTGGACTTACACCTGATGACGCACTTGTTATTATGAAAGTTGATGCAAAATTGATTGAACAGAACGAACTTCCGCTCTGAAATAAACTTATTCATAATTAAGACACAAAGAGGGTTTTTTCCCTCTTTGTTTTTTTCTTGTCAATTGTAAAAAGTGCACAAAATTTCCAAAGCTATATTATAGAAATATACGAAATTTCAAAAATCTATTTACTTTTTTTTCGTAATATACTATAATTAGTTTAACGGGTAAGGGACAGGTGCAAGTTATGCCCATTGGGGGTAACTGTCCTCGTTAATCATAATTATAATCGCGGTATATGCACTGGTACTGCGTTATAGAAAAATATTTAAATCTTTTGGGAGGGTATAAAAATGCACAAGAGAATTAAAAGCGCGATCGCTGCAAGCGTTATGGCAGTTTCTATGATCGCACCCACAGTTGCTAATGTTGCGCCTATGGCTGCTTCTGCAGGTCAGGTACTCGGTGAGACATCCTTCGAGTACAAGGCACTTCCTTGGCATACTTGTGAAACAAGCCCTGCAAAGCAGGACTTCGCAATCGAAGACGGAGCTTTCCACATTGAGGTTCTTGTTCCTGCTGGTGGCGACCACGAGAAGTGGGACCTTCAGTTCAGACACAGAAACCTTAACTTCAAGGCTGGCCATACTTATGAGGTAAGCTACACAGTTAAGGCAAGCAGAAACGGTATGGAGCTTTGCTCAAAGATTGGTAATATCGCTGGTGATGAGGAGTATTTCGTTGTTAACGGAACAGAAATGCAGATGGGTCCTCACATGGGCGGTCAGTGGGGTAAGGCTACAACTCTTTCCACATCTTCACAGACAATCAAGGGTACATTCAAGCCTACAAAGGATCTTGAAGCTGTAGAGTGGGCATTCCACTATGCTGACGGTACTCAGTACGAAGGTAACGCTCAGGAAGGCGACGAAATCTGGTTTGAGGAAATCTCTATCATCTGTACAGATTGTCCTGATGAGTACACAGAGGGTTCATGTAATGCTGATCCTGCTAACTCCTACGGTGCTGTAAACCGTGACTATGCTTCAAAGGCTAATCCCGACATCCTTATGGACGGCGATGACATTCTTAACTATATCTCTGTAAACCAGATCGGTTACTACCCCAACCTCAAGAAGGTTGCTGTACTTTCTGATAACAGCGGTGATATCCTTTACGGTCATTCTTCTATCAGCCTCAGCAAGAGCTCATATGAGTTCGAGCTTGTTGACTCCAAGTCAGGCAAGGTTGTTTACACAGGTACATCCGGCTCCAAGATTAAGGATAAGGATTCTGCTGATAACGTATTTAAGCTTGATTTCTCTGATTACACAACACCTGGTAGATACTATCTCCGTATCGCTGGTGAAAAGTGGAGATCATTTGATTTCAATATCGGTGACAACATCTACTTTGATGAGAGCCACAACATTCTCACAAACGCTGTAAACTACTTCTATCAGAACCGTTCAGGTATTGATATTGAAGATGAATACTGTACATCAGGCGGTGAAGACGGCAAGGGTTCAGGAATGGGCCATAAGGGCGGTCATAAGACAGATAAGGCTGCTGTACAGAAGATCTGGAAGAACGAGTACGCAAGCGAAACAGAAGCTACAGGTACATACGCTTCCTCTACAATCACTGCTAACGGTGGTTGGTACGATGCCGGTGACCACGGTAAGTACGTTGTTAACGGCGGTATCGCTATCTGGACACTCCAGAATATGTATGAGAGATCTGTTCTCTTTGGTACAGATAAGGAAAAGTTTGCTGATGATTCAGGCGTTGTTGTAATTCCTGAAGCTGGAAACGATGTTCCTGATATCCTCGATGAGGCTGCTGTAGAGCTTGACTGGATCGCACAGATGAAGGTTGAATCTGACGAGCCTACATGGGGCAAGAAGGCTGCTGGTCTTTACTACCACAAGCTCCACGACCACAAGTGGACAGGACTTGCTACAAGACCTTGGGACTACGAAGAAGAGTGGGAAACAACTCGTATCGTTAAGCCTCCTACGCTTGCTGCTACACTGAACTACTCTGCATGTGCTGCTCAGGCTGCAAGACTCTGGGCTGATTATGATTCTGCTAAGGCTGAAGAATACCTTGAGACAGCTATTGAAGCTTACGAGGCATATCAGCAGTGGTGGTATGAGTATGATGATACAAAAATAACACACTCTACACTTAATTGTGATGCTCCTGCTGAAGAAGAGAACGAGACTTCACTCTATGCTCCTATGTGGCAGGCAAAGGGCGGCGGACCTTACGGTGATAACAACGTTCTCGACGACGCTTACTGGGCAGCTTGTGAAATCTTCATTTCTGCTTCAAGAATGGGCGATTCTGCTGCTGCATCAACATTCAAGAGCGAGCTTGATTCTTCTGAGTACGCTTATACATGTAATACAAGAATGGTCGGCGGTGAGAACAAGGACGGTTCATTCACTTCATTCAACTGGGGTAATACTGCTTCCTGTGGTACTCTCGCACTCTCACTCAACAGAGATCTCCTTTCAGACACAGAGGCAAGCAAGATTGATTCTGCTATCCTTGAGGCTGCTGATGAGTATATCGCAATGGAAGAAAAGCAGGGCTACGGTATTCCTTATACATATGATGGTCCTGGATACAACGATCCTAACAACCTGCCTCCTTCAATCGAAATCAACGGTTATGAGTGGGGTTCAAACTCCATGGTAATCAACAACTGTATCGTTATGGCTTACGCTTACGACGTTACAGCTGATATTAAGTACATGAGCGGTGTTACAACTGCTATGGACTACCTCCTTGGTACAAACCCACTTTCATTCTCCTTCGTAACAGGTTACGGTACATATAAGGAAAAGAATCCTCACCACAGATACTGGTCTTACGAGCTCGATAAGACTCTGCCTATGGCTCCTGACGGAATCCTTTCAGGTGGTCCTAACGCAGGTCTTCAGGATCCATACGTTCGTGCTCTCGGATTCGTTCCTGGTGAAGCAGATAACCCGTCACAGAGATGCTTCGTTGACTCTATCGAAGCTTGGTCTACAAACGAGGTTACAATCAACTGGAACGCTCCTCTTGCTTGGATTACTTCATTCCTCCAGGATGAAGCTGCTATCGCTCCAAGAAATGTTGTCGGTGATGGTTCAACAACTACTCCTACAGAGCCTACAACACAGAAGCCTTCTACTGGTAAGGTTGCTTGGGGTGACGCTAACTGCGACGGTTCAGTAACAATTGCTGACGCTGCAGCTATATTCCAGGCTATCGGTAACTCCGATAAGTATGCTCTCTCCGAGCAGGGTGCTGCTAACGCAGACGTTATCGACAACGGCGGTGGCTTAACAGTTGTTGACGGTATTGCTATCCAGGCTGTTGACGCTCAGCTCATCAATGAGACTGACTTCCCAATGACAACAGCTGAATATGACGCTGCTATCAAGTAATTGAATAGTTTAAGCTGATAATTAGCATAATTAAAGGGACGCTTCGGCGTCCCTTTTTGTGCGATTTTTCAAGATTCTACCCCTTGCATTTTATTATGAAAAGTGGTATAATAAAATAGTGTAGTTATGCGTAAATTTACGCATTGCGTATTATTTTTAACGAAAGAGGGCGATTCGGTGATTAAAAGCATGACAGGCTACGGCAGGTCGCAGATGATTATTAACGGCAGAGATATTCTTGTTGAAATACGCTCTGTAAATCACAGATACTATGAATATAATTCCCGTGTGCCGAGAGCGTACAATTATATAGACGAAAAGCTTAAAGCGCTCCTTAAATCGGGAATATCCCGTGGTAAGGTTGATGTGTCAGTCACCATAAACAATATCGAGGGCAGGGATACCGAGGTTGCAATCAACAAGGGTGTAGCCGAGGGCTATATAAATGCACTCCGTGGCGTATCTGATGAGCTTTGTATTGCCGATGACCTTACATTGTCAAATCTTATCAGGCTCCCCGATGTTTTCATCGTGCAAAAAACTCCCGACGACGAGGACGAAATCTGGAACGATGTTTCAAAGGTTGCAAATGAGGCTCTTGAACGCTTTGTGAAAATGCGTGAAACAGAGGGCGAGAAAATGCGTAATGATGTTCTTGAAAAGGCTGACTATATCATTGAAATGGTAGGCAGAGTTGAAGAACTTTCACCCCAGACTGTTGCAAACTACCGTGACAGACTTTACAGAAAGCTCAATGAGGTTCTTGAGGGCAAGGACATTGACCAGCAGAGAATTGTTACAGAAGCTGCTATATTTGCAGAAAAAATTGCAGTTGATGAGGAAACCGTCCGCCTGAGAAGCCATATATCACAGCTTCGCGAGCTTGTAAATTCCAATGAATCAATCGGCAGAAAACTTGATTTTATTGTGCAGGAAATGAACCGGGAGGTAAATACAATCGGTTCAAAGGCACAGGATCTGAATATAACAAAAATTGTCGTGGATATGAAAGCAGAGCTTGAAAAAATCCGTGAACAGATACAGAATATAGAATAATATGAAGATGATAAATATTGGCTACGGAAATATGATTTCCGCAGAGAGAATTGTAAGTGTAATAAGCCCTGAATCTGCTCCCATAAAGCGTCTTATACAGGAGGCAAAGGACGACGGCAGGGCAATTGATGCTACATACGGAAGAAAGACAAGAGCGGTTATTGTAATGGACAGCGGGCATATCGTCCTGTCTTCCCTTATAACCGAAACACTTGCTTCAAGAATAAATGAAAACGGAGGTTCGGAGGCAGATGAATAAAGGCAGACTTATTGTATTTTCAGCTCCCTCGGGCTGTGGAAAAGGCACTATGCTTGCTGAAATCTTAAAGGATAACAGCTTCCATTGTTCAGTTTCTACAACTACAAGACAGCCAAGAGAAGGCGAAATCGACGGTGTGAATTACTTCTTTATCTCAAAGGAGGAATTTGAAAAGAAGGTTTCCAATGATGAATTTCTGGAGCACGCTGAATATTGTGAAAACTTTTACGGTACTCTTAAAACCGAGGTTGACAGCTACCTTGATAAGGGTATAAATGTTATCCTTGAAATTGAAATTCAGGGTGCTATGAAAGTACGCGAGCTTCGTCCTGACGCTCTGTTTGTGTTTATCGCTCCGCCCTCTGTGGCTGAACTCCGCCGCCGTCTTAACAAAAGAGGCACGGAAACACAGGAGGTAATTGAAAAGCGCATAGCTGCGGCAATTACTGAATTGCCCTATATGGATAAATATGATTATATAATTGTCAATGATGCTCTGGAGGATGCTGTAAGCGACTTCTTTGCGGTTATCCGTTCTGAAAAGCTGAAAACATCTGCACAGGCTGAATTTATAGAGGAGGTTATCAAAAATGCTTAGACCTGCAGTAAACCAGATAATTTCAAAGAATGAGAGCTGTTATTCTCTCGTAATCGGCGTTGCGAAACGTGCAAGAGAGATTTCCGAGGAGCTGTACAATAACGGTGAAACCCTTGAGGAAAAGCCCGTTAAGACAGCTGTTGAGGAGCTTGCAAGCGGCAAGTGCAAAATCGTAAGCACTCTCGGCGAGGAATAATTCTTTGATAGCGGAAATCGCTGTCAGCGGCACGGCTTATTCATTTGATATGCTTTTCAGCTACCGTATCCCTCGTGGTATGGAGCTGAAAAGGGGATGTCGTGTTCTCGTTCCCTTTGGCAGAGGTAATCGGCGGAGAGTTGGTATTGCAATGGGGGTTATTGAGGGTGATGAAAAATCACTTAAACCTGTTGCGGCACAGATTGATACCGAGCCTGTGCTCAATGAGGAGCTGCTGAAGCTTGCGGAGTTTCTTCACGACCGCACTTTCTGCACATGGTATGACGGCATTAAAGCAATGCTGCCACCTGCTATGAGCGTCAGGGCAGATGAAAACTTCCGCCTTGTGAAAGGCTTTAATGAATATGATAAGCTTTCAGGGGAGGCGAGAGAGCTTCTTGAAGTTCTGGAGTCCCTTGAAGATAAAACCATTGTGACGGAATTGCTGAAAAAATATATAACCGACAACGGACGGCTTTATATTGACGAATTGCTTGAAACAGGAGCGATAAGCTCCGAAAATACTTTCAGGCAGGCTGTTGGAGATTCCACAGTTCGTATGATTCGTTTAAGTTATGATTTTCTCTGCAATCCCACTGCGTTCAGGCTTACTCCCAAGCAGGAGAGAGCGGCTGATTTTCTCCGTGAATGGGGAACGGCCTCTGTGAAAGAAGCGTCATATATGTGCGGTTTTACGGAGTCTGTTTTCAAGAGGCTTGTAGCCAATGGTGCCGCAGAGGAGTATGATATGGAGCTCCTTCGTTCTGTTGATGATGGTGCAGAGGAGTCAGTCAATCCCGATTCTACGGTGCTTTCAGAGGAACAGCAGGCTGTGCACGATGAAGTTTTAAAGGCGATAACCGAGAAAAATGCAGGTGTATTTCTGCTTCATGGTGTTACGGGAAGTGGTAAGACATCGGTTTTTGAAAAGCTTATCCATAATACGGTCAGTCTTGGACGAAAGGCAATTCTTTTAATTCCCGAAATCGGGTTGACGCCGCAGGTTCTGAAAAGATTCAGAGCATTATTCTGCGACAGAGTGGCTGTTATTCACAGTGGCTTGTCCCTCGGACAAAGGCTTGACGAATATAAAAGAATAAAACGGGGCGATGCGGATATCATAATCGGTACGAGGAGTGCTGTATTTGCCCCTGCTGATAATATCGGACTTATTATAATTGACGAAGAAGGAGAACGATCGTATAAGTCCGACAGTTCTCCACGATATCATGCCCACGATATTGCGAAACAGCGATGTGCATTTCATGGGGCAACTCTGCTTTTAGCATCTGCTACACCATCGGTTGGAAGCTATTATCTGGCGGAAAGGGGCGTATACAAGCTCCTTGAAATGAAAAATCGCTATAATGCGTCATCTCTGCCCGATGTTGCCATTGTTGATATGAATATTGAGCGTATATCGGGAAATCCCACAGAATTCAGCCAGCAGCTTATAGATGAGGTGAATTCAAACCTCAAAAACGGTGAGCAGAGTATACTTCTCCTCAATCGACGGGGCTTTCACACCATTATAAGCTGTGTTGACTGCTATCAGCCGATTTACTGCCCGAATTGTTCAGTTCCCCTGACATATCACCGTAAAAACGGCAAGCTTATGTGCCATTACTGCGGTTATGCACAGGAGCCAGCGGCAGTATGTCCTGCATGCGGTTCGGAACGGTTGAAAAGCATGGGTTTCGGTACACAACGGCTTGAGGATGAGCTGAAAATGTTCTTTCCTTCCGCACGTATTCTCCGAATGGACGCAGATACAACTTTTTCACGTTATTCCTATGAAAAAGGTTTTACAGAGTTCAAAAACGGCGAGTATGATATCATGGTGGGAACACAGATGATTGGCAAGGGACTTGATTTCCCCAATGTTACCCTTGTGGGCGTTCTTTCCATTGACAAGGCTCTCTATGCGGGAGATTTCCGTAGCTATGAGCGTACGTTCTCTCTTATAACACAGGTTGTGGGACGTGGTGGACGTGGAAGCCGAAAAGGTAGGGCAATTCTGCAGACGTTTATGCCTGACCATTATATTATGAATTTAGCGGCGGAACAGAATTACAGAGGTTTCTACAACGAGGAAATCGCAATACGTCGTGCTCTTATATTTCCGCCCATGTGCGATATGTGCATATTCTGCTTTGCAGGAGCTGACGAGGAGGAAGTAAAAACGGGTGCTGACGCTGTAATCAGCCTTATGAATATACGGCTCGGTGAATTACAGCCGAAAACCCCTGTGCGGGTGCTTGGACCTGTAAGAGCCTCATACGGCAGACTCAACGGAAAATTCCGTTGGCGGATAATTATGAAAATGAAGAATACCGCAGAAATGCGTGGATTTATCAGCTCAATCCTTACAGAGGGTGCAAAGCTGAAGGAAATGAAAAAAATCACCTTCTATGCCGATATAAACGGCGATGTAGGTGTATAAAGAGGATAGTAAAATGGCATACAGAAAAATTTTAACAGATAAAGATGAGGCTCTTCATAAGGTTTGTCGACCTGTGGAGAAGTTTGACAATAAACTGGCAGTGCTCCTTGACGATATGCACGAAACCCTTGAAAAGGCACAGGGTGTAGGTCTTGCGGCTCCACAGGTGGGAATATGCAGACGTGTGTTCATCATGCATCTTGACGAGGGTAAAATCGAGGCTATAAATCCTGAAATAATTCTTAAGGACGGTAAGCAGCGTGTACAGGAGGGGTGCCTTTCATGTCCGAATGTATGGGGATATGTTACACGTCCGAAAAAGGCTGTTTTAAAGGCACAGGACAGAAACGGAAACTGGTATACCCGTGAGTTCACAGGCCTTGGGGCACAGTGCGTATGCCATGAATATGACCACCTTGAAGGTCATGTGTTCACTGAAATTGTTGAGGAATTTTACGTACCCGAGGAGGACTGAACTTGAAAATAGTATTTATGGGAACTCCCGATTTTGCTGTACCATGCTTACGTGTGCTTGCAGAGTCTGAACATGAAGTTGCGGCTGTATTTACACAGCCTGATAAACCAAAGGGCAGGGGATACAAGATGATTCCCACTCCTGTCAAGGCGGTTGCGGAGGAATATGGTATTCCTGTATATCAGCCTCTTTCCCTGCGAAAGGGCGAGGATGCTGAAAAGTCAATGGAGATTTTAAACAATATTGCTCCCGATCTGATAGTGGTAACGGCTTACGGACAAATTCTCCCGAAGGAAATTTTAGAGCTTCCGAAGTATGGCTGTATCAATATTCACGCTTCACTTCTGCCGAAGTACAGAGGCGCTGCTCCCATTAACTGGGTGCTTCTCAATGGGGAAAAGGTAACAGGTGTTACTTCTATGCAGATGAGCGAGGGACTTGACACAGGCGATATGCTTATAAAAAAGTCTACGGAAATAGGCGAAAACGAGACTTATTCCGAGCTTTATGGCAGACTTGCAGTTATGGGCGGAGAGGTTCTTGATGATACAATCAAAGCGATTGAGGATGGTTCTCTTATTCCTGAAAAGCAGGATGATTCCCTCAGCTGTTATTCTCCTATGATTACAAAGGATATGAGCAGTCTTGATTTCACAAAATCTGCGGAAGAAATTCACAACATAATCAGAGGTGTAAGCGGTTTCACAATGATGAACGGAAAGCGTCTTAAAGTATTTGCTTCTGAAATTTCGCACGATATTGCTACAAGCGAGGCTGGTACAATTGTAGATATTGATAAATTCGCAGTTAGCTGTGGTAACGGAGTTATATTATTTACAGAAATTCAGCTTGAGGGTGCAAAGCGTATGAAAACCGCTGACTTCCTCCGTGGCAGAAAACTTGAAAAAGGCGTAAAGCTCGGCTAAAAGGAGATTGTATGGGCGATATATTTCTTTTACTTGCAATGCTGATACTTCCGCTGCTTGCCCAGCTCGGAGTTACAACAACTTTTAAGAAGTACAGCAAGGTTGCTTCTTCCCGTGGCATTACAGCTGAACAGGTGGCAAGACAAATTCTTGACAGCAACGGTTTGTATAATGTGCGGATTGAGCGTATCAGCGGAAATTTAACCGACCATTTTTCACCAAAGGAAAATGTAGTACGTCTTTCTGACAGTGTTTACGGACAGCGTTCTATTGCGGCAATTGGTGTTGCGGCTCATGAATGCGGTCACGCCTGTCAGCACGCAGAGGAGTATGCTCCCGTGATAATACGTACAGCGATTGTTCCTGCGGTCAATATATGTTCAAAATTCTGGTATCTGGTGTTCCTGCTCAGCATAGCTGTTTTCGGAACAATTAATATTCTGACTTATGTTGGTATTGCGATGTTCGGTGCAGTTGTGCTGTTTCAGCTTGTAACGCTTCCTACAGAGCTTAACGCAAGCCACAGGGCATTGAAAACCCTTGAGGGGCAGTATATTCTTGAAAGCGATGAGATACCGAAGGCGAGAAAGGTTCTTATTGCTGCGGCTATGACTTATATAACCGCCCTTGTAACCTCAATAATGCAGTTGTTACGACTTTTACTGAGAGTGAGAAGTGATAGATAATGGCGGACGCAAGATATACTGCGGCAAAGCTGCTTGATAAGACCTTAAAAAACGACAGCTATTCAAATATACAGCTGAACAGTGGACTTGAACGCTCAGAACTGGACGCTCAGGGGAAAAAGTTGTGTACAGCAATTTACTATGGTGTAATTCAGCGGAAAATAACTCTTGATTACATTTTAGCACAATATTGCTCTCGTCCTCTGGCGAAAATGGATAGTATAATTGTAACTATATTGCGGTGCGGTGTCTATCAGATACTTTATATGGACAGTGTTCCTGACAATGCGGCGGTCAATGAAAGCGTCCGACTTGCCAAACAATTCGGCAAAACGAGCGCTTCGGGAATGGTAAATGCCGTTCTGCGTAATTTTATAAGAGGCGGCAAAAAGCTTTTTTCAAAGGAAGAAAATGATGATACAAAGCGGTTTTCTGTGATGTATTCTATTCCAGAGGAGCTTATTCGCAGTCTTGTAAAGGATTATGGCGGGGAAAAGGTGAAGACTTTTGCGGAGCATTCCGTAACTGATGAAAAGTCAACATTCATTCGCAGAAATCCGCTGAAATGCTCTCACGAGGAACTTGTAAAGGCTCTGGGAAATGCAGAGCTTTTCACCGATGACAAGCTGTGCTATCGCCTTGAAAGTGGTGTGGCAATCGGTACAGACGCCTTTAAATCCGGATTTTTCCACGTTCAGGATATTTCCTCTCAGCTGTGCTGTGAAATACTTGCTCCTACAGAAAATGATGTGGTACTTGATATATGTGCGGCTCCGGGCGGCAAGACATTTACCATGGCAGAGTTGATGAACGGCAGGGGAGAAATTCATGCCTTCGACCTGCACGAAAAGCGTGTAAAGCTTATACGTGAGGGTGCGGAACGTCTTGGGCTTTCCAATATATCGGCAAAGGCAGGAGATGCTACGGTGTACAGCGAGGATATTCCGAAGTGTACAAAGATACTCTGCGATGTACCCTGTTCGGGCTTCGGGGTTATTTCACACAAGCCGGAAATTAAGTACAAAAGCCTGTCGGAATTTGAAAGACTTCCTGAAATCCAGTACAATATTGCACAGAATGCCTTGAACTATCTTGCTGTGGGCGGTGAAATGGTATATTCCACCTGCACGGTAAGAAAAGCGGAAAATGAAGAAGTTGTAGAACGACTTCTGAAAAACAATCCTGATATTCAGCTTTGTGAACTCCCCGAAATCAAAGGACGGACATATTCAAATCCGATTACGTTCTTCCCCGATGACTTCGGCGGCGACGGTTTTTTTGTGGCAAAGTTTAAAAAAATAAAGTGATAAATAAGTAGGTGAGCCATTGGAAAAAATTGATATTTTAAGCCTTGACTTGAAGGAGCTTGAAGCTGCTCTTGTTGAAATGGGCGAGAAAAAATTCAGAGCCAAGCAGATTTTTCAGTGGCTTCACGTTAAAAAAGTCCTTGATTTTGATAAAATGACTGATATTTCTGTCCAATTAAGAGGGCTTCTTAAAGAAAAATTTTGTATAAATAGACTATTTGTGCAAAAAAGACTTGAATCTTGTATAGATAATACGGTAAAATATCTATATAGGCTTTCCGATGGCAACTTTGTGGAGACTGTTTTAATGGAGTACAGCTATGGCTACAGCCTTTGTATTTCCACACAGGTGGGATGTAAAATGGGGTGCAGATTCTGTGCCTCGGCTATTGCCGGATTTGTACGTAACCTTACTGCTGCAGAGATGCTTTTGCAGATTTATGAAACGGAAATCAATTCGGGTGTGAAGATTTCGGGACTTGTCCTTATGGGTATCGGCGAGCCGCTGGATAACTATGACAATGTTCTGAAATTTATGGGACTTCTTTCCCATAAGGACGGTAATAATTTCAGTTTACGTCACGTGTCCCTTTCAACCTGTGGACTTGTGCCGAAGATTTATGAGCTTGCGGAGCTTAAACTGGGGCTTACCCTGTGTATTTCACTCCACAGCTCTGATGATTCATCAAGAAGTGAGATAATGCCTGTCAACAGGACATATAATATAGAAAAGCTTATTGAAGCCTGTAAACATTACATAGCCGCTACAGGGCGAAGGATTACCTTTGAATATGCGGTTATAGACAATGTAAATTCTGCTGAAAAGGATGCGGACAGGCTTGCGGAGCTGCTCCGTGGCATAAACTGTCACGTAAATCTTATTCCCGTTAATAAGGTTAAAGAAAGAAAATACACCACCGCAAGGACGGCTGTTGCAGATTTTGCAAAACGACTTGAAAAGCGTGGTATCAATGCTACCGTCAGACGTACTCTCGGCAGCGATATAGAAGCGGCGTGCGGACAGTTAAGGCGTGACGCTGCAAAACAATCGGAGGAATGTGTCTGAATTTTCAGAGGGCAAAGAAAACGGAGGTGCATACGAATGCGATTCAGATACGGCACGGATATCGGTCTGCGGCGTGAGGAAAATCAGGACGCTGTAAGATGTGAATATTTCGGTCATAATATACTTGCCGTCGTATGTGACGGTATGGGCGGTGAACGTGCAGGCAAGGAGGCAAGCACTATCGCCATAGATGAATTTTTTCAGAGATTTTCAGACGGTTACAGCGAAAATCTCGGCGAGGACGATATAAGGAAGCTTCTTATATCCTCAATATCGGCTGCAAATTCAATTATTTACACAAGGGCACGTATGGACTTCAAAAACTTCGGCATGGGTACAACCTGTGTGGCTGCTTTTGTAACGGCGGATACTGCATATATTGCAAACGTCGGTGACAGTCGTGCATATCTCATTGCTGACAACGGGCTTTACAGCATTACCACAGATCACAATGTGGCTTCTCTGCTATATGAGCAGGGTAAGATTACCGAGGAGGAAATGGCTGTACATCCCCAGAAGCATATGCTCACAAGAGCTGTAGGTGTTGAAAAAACAGTTCTCACGGATACATTTACATTGACTTATGAGGACAAAATCAGTCTGTTGCTCTGTTCTGACGGCCTGTCAGGATATTGCAGCGATGATGAAATATATGACGTATTATCACAGACGGATTTTGATACTGCGGCGGAATCCCTTATTCAGCTTGCCTTGAATAAAGGTGGACGTGACAACGTCACTGTTGCAGTTATAGGTGACTGACGGGAACCCCCTGATGTCTGAACAGGTTGCAATAACATTTTTCAATATATCAGATCTGGCGTAGGATACGGCAGATCGGAAAAGGAAGGATAAGGCAATGGAAAAATACATTGGCAAGAAGCTTGACGGCAGATATGAAATTACTGAACTTATCGGCGTCGGCGGTATGGCTGAGGTTTATAAGGGCGTTGATGTCATTGACAATAAGCCTGTAGCCATTAAGATACTCAAAAAAGAGTATGCGGAAAATGAGGAGTTTCTCCGCCGTTTCCGCAACGAGTCAAAGGCTATCGCAGTTCTTTCACATCCGAACATTGTGAAAATCTACGATGTAGGCTTCTCGGATAAGCTCCAGTATATCGTCATGGAGTACATCGACGGTATCACACTTAAGGAGTATATCGAGGAGGAGAGAGTTCTTACATGGAAGGATACAGTTCATTTTGTAATCCAGATTTTAAGAGCTCTGCAGCACGCTCACGATAAGGGCATAGTTCACCGTGATATAAAGCCGCAGAATATTATGATGTTCAGCGACGGTACTATCAAGGTCATGGACTTCGGCATTGCAAAATTTGCCCGTGAGGAAGGTAAGACAGCTACCGATCAGGCTATCGGAAGTGTACATTATATCAGCCCCGAACAGGCAAGCGGAGCTGTTACAGACGCAAAGAGTGACATATATTCTGTAGGTGCAATGATGTATGAGATGCTTTCGGGAAGAAAGCCTTTCGACAGCGATAATCCCGTTGCAATTGCAGTTATGCATATGCATGATATTCCAGAGCGTCCGAGAGCAATTAATCCCGATATTCCCGACGGTCTTGAGGAAATAATTCTCAAGGCTATGGAAAAGGCTCCTGCTGACAGATACAGTAACACAGGAGAAATGATTGCTGATATTGAAAAATTCAAGTCCAACCCTGCTATGACTTTCGGTTATTACCGTGAGGAGGGTGTTGATGACAATGCTGATACACAGTACTATGCAGCCGGAAATATTGAGCTTCCTCCCGCAGATGAAGCTCCCGTGGCACATCAGCCTGCTTATGCAGGTGCAGCTGTGGCAGCTGGCGGCGGAAGATATCCACAGCAGAGAAATCAGCCCTACGGAAACATTGACGATTATTACGATGACTACGAAGATGATGACGATGAAGAAGAAACAGAGCGTACATCTCTTGTAGTACCTGTACTTACTGCAATTATCGTTGTTGTTATAATTGTTGGTGTAATTATTATTTCAATGCTTTTCAGAGATATGCTTCAGGGCTCAAAGCAGACAAATGACTGGACAATGCCTAATGTTGTTGGTATGGACTTCAATGAAGCTGTTAGTATGTACGGTGACAACATCAAGTTCCAGGAGGACGGACAGGAATTTGATGAGGCTGAACCCGGTATCATCATCGAGCAGTCAATCAAGCCCAGAAGCCAGTTCAAGAAGGGTGATATCCTTAAGGTTGTAATCAGTAAGGGTATGGAAACTGAGGAAGTTATTGATGTAACTGACAAGAATGCCCAGCTTGCTGAAGATATGCTTAAACAGCTTGGATTTGTCTGTGATATACGCAGCTCATCAAGTACAGAAGTTAAAAAGGGCAATGTTATCAAGACAGAGCCTGAAGCAGGTCAGAAGGCACATAAGGGTTCAACAATTATCCTTTACGTAAGCCTTGGCGAGGACGCAGGACAGATTGCCGTTGAAAATTATGTTGGTCAGACAGTTGACGAAGCTTCAATTCATGCCGACTATCTCGGACTCAAGGTAAAGACAAAGGGTAAGGCATCCTATGAGCCGGAGGGTAAGGTAATTGAGCAGTCTATCGACGCTGGCGAAAAGGTAGAAAAGGGTACAGAAATTACTCTTACATTCAGTAACGGTAAGAAGCCCGACGGCAAGGTTCCGATTTCATTTGCCCTTCCCGAAGAAGCAAACGGACGTTTTGTAATTGCGTTTATGGTACAGAAAGAGGACGGTACTCCCGATATTCAGGAGTCAGGTACATTCTACTGTCCCGAATACAGCCAGCTTTCACAGGATGTAATCGGTTCAGGCGAAAATGTTAATGTAACCGTATCTGTTACAAATCTGAGCAATAATGCAAGAGCAACAATCGGTACCTACAGCTTTAACTTTGCAGAGGAAAGATACACTTGTCTTTCAGGTGGCGATCCATATCCTGCATTTGAAGCAATCGGAGCATTCCCAGAGCCTGAAACAGAGGCAACAGAGCCTCCTCCGGAGTATGGCGAAACAGATCCTCCCGTTGAAAATCCTACAACTCCCTCTGAGCAGATTCCAGGACAGAATGGTGAATGGGTTAACGATGAGTGGAGATGGTACGAGGACGGCGTTAACGGTGAATGGTTACCTCTTGAGGATGGTAGTTATACATGGCAGTGGTGGTGGTAAACACAACGGCTGTCAGCGGAATTATATTGAAATGTTTAGGGGGACTCTATACTGTAGAGTCCCCTGACGGCATATTCGAGTGTAAAGCAAGGGGCATATTCCGCAGTAAAGGGATAAGTCCCTCTGTCGGTGACAGGGTAACTGTCAGCGGTGGAGTAATCTCCGAAATCGGAGAGAGGAAAAATTATCTCATCAGACCCCCTCTTGCTAATCTTGACCAGCTTATTTTTATTGTATCAACTGTAAGTCCCAGTCCGAATTATCTTATCCTTGATAAGTTTATTGCAATTGCTGAATACAAGGGCATTGAGCCTGTTATGGTGATTACAAAAACGGATTTAGGCGATAGCAGCGATTTACAGGCTGTTTACGGCGGCATTGGCATAAAGGTAATGGAAGTGGACTACTCAGACGAAAACTCCATAGAAGCCGTCAGGGAGCTTCTCAAAGGCAAAATAAGTGCCTTTACGGGAAATTCGGGTGCAGGCAAGTCAACGCTTCTCAATGCGGTGGATTCAACTCTGAATATCCCTACAGGAGAAATCAGCAAAAAGCTTGGCAGAGGACGGCATACAACACGTCACGCAGAGCTGTACAAGCTTAAAGACGGCGGATATATAGCCGATACCCCTGGATTTTCCACCTTTGAAACGGCTCGCTATGATATCATACGCAAAGAGGAGCTTGCAGGCTGTTTCCGTGAATTTGAGGGAATTATCGACAATTGCCGATTCCGTGACTGCTCCCATACCTGTGAAAAGGGCTGTGCTGTCCTTGAAGCGGTGGAGGCTGGGGAAATCCCGAAAATTCGCCATGAGAGCTATTGTGCTATGTACGATGAAGCAAAACAGTTGAAGGAGTGGGAGCTGAAATGAGTATCTGCACTATATTTGCAGGGGGCAAAATCAGCGGCACAGACTTCATAAATTCCCGTGAAATCCGTGAAAAAAGCGGGTTGATAATATGTGCTGACAGCGGACTTCATATAGCCGAAAAGGTGGGTATAACTCCCGATTTGATTGTGGGGGATTTTGACTCCTATACAGGTACTCTGCCCGAAAATGTGGAAATTCACCGAAGTGTACCCGAAAAGGACGATACAGATACCCTTATGGCGGTGAGGATTGCCATTGACCGTGGGTGCGATGAAATAAGGCTCTATGGCGGACTTGGAGCGAGATTTGACCACAGTTTTGCCAATATCCAGACGTTGATTTTCGCCTGTGAAAAGGGCTGTAAAATGACCATTTATGACGCTGATAATGTGCTGACAGTCCGTGGAGCAGGGGAGTATGAGTTTCCCTGTAAAAACGACTGGTATTTCTCGATTTTTTCCTTGACGGAAAAGGCGGAAATAGGTAAGCTTCAAGGGGTAAAATATCCCCTTGAAAACTATGAAATGTGTATAGCTTACCCTATTGGTGTAAGCAACGAAATAACGGCAGATAAAGCCTATCTGCAAATAAATTCGGGGCTTGTGCTTGTAATTGAATCAAAAAAATAACGAGTGGCGTGTGCCACTCGTTTTTTATTTCTTATTATTATAATCATCAAGAAAATTATGAGTTCCCGAACCGTCTTTGTATGCGATAATTGTATTGAGATTAACATTTTCAACGCTTCTGAAAATATTCTTCTCAACCTGCGGATTAATTTTTTTCAGTTCCGCAATGAGGGATTTCACCTCCATACGCTTTGAGGCTGAACTGCCGTCCTTGTGAATGGTTGAGCAGGTTTCGGTGAATTTGCAGGCACATTGGATAAATTCCAGTTCGTTATATGTACACCAATGCTTTATATCAGCTTCACGGACAAGATACATGGGGCGGATAAGCTCCATTCCCTCAAAATTGGTGCTGTGAAGCTTTGGCATCATTGTCTGCACCTGTCCGCCGTAGAGCATACCCATAAGGATAGTTTCGATTACATCGTCAAAATGATGACCTAAAGCAATCTTGTTACAGCCCAGTTCTTTCGCCTTGCTGTAGAGGTAGCCTCTCCGCATACGGGCACAGATATAGCAGGGATTTTTCTCAATATGTACAACGGAGCCGAAAATATCCGATTCAAAAATAGTTACGGGAACCGACAGCTTTGCGGCATTTTCCTCAATTCTTCGGCGGTTTTCCTCATTATAGCCGGGGTCCATTACAAGAAATACAACTTCAAAGGGGAATTTGTCGTGTTTTTTCAATTCCTGAAAAAGCTTCGCCATGAGCATTGAGTCCTTGCCGCCCGATATACACACGGCAATTTTATCATTTGGCTGAACAAGGTCGTATTCGTTGATGCTCTTGGTAAACTTGCACCAAATGCTTTTCTTGAATTTTTTACGCAGGCTGAGCTCTGCCTTTTCAGTTGTTTCTTTTATCAGTTCTGATGATATATTCACATTATCACTCCGTTGTATGTATCCCCCGTAAAGGGGAAATTATATTACTTGTTAAGCTCCGACATGGGGTCAATATAGCTGCCATTGCGGAGCATTTCGATATGAAGATGAGGGGCAATTGCCGACTCAATATCGGCTGTATTACCCACAGTTCCGATTAAATCACCGCTTACGAGCATATCTCCCTGCTGTACGGATAAACCGTCAGAGAGTCCGCAGTAGCGTGTGATATAGCCGTTATGGTGGTCAAGGACTACTGTAACGCCCCAGATTGAGTCCTTTGTAACCTCTGTTATTTCACCGTTTGATACGGCATAAACCTCTGTGCCGACTTCTGCCGCAAGGTCGGTGCCGTTATGCGTCTGCCATGTGCCTGTTGTGGGATTTTTTATAAGCTCGCCGCCGCTGAATGAGCCTACAACGTCACCGAAATCGGCAATAGGCGGCTTCACATTGGCAAGCTTTGATGCTCCTACAGCCTCGGCTTCTTCGGGAATATTTTCAATTACCGGTTCGGCAGGGTCAATGATTATTACCTCAGCCGGGAGAGTCGAAACAGGCGGAGCAGTTGCAGCTGTACGGGGAGCGGTTGTCACTGTGGGAGTTGTAAGTCTGTACGCAGGGGAAGTTCCCTTTGGCAGGTCGTTAACCCTTTTGTCAACAGCGGCTTCAAGCTCCTTTTCAGCCTGAATTTGTTTTGCAGCAAGGTCATTTGTAAGCTTTTCGCCCTGGTCGTAGGCAAAATAACAGGCGGAGCCAATCATTACAGCGCTGATGCCCAGAGCCGCATAAAATCCCTTTGATCCCTTTGAGTTATCTGAAAATTTTTTCACGTATAATACCTCCGTTAATAAAGTTTAC
Organism: Ruminococcus sp.; assembly: GCA_017558505.1. Lineage (GTDB taxonomy): Bacteria > Bacillota > Clostridia > Oscillospirales > Ruminococcaceae > Ruminococcus. The sequence goes on along the minus strand of JAFYUM010000030.1, from coordinate 35,917 downwards.
CGTTATAGTAAATTCCTGTGAACGATTATATTATTAACGGAAAATTCAGCATTATACATTTTTTGTTTTTTAGCTCCGTGCGGAAGCATAAAATTCAAGAGTACAAAATAAATTCAAGAGTACAAACACAAAATTATCTGTACCCTTGCCCTCTTCTTTTTGCATAAAAACTGTTGTTGATATTTGTGCAAAATGCAGAACTTTCAAATTATTTTTCAATATTCAACCATTTATGGTTGAAAAAAGCCTCAATTCTGCCCATTAGTGAGGGGGTATTCTTTTACACAGAAAAAATGGTCAGAATTAGTTTTTACAGGAGGTTTGAAAAATATGCAGATTTTATGTATGGAAGATGTAATTTCAACAAAGACGGAATGGCTGTGGGAGCCGTACATACCATTAGGCAAAATCACAATTATTCAGGGCGACCCTGGAGAGGGAAAGACCACCCTTATGCTGTCAATCGCAACGGTATTATCAAGGGGTATTCTTCCCGGCACAGAGGAAAGTAAGGAGCCATATAACGTCATTTATCTCAATGCGGAGGACGGATATAATGATACTATAAAGCCGAAACTGGAGGCTTTTGGAGCTGATTGCAACTATATCCACACCCTCTGCGAAGATGACGGAGATGAGCCTATAACCCTTGATGATGACCGATTAGGTCACGCAATTCTGGGACTTAACGCAAAATTGCTTGTAATTGACCCGTTACAGGCATATCTGGGAGCAAAGGTGGATATGCACAGGGCAAATGAAATACGTCCTGTTCTGAGAAAGCTTGCGGCTATGGCGAATTACACAGGCTGTGCAATTGTGCTGATTGGTCATATGAACAAGGCACAGGGAATGAAATCGACTTACCGTGGACTTGGTTCTATTGATATACAAGCCGCCGCAAGAAGTGTTCTCGTAGTAGCAAAGGACAAGTCAAATCCCGATGTCAGAGTAATGGCACAAATCAAAAACAGCCTTGCTCCTATGGGTAAGACTCTCGGCTTCAAATACGATGAGAAGGGCAGATTTTCAACTATCGGCGAATATAAATGCGATATTGAGGATTTGCTTTTAGGCGTGGGTTCGGGTAACAAGTCAACGGCTATTGAGGATATGCTGAAAGATGAACTGGCAGACGGTGAAAAATCATATTCCCACATATCTGCAAAAGCTGTTGAAATGGGGATTTCCATAAGTACTTTAAAAAATGCCAAGGTTAAGCTTGATGTTAAGTCGAAAAAAGTCGGAAATGAGTGGTACTGGTATATGGAGTAATTTGGTTTGTTGAATATGCACATATTTTCTGATTGTTTTTGTGCAAAAAGAAGAGGGCAAGGGTACAGACAATTTTGTGTTTGTACTCTTGATTTTATTTTGTACTCTTGAATTCAATGCGTTCCGCACAGTGCGATGCGGGTATCGTCCCCTGCATAAAATAACGATATATTTTGAGGGCGATAAAAATCGCCCTCTTGATTTTACATAACAGCCAATTTTGCAAACTGTGCCTTTAATGCAGGGTAAATTTCACGGTAGAGCTGATAATACTTCTCGTATTCGCCTACATTACCCTCAACAGGTGCCTGAATTTTATCTGTCTTTACAATTGCTCCGCAAGCTTCGGGAACGCTGCTGTAAAGACCTGCACCAACTGCCGCAAGGATACCTACACCAAGAGCGGGGCCTTCCTTTGAAGCCGCTGTCTTAACATTGCTGTTGAAAAGGTCAGCGAGCATACTTCTCCAGAGAGGAGATGAACCGCCGCCGCCGCAAGCCATCATATCGCTTACGTTAACGCCCATTTCACGGAATACCTCAACGCAGTCACGGAGAGAATAGCTTACACCCTCCATAACGGCACGGAGCATATCACGGCGAGTGTGGATTGCTGAAAGTCCGAAGAATACACCTCTTGCATCGGGGTCAAGATGAGGTGTACGCTCACCCATAAGGTAGGGGAGATAGAGCAGACGGTTTGAACCAACGGGAACTGCCTCTGCCTGCTTATCCATAAGATAGTACTCGTCAACGCCCATAAGCTTTGCAGTTTCCTTTTCTGTCATGCAGAAATTATCTCTGAACCATTTAAGTGAAAGACCTGCACCCTGTGTAACACCCATAACGTGCCATGTGTTGGGAACTGCCGCACAGCAGGTATGAACTCTGCCAAGCTTGTCAATGGCAATGTCAGAAGTATGTGCAAAAACAACTCCCGATGTGCCGATTGTGGTAAATGCCTTGCCGTCCTCAACAACGCCTGTACCAACAGCCGCACCTGCATTATCACCTGCACCGCCTACAACGATAGTACCCTCGCAGAGTCCCAGCTCGTCAGCCATAGCCTTTGTAAGAGTTCCTGTAACCTCGCAGGACTCGTAAACCTTACCAAGCCAGTTCTTGTCGATTTCAAATGCTGAAAGAAGCTCATCAGACCACTTTCTGTTGGGAACGTCAAGAAGCTGCATACCCGAAGCGTCAGAAACTTCTGTTGCATATTCGTGAGTGAGAACAAAGCGGAGGTAATCCTTTGGCAGGAGGATATGAGCAACCTTGCTGTAAATCTCAGGCTCGTTATTCTTTACCCAGAGAATTTTAGCGGCTGTCCAGCCTGTGAGAGCAGGGTTTGCTGTGATTTCTACAAGCTTATCTCTGCCTACGATGCGGTTCATTTCCTCAACCTCTGCGGCTGTACGCTGGTCGCACCAGATAATAGACTTTCTGAGGACGTTGTTGTCCTTGTCGAGCATAACAAGTCCGTGCATCTGACCTGAAATACCGATACCCTTGACGTCCTCTTTCTTAACTCCGCTTTTAGCCATAACAGCCTTGATTGTGTTTATCATAGCCGATGACCAGTCAGCAGGTTCCTGTTCTGCATAGCCGTTTTTAGGCTGATACATGGGGTATTCGATTGTTTTGGAGGCGATAACGCTTCCTGCTTCATCGAAAAGCACTGTTTTTGTACCGCTTGTTCCGCAGTCAACTCCAATTACATAAGACATAGTTTTTTCTCCATTCATTTTGAATTTTAACTCGTCTAATCAATTATCCAAAATATTAAAGATACCGTAAATGAGGGTGGTATCATATAATTAATGGGAAAGCATATTATTTGTATACTCTCCCATAAATTTTTTAGCCGAAAAGGTCAAATGAAATTGATCTCTTTTCTGTATTGTAGTAATCTTCCAGCTCTGCCACATAGTAGCGGAAGCAGATTTTGTCGTTGAATTTGAGCACATCGCCCGACTCTGAAACTCCCAGTTCTGCAAGCTGTTCATCTGTCAGCTGATTGAGGGGGAGCGTATTGTCCTTGCCAAGGTCGTACAATGTATAACCAAATTCGTCAAGGTGCATTTCGCTAAAGGACTCGTATCCCTTGCTGTCAAGTTCGCTGAGGAAAATTCTGTCGCCCTCCATACGTCCGATTTCCGTATAGAATTCAGCAGTAGGTTCGAGAACATAATATTTTCCCGATGCGTCCTTGCCGATATCGAAAACGGCAAGCTGACTGTCGCTGAGGTCATCAAGCTTCAGCGGATTTACATCGGAGGCTGATTTGCCGATTTCAATAAGCTTGTACAGGTTAATTCCCGAAATCTGCAAACGACGGTCAACGGGAATGTTATAAGCTTCAAATTCGGCATCTGTGAGTGTAACGAGTATGTTATCCGATATTCTGTTAAGATCCTTTGTGATTTCCTCTCTTGTACCGGTTGACCACTCAAGCGTAACTTTTTCTTCAAGCATCGGGCGTTCCTGATAGCATACACGCTTCATATTTTTTAGGGTAAATGTTACATATGGATAAGTAACATCTGCATAGTTTGGCTCGATAACGATTGAAGTGCTTCCGCCTGAAGTATCTTCTGTATTAATAAGCTCATAGCGATAACGTCCTGATGGTGAAATTCCACTTTCGAGGATTTCTGTCTTTGCGTGTGTAACAAAGAATGAGTTGAACAGGTAATAGCCTAATGCACCGAAAATATACATAAGGAGTATTACCGTACCCAGCATTGTCTTTTTGCCCTCGCTTGCTCCGGAAAAGAGCAGAATAATTATACCGGCTGCAACAATGGGTATATACAGTGCCTTTTCGTCAAAATACATTATGACGACGGGAAGCATTGCCGTAAGTATAAGGAAACTTGATATTTTAGTAAGCAGCTGATTTCTTGTATACAGCAAAAGTATAAGAGCAATAAGAGATACAGCTGATACTATAATGCAGAGTGATTGTTTATCGTGGATGTGGATATCATAGAAAATTGAATAATAGCAGAGATATCCGACTGCTATGGTATAGAATACAGGGATAATCGAAACAAATCGCTTAACCCATACATTTGAAAAGAAAGCTTTCATTTATTACCTCCGGAATGTCATATCATAATTTGCACATATTATATTATAACATTTTTTTCATAAAGTTACAAGTCCTTTTTTCAATTAATTATTACTAAACGGTTACAATTTGAGTATGCTTTACAACATTGCTTTGATGTGGTATAATAAAGGCAAGTCTTATAGGAGAATTATTACAATGAAAAAGAATAAAATCAGCAGACCAAGAATAATATACGGGATTATTACAGTTGTTGTAATGGTGTGTATTTATCTCTTTTCCTGCGAAAATGCGGATAAATCCTCCGACACCAGCGGCAGATTTGTAAATCTTATAATCAGCCTTTTCTACGGTGATTATGATAATATGACATCTGCGGAGCAGGAGGCGATAAGGGGGAATATCAGCCACCTTATCCGAAAGACAGCCCATTTTGTCATATATGCCGCCCTTGGTTTTTTTGCTTTTCTTACCTCGGGGCAGAAAAGAATGATTTGCCGTGGTACGCTTCTGACGCTGTTATTCTGCGGACTATATGCCGTTACCGATGAAATACACCAGCATTTCGTTCCGGGGAGAGCCTGCATGATAAGGGATATGTTTCTTGATACCTGCGGAAGCCTGACGGGAATAACCGTTTCTTTTGTGCTGACAAGAATATTTCAGCGGAAGAAAGTAACATAATACTGTTTTCGGAATATAATATGGTATGAAAAGGAGGGCTACATATGAAAATCATAGTAATCAAGAGTCCGAAAATACTTTCGGGATTTTTCAGAGCCATATTTCGCATAAAAAAGGAAGATGATGCTGTATAAAATCAACGGCGGGCCATTTCGGCTCGCCGTTTTTTTACTGTAAAGCAACTGTGACAGTTGTTGTATTGTCGTCAGATGTGCTTGTTTCTGTGCCTGTCGATGTGGTAGTGGTTGTTGTGGTTTTTGCTGTTGTGCCGTTTCTCTTTTCGGGTGGAAGCTCCACAGGCTCTTTCTTTTCGGTAAAGCCAAAACATTCTTCATATGCGTCGATTATATCGTGAACAATATACTTTGAATACTCACCGCCCTCGATAACTCCCGCAAAGGCAATCTGCGGATCGTCAGCAGGAGCAAACCCGATAAATACGGAGTTCTGCTTGCTTAAGTCGTTCATATCTGTCTGTGGAGTACCCGTCTTGATAGCAACATCAAAGCCATAGCCTGTAAGGCTGTAAGGCGAGGGAACATTGCGTGAAGCGTCGATCATACCATTAATAATAAAATCATATACATCGTCGCTGTTCAGCTCGATTTTTTCCGCTACAACAGGCTTTGTCTTGGAAGTCATTTCCTTTGTGCCGTAGGTGTAAAGACTGTCAACCAGATATGGCTTGTAGCGTACACCTCTGTTTCCGATTGTGCTTGCTACTGTTGCAAGCTGCAATGGAGTAAATCCGCAGTCCTGGTTACCGATACCTGCCTGAATAACATAACCGATATACCAGGGCTGTCCTCTTTCCTCGAAGGTTTCAGGATTACAGAGGAAACCGCCAGCGTCACCTGTTTCAAGTCCCAGCGGTGAACCAAGACCGTATAATTCCGCATATTTTGTGATGTTGTCAATACCAAGCAGACGTGAAACCTCGTAGAAGTATACGTTGCAGGAAACCTCAATTGCACGGCGTGATGAAATAGCTGTGTGATAGCCTGTACACTGGAACTGTCCACCGTAAAATTCATATTTTGTACGGCAGTCGAAGCAGGTATAGCCATCCACAACGCCCTCGTTTAGTCCTGCTGTAGCTGTAATTGTCTTGAAAGTAGAACCGGGGAGGTATTGTCCCCATGTACAGCGGTTGAACATGGGAGAATTGGGATCCTCCAGCAGCTTATCGTAATTTTCTTCAAAATCCCTTAAATTATATGTGGGAGCTGTCGCCATAGCAAGGACTGCACCTGTTTTAGCGTCAAGGACTGTTACAGCACCCTTTTCAACCTTGTTTCCGCCGTAGTAGCCGAAACGGTCAAGGAAGCTATCCAGTGCCTCCTGTATTTCTGCCTGAAATGCTCCGTCAATAGTAAGCTTTACCGTTTGTCCCGGAACAGTTTCTTCAACTGTACGGATGTCTGCAATAGCACCGTTGAGAATTGTTACTTCTTCAAGTCCGCTTTGTCCACGGAGTTCTGTTTCCATGGCATATTCAATGCCGCTTTTGCCTACTACGTCATTCATGGCGTAGCCTTTTTCCTTCAGCTCATCGTATTCCTCTGCGTAGATAGGGCCTACCATACCGATTTCGTGTGGGAGAATATCTCCTCGCATAATCTCACGGTCAGCGGACTCCACAGCATTGACGCCTTTGAGGACGCTGCTGAGCTCCTTTAATTTGAGGATTGTTGATTTTTTTACGTCTTTTGCAAGAACAAAATCGTTGTTATATGAAAAATCCTTTGCAATCATTGCGTAACGCAGTCCTGCAATGATACGCTTTTCCTCCTGCGTATATTCATCGGAGATTTCATAGTCAGCTATAAGCTTGTCAATACAGTTTTCAGCTGTGGCATATACATTAAGGTTAAGTCTTTTTGTTACGGCTGATGTGTCTTCCTGTGTATATTCATAGGGAACTGTCACCGTAATGGGGAGGACTTCCTCAAAAACGTGGTCCTTTGCGGCAAGCTCATTATAAAGTCGCAGAAGTATTGCATTTCCCTCCTGATACTCTTTAGGAAAAAGTGCATACTGCAACACAATATCGATACAGGAATTGTTACCGATGATTACGTTTCCACGGTAGTCGATGATTTCGCCACGTGTAGGAGTAACCTCCCTTTTATATGTTATTGCGTCGCTGTCGTATCTGGGAACATTAACAGCCGAATCTCCTTCAACAATCTGCAGTTTGATAAGCTTCATGGAGGAGAGTACGCCAAGGCATATAACCAGCAGTACAATAACGACTGATTTTATTGTATCTGAAACAGATTTCATTTATGCCTCCTAACTTGTGCGTATAACTTCTTCAATTGTCAGATGCTCCTTTGGCATAAGGAGATTATTGATAATCTTGAACAGAATATAGAGTATAACCGTGGAAATAACGGTATACAGCCATACTTTAAGGGTAACGCTGCTGAATATCAGTTCAACGTCGGCATATCCCCATATTTCGTAGAAGAATTTATAGTCCAGCCAGCACTGCAGAAATGAAGCAGCAGAGATGGTAACAAGATAGTTTATGAATTTTTTGCGGAGATATAGCTCAAAAACAAGGGTAGCCGCAACGCAGAAAACGGTCAGCAATACAGCATTGAAGCCTAAAAGCCGCCCGCAGGCGATGTCTATGAGAAATCCGCAGAAAGCTCCTGTGTAAGCCGATGCCATAAGGTCATTGTTAACAGCGATAAGCAGAGCAACGGGAACAAGGAGCACAGGCTTTTTCAAGGAGCCTGAAGTCATAATGATAAAGCATGAAAATATAATGAAATAATAAAGGAACCAGCGGAGAGTCGTTTTAAAGTAGAGGATACGTTTTTCACGGGGTGTCTTCAGCCTCATCGTTATCCTCCTTTTCTTCATCGTTCTTGCCCTCAAAGTCCATTATTACGAAAACGGAACGAAGTCTGGAAATATCTGCGGCAGGTTCGATTTCAGCGTAAGCTGAAAGACCGTTGGCTTCAATTCCCACTTCTGTGACTGTGCCGATTGCGTAATCCTTCGGGAAAAGTCCACTGTTACCCGATGTTATCATAAGGTCACCCTTTTTTATACCGTGATCTTTGTTAAGGTGAATAAGCTTTGTTCTGAAATTTTCGGCAGCAAGGACGGAGCCTTCGACGATGCCGAAATCTGTATTGGTTGAAGAACATATAGCTGCAATTGACAAATCCGGGGAAAGAAGTGTACGGACAGTTGAACTGTGCTGTGATACTTCAATAATAATTCCTACAATACCCTCAGGGGTAACAACAGGGGCATAGGGCTCAATACCGTCTGCATAGCCTCTGTCGATAGTGAAGCCCTTGAAAGGATCGTTGGCGATATATCCCATAACTTCCGCAGACTGTGAGAAGATGTTGTCGGGGTGTTCTTCTTTGATGACAACAAGCTTACGGAGTTCTTCAACCTCTGCAAGGAGATCGTCGTATTCGGTAAGCTTTTTGTTAAGCTCGCCGATTTGTCTTTTGAGTTCGAGATTTTCCTCGTAGTATGCGTCGGCATTGCTTATTCGGTCTGCGTTTTTTTCCATTTCCATTGATATGCTGTTTGACGCAAATCGGAAAGGCTTTGTTATCGTGTTGATAAATGAGGCTGCCGAAAGGGAATATCCGCCCTTTGTTACGGAGTATATCATAATACCAACGAGAAAAGCGAGAAAGGCAAGCAGGACTTTAAAACGTGTGCTTTTCAAAAATTCGCCCATTTAGTGCCTCCTTAATAGTATTTGACATTTTCTGTGAGAGCGTCCTGATAGTCGTTGATGTTCTCAAGGATTTTTCCTGTACCCTCGGCAACGCAGTCAAGGGGATATTCAGCAATGTATACGGGCATACCTGTTTCGCGGGAAATAAGCTTGTCAAGACCACGGAGAAGTGCACCACCGCCTGCAAGAGTTATGCCGTGGTCGATTATATCTGCGGAAAGCTCCGGAGGAGTTTCTTCAAGAGTTGATTTTATAGCGTCGATAACCTTTGCAAGAGGTTCAACCAGTGCGTCACGTATCTCCGCAGAGTTTACAGTTACATTCTCGGGGAGTCCGTTAAGCAGATTACGTCCCTTGATTTCCATTGTGTCTTCCTTTTCGCCGGGGAAGGCAGAACCGATTTCAACCTTTATGTTTTCGGCTGTTCTTTCACCGATAAGGAGATTATACTTCTTCTTGATGTAATTGATGATTGAAGTGTCAAATTCATCTCCTGCACATCTGATAGAACGTGAAGCAACAATTCCGCCGAGGGAGATAACAGCAACCTCTGTTGTGCCGCCGCCGATGTCGATAATCATACTTCCCGAGGGAGAGCGTGTGGGCAGGCCTGCACCGATAGCCGCAGCCATAGGTTCTTCAATGATGAGAACATTGTTGGCACCTGCTTTTTTGCAGGCTTCACGTACAGCTCGTCTTTCAACGGCAGTAACACCGGAGGGTATGCAGATAATTACATTTGCCTTTGTAAGTATTGTACCCCTGAGCGCCTTTTTTATGAATTCCTGAAGCATAGTTGTGGCAATGTCAAAATCTGCTATAACGCCGTCTTTAAGAGGGCGTACAGCAACGATAGAACCGGGAGTTCTTCCTATGACTTCCTTTGCCTCCATGCCGACATAACGGGTTTTGTCGGTACGTGTATTAACTGCAACAACAGAGGGTTCTCTGATGATAATACCCTTACCTCTGAGATATACAAGGGTATTTGCAGTACCTAAATCTATACCAATATCTTTTGTAAACATTTTTTAGCTCCTTGTAAATTTGTTTTTAGCCAGTCCTTTTATAAGGTGTCCTTATGAAGGAATCTTCGGTGCTGTCTTGCAGTAGATTATAAATGCTGTTGCAAGGAAAAGAAGCTGTGCAATATTCATGCTGATAGTAAAGCCGATGTCAAAGTTGATAATTCCGCCTAATGTAATATTTGTCGGTGAAAATCCGAATGTTCTGCCGTAGCCCAGCCAGCTCAATCCTTCTGTTCCGATAACGGCATTTCCAAGATAGTGGCCCAATACGATAGCCGATATTAAAAGAAAAGCAAGGTAAATGTTCTTTTTCATTTTTTATCTCCTTTTTTTACATGGCGTACAGCTTTCAGATTCCTGTTGAACCGAAGCCGTTTCCGCCTCTTTCAGTTTCAGTGAGTGTATCGCTTATTTCAATTTCGGGGAAAAGCACCTTTGTGGGGATAAGCTGTGCAATTCTCATGCCATCCTCAACAGTGAAAGGCTCTTTCCCGTGGTTTATAAGTGGGATGAACCATGCGCCTCTGTAGTCGCTGTCAACAACTCCCACGCAGTTTGCAAGGGTTACGCCGAATTTTGTGGAAAGTCCCGAACGGGGATAAATCAGCAATGCAACGTCATCGCAGTCGGTCATTGCCGTCAATCCCGTGGGAATCATTTTTATTTCGTTGGGTGCAAGTACCACAGGCTCGTCAACTCTTGCACAAATGTCAAGACCTGCGCTTGCAGGAGTTGCCCTTGACGGAATAACAGCTTTTTCGTCAAGCTTTTTGAACGTCAGTTTCATATGTTTTCACAAACTCCTCTGTAGTATAATCCTCTTGTAACGCTGTCGGAGGGCTTTCTGCCCTGTATGGCGGCAATAGTACCGTTTTTATCCTCATCGTGGAGCAGGACAGCGAAAAATGCGTTATTCCTGAATTTATCCGCCCTGTCAGCCATACACAGAATGTCGGAGTTGAGGATTTCGACATAATCCTTGGAGCAGGCAACAGGAAGCTTTCGTGAAGTTCTGTCAATGAGCGAGCCTGTACAGTTTTTACATCCGATTTCATTTCTTATCGGGCAGTTCTGTGTAAGCATAAGGGGCAGTCTGCCGTAAATCAACGCACCCAAGGGCATTGATGTGCGGATATTTTCAAGCTGATTCAAGGTCATTTCGGGGGAAACTATGCAGTCCTCAAAGCCCAGTTTTTGCAGATATTCCGCAGAATATGAGTTGAACAGATTCATAGTGAAGCTGCCGTGGAGAGTAAATCCCAGAGCTTTTCCAAGAGCCGCCCCGTCAAGGGTGTGACAGAGAATACGGCTTATACCGAGATTTTTCAGTTCCCTGAGCCTTGCGGAGAGCTTATCCTCGTCCACAATGAAACGTGGAGGGGAAATGATAATTTTATCACTGGAAATAATTTCCGTAAGCTCTTGTGTTATGATGCTTTCGGGGACTATTACAAATTCCGAAAAATTTACGGCGGCAATAGCCTGTTCGGTAGTTCGGCAGAATGTTCTCACAGGCGGACTATCGCTGTGGGGAGGGATAACACGCGTATTTTCGGGCGTAAAGTTCGTAATTGTATACCGTGGTTTATTGTACTCTGCAAGCATATCAGTTAATTTTTCAATTACAGTACGGCGGAGTTCGTTTAATTTACCAACAGGCACAAAGAGTCCATCGTCAATTTCAGCCGTAACCCTACCGAGGGTGAAAACCGTATCCCCAAGCTTTGAAAGCTGTTTGCAGAGAGTCTCCGCTGATGTAGGGGATTTCTGTGCAATATCGGGAAAATCTCCTGTAATCTCCGCTGAAATTTCACCGCAGACAGCGGTGATTTTCAAGGGCTGTCCCTTTTTTATACAGCCGTGAAAATCCACTGTATAAACGGTACGTTCACTTCTGTACAGCTCGTGAAGTGTAGGGATAATTTCCTTTGCGGCGATTACATCCTCTTTTTCACGGACACCGAACATATCCTGCCTTTTTCCTGAAAAATAGCCGTCTGTGAAGCCGCTTCTTGAGAATATACCACGGAGCATTTTCATATCCGGTGTATTGCCGTCAAGAGCTTTTTTCAGCTCTGAAACGGCAGAGGCAATATATTCGGGACGTTTCATACGTCCTTCGATTTTAAGGGAATCAACGCCGATTTCACGCAGTTTTTCCGTATTTTCAAGGAGGGAAAGGTCTTTCAGCGACAAGGCGGCTGAATTTTTATTTCCTACAGCGGAAAAGGGGAGTCGGCATGCCTGTCCGCAGCAGCCACGATTGGCAGAACGAGAGCCAATAACTGCTGACATATAGCATTGTCCCGAAACGGACATACACAACGCACCGTGGACGAAAACCTCAACTTCGATATCCTCTTTGCAGATTTTTTCAAGGGTGTCGGCGGATAGCTCACGGGCAGGTACGACACGGGAAAATCCCATATCTTTGAGCATTCTTGCACCTGCGGCGGTATGCACCGAGAGCTGTGTGGAGCCGTGAATAACGGCGTCGGGAACGGCAGAACGTATAATATCCACTGCCCCTGTATCCTGCACAATATAGCCGTCAATACCGTATTCTGCGGCTTTTTTGATGAACTGACAGAAATCTTCGGCTTCATCATCGGAAATAATTGTATTTACCGCAAGATACAGCTTTACACCGTGAATATGGCACAACCGTGCGGCTTCGCCAATTTCCTCGTTGCTGAAATTTGCGGCATTATTTCTTGCTGAAAATCTTTTCCCGCCTATGTATACAGCGTCCGCACCGGTACGCAAAGCCGCTGTCAGTGCCTCAAAACTGCCTGCGGGGGCGAGTATTTCGGGGGATTTCATTCAAGACTGTCCTTGAGCTGGCGGAGTTTTATCATATTTTCAAGCTGAACGATTTTAGCCTTGAGAGCTTCGACCTCTTTCTGTGCGGAATCGCGCTCTATACGGCTTTTTCCTGCTTCGTCAACATATTCCTTTGTCTGTGTGCGGATATTGTCAAGACGCTGATTTGCCTTGTTGAGGTCATCGAGAACGCTGAGTGCAACCATAATAGCAGCAGTATAAGGGGAAGTTCCGCTGCCCGAACCCATATGCTCGTTGATTTTTGCCTCTAAAGCACGGGCGAGGGAATAAACGTAATTTGGGGATTCTGCGGTGCGGAGCTTGTATTCCTTTCCGCAGATTACAACTTTTACATCGTTAAGCATTTTTTTGTTTCCTTTCTGTTTATATGTTTATCTGTTAAACGGGGCGATGTGGGCATCGCCCCTGCATTTTCGGTTTTATTCTTCCGACAACTTGTTAATAATCATCTTTGCGATTTTATAAGCGTCGCCGCAGCCGAGAGTAATAACGAGGTCGCCCGACTGTGCGTTTTCGCATACATAGTCGCATATCTGACCGAAGTTGAAATATTTTCTCTCGTCTGTCCATTCAGCGGTTTCATCCTGCGGGAACCAGATACAATCGGGAATCTGCTCTGCAAGGTGACGTGTGAAGATACCGTAGGTGTTCTTCTCACGACTTCCCATAATGTCAGTCAGCACTGTATAATCAGGGATTTGCAGTACACGGACGAAATCGTCAAGGAGCAGCTTTGTGCGGCTGAATGTGAAAGGCTGGAAAATTGCCCATACCTTGCGGAAATTCATTTCCATAGCCGCTTTGAGAGTAGCTTCAAGCTCTGTTGGGTGGTGGGCATAGTCATCAACGATAGTTATGCCGTTGACCTCCCCAAGCTTGTCGAAACGGCGCTTTGCACCACGGAAATCTTCAAGACCTTTGGCGATATGCTCAAATTCAACATTGCAGTAACGAGCCGCCGCAACAGCCGCAAGGGAGTTGAGGACATTGTGGATTCCTGCAACGTGGAGGGTGATTTCTCCCAGTTTTTCGCCCTTGTACATAGCGTCATAGGTTGTGAGGAGTCCATTGTGGACGATATTTTCGGGGTAGTAATCACAGCTGTTATCGCTGCCGAAAGTGATGATTTCCTTGCCGCTTACGCCCTCCAAGGATTTCATAGAATTTTCGTCAGAGCCGTTGATTATTATACATTTTGTGGTGTTTGTATTGAATTTGCGGAATGACTCGATAATATTTTCAAGTGTGCCGAAGTAGTCAAGGTGGTCGGCGTCAATGTTGAGAACTACCGAAATATCGGGGAGAAATTTAAGGAAGTGATCCTCGAATTCGCAGGATTCACAAACGAGAATATCGCTTGAACCTGCCTTGCCGCTGCCGCCGATGCAGGGGAGCTTTCCGCCGATATATGCGGAGAGGTCAATGCCTGCTGTATACATAATCTGGGTAATCATTGAAGTTGTGGAGGTTTTGCCGTGAGTACCCGAAACGCAGATTGCGTTGTCATACCAGCCTGTAACTATGCCCAGCAAATCCGCACGTTCCAGCACGGGAACTCCGCTTTCCTTTGCAGCGATAAGTTCAGGGTTATCCGCCATAATAGCCGCTGTATGAACAATAAGGTCTGCGCCCTCAATATTTTCCGCCCTTTGTCCGATAAATACGGGAATACCCATATTTCTGACAGCGTCAAGGGTTTCGGTTTCGTTATTGTCGGAGCCTGTGAGATAATAGCCCTGACCGTGGAGAATCTGAGCGAGGGGATACATACCCGAGCCGCCGATACCTATAAAATGAATATGCTTTTTTCCGTTGAGTATGTTTCTGTCCAAAATATATCACCTTTCTTTGTTAAAACAAGGTACAATTAGCCATAGTAAACCTATTCTATTATTATACTATATTTTTTCGATTATTTCAATAGTTTAGGAGGAAAAATATGACGGAATTTTGAAAGATTTTCGTTCATTTCTTGTAAATAATTTTATCATTTGATTTAAAAAAAGGGGGATATGAGAAAAATAATGGATTTTTTGTAAAAATGTATTGATTTTTTTATAAATATAGGTTATAATATTAGTTAGACATATATGAAGCCGATTATTAGGGTTGGTTTATTTGGAGTATATGAAGTATATGTCGACATAAGGAGGTTTTATAACGATGCAGATCACAGACGTAAAAATCAGAAAGCTGATGTCAAGCGGCAGACTTCGTGCTGTTGTATCAATCACAATTGATGATATGCTTGCAGTACATGACATCAAGGTGGTACAGGGCGACGAGAGATTATTCGTGGCAATGCCCAGCCGCAAGGATGAAAACGGAATTTTCCGTGATATTGTTCATCCCATTTCACCCGATGCAAGACGTTCTATTGAGGAGAATATTCTTGAAGCATATGAGCGTCAGGCAGCGCTTATGGCAGCAGAGGAAGAAGCTGCAAACGCTTATGAAGCTGCTGTAGAGGCTACATACGCAGCAACAGTTGATGTTGTTGAGGAAACAGCTGAATAATTATTGATAACAAGGCAAGGTTAATAAATAAAAAAGGAGTGATTTGCCCGATGATATAACTGCCGGGTTGCTGGCAAGTGTATAATCGGAACGAGTGGAAAATCAAAGTTAATACGCAAATGGCTGTTGTATGGCAGCTTTATTTGTGTTGCAATAATGATTTTCGCTCTGCATATTCAACGTTTTACCGCAGAGAAATCTGCGGTTTTTTTATTATTCTGATTTATTTATTAACTGAGCCTTGAATATAATATATGGAGGAAATAAAAATGTTATCCGTAAAAGAAATCATATCTGAAAGTTTAAAGAAAGCAATCACAATTGAAATTATGGGAAATCTCCCCGAATGGTTCAGTCCGCCAGAAGATATTCCTGTAAAGGCGGAAATTCATAAAAAGTATCCCTTTTATGCCGTTTATGACAATGATAACTGCATAGGGTTTGCTGCATTGAAAATTCATAATGAGCAAACTGCTGAAATTTACAATTTAGGGGTACTAAAGGAATTTCACAGAAAGGGCGCAGGACATATGCTTATTGAAGCCTGCAAAAATTACTGTATCAAGAATAAAAAACAATTTCTTACAGTAAAAACTCTTGATGAATCGGCAGATTATGAGCCTTATAATTCCACGAGGGCATTTTACAAAAAAGAGGGATTTATTCCTCTTGAAGTTTTCACAACCTATTGGAATGAAGAGAACCCGTGTTTGTTTCTTGTGAAAGCTATAAGATAAACTGAACGATATGAAAAACCTGCCCGATTTCCCGGGCAGGTTTTTTGTTTTTGTATGGCAATTTTTGCGTGATGTTCTGCGGCTGACTCTGCAAAAAATGCTTTTTTCCCAAAAACACTTGAAATATTATTCATACTGTGATATAATAAAGTGTAAAGAACTTTACAGTAGCGGTTCTGTTTGCTGTAGCTGTAAGGAAATACACGGAAAATCCGCAGATACGGATTATCTGAAAAAATTTTATGGAATGAGGTTTTGAATAATGCCTGCTAATATTGTAGTTGGAACACAGTGGGGAGATGAGGGAAAAGGAAAGATTATTGATATCATTTCCTCCCGTGCAGATGTTGTTGTTCGTTCACAGGGCGGTAACAACGCAGGTCACACAGTTGTAAATAACGGAGAAGTTTATAAGCTTCACCTTATCCCTTCAGGTATTCTTTATAAGGATACTCTCTGCCTTATCGGTGCAGGAGTTGTACTCGATCCCAAGGATTTCATCGGCGAGCTTGACGGACTTGAAGCAAGAGGAATTTCTACAGCTTCTCTTAAGATTGACCCCAGAGCTCACGTTGTAATGCCATGGCACATCACTCTTGACGGACTTTCTGAGGCATTCAGAGGCGGTAAGGACATCGGTACAACAAAGAGAGGTATCGGACCTACATATATGGATAAGTATGAGAGATGTGGTATCAGAGTATACGATCTTATCCACCCTGAGGTGCTTGCAGAGAAAATTCAGGCAACAGGAAAGCTGAAGAATAAGATTATCACAGACGTTTACGGCGGCGAAGCTTTCGACCTTGACGCTGTAACTGCTGAGTACATCGAGTATGGCAAAAGACTTGCTCCTTATGTTGATGACGTTTCTGTTCTCACATTTGAGGCTGACAAGGCTGGAAAGACAATTATGTTTGAGGGTGCACAGGCTACTCTCCTTGATATTGATTTCGGTACATATCCCTATGTTACATCTTCACATCCTGTTTCAGCAGGTGTTTGTGTAGGTACAGGCGTTGGTCCGAAGATGATTACAAATATTATCGGTGTTGCAAAGGCATACACAACAAGAGTCGGCAAGGGACCTTTCCCCACAGAGCTTGATGATGAAATCGGCGATCAGATCAGAACTGTAGGCGGCGAATTCGGTACAACTACAGGCAGACCAAGACGTACAGGCTGGTTCGACGCTGTAATTGTTCGTCACTCCGTAAGAGTAAACGGACTTGATAGTCTTGCTATCAACAAGCTTGATACACTTGCAAATATCGATACATTGAAGATTTGTGTTGCTTATCAGAAACCCGACGGTACAGTTACAGAGCATTTCCCTGCTGCACTTGAAGATTTAGAGGGCTGTACACCTATTTACGAGGAATTCCCCGGATTTACAGAGGATATTTCAGCTTGCAAGAGTTTCGATGAGCTTCCCGAAAACTGCAAGAAGTATATTGCACGTCTTGAAGAACTCGTTGGCTGCAAGGTAAGCATGGTTGGAATCGGCCCTGACAGAACACAGATACTTGAAAGATAATCGGGGAGTTCACATAACACCCTGATCGGACAGGAGTGATTTGAATGAAACTGTTAAAGAAACTGATATCTGCCACTATGGTTCTTACATTATCTGTGGCATCTGTTCCTGTTGCTTCTTCCGCTTTGTCGGTAAATACTGATTTTTCATTTGTGAAAAATCAGTCGGCTGAAGATAAACCTGATATAAGCGGAAGTGTGGATTTTTCCAATGCTGAAACTGCTGCGGTATATGTCAGAGAATGTTTCAGGAACAGAGAAACAAAATTTGTTTTTTCACTTCCCTTCAGCGTTGATTATAAAGAGTCATTTTATGATGTAATGCTTATGGCGGTTGAGGAAACTTACAATTCCGATGAGGGCGATTACATAAAATATGATATAAACAGTATTTTATGTGAGGGCGACTACGATGGTATGAAATATTATTATTGCATGACCGTCAAGTATTTCTCAAACGCTGAACAGGAAAAATATGTCACTGAAAAAGTGGAGCAGATTATCAATTCCCTTGCCCTGGATGGCAAAAATGATTATGAGAAGGTTTCTGCAATATACGAATATGTTATTAACAATGTCGTATATGATTTCAGCGATGATGAAGATAATAAGGTACGCTATTCTGCTTACGGTGCCCTGTATAACGGAAAGGCGGTATGTCAGGGTTTCTCACAGCTTTTTTACCGTCTTGTCAAGGAGGCAGGATTGTCATGCCGTATAATTTCCGGTGTGGCGGATGACGGCGGTCATGCGTGGAATATTGTTTCCATTGATGGTATATATTATCTTACAGATTCCACATGGGATATCTACAACGATAAAATATCAGAGTGTGATTATTTCATGAAAGGTACTGCTGATTTTGATGAAGCAGATGAAAACAGGTTTCACAAAGCTTCAGGATATGATGATGAGAATTTTATCATTACCGATTTTACAACGGATGAATTTAAAGCCATGTATCCTGTGGCTGAATATGCTTTTAATGCAAATGACAGACAGAAAGGCTATTCTCTCGGAGACGTGAACGGAGACGGACATATTGACTCCGCTGATGCTTCCGATGTGCTTAATGGTTATGCCAATCTTGTTATATACGGTGTGAGCCGTATGAGTGCAGCGGCGGAGCTTGCGGCTGATATCAATACAGATAAAGCAGTTGACTCTACCGACGCTTCAGCTATTCTTGAATATTATGGATATATCTCCACAGGAGGAGAACTTTCCATTGAAGATTATGTTAAGAAGGTGAAATAATGAACGAGGAAAATATTTACGGCGGCTCAACCCCTGTGCTCGATGATATTGAGTACACTGCGCCGACGGCAAAAAAAGGCGGTCCCACAGGTGTATCTGCTCCTGTTCTTGATGACATGGACGCTTATGTTCCGCCGACAGCAAATAAAAAAGGTGCTCCTACAGGCGTTTCGGCACCTGTTCTTGATGACAATACAGCACCGTATACTGCTGAAAAACGTGAAGTCAGAATTATGACTGATGAGGAGCTCATTGCCACATTTACGCCTGAACAGCTTGAAACTTATAACAGATTTCCTGAGGCAAACCGTGCGAGAGTTCTTGAACAGCTTCGAAATCAGCTTGGAGTTGAAGCTCCTCCTGTTGAGGTGACTGCTCCTGTGCTTGATGAGGATACCTATACTCCGCCTGTAAAGGAGACTGTCAGCCAGCCTGCACAGCCGGCTGAGGAAATTAAGGCGCCCGTTCTTGATGATGCTCCTGAGCCGCCCGCATATAAGCCGAAATTTGTTGACGAGGATCTTGAACGTGCAAAGCGTGAAGCGAAAACAAAGGCGGTTGCCGGACAGCTTGTGAAAGAGCAGAAGGATCCTAAGGAAAGTCTCAGAAGAATGCTTGAACTTAAAGAGGAACAACGCCGTGAGGCAGCTGCGAAGGGCTTCAAGCTGTGTTTCCTCATAGCTGCAATCGGTATAGTGGCAAGTGTTGTTTTCTATTTGCTCTACAGCGGTTCTCTCGGACTTACATATAAGGATGGTCTTGACGGATTTGCAGCAAAGCTGAAAGACGGTTCGCTCTATATTGCGGCTGCAATGATTGTTTCAGGACTTGTTCTTCCGACAGGTGTGGGCTTTCTTAAAAGCCTTGCGTCAGTTGTATATCTTCTTTCGGGTGTTATGCAGATATTCCCGGGTATAATTATGATACCGCAGCACAACGGAAACCTTGGCCTTATTATAGGACTTTATGTTGTTTCTCTTGCAGCAACTGTTGTGACATTCTTTATGATGACCGGTTCAGAGGCTGTGGGTGCTTATTTCAGTAAGGGCACTGCAAAGTCATCGGATTATTCTGTTACAAATTCGTCAAAAGATTTCACCTGATTTACACAAAATTCACTTGACAAACGGTTGGAAATATAGTATAATATACTTACGGCAGGAGTGTTATATACATTTCAAATGGGGTTAGCCGTCCAAAAAAATATTTTTATACATGAAACAGGAGGATTAAAAAATGGGAGTATTCAGCAGATTAAGTGATATTCTTAAGTCAAACATCAACGACCTTCTCGATAAGGCAGAAGATCCGGAGAAAATGGTCAAGCAGATCATCATTGATATGCAGAAGGAGCTTACAATAGCTACTCAGAATCTCGGAAAGGCTAAGGCAAGTGAACGCCTTGCTCAGAAGAAGATGGACGACGCAGTAAAGGTTGCTGCAGGCTGGGAAGCTAAGGCTAAGGCTGCTCTTTCACAGGGCAATCAGGACCTTGCAAAGCAGGCACTTGCTAAGAAGGTAAGAGCTGACGAGGAAGTTGCTACATACACAGAGATGTATGAGTCTATCTCAACACAGACTGATGCTATCGAGGATCAGGTTGAGGTTCTCAAGGCTAAGCTTGACGAGGCTAAGTCCAGACAGGCTATGCTTATCGCTCGTTCACAGATGGCAGATACAAAGAAGGCTCTTGCTAAGTCACAGGGCGGCTTCGATGGCGCATCTGCTCTTGAAAAGTTTGACCGTATGGAAGAAAAGATTCAGCGTAAGGAGGCTGAGGCTGACGCATTCGCAGAAATCGGCGGCGGCGCTGATGCTGACCTTGTAGAGTCCTTCGAACAGATCGAAAAGGATGCTAAGGTTGACGCAGAGCTTGCAAGACTTATGGCTGAGATGAATGGCGGAACAGCCGAGTAAAATATGGCTAATAAAAAGCAGGACATGAGTCCTAACAGAGTTCTCAATATGTTTTTACCAATTGTCGGAGCAATTTTCCTTGCAATAATCTCTATACTGTACATTTTGTACAAGAGCTGGAGCAACAAGATTTACTTCGAGAAGTGGAAGGATTACGAGGACTGCGGCGTTTAAGCCGAAAAATATGAATATAACGGCTTCTGACATTTGTCGGGAGCCGTTTTTTTGGAGGAATTATGAATAACATTGCAATTGCAAAGGAAACGATTAAGATAATCAATGACGGAAAATATACGATAAATGGAGAGGAAATTCTTATGCCCCATGTGGATTTTTCAGCGGTGGAGGTAATTTCTCCCGAAAACTGGAAACAGCTTCTCGATGAAGATATATCGGGAAATTCCGGGGAAATGTGTCGGATTACCGTTACAAATGAGGATTCCTTTCAGGCGGCAGGGCGGAATATAACGGAATTCAGAAATGCGTTCAAATAAATTCAGTTTGTAGGTAAAGGTGTTCTGTATAACTGATACGGCACAACCTATCCCTACGAATTTTCTATATATCGTAATTATGTGTAGGGGCGGATATTATCCGCCCTTTTTAAATATCAGCATACATAAGGGTATCTCTAAAAACCCCTTTTGAGAAAAAACAGCTATGCACGACATCTATTTCGTCAACCTCCCTCGGAGTGCGAAAGCACGCCTTCGGGAGGTTTCCTTGTATCTGTCATACCTATCTGCTTTTTCTTTAATCAAACGGTTTTTTAGAGATGCCCATAAGAAAAAACGACGGAAATGGAATTTACCGTTCTAAAAAAGCTAAAGGCTATAGGCTAACAGCTAAAGGCTCTTATACAAAAAATGGGCAGCAGAAATTAATCTGCCGCCCATAATTCTTAATTCTTAATTCTGAATTATCTCATACCGCCCTTGGTGTAGAAGTTCTCCTGGATGATAAGTGCACATCCGCCAAGGAAGTTGTTCTTTCCGTCAAGATTGGAGAGGACTACTCTGTCAGCGATTTCTTCACTTACAAGGTGAATCATCTCACGCTTAATGTAATCAAACTGCTTCTCGTTGAGCTTGTAGTTGTGGAGAACGATTTTCTTTGCAAAGTGGCTGATAGCGATATTGTTTACGAGAACTGTAAACTTAACGATAATATCATCAACCACGTTCTTTACAGACTCCTCGCCACGCATAAGAGCCATAAATACGTTATCCATATTAATCTTGTTCTTATCGCCTTCTGTGAGATCCCAGAGAACGGGAGTATTGTCCTTGGAGTACACTTCCCACATGGCTGAAAGCATAGCGTTGCGTGAAAGTTCGCCCTTGACAGAACCGTTAGGATAACCCTCGTAAGGTCTGCCGTTTGGGCATACGATAAATCTCTCAATCATAGATGTGTATGAGATATAGTCGCTTGAAAGCTCGTTCTTGTTAACGATAGCAAGGTTAACCTGGTTGCCGTTGTGGATGAATGCAGTATTTGTCTGATAGCCGCCGTTTGTTCTGAAATCGTTGCTTGCAAGAGCCATAAGTCCTACAGCGTTTCCGCAGCAGATATCAACGTCAAGTCCGCTTGAAAGTTTGTCGATGAAGCTGGAGAAGTCAAGAACACCGTCCTTGTAGAAAATCTTCAGCTTGCCCCACATTGAAGGAACAACGCCTACGCCAAGTCCGAGAATCTTGTCCTTTGTGAGGGCGGAATTTTCAATCATTGTGTTGCATGCCTTGATAATATAGCTGATTATATCCTTGCTTGTTGTTCTTTCGTCAATAACCATGCTGGACTTGTCGAGAACCTCTGAATTAAGGTTTGTAAGACCGACAGTAACTTCCTTTTCGTCAACGGTAGCACCGAGAGCAAAGCGGCTGTTTACATTGATGTCGATGAGAATTTTTCTTCTTCCCTTCTGGAGCTTTTCAGCATTTACGGGAGCTTCACCGATTTCTGTGAGAACACCTTCTTCAATCATTTCGTTTGTAATGATTGTAACTGCTGCACGTGTGATTTCAAGAACGCTTGCAACGTCTACTCTTGAAATAGGACCGTATTCTCTGATAATTCGGAGAATCTGCATTCTGTTTCTTCTTTTCAGGTCAAGTTTACTAATTCCTCTTTTTTCCATTTTTAAAACTCCGTTTCTGTTATGTAATTACCCAAAATAATTAAACGCGGACTACGGGCGATAGTTCCGGTTTGTCGTACTATCCGAAGCAGCCTGAATCTGTACCAAGCGAAATGCGTTGACGGGTGACAAGATATCGGATGAGGGCTGCTCTTTATTTTTTGGTATGAAGCTATCCGTTTGTTTCTCAAAAATATGTGCTTGAATTTTTGAGAATTTCACCGTCAACTTCAACGCAGCTGCTGTACATGCTTCGGAAAAACTAATATGGTTTTATATCTGTTGCGACTACTGAATTATAAAAATATAATACCTATATTTAGTTTTTTAATTTTGAATTCCCACTTCATTTATTTACAAATATATTATATCACGAATGAAATAAAATTAAAAGCTTTTTTTATTAATTCCTCTGAAAATCAGCGTTATTTACAAATAAAGCATTCCTTTTTTGTTAAAATTTCCGTGATTTATGAATAAATAAGGTGATTTTTAAGCAAAAAATGTACCCTCGGTAAAAAATATGCGAACTATATATTTTGTATATGAGATATGAGCAGAATTGGTTGTATGACGTAATTGGTTGGAAAATAGGTAAAAAACGGATTTAAACGTCGAAAAAACCAGAAAGTTGATTAAAATATAAAAAACAATAAATATACCAAATGTAAAAACGAAAATGAAGAACACAGGCGGTATACAATGCTGATTCTGATATAATAAAAGGCATCGGGGGTTAACCGACGCCTTTTATTTATTCAAATTTAATTGATTGGTCAATGAAATTAAAGTTGTCCTGACTGTACTGCGGACAGAATTTCCAGCCTTCGCCTTTGAGTTTTACTACACAGAGCCAGCCTTTTGCTGTGGATTTTATTCCGTTTTCCTTGTAAGTGAATTCAACTTCTACACGATAAGCCTTTTTTGCGTCAGCATTGAATGTTTTTTTGTAATATCTCTCGATTTTATCAAAGTTACTTCCGCTTAATTTTTCCTTGGCAAGGATTTCGACTTTGAGTCTTTTGATTCCAAGGCCGTCAATTGAGGATTCTATTGCTTTGTTGTTTGTTCTTATGTATTCGTCCCATGTGAGCTGATTTTCCTTTGCCTTAATGCTTAATTCAGCCATAGTCATTTCTGTGTACATTGATTCTATAATCATTTGTGAATCTGCTTTGCGTATGCCTTTTGTAAGGTCTTGTATTGGAGCTTTATACGAAGCTGAAGCAGCGGCAATAAGAATGACAAGTACGATAATAAGTGCAAGGCATAAGAATGCTGCAATGTATTTTAATGTTCCGCCTCTTTTAATTGGTTTATCTTCACTTGTTTCGGTCGACTTTATGAACATTTCGGCGTTTCTTTCGTTGTCCTGAAATTCGGCGCAGGTGCATTTATTATCCTCGCCGAGTTCTTTTCCGCAAAATTTACAAAATGCCATATCTGAATACCTCTCTTTTTGAATGCAATATTTTTTTCTATATAATAAGGTAAGGGAAATATCCTTCATCTCCCTTGATTTGATTTTACCATATTATTGATATGAAGTCAAGGGTTTTTGAAATGTGATAATTATGAATTTTTCGTAAACACAATAAGAATAAAGTGAAAATTGTGTAGATTAACAAAAAATACTTATTAACACTATATTAAAATTAAATTAACACGCAGAAAATAAACGACAATTCGAGGTAATAATCGCGTTAAAAAATACAAATAGTAAAATACAAACTTGTGCAACTTGTATATAAAAGCTTCAAAACTTTGTATTAAATGTAGATTATAGACTCAAATTATTGACTTTCGTCGATACTTGTAGTATAATTAGAAAAACAGAGAAAATAACTGTGCTATTAGTTAAATGAGATGGAGTAAACGTAATGACAGATAAAGAACTAAAAAAATTAAAACGAGCCGACCTTCTTGAAATTCTCTATTATTTACAGAAAGAGATAGAGGAACTCACAAAGGAAAACGAATCCCTTCGGATTCAGCTGGAGAATACAAAGGTAAGCATTTCTGAAAACGAGCTGAAAAGAATTATCAAGGCTGTTAAATCAGCTGCAAGGGATGCAATAAGAGAAGCGGCACACAACGATGACAAATCAGACGAAGAAAACGTTAATTCAGAGGAAAAGGGCAGACATCATAATGGAAAAGGAAAAAATAACAAAACCTGATATTCCAACAGCAAATCAATTCTATGCTGAAATGAAGAGAGTCAGATACAAGAAAAATTTCAGAAAGACAATAATTGCTACTGTAAATTCACTTATTGTTGTAGCTGCTGTGTCGGTTTT
Organism: Ruminococcus sp.; assembly: GCA_017558505.1. Classification (GTDB taxonomy): domain Bacteria; phylum Bacillota; class Clostridia; order Oscillospirales; family Ruminococcaceae; genus Ruminococcus. The sequence goes on along the minus strand of JAFYUM010000030.1, from coordinate 10,891 downwards.
GATTTCACTCCTGTTTCTCCCGGTGTTGAGAGTAACGGGAACAAGTATGACTCCTACATTATATAATGATGAACTTGTTATTTGTAACAAGAGAAGTAATTATAAACAAGGCGATATGATTGCATTCTACTTCAATAACAAGATTCTTCTTAAAAGAGTAATCGGACTTCCTGGCGACTGGATTGAGATTACAGAGGACGGTACGGTTTATGTCAACGGTGAGGAACTGATTGAACCGTACATCGACGAAAAGGCGCTCGGTGAATGTGATATAGAATTTCCGTATCAGGTTCCCGAAAGCAGAATATTTGTAATGGGTGACCACCGTTCAACATCGGTTGACAGCCGTACAAATATGGTTGGATGTGTCGCTGATGAGTACATCATCGGCAGATTGATTTTCAGGGTTTGGCCCTTCAAGGCAATAAGCCCGCTTTAATACGCAGCGTTCCTATTAAAAATTCGGAGAGAGGTGATATCTGTGAAAGAGCTGCAGAATTTCGTATACAGACATATGGACGCATTGAGAAATCACAAAAGATATCTTGCAATGCTTACAGCTTTATCAATGCTCGTCACTTTCATAGTTCCGCTTATTCTGATAGAACCTGCGGATAGTATGACAGGTATTCTTGTATGTAAGAAGATCGTTCATACTCATAATGCTGAATGCTATGACGGCAACACGCTCATTTGCGATATGGAAGAACATATCCACACCAATGAGTGCTACAAGAAGCTTTCAACAGTTTCACTGAAAGGTACAACATCAAGCGGAACACCTCATTCAGATAATATTGATGTTCCTAACGCAGGCGGCGGACAGGATGAAAATGGAAACTATGTTTCAGATGACGCTCACCCCGTTGTTGGAGAAGAGGGAGAATATTACAACCCTTCAACACTTTCACTTTATACACTTCTCTTTGGTGAAGGTAGTGACCACTGGGTTGATCCTACTAAATCATTGGAAGAAAACCTTGAAATTGTAGATGATGAATACTTCCTTGGTTTCGCCAGTGACTTCTGTGCTTTCATTGAAAGTGATTTTACAGCATTTGACGCCGACGCCGAAGGACGTATGTTTGTTGGAGGAGATCTGATATTCAACGGTAACCCGCAGGTTGGTGAATGGAACTATCAGGTAGGTGCAGGTGACTACGGTCATTTCATTCCGATTTCACAAACAGATGAATACAGAGGTATCAGCGGATTTGCTTCCGGTATCATTGGCGGTAAGGTTTACCGATTAGGTACTTTAACTACAGGTTCAACTGCTACAGTAACTGCTGGTTTTAATTTAGAGTTACCAGACGGCAGAGGAACAAGACACTCTTCAGGATATGATATTTTCCTGTATCCCGAGGAAGGTTTGTACAAGAGATTTATTGTAGGTAACCTTAATGATTCACTTCATCTTGATGAGGACTACCTTACACATGGTGACGGAACGTCAAAGGATGTTGCTTATACAACAGGATGTAATCATTTGTATTACGATCATGATTGTCCGACTTGTTCTGGTGCTAATCTTGATGAGGTTTCAAATGAACACAGTTACTTGAAAAACGTAAATGAGCTTTCACAGTTCTATCGTTATACAGAGGTAAGTACGATACTTGAAAAGGCATTCGATACAATCAGAGCACGTTCATTGAGTCTTTCTTCTGTTAATGCAACAGATGTTACAAGCAACGGTGGCACACTTACATTGGATGCTTCAAATATCGGCGATGCAAAGACTGTTTATTTCAAGCTTGATAACTGGGACGGTATCAGTAATATTGAGATAAAAATTCCTCACGACAGAATCAAGAAAATTGAAAACAGTATTTATACAAATAACGAAGCAACAATTACAGAACTTGACCTTAATGTCATTGTCAGCTGTGATGACGAGTCCATAACAATTAATGGTGCAAAAACTTATTTTGTAGATGCACAAGACGGTACACGTTATGAGATAAGCAACAGAAATGCCAATGCTACAAACAACCACCCATTATCATCAAATATTCTTTATAACTTCTATAATGCTACATCAGTAGAGTTTTCAGGAGATTGTAACTTCAACGGAACTATTATGGCTCCTAATGCAAATGTTACTTCTCCCGAAAAATGTCCGGGTCACCTTTCAGGTGCGTTGATTGCAAAGTCATTCTACGGTGGTCTTGAATTCGGTTACAGACCTTACCGTGGCGGTACTGACATTTTCGGTATGGCGTCAGGTTACGCTATTCCTGTTAATAAGTATGACGAAGACAAAATTGCTCTCCCCGGTGCGTTATTCGCTATCAAGGAAAATGCAAAGTTCGTAAGCTTGTTCGAGAGCGGAAGCGGTACAAACTTCGCACAGCTTCCTTCAAGAGTAGACTTTACAGGTAATACTCGTTATGAACAGGATACAGTTAATCCGCAGTCAGATGTTGATAAATTCTATGCAGGCGATACAGTTACAGGTGAAAAACTTACCGCTCCTGTAAAAATCACATTGTATAAGGATTCAAGCTGTAATGAGTCGATTGAGAGCGGTTCTACATTAGATAATGTATATACAAAGCTTTATCTTAAAGCTAATCAGGACGTAAATATTGACAGCAATGAAAACTATGTTGTTACAGGTCCTGAAAACGGTGTTTATACAATTACTCTGATAAAGCCCGCAGAAGAAATCAGTGTTACAGCAAGAAACCAGGGCGATAGTGAAGTCAATAAGTCTGTATCAGTTAACTTCACACCTCAGATGGGCTTAAGTGTTCCTACTGGTGAGATTTTAGCAGGAGAGCAGATTTCAATCGGAGTTAATAATCCTCCTGTGAACGATACAATTTATTACAAGTATTTTGTAAACGGTAATGAAATTAACAAGGATCATACAACTAACACAAATTGTTATTATACGCCTGAATCTGCTGGTGACTATATTTTCAGTGTTAAGGCATATACAAATGTAAATGGCACATATTACGAAATTGGACAGGCTACAGCAGAGAAGATCAGCATAAAAGAGGCAGCACTTCCAGCTGAGATGTCAATTCAGCTTTCCGGTGAAACACTTAATAGTGCTAATGGTTACACTATTACTTCGGGCAATAATTTAACAGTTGATTTAATAACAAATCCAAAGCTTCCTAAAGATGCAACAGTAGAATATGCTTTTTATAACAGCAATTACTCTACATCTACCAACGTATTCAGCACACAAGATATTGTCGGAAAGGACATTCCAGTAAAAGTCAGAGTAAAACTCAAAAACGGAAAATCAGTTGAATTGTACGAAACAATAACAGTAAACTTCAAAGACAACATTAAATTTAATGACTATAATACGCAATATGAAGTAAACTCTAATGACAAGTTTTATTTCAGTTTACAGAATGTTCCAAGCGGTGCGACTGTAACTTATTACTTCAACGGAAAAGTATATAGCAGCGGTGAAGTACCCAAAACAGTAGTTGGCGAGAATATCCCCGTATACGCTATCGTTTCAGCTAACGGACTTGAAACGAAGATCGTGGGTATTTCTGTTACAGGTAAATATCATGACCAGTTAGGTTTTAATGTTGCAAGTGGTCCGCATACCGCAGGCAACAGCATTAGATTGGATGTAAGTTATGCTCCTAACAATGCAAAGGTTGTATTCAGAGCTTATGATTCAAATGGTGATGTAGTATGGACATCGGACGAGCAGACTGTAAATAATGGCGGATGTACAGCTAATTTTACACCTGATAAGTCAGGCGACTATTACTTCAAAGCATTCATGACCTATGCGGAAAATCCCGTAAAGGAATTTACAAGCAATACTATTTCAGTTGCAGCTAAACCTGTAAACGGTGAACTTTCAGTTAACCCCAACCAGGTTAACTCGGGTTCAGAAGTAGAGCTTAAGGTTTATGCAGCTACAATCGGTGCAAATGTTGTATTCACGTTAAGAGATCAGTACGGAAATACTGTAAAGACCTTTAACGGAACAACTGATTCTAACGGTGAATGTAGAATTACATACACACCCGACCAGGCAGGAAGTTATTCAGTAAACGCTTTGATCACCAAGGACGGTGCTGAAAGACAGGTTCAGCAGTCGTTAACTGTAAAAGAAAATACAACAACATTCACAGGTGATTTTAATGTAACACCTTCCGGTAGTCAGGCAGCAGTTAATATTAACAGTAGCGCCAACGGTGCGGTTGTTAATGTTTATATCACGTTCCCTAACGGAACGACACAGCATCAGTCAGGAAATATCAATAACGGTTCTTATGGATATACATTCCCTACACAGAACAATGGTGCATACAAAGTAAGAGTTACGCTTGTACAGAATGGTAATGAACTTGATTTGGGTGAAAAATCATTCACAGTCGGAAGTGTTGATTACACAGGTACAATCGAAGTTGAATGTAATTCCAGTCAACCGTTTACTCCCAATGATAATTTTGTAGCTAAATTTAATACTAACGCTCCAAATGGTACAAATGTTGAATTGGGTATTTACTATTATTATGAAACAAACCAGCTTTTAACTCAGACGGTACAGGTAAATGACGGACAATGTTCAGTAACATACAATCCACAGAACAAGGGCGATCTTCTTATTATTGCCAGAATAAACGGTGTAAAGGTTGCAGAATACACAGTAAGAATCAACGCTTTATTCACTCTTGATAAACAACAGTATGAATCGGGTTCAGAAGCTGATATTACAGTTTCAGAAGTTGATAATGACGAGTACTACGGCGAGATAATGGCATTCACTATAGACGGAAACAATGTGGAAGCCCGTGAGTATCAGAACAGCAAAACTTTGAAGTTTACTACACCTTCTGAAGCAGGTGAGCATGAACTTTATCTCAAGGTAAAGCTTTCAAAGGGTGCAGTAACTGAATTCAGAACAACATTTACTACTGTTGGTTCTTCAAATTCAGGTTCAAACACAGATACAAACGTAAGTTTTAGTCTTGATAAAGAACAGTATATAGCTGGTGAACAAGTTGTTATTACTATGGATGGTAATGCAACTATCAGCAGTATTTCAACACTCACTATTGGTGGTCAAACTCCAAGTTATTCTCTGAATGATAATACAATTAGTTTTACTACATCTTCAACTCACACAGGAGACTTTACACTTTATCTTAAAGTCAGACTTTCTGACGGTACAGAAAAAGAATTTACTACAACAATAACCCAGAGTAACGAAGTACAGACTACAAATCAGGTTGTACAGGCAACATATACTTTAAGAAAATATTTAAGCATTCTTGCTGACGAGGAGACAGGAACTGATACTACTGATAATCGCATAGTAATTGAGGCACCTCAGGGCGAAACTATCAGCAGCGTAAGACTTGTATTCCCAGGCGACATTGATGCAAAAAGTTCAAAGTTCACAATCAAGGCGACATTGAACGGCGACAGCAATAATACAAGAACTTATACTAACGGTGATGTAAATAATAACGAAATAGTTATTACAGAATCAAATATAACAAAAATCGAAATCACACCTACAGCAGGTTCAATTACGATTGACAAGTGCTATCCTACATACGTTAAAAAGGAAAACAAGATAACCCAGACATTTAACCAGGATTTCACCCTCAAACAGTACGAGGAAAAAGAAATCGTTCTTGGTGACTGGGTAGAAACACTCGACTCAATAACAATTAATCTTGATGAAACTACAAATGCAAATGATGGCGATATCTACTACGCTTTAATACCAGAGGTAAACGAGGGCGGCACAGCTGCTACAGAATTTATCAAGGCGACAGTTTCAAACAATAAGATTGAAATCACAGGTATTAATGCAGAAAATATCGACAAAATCAAGATTTACACCACAAAGTCAACACTGACATTCAAGGATTATACAATAAGTGCTTATGTTGGCGATAAAACTTATTCAACTGATGAGCTGAATGCTCTGAAAACTGCAACACAGGATATAACAAGCGTTTATACACTGGTTGAACAGCAGGCTCCGATAGGTTACTTCAAGGAAAATACAGTTTATATCGTTGAAGTTAAAGAAACTATCAAGCTTAATGAGCTTGTAAGTCCCAACGAAGCTACATATCCTTCAGTAGTTGATACAACGGTTACTGTAAAGGATACAGATGGTAATATCGTATTAACTTACAAGTTACGTATTTCCTATCCAAAGACAGACGGTGGTATCAATGTAAATGAAAGAACTGTTCAGTTCCTCGATGAGGAAGGAAATGTAACTGATACATTTACTTTGACAAGAGGTACAGACGGTAACGGCAAAGATACTCTGACAGTTAAGGATAGTTCTGATAATGTTTTAGACTGGAATACAACAACTCCGAAACAGTACGGCAATTACTATTTCGATCCTAACGCAATGATGGTTGTTCCCGTATCTGAAAATCCTATTGAATATACCAATAAAATGGGACTTCTTTTCAGAAAGATTGACGATAAGGGTGCATCTGTAAAGGGTGTTACGATTGAACTTTATGAAGGTAATGAAAAGGTTACTGATACAAGTCTCTGGTACTGGGATGCAAATTCCAGCGAATGGCTTATCGATTTCAAAAAGCTTCCGTTACCAACAGAAGAAAATCCAAGTCCTGTATATAGAATTACGGAAACATATGCAGGCGGTAAATACGAGTTGGCAGAGGACATTTACTTCCAGAGAACAGGCGAAGAAGAAGTGACTTATTGGACAGGCTCTAATACAATGCCTGAAGATGAAAATAAGGTAACTGTACTTAATTTCGCTCAAAGTCTTGAAACTCGTGTAATCCGAATGGAAAATACAAGAGTTACAGGTCTGAAAATCAGCCTTAAAAAGACTGGTGCAAACGGTGCTCTCGTCGGAAGTGAAACAAACTTCGCTGTATTCAGCTTATATGCAAACGACGGTACACTTCTGTTAGAAAACATTGAAGTTAAAAACGGACAGGTTGAACTTAATTTCAGCAATTGTGAAGAAATCAGTACAACTTACGTTGAAAACGGATACCTTAAACCAGGTACATATTATCTGACAGAGAAATCAGCTCCTAATGGTTATGAACTTTCAACAAAGAATTTCTATTTCAATATAGTTCAGACTACTGACGGTGCGTTTGAGCTTACATCTTCCGAAATATTACCAGGTATTACATTGACGGAAGAAACACAGGAAAACGGTGATGTTCACAGGGTTACAAGAGTCAAGGCAGACGCTCTGAAGCAGATATCCGACGGTATTGCAGCAAAAACTATTAACGCTTCTACTCCTATAATTCAGTTCAAGTTCAAGACTGATTCAGGACAAATGGGTTGGGGTAATGCAAAATTCACTGCTGTTATTAACGGCGAAATCAAAACCCCAAACAATACAAAATTCCCAAGTGGATGCAATTATCATTCTGAATCAGGCGGAATGTCATTCCAGAACACAGATGTAACTGTAGAATTTACAGTACAGCAGTTATGTGAACTCTTTGATATATCGGTTGAAAATTTCAATACTATAAATGAATTTGTTATCAGTACATGGAATAAGACAGACGTTGAAGATGTGGACTTCTGGGTGATTGAAAATCCGATTAGTTCGGGTGGCGGTGGTTCAACTGGCGGAGAGTCTGGCGGAAGCACAGATAATAATTCAGGTGGACAGTCAATAAGAGACGTTATGTTTTGTGCTAATCAAGATAGTACAAATTATATAGTGAAAAGGATGACTTTCTACCTTTCAAATGGTGAAACTTCAAGTATTGATAATCCTTCAATTAGTACAGTAAGTAATTATAATCATTTAATTAGTCTTCCAGAAAAGACACAAAATGTTATAGCTTTAGTAATTGAGGTTGAAGGAAACGGTAATGATAAGTTGAAAGTAGTTAATACTGCTGGTGAAAAAATATGGGGCGATTTAAAAGACCAATATGATCATGATGCCCTATACACTGAAATAAATGGTAATGGAACATATATAATTCCAAAAACATTTGATCCAAACGAACCAGTGACAACAACCGCAACATCATCAACGAGCACAACTACTACAACAGCAGCTACAGAAAGCACAACTACTACCACAACAACCGCAATCCCAATGCTCACAATCGACAAAAATGTTCTTGGAGTTCCAAACAATCCGCTTGGAATAACAATGAATTTAAGAGTTGACAAGAAGTGGGTAGGCGACGAAGGTGCAGATGAATTCCGTAAACCCGTCAATGTTGTTCTTAAGCAAAAAACAGGCGAAGATGGTACATATGTAACATTCAAGCCCACAGGACAGGAACAGGATTACATAACACTTGATACATCAAACAGCTGGACTTATACATGGGAGAAATTACCAAGATATGTTGACGATAACCCCGACGGAACAAAGTACTACTACAAGGTAGCAGAAGTAACAACAGTTCAGGGTTATACATCAACAGTTACCGAGGGCGACTTCAACGAGGGCGGAATAATTGAGATTACAAATACCCTTGTAGGAGTGGATATTGCTCTTGAAAAGGAATGGAATTCCAAAGGAAACGGTGATGTTTCAGCATTACTTCCCGAAACGCTCACAGTTAAGCTTCAGGCTCAGATCAACGGTGAGTGGAAGGATATTCCGGGTAAAACACTTACATTAACATCAGCAAATAAACAGGAAGGTGATACAGAGGAAACACAGCTTTGGAAGGGTACATTTACAAATCTTCCAAAGGGATATAACTACAGAATTGAAGAAGTCAGCGTTCCTTTCGGTTGGCAGGTTACTTACACTAAGAAGGAAATTACAGCTGAAGAAACAAATGCTACAACGATTAGTGGCTTCAAACTTAGCAACGAATACACAATCGCAACAGGAAACATCGCAATTCAGAAACTCTGGCAGGATCTTACAGGAGAATCAGTATTGCCATACTCGATTACAGTTGATCTGTATCGTTCAGTAATTGCTCCATCTTATACAGATTCTGACGCACCTTATACAGGCGATTACAAAACTGACTACGCAAGACTTTTACAGTATTCACTCTACTTCTACGACGCTAATATGTGTGGTACAGACGTAGCTGAAAACAGTGCACTTGCATGGCGTACAAATTGTCACGTAGAGGATGCGGTTCCCGGAGGCTACCACGACGCGGGCGACCATGTAATGTTTGGTTTACCGCAGGGTTACGCAGCTTCAATGCTCGGTTGGTCTTATCTTGAGTTTATCAAGGAGGGCAACGGTAACGTTGATCCTGATGAAATGGCTCATTACAAGCTCATCCTTGAAAGATTCTACGATTTCTTCGTAAATTCAGTAAAGTATGACAGCAACGGAAAAATTTCCGAACTCCTTGTTCAGAAAGGCTCTGGAGCTATAGACCACGATATATGGTGTGCTCCTGAAAGACAGGTAAGCAGAGCAGATGAAATGGTATGGACAAGCACAAGCGGAAGTAACGTAGCAGCAGAATATGCAGCAGCTTTAGCACTTGGTTATCTTAACTTCAATGACGGTTCTGAAAAGTACAGAGAATATCTCGAAGTTGCTGAAAAGCTTTATGAATTCGCAGGAAGAACAAGTTCATTTACAGCAGGCGATACATCAGGTACATATTATGCCGACGGTGAAAGTGATGACGACAGAGCCTGGGCAGCAGCTTGGCTGTATGAAGCAACTCAATTACGAGACGGAAGTGAAAATTCCACATACAAGAATGGTCGAAGCAACAAAACAGGCGAACTTCAGTGGGATACAGTTCAGCTCGCAGCAGCTTGTGCAATGGCTCGTCAGACGGGTGATTGGAGTGGTGTAAAATCTTATATCGAGAGTACTTACACAAATAAAGATTACTTCTACATTCACAGCTGGGGTACAGCACGATTCAACGCAATGGCTCAGACGGCAACTCTGATAGCTGCTAAACATCTCAGAGCTAATGGCGATGAAACAACAGCAAATAATTTTGTTAACTGGTCAGTTGGTCAGATGAATAAGCTTCTCGGCGACAACAACTGGAAAGACACAATAAGCGGTTCATGTGCAAGCGGTACAGTAAGCAATACAAATTCAGCTATATGTCTTGTTACAAACTTTGTACCTGACGGAGTGAATGTTGATACACCACAGGCGGCTCATCACAGAGCAGCATCCGGTTGGGATACGCACGAAGAATACAAGACAAATTGCGGATATGATGATGACAGTTATGCATTAATCGGTGCATTGGTTGGTGGTCCTGCATTCGGTGCACATACTGACCAGCCACAGATGAATACATTCCAGCATAATCATCCTAAAGCAGGTCATGATTACATTGACGATCTCCACGACTACTGTTGTAACGAAGTTGCAATCGACTATAACGCAGGTCTTGTTGGTGCGGCAGCTGGTTTGTACTACTTCAAGGGTACAGGCGCTCCCTCCGAAAAGATTGAGGGTGTTGAGTACGGTGCATACGGACTTACAGAAATGACTGGTGATATCGAATCTCCTACAAACAGCGCAGTTCCCGAGGGTGCACAGACAGCTTCTATCGACGAGGCAGTTAACACATACGTTCTTAAGACTTTCGCTATGAGACAGACTACAGTTAATGTTTTGGCGGATAGTGATCCATATGTAATTAAAAATCCAGAATTCAGTACGCAAATAACATTACCAGACAGTATTAAAAATTCTATTAACAAGATTGAGTTGATTTTCAATGGTAATTCTGGAAATGGACGATTAGTAATTAATAACTATGAAGAACAGTTTAGTTATAATGTTCCAACATTTTCTACAACAATTAGTCGTCAAGTCAATTATGTCACAATTTATAAAGATTGGGATACAGGATTTACTGTTAGTGAAATTAGATTTTATTATACTGATTCTGGTTCAGATCCGGAGCCGGAAGGAACAACAACCACCACAACCACAACC
>JAFYUM010000029.1 GCA_017558505.1 Ruminococcus sp. | reverse complement strand
ATATCATTCAGAGTAAATTTATTTGAATGATACTTCTTACCTGTGTCAGCGTTTACAGAATTGAACACAATATGGGAATGAACATGCTCTGCATCAATGTGAGTTGCAACAACACATTCGTATCCCTTGAATGCTTTCTCTGCAAACTCAACAGCAATTCTATGAGCAAGTGTAGGTTCGATTGCATATCCGCTTGGGTGTGATTGTACGAAATGATAATACTTGATACCTCCTGTCTTTCCATACATCTCACGGGTGTTTTTGAACTCCTGATACACTGTAGGCAGAGAACAGTTGAGAGCCGTGACATATTTTTGATTGTCCGTTTTATCATCACGGCAGATATATTCAAGTGTTGCTTTGCCTCCACCGCCACCCTTTGTACTTATCGCAGTTACTGTTGCCATTACTTCACCTCACGAAGAAGCTGACCGATTGCTTCGGTAGCTTTGATATGCTCATTGAGAAGCGGTTGAAAATTCACAACAGTAAGCCTGTTCATGTTAGCAAGGGTAGCTATCTGATTCAGATTCCTACCGATTGCTTTCTGCTGTTTCACGATTTCATTGATTCCCTCGGCTACAATAATTTTCTTGCCGAGAGCACTTCGGATAACAAAATCATTAAGCCTGAGACCGTACTGCTCTGCCTTGTCATGAATACGCTGATATTCTTCTTCCGTACAGCGTATTGATATTGTCCTATTTCTTTTCCTCATAGCATCACTCTCCTTGATAATATTCGGCGGTTCGCCGTAGTGGGTTCGGGCTACTGCCCGTTCTGAAGGCGCAGGCGGCAAGCCATGTGCTATGCTTGCCCTCTGAAGAGGATTCTCTCGACCCCCACATTTTCAGCAGAATCCGCTCCCTTTTTTTCTCCGCTTTTAATACGCTCACACTCTGCAAATATAAGGCTTATTTCGCCCTCAAGTGATTTCGTGGTGTAATTACCCTATGCGATATAGTAGGGCAAATTGGGGCTTAATTGTGCGTGACAGTAACTTCAATCCGTGACGGTAACTCTGCATTGAAATTTCTACTGACACGCACCGCAATCAACGCTGTATAGACGTTTATGACGTTTCGATACACCTTTTCGTGACGGTAACTTTATCACCGTTTTTACCGTCACTACCGTCACGCTCTGAATAATAATCAAGGTGAATAATTCTTCCTGCATGAGTTCTCTTGTACTGAAATTCAATTCCGTACTTACTAAGTTCATATCCGTTCTGAACTAAATCTCTTGTGACTCTGTTGGGAAAGAATTCTTCATCGGTAATTGATTTCAATTCATCAATCAGCTCTGTTGCTGTACCAACGAAATGGAAACGCTCTCTAATGAAGAGATAAACCGCAGAGAGAAAAATGTTGTCATGACTTTTCTGTGGTGGCGGTTCGTCCGATACAATCCATTTCATAACAGCTTCATCAAACTCAACTGCAATTTCAGCGTTGCCGATGTCACGTCCGACACAATAAAGTGTACCTATCCTGCTGCCACGAAATGTTTCGGCGAGTACCATGCTGCCGTCAGCGCAACCGCTGATGCCAGTTGAACCTGAAATCATATTGAACGGATCGCTGTCCTTACATTTTCGTGTATGATGAATAAGCACTACTGCAATGCGAAGCTTATCCGCAAGCTCTTTCAGTATAGACATTTCTTTGTAGTCTTTACCGTATCCTGACTCTGTTTCGTTACGCACCTTTTGCAAAGTGTCAATGATAATTACTTTTAAATCGGAATGATTATTATAGAAATCCTCAATCTGATTTTCAAGACCGTTGCCAATCGTATCAACCATTACAGCAAAGTGCATATTCTCTGTTGGCTCAGCTGATATACTGAACAATCTGTCCTGTATACGGACAAAATTATCTTCAAGACACAGATACAGAGACGTTCCCTGAACAGTTTTCCTTTTCAGTACATCACTTCCTGTTGCAATGCTGTGACAAATATCAAGCGCAAGCCATGATTTGCCGACCTTTTGTGAACCTGCAAGGATATATAGTCCTTGTGCAAGAAGTCCGTCAATGACATACTCAATAGGTTTGTATACCGTTGAAAGTATTTCCTCAGCGGTATTCGTTTGTAGTTTCTTTTGCATTTTATCACGCTCCTTTTTTTGATTTCTTGCTTTGAACCTCCCTTCCTCAATAATAAACCCCATACAGCCAACAGCAAAAATAAAAACGCACATCACCTCGACCGAATAATTTGTGTCGGCTGTGTTGGGGAAAATAAATACGCACCACAGAAAAATCTGCAGTGCGTAACGCTTACATATATTCTATGTCCGTATTTTTCAAAAAGGTATAAAATGTGGAGACATATATTTTTCGGTGTTTACGACATTTGTGTTGACTGGAAAAAGTTTCTTCTAATATATTACCGTTGGGAAAGTCAAAAAACGAACCACTTTTTACAAGCTTCGACATTTTTTTGCAAAAAATACCGCACAGGATCTCTCCCATGCGGCATCTCCCTACGCTGCATCGTCCTCAATTGGAGTTATAGTTACTTTACCATTCTTTATAGCAAAACGACTTCTTCGAAGTACCGGATATATCATATGATAATTATGCGGTACCATTTTTGAGTAACCATAATAACCTGCGAGAACAGTTGTCTTTACATACAGAGTTTTAAGTTTTTCAAGTGCGCATTTCTTAATCTTTTGTATGTTACGCACTCCTGTGCCAAGCTCCTTAGCGATTTCGGAAGTGTCCAGTCCGTTGCAGAAGAACATTCTGATGACTTCCTGCTGTCGCTCGGTAAGTTCCCGATAACAGCTTTGAAGTACAGGATCGTCAAACAGATCATCAAATCCGTTTGTGAACTTTTCTTCAGCACGAAGCTGAAACGGTTCAGGCTCATAATATTTCTTCTTTGTAGCAATTTCCTTTTCTTCCGGATCAATAAGTGCCTTGCGTTTTTCATAATACCGTCTGTCAGAATTAAGATGTTCTCGCTCTACCTCTTTCCATTCATCAGATGAATAAAAAGAAATAAGTTCATCATATTCCTCAGAGGTATGTTCGCTTTTGAACAACTCCAATGGCGTAGGCAAATCAAGAACGCTTTTGTTATCCTGCTTGTGATAATCACAAACTCTCATGCACATCATCCTTTCACAATCGGCGGTTGTGGTTTCCTATGTATTTGATGTGCATTCTTGATTTGTTGACCGTACTCTGTATGTTGGTCTACTTTAATTATAGAATGTATATTTCGGTTTGTCAATAGAATTTTTGTTCTAATAAATAAAGGTGCATAACATTTTAAATTGATACGCACCTTAAAATTGATATTATTTGAATTGTATATTCAAAACGTTCTTTTTTCAAATTTTAGGAATAACAACAGTAACAATAGTTCCATTTCCAATCTCGCTTTGGAGGGCGATTTTACCACCATGATACTGAACAGCGTGCTTTACAATAGAAAGTCCGAGACCCGTTCCGCCCGATTTCTTTGAATGGCTCTTATCCACACGATAAAAGCGTTCAAAAATTCTTGCATGATGTTCGGTAGCAATACCTATTCCGTTGTCGGAAACAGTAAGTGTTACTTCTTTTTCTGTTTCTGATACATTAATCTCAACCTTGCCGCCATCGGGAGTATATTTGATACTGTTGTCGCAGAGGTTATAGATAACCTCAAAAAGCAGTTGCTTTACGCCACATACATTTCCGCTGTCGCCTGATACGGAAAGCGTGATATCCTTTTTATCTGCACTATCACGGAGAACTCCGCAGGCTTCATTTGCTATGTCGTAAAGCGAAATATTTTCTTTTTGCAATTCATTCTGCTCGTCAAGCTGTGACAGCCTTATAATATCATCAACAAGCGTTACGAGTCGTGTCGCTTCTTCACGGATATGCCCTACAAATCGTGACATATCCTCCTGTTTTACAAGTCCGTTTTCGATAAGCTCAGCACTTCCCGTAATAGTCTGAAGCGGAGTTTTAAGTTCATGGGAAACATTTGCCGTAAACTCTCTGCGAAGTCTTTCAGCGTCAGCCTGTTCCGTTATATCAAATGCAAGGACAACAGCGCCGACAGTTTCACCGTCCGTTTCAATACGGCTTATATCGAACTGATATTCACGTATGCCAAGCTTTGTGCGTATTTCAGCGTGTCCGCTTGTAAGTGCCTTTTCAATTGCAGAGGTAATATCATGCCTGCGGTTAATTGTCAGAAATTCATTTCCTGTACATTTTTCGTCTGTACCGAAAATCGTCATTGCCGCAGAGTTTATAGTGAGAATATTTCTGTTCTTATCAAGCAGAACAAGTCCCTCACGCATATTTTTTGTGATAAGGTCAAACTCATCTTTTCTGCGGTTAAGCTCCGCCGCCTTGCGTTCAATTTTCATATTCTGCCTATGAATACGACTGAGGAGCGGTGCAATTTCTTCGTAAGCGTCGTTTTCTATCGGATCATCAAGGTCAAGCTTATTAAGTGGCTCAATTATCCTTTTTGACATCTTATGTGCAAGCACAGCTGAAATTATCACGGCGATGATGACAACGATTATCACAGGTGTCATCATTCCCAAAAGCAGAACAAATCCGCTTGCACGATTTACGGAAATGCGAAGCACCGTTCCGTCTGAAAGGAGTACTGCCTCATAAAGTGTTTTCTCGGTAAGTGTTGCGGAATGACGTGAGCTGCTGCCTTTACCTGTTTCAAAGGCTTCTGTTATTTCCTCACGGTCAAGGTGATTATCCATTGCCGTTTTGTCAGCCTGTGAATCGAAAAGAACTGTTCCGTCACTTGCCACCCAAGTCAGACGGAAGTTATCAGATTTTAGATTTTCAAGATATTCTTCTCCCGATTGCTCTGTTCCCACAGAGGCAATTGAAAGTTCATCCTTAATCTGATTTATCTGAATATCGGTGAAATAATCATATAGAAAGCTTGTTATAATTACAAGAGTTGCCATAAGCACAACAATTGAGGTGGCAAAAATGGAACGAAAAATTTTACTTGTCATAACCGCCTCCGAACTTGTATCCAACGTGGCGTACAGTTTCAATCATTTCACCATAGTTGCCCAGTTTCTGACGGAGCGTTCTGATGTGCATATCAACTGTTCGTGTTTCACCTACGAAATCTGTACCCCAAATTTCGTTATAGAGGGTATCCCTTGAAAAGACAAGCCCCACATTTTTCATGAAAAGCGACAGCAGTTCAAATTCCTTGTATGTAAGAGAAACCTTTTCGCCGTTTATAGTCACAGTTCGCTGGTCAAGATTAAGGGAAAGCCCACCTGATTGTAAAATGCGGCTTACTGTTTTAGGCTTGCATCGCCGCATAACTGCCTTAACCCTCGAAATCATTTCCATCATTCCGAAAGGCTTTACAAGGTAATCGTCTGCACCCAGGTCAAGTCCCTGTACCTTATCAAATTCAGCACCCTTTGCGGTTGCCATAATTACAGGAATATCCACATATTCCGCTGTGCTTTTAAGAATTTTAAGTACCTCAATGCCGTCCGTTCCGGGGAGCATTACATCAAGAATTACAAGTTCTGGAAGTTCTGTTTTAAGTGCAGACAGAAAGCTGTCACCGTCCTCAAAGCCCTTTGCTTCAACCCCTGTTGACTGTAAAGCATAAACCTCTATATCACGGATGCTTGCGTCATCTTCAACGCACCATATCATATAAATCAACTCCTTTATGAGTTCTTATGTTCGCCTGTCACGGAGAAAATCACCCATTCGGCAATGTTTGTTGCGTGGTCGCCAATACGCTCAAAATATTTTGCAATCATCAAGAGGTCAAGAGCATATTCGCCGTTTTCGGGATTTTCCGCAATCATCTTTATAAGGCTACTCTTAATTCTGTCGAAATACTCATCAACCTTATCATCGTGGGTAATAACCGTTTTTGCAAGCTCTATATCTTTTTTTACATAGGCATCAACGCTGTCGGTTACCATTGAAATGGTTTCTGCCGCCATATCACGGATACTCACCGTTTCTTCGGCGGTTTTGCCCTCAAGATAGGTTATAATTTCCGCAATGTCCTCAGACTGGTCACCGATACGTTCCATATCGGTTATCATTTTAAGTGCAGCGGAAATCTGTCTTAAATCTCTTGCAACAGGTTGCTGCTGCAAAAGCAATTTCATACAGTGTGATTCAATATCACGCTCCATTTGATCTATATCTTCTGAAATTGTTTCAACTTTTTCAGCAAGCGATAAATCTCCAGTAGTAAGAGCCTTTGTAGCCAGTGCGATAGCCTCCTCGCACATTGCACCCATCTGTATCATTTCCGTGTTAAGTATATTTAACTGCTCATCAAATCTGCTTCTCATTATCCAAACCTCCCTGTAATATAATCTTCGGTACGCTTATCTGTCGGCTGTGAGAACAGCTTTTCCGTTTCGCCGTATTCAATAAGCTCGCCAAGCAAGAAAAATGCCGTGTTGTCAGAAATTCGGACTGCCTGCTGCATATTGTGAGTTACTATAACAATAGTATAACTTTTTTTCAGCTCAATTGCAAGTTCCTCAATCCTCGACGTTGAAATCGGGTCAAGTGCGGAGGTCGGCTCATCCATAAGGAGTATTTTCGGCTTTACCGCCAAGGCTCTTGCTATACATAATCTCTGCTGTTGACCGCCCGACATTCCGAGGGCGTTTTTCTTTAGTCTGTCTTTTACTTCATCCCAAATAGCAGCGTCACGGAGGGACTGCTCAACTATTTCGTCAAGCTTGACCTTGGATTTGATACCGTGCGTTCTCGGTCCATAAGCTATGTTGTCGTAAATGCTCATCGGGAACGGATTAGGTTTCTGAAACACCATACCAATCTCACGGCGAAGCTCATTTACATCAACTAAGCTGTCATAGATATTCTGCCCGTTGTAGCATACTTCACCTGTGATTTTAACCGAGGGAATAAGGTCGTTCATACGGTTAAGTGTTTTCAGGAATGTAGATTTACCACAGCCTGACGGTCCGATAAAGGCGGTAATGCTCTTTTCTGGAATTGTAATATTCACGTTTTTGAGAGCGTGAGTTTCGCCATACCATAAATTGAGGTCTTTCGCTGTCATTATATCGCTCATTGTATTCTTCCTTTCGGTTAAAATTCTCTCTTTTTAGCAAAATGCTTGCTGACAAATGTTGCAGAAAGATTTATCAGAAGCGTTAAAATCATAAGTATTGCGGCTATTGCAAAGGCAACTCCGAATTCACCCTGTTCCTTTGCATAAACGTAAAGTGCAACGGTAAGAGAAGCGCCCGGACTTGTGAGTCCCTCAAAAATTCCGTTTAAAGCGTGGGCAAATCCTGCGGTAAAGAGAAGTGCCGCAGACTCGCCTAAAATTCGTCCGATTGAGAGAATACAGCCTGTGATAACACCGTCAACACAGCCAGGGAGTACGACAGTTTTAATAACTCTCCATTTTCCTGCACCAAGTCCGAATGCACCGTCACGATAGCTCTGAGGTACGGTTTTAAGACTCTCCTGTGTTGTACGCATTACGGTCGGCAAATTCATAATAACAAGGGTCAGCGAGCCTGCTAAAAGAGATGTTTTGAAGCCTAAGAACTGACAGAAGAACAGCATACCAACAAGTCCGTAGATAATAGACGGAATACCCGAAAGTGCTTCCGCCGCATATTCAATCATTCCCACAAGCTTTTTGTTTTTTGCGTATTCGGTCAGATATATCGCTGCACCCACACCAAGAGGAATTACAAAAATCAGCGTTGCAAGGACAATATAAAGCGTATTTAAAATATCAGGAAGAATACCAATTCTGCCGCTTATGTAGCTTGGCTTTGTGGACAATAGCTCCCACGAAATATGAGGTATGCCCTTAATGAACACATAAGCCACAAGGAAGATTACAAGTGCCGCAGTAAGTCCTGTTGAGATATACATAGCGACTTTCATTCCGCTGATATAGGCTTTTCTTTTTTTACTAAGCATCAGTCTTTCTCCTTTTTCAAGAAAAAGTTAAGCGTTGCATTGATAAGCATTATAAAGAGGAACAGCACAAGTGCAATTGAGAATAACGCCTGCTGTTGAAGTCCGCTTGAATAGGACATTTCGCTTGCAACTGCGGTTGTAAGGAAACGCACGCTCTGAAACAGTGACGGCATATTCGGAACATTTCCAGATACCATCATAACCGCCATAGCTTCACCGATTGCTCTTCCTACACCCAGTACCACAGCCGCCGCTATACCGCTTTTTGCGGCAGGTACAGAAACCTTGAAATAAGTTTCAATCGGTGTTGCACCGAGAGCGAGAGAAGCGTCCTCATATTCTTTCGGAACAGCTTCAAGCGCCGTCATTGATACCTTTATAATCGACGGCAAAATCATAATCGCAAGTACAATTATTGCTGAAAACAGGCTTGCACCGTCGGGAATATCAAATATTTCACGAACAGCAGGTACAAGCACCAGCATACCCACCAAGCCATACACAACAGACGGGATTCCTGCAAGCAGGCTGACTGCTCCCTCCATAAAGGCTTTTACCTTTGGATTTGCAAGCTTTGAAAGGTAAACTGCTGCAAAAAATCCGATTGGTACGCCGATTAAGATTGCTCCTGCAGTACCATAAATACTTGTCAGGATAAAGGGCAGTATGCCGAATTCAGGTTCAGAGGCGGTTGATGCCCACTTTGCTCCGAAAAGAAAGTCGAAAAGTCCGATTTCTGTTATAGCAGGAATGCCTGAAATTACAAGGTAAACTGTTATCAGCAGAACGCAACCGACAGTCAGCAGTCCAAGTATGAGAAATATGCCGTGAATGGTTCTTTCAATAAGTTTGTTTTTCTTCATAATGCGCTCCGTTTATGATTAGTTTGCTGCAACAACACCTGCTGAGGAAATTGCTTCTCTTGCTTTTTCAGATGTAATATAGTCGAAAAATTCCTGCGCACTTTCTGAAAGCTCTGTATCAGCCTTTGTTACCAGCACGAACGGACGCTGAACAACATAACTACCGTCCTTGATAGTTTCTTCACTTGGAGTAATGCCGCCTACTGTAACCATTTTCACACTATCCTTGACTGATGCAACAGAGGCATAGCCGATAGCGGCAGGGTTGCCTGCAACGGTTGTGATAACGTCGCCTGTGGAGGTAAGCTCCTGACGGTATTTGCAGTTATCCTCTGTGTCTGTAATAGACTCAAAGCCGTCACGGGTTCCGCTTCCTGCCTCACGTCCGATAAGTACGATTTCTGCGTTAACTCCGCCGATTTCACTCCAGTTTGCGATTTCGCCTGTGTAAATTTTGGCGATAGTTTCAACGTCAAGGTCATTTATAGGATTTTCGGGGTTTACGATAATTGCAATCCCGTCATAAGCGAGAATTGTTGCTGTGAGTCCCTGTTCTTTTTCTTCGTCCTTGAGGTCACGGCTTGAAAGTCCTATGTCGCAGGTTCCTGCGGCAACAGCCTTGATACCCGAACCTGAACCTGTAGGGTTATATGTCACCGTAATACCTGTGTCATTTTCAAAGGTTTCGCCGAGAACTCCGATAACCTTTTCCATAGAAGTTGAGCCGTCAGTCGAAACTGCTTCCTTTTCAGAATAACAGCCTGCGGATGTACTGCACATAATGAGTGCCGCTGCAAAAATACTGATAATCTTTTTCATAATAACAAGTCCTTTCAGATGTAAATTAATTGTGTTTTTTGTTTACATCTGAATTATACTACTCCAATGTAAAGTCTGGAAGAGGAGTTTTGTAAAATTTGTGTCAATTTTTTATTGTAATATATTAATCTTATTGTCTTTAATTAAGTAAATGTAAGAGTAAGAAAATATAAATTTATATTCAATAAATAAAAACAAACATTTATTATAAAAGAACCTCCGTTCTGATTAGAGAGATTGCATCGCAGAATTCACCAGCGCTTTCTATGTGCAGTATATTTAGACGTAAATGTGATTCTTAAAAATTATCTCCGCTTTTTCCGATACTCCGACGGTGAAACCCCAATATGCTTGTGAAATAGTCTGCTGAAATACAGCGGATTGTCGTACCCGACCGCTTCTGCAATCTCGGAAATGTTGTATTCATTAGATTCCAGCAAACTTTGTGCATTCGCCATACGCAGTGAGAGAATATACTGCATCGGAGTGACCTTGACAATCTGGCGGAAGCTTCGGATAAACCAACAGGTACTCATGTGTCGTGAAGCGGCATAATCATCAATGTTGATCTGTTCGTTGTAATGTTCATTGAAATAATGGGTAGCACGCTCAATCTCATTCTGAGCGTCGCTGCACTTTTTGCGTCCCTCTTTAATGTAGCGGTTGATCTGAATGAAGATATGACGCAGATTCAGCGTAAGCAGTTCTTCGTAATTCGGTCGGCAGAGCTGAAGCTCCTGTATCATCTGGCGGTACAGCCACGCATAGTCGGGAGAAGTTCCTGTATAGAATACATTTTCTTTTTGAGGCATCTCATAGTTATCCAGAATGCCTTCAACCATTCTTCCTGTAAAATGCACCCAGTAGACCTCAGTTTTATCAGGAGCATGGTAGTAATAATACTGTATCTCACCTGGACGGAACAGAATCATATTACCCTCGGTGATAACTGTTTCTTTCCCATCAAGACCGTCAAAGTAAAAATATCCCTTTCCTTTGGCAATATATAGTAGCTGATAATCTCTTCTGCCTTGCGGACGTTCTGTTGAAACGGTCGAACGGCTGTGAACGCGATAATACCCACAGCTTGTGACAACAAGTGAACGACTTGTATCAACCATATCATTCAGAGAATTGTGAAGATAAGCAACATTGGTATACATACAATTTCCTCCCCAAAATATTTGCTTATGGATTTCCTGTATATATTAT
>JAFYUM010000028.1 GCA_017558505.1 Ruminococcus sp. | reverse complement strand
GCTTGGAGTGCTGAATGAGCTGAAAAACCGAGGAGTAAAGGATATTCTCGTAATCTGCGCAGACGGTCTTACAGGCATAAAAGAAGCCGTAAATGCGGCATTTCCACAGACTGAGCTTCAGCGTTGCATTGTTCATCAGGTCAGAAATACCCTGAAATATGTTGGCGAAAAGAATAAAAAAGATTTTACCAATGATTTAAAGACGATATATCACGCACCCTCCGAGGAATCTGCATTGGAGCAGCTGGAGCGTGTAACAGAGAAATGGGAGAAGGATTATCCTAACGCAATGAAAAGCTGGCATAAGAACTGGGACGTAATATCGCCGATTTTCAAGTTTTCTGCTGAGGTCAGAAAGGTGATTTATACTACCAACGCCATTGAGAGCCTTAATAGCGGATATCGCCGTTTGAATAAGCAGAGAGGCGTATTTCCAAGCGATACAGCACTTTTAAAGGCACTGTATCTTGCAACTCATGAGATAGCTAAAAAATGGACTGTACCGCTCAGAAACTGGGGCAGAGTCCTTGGAGAACTTGAAATTATGTATCCTGACAGAATTTAGGGAGTAGGGAGCGGCGCGCGCCAAAGCTTCTGATTTCATTCCGCTCCGCTCCATTACATCAGAAGCATTGATTGGAAACTTGACAATTTTCAGTATCTGTTGTATACTGAAAAAATAAGAGCAGCCATTTTGCTGCTCTCATAATATTATCGTTTTTATCACAGTTGATGAATTTACAGAGATTTTTTCATAGAGCCGCTATGACATTTTCGAGCCCTTTTTATGCATTATCTAAAGTCCATAAACATGCGTAACGAATTGAGTTGTTACGCACTGATTTAAACAACAATGTTTTTATCTCTCTTTTAAGCTTTCCCCAAATCCCTTAATAATCGGATCAAGGAAATAACTCATAACGCTTCGTTTGTCAATTTTGACTTCAACTGCACCTGAAAGTCCCGACATAACTTCTATTCTTTCGTTAGTGTTATTTATGTCAAGCTTTACAAGATATACACTTCCAAGCTGTTCGCTGTTGAAGGAACTGGGACTGATATATTTTACCGTTCCTTTTACAGTTCCGTATTTGTTGTAGGGATAAGCTTCAAGCTTGATTTCCGCATCCATTCCCACTTCAATTTCAGCAATATCCATATTTTTTATATAGCATACCATTTCAACGGGAGTATCCGCAGGAACAATTGTTATAACCTGCTGTGCCGAGGTTACGGTTTCGCCGATGTTGTTCACAGAAATGCTGTTTATATAGCCGTTTACGGGAGCTGTGATTTTCTGATATTCAATTGAAAGCTGATATTTTTCAATCTGTGCTTCAATCTGACTTAAAGAGCCATTTATTTCGGAAAGACTTGCGTTTATCTGCTCACTATATGAAATCTGTGCTTTCAGCAGATTTGTTTCTGCCTGTATATATTCGTTTTCAGCTTGCTTTACAACAAGAATCTGTGCATCATAGTCAGCTTGAGATATTGCAGAATTTACTCTGTATTCCTCCGCTTTGATTTTGGATATATCTCTATTAAGTCCAGCATTCTCCTTAACACTTTCAAGTGTACTGAGATTATTATGATATGCAAGGTCTGTATTGATTATTGTACTGATATACGGCTGTAAATTAAGTTCATATTGTGTCACATCAATATCGGAAATATCCTCATTATTTATTATCATAGTATAAATTTTCTTCTGTGCATCAAGAACCTTTTTCTGATTTTGTAGTGTATCAATATCAATATCAAGACTTTGAGTGTCGAGTTCAATCAGCACGTCACCTGCTTCAACATATGAGCCTTCTTCGACATTTATAGCCTTTATAGTTCCACTTGCATAGGAGTTCAATGAGCTTATATTGCCCACAGGCTGAATTGTTCCGCTTGATGTTACAACTACATCAATTTTTGAACAACAAGCCCATATCACAGCAATTATCAGCATTGAAAATACGCTTAAAATTATTACTGTTCCTGCTTTGTGTGCAGGTCTTTCGATGATTTCAAGGAGTGATGGCATAAAGTCATATTTCAATTCTTTATCACGTTTCTTACTGTGTTTCAGAATGTATTCCGTAAGCTTATTATCCATCTACATCACCCCTTTGCTGCTGATTGTAAAGGTGGCAGTACAAGCCCTTTTGCTTCATAAGATTTTCGTGAGTATCATATTCTACAAGGCTGCCTTTATCAATAACCATAATTTTCTGTGCTTCTCTTAAAGTTGAAAGTCTGTGGGCAATAATCAGAACAGTTCTGTCCTTACAGATTTCCTTGAGATTATTCTGAATAATACTTTCAGATTCATAGTCAAGAGCCGATGTAGCTTCGTCAAATATAAGTATTCTCGGATTATTGAGTATTGCTCTTGCAATAGCTACTCTTTGTTTCTGACCACCTGAAAGTCCCATTCCCTTTTCACCGATAATTGTATCGTATCCGTTTGGAAGTTCAAGAATAAAATCATGAGCACCTGCAATTTTTGCACAATGAATAATCTGTTCCATACTTGCTGTTGGGCAATGAATGGAAATATTCTCTGCAACAGTGCCGTTGAACATAAAGTTTTCCTGCAACACAACACCTATCTGCTTTCTAAGCATAGCAGGATTTACAAGTGATATATCCATACCGTCAATTGAAATTTTACCTGCTTCTGGAATATACAGACGTTGAACAAGCTTTGATATTGTACTTTTACCGGAGCCGCTTCGTCCTACAACGCCTACAATTGTATCTGGTTCGATTTCAAAGCTCATACCCTTGATAACCTCGCCGCCTTGTGGATTGTATCTGAAATGCACCTTATCAAATGTTATTCTGCCTTTGATTTTAGGCATAGCTGTCTGATTTGTATTGAGAATAGGTTCAGGAGCTGTATTGAAAATATCACCGATACGTTTAACCGAAAGTGCTGCCTGCTGATATTCCTGCCACAGCTGTACAAGTCTGAGGACAGGGCCGCTTACTCTTCCTGAAAGCATACGGAATGCTACAAGCTGTCCTACTGTGAAATTACCGTCCATAACAGCTTTTGCACCGAAGAAAAGTATTAAAAGGTCAAACACTTTCTGAATGAACTGACCTGTTGTACCTGCTGTTGCAGATACCATTGATGTCTTATAGCTTGCCTTTACATAATCTGACTGCAAATCTCCCCATTTTTTCTCAAACTTTGGTTCGAGGGCATAGGATTTTACGGTCTGAACACCTGTGATTGATTCAACGAGGAATGACTGTGTATTTGCACCTGTTTCAAATTTTTCATCAAGACGCTTTTTGAACAGGGGAGTAACAATTGCTGAAAGTATTGCATAGACAGGAATTGAACAAAGCACGATAACTGTCAGCATTTTATTATAACAGAAAAGCACCACGATATATACAATGATAAAAACAAGGTCAATCATTGATGAAAGGGGAGTTCCTGTAAGAAAACTTCGTATACTGTCAAGCTCTCTTACTCTTGCTACAGTTTCACCGACTCTTCGTGATTCAAAATATTTCAGCGGCAATGCAAACAGATGCTTGAACAGCTTAAAACTCAGCATCACGTCGATTCGATTGGTTGTATGGGTAAATACATAGTTTTTTGCAAGTCCTAAAATCAGCTCATATATGTAAACAATTGCAATACCTATTGTAAGCACATTCAGCGTTGACATACTTCTATGAACAAGGACTTTATCTACAACAACTTGTGTCATAACAGGAGTCAGGATTCCTAAAATCTGCACTGTAAATACAGCAATCAGTACCTGAATAAACTCCTTTTTGAATTTGAGAATTGTAGGAATAAACCATTTGAAGCTGAATATTGCTTCTCTGTCGGCAACACCCTTCTTGGTGATTAGAATTGCTGTGCCGTCCCAAATTCCTGCAAGTTCCTCACGGGATTTGATTTCAGGCTGCGTCTTATCCGCAAAGAGAACCATGTATTTGTCCTCTTTGGATTTTGCTATGATAAAGAACTCATTATTTTTATCCTTTGCAATTATTGGTGCTGTTACAGTTTTCAGCTTATTCAGCTTTAATCTGCATAGCTTTGCTCTCATT
This sequence comes from Ruminococcus sp., assembly GCA_017558505.1. Taxonomy (GTDB): domain Bacteria; phylum Bacillota; class Clostridia; order Oscillospirales; family Ruminococcaceae; genus Ruminococcus. The sequence continues at coordinate 33,899 of JAFYUM010000028.1, read as the reverse complement.
TTCAAGGCTTTTGCAGATTGAATTATTTCAATTTCACTTATTTTCTGTTCCTTATCAAGTACAGAAAGATTTTCTGCCTGTTCCTTTGTAATGGGAACACCGTGAAATTTCATGACTATCATAAAGCATGACAATCCGCTGTCTTGCTTTTTTGTCATTCTTCTACCTCCTCTTACATAAGGTAAACGGAATATTACGTTTACCATAAATAAGTGCAATGGCGTATTTTACACCATTGCACTTAATATTGTAATTATTATACTGCTGAATTAACAAGAAGCTGATTCAATGCTGTGTCGGTAGTTGTATCTGTTATGTTTGCTGTATCATATACATTTGCTTCATCTGCAAATGCTGACATATTTTCGGTAAGTACCATTACCTGAATATCTGTCATATCTGCAATTTCATTTGTTTCATTTGCTACTGTTGTGTTTTCTGTTAGTTCGCTGATAATTGTGTTGTCAACAAGTTCAGTTGATACTGAATCCTCTGCATAAAGCTCTGTAAGAAGTTCTGCATTTGACTGTGCAATTTCGTCTTCGCTTACTTCAGGAATATCAGGAAGCTTACTGAATTCAAGTTCAAATGTATCCTTATTTACAGAAGCAATTGCACCGTCTGCAAACTCAAATGAATATGTACTCTGTCCCCATTTGAAGCTATTGATAGTAAGAGTATCCTCTGTATCGTTTACAGTTACAAGGAGATTGCCCCACTGGTCAACAATTGTAACTTCATCGGAATTAATATCAGTAAACTTGATTATGCTCTTATCTGTACCCCATTCGTTTACAGAATCGTTACCATAACCCTTTGCGAAGATATATGTATCAGTACCATTACCTCCGTTGAGAACGTCATTACCTGTACCACCGTCAAGAGTATCGTTACCGTTCCCTGCACCGATACCGTCATGACCGCCGTATCCACGATAGATCATATCGTCATTTGTCTGAATACCCATCCATTCGCTGTTTTCTGTACCATCAATCGGTGCATACTTTGCCTTGATGTCATACTGACCGAGAACTGTGCCGTTATCAAACTCAAATCTGATATCACGGTTGCTGTTGTAGTCAAAGAAATGGTCAATAATAAGGCAATCTGTAGAATCCTCAGAACCGAAGTGGATAATGAGGTCGTTATGAGCGTTTCTTGTATTAATCATTGAAGAAGCACTATAGCCCTTGATGATGATTGTATTTACATCGGAGGATGCATGGATTGTATCAGTATCATACCCCTTGCCGAAAATGTATGTATCATTTCCGTGGTCAGCCTGTAAGTAGTCATTACCTGCTCCGCCGTCAAGAACATCGGCACCGCCGCCGCCGTAGAGCATATCATCGCCGTTTCCGCCGTTGAGATATGAACCGTGGTCACCGTCGTAAATAGTATCGTTGCCCTCTTCACCAAAGAGTACGTTTACGCCGTTACGACCGAGAACAAGATCATCACCGTTTCCACCATACATAAAGTCAATATCTTTACCGCCTGCGAGAGTATCATCACCATCACCGCCGTAGGAAATATTGAAGCCGTCGCCTGTTTCGAGGTAATCGTCAGCTGCTGTGCCTTCAAATACTTCACGATTTGTAATGCTTTCCTCAGTATCTGAACCACCTTCAAAATTGAAGTTGTAGTTAAGTGGGTTAGTAAGGAAATCGGGAAGTGAAACAGTTTCGCCTGTTTCTTTATTTGTGAGAACAAAGCCAAGCTTAGCGTTAATTGATGCTTCGTAATCCTCAACGCTGAGTCCGTCTGTGAAGTATATCTTGTTATCACCCTTTGTATCTCTGATTACATCATTGCCGTGGTTTGCGTCAATGTAGTAGCTGTCATTGCCGTCACCGCCGTTCATTGTGTCATTGCCTGTGCCGCCGTAGATATGGTCATTGCCTGCACCTGCATTTATCACATCATTTCCGTTGTCTCCCCACAGGATATCACTGCTGTATGAACCAGAAAAATTATCATTTTCATTACCGCCATAAATAACATTGGTGATATCTATAATTTCCTTTATATTGTTGTACTTGTCATATGACTTAGAGAGATCATCCCGATACTGCGATAATGCGTTACAGGAGTTTATGGAATCATATGTCTGTAACCATGAGCCGACACCTATAACGATGTCATCAACATTTTCTCCCAGAGCTATCTGATTATCTATAACGAATCTAAACAGAGATAAATCCAATGTCTTGTTTCCTGTTTCATCTTCTTTTATAATTATGAAGTTGAGATAATCGCCGACAGCGGTTTCCTGATTAAGAAGGTTGAAGTATGCGTTTTCGATATTGTGGTACAGTCTCTTCAGTATAGCGGCTGCATTGCTGTTAGGAGTTGAGCTGTCTTCTGTGCCGATAAATCCACGTCCCATGAACTGTTCGATAACGTTCAGTTCACGAGCATCAATATTGCCGCCTCTGCTGTTAGGTGAGATCTCATCGGAATTGGTAATACAGAACAGGATTTTCTTTATGAGCACACGTTTTTCAATATAACTGTTAGATGCTTTAAAATTATCTACGAGATCACCAAGCAGACCTGTTTCATCTTCTACAATAGCGGAAGTAAGGTTTTTCACATTACCAAATGACTCTATTGAATCAGTATGTATTGTCTGTCCTTCATCATCTCTTTCTTCTGTATCATATGTTTTTGATTCAAACCAGTGTTCGCTTATATCACGTTTAGAACCGTTCATAAAGCTTACATTAGCTGATTCAGTAACGATAGTTCTCGTTTCCTCATCAACAATGTTCTTATCCGTATGATCAAGACTGATGGAAGTAATACCAAGTTCACTAAGAGTTTTCAGTTCATTCTCTTCAGAAATACCGTTATGATTTTCGTCAATCCATACTCTTAAATTTTCATACTCAGAATCATTTTCATCAATGACCCCATCGCCGATTTCGCCTGTTTTTTCGTCAACGTTATCATCAAGATCAGCAAGTGTCTCAAATCCCGACTCTGACAGTTTACCGTTCTTTAATGCAATCTGATCGCTGAATAGTTCTCCGCCGTCATCAATGAATCCGTTTCTGTTTCTATCAAGTGCAAGGAAGCCGTCTTCTTCTCCGATCCATGCAGTCTTTTCTGCAAAGCCGTTTCTGTCAAGATCGAAATGAACACCATTATCTACAGAATTGAGCTCTATACCCATAGCGCCAAGGTCGATAACGAGGGGATCACGTGGTGGGAATGCTCCGCAAGCATCTCCAAACACACCATCGAGCCAACCACCGATCTTCTGTATTAATTTATCTACAGCTCCACCAGCAAATGCTGCTACACCATATCCAATAATACCTGCAACAAGACCGCCTGCAAGTGCGCCAACCGGTCCGCCTACAGCCATACCAAGACCCATTAAATATGGTGCGATTGCACCTGTTAATGCTTCTCCTCCAATAAATGTTATAGCCAGATTAGCACCTGCACCAGCTATATATGATCCTGCTGTAAACGGCTTGCCATCTTCAATTGCCTTAGCAGCATTATAGATAGCTACACCTGCCTGAACGGCAATTGTTACACCAACAACAACATGACCGAACGTTGTAGCAGCTGATGCAAACTTGGCAAGCTTGCCTGAGCTCTGCGCTGCTTCCAGAAATCCGTTTGCTTTTTTTATTATGCCCAGATCTGCAATCTTTCCGGCATTTGTATTGGCACAGAAATTAATGAGAGCCTTATCTACAGCGTTTAATGTCTCTGCTGTTTTTCCTGAACCTTCAATATATTTAGCTGCGGCTTCAAGAACTTTTGCTTCATTCTTGCATTCGTTGAGTGAACCGCTGAGATAATTGAACTCCTTGAAATCCAGCTTTTCTCTTGGTGATGCATTTTTATAGTCATCACCATATCTTGCTATCATCTCAAGCTCGTCAGCATGCTGTTCTAAATTATAATTTTTAGCTTCTGATCCACTTAGTGTAAATTCATATTTGTCAGGTACTTCCGATTCAATATACTTTCCAAGTTTAGTACCTTCATAAGACTGACCGATCTTATTTCCCTTTGAATCAAAAAATGTAAACGCTTTCTCTTCTTCACCCAAATCAGCCAGAAGCTTTTCTGAATTATTACGTGCATATTCTGATACAATCTTTTGCCCGCTTTCTGACATTTCATTCATCAACTTAGATGATGCTTTTTCACAGTATCCATCTGAAGATTTAAAATTCTTACCAGCGTCGCTTTCAATCAAGTAATCCATGAAGTTATCAGGAATATCAGAATTACCTTTTCCTTGTTGTGAACGCACATATTCCATTCTTTGTGCAATGACTTTTCCCTCATCGTCCAATGAATCATAAAACGGAATTTTCTCTGAAAAATTCGTATGTTCCGCATTTTTAAAAGAATCCATTGCTCTAACTTCTTTACAAGAATCAGTAAGTTCAACTTTGGGTGGATAACCATCATCTAAGCCCTTTGATGTAAAATCAGTCATTTTTTTGATATAATCATCATAGTAACCTTGTGTAGGATTAGAAGAACTACCTCCATGGGCTGCACAGTGTGCTGTTCCCTCTGTGTTTGCATTACCATATAATGGTTGTATATTTCTATAATCACCTGCATATTCTGGATAATCAGCAACATTTTTCATATGATGTCCTTCAAAAGCCATTAATTCACCGTCTGCACCTGCAAAATCGGTATATGGCGTTTTGCCATTTAAAATTGCTTGTTGCTGTTCAGGTGTCCAATTATAAGTTCCTTTTCCTTGCCTGATCAATTCTCTTTCATTAGCCCAATAATCTTTTACTGCTTCGCCACGAATTTTATCTGTAAATTGTGTGATGTTTTCCTTTTCTCCTAATGAATCAAGAAATTCTCTTCTTACTTTAACATCTACTGAATTATATAGCTGATTGGCACCTTTAGGTCCAGTTTCGTTCATAACCTTAATTCGTTGTTCAGAAGTTAAATTTGTAAAAATATTGCCTCTTTCAGTTTCTGTCATTTTACCAATTAGATCTGTTTTTTTACGCGCGGTATCCGCTTTTTCAAACTGTTCTAAAAACTCTTCTAAAGTCATTTTATTCTCCTTAATTCAAATATTTTATTCATTCGATTATAAATCAACGTATTCCTCAGCTGAATTCCTAATAAGCTCCAAAAGCCATCTAAAAGCCAAATAAAAATCATCGAATGTGATTTCTCTGCCATCATAATACCTTATAATTTTTCCTGTTTCCTTTGAAAAGCACAGGATTTCACCATCACCTATTATCTTAGCAATAATAATATAGTCCTCAGGGAAATCCGGTGTTTTTTTTAGTTTATTAATTTTTGCTACTCTTGCGGTATTAGAAAACTCGGCATAATGCCCACATAGTTGCGCACCATTAGAAAAAAACAAGAATTCTTTATACCCAATTGGCAAAGATGTATCTATTTCCTTTTCCAAATTTTTTATTTCTTCTTCTGTTGCAGATGCATTAAAATCAAATATTAAACTATATTTATCATCTTCACTAACTTCTGTATCTATTTTGCTTGCTATGTACACTAGTTCCTCTAATTGAGGCTTTAAATTATTATTCGGTATATCTGGAATATACATATAATACTCTCCTTTATTTTTTAATAAGATAATGCTATTATATAAATAACTTTACTGGTGATGCTTATATTATGTAGCTATACTCATAATATAAAATAAACTATTTCCTTTATTTTTCTCATTCTTTTCCTCCTATATCATTATTTGATTAAACACCCTCCCAAATTTAACCAACGTTATTATATAACATGGTTATCCCTTTAACACACCACAGATAATTTACAATGCTGTCCAAATAAACAGACCTCAAAAACCGGAAAATATAGTATAATAGTGACAGAAACCGAAAGGAGCTGTCGCTATGTCAAAAAGATTTCCGAAACCTGAGATCACACTTGATGGGATATACTCAAAGTTCGCAGATGAAAGTTTTTGCAAGGATTTTTTGCTTGATATCCGCTTTGAAAAGGGCCTTGCCTGTCCGTTTTGCGGTGGCTCTGAGTACCGCAGGATAAGGTCACGCCATCTGCTGCGCTGCAAGTTCTGTAAAGCAGATATATCCGCCACAAACGGAACTTTTATGCACAGAACACATATTCCGCTCAGACTGTGGATAGTCACCGCATTCCTCATTATGAGCAACAAATGCAGCGTTTCTGCTGTTACGCTGATGAGGTCTTTTGGGTTGACCTACAAGACAGCCTGGTACATCCTTCATCGCATCAGAAAAGCTATGAAATGCCGTGAAGAACGCTATTTGCTCGACGGGATCGTTGAACTTGATGACACGTATCTCGGTGCTCCGACTCACGGTAAAAAGCGCGGCAGAGGTACTGAAAAAGTCAAGATGATCGTAGCTTTATCGAAGAACGCAGCAGGAAATCCCGAGTACGTTAAAATGAGCGATGTGCCGAATTTAAAGGGCATAACTGTGGGTAGATTTGCCAGGGATAATATCCGCGCAGGCTCGAAGATCGAGAGTGATAATGCTCGAAGTTACAAGAAACCATTGGCACAGAAATACTTCCATGTTTTTGAAACATATGATCCGACAAGCGGTCAGCTGAACTGGATGCATAAAGTTATATCAAACTTCAAAGCAATGATCATGGGAACTTACCACGGAAACGAAAAGATCCACACAGCGTTATATGCTGCCGAATACTGTTACAAATTCAACCGCCGCAAGCTGGGAAAGAGTGCGTATTTAAGGCTCTTGGCTGCTTTGGTGCAGTGATCTTACTTGTGGTGTGTTAAGGGGATAACCATATTATATAATAAACCTCTGACAATGTCAATACTTTATTTCCTTTCCGTTATATAAAATTTTCTCGCGAATAATAACATTAAAATGTGGTGTGTTAGATTTTTTAATCATTTCGCTTATGATATGAAGAATCTCATCTTTTTCATTACAATTATCAATTTTATCATTAGGTAATATTTCATTAACTATATCAGCATATATAATATTATCTTTTTTTACAGTTTCATTTGAGACCCTTTTATAATTAAATATGAAATATTCATTATCTTTTATAAGCAGGTAATACTCTTGGTAAAACTCTCTGTCTGCGGGAATCGGAATAAATGCAGCTGTAAATATTAAATTTTCATCTTCACTTGAAAAATACTTTTTCCCTTCACTTTCCATTACAAAAAATTCAGGATAATAAGGCGGCAATGGACTGGGGATCTTCATATTATTAATTTCCTGACAGCGTTCAGGACTTATGTGTCTATAATTATACTTCATTTTCTACATCTCCTTATTTAATAATCAGCATTCAAATCTTACAGAAACATTCTTAACTCTTTCATGATTAAAAAGTTCTGAATATGATTCACAAATAAATGCTTCTTTGATCAGTTCTCTAATCTTTCCTTCATCTTCTGGTTTATAACCGTCAGGATACTCAATAGCCTCAATGATCCAGTTGAATTCAGCATTGCTCTTTGCTGCACTTCCCTTATGATTTGCTGCTACAGTAAGATTTATAGGTGTTCCCCTGAAGCACAAGGCATAATAGGCAAGATCTACATTATCTCTGTTCGGATTAGTTCCACCTGTGAGAATAAGAAAAGAATCATTCTCTTCATCCACATTCAGCCAACTAACTAAATTATCAATTTCAATTCCTCTAGGATTCTTATATCCAATCTTTCTCAAATAATCAATTTCTTTTGATGGATCATTAAATCCACGTTCTTTTTTTACGAATGACATTTTTACCTCCAGTTACTTTAATAACATATTTAGAAACCTCTAACACCTCCCTCACGGCTAAATTTATATGACAAATATCACTTACTACATTGATAAAGCTTTCATATACATCAAATATTAATGCAGTTTGTCTACTTGCAAATGATATTTGTCATGTGCGAAATTTTGCTCGTATCCTGGCTTTTAAAGGACTTTCCGTTGATTTTTGAGTTGGAAATCACATATGTTAATTTAAATTATAACATACAACACTTTGAAAATCAATATCATTTTTTATAAATTCATATAGAGGTGAAATAAGTGGGTATTGGGGGAATCGTTGCTTATTAAACTTATAAATCAGCTCAATTCTGAAAGCGATCTCATAACAAGATCAATGTCCTTATTTTCAAGCTCCTGAATGATATGCAAATAAGTTTTCTGAGTTGTTGTCATACTTGCATGACCAAGGCGACGTGCAACGCTGGCGATGGAAACTCCAGCAAATAGAAGCAACGAAGCATGTGTATGTCGGAGTCCGTGTACGGAAATGACAGGTACATCAACAGCAATACAATGACGTTTCAAAATATTATTTACAGTCGAGTTATATACGCATTTTTCTGTTTTTACAAAAATAGGTTTATCTTCTGGTAAACTACGGACTAAACCAGAAAACTGAATGACTGTCTGCCAATCCATCTGAATTTTTCTCACAGAGGACTTATTCTTTGTCGGTAAAAAACCGCCATCACCTTTGTAGTTCCATGTTTTGTTGATAGAAAGCATCTGGTGTGGGAAGTCAAAATCCTTCGGCGTAAGTGCTAATGCTTCGGAGAAACGCATTCCTGTTTTTGCCACTAGAAGAATGAACCAATCCCAGCTGATTTCAGGAGTCAGTTCCAGATGATTCAGAAGCGTATGCAATTCAAACTGATTCATATACTTCGTCTTTTTATCACGAGGCGATTTTCCCTTGATAATTGCTTTTCTTGTGGGGTCACGGGTGATCATACCCTCATCTACAGCATCAATGATCGCACACTTCAGCTGATGGTGGAAATCCATGGTAGTCTGACGCTCGTGACACTCGGCATAGTCATTGAGAAGCTGCTGATATGTAATTCTGGTCATTTCACAGATCTTCACATTCGGTATGAGCTTCCTAAGCCACGAATAAGTCATTAGGTACTTGTCCATTGTTACTTTACGGATAGCACCTTCCTTGTAGACCTTGATCCATTGGGCATAGTACTCATGGAACAGACTGTCCTTTGTGATTGTTTCTAACATAATATTTACCTCCTATTTTGACGGCTGATTGCCGTATTTAACTTACGCTGATGAAGGGTGATAAGGTTGTCGAGGTTGGTGAAAAACTCACCAATTCGATTTTGTTCTTCAATTTTAGGGACTATTATTTTCGCAGACATTATCACATCAGGAGTTACTCTTTTTTGACTATTAGACGAACCAGATGAACAATCCTCTAAATAACTTGTAAATTTATCTGTAAGTAATATGTACTTGATGAAAGTCAAATTGGATCTTGAAGATGACAATGGTACGAATTCGGCTGAGCAAACAGCGTTAAATTCAGGCTTTGTTACATTCCATATGCGTTTTTTGCGAACGTTCAACTTGTTCACAAGTATACACGGTTTATCAATGACCTTACGCATACTGTTCATAGATTTTCCAACAACAATATCTGCTGTTTCGCTATTATCAAAAGCTGGCATACTATATTCCGTAAAAATCTCATCAGGATTATCTAATGGGGTAATGGTTTCGGTTATCTGTTCGCAAATATCTTTAACCTCACGCTGTTCCCAAACTATAGTGAAATACAGAAACAAGGATATTTACAAACGCTTGGGAACAGCGTGAGTTAAAAGAGCTTGCTTCTTTTGCTAAAGGCTCTGGCTATTCAAAGACAGATATTAAGGAGCAAGGCACACCCCTTATACTGTACGGTAGACTTTATACAAAATACGAAACAAGAATTGATGAAGTTGATACATTTGCTGAGCCGAAAAAAGGCTCAGTATATAGTAAGGGAACAGAGGTAGTTGTACCTGCTTCGGGAGAGTCAGCAGAGGATATTGCAAGGGCTTCATTTGTCGCAAAATCGGGGATTTTACTTGGTGGCGACCTTAATATAATATACCCAAATGAAACTATTGAACCGACCTTTTTAGCTCTCTCAATTTCTAATGGAGAACAGCAAAAAAATCTCGCAAAAAAAGCACAGGGAAAATCTGTTGTTCATCTTCATAATAGTGATTTAGAAACTGTCAATATTGCGTATCCTACAATAGCGGAACAGACCAAAATTGGACGCTATTTTCTTGACCTCGACCACCTTATCACCCTTCATCAGCGTAAGTAAAACTTATAAAAAAAAAGCCAAGATCTCTCTTGACTCTTAAAATTATAAATCATTCTTCTGATGGTAGGTCAATCTCAAATCCTCCGGCAAGAATAAAACTACGCAGTAGCTTGCTGGCTTTGCTGTTTACCTTAAGAGTTGATAATGGCTTTTCCTCCAACCACTCAAAATATGCCTTCGCTTTCGATTTATCAACTGTGTTGATAAGATCGCTGAATCTGCCAAATTCATTGATATTAGCTTCTGTTACCGCACAATTCATCATATCGGATAACTTCTGTGCATCAACGCCAAGTGCCGAAACAAGATTTCCGATCTCCTGCATCTGTGCATTAACCATATATTCATCCAGATAATCACGGAAACTCTTTTCCGGATCGTATTCCATATCTCCGCTCTGCACATTGTGTAGGAAGATATTTGCATATTTCTGTTCTTCCTGTGTCAGTGCTGCAAAGGACTTGTGTAGTTCATTTAGTGTCCGCTGTAATTCTTCTGCATCCACATCGGACCCGGCAAGTAACTTCATGTACTTCTTAAATCTGGAGTTCATGTATTTCGCATCAATGCGTCCGGTGTCGATTTCTATGAGATATGTATCAATTTCATACGGAATATCTTCACCATTTCTATCCGTACTGGAAGGTTCAACAGGATTTCGCAGTTCTTTATAACGTTGAAGCAGTATGTCATAAGTATCCTTGTCGGGCAGAATCTTCACTTCTTCAGCATCAGGATTACCGTAATCCATTCCCCAGACAAAACCCTGAATTTTGGCAGCCTCCAAATGTGTGTTCAATTCCTTGAATAGCTTTGCAAACTGTCCCTTTTCCGCAGAATCATCTGGCAGCTTTGTGAAATCTGAAACGCCTGCATCCTCAAACAATTCTTCAATTTCTTTGTAGATATCGCAGATTCTTTCGAGATTAAACTCCAGCTGTTCGACAAACAATCCATATGGCCTGTCCCCCGAATACAGATTAAATGCAGCTTCTACATTCTTCTCCATCGTATGGGGCTTGCGGTAATAACGTATCGTTCCGAAAGGTTTTTCTAGTGGGTTGAACAGTCTGTTCGTTCTGGAAAATGCCTGGATGATGCCCTCATAACGCATCAGCTTGTCAAGATAAAGAGTATTTATCCACCTGGAGTCGAATCCCGTTAGCATCTGATCCACAACGATCAGCAGATCGACCTGCTGGTCAGGTTCTTTCTCAATGCGGGTGTACACACCCCTATGGGCAAGGCGATCAGCAATATCCTTCTTGTATTTTCCGTATGTAGGAATGGTAAATTCAATACCGTATCTTATTTTGTAATCCGCCAGCATCTCTGCGATGCCCTTTTCTTTTTCAATCGCCATTGTCCCGCTGTTATCAATGGTCGGCTCAAAGAGTGCAGCTACTTTCATATCTGAACAGCGTTCCTTGAACAAACGATAGTAAAGGATCGCTTCGGGGATACTGCTTGTCGCAAAAATGGCATGGAATTTCTTATTGCGGGAAAGCCGTGCAAAGTTCTTGATGATATCATCCACAACCATTTCACGATGTTTTGGTGTTTCATACTGCGCAGTCGAAATATAATCCTCAATTCCCTTGATATATATACCGTTATCATCGGTATAACCAGCCATTGGAACAGCAGCAGAATCCATATAGTGATAATATACCTTGGCTTTAGCTTCGTCTGAAATCGCTTCATCCTCATTTTTCGCCTTTGCTTTTTCTAACGCAACAACTCTGCGTAAGTCAGTATCTTTATATGCGACTTTGTAAGGGTCAAAGCCAAGCACATTACCGTCACGGATACCATCAGCGATGCTGTATCTATGTAGCTCGTTACCGAAAATAGAAACCGTTGTATTTAGCTTCTTCTGATTCTCTTCGTGAATCGGTGTGCCAGTAAATCCAAAGAATACTGCATTCGGGAAGGTCTGCTTGATAGTCAACAGCATATCACCGAACGTGGAACGATGACACTCATCAACAATGAACACAAGCCGCTTGGACTGCATTTCTTCGAGGTCTGCACCGTTCAGCCTTGCAGCATCCTCTTTGATGTTGCTCATCTTCTGAATCGAGGTCACGATCAGTGTATCAGTTGGATCAGTGCTTTTCAGCTTACCGATCAGTGTGACAGTATCCTCGGTTTCCTGCACCGTTTCCGTTGCTTCCGCAAAGGCTCTGTATTCCTTGAGAGACTGTGTTCCTAGCTCAATTCTGTCCATCAAGAAAATCACTTTATCAGCGTCTTTTGAACCTGCAATAAGCTGTGCGGACTTGAAGCTTGTCATGGTCTTGCCGCTGCCGGTGGTATGCCAGATGTGTCCGCCAAGCTGATGCTTGCCGTCCCAGCTCATGGTTGCGACTGTGTCGGAAATCTTATTCGCTGCGTAATACTGATAGCTTCTCATAACTTTCAGGACACCATCCGCTTCATCGGCAACGGTATAGAATCCAATAAGCTGATGTGCCATCGGAATGGAAAGCAACGAAGAAGCAAGTTTATCCCAATCGTTGATCGGCTCGTTATCAAAATCCGCCCAATGGAAGAAATAGCTCTTGTTGAACTTTCCATCGGGACCGGGATTGGCGAAGTACAGCGTTTCTTCGGGATTCATGGCAACGAACACCTGTACAAGTGCGAAGAGTCCGCTGAAAACACCCTCCGCTGCATATTTTTCAATTTGGTTGCAAGCCTCTGTCAGCGGAATCCCGCTTTTCTTCAGTTCAATATGGAACACGGGCATACCATTGATTAGAAGTATCAGATCTCCACGGCGTTTTGGAAAAATGTGGTTCGCCGCCTTGAATTTCGGCTGCTGTACGATCTGGTAGCGGCTCTGCCCTGCTGCGATCTCACGGCGGTTGTAGATCTTCAGAGAGATCTCCTTGCCGAAATGCAGCGTATCATTGGGATTATCACGCTTGACGGAGATAGAACCGTGGTTGATATAGCCGTTGAGCTTCAGCGGTGTACGGAGCGTGGTAATCTGTTCAATAATCTGCTGCATTTCACCGTCAGTCAGCGGCTGATCGTTCAGTCGGTCTATGGTGTTGTTGTTCTGAAAGAGAATATTCGCCCAGTTACGGAGCAAATCCTCCTCGGTGGGATAGCGGATGACTTCGGATTCCCAGCCGTGCTGGGAGAGGACTTTGATTAAGGCTTCTTCAAAAGCAGCTTCACTTGCAAATGCCATGGTTTACACTCCTTATACGAACATTTTCTCAAGCATGGATTTTTTGATATTTTTGAGCTTTTCTAACTTACGCTGATGAAGGGTGATAAGGTTGTCGAGGTTGCGGAAATATGTGCCGATTTGCTGTTGTTCTGCTATATCTTGTGGTATGACAATTTCAGCTTTAGTTACAGCATCGGAGTTTATCGACTCAAATGTTGAACCTGCGGCGAGTTTCTTCCAATAGCCGTCGCCATCCATTTTTACAAGCAGTTGGTAAATCAATTCATTACCCTTGATACCTGCTACGCCACGCCCAAGAACGACATCATACGCTGTTTTGCCCATTGCACCAGCAGGTGCCCTTACACTCATAATCAAATCTCCTGCATCTGCTGTCTTTGTTTTTTGTGTAGTCCAAATTCGAGGGCAAACCCAGCCGTCTTTTAAATCCGCATTTCCTTGAACGAGAATATAGTCTGACGGAGTATCACTATATGTAGAACCATTTGGTGATTGTCCCATTGTGATTTTACATACCTCACCCAACTCACGCTGTTCCCAAGCGTAAGTAAATCCTGCAAATCTGATTTCGGGGTAGGCACTGCCATTTTTCGGGAACATTTTTTCAAGCATTGCTTTTTTCAGATTGTGCAATTTTTCCAGCTTACGCTGATGAAGGGTGATAAGGTGGTCGAGGTTGCGGAAATATGTGCCGATTTGTTGCTGTTCGGCATTGTTGCAGGGTACTTCAATTTTCTTGGAGAGCATTTCCTCGATGGTAATTCCTTTAATTGATGTACCTTGTACATTTTGCTTTTCTTTTTGCAACATTTTGTATATTGAGTAAACTGCAAATTTCTCATCAATTCTTATCCCACTTAATGATAAAAAGTCTTGGCTTGTGCAGTATGAAAGCGGCATAAATGCGAGCTTTCCGACACCTACACGAGTTACAATAGCAATCGAATTTTCAGGAACTAACTTTGTCGCAGATTTCGATACTGCTTCTTCTGAAATATGCTTTCTTGGAACGACATCGAAAAGTTGGTTTTCGATAATATCTTGTGACTGTATCCAAGGAATATCACCGTTCCAAAAGCTATCAACAGAGGTTTGCGGAGTACCACCTCCGTAAGTGTTTTCAGCTATATCTTTAACCTCACGCTGTTCCCAAGTGTCCGTAAATCCCTTGAACCGAATCGCAGGAACGCCTGTTTTTTTCGTCATTTTACACACCTCCCAGCAGTGCCTGCAGTTCCTTCAGTCCCTGCATGTCAAATGCACTGCCTGTCAGTTGGTCGATCATGCCACAAAGTTCCATTTCTGTGGCTTTGATCTCTTCATCCACCTGTGAAAGCGTTACGGCGTACTTTGATGCCAACAGTTCGATCTTGGAAACCAGCTCTCGCAGCACGATATCCGGAAGCTGGTTTAGGTTATTTACAATGGGGACGATCCACTTTTTATGCAGCATATCTGTGATCTGTTCCGGAGTCAGGTTCTCAATGGTTTCCTTTGTTTTCGCTGTAAGATATGCCCATGCAGCAGAAATCTCACTCTTGATTTCTTTTTCTAGTGTCAAAAGCTCATCCACACGAATGATTTTCGCTTCAAACTCATACGATTCAAAATGTGCGTGTTCTTTTTTCATAAGATTTCGCAGTTCTTTGGCTTTTTTCTTAACAGCCGCATTAACAAAGCTGTCACCAGCTTCATTCACACATTCACTGCTCTTTTCTTCCTCGGTCAGTGAATCAAGAATTTCATCAATTGACGCCTGATTCGATGCAAGTATATTTTCCTTTTCGATGACACTATTGTATTCATCCAGAAGCAGTGTCTGCCAGATCAGTGTGAACGGAATAACATGTCCGTTCCACCCCTCTTGCACTTCTACATCCTTGCCATTCTTCTTTTTTAAAACCATATTAGGGTCAACCTGTGTTGCTGCCTTCATACCCTCTGTCTGAAGAACTTCAATATCTGCCGATATGCTGACATATGCATCATCCAGTAATTGATAGGCTGTGTACTTATCAACCAACTGGATTCCCTCAAGCCGTTTAAATATCTCACTGCTGATCACAGCTTCTTCCTGCGTAATTCTGATTGTTTCAATTTCAGTAAGCAGTTCGCTGTGCAGATAATCACTAAAATCTGCAAACGCGTGACTGTACTGTTCGAGATATGTCCTCACATCGCTGTGTGTGTTTATGGATTTCTTGATGTCATTCACCGCAATCTCGGAGTACTCCGAAGAAATGCTTCGGAACAGGGCGTTACGCAAATTGAGGAAAGCATCCCAATATGTATTAAGCAAGTCAATTTCATGATTCGGGATGCCGCCGAACATGGATGCATAAATATCCCAGCTCTCCGCAGTTTCTGAAGAATCCACATAGCGAGGGATGTTCAGGTTGTAGTTGTTGCTGCGGATCTCGTCACGGCTGACCTTTTTGGAATACTTTGCAATATCCAGTCTGCCAGTTACGGTATCCGTAATACGGCGAATATCGGAAGATCTCAGTCTGTTGTTCTTGCCGACCTTTTCAAAGCCTTTGGAAGCATCCACGATCAGAACATCGGTATTCTCACGCTTCTGCTTGAGCACCATGATAATGGTCGGAATGCCAGTGCCAAAAAAGATATTGGCAGGCAGTCCGATGATTGCATCAATGTGATTGTTTTCAATAAGATTGCGGCGGATTTCGCCCTCCTCACCGCCACGGAATAGCACACCATGGGGCAGAACGATAGTCATAACGCCATCGGGCTTCAAATGATAGAGGTCGTGGAGCAGGAAGGCATAGTCAGCCTTACCCTTGGGAGCAAGTCCGAAACGAGAGTATCTGGGGTCATTTTCCTTATTGGAAGGATCCCACTGCTGGGAATAGGGCGGATTGGATACCACCGCATCCACATACAGCGGATCATAAGTACCCACAGGATCGCTTTCATCAAAAAACGGCCAGTCATCTTCCAGCGTATCACCGCATCGAGTGATAATATTGGACGGCAGAATACCACGCATGACAAGGTTCATTCGTGTGAGGTTGTAGGTATTCTGTTTCAGTTCCTGTGCGTAGTACATGATGTTGTTAGAATCAGAAATATGCTTTGCAACGCAGCGACCAATATTGATCAGGAGCGAACCGGAACCGGATGTGGGGTCGTAGATTTTAATTTTGCTCTTTTCACGCAGATGCCATGCCACGATTTCGGACATGAGTAAGGAGACTTCATGCGGTGTGTAGAATTCGCCCGCTTTTTTACCAGCGTTGGCGGCGAATTTCTCAATCAGATATTCATAGATGAAGCCCAGAACATCGTAGTCCTGCTTACCGTCCATGGGAATGTCCTTAATTAGATACAGCAGGTCACGAATCGCCTTTGTCTGTGAGCCAGAGTTGTCACCGAGCTTGCTCAAACCGGTCTGGAGCGTATCGAAAATACCGGCAAAAACCTTTTCATGTGTGGGATTGATCAATCGGCTGAAAGCAGATAGGGCATCACGGACATTGGAAACATCAAAGTCCTTGCCCATTGAGAGCCATGTGGAAAACAGATTCTCATAGGCAATAAAGAAACCGATTTCGCCCTGCACGAATTCCACTGTTTCTGCATCTTCTTCTGTGATGCCTTGCAGTTCATCTTCTGTGACACCGTTTTCAAGCAGGAATGCAACTTCCTGGTCGGAAAGGTATTTATAGAAAATGAAGCCGAGTATGTAGTCTTTGTACTCATTCGCTTCGATCTTGGAACGCATCTTATTTGCGGATTCCCAGATTTTATTGGCAAGTTGTTGTTTGTTCATGGATATTCTCCTTACATAAGTAAACCATTCAATTCAAGATAAGACATAAACGCTGTCATAATCCGATCATATCTTGTTTCGATTTCTGATTCTGTAAAATCGTAATTAGCTTTGTTGGCCATATCTACAAGTTCATGCACTTTAGATTCTTCTTTCTTCTGACCCTTTGCATTTACAAAACCAGTATAGTATTTTCTCTTATCTGCGAAACGGTAATCAGATGCACGAATGTTGATGCGTTTCTCCAAAATCGCCTTATTTCCAAGACTTTCAAGATTTTTCTTATCCTTCATCCCTTCATTTTCGGCTCTCTTTCTTGCGTATATATGCTCAATCTCGTATACTGTGTTGATGTCAATTAAGGTCTGCTGATCATCACTAAACGCCCACCACACAAGCATGGATTTAGTTATTGCCCTATTATTGCTGAAACTATAATTATCAAACTTACTGCGGGTGTTTTCGGTTTCGAATTTAAATTCAGCAAAATCGACTTTGTCACCATTAATTATCTTGATCATTTCTGAAAATACTGGCGTACGCAGAGCATTAACACCAGGGTTCACAACAGCATATGTCCATATGAATGCTGTGATTTTGTTCAAAAACACATAGAATTTTTCATCATCAAGAAGCCCATTTTTATCTCTGTTAGCCATATAGAAAACTGAAACAAAATATGTCCACATACCATTCGGGGCATAGTTCAACACAAATAATCTGTGCAAAACACGATCGGAAAACCGCTCATCATCCTGTTTTTGAACAGACTCCCAGAACTTTGCAAGCTCGACTATATTTCCAAATGTCTCTGCTTTTTCAAGCAATGCATAACTATCCTTTTCGTAGAATTTACGCAAAGCTTCGGTTGTGGAAGATTTAACACCAAGTTTAGCACGTTCATAATACATGTATCTTGTGAACGCTTCGTCCATAGGTGTACCAGATATAGGGTGAAAGATTTCATTACATAATACTTCAAGCTCTTTCCAACGCTGAATAAATTCATCTTTGCGACCTGTTGCAGTGAAATGCTTATAAAACTGTGCCTTGAAAATATCTGCATCCGACAACGGCTTTCCTCGATCGTTAAGGGTAGAAAAGATTCTTAGTGCTGTGTCCTGTGACTCTGCCTCAATTGGCAGTAAAACGCAGTTATTCAAGATTCTTCTTGGTAATAATGAAAAATAACCTGGGTAATCATTAAGGAAGTTATTGATTCTTCTTTGAAAATATCTGTAATTTTCAGCATATCTGCTCTTCATAGTGTCAGGTGCATTTCCAGTTTTAAGTATCGTTAAAAACTCGTCCTTTTCACTATCTGTAGCAACCTCTGAATCAATTTTGAGCTTTGTTTTATCTGGCTCGTCATATTCATCAGTTTTCCATATACATTGAGCAATCAGTTCAGCCGTCTTGATCTCCTGTGGACTTTTCATGTTTCCATATCTGTCATAGAAAGCTCGTAATAAAAGCATAAGTGTTGTCAATCGCTGTTGTCCATCTATGATTTCCATCTTACCATCTTGATTTTTGAATGTAACAATTGGCCCGAGAAAATACTCGTCGTTTTCACTGTTGAATTCCTCACTGTTATTATTTGGAAAAGCAAATATAAATATATCCTCCCATAGTGTTTGGCACTCCTTTTCTCCCCAGGCATATGGTCTTTGATAATCAGGAATGAGAAAATCGGACTTTTTTCCTCCGAAGAGATCTTTTATTATTTTTTGGTCAATATTAAGTTTAGACATATATATAATCCTTTCAAATAAAATATATTTCGCTTGGGAACAGCGTGAGTTAAAAGAACTTGCTTCTTTCGCTAAAGGTTCAGGGTATTCAAAGACCGATATAAAAGAGCAAGGTACACCGCTTATTCTATATGGTAGGCTCTATACAAAATATGAAACAAAAATTGATGAAGTTGATACTTTTGCAGAGCCGAAAAAAGGCTCTGTTTATAGCAAGGGAACAGAGGTTGTTGTTCCTGCTTCTGGAGAGTCGGCAGAGGATATTGCAAGAGCTTCATTCGTCGCAAAATCGGGGATTTTGCTTGGTGGCGACCTTAATATAATTTACCCTAATGAAATGATTGAGCCTACCTTTTTAGCTCTCTCAATTTCCAATGGAGAACAGCGAAAAAATCTTGCAAAAAAAGCACAGGGAAAATCCGTCGTTCATCTTCATAATAGCGGCTTGGAAACTGTAAATATTACTTATCCTACAATAGCTGAACAGACCAAAATAGGACGCTATTTTCTTGAACTCGACAACCTTATCACCCTTCATCAGCGTAAGTATATAATACATTATATCACTTTATGGCAATTTTTTCAATACTTTTACATATTTTTTTATAATTCTACTATTACTCATAAAAGATAGTGTCGAGATTTAATTGAGTTATCAAATAATAAAATCAAAAACTTTTTAAAACCTATTGACACCGTAATAAATATATGCTAGAATGAACGTATAGCAAACATTTGTTCACGATAGAAAAAGAGGTGTAAAATGAGGCATAAAGATCCGGAGTTAATGCGAAAGATACACGATTATGCAGAAGAGTATTACTTTTCAAAAGGATATTCGCCAGCAACATCTGAAATAGCTGCAGCGATTGGAATTTCCCGAACTACAGCGTATAATTACCTTGTTGCAATGGATAAAATTGATATGATTGATTATGACGGTAAGCTGATTTCAACAGAGAAAATGCGGAAATCAAGTGAAATCAACCGTAGTGTAGGCATATATGATGCTGCAATTCCCTGTGGTGAGTTAGAAACTATAGAAGCAGCTGTCAGTGAATATGTTGATTTGCCTGCATCAATATTCGGAAACGGAGAGCTATATATACTGCGTACCCGTGGAGAATCTATGATTGGAGCAGGTATTGAACCCGGTGATCTTGTTGTTATAGAGAAAAAAGAAACAGCAAGTGAGGGAGATATTGTTGTTGCTCTTGGCGACAATACAGGAAATAGCTTAAAAAGACTTATAAAAAAAGGCAGTAAATATATACTGCATCCTGAGAACAAAGATATGGAGGACATTACCGTTAATCATCTTGAAATTCAAGGCGTTGCAAGATTCGTAATAAAGCGAATTTAGGGAGGTGTCCTATGATTACTCATAATCCAGAACAACGTACGCAGGTATATAACCCATATTGGCGGAAGATGCCTGAAATCATATCATTTACGGAGTTTCTCCGCTGGAACTACACAACTGATTATGGTCAATATATCAGAAATCTTCATTACAACAGACAACTTACGTTGCCGTGGGGGATACACCCATATACAGAAATTACAAATGTGACTATACTTGATGGGCAATATGACAGAATTGATGAATTCTCTTTTAATATGAACGTCATATGTAATGTAACCTTTTTCTGCAATGGATATGAATGTCAGCAAAGTTACTGCGTTAACGGCTATTACAGTATAACAGGCAAAAGCAATTTTCTTTGTGGTGTGGATATATATAACGGGAAACATATTCGCCGCATAAATCCTCTTGATGAATTTCTTGTGCCAATTCTGTCAAAAAAGAAATACGACAGAGAAGCAGAACGTATTCTGAAAAAATATTACCCTTTAGAGTATGATTTCCCAAGCGTCATAAATGGCACAGTGATTGCAAGAGAAATGGGCTACAGCATACAATATGAACGACTATCACTTAATGGAAAAATAAAATCCAAACTCATATTTGAATCTAAAAATGTAACAGTATATGATAATTATGGCAATAAAAAAGTTATCTTTATTCCCGAAAATACAATTCTCGTTGATAAATCCCTCGAAAATAAGGAAAACAGTGCTGTTATTCATGAATGTGTACATATCAGTTTGCATCGCTTGTTTTATCACTTACAGAGTCTTTATCGCAGTGCTGTAGGTAAATCAGCACCTGAATTTCAGGATTACTTTTATTCTGATTCACAGAAGAAATGTCTTTCATGGATGGAAAAACAAGCAAACAGCATAACAAGACACATACAAATGCCTACATATTCTACTACAGATGAAATTATAAACTTTATGGAGAAATTTTCTGATAACCCCGACTTTAGTGATTACAGAGAACTGATTGACCATATAAGTAATACGTTTGATGTTTCAAGATATGCTGCTAAAAAGCGTATTATAGAGCTCGGATGGCCGGAAGTACGTGGCGTATACGTCTATTGTTCTACAGGATATGTTGAGGATTATGAAGTAGAATCTGATTTTCCGATGAATTGCACCTATACACTTCCTATCCGCTGTATTTCTGAAATATTCCGTGAATCAGAAGATTTTCAGGCTCTTGTAAAATCACGTAAGTATGTGTATGTAGATGGTCATATGTGCCTGAATGATGAGAAATATATTGTTAAAGAATTTGACTCGGATGTAGGGCTGACTGAATACGCAAAACATAATATGAGTGAATGCTGTATTGATTTCAAAATAGTTTACGAAAAACTGAATTACAGCTACACCTTTGGTGAGTTAAATAAAGAAGAACTGGCCATTATCGAAAACTATAATCTTAATCATCAGCAAAAAATGGAATTAAAAGAAAGATTGGCTGAAGTAACTTATGTAAAGAAAAAACTTGACAGAATAAAAACTGTATCACCACTTGGAGAAGCTGTTGTTTATCACATGAAACGCTGTAATGTAACATCGGAACAGCTTATGGAGCGTTCAGGGCTTGGCTCAACAACAATTACAAAGCTCAGAACAGGCAAAGGACGACCAAAGCTTGAAACTATTCTTGCATTTTGTGTTGCTCTTAATCTTGAGGAATATTTTCGTACAGACCTAATGAATAAAGCAGGAGTAAGATTTGATAACAATAATCCTGCACATCTTGTATATATAACAATACTTGAATTAATGCCTGACGCCAATGTTTTTCAGATTAATGATTTTCTGAAAGAAGAAGGCTTTACTCCATGGACACAAGACAGACAAGGCACAATTGCAGCTGCTATATAACTTTCAGAGACCTTCGGGTCTCTTTTTTTGCAATATTTTTCCGTAACTTACACTAAAAGTGTTAGTTTTGAGAAGTTTTTCCTGTATATTCACATCGAATATGCAGGATTTTTTGTATATTTCCGTGAAACTGCATAGTTGAACAAAGTTTATTCCAACGACAGTTAGTGCGATACTAACAAAAAACAGGTCACACTTTTTCTAACTGGTATAACGGATTAAGCTATGGTATCATATAGTTACAGTCAAGAAAACGACTGAGAAAAAAATATAAATGCCCGGAGTGTACATAGAGGGCACAGGATATTTCATACAGCATATAGCGAAAAAATCGCTATTAATGTATCCGAGATAGCCTTCCTCTGTGTGCGCTCTTTTTTATCCTGTGCACTCCTCCCGGCGGAGAGGAAAAACTATGAGGTACCGTAAAACACCTAAAAAAGCACGTAAAACCTATAAATTATTCAATGAAGAAGGTAAGCTTATTGCTGAATTAAAACCAAATGAAAATGGTGTAACAGCTGATATGATACAAAAGCTTCACAGAATTGATGACAACGAAGTATATGTGAATTGTAAAGAATTACGTCAGCCGTCATATCTTGATAAGAGTTATGCAGAATGGAAAAAACAATATATTCTGCATTACATACAAGAATACAAAACAGAGCCCAAAGTTGATGAAATACCCTCGGGACATAGACAGTTTGTTTATCTTGATGATACAAAAAACAATATTTCTATACAATTAGAGCTTTCATGTTCTTTTAATAACGAACCAAGCGAGCCTGTTCAATTGCTTCGTGAGTTAATTGCACAAATGCCGCAGCGTTGGCAAGAAGTATACCGTCTTTCAATGTTGATGGAATATACCAATGTGGAAACTGCACAAATGCTGGGTGTAACTGAGTCGAGAATAAGAGCAGTTAAAAAGAAAATCATAGATAGAATCCGCTGTGATGAAAATTTAAAAAAATATTTTCTATAGGGGTTCGAATTCAACTGATTTCTTTTGACTATAAAGGCAGAGGATAGAAACTCTAAATCTCACAAAAATGGAGGAACTCATAATGAAGAAGAAAAGCATAATTGAAACATTGGTAATGATAAGCATTTTGGCTGAAAATCTTGCAAAGCAGCTCATTGCAGAAGAAGAACTTGAAAAACATCCTATTATTAAAATCAGGGTAAAATGCAGAAAAAAGGAGGCTCATAGTCATGGCAACGCTTTATGAAATCAATGCGGCTATTACAAACTGCGTTGATACTGAAACAGGCGAAATTATTGATGAAGAAAAGCTGAACACTCTGCTGATGGAGCGAAATGTAAAGCTTGAGAACGTGGCACTCTGGATTAAAAATCTGGAATCTGATGCAGCGGCAATCCGTGCCGAGCGTGAAGCTTTGGAGAAACGTCAGAAAGTGACTGAAAATAAAGCTGCATTTCTCCGTGTATGGCTCGCCAATGCACTCGGTGGACAGATGTTCAGTACAGCAAGAGTGGCTATCAGCTACAGAAAATCCGTCAGCACCGAGGTTGACAGCGAGTCAGTTGCAAAGAAATGGTGCAGGAAGAAGATTACTTACACACCCGATAAGACAGCTATTAAGGAGGCTCTGCTCTCAGGCTTGAAAATCAAGGGCTGTCGTCTTGTGGAAAAACAGAATATTCAGATTAAGTAAGGAGGATATTGTATGGCATTTCAGAAAGTGCAGCGTAAAGCTGCGAAAATGCGTGTTGCTGTTGCAGGTCCCAGCGGTGCGGGAAAAACACTCTCGGCACTGTATCTTGCCTATGGTGTAACAGGTGATTGGGGCAAAATTGCTCTTATCGACACGGAACACGGCAGAGGACAGTTTTACGGTAACCGCAGTGACCTTGAAGTAGGCGAATATCTCTATCAGGAGCTTGTACCGCCCTTTACCGTAGAACGCTATGTCACAATGGCAAAGGAAGCAGAACAGGCAGTAGGTCCTGACGGTGTTATTATCATTGACAGCTTTTCTCATGCCTGGGAGGGCGAAGGCGGTGTATTAGATTTCAAGGAACTTACTGAACAGCAGCAGGGTAAAAATTCCTTTACGGCATGGAGCGATGCAGGAAAAAAGCAGAATACGCTCATTAATACACTTTTATCTCTCAATGCTCATGTTATCGTAACCATGCGTACAAAAATGGCTTATGCTATGGAGCAGAACGACCGAGGCAAAACAGTACCTGTCAAAATCGGACTTGCTCCTGTGCAGCGTGAAAACACAGAATACGAATTTGACCTTGTATTCAATATCGCACGAAATCATATTGCCTGCGTTTCTAAAGACACCACTTTTCTTGATAACTGGAATGGTGTGATTACTCCCGAACTGGGTACATCTCTGAAAAACTGGCTTGCAGGCGGTGCTGAACCTCATCGCTGTACGGATTGCAATACCGTCATTATGGCGGCACAGGGACGCTCTGCCGAGCAGATTGCAGAGGGTACGGTGAAGAATTATGGCAGAAAACTGTGCTGGAAGTGTATGAAGGCAGAAATCAAGAAACAGAAGGAGCAAAGTGGCGATGAGAACCCTCAGACCGTATCAGAGTGATATCGTAGACAGGGTAAGAAACGCTTATCTGCACGGCTATAAAGCACCCTGTGTGGTGCTGCCGTGCGGCGGCGGTAAATCCGTCATCGTTGCAGAAATCGCAAAACGAACTACAGCAAAGCATAATCATGTGCTGTTTCTTGTGCATCGGAAAGAACTGGTAGACCAGATTCAGAATACATTTGATTTCTGGGGTGTGGATATGAACAATGCGGATATTATGATGGTGCAGACGGCAAGTCGAAGAATAGACAGCATTAAATATCCCTCGCTTATTATCACAGATGAGTGCTTTCCCGCCGGAACCATGATTGATGATAAGCCAATTGAAGAAATAACACCGGGTGATTATGTTTCTTCTTACAACGAAATCAACGGCACCATTGAAAAGAAACGAGTCATCGCAGTTATGAAAAATCCGATGCCTGATCAACTGGTAGAAATCGACAACAATCTTTTAACTACTTCGAACCACCCGATTTATGAGCCGTTGGAAAGGAGATATATTGATGCCGGAAGTTTTAAGCAAGGACAATTTACATTGCATTGTGTGCAATACGGAACTTTCCTGGGAACAGCTTACAAAAAATCAAAAAAATATTTTTCATGCATCTGGGAAAACACGTATCTATTGCTCAAGAGAATGTTCCAAAGAATACTGTCGTCGTATTTCCTCAATAACGATGACAAAAACAAACCGAGAATATGCATCGGAACGAATGAAGAAAAACAATCCCTCCTGCAGGGCGGATGTCAAGGCAAAAATATCAACTACCAAAAAAGGAAAGCCTTTTCCGACAAAACGTGGAGGAAATGGAAGGGGTATGACCGTTCCGCAGATGATGTTGATGAAAGCACTGAGTCCGCATCATCCCGAAGCGGAATATGTTGTAAAAACGGTAGGGATATTGAAATATCCTCCTGCTTACAAAGTGGATGTAGCTTTACCGAACAGAATGATCGCAGTAGAGGTGGATGGAAAAAGTCACCATTCTTTAAAAGTAAAAGAAGCAGACGAAAGAAAAACTTCCGTCTTAGAGCAGAAAGGGTGGAAAGTGTTACGATTCACAAATCAGCAGATCTTAGAAAATCTGGACGCTTGCGTGGAGAAAATTTTGTCTACAACTTAGAAGTTGAAGACAACCACAACTACTTTGCAAACGGAATTCTCGTTCATAACTGTCATCATTCCAAAGCTACAACATACCGTAAAATCTATGACGCATTCCCAAACGCACACAGATTAGGAGTAACAGCAACTCCGGTCAGACTGGACGGCTCCGGCTTGGGTGATGTAAATGACATTCTGGTTGAAGGAGTATCGGCTAAATGGCTTATTAAGCATCATTATCTTGCTCCCTATGATTATTACGCACCCTCTATTGCGGATCTTACTGGGATAAAAATACAGCACGGAGATTACGAAACAAAATCTATGGAAAAGGCTCTACTCCGTACTGCGGTATTCGGTGACGCAATCAAGCATTATCGTCAGCTTGCTGACGATAAACAGGCAATTTGCTATTGTGTTTCTGTGAATCACTCCTATGCTATGGCGGAGGAATTCAAGGCAAACGGCATCGCTGCCGAGCATATTGACGGTACAACTCCAAAAGAACAGCGTGACCGTATTATTGAACGCTATCGCAGGGGGGAGATTACAATTCTCTGCAATGTAGATTTGATTTCAGAGGGATTCGATGTTCCCGATTGTGAGTGTGCCATTCTGCTCCGTCCCACAAAGAGCCTAACCCTATACATTCAGCAGTCTATGCGTTGTATGCGATATAAAAAAGGCAAACGTGCGATTATCATCGACCATGTGGGCAATTACGCCCGACACGGTATGCCCGATGCAGACAGGAAATGGGATCTGCACGCAAAGACGGCTGAAAAGAAGCAGGAAAAACAGGCAGAAGATCTGAAAATCAAGCAATGTCCTGAATGCTATTACACCTTTGAGCCACCCTCATTCGGCAGAGCCGTTTGTCCCGCCTGCGGATATATGTTTCCCAAGCAGGAACGCTCTGTGGAGCATGAGGAAGATACAGAGCTGAAGCAGATTACAGGCTTTGTGCTGGATTACGATTCTCCCGACCAGTGCAGGAATATGCACGAATTACAGCAGTATGCGAAAAAGATGGGATATAAGCCGGGATATGCGTATTTTGAAGGAAAAAAGAGAGGTTTCATATGACTGAAGAACATCGCATACAGAACCAAATACGGCTTACCCTTGCTGATTCCTGCATTCTGTTCCGTATGAATGTGGGAACGGGATATACACAGGACGGCAGATATTTCTCTACAGGCGTACCAAAAGGATTCTCCGACTTATTCGGTTTCCGAAAATCGGACGGACGAGCTGTATTCATTGAAGTGAAAACGCCGAAAGGCAGGCCAACGGACCAACAACTTAATTTTCTCTCCGCTATGCAGAAAGCCGGTGCAATTGCAGGTATTTGCAGAAGTGCGGAGGATGCAGTGAAACTTATTGAAGGAGGAAGATAACATGGGATTCTCAACCGATTACACAGAAGTCAGCAGCTTTGACCTTATCCCAAAGGGTGAATATGAGGTCATTATCAAGGGCATTGAAGAACGCACCACCCAGAATGGAGCAACAGGATTGAACCTTACACTTGTAATCCGTAACGATGTGGAGCAGAAGTTTCAGAACCGCTTGATTTTCCATACGCTTTGGAAACGCAAAGAACCGACGCAGGCAGATATGCAGGTACAAGGATACAGCTTTAAGCAGATTATGTCTCTTGCCAAGGCGGCAAATCTCCCAAGCGGCAAGTCCTATGAAACAGTAAATGACCTTTGTGCCGACCTTATCAATCACGTCATGAGAGTAACCATTGATCACGACACCTACAACGGCAACACCCGTGAAAATGTGAAATTTATGAATCAATCACGATTCCTCGAATGCAAGCACGTCTACAAGGAAAAGGCTGCTGTATCCAGCGACACCGTTGCACAGCGTCCGCAGGAGCAGTTTGCAACACAGCCGTCTGGTCTTGGAAATCTTGAAGATTTCGAGGAAATTCTTAGTGACGGTGATGTGCCGTTCTAAACAAAAAAGATCCCGCTGTAAAAGCGGGACCGAAAAATTAAACGTGTGCAGCAGTATCGTATTTTGTCAGAAGGTAAACGCAGTACTGATTCATACTAATGCCTTCCTGCTTTGCGTGTTCAGCCAAGGAGTGGTGAAGGGATTTCGGAATTCTGAGCTTGAACTGACCGGAATAATCATCCAGATTAACAGGCTCCGGAATCTCGATTCCTTCCTCCATAGCTGCATACAACCATTCTTTTTTAGCGTCATCGGCGTTTGATATCGCTTTTTCCAGCGAATCCGCACAGGTAATACAACCAGGCAGTTCAGGAAAGCTTACAACATAGCCGCCTTCATCCGTATCGGGAATAATTTCCATACGATAAGGAAGTGCCATATATTCTTCAAATGTCCTCATAAATCACGCCTCCTCATTCTCAATCAGTTCTTTTACTTTCTGAACATATACCTTTTTAATCGGCTCGTGCCTGGGTATAGTGATTGGTTCTTTTCCTGGTTTCCGGAATGTATAATGACTGCGCCTTTTCTCGGCTGTGCCATTACATAGCCATAACTTTCGATCACCTTCCGGAGTTCATCAAAACGCATATCGCTGGAAAGAGAGCAGATACGCTGCAACAACTTATCCCACTTTGACATTACTATTCCTCCCATCATCTATATTATACCATGGTGTCACATTTGGTGTCAAGTCATTTCCGAAAAATTTTTTCAGGAGGTTTTATATATTATGAACTACCGCAACAGCGAGGGCTATGCAAGCCCTACCGAACATGAAGCCCTCACTCGTATCAGACGTGAGGAACTTAAAGAAAAACGTCAAAAGAAATATCGACCGATTGTATATATCTGCTCTCCCTTTTCGCAGGGAGATAAAAAGCAGAATATCATCAATGCCCGCCGTTACTGCAAATATGCAACAACTGAAAACTGCATTCCTTTTGCACCGCA
This sequence comes from Ruminococcus sp., assembly GCA_017558505.1. Lineage (GTDB taxonomy): Bacteria > Bacillota > Clostridia > Oscillospirales > Ruminococcaceae > Ruminococcus. Next base: position 5,148 of record JAFYUM010000028.1, on the reverse strand, counting down.
TTTGCTCTTTCCGCAGTTTTTGAATGACAGCAATCCCGATGAGCGTGACATTGCATTTCAGATGAACAAGATACTCATGGGAAAATGCGATGAACTGTGGGTATTCGGCACTACTTATACACTCGGTATGCAGAAAGAAATGAAGTGGGCAAGGAAAAAGAAACTGCATATTCGTTTTATTGACAATATTTGAGAGGAGAAAATACATGAAATACGAATACATACCGTCAGAACTGAAAGCAATTCCCAACTGGGTATGCTGGAGGGCAATTCCCGATGCCAATTCTCATAGCGGTATCCGCAAAGTACCCATCAATCCGTTGACAGGCGGACAAGCTATGAGCAACAACGCCCAGACATGGAGCAGCTTTGAAACAGCTTTAAAATCCTCTGCACATTATGACGGCATAGGCTTTATGTTCAGCGGTTCAGGATATTTCGGTGTAGACCTTGATGACTGCCGTGATAAGATTGACTCTTACCTCTGCGGCGATATGTCAGGCGTTGTAGCTGAATTTATCCTTACATTGCAGACCTATGCGGAGCAGTCCCAGTCGGGAAACGGTATTCATCTTATCTGTCGTGGTTCGCTTCCGCAAGGCGGCAGACGTAAAAGCAAAATTGAAATGTATGACAGCGGACGTTTTTTCATTATGACAGGCAATGCTATCGGTGATTATCCGTATATTTCCGATTGTACTGAAAGAATCAAACCTCTGCATCAGAAGTATTTCGGCAGCGTATCTGCACCGGTTAATCACTCTGTACCGCCTGCTGTGCCTACACTCACTGAACAAGAAATTATCAACAAAATTATCAATTCCCAGAACGGTGATAAATTTAATGCTCTTTACAATGGCGATTTTTCTGACTATCCCTCTCAATCCGAGGCGGATATGGCGTTCTGTTCTATCCTTGCTTTCTGGTGCGGCGGCAATACAGACTTAATGGACAGAATTTATCGTACTTCTGGGCTGATGCGTGATAAGTGGGACCGCAGACAGGCTGGCAGTACCTATGGTGCTATCACCCTAAATCGTGCTGTTGCCTCCTGTCATAGTTTTTATGAACCGCAGATGCAGGATGATTATCAAATTACAATAAAAAATCCTTCTGTAACTAATACAACACCAGCTCCTAAAATTCCGTTAAGAACTCTTGACGATACAGGTAATGCTGAACGTATGAAAGACGCTTACGGAAAACATCTTCGCTATAATTACACTGATAAACGCTGGATGTATTACAAGGACGGTAAATGGCACTATGATGATCGTGGTATGGTGTATGTGGCTGCCGATGGTGTGTTGGAGCGTATGAAACAGGAACTGCGCATCTGGACAGAGCATGAGGATGGGAAGTATTTACAGGATTTTCAAAAACATATGAAACGTACCCGTTCCAATGCGGCAAAGCGTGCTATGGTAAAGGAATTTGAACATCTTGTTTCTATTAGTCCCACTGACCTTGATACAAATAAAACTCTTGTCAACTCCAGAAGCGGTATTCTTGACCTTGCAACGGGAAGAATTTCTCCTCATAATAGTGAACTGTATATGACAAGAATGCTCGGAACTTCTATGCCTGTAACTCCGAAAAATCCTGTGCTGTGGCTGCGTTTTCTTGATGATATTTTTGACGGAGATAAGGAATTAATACGTTATGTGCAGAAATCTCTCGGTTATTCTCTTTCGGGACTTACTTCGGAACAGTGTGTATTCTTTCTCTACGGCTCAGGCAGAAATGGCAAATCTACCTTCCTTGAAGTTATCCGTACCATTCTCGGTGAATATGCAACTAACATTCAGCCTGAATCAATTATGGTAAAAAACAATAACTCTACAGCTAATACCGATATTGCTCGTCTGAAAGGAGCTCGTCTTGTTACAAGCGTAGAGCCTAATGACGGTATGCGACTTAATGAGGGACTTCTGAAACAGCTGACAGGTGATGATATGATTACCGCCAGAAAGCTTTATGGTGATGAATTTGAATACCGCCCCGAATTCAAGCTGTGGGTTGCAACAAACCATAAACCTACTATCAGAGGCACTGACCTTGGTATATGGAGAAGAATTCATATTATTCCGTTTACCGTCACCATTCCCGATGAAAAGGTTGATAAGAACCTGGGAGAAAAATTACAGGACGAGCTGCCCGATATTCTTGCATGGATGATGGAGGGTTATCGCCTGTGGCGTTATGAAGGGCTTGTTAAGCCGAAAGTTGTGGAAGACGCTGTAAGGGCATATCGCAATGAAATGGATGTTATCTCCGCATTTCTTGATTCCGATTACGTTATAGAGGGCGGTGAGGTCAAGTCGTCAGTTCTCTACGCTGTATACTGCAAATGGGCAGCGGAGAGCAATGAATATAAAATGCCGTCCCGTAAATTCGGCATTGAACTGGGAAAAAAGTTCAGCAAACGCAAATCTAACGGCTGTATTATTTATTCGGGTTTATCTGTTTCGGGCATCACTATCGGTTTATAAAAGAGATAATAAGGGATTATATTTCTTTATTTCTTACTTCTTTTATAGAAAAAGAAAAAATATAAAAAAGATATTAATTTATATATATTATATTCTCTATATGAGATATAGTCCCCTGAACGGAGGGAATATGAAAATCATTCTCAATTTTGAAGATAAGGACACATTCAGAAAACTGGAACGACAGGCTTATGACGGTACGATTGATGTTACGAAGTTTCCTCCTGCGGAATACAAGTACTTTTCAGAACTGCGTAAAATCTACTACGCTTTCAAATTCGAAGGGCTTTCCAAAGAAGAAGCTTCTCACCGAAAGCAGCTTTTTTTCCGAAAATACAGCGAGGATATTTCCAAGCAAGAACGCTGCGTTGCTGTATATGCTCAGTTTCAGGAAAGTATCCGTAAAGCGAGCGAAAATATTTCCCGAATTGAAAAATCCCATGATGTTACCGAGGTTGCTATGTTAGCTTGTGAAACTCTAGGTGCTATGATGGGTGAAGATACGTTTTATGGCAGGCAGAAAAAGAAATTGGAGGTTCAGTATGACGGCACATGAATACTTAGGTCAGATTCACGAACTTGATATACAGATTCGCAGGAAACAGGAAAAGGCACGTAAAATCAAGGAGAGTCTTTATGCAAGTGGTATCAGCTACGAAAATATTGGTGATGCAAAACCGCATAATACTGGCGATGCTATGGGTGAAGCTATGGCAAAGGTTATTGATTATCTGCAGGAAATTGAAGATGATACAGCCCATCTTATTGTTTTGAGGATTGAGGCTGATAATATCATCGGTCAACTGGAGGATGAAGCAGAGCGAAGGATTCTTGAACAGCATTATTTGTTCTATGAATCCATTGAAAAGATTGCCGAGGACATGGGGTATACTACCAGAACTGTTTATCGTTATCGCAATAGTGGACTTGAAAAACTGACGTTTCCTGAAAGTTGTCACTGAATGTCACAAAATGTCACAGAATTTCTATTGAATGTCACAAAATTATGTGGTATGATAGAGATAATAAAAAAGGCGAAGAGCCAGTACAGTTTATGTGCTGGCTTTTTTCATGCCCACATGGAGGTTAACCATGCCCCGTAAATCCAAACGACCGTGCAGTCATCCCGGCTGTCCGAGCCTTACGGAAGAACTATACTGTGCAGAGCACAAGCCTTTGCATCCAGACAGACCATCCGCCGCCAAGCGTGGCTACGGCAGTAAGTGGCAGAGGGTAAGCAAAGCATATCTCCGCAAGAATCCGCTGTGCGTGAAGTGCAAAGCTAATGGAAGGTTTGTGACGGCAACGGTCGTTGACCATATCATTCCCCATCGAGGTGATAGTGTCTTGATGTGGAGTGAATCCAACTGGCAGGCGTTATGCAAGCACTGTCACGACTGCAAGACTGGAACAGAGGACAGAAGACCGGAATACACCTACTGAATAATTCTTTTCGCCTAACATATAATATATTTTAGGAGAAAATGCGCCTAACCGCTTGACTTTTCGCCTAAAATAACTTATAATTAGGAGAAAGGAGTGTGAGAGTATGAGAAACTTCGATTATCGTGAACTTACAGGTCGTTCTTGGGACAGTGAGATTATCGGACTGGTGGCACAGATTCATGAATACAAGGGCAGACAGGAGCTTTATCTGAAGCAGAAGCCTGCGGAGCTTGACCGACTGGTTGAGATTGCAAAGGTGCAGAGTACAGAAGCATCCAATGAGATCGAGGGAATCCGCACAACCAATACACGCCTGCTGCAGCTTGTACGGGATAAGACAACGCCCCGAAACCGTGATGAGGAAGAAATCATGGGTTACCGTGATGTGCTGAATACGATTCACGAGAACTTCGAGTATATTCCGATCACGTCCAGTTATATCCTGCAGCTCCATCGTGATCTGTATAAATATTCTCATAAGAGCATCGGTGGAACTTTCAAGAACACTCAGAACTATATCAGCGCAACTGATGCAGAGGGACGGGAGTTTGTTTTGTTTACACCGCTTGCCCCGTATGAAACGCCTCCGGCAATTGATGCAATTTGCGAAAGCTATAACCGCATGATTGATATGCAAGAGCTTGACGCCTTGCTACTGATACCAGTGTTCATTCATGATTTCCTTTGTATTCATCCGTTTAACGATGGCAATGGCAGAATGAGCCGCCTGCTGACTATGCTTCTGCTGTACCGTTCCGGTTATGTGATCGGCAGGTATATCTCCCTTGAAAGTAAGATCGCTAAGAACAAGAATCTATACTACGATGCTTTAGAGCAGTGTCAGAAAGGCTGGAACGAGAACGTAGACGATCCCACGCCTTTTATCAAGTATTTGTTACAGACCATTCTTGCTGCGTATCGTGACTTCGAGGAGCGTGTGGCACTGGTAGATGAGAAGCTACCTGCAATAGAAACGGTACGTCGTGCGGTTTACAATAAGATCGGAAAGTTTACCAAGAGTGAGGTCATGGAGCTTTGTCCGACACTCAGCAAGGCTTCTGTTGAAAATGCAATCAAGCTGCTTGTAGAACAGGGATTGCTTGTAAGGCATGGAACAGGACGCAGCACATTCTATACCAGAAGTGACGCACAATAAAGATAATAGCATCTGCCTTGAAAACGGCAGGTGCTTTTTTATGCACAGCAGCAG
>JAFYUM010000027.1 GCA_017558505.1 Ruminococcus sp. | reverse complement strand
CTCCCTTGTGTAACGATATCACACAAATTTTCAATTTCCTTGTGCAAGTTGCACAAATTGACAAGGGGGTGGACAGAAATGACAGGGGGGTGGACAGAATACGTAACGTATAAAAATACAGATAGTATAAACAAGGTCTGTAACTTTTTGTTACTATTTGAGATTCGATTGTATGCTATACTTAATATATTCTTAACATATGTGGTTGTTTATGTAATATGCCGGCGTGATAATGGCATCATCAAATTTGGAAAGGAGTTAAACGAGGGATGAAAAACAGATTATTTGATGGTATAATATTTGTGCTGTTATGTATAGCAACAGGTATATTTCTGGGAGTATCAATGAGAGGTGGTATATAAACATGAGCATCTTAATCAGGGACATGGAGATACCTAACGACTGCATCAACTGTCAGTTTGAGTATTGCGGGACTTGCATGGTCATCGGAAAAGACGTTGAAGAATTTGAGTATACTCACAGCAAAATTACAAAGGACCCCGATTGTCCTCTCGTCTATATCCCACCGCATGGGAGGCTGACGCTCGACAAAATGCCCATCATCATCGAAGCAGAGGAGGGCGAGTGATGGGTGATTATCCTTTCCCAATCATTGATGAGAATATCCATCCTTGCAGGGGGTGTCTAGACTATGAAGCTCCAAACATATGCAAGAGCAGGGGGGGTTGTGGTAAGCCCACGACCAACGCTGAAACAGGAGGCAAGTTTATGACATATGAAGATTTTATTTACAACTTATATAAAGAGTTCGGTTTTGAGCATTATAATTTAACGCCTGAACAGAACGCAAGATTTAAAGTGTTGTACGATAATGACGAAAGTGCCATGCTTACGGCTGCGCTATGGGCGAATTGCTTAGATTTTGAATTGTATCAGTTAGAGCCGTGGATCGCGTCATGGTTTTATCGGAAAAAAAGTATAGAGACAATGGAACGTGACAAACAACTGAAAATGGAGATAATATAATGATCGAAGCACCATGTTTAGATTGTGTTGATCGGCATGTTGGCTGTCATAGTACGTGCGACAAGTATATTCAGTTCAAAAAGGATTTGAATGCTATGAAACAATGTGCAGATGTTATACGCAGAAAAGAAAGAACCTATACGGCATACAAAGTACCGAAAATATATAAAATGAGAAGAAGGCGAGGGATAATATGAAAATTATAGATTATAATGACGAGTATATACGCTTTGATAATCATTCATTGATCACATATTGGCACGAACAAGATTGTTACGAACATAACTATGCAGACTTTAATCAAATTGACCTTATCGGGATAAATCATAACTATGATGAAAATTTACGTTTTGAGCATGTAGAAAATTGCGGGTTTCGTTTTGGCGATGATAAGCTAATGACCTTTATACCTTGCTATTCGGAGCAGAACGGTTATTATACAAACGAAATAGAAATATATTATAATGACAAAAAAGTATTAACAGTTAATTGTGAAGAACGTATTATGGAAGAGTGGTAAATAATGGTCGTACGTTTATTTTTGAAAGATGATTGTATTTGTCTAGACAATGTTATCGAATTTAGAATAATGAAAAACGGGTATTTACTGGATAGGATAATAGACGGGTACAGAGTTAAAGTATATGAGGATAAACGCAAATGGTCGGGGGTCGAGATATCCGACAATGACATTTATAACGAGGTGAAGATATATTGACGATCAAAATTAAACCGATGAAAAAGTGCTTTATATGTCAACGCAACATATCAGAAATAGAAAATAAAATACGCATAGTGGACGCACATCGGCATGTGTTTTTTGTCCATGCTAAATGTTATTATAAAATGTGCGGGAAGTGATAATATGTCAGATTATAATACATTATATTTAGAGTTTCTAAAGGAAACAGCAAAAGCAAACAGATACCTGCTGCGGCTGGAGAAGTTAGCGCAGAATCCCGAATATAGCGCGGTACTGGACTATGCGTACAGAAATGCACAGGCGGATATAAAAGCTCTTGGTGCAAAAGGTAAACGCTTTTCAGCGGCAAAGCCGAAAAACATTAGGGAAATGCAGACGAGGATCAACGCGGCCAAACGCTTTACAGAAAAACCGACAGCTACGAAAACTGGCATAGACAGAATTTATGGCAACAGGGCAAAAAGTTTTAGTAAGGGTGCCGGTGCGGACATAGATTGGAAACAGATGGCGAATGTGTTTGAATCTGGTCTATGGGAGACACTTAAAGAAAAATTCGGCAGCAAGACAGCACAGAGGATGGTCGGAAAGATCGAGCGCAATAGGGATGAAATAAAAGAATCGTTGGCCAAAGGTGAATCAATAAAGTTTACTAATCAATATTCGCGAGGTCTTAATGAATTGTTCGGTGCTGGCGGTGATACGCAAAACATACAAATGTTGAGCCGGTATTTGGGTTTATAGGTATGACAAAATATGACAGTATCATCTATTACTATAATTTTGAGTTCGGCCATTATTACTGCATGGATTTTGATTTTGATTGTCTGCGCCATTGTATGGTGGACAGACCGAGGGGGAAAAGGAAAAGGCGGTTAAACGAATTATTTATAATGCTGGACACTGAAACAAGCAAAAGCGAGGAAGATCATTATACCACTGACAAACACGGCAAAAAGCAATATGCCGAGAACATCAACTATATTGTTAAATGGAGCATCGGTATAAATATATGGGGCTTTAATTTGGGGGTGATATGGGGTAATACGCCTTGGGAATTGTGCGAATGTATACAGCAGATACACGGACATTTAAACGGTAATGCAACAATATTTTATTGTCATAACTGGTCCTATGATAACATCTTCCTGCGTAAATTCCTTTTTAAACAGTTTGGTTTCCCTATGAATCAGTTATCGACAAAGCCGCATTATCCTGTGTGTACAGAGTTTGAAAACGGGGTACAGATACGCGACAGTCTTATATTAGCGCAGCGCAGCTTGGAACGCTGGGGAGCAGACATGCATGTCCAACACGCTAAAGCTATAGGCAAATGGGATTATAACCGTATCAGGCATCAGCAGGACACAATGACGGATGACGAGATGTTATATATCTGCAATGATGTGTTGTGCGGTGTGGAGTGTCTGGATGCGCTCAGGCGTGCCAATAGAAAGACATATGCCGGAATACCTTATACGGCAACGGGCTTTGTCAGAAACGAAGCAAGGGTGCGAGGCGGCAATTTATTCGCGCATAAACGTGCAAGACAATGTTATAGCACTTATGACAATTATTTAATGTGTGAATCTGTTTATCACGGCGGCTACACTCACGCAAACAGAAATTTTTTATCACATGTCATAGACGAAGAAACAATATATTGTTTTGACTTTGCGTCAAAGTATCCGGCATGTATGTTGATGTACAAATTTCCTTGCGAAGCCTTTACAGAAGATGACGCATCAATGGATGAAATACTTAAGTATTCCGATACAGATGCATATATTTTTACTTTCAAGGCCACAGGGGTGAAGCTCAAAAATTACTGGTTTGGTATGCCGGTGATCCAGACGAGCAAATGCAATTACATTGTTGACGGTATCAGTGACAACGGGCGTATTCTGGAAGCGGCATTTGTTGAGATCAATATAACAGACGTAGATTTAAAGATGTATCTGCAATATTATGATTTTGCGGAAATTCAGATCACTAACGTATTGAGAGCCGCAAAGGAATATATACCGCGCTGGCTGTCTGATTATGTGTATGAACTGTTCAAAGCAAAGACGCAGCTAAAGGGGGTCGATGATGTATTATATGCTATTGCGAAAGCACATTTAAATAGCATATACGGTTAGCATGACGGTACAAAAAATACTGCGGGATGATTTTATCGAGGATTATGAAACAGGCGAGTTTCAGACGGTATTAAAAAGGGGTGAAGATTATTTTCAACAGGCCGTAAGTAAGAAGTCATTATTTCTCAATTATGCTATTGGTGTATATGTTACGGCATATGCACAGCGCGATTTATTTATTCTTGGTGAATGTTTTGATACATGGCTTTATAGCGACACAGACAGTTGCTATGGCATGAGGCCAGATTTGGATAAGATCGAGCAATACAACAGCATGTGCAGAGAGATATTGACGGAAAGAGGGTATGCGGGAGTAGAACACAACAATAAAATATACTGGCTCGGAGTTGCGGAGCTTGACGGCACATACAAGGAATTTATAACACAGGGTGCGAAGCGATATGCTTTGCGCGACATGGACGGTAATGTAAAAATTACGGTTGCCGGAGTGCCAAAGAAAAACGGTGCGTTATGTCTGGAAAATGATTTAAACAATTTTAAAAGTGGTTTTATTTTTGACGGCACAAGGACAGGCAAGCTGACACATTTTTATCAATACTCAGATGGTATATATCAGAACGAGTACGGAGACTGGTATGCTGACAGTATAAACCTTGTGCCGTGTGATTATCTGCTGGCGACAACTATCGAACAAAGGATCAACGAGGAATGGGACATGGAAGAAATTATGTTAGATAATTTGGTATACGATGATGAAATATTATAATGTTGGAGATGATATAGAAGCATATCCGCGCTGCTGGCTTTATGAGGCGCACAGTGCGCGAGGAACAGGCAAAACATATGGTGCATTAAAATATTGCTTAGACAATAAAATAAAGCTGTTGTACCTGAAGCGGACACAGATTGATATTGACTTGATAAGCAATAACGATTTTTCACCATATAAGCCGATAAACCGTGACTGTGGTACGGATATAACATTTAAAAAAATATATGATGGTATAAGCAGCATTAACAACGGTGATATTGTTATCGGCTATGCTATGGCATTATCCAGTATTCATAAATACAAAGGCTTCGACCTTTCCGATGTGGATATTATGATACTGGATGAGTACATCCCGCAGCTCTCCGAAAAGGTTAACCGTAGAGAGGGTGAACTGCTGCTCGACTTGTATATGACAGTTTCCCGCGACAGGGAGCAGCGCGGAAAAGAGCCGTTAAAGCTGATATTGTTTGCTAACGCAACAGAATTGTATTGTCCTATTACAGATACTTTGCAGATCGTTGACGAGTTGTCCGAGCTTAATAAAAATGGCAGTCTGGAGTTTATGTATTTAGAGGGTCGCGGAATCCTGCTGCATAAGATTGCAACAGAAACACAGCAGTTTGATACGGCAATATTTTCCGGCATGAAAAATACACGATGGGCGCGGATGGCTTTTGGCGGGGAGTTTGCATATAATGATTTCTCCCGCGTAAAGAAAATACCATTAAAAAACATGATTTGTCATATTGAGATACAATACAATAACAGCAGATATTACATTTATCAACACAGGGAAAACGGGCTATATTATATGTGCAGCGCGAGAGGTGATGCAATAGAAAAATATGATATGGATATAGAAGCCGATCAAAGACGTTTTTATCTCACATGGGGAATCATGTTAAAAAATGAGATATCCGATGGCAACATGTTTTTTGAAAAATATACAGGATATAATTTAATTTATAACTTTGCAAAAATCTATAAAATATGATAAAATAAAAGGAGATTAAAACAATGGCTATCAACAAGAACGCAAAGGCAGAGGCGAAGAAAGAAAACACGATGCAGTATATTATCAAAGTTACACGCGCAAAGGAAAACGCAAACAGACCGAACAGTTACAGATTTTCAATGAATGTCAACGGCATAGACATCAATGGATGCAATTATATTACATATACGGATCGCAGCGGCGAACAGAAAAGTTTTATCTCTTTCCCGCAGTATAAAGGCAGTGACGATAAATATTACAATCACTGTTATTTCAAAATATCTGATGATGATTTCAATATCATAGAACAGCAGATCGAAGCAATTATAAATAAGGAGTGATAACATGACCGGCGATTTTCCGACTATCAAAAGAGGCAGTACAGGCAAGGCAGTTGTATTGTTCCAGTGTCTATTGTATGACCTTGGGTACAATATCGGGAACGCTGGAATAGACGGTATTTATGGCGGAGACACCCTCTCCGCCTGCCGTTCATTCCAGAAAATGAACAATCTGATAGTAGACGGCATATGCGGCAATCAGACATGGACACAGTTAATTAAAATGTGGTGGGAGATGAGTTATTAATGGATATGTCAGCAATCGTTCAGGCTATAGGCAGTATAGGATTTCCGATCGTGATGTGTATCATAATGTTTAATTACATTAGGTCGACACAGGATGCTCTTGTCAAAAGCCTAGACGCGTTGACAGATACTGTAAAAGAGCTTGAACGCCGGTTAAAAAATATGATAGGTGAATGATATGCAGGTGCAATTTACTAATACGAACAAGCGCGAAAACAGCACAGCAATTCCGTCATCATTCAGCGTGACACGCAGCTGCGTATTGAAAAACGCAAGCAGCATTATCAATCCTGTTATTGAACTGGATTGCACAGTGAATGATCATACATATAACTATTGCTATATTGCGGATTTCAGCAGATATTACTGGGTGCGTGATATCGTTTATGAGGATGCAAGGATAATATATTATTTGGATTGTGATGTGCTGGCAAGTGCACGGGCCTTTATCGGTAACGCAAGCATGTATGTTTTACGCTCTGCGGCAGATTGGAACGGAGATATAATAGATACGCTGTATCCGACAAAAGTTGATCATCATTATGACAGACGTACTATAACATCTCCGTGGACGGTAACGAAAAGCGGCAATTTCGTCAACGGGTCGTATGTTGTAGGCATACGCAGCGGAAATGGTGTGTCATACTATGTATTCAGTCACGTTAACTTTGCGTTGTTTGTCACCGATTTATTAAGTGATGATTTTGTCACAGCATTTATTACAGAGTATCAATTGCAAACAAATCCCAATTTAAAAATGCTGGTAGATCCACTGCAATATATAGACAGTGTTTTGTGGTTTCCTTTTGCAATAACAAAAGGTGCAGCGGTAACGCAAGTCAATGTGGGCAATACCGTACTGTTAAATCAAACGGCAAATGTTCTAGGCACTTTCACCAGTGTATCTGATTATACAACATCATTGGAATTTACTGTACCTGTATTGTCACATCCGCAAGCCGCCACGCGAGGACAATATCTAAATAACGCATCATATACAGATGTAATGTTGGCATGCCCGCCTTTCGGACATTTTAATATTGATATTTCCCGCATTACATCTTTTGTATCCGGCGCAAACATTCTAGGCACAATATATATTGATTTGCGTACCGGTCACGCATCGCTGTCAATAGATATTGTCGAACAAGGAACATTAACAAACACTGAGTGGGACAATCTTGTATATGCTGAAGCACAATGTGCGGTTTCAATACCGTTGTCACAAACGATATCACAGGGTAAATTATCAGTAGGCGAAGAATTAAGCGTTGTTTCCGGTATCGTGAGCAGTTTGGCTAAAGCTGATATAGCGGGTGCAATAGGCACTGGGATGGCAGCAATCGAGGCTGAGGCAAAAACACATATTCCCGACCTACGCAAAACCGGCAATACAACATCATATACGTCTTTATATGAGTATTATGAATTTTATATCAATTATGACTGGTTGATGGTCGTTGATGATGATTTATCACAGCGCGGGAGACCTCTTTGCGAAGTGCGGCAGCTCTCAACACTCGCCGGTTATCAGCTCATAGCAGACGCAGATATACGAACAACATTAACAGCCGAAGAAGATCGGAAGATAAAACAGTTTCTTGAAAGTGGTTATTTTTATGAATAAGGTGGTGATATAATGGCATGGCATTGTAAACCCACAGGATGGGGATACGCGCAAGGAAGTGTCGAAGCTGATGAAAACGCGCTGGAAATATGCAATATACTGCGCGCGCGCGGTTGGTCAGATAATGCAATCGCGGGTGTCTTGGGTAATATGCAGCATGAAGGTGTGATGAATCCTTGGCAGTGGGAAGGTGATACGCCACTAGCAAGTACAGATGTCTGGGACATTGAACATGCTGCTAAGGGCTACGGACTTACTCAGTTTACACCATCCGGCAAATACATAAATTCCCCGTATGCACAGGCAACAGCGGGTTACGGTCCGAAATTCAGTGATACACAGGGAAGTACACTGGACGGTGCGGCACAGGTCGTTTTTGTCGATGAACATGCTGATTATTATCCGACAAGTTATTTCCCGATATCATACGCACAATTTAAAGTGTTCACAGGTACACCGGCACAGGCTGCCGAAATATGGTGGAGAAATTACGAACGGTCTTCGGCTCCGACCTTTCCTACGATTCGCGCAACAAGTGCAGATTATTATTACAATCTGATTACGGGGTCACCATATATTGACGATGATGTACCAATGTACGGATTTTTCCTTATGAAGAAACGCCGCCGCAGAGGTTTCTATATTTGACAAACCGGTTACAAAGTGTTACAATAATATAAAGCGGGCGGCATATGCCACAGGTCAATGCGCTGAGTCGTAGTGGCTGGACTGACCATCCATCTAAGCCGCCCGCATAAAAGAAAGGATTTAAAATGAAAGTCAAAGATATCATTACTTTGGTTAAGGCTGGGTATACGCCGCAGGAGATAGGTGCGCTGGAAAACAGCGCGGACGTTATCGAGCTTATAAATGGCGGTGTATCAAAAGAGGATGTGCCGACATTGCTTGAAATTTCAAGAACAGTCGAGGACACACAGAAAGAGGAAAAGGAAGAAAAAGAAAACACAGACAACAGCGGCGCGGATGACATCGACTATAAAGCGGAATATGAAAAACTATTGAAAGAAAAACAAAAGAAAAAGGCCGATGAAGAAGTAGAAGCACATGAAAAGACCGCAGATGAAATACTCGCTGATGTTGCGCGTGATTTTATGTAATATTTAATTATTGAGGTGATATACATGGCGAGAACTCTTACGCCGCAGGACGCATACGCACTTGTAAATGCGATTTCTGCACAGATGAACGGCAGCGGATCGCTGACCGCGACAGACACCAGCAGCTTTATTTCCGTAGGTGAAACACTGCTTGCAGCGGGCAAGGAAAATGTACTTAATGCGCTGTCACTGGTCATAGGCCGGACGCTTGTTGCCGTCAGGCCGTATGATGCAAAATTCAGACTTATAAACAGTATAAACAGCGGTGTATTTTCCAACAGAATACGCAAGATCAGTTTTTACAGCAGACCGGCAAAGCCCGCAGGATTTGAGAACACGCAGCTCAATGCGGGTAACCTGAAAGCAGGACATGACAATAACGCCGACAGCACATCCGGCAGCACTGCCACTCCGTCAATGTTTGAGCAGGTGCCTGCTGTTCCTCTGGAAGTCAATTTCGCGGGCAGCAACGTATATCAGTCCGGCATAACTGTTTATGAAGTACAGCTTCAGAAAGCCTTTAGAAGCGAGGCAGATTTTAACGCTTTTGTCTCCGGCATGATGGTTGAAGTCGGTAACGATTTGGAGATGTACAAAGAATCCCTCCAGCGTGCGCTTGTTCTCAACTATATCGCGGGTGTGTACACAATGAATAAATCCGGCAGTGTTGTTAATCTTACTGCCGCATACAACAGTCTGTACAGTACATCCTATACCACAGCGCAGCTGCAGACAACGTACCTTGAATCATTCCTGAAATTCTTTGTAGAGACGCTTCAGACATATTCCGACAGAATGACGCATCGTTCCGACCTGTATCACTGGGCGCCGGCAAAGGTTGGGTATACTCTGCTGAGACATACGCCGAAAGAGAAACAGAAGCTGTTTATCTATAATCCGTTTATGATAAAAGCCCGCGCCACTGTCATGCCGTCTATATTCAATGATCAGTATTTGTCTGTTGACAACTATGAGGGCATTGACTACTGGCAGAGTATTGACACTCCGGCAGCTATCAATATCAAGCCCGCGATAATCGAGACTGACAGTACAGACAGCGATTACGGTACACAGATCGCTGCGGCAAATGCCGTTTCTCTCAGCAACGTCATGGCGGTACTGTTTGATGAAGATGCTCTGATGGTCGATTATCAGCTTGACAGTGCGCTGTCCTCGCCCATCGAGGCTAGAAAGAGATACTATACGGTATGGAACTCTATTTCCGCTGGATATCTTGCAGACTATACTGAGAATTGCATCGTCTTTACAATGGAAGATCCCAGCACTTAAAATGAGGTGGTATGATGTATACACCACTTAATTACAATCAGGTCACCACGCTAACGGGAAGCTATTTTCCCGTTAGCGTGAAGTCATATAATAATATGACTTTCGCATATTGGGAGCGCAGTTTATTCCAGCGGGCGGCAAGTGTATTTGACTTTAAAGTGCCGGATAACTGGACAGGCGGTATAAAAGACTTCTTTTACTGGTGCCTGTTCCGTTTCGGTTTTGTTATGGTGTCATATAAAGATGAGGTTGGATATTTCTTCCAGCCCTGCACAGTGTCCGGCTTCAATATGTATTATCAGCCTGTCAAAGTCATTGTGGCTAATCCTCAGCGGATTGTCAGCGGTGAATACAGGATAGGCGAACAGTGCGAATTGCTGAAGCTTACGCCGGATTTTATAGGTGTGTGGGATATCATAGCATACTACGCCGAGAAGCTATCCACATTGGATGTTGCCATCAATACCAACATTATAAACAGCAAACACGCATTTATTCTTGCCGGAAGAAATAAAGCCGCTGCGGAAGCTCTCAAAACGATAACTGATCGTGTAAATCGTGGAGAACCGGCAGTATTTATTGATCGTGCCTTGAACAATGATAAGGTAGATAAGACTGAGCCGTTTATCTTCCAGCCGCTGCAGGACATACACGACAACTATGTTGTAGGGGAGCAGTTAAAGGACTTTCAGACCATTTTAAACAACTTTGACGCAGAAATAGGTATACCAACTATACCGTATCAGAAAAAAGAAAAGATGGTCACGGACGAAGCCAACAGCCGTGATAAAGACAGTGTGTCACGCATAACTGTATGGCAAAGATCGCTTGACAGCAGTATTGACGCAATAAAGACATTGTATCCTAATTTGGATATATCATATACTTTGCGCGAAGATATTGAAAATAATGGGGGTGCTGACGATGGCAATAGCTAAAATGACACTTATCGGCATGGAAGACTATTTCGCCGCAGTCGGTGATACATTATTTAAAAAGCTGCGTCTGCCGTCAGATTATGACAAGGAAACCGCCGTTGACACTATATTGATGCGTGGTGGTGAATTTCCTGTATTGTGGGCTAATCCTGAGTTCGTCCAGCGGATGATAGGTGTATGGTCAGCAAAACAGTATGACACATTTGAACGATGGATGATCGCATGGAAGTCTGAATTTAATCCTATTCATAACTATGACAGACACGAAGAATGGCAGGATAAGCGGAACAGCGAACACAATGCGAACAACACCACAACGGACGAGGGAACAACAACTTCCAGCGCAGAGGGCGGAACGGAAAATACAAATACAACAAAGGTATCTGCTTTCGATGCTTCCACGCTTCAGCCGAGAGAACAAACTACCGGAGAGACAACAGGTTCCAGCAGCACAGAGGGAACGTCCAGCAATACACGACAGGAAGAACGTGCGGAAGATACAAACGAAGAATCTGAACACACAGCGCATATCTACGGCAATATAGGCGTAACAACTTCCACGGCCATGTTGACCGAATATGTAAATTTTTTCCAAGACTACAATGTATATGAAATGTTGGCAGATGCTTTTATCAAAGAATTCTGCCTGATGATTTATTAGAGGTGATATATATGGCAATTATAGATGGATATCCCGCAACGAGTTTTGACGCGAAAAACCGTGCATGGGTAAAAGCAGTAGCACACAACAGCGCGGGCGAAGTGTTGCCCGATACCACAGAAGCAAGCGCGGGTGATGTGCTTACATTAAACGAAGACGGTGAAGCCGTGTGGACAAACCCTAGTGGCGGTGGCGGGCAATTTATTTTTACTGAAGTAATACCCGTATATGGTGGTCAAGCCACTTTTTCGGCTAATACTATCGGAGGCTCAGTGGACGCATATAGCAATTACCTTGATGACCCGTTGCCCGATTTTTTTAATATGGCTGATAGTATTATTTACGAATTGTACGCTGGCACAGAATCTAGTGTATATTATGGCACACTTATGACACAGCCAACATTAGACAATGACGACACAGGGTCATATCTATCTTTTATGATGAGTCTAACATATTTCACCACCATACTGGCAAGTACAAGCGTTGACCTTTCAAATATGGATTTTTATATAAAGGCTACATTTATTATGTCTGAAATGCCCGAAGAGGAGTGATACCTATGTTCTGGAATAAATATCCCTATACAGGTTTTTCACAGATCAATCTTGACTGGGTTATTAAGAAGCTGCAGGAATTGTCTATCAAAATAGACAGCGGCGGCGGTGATACTCCGTCTGTAGATTTATCACGTTACATGACACGATACACCAACGCGCCGCACATAGTCCTTGCGGGTGATTCGTCAATGGGATCGCTGCCAGCTAGCATGTTGCCACAGTTTTTTCCCAACTGCACATATCAAAATGTTGCGGTCGGTGGCGCAAGATGGACAGATGTTTATACACAGTTGCGCGGAGTTGCGCGACAGCCCGATATTATCATGATAACAGCGGGGTCATCGGATGTATATTCTGATAGCCTCAATTATGCACATGGTGACAGATTTGGCGCGCCGGACATACACGATCATAGTTATAGCGTTTCCGTACAGACACAGACTTTTCCGGCTATCAAAACCGCGCTGGGATATGCGCGCGAACAGTGGCCCAAAGCACAGATATTTATTGTAACACGCGCTGACCATCCTGATTTTCGTCCCTCTATATGGCACTATTTCAAGTATTACGAATGCGCCATAGCGACTGAGTTTGGCGCAGCGGTCATTGACAATCAAGTACTATTGCAGTTTGCGTATTTTGTGGCTGAACAAGTCGCTTGGATACAGCGCGCCGCAGATGACACACACTATACTGATCGCGCATATGAGCGCATGATAGACAAGTGGGCGCACATTATAGACAGTGCGGCTAATACTTCGAACATATACGCAGAGCCGCCGCACGTGTTTTTCGCGCCGTTCAGCGTCAATGACATAGATTTCACACTTGCTAATGTCAATAGCTCCCTTGCTCGTACGTTGTGGGTATTGCGTCACTGCTATTACAAGGCTGACGATGTAGGTACCTCAACGCTTTCGGGTATTGTATATGCCAATGCCTTTAACCGTTTTAACGGTTTCGGGTCGACCGCATATAGATACCGCGGTATGTTGTCGGTCGGTGGAGTGTGGGACACATTTGACATCACGTTTGACGAGGCAACAGAGCAGTACAACTTGTACATGTTCTACAAGACCTCGGAGATTTTGACGACAACAGTTATTCGTGAGGGTGTTGACATCAAAACACTTGGACAGGGTGATTATACAGTGGGTGGCGCGGCGGCAGCCTCTTGCACCAACTTGCCCGAAGATCAAACCGGTGGCTTTTACCTAATCAAGCGTTCCGCGCGTCAGACCAACACGGCAAGCGGTGACGGCGAGTTTTATATCTTGACAGACTTTGCGACTGGCGCAATACACACAGGTAAGGCGTTAATTGATGACACAGATATAACGTGGTTGACATGATCCGTAGCTGTTATACAGCTTGACTATATCGGTTATACCTCTGGCAAACAACGCATGAGTTAATACTTGTGCGTTGTTTTGCTGGAGGTAACAAAAAGTAACAAACCTTGTCTATACTCTCTGTATTTTTATACGTTACGTATTCTGTCCACCCCCCTGTCATTTCTGTCCACCCCCTTGTCAATTTGTGCAACTTGCACAAGGAAATTGAAAATTTGTGTGATATCGTTACACAAGGGAG
>JAFYUM010000026.1 GCA_017558505.1 Ruminococcus sp. | reverse complement strand
CCACATATAGGGCTTATCCTTTGCATAGGTATTAAGCGCTCCCATTACAGCGTCATACGGCTCACTCACAACCGGATAGTTGTCACTTGCCATGCCCTCCTGCAAAATAATGTCGCCCACCATAGCAAGTCCTGCATAATTGGGGTCAACAGCACTAAAAGCATTAAGTGCCGTAATCATTGCACCTGTCGCATCGCTGTTTTTCACATGGGAATCCGAGAAAAGACCTATTCGGGTTACTCCTTGCTTTGTTTCAAGCTGTGTCCAGCCCGTTTCAGCCAAAACAGGGCTTAGTGGTAATATACTTATCAGCATTACCAGTGCCAATAAGCAGCCAAGTGATTTTTTGAAAAATGACATTTATATGTCCCCTTTCATAATATATTTTAATTACTCATTACTGTGTAAGCATTGGTAATCGGATTAAGCGGATTTTCAGCATTCCAGTAGAAGAATTTACATTTATATTCTGCATCACTTTCTACCACAACATCCGTAAATCTTGCGGATAATACATCGTTTACCGCTGCGCATTCGGTTTTTGCGTCTGCTATCTTATAAAGCTGACCGTTTTTATAAATTGCTACATACATAGAAACAGCTTTATCCTTCATATATGTGGGAAGGAATGCTCTTGCTACAATATCACCTTCGGTAATATCGGTAATCTGACCGCCGGCTGTAATATACTGACCGCTGAAAAGCTGCGAAACTGGTGCGGAAAGCCTTGTCAGCTTAAAGGTGCTGTAGGAGAAGTATTTTCCGTTTGCACACTGAATTTTTATTGTATTAGCACCCTCATTAAGACAAAGGATATCAATATCATAATAGCTGTCTCCATTAATCCAGCAGCCATTTATTGGAAGTGAGTATGTGCCAAGCTGACCACCGTTTACGCTTATTTGCGCCAAGCCGTCAAGCTCAAGTGCACCGTAACAGATGCTGAGCATATAGTTACCGGCAGGTACATCCACTTCATATTCAGCATAAGAGTTACCCTCTCCCAATACAACACCGCCGCCTTCAGGCATCTGCATATTGCTTCCGCCCTTGTCCACAAGGTCCTGCGCTTCCTTTATAACTTCAAGCTTTGCCGTTCCGTCGTCTGTGCGGTTAAATGTAAGAGAAGTTTTAAATATCTGGAAAACTCCGTCAACCTCCACACCGGATATTCTGAGGGTGTGTTCTCCTTCAAAAAGGAATACCTCACCAAAATCATTATTTCTCCTTACTGCCCAGCTTTCACCTTCAGCACAGGCTGCATTCTTCGTTCCTACCTCATTTGAATCAATAAGCAGCTTTACCGGTGCAGGATTATCAGCTCCAAGAACCATATTTACATTGTACCAACCTGCATATTCTATAGTGAAGTCAAACTCTGTATAAAGTCCGCCGTAGCTTCCCCAACCGCTTTCACCGCGTCCGTCGCCATATTTCAGCGCAGCTGCGGACTGCTCCTCGTAATTGTCACGGTTACTGTCGCCTGCATATATATCGTAGTATACACCTTCTCCGCCATTATCCGGCTCGCCGGTATATTCAAGCATCATATTGTAAAAATCAAAATATGATACCTCTGCTTCGCCTGCTTCTACTGCTTCAAAGGTGAAGTCATATGTATTTCCCCCAATCAGTACAAACTCAATTGCCTCTGTATAGCCTCTCGACTGACTGTAGTGGATTTTGTCTGATACTGCTTTCCCGTTTACAAAGCTCTGTCCGTAGCAGCCTCCTGTCTGAATATCCCAGAAGAGGTTATATTTACCGGTCAGTTCCGGTGTCACCTGATATGTAATATATCCTGTATCCGCCATCATCGAAAATCCGTCAGACAGATTCTTGTCGCCTGAACCGCCGTCAGCATACCCTGTTACTGCGCTACTGTCCGCGCTGTAGGTGTTCCACCTGTCTGTAGCATCATAGCTTACAAGTGACATACTTCTGAAATAGGGTAAGCTTGTCGTTCCGGCAAGAATACGGACAGTATGTTCACCCTTATCAAGACGAAGTGCAGCTTCTGCAGTGTAGCCTGTAATATCACTTATATTACCCGCCTTTACATTAACGGTAGTTTTAATAGCCGAATCAACCAGAACCGTAAAGGTATTGTCATTAGCATCACCTGCCGCTTCAATAGTAAGCTCGTACTCTCCGCTTACAGGCGCATTAACCGTAAAATCAATAAATCCGTAACCATCATCATAGAACTGATATGCATTAGTTGCTGCGTCTGCGCTGTAGTCTGCATAGTGACCGGGACTGGCAGTACCTTCAGTACAGTGCATATTGATTATCTGCGCACTTTTTTCCTTTGCAAGTGCTGCACCAAAGAAAGCAACCTGCTCATTTGCCTGACTATCCAGTTTAAAGGTAACTGTATGTGTACCTGCTTCAAGGGAGCACTTGCCGGCTGAAGTGTATGTAGCCGTATAAAGAGCTCCAAGTGCAGCATTGGTATTATTTACAGGGATTGTGAGTGTGCCTGCTTTATCTCTGTCAATATAAACTCCCATGTCAGAAGAAATTGACGTTGCCGCAATTCCAAGCACTTCATATATTCCCGGCTCTGTAACATCGAATTCATAGGTAATGTAGTTACCTGATTCATAAAAGGCTACAAAATTTCCTCCGAATCCAACGCGGCTGTCCTCATTAGGAACAAAGGTCTGATTATTATCTTCTGTAAAGCCGTTTCTTCCTGGTGAGTTAATCTCTTTAAAAAGAGCAACTCCTTCAGAATCCGTTATATACTTATATAGAGGATTTCTCGGATCGTTCTCAGGCGAGGTTACAACAAAATCTTCACTGTTGTCTGCAGAGCCACCCGCAGTTCTAAAAGAGCCCGTTATGCTTTCAGATTCCTTTCCATATGCAGATATTGCCGAAATCTCAACAATGTACTGTGTATTAATATTAAGCTCGTCTACAGGTATTGTCAGCGTCGTACGCCTCATTGCAGGCGGCAGATAGAAATCTGCTGCAACCAGATAATTCTGTACAAGTGTCTGCAGCTTTTCGTTTATTATCTTAACTCTGTAATTATAAACAATATCATCACCGTTTGTTGTATCAATGCTTGCCGCCGGGAAAGAAAGATTAACAGATGATACAGACACATTTGATGCTGTAATTTCTGCACTGTCCGCAAACTGTGGCGTCGCAGCCGTATTATAACGTGCATTGGTATACTTCCAGTAATCTTCATAATCTGCATCTGAGGTATCACTGTTTGATACCATACCTGGAATATCAAGCACCCATTCCTCACCGATATAGCACTGATTCCTAAAGTCCATACGCTTGATAGTTACAACATTATTTTCATCAATTTCGAGCATTACACCCTCGGAGTTACTTCTATCAAATACAAGCTCACCTTCAACAGTAGCACCGCTACCATTACTTACATGGCCCAGATTAAGAACTGTAAATCCATCCTGCCAGATTGTTCTAGGATGGTATTCTGAACAATGATTATGACCATGAATAAGAATTACATTTGGACGTGTTTTAAGATAATTTATAAACTCGTTGCTAAACGGTTGATCGTAAACAGTCTCTGTTGATTTTATCGTCGTATACCAAGGTGCATGGTGAAGCGTCAGGAAAATCGGCTTTTCGTTGCCGTCTGCCGCTATCGCAGCCTCTATTCTTTCCTTCATATAAGCTTCGCCCTCTGCATTAACTACATTTGAATAGTCTATAGGCGCCGCCGTGATGAAGTGATAGCCGCCGATTACAACGTCATCATTAAGCTCCATACCTGTCTTT
>JAFYUM010000025.1 GCA_017558505.1 Ruminococcus sp. | reverse complement strand
AAGCTACCTTTTCAGCACCACTGACAGTACACTTTAACACTGAAATTTCAGATGATAACTTTGCTGTAATTACCTCTCCGCAGGAAATTCCGAAATATTTCTCAATTTCATCATCTGCGTATTCCATCGGCAAATCACATCGGTCTGTTTTGTTAAAATGACAATAGTTCAGGAAGGCTATCCCACCGTTTTGGACATAGTCATAAATTTTCTTTGCGAAGCCGCTTTCATAGGTGTTCCATCCTAAAAGAACGAGTGCTATATACTTATCATAGTCACTTTTATAAGGAATAACATCTACATTTCCATACGGAGTTCCGCTGAAAAGTTTCAGATTCAGTATATTTTCTTTACTGTTCTGATTTTCAGCCAAGGGAAGCCATGCATCAATGCTTCTCCAGCATTTATGGTGCCGGTTATCCTTCCATTTTCCCCAAACGGTTATATCCCAATCGTCATTTTCCGGCAATTCTGCTATCCTATCATCATAATGCCACAAAAAATATTCATTATTTCCATAAATAACGGCAAGGTTTGTTTTAAGCATTCCTTCCCTTGGATTTTTTACAGTATATTCATAAAACTCTCTCAAATAGCTACGGCAGCGTGAACAAAACTCGTCATCCCAGTCTTCCCTGGAAAACGCATTTGTTTTGAATATCGAGTTTTCTGCATAAATATAGTCTGCCCCTTGCATATATAAGAGCTTCATCGCAAGCAAAAACTTCTTGGCCTTTGTTATATCATTCGGCTCACCAAAATACCAATCCGTGGGAACATGTGCCCCCCACATTTCAGGCACAGCACCTCTTACGGCAGCGATAAGCAGATTAATATTGCTTACAGGCTCTATTGTTACTCTTTCAAAACCACTGCCTACTTCATAGTTGATAAGAAGACTGGGCGAGCCGACCGAGGTAAGCCCTTTTTCACTTTTACATCCAATATACATTTTCCTCAAAGCATCGCAAAAAAGCTTTTTTGCATCTCCGAACGATTCAGATTTTTTCAAGGCATCCGTATCAAGAAACAGTTCCTTAGACAATTTCTCATCATACACAAGTGCAGAGCAGAAATACAAATATGCTTCATGGAAATGCTTTCCAAGAAAGTTTTCACCGCAAAGCTTTGCAAAATACGGCATTACATTTTCTCCGTCTGACAAGCTCATTTTCGTATTAAATACCTTCAGGTAATCAATCCTGTTCTTCCATACTTCCTGACTTGAAAGCTCATAATAATTTCTGTACTCCTGCGGTCTTGCCTGCCAGAAGTTACCCATATTGGTATTGGCAAAAATTTCTATTATTCTATCAGCTTCATCAGTATTGTCATGCCTGTGGTCGTCAGAGTCAATTCCCACCATGCAGTAATCTGTACTTGCAGGAAAAACCTCGGGCATAGCTGCACAAACTGCTTCCCCGTTTATATTAAGTGTAAGTTCGGGGTTTTCTCCATATGCTTTTATTCCGGCTACTATATGTTCCGGATTTAGAGGTGAGCGTAAAAGCGCTGTTACACTGCAATTCGTTTCGTTCGAAACTGAAACATCCCCCTCCTTTGAATAAAAGCTGAGTGCAAACTCATCACCTATTCTTACCGCAGTTTTCATTGTAAGCTGCTGTCCTTCTGCAGCTGCAGGAAGTGATAGCAAATCTGCGTCCGATACCAAAAGCGCTGTTTCTCCCCCAGTCTGACAAATTTTAATAATGTTCTCCCCTGATTTCAGTAAAATACTTTTAATGGGTATATAAACTGTAGGCCAGCCAAGGTTAACATTCTCAAAAAATTCCCTGGAATTTTCATAGGCAAGCTTTCCGTTGATAGTAATTTTTATACCGCAGACGTACTTATGCCAATCAAAAAGGCAAGCTTTCAGTTTTATATAAAATCGTCTTGATACATCTTTTTCATCAAGAACTACCGTACTTATGCAAAAGGTGTTTTTCAGACTGAGACAGTTTCTGGTTTCCCTTATCCCATAAGCAAATGAAGTAACCTCGCTATGCAGACTTGACGGTGATTGATACGCAAAGAAGCCTTCTTTTCCAGAAAGCTTCGCTTTGTGCAGTTTTAACTCCTCATAATAGGAAAGAATTTTTTCATATTTGGTTTTCATATTTTCGAACCTTTCAACTCTTCTGAGCTTGTTTTATATTCTTTTACTATCATAATCACCGCAATGTCAGCAAAGATTTTTTACATATTCTCCCATATCTACAACAGTATTATTTAATCTCGATTCCTCTGCTGCAAAGCAAATCAGATGACTAAGGCATGAAACGGATATATCAGAGATAGATCCAGAAGGATTATTATTTGCAATATATTCATAAAGATCCTGCATAATCCCACTGTCTCCCCCTCCGTGTCCTCCGGCAATAGATTGATCGAACTGATCATCAGGAGTATACAGCTGCGTTGTTGCTCTCGACTTAAAATCATAAAACTCCAACACCTGGTTTTCCATATCCGCACGAAGCTCGCCCTTTGTTCCCATAAAGGTTGTTACTCGTCCGCCTTTATTAAATGCAGACATTGTAAGAGTTATATGTTTGTCAGCTCCGAACTGCATATTTACCACCTGATTGTCAACAACATCATTGTCGCAATAATATACACATCTACCGTAAGGAGAGGTTTTCAGTATTTCATCTATTTCATCATCACTGGGATTAAACTTATTTGCTGCAATTGCTCTGAAATGCTGCACTTCCGCAGTATCTATTCTATAAAGTGCAGGCGCATAATAGTAACAACTGTCTTTATAGGGACACCCATCAGTACAATGCCTTGGCGCACCCTCTGGTGCATTATTCTCGTTAAAATACGAAAGAGAACCAAATGATTGCACTTTTGTGCAGGACTCATCTATTAACCACTGAAGAAGGTCTGTATCATGGCAGCATTTTGCAAGAATCATAGGTGCAGATTCCTCTGTTTTCCTCCAGTTGCCTCTTACGAAGCTATGACTCATATGAACATTACCTACTCCTTCTGTGTGAGTAATGTTGATTATATCTCCCGCTTTGCCGCTTTGGATAATATTTTTTACACATTTATAAAACGGAGTATATCTTAAAACATGACATACCAAAACTTTTACCCCATTGTTTTTTGCCGCTTTGGATATTTTAAAGCATTCCTGTGGGGTGGGAGCAATTGGTTTTTCAAGTAATAAATCATACTTTTTCTCAATTGCTTTCATCGCGGGTATAAAATGCATTTTATCCTGAGTGCAAATCATTGCAACATCTGCAAGTTTAGGAAGCGCCAGCAGCTTTTCATAGCTTTCAAAGCACATATTCTCCTGCACCTGGTACAAATCCCGTAAATATTCTCTTTTTTCTTTAACAGGTTCAGCCAATGCCACAAGCCTGAAACGTTCAGGATGTATTTGCAGTGACTTTAAATAGCTGCTTCCTCTGTCTCCTCCACCTATTAAGACAAGTGATAATTGTTTCATAATACCTAACTCCTTAAGACAATATTGCTTCATTCAGTTTTCTTCGAGCCATGCAAGCATTATTTCCTCTGAATCAGGAAGATACTCATGCCCGTAATCCGGATAGAATAAAACTTTTTTCTCGGTTTCTATCTTATTATACACGGCAAACTGCGTAAAAGGAGGGCAGACATCATCCATAAGTCCGGTAAACATAAGCACCTTCGCCTTTATACGCTTTGCAATATTCTGAATATCAATATATCCCAGGCAATTAAATATTTCCGATTCTCGTTGATGTCTTGAGTCAAAATTTCTGAAATAATCCTTAAGCTCATCGTAGGCACATCCTCCGGCCGCAACATTCCATCCGTAGCTGTAATCGCTGAGGAAAGGATAACAAACTGCAGCTTTTTTAATCTGAGGTGAAAGAGCTGCACATGCAAGTGCTAATCCACCACCTTGTGAAACACCCTTTGTGAAAAGTCTTTCTCGATCTACCTCTTTAAAGCCTTCAATAATTCTTACAATCTGTGCAGAATCGAGAAAATTCTGCCTGAAAAGCAACTTTTCAGGATTATTATATTTCAAACCTCGTATAAGATGTCCGTGGTATGTACTGCCTATATACGTACCTTTATCCTCGGATAATCCCGCCTGCCCCCTGCAATCAAGAGCCGCCACACAAAAGCCGTCACAAACATATGGCATCAGCGATACCCAATTTGGTGACTCTCCGCTGTATCCGTGAAAAAGGAATATAACCGGAGCATTCGTTGCATTTTTTGGTCTTATGTATTTTGCGTGTATCCTTGATCCTCCAACTCCGTCAAAATACAGATGAAATGCTTCAGCGTTTTTAAATATAAACTCTGCTCTCTCAAGCGAAATATTAAAATTAAGCTGCTCCATTTCCTTTATTGACTTATTCCAAAAACTGTCAATATCTTCAGGGCATGGACTTATTCCCTTATAGTTAAGAAGTTCATCTGTTACAGGTTTCATTCAAACATCCTCAGTTTCCGTAATATTTTCTTTTTGCTTCTCCCAGGAGACGTATTCCTTTTACAATTTCAACAACATTATCCATTGTTGTTGAGAGCCAGGGGGCAGTCATATATCCTTTCATTGCTTCTTCGGGAGCCTTTGTTTTAAAATACCACATAGTATCTTCGGTATTGTACTCGATTCTGTTCCATGTAGATACGCAAGGCACAAGACCATAGCCATCATTTGCCGCAGGAAGTGCCTGTTCACGGAAACGAACATTAAACGGCTCGTCCTCAACATATTTTAGATTCATATATTTAAACGGCGGCTGGCTGTAATACTCGCGGTATTCCTCATCGTCAGCAATTACTGTATAGTGCTCTTCCTTCAGCGCAAAGTAATACCAAGGTGAAAGAAGAACAGAGTCATTCTTAACGCGTTTTCTGAATTCTTCCGGATACTCAAAGCATAAATCAGACCAAACCCAAGGTATAGCTCCGGTATCCCTGACACATTCACACAGATAATCAAAATCATGCCAAAGCAGTTCTCCCCGGCGGTATGATATGTAGTTATCATGATTTCGTAAAACTGTTTCACTTCCCTCTTCGTCCATTCCAAGATGGATGTACTGAGGCTTGTCAAAAAGTTCATATACCTCTGAAATAATTTCACGGCATACCCGGTAATAGATTTTTGTTGACATCATTCTGCTGTATTCCCCAAGCCAATGATGATGTGTGGCGGAAAAGTTCATTTTAGGTATAATGGTTATACCCATCTTTTTAAGACGCACAACCTCACTGCGCACACGCGACCTTGACCATGCTCCCGCGCGAGCTAGTTCAGGATGACTTGCAAACTTAACACCCTCTCCAAGTTCAAGTAAAACAGTGTTAATTCCCTCTTTCTGGGCTTCTTCTATAATTTTATCCCATGCCTCATCTTCAAATCTTATAGCAGGGTTATCATCTGACCAGGGTTTGACACCAAGCTCTGCATACAAACACCACAACATATTTCTTTCATCTCCTTATTATTTTTGTACTATGATCGCTCTAAGTTCTCCTCCGTAAATATAGTAGCATACTGTATCACCGGAATTAATCTCAGCAGTTGTCACCGAAGTAAATTTTTCATCTGAATTTTCAGAATCCGCTTCAAGAATCAAGCAGGAATACGGATGCATAAAGTAAATTTCATCATTATCTGCCTCAATATAAAGTCTTTTTGAGTCGATTTTTCTTACTATGCCCCTCTGAATCCCGGAGGTGGCGGTAAGAGAAGTTTGCCACTGTGTTATATCTCCTGACATAGGGGTTATTTCTGAAATGCTTATCTGCTCTTTTGAATCAACGCTTCTTCTGTTATATACAACAAAATCATCAAGCGAAAGCTTTTGTGCAGTTGAATCAGAAACGATAAAGTTTAATCTTCCGGTGTTGGAAAGGATTTCAGCCTGACAAACAAAATCATCATCTTCATTACGCACAAAACGCTTGCCGACTACTACTCCGAGAGAAAGTGAGTTATCAATTATATTCATCACGTCGCCGCATAAAACAGCTATATCCGGCTGAGCCCCTTCCTCCTGACTGTAGAAGCTTATTGTGGCACTTCCACTGATTACCCTGCCGTAAAGGCTTGACCACGGCAGATATTTTGCAGTAAAATCACCGTTATCGTTATATATCGCAACAATATCCGTATTCTGAAAATAAAGCTGCTTTCCGTTAAGTGTTATCATTGGTAATATATCATCTGAAAAAGCGCTGACAGTTGCTTTTGCTTCAGCACCGTAGCCTGTAAATGCTTTGCATTTTTCTACCAAAGTAATTCTGCCTTTGCTGTTTGCAGTGAAATAATATACACCTTCACCGGCAAGATTCTCATAAGATAGTGCTATACTTTCTGCAGTCAGACCATCATTGAACTTTGTTTTATCAGTCATTGTATAGCGCAGAGTTTCTATTGTCTCGCCAAGACAAAAAATCTCAATCTCAATATCTTTTTTCAGACCTGTGGGAATGTTTACTCCGGATACGATGCCATAAAAGCTCTTTTTCTCAATTTCTCCGTCAGATATCACAACATATGAAGCATATCCGTTAGGCGCAAAATAGACTGCAACCTCACTGTTTATCAGCTTTTTAATTGTGGTACTGTCCTGCTTGAAAACTTTTCCGTCAGTTGAAAACCATGTGTCGGAATATTTGTAATCGAAAGCACCAATTCTGATTTCATCGTTACTGTATCCGCCAAATATGTCTACAGAAATGCGTTCCGAAACACTAATAATGCATCTTTCCTCAGAAAAATAGTAATCAAATACACTGTTTGCCTTAATCTCTTCAAATTCACCCAGACGTCCGTCAATATAAACAGTAAGAAGCTTCGAATCTTCGCTCTTGTCCCATTTCTGAATACCGCTTTCACCACGGATATAACTTATTTCCTTTTCGCCGGAATTGATGTTCTGAATAAGTCCGCCTTCTGTCATATTCCAGCAATACAGTCTTAAAACATCATTTCCGTCAGTTATCACTTTTGCAAAGCTGCCTGCGAGCTTAACACTTGAAGGTGCTGCAGTACCGTTAAGATAAATTTCTGCTGCCTCTGCAAGGTCGTAATCCTTTTTGTCACCGCTCAAAGCAATTCTTTCTATCGTATCTGTAAGGTATACACTGTTTCTTTCATCATCACCGTTTACAGAGTAAATATAACCGTAGCTAATCTCACAGCTGTTATCAGTCATCATATAAATAATCTCGTCGTGTGAGTTTAGCCATACTTTTACATTTGCCCCCTCATAATGTGCAACATCAACCTTTTCAATAGCCTTAAGCGACACTGTTGACCCCTCTGTAAGTTTGTTATAATTGCTTTCATACACATTCTTAGTTACAGTAAAATTCACTGTGTTTTCATAAGCATCACTGCTTTCCACAATTCCTTTATAAACACTGTAACAAAGCCGTGAGGTAATAAAATTACGGTCACTATTATAAAATTCTGTGGATATGCCCTCCTCTGAAGATTTTATAACGAAGTTGTTATGACCGCTGTTTGCGAGTAGCATACTCTCAAACATTCCCATTGCCTCTACAAATGTAAGCTTTTCTGAATTTAAGGGCGCATGCTCAAAAAGATTAAGCTTACTTGCCGTTTTTATATAACCGTCAGGATAGCCGCCTATATTTTCTGCAATTACATCGAATCCCAGAATGTGAACAATTATTTTTGCTGCAGCCGTTGATGAAACATATGCCTCCGGTACAAATTGAGTTTCACTTATTCCATTAATGATATTCTGACTATACAAATAATCAATATAACCGGAATTAGCATTATTTTCCTTTACATCATCAAACTTTGTATCAACAGGTGCTTTATCCTCTTGGGAAAGTATTCTTGCTGCAATATAGGCAAATTCGCCTCTTGTTATATATTCGTCTGCCGAATTTTCTGTATTCACTCCTATTGCAGTAAGATTTTCATAATTTCGGGCATTTACCGCCGTATACATTAATGAAAGCATTAATACCGCTGTAAGCAGAATAGATATTACTCGTGATTTCATTTGCCCACCGCCTTCATCATTTCATAAATCATTTTTGCCACCTGTGCTCTTGTTGCAGTTGCCCTAGGCGCAAACAAATTATTGCCTATTCCATTTATTATTCCTATCTGTTTCATAAAGTAAACTGCATTCTTCGCATATTCGGATATATCACCATCATCGTCAAATACTTTTTCGTTATTTGCTTCGGTTTCAAAGCCTGCAAGCGCGAGTGTCCTGCCAATCATAACAGCAATATCCTGACGTATGATATTACTTCCGATATTGAAGTGTCCCTTATCGTCACCGACAACAATACCCTCTTGTACTGCACTCGCTATATAAGGATAGTACCACTCTCCCTTTTTTACGTCCGAAAGAGCTGTAACTGCATTTTCATCCAGAGTACCCGTTGCCATAACAAGCATTTTAACAATTTCTTCACGTGTAATGCTGTCGTTTGGTCTGAAAAGCTTATCCTCCGGTCTTGAAAGAATGTTGTTTGCAAGCAGATAATTAATTGCAGTTTCTGCCCACTCTGCCGATGCTGTATCAGTAAATTTATATTTCTCTTCTGCTTCAATCACAGCAATACCGCCAAGTTCATTATTTTTGCCGGAGCTACCACCGCCACCGCCACCGTCGCCGGTGCCGGTGCTTGTATTTACAGTGGCATTTACGGTTACAGTCTTTTCTTCAATCTCTGATTCAAGCGGGTATGCAAGCTGCAGAGAATACAAAACCGTACCTGCTGCCTTTACATTATAGCTTCCTTTGGAAGTAGCCTTGAATATGACTGTGCCCAGTTCTTTTACACTTGATTCAGGCATAAGAGTAACCCTGATTCCATCTTTTATGCTTTCTGTAACAGCTACGGAGCCGGAAGGTGCTGTATATTCAATAGCCACATTTGCCGATGTGATTTCAAGCACAATTTCAGAAACATCTTCAATTGCGCTTTCCGCCTCTAATACAATATTGCAAATCTGCCCCACATATATGCTTCGATTCTGCGCTGTGATTTTAACATCGCTCTTTGAATATTTAAGAAGAATATAATCGTCTATGAGTTCTGCAAGCTTATCTGTATATACAGACTCATCCTGATATGCTGTAAGGGTCATCACCTTTTCAAGAAATTCGCTGCGCTGAATTGTTATATCAGCAAGCTTATCAGAGCTTATGCCTAAAGCATTAATGATTTCATTATCTGTAAGAAGTGTTTCAGCCTGATCTGCGGTTGTTGCTTCTGCAAGCTTTACCATAGCTATTCTTGTATAATATTTATCCCTAAAAGCTTTAATGCTGTCGGCGTCTGCATTTATAAGTCCGTAAAAAACACTGTCAATATCTTCAATTCCTGCTATATCAGCTGAAACATCGATGCTTAGAAGCTCTTCATTTTCCGGAGTCTCAAGATAGTTCATAACTTCATCCGCTGTCTGCTTGGTTGCAAGCACATCAAAAAAGCTGTTTTCTTCACTTTCTGTTACAAAAACGCCGTCAAAGCTGCATTGTGCAAGTGAAAATTCAGTTTTAACCACAAAGCTGTGAAGTCCGGATTCACTGTCAGACAACATTGTATAATTTATAGTGTATTCGCCGTTATTTTGGGAAATACCTTCTGCAATTACAGTATTTGTATCTTCAGCCGTATAAAGCATGACCTTCCGACCGCTTATTCCAATTCCTTTAGAAGAGAGAACAGTTCCTTTTACAGTAACATTTCCATAGGTAATGTCATTCTCCGAAATATTAATCGAAGCATTATTTACATAGCTGTCATCTGTTTCAAAGGTTATTTGCAGCGGTGTAACGGTAAATATACCTTCAGAATCCTTTGCTCCGCTTATCTTAATAGTATAGCTACTATTTTCTGCAAGTGTTTTTGCTAACGCAACCTCTATAATATTTCCTTCTGCAGAAAGTACAACCGGAAGCTGTATTCCGTTATTTTCAAGAGTTACTGTGTTTACAATATTCTCTGTATCTATATCAGCAGATAGCTTAATCTTAATTACGTCAGTACTTACTGCAGCCTTATCACCATCGGTTAAATCTGCTCCACCTGCATTAATTTCATCTACCGTAAGGTTCGTGCCTGCAAGAGAAAGTTTTGCACTGTTTATAAGTATGACATTTGAATCTGCGCCGAGACAAGTAACCTTTACTGTTGATTTTCCTTTATTAAGCGCTATACGCCCAATTAATTTCTTTTTAAAATCAATACCGGATGCTGTTGCCCAATTTACATTATAGCTTTTATCAGAGTTAACAGTTACATTAATATCTGTGCCTGCCGAATTTGAGGCGGCAGTAAGATACAAATCATAAAAGCCTGCTGTTTCAATATCAACCTCAAAGCTTACCGTTGTACCGCCGACAATATCTGTACCATTTTCATAATATACCCAGTATACACCGGATACCGTCGTGTCGTTAGGGGCAGAATTGTAATCTGTAGGAGCATACATATCATAACAGATTCCATCTTCAACCTTTACAAGACGGATTGCACGTACACTTACCGCACCGCTTACATTAGATACTTTTATATAATGCATCCCCTTACCCAGAAGCTCAGTTCTTACAAAATATTCCCTGTATGAATCAATGCTGTCGAAAGCACCGTCTGCTGCAGGAATTTGAGTTTCATCTACAAGGTCAAGGCTTGTCTGTACACGAACGGAGTTTGTTGCATCTCTGCCCGCCGCAATCAGATATATTTTGTATTTTCCGCTTTCGGATAGTTCCACCGGAAAACGGATAAATTCAGTACCTGCCATACCGCCTGCCGGTGTTGTATCAGCCATATAATCAGTGATATTTTCAGATTTTCCGAAGGTGCCGCTGTAATTAACAGTTACTTCAAGAGGAAGTGCTGTATCTATCAGACCTATGAGCCAGGTCGAAAAGTTCTCTTCATCATCTGCTGCTTCAAGTACTTCTATCTGATCTATCAAAGCTGACTTATCTATTACAGTTTCATATTTATCATTGTCAATGCCCAGCTTTTCACAAAAAGCCTCATTTGAAAGAAGATTACCAATATCAGATGCGTCCGCCTCAATAAGCTTCATCATAGCTATTCTTTTATGATATCTTTTTACAAGCACTTCTGCACTGCTCTGCCGTACTCCGATAAAAGCTTCAAAAACAGCATCAACATCTGTAATATCTGCAGTGTCTTCTGAAATATCTATACCGAGTGCCAACTCATTTGCCGACTCTTCCATATATTCTTTTACTTCCTCAGCAGTAGTTTTCTGGGAAAGTGTATCTAAAAAGGTTTCTTCAAATTCAGGATGTATATAAAGCTTTGAAAATTCGCAGATGTCATTTGAATATTCAGTCTTAACCACGAAATTCTGTGTTCCCGTTTTTGTTTCTGACGGTATTGTATATAAAAGCTCATACAAACCATCCTCACCGGATACCGCAGTTGCAATTGCACTGCTTGTATCCTCTGCTTTATAAAGCATTACGGCGCGTCCGCTGATACCTATATTTTCTGAAGAAAGAACTCTGCCCTTTACAGTTATTTTACCGTTTAAAAGCTCCTGCTCAGTAAGATTCAGTGAAGCATTTACAGAATAATTATTGTCAGCATCAAAACTGATATCAACCGGACTACAGCAAAGAGCGCCTAATGTATCGTGAATATTTTCAATTTTAAGGTTATATGTTTTTCCTACAGTCAGACTCTTTTTCAGCTTGATTTTAACTGTATCAGCTACTGCAGAAACAGTAGCTGGAATACTGTCACCGTCACAGGTAAGAACAACATTTTCCTCTCTTGCATCCTGCGTATTTATTCCGCTGTCAAACTTCACTGTAATGATATCTGTGCTTACAGGTGCTTTGCTTCCATCAGAAAGCAAATTAACATTTTCCGCAAGAATTTCCGTTGCTTTAAAGTCTGTACTTAAAAGCACAAGTTCAATACCGTTAAGGTAAAGTATACTGAGCCTGCTTGCATCAAGTGTATTACAGGTTATCGCAAGTGTTGCAGTACCCTGATGCAATACAGCATTGCCAAGTAATTTTTTCTCAAATATTGTCTCTGCGCCCGTATCCCATTCACCGGAAAATACTTCTTCGGCGTTTATCGTGCAGCTGTATGTAGCTGCATCTGCACCGGCATTCATATATACAGCATAGCTTCCGGCTTTTTCTACATCAAAGGTAAAGGTTGCAGTTGTTGTCGATACCTGACTGCATAGCTGTGTGCCAAGTCCCCAGCTATACGCATATTCACCAGACCATGAAAATCCATCACCGACAGGATTTCCGCCGTTTTCAAATGCAGGTGCTGTAAGAGTGATTGTATCTATGCCCTCTGCAAAAGAAAAAGAACACGAAGCAAAGTAGCTTAAAAGTATTACAAATATTAAAACAAGCGAAATCTTTCTCATAAATCCACCTCTTTGCTGACTGTTTAAACGGGCTGCTAACTTCACATATCAAAATGTCAATCAGCCGCCCGTTAATATTTCCAATTATAATATTTTATTGCACCTTAAGACTTTCTGCTATAGGCTTTGCAATTTCTGTCATTTTGTCTTCCATTGCTTTTATATCTGCAATCTCATTAAGATCCTTAACTGCCTTATCCCATTTTTCGTCAAATTCATCTACAGGCGCAGCCATTGCAATTTTGAAGTCATTCTCCCATTGGTCACGCTCTGCCCAGAATGCAACTACCTCAGGAATATCTGTATAGACTGATGACCATCCCTGACAAGGAGGATAAAGCGCTACATTCTGTGTATGTACACTGTCTGCTGCAAACTTAAATCCGCTGTTTACAGTAGGAGTATAACTTGTGTAGTTAAGATGTACTTTCGGCTCCCATTTGCTGTAATAGGTACCGTTAATACCAAACAATCCACCCATATTATAGCCTGCGTTTACAGGACCGCCGAGTCCGAGTGTTTCCTCCGGAGAAAGTGCAGAATAGTCATCTTCCAGGAAGTATTTTGTGAAACGCTCATCCTTGAAATGGCGCTTTCCATCCTCGCCTACTTCGTAAAGACCTGCCTCTTCAGGGCCCCAGTAACGGACAGATTCGTATTCATCTGTAAACTGAATGTTTATCCAATTAAGAATCTGATGCATTTCTTCTTCGGTAGCTGTCTTGAGAATACACATTGAGGAGTTCCACAGCTGCTGTTCCTTGAATGCTCCATAGCCTTTAAGAGCAGGTACTTGTGTATAGAACGGACGATAGCGGTATGTTTTGCCCTTCTTTTTAAGAGCATCATTTATTTCTGTAAGTGTACCTACACCGTTTATAGGTGCAATTGCATACTGTCCGTTTGTAATTTTTTCAAGAGCCTGAGCTGTTGTACATGCCATACTTTCAGGATCGATAACCTTTTCTGCAAGCATCTTGTTCTGTGTTCTTGCAGCTTCTTTGATAAGATCATGGGCAAGAGGAATTTCAATTTTCTCTGTGATGCTGTTCCATGTACCTGTATAATAATGGTTTTTGTAGCCATACATATCTGCACCAAGCCATGCAAGTGCACACCAGTTATCACTTCCGAAATATCCAAAGGGATATATTGTCTTTCCATTTTCCTTGAGATTAAGATCCTTTATGTCATACATAAAGTCTATGTATTCTTCTGTAGAATCTATCGGCACATCGAGAATCTCATCACCGATAGGAGTTCCCTTCTCCTCAAGAATTGCTACAAGCTCATCATAGGTCTTTGCCTCAGGGTAGAACATCTTAAGAATATCATCTCTGATATAAAGAGTCTGAGGACCTGATATTGATATATCGTTGTAAACAACATCATGCAGGTCACAGATAGTTGCTAGCTCTTCTTCTGTTGCCTCTGGTTGAGTCTGCGGCATAATCTGATTTTCAAAGGGAATGCCCAGAATCTTACCATCTACCATAATAGCATCCCAGTATTCCTGTGGAACTCGCTTCCACACATCAGGAGCATATTTCTGCAAAAGTTCGGGAGTAAGCTCCCAGACCTTTTCAAGAGCATTGAGCTTCGAAAAATGTGCAGGACCCTGATAGCTGCCACATACAACTATTTCAGGAAGGTTATTTCCGGCAACAAGCTTTGAAAGCTTTGAATCCCACTGTCCACCGTCATTTCCGTAAACGTTCTTTACCTTTACACGTGATTTTTCAACAAGCCAATCCTCAACAATATTTTTGTTGAGAGATTTTGCTGCATAGTCTGTTCCTGCAGTGTTCCATATAGTAATTTCCATATCCTTCTGCGGAACATAACCGTCAGCAGTATCCCCGGAAACCTCTTTTTTGTTGCTGCAAGCCGTAAATGCCGTTATACAAACCATACAAACAAGCATAAGAGCAATAAATTTTTTTAACATTGTTTTTTCCCCCATTTATGTATTTTTCAATTAATATCAAAATAATATTATTCTTTAACTGCACCGAGTGTAACACCTTTTATAAAGTATTTCTGCAGGAAAGGATAAACAAGAATAATCGGAAGTGTCGTAACAATAAGCGTTGCAGCCTTTACCGATTCTGAGGTCGGTACAAATGCCGATGATTTTCCTGTCATGGTCGCTTGCGCCGCCATTTGCTGAGCAACTTCACTTTCTTTAATCAGCTTCATCATCAGATATTGCAGCGGAAACAAATCAGGCTCTGTCACGTACATCAAAGTTGTTGTCCAGTCATTCCATGCACCTACTGCCACCCACAATGCCGTTGTCGCAACAACAGGCATCGAGAGGGGAAATGCTATTTTTGCCATTATTATAATATCGTTTGCACCGTCTATTTTTGCTGATTCCTCAATACTGGCAGGCAGATCCTGTAAAAACGAACGGATAATAACCATATTATAAAAGCTGAAAAGCATCGGAACAATATATACACTGTAGTTATTTATCATTCCTAAGTAGCGGTATGCCATATAAGTAGGAATAACACCCGCTGTAACATAGGCAGGTATCATAAGAAAAACTGTAATTCCCCTTCTGTATGCCAACCCTTTTCGTGTAATACCATAAGCTGCAGAAAAAACAACTATTGTGGACAAAATAACTACCAGCACAACTCTGGTAACCGATATGAATGCAGCCGATGAAAATGACTCATTTTCAAATACCACCTGATAATTCTGAAGTGTAAACTTTCTCGGAAGAAGGTTTATTCCCCCAAGAGCCGTATCACTTCCTTCGTTAAATGATATTGCCAGCTGATTTAAAAAAGGATAAATCATTACCACGCACATTACAAGCATAAAAATATTATTTATAATATTAAAAACCTTTTCGCCTAAAGTCGGTTTCATTTTCTATCATTCCTCTCCAATGCACACAACACAGACTTTTACCACAAACCTACATTAAAAAACTTTTTACTGAAAAAGTTGGATGTCAAAAGTATCACTATCGTAACAAGCCCCTGCGCAAGCCCGAATGCTGTTGCCATAGAATATTTACCATTCTGAATACCTTGTCTGTAAATAAGAGTATTTATCGTTTCTGTACTCTGCTGTGTATAAACATTCTGCAGAGCATAAACCTGTTCAAAATTCATATTGAAAAGTGTACCCAGATTCATAATCAGCACAATGATTGCCGTGGCTTTAATTCCGGGAAGTGTAATATGTATAATTTGCTGAAATTTTCCGCATCCGTCAACAGTTGCCGCTTCATATAAGGTCGGGTCAATGCCGGCAATTGCGGCAAGGAAAATCACAGATGACCAACCTATGCTTTTCCATATATGTGAAAAGAAAATCACAGGAAGAAAGTATTTTGAATTAAAAAGAATATTTTCCGCCTCATAATCTGCACCGTGAATGGACGCCATCATAGAGTTAAAAGGTCCTTCCAATGAAAAAAAAGTATATATAAGACCAACAATTGAAATCCATGATAAGAAATACGGCATATAGCTGATTGTCTGATAAATCTTTTTAAGGCGCATATTCTTAAGCTCGTTAAAAAGAATTGCTAAAATTATAGGAAACGGAAAACCTAAAAACAGAATTGTCACACCGTATACAAGCGTGTTCCAGATTGCAAGAATCATTTCCTCCTGCACAAAAATCGCCTTGAAGTTTTCAAATCCTACCCACGGGCTGTCCATAATACCTTTTATTATATCAAAATCCTTGAACGCTAATATTATACCAAAAAAAGGTAAATAGCACAATACCAGCACAAGAATAATAGCCGGAAGCAGCATCAGATATGCAAGCTTGTTTCGTGCTATATTCTGTCTGAAGCTACTTTTTGCAGACCCGGCAGACATTCCGTTTTTGTTTGCTGTCATCTAAAACACCATACCTTTCAAAACTATAACATCATTATCTGTTTTTATTCTAACACGATTTGATTTTATAGTAAATCACACAATCAGCACAAAAAAGTACCCATTTGTCACATTTTAGGCTTAATTTATTTACAAAAAATCTTTTAAGTTTTATAATAAGACTGTAAGATATAAAAGTAGGTGATTTCATTGTATAAGCTGCTTATTGCAGATGATAACAACACTCATATCCAATGTGCACTTGACTATGTTAATTGGAAGGAGTTAAATTTCACACAGATTAAAACAGCCTCTAACGGTGCGGATGCTTATGAAATATTCAGGGAATTTGAGCCTGACCTTGTTATTACAGATGTAGTTATGCCTGTTATGAACGGTCCTGAGCTTGCAAAACGAATCCGCAAAACAAGCAATGTTCATATAATATTTATGAGCTGCTATGAGGATTTCAACTACGTTAAGGAAGCTATTGACAATGATATCACTGCCTATATTTTAAAGCCGCTTAATCCGGACGTCCTTAAGGAAAAGGTCTTAAAGGTTGTACATGATATAAAAGCACGAGAGGATGCAGCTGACAGTGCACGTACACTGTCAGAATTTCTTCCTCTCGTGCGCGAAAGCCTGCTTTACAGGCTTTTATATAATAAAAGTGCCTATGTGCCGAAGGATATTCTACGCAGCGCTCGCTTTGATGATTCCTCGCTGGCACTCATAGTAAAATATATTATACTTAACAACAGTGAAAGCTGCGTTTCGTTATGCGAGCTGCAAAGCACCATAAAAGCTGCATTTCCGAACTTTTCAGTAAATGCTGTTACAGAGGTGCCAAACAAGCTGATTGTTCTTTTGACTGCACCACAAACAGAAGAAGAAGATTTTCTTTGTGCTGCAATCGACACTATTCGACACCATATTGAATCAATATGCTCCGAGTATGGCTTTGATGTTGCTGTTGGTGTAAGTAATGTATTCAGCACGCTTTCAGATGCCGGGGTTATGCTTAAGCAGGCAGCGCTCGCTCTTGAAAGCACTGATGCTCCTGAAACTGGTGAAATATATCTTTTCGAAGATTTTGAAGAAAGTGCCTATGAAAGTCCTGACTACGATATATATAATCTTAAGCAGGATTTGTCGTTACTCCTTGATAAAGCTGACAGCAGTGCCGTCGAAGAATTCATGCAGAAATATTATCCTCAAAATATGATATTGAACCGCAACACTATTAAAGCCCTTTGCTTTTCAACAGTAACGAGCCTGCAATTTCTGATGTCTGAGCGTAATGCAGATATTGATGACTTATTCGAGCATTCCAATGTGATATGGGCAAAGCTGAATAAGTTTGAAACAATCGCAGACACATATCAGTGGCTGAAAAATATTCTTCTTGCCTGCTGTGATTTTATAAGTAATGTGGAAAAAAGAAAATATAACGGCTTTGTCGGTCATATAAAATCTTATATTGATATTCATTATAAGGATATTGCTTCTGTTGAACAGATTGCGTCAGAGCTTTTTATAAGTGCAGGCTACGCAAAAAACGTATTTAAAAAGTATACCGGTCAGACAATTTTTGACTACCTTGTCGAAACACGTATTAAAGAGGCAAAGAGACTGCTCTCCGACCCGACCATAAAGGTGTATGAGGTAAGTGAAATGGTCGGCTATATCAGCAAGGCACATTTCACAGAGACCTTCAAGAGAAAAACCGGTATGACTCCGAAGGAGTACCAGCTCAAAGGAAAGTAGGAGGTATGAATCTTGTTTAACAAACGAAGTATATTTTATAAGCTTATAATAAATAATCTCCCTATTTTGATAATTCCCTTTATGATAATGCTGATATGTGCTTACGTACTAACCTGTGTAAATATTAAAAACAAAGAACGTGCACAGCTTCAAAGCAGTCTTGATGCGTATGTGCAGGACATAAACTTGGAAAAGAACAATGCCGTTTCGAAAAGTGATTATATAATAAAAAATCCTGAGCTGCTGGATATTCTTGAGGGAAATGCACCCAGCCTTTATTCGCAGCTCAATCTTATCTATAGAATAAACTCTTTTATCGAAATCATAAACAACAGTAATACAGACCTGATTACAATTTATTCCTCAAATCCGGACCTTTTAAAAAGTAAATTCATAGACTATTTGGATTCAATTCCAAATCTTCCCGAAATCGAAAAAAAGCTTAAGGAAAACGGATATATGCATTTTGAGAAAGAGCTTTCTGAAGATGACAACGGCAATCAGTATTTCACATTGTACAGGAAAATTTTTCTCAACACAGATACATTACTTCGCGTCAAAGCATATATTCCCGCCTCTGAAAAGTTTATTGTAACCGAAAAACCCGCTAATCTCGACAAGGATAAATACCTTACAGTGCCTATCAGCGATGAACTTATTGCTGTTTCGCCGCTGAATACAAGCGCGCTTATATCACAGTACATACATCTGGGAATAATTTTTCTTGCAATAGCATTGCTTTTCTGCATTATAATTATTGCAGCAAGTATTACCATTACAAAGAAAACAACCTTTGCAATCAACAACTTTATTGTTGACCTTTCAAACCGTAATCTTCTTGAATATGACGCAGAAAACAAAATTGAAAATACTGACAGTTTTGAGCTAAACATTATAAAAAGTGCTATAAACACCCTCATTATGAAGGCGAACGAGGGCAAGGACAAGCAGTATCGTGCCGAGCTTGAAAAAAGGCGGCTGCAACTTGATTTGCTCCAAAGCAAAATTGATCCCCACATTCTTTATAATTCACTCTCTGTCATATCCCACAAGGCATTTGTAAATAATGATAAGGAAACCTTCTATATTATCGAAAATCTTGTAAGCTATTACAGACTTATTCTTGCACAGGGTAAAGAGTTTACCACTATTTCAGAAGAATTTGATATGATAAGTAAATATATTCTTATCAACGAAATATCACATTCTCAAAAATACAATTTTTCATACGAGATTGATAACAAGCTGAAGGAATATAAAATTATCCACCTTTCTCTCCAACCGTTTGTGGAAAATGCAATAGTGCATGGCCTTGCCGGGCGGCAAAAGCTCTGCAAAATAAAAATAAGCTGCCGTGCGGATGAGGATAATCTGATTTTTGAAATTTATGACAACGGTTATGGAATAGCCTCCTCAAAGCTTAAAGAGCTTAGTGATCTCATCAATTATTCAGGTAGCTACGGAATTAAAAATACATATGACCGCATAAGGCTTTATTACGGAGAAAATTGCACCATCAGTTTTGACAGTGTCCCCGACAGCTTTACAAGAGTGACTATCAGCATTCCGTATATTCAATAAAGCTATTAATAAAATGACAGAAACGAAAAAATCGTTTCTGTCATTTTATTATATAATATAAAAGGTAAAATGCACTTTCCTATCGTCAAAACGATACTCCTTCGCAAGGTCAGGTCCACAGCTTGCCGAGCCTATTCCGGATACCCTGTAATCTATTCTGAGATTACTGCATCCGTTTTTGACAAGCTCATCAGTATGCCTTGCCAGTGTTAAAGCTTCTTTGGTATACTGCGACATTGAAAACTCGAATTCTTCATCCGTTCTGAAGCAAAGTCCGCTTTCTGTCTTTAAAAGCTTTGCTTTTGTATGATTGCCGTGCTCCTGCGGAAATACATAGTTTACATATTCATTCTTTGCACTGCTTTTATACATACCGACCTTTGTGTGATGGCACATATCGCAATAGTT
Organism: Ruminococcus sp.; assembly: GCA_017558505.1. Classification (GTDB taxonomy): domain Bacteria; phylum Bacillota; class Clostridia; order Oscillospirales; family Ruminococcaceae; genus Ruminococcus. The sequence continues at coordinate 6,002 of JAFYUM010000025.1, read as the reverse complement.
TTCTGTATTTCCCATTGCGTAATATGTAAATGCTGCATTCTCCTCATCAAGAGTAAATTCCATACCCAATCTAGGAAGGTAGTTAATTATGCTTTCACGGATATCAGCATCAAGAGAAATCCTGATTTCACCGTTATTAAAAAATTCATACGTCATGCTGTAGCGGAGTATTGGCAATCTTGCTACACCGGCAAGAGAACCGCTGACAGAAACTGTGTTTCCTGAAAGAGTACATGAATATACCTTTGAGAACAGACTGTTGATATTTTCTCCTGTGCGGTTATCGTTGTTTACAAGACCCCACTTTATGCTTTCCAGTCTATCATTATCGGTAGGCGCTCTCCATAAGCTTAATTTTGAAGGAGCAGCAAGCAACTCCCTCTCTCCTCTCACAATGCTTTCCAGCATACCGTAATGCTTATTTAAAACATAGCTATATCCATCGCCTTTTGCATATATATGCAACGCATCTTCTGTGATTGAGCTGTGCTTTCCGGACAGATTGATGCTGTTTACCCTTGCAGAAAGCCTGTGCTGCTTCATTCCGCACTCATTTCCGACAGCATCTATTAGAGAAACAGTAAGATAGGCTCCGTATTCACATTCCTCCGGAACGGCAAACGGCATATCAACAAGCATAGCTTCATGCGGTGCAAGTGAAAGCTTGACTGAGCTTTCATTAACTACCTCTCCGTCACATTCCAGAGAAAATACAATGTTGTATTTATTAAGGTCAGTAAAATCATGCAAATTTGTAATTCTGATTTTACTATCAAGCAGCTCGGCGTCAAAGCACTGATAAACATATTTTACCTCAAGAGATCCTGCCTTAAGCCTTCTGTCGGCAAAAACAAGTCCGTCACAGCAAAAATTGCCGTCATGAGCAAGCTCGCCAAAGTCTCCGCCGTATTTTTGTACACCGTTTTCTTTAAATACATGGTCTGCCCACTCCCATATACATCCGCCAATCAGTTTGGGATATTTGCGGAACATCTCCATATAAGAAGCTACATCTCCGGGCCCGTTACCCATTGCATGTGCATATTCACACAGAAAAAACGGCTTATTATCCTCGGTGCATTCGGCATAAGCTCTAAGCTTATCCATATCAAGATACATTCTTGACTTTATATCAACACAGCTGTTATCGCCTTTTCTTGTTGCATCCTCGCAGTGAATCAGTCTTGAGCCGTCACGTGATCTTGCGTATTCAATCATACTTACATGATTTACACCATAACCGCTTTCGTTACCAGTTGACCATATTATAATACTGGGATGGTTTTTATCCCTTTCCACCATTCTTACCATTCTGTCTACAAACATTTCCTTAAAATCAGGATTTTTACATGGCCAGATAATTTCATCAGAGTCGTAAAAATATTCCTCGCCCGGAAGCAGCATACATCCCTTACGCGCTACATACCCGTGTGTTTCAAGGTCGGCTTCATCCACTACATAGAAGCCAAGCATATCACACATATTAAAAAATTCCGGTGTAGGTGGATAGTGCGAGGTTCGTATGGTATTGATGTTAAGCTCCTTCATGAGAAGAAGATCATTTAACAACTCTTCCTCTGTCATACACCAGCCGTTTACCGGATGCGTGTCGTGTCGGTTAACCCCTTTTAAAATAACGGAAACACCATTAATAAGCAGCTCCCCTTTTTCAGACACGGCTACCTCACGCATACCTACTCTAAACGGAATATACTCTGTCTTTCCCTTTACTATAATTGTATACAGATGCGGATTTTCCGCATTCCACAGCACGGGATTTTCGAGGCTGTCTATCCGTGTTTTACCGTCATAAATTTCATAGCTTTCTGCATCAACAGTTATGGTTTTAGTATCTGCATGAATATAAACGTCCTTTATGTGATTTTCTTCTCTTGATAAGAGATAAACATCTCTGAAAATGCCGGAATAACGGAAGAAATCCTGGTCCTCAAGATAGCTTCCGACGCACCATTTAAGCACCTTTACCGTTACAGTATTGCTGCCGCACTGCACGTAATCCGTTATATCAAATTCCGTCTGCATATGTGAACCTTGAGAGTAACCAACGTAGCTGTTGTTTATGTATAAAAACATACATGAGCTGACGCCCTCAAATACTATGTAGGTTTTGCGTTTATCCCATGCTGCATCTATAACAAAGCTTCGCTCATACACGCCACACGGGTTATCATCTGGTACATATGGTGCATCAACCGGATGTGGATAGTTGATGTTTGTATAGTACGGTTTGCCATAACCCAGTGTCTGCCAGCAGGACGGCACCTTTATCTCGTCCCATGTATCAATTTTATCTGGAACATCAATATCTCTTTCCAAATACCGACAGCACCAGCTCCCGTTAAGCAGCTTATAGTAGGCAGAACATTCCTTATTACCGTCAAGCGCCTTTCCTAAAGTATCATATGGTATGTAATATGCACGCTGTGGTTCTCTGTTTTCACTTGTTTTATCAAATCTTTCATATATTCGCATAGATAACCTCCCGTATGCCTTAAATCGGCGGCACGCTTATGCGCGCCGCCGATAAGTTAAATTATGCTATTTGTCAGCTCAGCTTGTTATTTGCGGGAAAATATGCACGCAGTGATCCCAAGCTGTCTACGAAAAAGAATTTGTATGTATAGGCTGCACTCGTCTCCACCTCTACATCAGTAAATCTTACTGTAAGTACATCGCCTACAGCTACTGAAGCAGTTTTTGTTTTTGCAACCTTATACAGTGCTCCGTTCTTATAGATACATGCAAGCATTTCAACTGACTTATCCTTCAGTATGTTAGGAAGAAAGCTTCTTACGGTGAGAGTGCCGTCAACGGCCTCTGTAATTCTGTCCTGTGTGGCATATTCGCCTGCAAACATCTGAACTACAGGCTCGGTAAGTCTTACCAACTTAAAGCTGCTGAAGGAGAATGTACCGTAGGAGTTACTGTCTACATACTTCTCACAGCGCAGTCTGATTTTATTTGTTCCTTCGTTTAATCTGATTACCTCTACATTGTGATAATTTGTTTCATCGTAGTCAGTTCTGCCAATATAGGTATTATTCTGCGGAAGTGAATATGTACCGAGTATCGCATTATTTACCGTCATAGATACACGTCCTATATGATTCAGTGCACCGTAACAGATTGCAAGGGTGTAATTTCCTGCCGGAACCTCTACAACATATTCAGTATATGAGTTGTCCTCACCAAGAACTACACCTGCCGCACTCGATGTCTGGACATTTGAACCGCCCTTGCCGGTATAGTCGTTTGAATCATAGATAAACGAAATCGCTGCCGTTCCGTCATCTGCACGGTCAAAGGTAAGACGGGTCTTGAATATCTGGAATGTTCCTCCCTGACCGCTTATTGTCAAGGCATGAGATCCATTAAGAAGAAATACCTTTCCAAAATCATTGTTACGTTTAACAGCCCAATTTTCTCCGCTTACAAATTCAGCATTCTGTGTTGCAAATGCATTTCCATCAATTAAAACCTGAACAGAGGCGTCACCCGCAGCTCCAAGCACCAGATTTAAATCATACCAACCTGAATATTCTATATTTATATCATACTCTGCATAAAGTCCGCCGTAACATCCCCAACCATTTGTTCCGCGTCCATCACCGTATTTAAGATTGTTTACGTTCTGTTCTTCATAATTGTCTTTATCGCTGTCACCTGCAAACAAATCGTAGTATACACCTTCTCCACCGTTATCAGGTTCACCAATATACTCAAGCTTCATATTAAACAGATAAACGGTTCCGCTTACGGTTTTAAAGGTAATTTCATATACATTTCCTGCACTGAAAACTGTTTCTATCGGATTTTTAAAGGTAACTCTTCCATCAAAAGACTGCGCTTGTCCAACTGTATCTCCATTAACATAGGTTTGACCGCTGGCTGATGAAAATCCGTGAACATCCCACAAGATATTATACTTACCGGTTTTCTCAGGCGTAATTTTATATGTAATATAGCCGTTTGTTGTCATAATGAGATCATTAGACAAATCTTTATCTCCAGAGTTTGCACCAGAAAATCCTGTCACTTTATCACTTGATGTAGGATATATTGCCCATTTATCACTTGTATCATAGCTTACAAGTGTTATACCTCTGAGGAAGGGTGCGCTTGTTCTTCCGCCAAGCAGCTTAATTGTATTTGTACCCTTTGTAAGCTTAAGTGTGCTTTCTGCAGTGCAGGCTGAAATTGTCGATGCACCGCCTGCCGGAATATTGATTACAGTTACTTCAGTTCCGCCTACAGATACTGTAAACGTATTTGCAGCGCTTCCGCCTGCCGCTTCTGCTGAAAGTACATACTCACCGTTTACAGGAGCTTCTACTGTAAATGTGATAGCACCATAACCGTCACCGTAGAACTGATATGCGTTTGTATCTGCACTCGCTGAATAATCGGCATAGTGTCCTGCAGCCGGAGTACCCTCTGTACAGAACATATCAATTACCTGTGCATCCTGTACCTTTGCAAGAGCAGCTCCCCAGAAATTAAGTGCACTGTTTGCCTTATTTTCAAGCTTAAAGGTAATTGTATGCGTTCCTGCCTCAAGAGGATACTCTCCTATCGGCTTATATGTTCCTGTATACATCGCTTCATACGTACCACTTTCGTTTACCGGAACTGTAAACGTACCCTTCTTATAGCCATCAATATATACTCCCATATCAGAGGAGATGCTGTTTGCCGCTATTCCAAGGAGCTCATATATACCGCTTTCTTCAACTGAAAGGTCAAATGATATGTAGTTGCCCGATTCAAAAAGAGTTACAAAGCCGTCACCAAAGCCAAAGCGTGTATCCTTTGAGAACCAGTTAACGAAGCGCTTTTCCACACCGTTTACACTTGCAGTAAAGCTTCCCTCCGGATAGTTTCCGTCCTCATCAGCAGAAACCTCTTTTCTATTTCTTCCGGGGCTGTAAATTCCGTCATATCCTACACTATAACTACCATCGGCATCCTTTGCCGCAACATATTTGTAGACAACCTCTCTCAGCTCATCCTCCGGTGATGCTGCGTCTGCAGCAGCATCGCTTTCCACTGCCGCTGTAGTGAATGTACCTGTAAGCTCTGCCGAGGTTTTGCCGAATGCTGTTATTGCTGTAACGGTTACAGCATATTCTGTTGCGGAATCCAATTCCGTAATCGGTATAGTCATATTTGCACTACGCAAATCCTGAGGTCTGTAAAAGTCTGATGCAACCTCATAATCCTGCACCAAAGTCTGCAGCTTATTGTTTACTACCTTTACATTGTATTTTGTTACTGTGTCACCTACTGTTGAGTTTTCAACAGCTGCCTGCGGAAATACGACTGAAGCAGAAGATGTAGTTATGCCTGTAGCAGTAATTTCTGCATTCTGTGCAAATACAGGTGTCGTTGCAGCAGCTTTGCGAGCATCTGTATACTTCCAGTAGGCTGTATTTCCTGCATTGTCAACCATACTAGGTATATCAAGTACCCAATCCTCACCGATATAGCACTGATTCCTAAAGTCCATACGCTTGATAGTTACAACATTATTTTCATCAATTTCGAGCATTACGCCCTCGGAATTACTTCTGTCAAATACAAGCTTACCGTCGATGCTTGCACCGCTGCCGTTACTTACATGACCGAGGTTTATAACCGTATAACCGCCCTGCCAAATTGTTCTGGGGTCATATTCAGAACGGTGTGTATGACCTGTAAAAACAATTACATTGGGACGTGTTGCAAGATAAGCTGTGAAGCCATCACTAAAGGGCTGGTCATATGCTGTTTCAGTTGAACTGACAGTTGTATACCACGGTGCATGGTGAAGTGTCAGGAAAATCGGCTTTTCGTTGCCGTCCGCCGCTATCGCAGCCTCTATTCTTTCCTTCATATAAGCTTCGCCCTCTGCATTAACTACATTTGAATAGTCTATAGGCGCCGCCGTGATGAAGTGATAGCCGCCGATTACAACGTCATCATTAAGCTCCATACCTGTCTTT
>JAFYUM010000004.1 GCA_017558505.1 Ruminococcus sp. | reverse complement strand
TGTAGCTGTTGTTGAACCTGGTGTAGGCTCACTGCTTACAGTTGTTACTGTTGTAGTTGTTGTTGTGCCAGGCTTTGTTGTTGTAGTTGTTGTTGTGCCGGGCTTTGTTGTTGTAGTTGTTGTTGTTGTGCCAGGCTCTGTTGTTGTAGTTGTTGTTGTGCCGGGCTTTGTTGTTGTAGTTGTTGTTGTATCACTGCTGCCAGGTGTTACTGTTGTAGTTGTTGTTGTATCACTGCTGCCAGGTGTTACTGTTGTAGTTGTTGTTGTATCACTGCTGCCAGGTGTTACTGTTGTTGTAGTTGTTGTGCCTGATGTTGTTGTAGTTGTTGTACCTGATGTTGTTGTAGTTGTTGTTGTGCCTGATGTTGTTGTAGTTGTTGTATCCTCACTTGAAACAGGCTCTTCAATAATAATCTTACCATCAATTGGAATAATCTGCTCTGTGATAAGGTTACCATTTGTATCAGATACTGTCACATTTGCCCATGTTACAGGAATTTCGCCTGTTGCATCAGCAGGAACATTGTATGTGAGTACCATGATTACAGCCTTATCAGCTGCTGCACTGCCCTTACCGTCTGCCTGTGCAAACGCAAACTCGCTTGTTTCAGCGTTGTTTGTGATAGGAGCGTTGCCGTATGCTGCTGAATTGCCGTTTACCTTGCTGAATTCAGCCTCTGAATTGATCTGGAATGTAGCACCTGCTACTTCAACAGTGTTAGCACCATTTACATATACAGGAACTTCTACAGGCTCACCGGGTGTACCCTTAACTGTATCAATTACCCACTCAACTGTTTCTTCGTCAGCAGGCTTGATAACGATAGCACCGTTTACAACCTTAACCTTATCTGTGATGAGGTTGCCGTTTGTATCAGATACTGTTACGTTTGCCCACTCTACAGGAATTGTACCTGTTGCGTCAGCAGGAACGTCGTATGTGAGTACCATGATTACAGCCTTGTCAGCTGCTGCACTGCCCTTACCATCTGCCTGTGCAAATGCAAATTCATTTGTTTCAGCATTGTTTGTGATAGGAGCGTTGCCGTATGCTGCGGAATTGCTGTTAACCTTGTTGAAACCAGCCTCAGAGTTGATTTCGAATGTAGCACCTGCTACTTCAACAGTGTTTTCACCGTTTACATATACGGGAACTTCTACAGTTGCACCAGGTGTACCCTCAACTGTATCAATTACCCATGTAACTTCACCATCAATTGGCTCGTCAATGATGATAGCACCGTTTTCAACCTTAACCTTTGATGTGATAAGGTTACCGTTTGTATCAGATACTGTTACGTTTGCCCACTCTACAGGAATTGTACCTGTTGCGCCAGCAGGAACGTCGTATGTGAGTACCATGATTACAGCCTTGTCAGCTGCTGCACTGCCCTTACCATCTGCCTGTGCAAATGCAAATTCATTTGTTTCAGCATTGTTTGTGATAGGAGCATTGCCGTATGCTGCAGAGTTGCCGTTTACCTTGTTGAAGGAAGCTCCGTTTGCAGCGATTTCGAATGTTGCACCAGCTACTTCAAGAGTTGAAGCACCGTTTACATATACAGGAACTTCTACAGTTGTACCAGCCTGAGCTGTTACTGTATCAATTACCCATGTAGCGTCACCCTCAGCAACAGGTGTGTCTGTGATGATGAGCTTTCCGGGAACTACCTTTGAATCAAACTCAACGATTGTTCCGCCTGCCTCACTACCCTGCTCAACAACGTGGAAGTTCTTTAGGTCGATTTCATACTCGCCTGCAGCAATATCAGCAGGGATTGAAAGTGCAACGCTTACTACTACGGCACCGTCAATGAAGCTCTGAGGATCGTGAGTTGTTGCATCAGCACAATAGCACTGATATGTTGAGCCAACCTCTGTCCATGCAGGCTCGCCGGGGATAGCAAAGCAAACAGGCTCTGTTACGCTGCCCTTGATACCAGCAGGAAGTGCAGCAATTTCACAAGCAAGTGTAGCTGCCTTGTGATTGCCGGGCTCTACGATAAAGTCAATATAAGCATTTGAATAGTCTGAACCCTTTGATAATGTAAGAGTTGAACCCTTGATAACAAAGTCGTCAGGAGTTGTTGTATCGGAAGGAGTATCTCCCTTACCTTCTACGATAAGCTTTCCGGGAATTACTGTAGCGTCAAACTCTACAATAGGTCCGAAGTTCTCGTGAGGCTGCTCTACAACGTGGAATCTGCTGAATGTAATATCATATTCGCCTTCAGCAACGCTGTCGTCAACTGTAAGAATAAGGCTTACAACGTAATTGTCGTCATTGAATGCAAGGGGATCCTTTGTTGTGGGATCCATTGTCTGACAGCTCCATGTCTTATTCATAAGTGACCAGAGAGGCTCGTGGTCAAATGCGAGACATGATGCTTCGTCAACCTTAGCTGTGATGCCAGAAGGAAGATTTGCAATCTCGAATGCGAGCATTGCTCCCTTATGACCGTTGGACTCTACATAGAAATCCATGTAGTTATCCTTTGTTGCATCGTAAGTAATTGATGAACCCTTAACGATGAAGTCGTCCTGATTGTCACCGTTGCCTGATGTAGGCTGAGTTACAACAGCACCACCTTCACCTATAATAAGCTTTCCGGGAACTACTGTAGCGTCAAACTCTACAATAGGACCGAAATTCTGATGTGGCTGTTCAACAACGTGGAATCTGTCGAATCCGATTTCGTATGTACCGTCAGCAACGCTGTCATCTACGTCGAAAATAAGACTTACAACATATTCGTCATCGTTGAATGCAAGAGGATCCTTTGTTGTGGGATCCATCGTATCACAACCCCATGTCTTGTTAAGGAGTGACCAAGTAGGTTCATGGTCAAATGCGAGACATGATGTTTTGTCAACTGTAACTGTGATACCGGATGGAAGTGAAGCAAGCTCAAATGCGAGCATTGCTCCCTTATGACCGTTGGACTCTACATAGAAATCCATGTAGTTATCGCCGCCGTCAACGTACTTGAGCTCAGTACCCTTTACAACAAAATCACTCTGAACAGCATGTTTGTTAGCAGCACCGTCTAAAACTTCCTCCATACTAACATTAGGCTGCACAGCGGAAACTCCGCCGGCAGCACTAACATTAAAGGATGAAGCAAATGCACTTGTTACAAAAGAACTAGCCATTAAGACAGACGTTACTGCTGAAAGCAGTTTCTTCATTTGTGCATTTCCTTTCCGAGCTTTTCGCTCTATTTAATTGATTAAAGGAATGTGACTCTTAATTACTTAAGATCAGCAGCCTTGCAATCAAGTGTTACAAGGTGTACGAGGCTCTGGATGATAGCCTTAGAGTCGTTCTCATCAGGTGTACCAGCAGCAGCGTCGCAGCAGTCTGCGTTGATCTTGCCCTGTGCTGTGATAGCATAAGCAGAGTTGTCGTTGAGCCACTTGTTGAGTACTACAACGTCAGCGATATTAACCTTACCGTCGCAGTTTGTATCACCGTAAAGAACCTTGCCAGGTGTAGGAGCTGTTGTTGTAGTTGTTCCGATAGGAGTTGTTTTTGTAGTTGTTGTAGTTGTGGTCTTTGTTGTAGTTGTTGTGCCACCAGGCTCGCCAACGATGAGCTTACCAGGAATTACCTTAGCGTCGAACTCTACGATAGGTCCGAACTTCTCGTGAGGCTGCTCAACAACGTGGAATCTGCTGAAGCCGATTTCGTATGTGCCTGCAGCAACGCTGTCATCAACTGTAAGAATAAGGCTTACAACGTAATTGTCGTCGTTGAATGCGAGAGGATCCTTTGTTGTGGGATCCATTGTCTGACAGCTCCATGTCTTGTTCATGAGTGACCAGAGAGGCTCGTGATCAAATGCGAGACATGATGTTTCGTCAACCTCAGCTGTGATGCCTGCAGGGAGATCAGAAAGCTCGAATGCGAGCATTGCACCCTTATGGCCGTTAGACTCTACATAGAAATCCATGTAGTTTTCTCCGCCCTTAACGTACTTAAGCTCAGAACCCTTAACGATGAAGTCGTCCTGTGTAGGACCGCCTGTTGTAGGCTCACTCTCTGAAGGCTTCTGTGTACCGCCATCGCCTACGATAAGTGTACCAGGAATTACCTTAGCGTCGAACTCTACGATAGGTCCGAACTTCTCGTGAGGCTGCTCAACAACGTGGAATCTGTCGAAGCCGATCTGGTATGTACCGTCAGCAGCGTTATCAGCGTTGATAATAAGGCTTACAACGTAATTGTCATCGTTGAATGCGAGAGGATCCTTTGTTGTGGGATCCATTGTCTGACAGCTCCATGTCTTGTTCATAAGTGACCAGAGAGGCTCGTGGTCAAATGCGAGACATGATGTTTCGTCAACCTCAGCTGTTACGCCAGCAGGGAGATCAGAAAGCTCGAATGCGAGCATTGCACCCTTATGGCCGTTAGACTCTACATAGAAATCCATGTAGTTTTCTCCGCCCTTAACGTACTTAAGCTCAGAACCCTTAACGATGAAGTCGCCCTGTGTAGAACCGCCGTCGTTAACAGTAGTTGTAGTTGCGGGCTTTGTTGTTGTAGTTGTCTTTGTTGTTGTAGCAGGAGAATCTCCCTCAATTGTGATTGTGAGGTTCTTGCAAACGAGGTTGCCAGCATCTACTGTGTATCTGAGGCCGGGCTCATCGCTCTCGAGCATTGTAGACCAAACATTGGGATACTTCTCATCGGGAACCATGTTAACGAACTCAATTGTGTATGTACCAGCAGGTGTTCCCTTGGGGAATGTACAGTCAAATACAAATCCGGGGAAATCGTCAGAAGCTTCACCTGTCCATGTGTAGCCACCCTGTACAGGCTGTGCCCAAACGAGTGAACCCCAAGCATTCTTCCAGTTCTGTGAATCCTGCTTCTTATCAAGTGAACATGTGTATGTACCAGTTGAAATGAACTTGTCACCGTTTCTTGTGGAAGAAAGTGAACCAGCAAAAGCAACGATGTTGTTTGTGCTGTAATCCTTACCACCAACTGAAACAGTTCTGTTTTCATTGAAATACTTGTAACCGGGGATATATGCAACGTTGTCAGAACCACCGAAAGTAACGCCTGAGCAGTCACCATCCTTTGTGGAGATACCGAAACTTGCACGGATTGACTTTGTGTCGTTTACCTTTTCTACGAAGTAAACGCCAACAGGGATTGTAACATCGCCAGCAGCGATATCTGCTGCGGAAATTGTTGTGCTTACAGCCTTGTTATCCTTGTCAACGAATGCTCTGAGTTCAAGAGTCTTGGAAGCCTCAGCAGCTACTGTTGTAAAAGGAATAGCTGAGCCTACTAATGATGCAACCATCGCCATAGCGGAAGCTGCAGAAATAAATTTCTTCATTTGTAATAATTCCTTTCTTTTAGGTTTTTAAGCCTATTAATAACTTATAAATTGGGTTTGTATTCCTTTGTAAGGGGGACAAATCAGATAATCCTTTGGAACTGACAGCTATTAAAGCTTATCAATAAGACCTGCATCGAGCTTCTGAATTTCAATAGCGTCTGCGGCTGTAATACCAGCAGGCTCTACTACGTCAGCGTTTGCTGTACCTTTTTCAGAAAGTGAATACTTGTCAGGGTTACCAATCATCTGGAGAATTGCTGCTGCATCAGCAATTGTAACAACACCGTCACAGTTTGCATCACCCTTGAGTGAAGCAGCTATGTCGTTGCCATCTCCAACAGTAACAGATCCTGCAACAGCTTCAATATCGTAGTTTACAATTACGCCGTCCTTGAGATAACCACAGTCAATTGTATCATTTGGAATACCTGATTCAGAGTTTGTATTTCTCTTTACAGGAACAATCTTAAGTGTGGACTTATCTCCGTCCTTGGCTGTAGAAGCTACAGTACCTTTAACAGTACACAGAACGCCCTCGCCTTTAAGCCAGTATTTTGAGTCGTCCAAAGCTGTAGACCACATTACACTGGCAAAGCCCTCATCATTCTCCACAGTAATGTTAAAAGTGGGAATCAGTGAAGCTGATTCATCATTTTCACCTGCACCGTTTGTAAGCTCACCTGCTACAATATCATCAATTGTGATAATTGAATTATCAAACTCAATTGAGAAACTGCAACCACGAGCACCAGAATCCGGAATATCTGCAAGTGTCACCTCCACTTCGAATTCCTCACCAGCCTTTGCTGAAGCATTTCCAGCTGTAATCTGCACTGTTTCGCCAGCTGCTGCAGCAGGGATGAGTGAGCATACGGAAAGTGAAAGCATTGCTGCCGCCATTGTTCCGATGACTATCTTTTTTGTCTTCATTTTTTTTCCTCCTTCTTCGTTTATTGTTATATAACAAAGGAACTTCTGCCCCTTTGATTATATCGTGTCTTATACTGATATCCTTAACGGATATCAATTGGATACCGGACTCTGTACAGTCCTGCCGCATCATGAACAAACATAGTTCTTCACATTGTGCAGCTTCAGCATAAGACGCATCACACTGCCGTGATGAGATGTTACTCCCAGTTTCGATATTTATTCATGATTTTATTATATATCAAGTCTCTAAAAAAGTAAATAGGTTTATACTGTTTTTGGTATTTTAAATAAACAGACCATACCCTTTTTGCACAGTTTGCACAATGCATTTAAGCTGTGTTTTATGCTCAAAAAGGAAATTGTGAACGAATTATGAATTAGTTCGCTACTTGTCAAGCTTACGGAATTCCTCGGGTATTGCATTGGCAATTATCTCGTTCAGTATGTCGTAACTGAAATAATTGTAAGTACCCGCAGGCACCGCATATGATATGCCGTGAGCCGCCGCCATTTCGGGGGTATACTTGCTGTACGGATATACTGCAAGGTTGGCATAATCGCCCACCTCATAGTGAATGATATTGGGAATTACACCCACATCCTCCAGACGAACTTCGCCTGTTTCACCGTCAACAACTATATCAAAATCGGGCATTTCGCCTACAAGATTGAAGTTGTCCGTCTGACAGCAGATGAAATTTCCCATGGAGTAGAACACGAAGCCTTTTGTTCCGTCCTCACGCTCTATCCATTCCATAGTTTCAGCTGTATGTGTATGAGCACCGAGTATTACATCAGCACCCCAGTTTACCATTTGATTTGCAAGGGCAATTCTGTCCTCGGATACAATTGTTGTATCCTCGACGCCCCAGTGTGCCGCTACAATAACAGCGTCGGCAATTTCATTCGCCTCTTTAATCTGACGTTCAATAACATCGGTTTCATAATTCATAACCACACGGAGTGGTGAATCATAGGGAATTGAAAATCCGTTGAGATGTTCCGCATAGGAAAGGAACGCAATTTTTACGCCGTTTACCTCACGGACACGGATATTATTTGAATCCTCCTCATCAAGATAAGCTCCGAGAACCGTAAGGTCATAAGCCGCCGCTTTGTCGTTCCAGAAATTAATGGACTCGATTGTAGCTGACGCTCCGAAATCAAGAAGATGATTGTTTGCCATTGTGAAAACATCAAATCCAAGATCAATTACAGCATCTGCAACCTCGGGTGGGGAGTTGAACAGCAGTGCACCGCCGTTTGCACCTCTTACCTCGTTGCTCTGACTTATAATTGTTTCCTGATTCAGTATAGCAACATCCGCCGCTTCAATAAGATACTTCACAGGCTCATAAAGAGGCTTGAAGTTGTAATTTTCACCGGGGCCCGCAAGTCTTTCAGCATTCTTATATACCGAATAATGAATAAGATTATCTCCTGCCGCAATAACGTGAACACGCTTATCCTCGGGAACAGGCTCTGTAGGCGGCTCTGTTGTAGGAGCTTCCGTAGCAGTGGTTATCTCCTGAATGGGAATATCACCCACAGGTAAGCGCTCAACTTTCCCTACGGTTTTTGTTGCACAGCCTGTACAATTTGCCATAAAGGCAGCAAGCACAGCACAAAGTGCTGTACGTTTTATTTTAAAGCTCATTGATATTGATATCTCCTTTTTATGTCCCGACAATCCGCACATAATATCTCATCATTCTCTCTTTATTATATCACATTAGTTTTTATTTTGCAATTGTCATTTTGCACTTTCTACTGATTTTTTATGCTTTATTTTTGATTTATTCAATCATTTCGCAGTATTTCGTAATTTCGGGCGTTTCGTTATATCTGACGAATTTTTCTAACTTTTTTTATGCAATCTGCTTAACTGAACTGTTATAAACTCATCAGCAAGATTTGCAGCCTCCGCATAAGAAGAAAGTGTGTAGCAGCGTCCACGGAATTTAGCCGAACCGTAGTATCCGTTCATATACCACGCGGCGTGTTTTCTCGCTTCGTGTATGGCGAATTCTTCGGGTTTCTGGCTATTTTCAATCATAAGTCTGATATGGCGGAGCATTACCTGCATTTTCTCCTCAACTGTGGGACGAGTATAATCATTACCCTCAATTGCCGCCCTTATTTCCTCAAAAATAAAAGGGTTGCCATAGCTGCCCCTGCCTACCATAACAAGGTCGCAGCCTGTTTCACGATACATACGAAGACAGCTTTCGCCGTCTGTTATATCTCCGTTGCCGATTACAGGAATTTTCACAGCGTCCTTGACAGCTCTGATAATGCTGTAATCAGCATTTCCGCTGTAGAACATATCTCTCGTGCGTCCATGAACCGCAACAGCCGCCGCACCTGCGGACTCCACAGCCTTAGCCATTTCCACCGCATTTATTGTATCGGCTGACCAGCCGCTTCTGATTTTCACAGTTACAGGAATATCCCCCGCCGCCTTTACTGCGGCTTCAGTGATTTCAGCCGCCAGCTTCGGATTTTTCATAAGCGCAGAACCCGCCCCCGTATTCACCACTTTAGGCACAGGGCACCCCATGTTTATGTCAATTATATCAGGCTTGTACTCTAAAACGATTTTAACAGCCTCCGCCATAAAATCTGCCTCATAGCCGAAAAGCTGAATACCCATAGGACGCTCGCCCTCGGTTATGGTACAAAGCTCCGCTGTTTTCTTGTCGCTGTAGCATATACCCTTTGCGGACACCATTTCGCTTACCGTATACGCCGCACCGTATTCCCTGCACATCAGGCGGTATACCTTATCGGCTACCCCTGCCATTGGTGCTAAAGCCGCTGACTTTTCCAGCGTTACATTTCCGATTTTTACATTATCCATTTGACTTGTTTTCGTCTTTCTTCTTAAATACAAAGAGTTTGCTGAGAACATAATTTGCAATGAATATAATAACCTGACTTGCAAAAGTTATTATAGTTCTGCTGATGTGGAGCAAATCGCAGAATATGAAGAATATCAGCCACTCCATAACAAGAGTTGCAATTCTTGCTCCGTAGAATGATACGAATACCTTAAAAAATTCTTTTTTGCCGTTTGTTTCGTTTTTGAAAACGTATTTCTTGTTGGTGAAAAATGCAAACGTCACGGCACAAATCCATGAGAATACAACACCTGCTGTAGTTTCCCATTTAGGCTCCCCCGGAACTAATTTAAAAAACACAAGCTTAGTCACAATAGATACAACCGTTGTCAGTCCGCCGAACAGCAGATACATCCATTTTTCCTCGTGCTTATAGTAAATATCCTGTAGCTTTTTCGGGAGAACTCCCACCAAAGCATGTATCAACTTTTCCATATCAGAAATCCTTTCACAATGTTATACAATTATTATAACAACTTCCACAGAATATTTCAAGTATATTTTCAAAAAAAATATACTTCCTGCAAATAATTAGTCAAATTAAACAAAAAGAAGAACCGCCGCAGATATTTCCACGACGGTCATTTGCATTATGCTATTGTTTATTTCTTTTTCCAGTTAAAAACATTCTTTTCTCCTATGATTGTATTATACTCCATTTGACGGTATATTGCAATAACAGCATTGTTTCAGCTAAAATACAAATTGGTTACAAAAATGACAAATCCCTTTTGCATATCAAAAAAGACAATGTTTTATCTTCTTTCTTTGTGCAGTTATGGCAAAATTTTCTTTGTCGTTTTCTGCTTTTTCTGCATAGAATATATTATACGGCAATATCTATGTACATTGGCTGATGTCTTTAAGGCACCGGTGCCGCCCATGAGCGATTGTACGGACATAGTGCTGTTTTATATAGATACGGGACAGCAGTTGTTATTGCTGTCCCTGTTTTTTTCTTCTTTCGGCTATCTCGCTGTATTTCCGCTTTGTTGCAAGACCTCCTCTGATATGTCGTTCCTGCTTGTTTATTTCAAGTATATTCTTCACTTCTTTGTATAGCATGGGATTTTCTTTTTTAAGCCTTTCGCTTACGTCCTTATGCACAGTGCTTTTTGATATGCCGAATTTTTTCGCCGCCGACCTTACCGTCGCTTTATTCTCAATTATGTATTGTCCCAGCGTTACTGCCCTCTGTGCAGGCTGTTCCTTCAATCCGATCACTCCCTTTTCTCCTTATTCTGCGGACAGTAAATGTATATGCGGAATATAATGGGATAATTCGGAAATTATGTATAAAAAAACACCGCACAGATTCAATTCCGTGCGGTGTCAGTTTAATTCTGATGCCTTACAACTCCATACTCGTCATCAAGTCGGAAATACGGACAGGCATAATTCGTACCCGATAAAAAACGGCACATCTCGTCCTCGTCGAGGTTAATCATGCATACATAGCAGTCATAATCCTCATCATAGACGTAATTCGTACACATTTCGCAGTTGGTTGGTTTGTTCATATTACTCATTCCTTATGTAAATTTGCGGCATTTTCACACCGCTATATAATTATATACGATTTTTCTTAATATTGCAATATCTGTCAAAAAAATCATTCTACAGCTCCCTCCTTCGTAAGCATAGGCAACTCCCCGTTTTTTTCGTTAAGGATTTTTCCGAGAACCGTAACAATATCGCATTTTGCTGTGGTATTTTTTTCCTCTGCCATTTCCAGAATTCCCACGATTTCCTCCGCCTTGCGTTTTTTCAGTATCTCCATTGCATTCTTACAATTTGCAACACGGCAGGCAGGGGGAACTTTCCATTGACTTAGCATATAGTCAAGAATTTCCCTTTCATCGCACTCCCCAAGAATTACAAGCTCTGTATGACCTGTGAATATTTTCTTTCCGAGAGATAATTCCACCGCAGACTTTGCTTCATCAATACTGTCAGCTGATACGGTCAGAATCTGTTCATCAAGATAAAAGGCAAATGTTATATTACCGCTGTCAATTGCCGCCGCCCTTACATATGCCATTTCATTTACATCTGTTCCCGTACTGCAACCCGTCAGGAATACGCACATAACCGCAAGAATTATTTTCTTCATAGTCTGATTTTTCTCCTGATAAAATATATAACGGGAACTGCTATTAATCCCCCTGCCGAAAGTATTACCGTAAAGGCATTACCGTGAATCCATTGCCCCGATAATGCTCCTGCTGCTGCCATTATTACAAGAATTATACTGCATCTGTATCGCTTTATAAAGGGGAATACTTCGCCCACAAGATACTCCGCCGCCGATGCCTGTATAGCTATAGAATAAACCGCAAATACCGTGAAAACGATGAGAAAAAGAGAATCTATCCGCTGAAAGGAAAAAGGCTGTGTAAGCTGTGCCGCCCACACTATAGGAAAATCTGTTATTTTCATTATGCCGCCGCATACGAGAACTCCCGAAATAAGCACCGCCGCCGTTATAACTGCCTTTCCGATGAAATAGCCTATGGCGGTACGAGGAATATTATCCTTGACAAAGCCGAGCATTACCGTAAAGCCTGCCAATCCGCCGCTTAATGTAAATCCTTTTGAAAGTTCATGGAAAAAGCCTGTTGACTCAGCAGATTTTATATTTTCCAAATCCGAATGAATTATAGCCGATACAGCAACCACACCAAGGCATACAGCCCCTAAAGCCGCCGCTATCACAGCAGAACGTGCCATAGCTTTTATGCCCGATGAGGCTATATAAAGGCAGACAACGGCAATGAGGGCAGTTGTTATAATTCCGCCCCATTTTCCTACTTCCTCAAAGGGAATAAATACAAGATTTCCTGCTTTCATCAGCATAGAAAAGAGCATACCGCCCCACAGGATAATTCCACCAAGAAGAATTATTTTCGCTATTTTTCCGCAATCAGAAAGAGTTCCCCTTTTTTTGTACATACATATAAGAGGAACGGAAATTATAAGCTGTAAAACGCTTCCTATGCCGAAGCCTGCCGCTGTTGCCGCTGAAATGCCTCCGCAAAGGCAGAATATGGCAAAAATATCATTTATCAGCATAAGGGAGCATAGCTGAAATGTGGTTATTTTGTTACTCATGGTATTCCTCCACGGTGAAATTCCTGTTCTGCATTTTTCTGAATCCCATACGGAAAAGAGTATCGCCCATTCCCTTTGAAGAAAAGGGAGAAATCGGCGCAGTAAAGGGAAATCCGTAATCTTCTGTTCCGCACATATTGGTCAGCACGGCACAGGCAAGAATACTTATACCGAAAAAGCCAAGAATTCCCCCAGCGGCAAGAAATGCAAATCTCAACAGGGTAATCTGCGGATTGAGATCGGGAACAACAAGACCGCCCAAGACCGATAATGCCGTGATTGTAAGCAGGGGCGTGCTTACAAGTCCCGATTTTACTGCCGCATCGCCTATAATAAGTCCGCTTATGATACTCACCGCACCGCCTACAGGCTTTGGCAGGCGAACTCCTGCCTCACGTATGACCTCGTACATTATCAGCACGATAAACGTCTCTGTAAGCAGGGATAAGGGCGCATTTTCCTCCTCTTTTGCAAGCAGCATAAGCAAAGTGCTGTTCAGCAGTTCGGGGTGATACATTGCAATTGCTGTATAAACCGCTGGGAGCAGAAATGAAAGTATAAACGCTCCGTAGCGAATCCAGCGGAGAAATATGGCATAAAAGGGCTTATGTGCGTAATCGTCAATTGTGTGAAAGCTTTCGCATAACAGACGGGGGATAATTATTCCGTAAGGCACACCGTCCACAAGTATAATTGCTCTGCCCTCGATAAGCTTGGAGCATACCACATCGGGACGCTCCGACAAGCCTGTACTGCTGAACAGCTCAAAGCTCTTTTTTTCAACAAATGGGCGGATATAGCCTGTTGAAAGTATGGTTTCAAGGTCGATTTCATCAAGAGATTTCATTATGCGGTCAAGAAGTCGGGGCGGTACACGGTCTTTCATATAGCAAAGGCATATTTCCGTGTTGGATTTGTTCCCCTTTGTCATGATTTTCATTACAAGTTCGGGAGTTTTCAGCCGTCTACGTATAAGCGACATATTCGTGCGGATAGTTTCTGAAAAGCCCTCGTGACTGCCTAAAATATTCCCCTCTCCCGACGGTTCCTGCACTCCCCTTGTGTTAAATCCCTGTACGCCGAAAGCAAGGGCGGTATCTGCTCCCTCTGCGATAAATACTGCAAATCCCGAATGTATAAGCCGCATTAGATCGCCGTAATTTTCGGCTTTGCTCCTGTCGGCTGAAAGGAGCATATGTGCCTGTATATAGTCAAAAAGTCCCTGTGCATTGGCTTGCTTTGGCAAATCTGTAATTGGCGAAAGCACCATATCTGCTGCCGCCCGTGAGGACAGCATACCGTCACAGCAAAGAAATGCACATTTTATTCCACCTGTGACAAATTCATTTACAAGTATATCCGTTGAATGTCCCGTTATTTTCTTGATGTAATTGAGATTTTGCTCTAAATCCGCATAAATACGCTGTTTTTTGTAGTCGTTCTCTTTCATACTCTCACCTCTACCATAGTATTACCATATTTCAAGGGGATATGCAGAAACCCCGACTTCATTAGAAATCGGGGGTTTTATCATAAGGAGGATGATATTATTGTAATTCTATGATTTCTGCATTTATTACTTTCTGTTCCTTTATGTCTATTTCAGCTGTGAGTTCAATTACATCTACATAGTCATAATCTGTAAGTATTACCCTTGCAGTACAATTATTTTCACCATTGTAGCCTACTATTTCAAAGCCAAAATCAAATACATCAGGATTTTCATAAATGTTTCCATATTTATCTGTATCACTGCGTATTAATGTGTCTACATAAGATGCAATCGCATTTCCTATAGCTTCTTCATCGCTTACAACTCTCTCTACATTGTCAATCTTCCATTCGCCATTTTCAAAAACAAAATCAAAATTATAACTTTCAATTCTTTCTGTTTCATCTTCATAAGAAATAATATGTTTTCTTGTTACTGAAAATCTGTTCTCTTCAACATTTTGTAAATTGACATGAACATCCGGCATATCACTGTAACCCATATCACCGATTATATAAAGATTACCATTATACTCAACATAATGGGAACCGAAAGCACTTAATGCAGCTTCCCAGTTGTCGCTGTCCTGCATATCAAATTTCCTGTTTTCAAAATCAGAGAAATAGCTATCGTAAATGTTGCTTCCACTTTCGTACATACTTACATCAGTTCCAAGAATAGCTATAGGTGTTGTTACCAACTCATTGCCATTTATTGGCAAATCAGCATTTTCATAATTTTTTTCGGGTAAAAGTGAAGATGAAGTAAGCTCTCTTAATGCGTTATAAATATCCTGACAGCTTTTAAAACGGTCATCAGTTACTTTATAAAGCTTTCTTGTGTATAAGAAATCTGTTTTTTCCTCCGCACCTGACAAATCTACACCATATTTCTCTGATAAAGTTGCAGGATTTGAAACTGAATAACAGTTATATGTTATAAAATCATTTTCATCATAACTTACATTATATGCTCCAAGTACATCTATCATGTAGAAAAATCTATCTGTTAAATCTCCTGCAATATCAAGGTATTCATATTCGTCCTCTGATTCATTTTCATCTTCCTCATCAGAGAAATAAACTTTGTCAATCTTCCACTTTCCTGCTTCAAGAACAAAATCAAAGCATCTTTCGCTTGTTATATCTTCTGTATAATGTTCTGTATAACTTCTTGTTGCTGTGAAACGGTCTTCGCCTGTAACTCCGACAGAAACATCTGACGTATATTCACGGCTGACATAATCATGAGTATTTAACGGCTGAACATAAAGCTGCCCATTATACGTAGTATAGTGAGTCAACCACTCCTCGCCACGTTCAATTCTTGCACCGATTTCATATTCACTCAAATCATTACCAAGCCAGCTTACTACACCGCTTTCATCAATCCACATACCGTCTCTGTAATCATCCTGTGGATTATATTCAAATGATGTAAAAGAACGTATGAAAGTATATATATCCTGACAGCTGTTGAAGCGTTCATCCGTTACTCTGCAATATCTTACTTCTTCATCTTCCGCATCGGGATCAAAGGAATCATATCTGTAAAAAGAAATACTGTCATTTTCATCATATTCAATATCAGCGTCTAATAATATTTTTTCAAATTCAAGAACTTTATCAGTAAGCTGCTGTGCAATTGCAGTAAAATCTGTTTCTTCACTGCCAATTTCCTCTTTATCAAGAACGGATTCCGAAAATTTGTCAATAAGCCATTCGCCGTTCATATAGAGGAACTTAAATTCGGCTCTTTTAATAATATTTTTATTTTGTGAAATATCTGCATATCTAACAGCAGTAAAACTATTTTCAGCGACCTCGGTAATTTCAATTTTTTCGTTGTAATCATAAACAATACCCACAGGATCGAATTGATAATCAGGAGAAATCATATAAAGTGAACCGCTGTGTTCAATGTAATCAGATACCCATATACAATAAGGCGTTTCCCAATCATTATCATCTTCCAAATCAAATGGTACTGGCTCATATGACTCGTTGAACATTTTATTAGCAAATAGCGAACGATCAACAGAACTGCCGTTTTCAAATACGCTGACATCTTTACCTAAATACCCATAGAACGGTACAGAAACATAATCAGCCGCAGCCGGAACAGAATAAACAATCCACGGAATATCTGCATTGACATAGCTTTCCTCGGGAAGATAATACATTGTCGTAATACTTCTCAAAGCGTCGTAAATATCCTGCGAACATTTAAAACGCTCATCAGTTACCTTGTAAAAAGTACGGTCATAAACTTCGGGATTTTCCAACGTATCATCAAAAATACCGATTTTGTATGTCAGTATATCATTTTCATCATAAGCCGCACCCCTTGATGAAATAATATTCTTTAAATCAAAAAATTCATCAGTAAGCTGCTGTGCAATATCTTCGATCTCCGCAGTGTCGATTTCAGCCAATTGGCTTGATTCATTATTAAGAATATCTGCGTCATTATTGCGTCGAATAAGAGCCGCACCTCCGCCAATTCCGCCAAGAACAACAGCTGCTACGGCAACAGCACTCAGCACCTTATGCCATAAAGGCTTGTGGTAGCGTTCAACTCCCGATATTTCAATATAATTCCCCTTATTTTCTGTCATTTCTTTATTGTATTTTTTCTTACTCATTGCATATAACCTTTCTTTGTCGGCGGAACTCAAAGGAGGATATTTTTCTGTAATTCTGTCAATAGTCTTTTCGTCGGCGTTATCGAAAAAATGTCGTATATTCATCACAAATCCTCCCCTGTTATTCCTGCATCGCACAAAAACTTTTTCAGTTTCTTTTTTGCTCTGCTGATTCGTTTCTGAATTGCCCAGTCACCCATATGTAAAGCTTTGGCAATTTCCCTTGATGTCCTGCCATAAAAGTAGTAAAAGGCTATGATTGACGAATCAGGCTCGCCCAGCCTGTCAATGCAATCCATAATTATTTCACGTATTAAAGCCTTTTCAGTTTCGTCATCAACTCGAATGTCAGATGAAATTTTCGGGAAATCTTCATCGTCAATTGATACAAGTCTGTCGCTTTTTCCCGATAATCTGCGGAAATAATCAATTGCATTCCTCTTTGCAATAGTTCCGATTATGCCCTTTAAATCGCCGTTTCTATTGCTCACGTTGTCAAAATATCTGAAAATATCGGCAAGTGAGTCGCTGAAACACTCCTCAATGTCCTCCCTTGTACCGCAGCTTTTCAGCTTATTGGCACAAATTGTATAGACATAACCCGAATATTCGTCAAATAAGCAACGGTGAGCGTTTTCAACAGACTTTAGCATAAGAGCCTTAAAATCGCTGTCAGTCAAGCCTTTCACCCCTTTGAACATGTTCATATACTACACTCGTTTGATTTATTTCATTTCGGACATCTTTTACTTATTTTTTTATTTTAATTATATCGTTATATACAAAAAAGCACCCCTTTTTTTCAAGGAGTGCTTCATTAAGTGCCGGCATTGAAATAGTTTCCCGGGCCGTCGCCAGCCAAGTATCGTCTTCGCGACAGAGCTTAACTTCCGTGTTCGGAAAGGGAACGGGTGTGACCTCTGTGCCATAAACACCGACTCTTAAAAACTGAATAAGAATGAAGTAATGTGTTGTTCAAGAGAGAACATATTGCAATAGGAAAAGCCCTCGACCGATTAGTACCAGCAAGCTGAACGTATCACTACGCTTACACTATTGGCCTATCAACCTCATAGTCTATGAGGGGTCTTAACTAAAAAGTGGGATATCTAATCTTAAGGGCGGCTTCACGCTTAGATGCCTTCAGCGTTTATCCGTTCCGCACATAGCTGCCCAGCTGTGCCACTGGCGTGACAACTGGTGCACCA
>JAFYUM010000024.1 GCA_017558505.1 Ruminococcus sp. | reverse complement strand
TAGCAATGGATTTCTGGGCAAGTCTGGAGCATCAGCTTCGTTATAAACCATCGGGAACAATTACACCTGAAATATCAGAAGAACTTCGTCAGTGTGCGGAACGGATTGCGGAAACAGATTTACAGATGCAGAAGTTATACACGGAAATAATGGAATAATTTTCTCGACTTTCATCGCCATAAACAATTCTAATGAGATTTTTTTCACTCTTTCAATTTTTCCTTTCTCATGTTATAATATATCCAGCACACAGAAAGGAGAAAATTATATGTTCGGACTTATAAAAAAGAAAAAACAGGAAGTCAGGGACAGAACAGTTTATTTTGAGGTCTGCGGCGGCAACAAAATATCATACAGGGTAACATCCGGAAAAATGAATTCAGATGATACAGAAATTATTACTTATGGTATTGAAGTCGAGGATTCAAGAACTGGTCAAAGAGAAGTAATATCGGATTTTTCACGTAATATTGAGGATGCCGTGGATTTTGCGGAAATGCTTATCGTGAATAATACCCGACCGTTCCGCCTGTATAATCAGGCTTTGAATTATCTTATGATTTCTATATGACAAAAAAAGCTCCGGAATTAAGCCGACTACCCATATAGAAGTATTATGCAGATTTTGTGGGGGAACCCTTTTTCAAAAGAGTTCCCCTCAATAATTTACACAAATACTTCCGTACGGACATTCTGCTTACTCGGAGCTTTTTTTCGTATGTTTAACTTTTGCAAGTGGATTGCTTTCAACGGCATTTCTTACGCTTTCATCTGATAAATGGGTATATATTTCGGTTGTAGAAATATTAGCATGACCAAGCAGCTCTTTAAGCGTAAGAACATCGGCATCGCCGTACTGGTACATGAGAGTAGCCGCTGTATGACGGAGTTTATGGGTAGTTATACCCTTTCCGCCCAGTCCTGCTGCTTCTATCGCATCTTCCACTATCTGCTGTACACGGCGTTTTGAAATACGTGTGTTTCTGTTGCTTATAAAAAGTGCAGGCTCATCCGCAGCCTTTTCGTTCTGACCTCTTATGGTAAGATATCGGTTAATAGCGTCCATACATGCAGTATTGAGGTATACCATACGCTCCTTATTACCTTTACCGAGAACCTTCATTCTTGCTTCTGTGAAATCTATGTGGGATATATTTATACCAACAAGTTCGCTTAAACGCATACCGCAGTTGAGAAAAAGTGTAAGTATACAGTAATCTCTTACCGATTCTCCATCATCTGAACTGCTTAAAAGACGCAGACTTTCATCAAGGGATAGAAACTTCGGCAGGGATTTTTTAGGGGAGGGGACTTCAATATATTTTGTCGGATCATCTTTAAGAAGATGTACCGCTTTTGTGAGATACTTGAAAAAGCTGCGCAAAGCTGATATTTTTCTGTAACGTGCCCTGTCTGCGTTATTTCGTTCATCAGCGGTATAAAAAATAAAACTGTAGATATCTGATACAGTTATTTTCCGCAGATCATCAACCGTCATAGAGGATATGTCTACGTCTTCCACTTCCATATCGGAATTTAGCATATTTCCCCTGTAAAATTTAAGAAAAAGCCGTATATCAATGTAATATTCCTCAATTGTACGCTCTGAAAGCATTTTCACAACTTTTATATGAACGAGATAGTCATTGAGAAAATCAGGATTATTTTCATTGTTGTATTTTTTCATTATATCACCTTCACAGGGTAATTGTATTTATTGCTGTCTGTAAATTTTCAATAAATCTACCTGCTTGTTCACCATCCATCTGAGTATGGTGAAACTGAAATGAAACAGGAAGTTTATGTCTGAAAAATTTACTGCGGTATCTGCCCCATATGATAAAGGGATTATTAAAAATTCCGCTGTACATGCCCACTGCACCGTCGATTTCAGTTTCAATCAAGGCTGATGTGCCGATTACCATACAGTCTGCGGACAAATCTCTGTCCTCTGCGGTTTCTGCTGTATTAACAGTATAGTTGAGATAATCAGCGTTGAATTTTTCAATATCCTCCGTATAATTAATATCACAGGAACTGACACCACTGCTTTTATTCTTCACAATAACATTCACCGCAATTTTATCATACTTCATCAGTTTATCAGCAACAGGTAGTGTATAAAACTCGTTTATACCAGCTGCTGCTTTACCGATGCAATAGCACATAAGCATATTGAATTTCAATTTCTTCCTCTTTGAAATTTTAACAAGCCTTGTTACATCAAAGGTTCTGAATAATGTAACCATCGGATTTGGAGCCTTCATCCACATTTCAAACGCATATGCCCTTGTTGTATCCTTTGGATTAATTTCAACCGCCATATTATTTACCCAGAATTTCGTTTACTTCCTCTAATGTAGGGGGATTGAGAGGCAAAGGAAATCTTGAAATTGCTATTGCAGAGCAGGCACTGGCAAAACGAACAATTTCATCATCAGTCAAACCCTTTAAAAGTCCGTAAACACAGCCCGCCTTGAATGTATCACCTGCTCCGAGAGTGCTTTTAACCTCTACGGAAAAAGGCTTCATGGACTTCATTGGCTGTCCTTTTCTGCCGTAAACGATATCCTTTTCGCCCCGTGTAATAATTACAAGCCCGTCAGTTGTATCAGTCAGCAGCTGATAAATTTCCTCAATTGACTTATCCCTGTACTGCTCACAGCCTGTACATTCCTTTGATACAACATTGATTGCACAATGCTGATGGAGATAACTGTCATGGCAGCAGTCAATTGTTACATACGGTTTATTATGTTTTACACAAAGTTCTGCGGCAGTCTGCGTTTCTTCAAGGAAAAAGGGATCAATGGCTGCAACTTTACACTCTGCTATATCATTTTCTTTTGGCATATTCCAACGCTTTTTTGCACCTTCCTCATAAAGAGCCTGAAATACTCCCATAGGAGAACGAACAAGGCCAGCTATTACAACATAATCCATTAATCCTTCATAATTTTCGTCAAAATAAAGTGAAGACAGATCTACTGATTTTCCCTTGTAAAAATCTTTTAAAAGTGGAGCTACTTCTGTTCCGATGTGTGTACCGTCAATTTTTACATTTGCTCCCAAAGATGACAGAACTGTTGCGGCTGTACCTGTTTCACCGCCTGGAAGAAAATACTTTGCCTTGATTTCTGAATATTCATCAGGCTGTAAGAACTCACCTTTCAGCAAAAAGGAATGTGTACCGAGAATTTGTCCGTGCATATAGATTTCAGAATTCATATAAAACCTCCTTATTTTCTTGAAGCTGTGTTTCAGGTCATTAAAAAATATACCTGATCGTCAAATTTATTATATCATACAAACATTATAAAGTCAACAAGAATCAACCGATGTTAAATGACATCTTCAGAGTGAGTTTTATTTATATTCTATACTTCCCCTTGACTTTTTGGGGGTAATGTGGTAAAATATAAATATTATAAATGATATTTGAGGGGTGTTTTTATGAATATGCAAAAACTGCCGATACTTCTCGGCTTCAATCTGGTGCTTGCAGTTGCCGATGTTATACTTTTGTCGGAAGGTATTTTATCTCTTGACAATACGGTAAAAATGATAATTATCATTGCAAGTATTATCATCTTTATAATAGGAAATTATTTTATCCTGTTACTGGCTTACAAAAAGCCTACTCTAAAAGATAAAAACAACGCTGATTATGAAGATTTTGAGGAGGCTTTCAAGGGTTGGAAAGGCATGAATACGCCTTACAATTTACAGATTGACCAGGCTTTAAAACAGCTTGAACGATTTAATACACGTAAGGAAAAGCTGAAGGCACTTTCAGAGGACAGCACTTTTGATTCAGCAATTGATGAAGTTCAGCAGAATATGTTCAGCAACTTTAACCGCATTATTAACAGACTTCTTATATTTGATAAGAATGATAGAAACGATATAAACAGAAATGGTCATTATATCAGTAAGCTTATTGCAACCAATGAGCAGTATCTCGATGTTTTCCGCAAGTTTATAGATGAAATTTCTATGATAGGTGATGTGTCGGATGGCAGCAGCACTTTAAGTCTGCAAACAATTACTGAATCACTGCGTGAAATCCGTACAAACGGAGAAATTGACGCTTTTGATGACATCAATGAATGATTAAGCATGAAAGGAAAGGGATTATTATGAAAGAAAACAAGAAGAAAATTGCGGGTACAATGGCACTTATGGCTGTACTTGTTACTGGTGTTGTAGGCGGCGGTATGGCACTTACAAAGAACATCGGCAAGAGTGCAAGAGAGATTTCCAAAGAGGAAGCACTGGAAGATTTACCAAAGCTTCTTAAAAAAATCAATGTTTCTGAAGTTCAGCCAAGAAAGGCACAGGTACAGATTGGTACTTCCTCGCTTATAGATGAATTACCAGACATTTCAAAATATCCTCTCAGCGTAGAAGGAAACGGCAGTATTGATATTGAAATCTTCTCATCAACAGAAAAATCAAGCAAAGGAACTGACGGCTGGCTCAATGAAGTTGCCGAAAACTTCAATGAGGAAAGATTTGAAATCGATGGATATACTGTGTCTGTTTCAGTCCGTCCTGTTGCGTCGGGACTTTCTGTAGACTATATCAAATCAGGAAAATACGTTCCCGAGGTATTTACTCCTTCCAATGAGCTTTGGGGTGATATGATTGAGGCGGAAGGTGTGGAAATTGAACTTGTGGACGAGAGTATTGTAAGCAATACAGCAGGTATTCTTGTTGATAAGGATACATATTCCGATATAGAGTCAAAATATGGCTCTGTTTCCATAAATACCGTTATTCAGGCAACGGTAGACGGTGAAATTGCAATGGGATATACAAACCCGTATGCTTCATCAACAGGATTGAATTTCCTTGTATCTGCCCTTAACTGTTTTGATAATAATGATATTTTAAGCACAAAAGCCGTTGAATCATTTATTGATTTCCAGGCTAACGTACCATTTGTAGCTTATACAACACTCCAGATGAGAGAGGCAGCGGAATCAGGCGCTCTTGACGCTTTCATCATGGAAAATCAGACAGTTTACAATGATCCTTCCCTTAAAAATTACAAGTTTATACCTTTTGGTGTGGAGCATAATAATCCTGTATATGCTCTTGGAAATCTTTCGTCTATAAAACAGGAGCTTCTTGATATGTTTGTAGATTACTGTAAAAACAGTGAATCACAGGAGCTTGCTGACAAGTATGGTTTTAATCAGATTAAGAATTATAAATCGGATATTCCCGATATTGCAGGTACATCTCTTATATCTGCACAGAAGCTGTGGAAAGAGGAGAAGGACGCAGGCAGACCTGTTGTAGCTGTATTCGTTGCTGATACTTCCGGAAGTATGGACGGTGAGCCAATCGCACAGCTGAAACGTTCACTTATTAATGCTTCACAGTACATAGGCGAAGATAACAGTATTGGTCTTGTTACTTATAACAATGATGTTCAGATCAATCTTCCTATTGGTAAGTTTGACATAAACCACCGTGCATATTTTACAGGTGCGGTTGAGGATATGTCACCATTCGGAAGTACTGCTACATTTGACGGAGTTGCAGTTGCAGCTGATATGCTTGTAAAGGCTCGTGAAGCCAATCCTGATGCTAAAATCATGATGTTTGTACTGAGCGACGGTGAAACAAATATCGGAAGTTCCTTGAAGGATGTATCCGGTATAATACAGGCACTTGAAATTCCGATTTATACTATTGGTTACAATGCAAACCTTGATGAATTAAGCAAGCTTTCAGCTATCAATGAAGCTGCAAGCGTCAATGCAGACTCTGACGACGTTGTATACGCTCTTAAAAATCTGTTTAACGCACAAGTATAATAATAACCGCACAGTTCATAATGGACTGTGCGGTTTTGTCGTTTAATAAGATAATAAAAGTTTTCCGAAAAATTTCTGATTTCTTCTTTTATTATATGACAAAAAATGCCCGTATTTTATGATATAATCAGAATATTGCTCCACTACTTTTATAGCGTTGGGGCCATATAACTGATAAAACGGGAGACGATAAAAATGAAGAAAATCAAAAACAACGTTATTTTATTAAACGTACTTCAGATGCTTTTATCTTTTGGCGGTGGATTTTTGCTTTCTGGTTCAACTCTTGGAGGTGTAAAGTCATTTGCTGACATATCGCTTACAGGAGCGGTAAATCTGCCATGTGCTGCATCTGCATTCAGTGGTGCTGTAGTCAGGTGTGTACTTACTGATTCCGTCGGTAAATGTATTGTAAAGCTTTGTGCTATGGCTGCAATCGTTATTATAAAAATGTTTTCAACGGTATTTGATAAATCTCTGCCATGCGGAATTCTTACAGCTTCTGCTGTTCTTGCATCAGGCTGTGGTATATCATGGATTATCGGCGAATTTCCTGAAAAGCTTATATTTTACATTTTATATGGAATGATTGCTGGTGTAACGGCTTATTCTGCATCAGAGCTGTGGAGTAGTTTCAGTATGGAGAATATACTAAATCCAAAAGATAAGAAAGGAAATCCGGCAGGTATTGTATATGTTATTTTATCAGCTTCTCTCTGTTCTCTTGATTTACCATATTTCAATATCGGACTTGCTGTTATATCTGCAATAACAATTCTTGCATCCTGTTTCTTGGGTGGTTACGGTGGGATTATCTTCGGAGCATTAGGCGCAAGCGGAGCATTTTTTTCATCAGGCGAAACAGGAACGGCTGCAGCTATTCTTCCGGTAGCAGGACTTATTACAGGATTAATCGGAAAGAATAATTTTTTGTTTTCAACAGCTGCATATACTGTTTCATGTTTCATGCTTGGTTTGTTTATGGGAGATGCCTATAATTTTATATATGCAATAAGTATTTTAGGCGGCAGCGTTTTATTTCTTGCTGCTGTTCCATATCTGAAAGACAGGGATATATTTCTTCAATTCAACAGAAATGAAAATTTTTCAGAAAGAAAATGTATAAAAACAGATTTTTTATCAGATGTTATTGAAGCGATACGCTGCGATTCGGGTAAAATTTCGGCAGCAATAGCTGCTTCAAACGCAGCTGTAAAAAATGAAAATGAATGTATCAACGGAGTCTGTGAAGTATGTTTCCGTAGAGATGTATGTACAGGTGGAATCACTGAAATATCAGGTGACATTGTGCCTGTAATTCCTGATGACTGTATCAGCAGGAAAGAAGCAGCTGACGAATTTGAACGTATTTTAAGACTTCGTACAACTCATCGTATTATGGATCTTCGGTATTCTGAGGAAAGACGATTTCTTTCAGAACAATTCAGAATAATATCTGATATTATCCGTGAAACAGGGGAATCGGGAAATATATGCTATTCTGATTCGCTTGTCAAGCGAATTGAAACTTCTCTTAAAAATCATAATATAAAATTTCAGCGTGTTGTAGCAGGGTATACACAGACTGAACGTATTACAGCTGAGATATTTTTCAGCTGCGGAGAAATTGCAGATTCTGCCGAAAGGATATGCGGAATTTTATCCGACACATTAGGAATAAGACTTATGCCATCTGCGGTAGTGAGCTCTGCAAAAGAACTGAAAATAGGCGTATATCAACCAGGAATTTATGAAATTGAAATTCATTCAGCGTCAAAATGTGCGGCGGGCTGTAAAATATGCGGCGACAGTGCGTCTGTCTTTACGGACAGTACCGGAAAACAGTATATCGTATTGTCAGATGGTATGGGAAGCGGTAAAAATGCTGCTGTTGATTCGCATATGGTAATAGGAATGTTCCGCAGACTTATATGCGGCGGAATGAAACCGCAATCAGCAGTAAGGGTAGTAAATTCAGTTATGGTAACAAAATCACGTGAGGAATCCTTTGCAACACTTGATGCATTAATAATTGATCCCGACAGTTGTAGTGCTGTATCTGTAAAATCAGGGGCAGCGCCAACGATAATCAGAAAGGGCAGCGATGTAATTAAGCTTTCATCTACTGTATTCCCGATCGGTATTGTAGAAGAAGCGGAGCTCCATGAAACTGAACACAGCTTATCCGACGGTGATATAATTATAATGTTCTCTGACGGTATAACAGAAAATGCATATTTGTTTATTAAGGAGCTTTTGCTAAGCAGGAGTGATATTAAGGAAATTGTAAGAGAAATAGCATTGAAAGCAGAAGTTTTCAATCCATCAGTACGTTCTGACGATGTAACTGTAATTGGTATGAAAGTGGTCAAATCAATCAACAATAAGAATATGTGATGTCCAACATTCAGTGTATCATATGAAATAGTCGAAAATTATTAACTCAGTCTCTATTGTGTCGTTTATTCACCTTTGTAAACAAATCCTTAACAGTTTGTCATTATAAACATATGAACAAAAACAATTTAACAGTATAGCTGCTTTGAGTATGGCAAATTGCACATAAAACACCACAAATATTTATATCATTATCTGAAATATTGTGCAAATTTGCAAAAAAACTTGATAAATGAACAGAATTCTGATATAATATTTATTGATGTAATATGCGATTTATATCATGTGTTAAAACAGCGACGCTCTAAAAAGGATTTGCGTTGGTTATTAGCAAAAGGGGGCTGAATTATGTCAGTTAATAATAACAAGAAAGTCGATGAATTTCCACTTTACCTTTATTATCAGGGAAAGAATTTTGAAGCATGGAAATTCTTCGGAGTACATTCACATAAAAAAGGACGGACTACCTATTACAGATTCAGAGTATGGGCTCCTAATGCGGTGAGTGTTTCGGTTGTTGGTGATTTTAACGAATGGAATCGTAATAAAAATCCCATGACTCTTATATCGGACGGAATATGGGAGGTCGATATACCTAAACTTGAACACTATGATATCTATAAATACAGTATAGAGACAAAAGACGGACGTATACTTCTGAAATCAGATCCTTATGGTACACATTTTGAAACACGTCCCGCCACTGCGTCGAAGATATATGAAAGCGACTACACATGGAATGACAAACAGTGGTATGAGGAAAAGAAAAAACGCTCTGTATATAAAAGCCCGATGAATGTCTATGAGGTACATCTCAATTCATGGTATAATACAGGCAAAGAAGAAGTTTTTACTTCCTATATCAATTTTGCAAAAAGAATTATTCCATATCTTAAAAAGATGTCATATACTCATGTGGAGCTTATGCCGCTTACAGAATTTCCATTTGACGGTTCATGGGGATATCAGGTAACAGGTTATTTTGCACCCACATCAAGATATGGTACACCCGATGATTTCCGCTGCATGGTTGATATGTTCCATCAGGCAGGAATCGGAATAATACTTGACTGGGTACCTGCACATTTCCCCAAAGATGCGCCGGGATTATATGAGTTTGACGGTACGTGCTGTTACGAGTATACGGATTCAAGAAAGAAAGAGCATAAAGCATGGGGTACTCACGTATTTGATTACGGAAAGCCTGAGGTTTGCTCATTCCTTATTTCAAGTGCTAATTACTGGTTTACTGAAATGCACGTTGACGGTCTGCGTGTAGATGCTGTTGCATCAATGCTCTATCTTGACTATGACAGACGTGACGGTGAATGGGCTGCAAATATTAACGGCGGAAACGAAAATCTTGAAGCTGTAGAGTTTTTGAAAAGACTGAATGAAGCAATTTTTTCCATGCATTCCGAAGCTCTTATGATAGCTGAGGAATCAACAGCGTGGCCGATGGTTACAAAGCCTACAAGCATGGGCGGACTCGGTTTCAATTTCAAGTGGAATATGGGCTGGATGAACGATATGTTAAGCTATATGTCGTTGGATCCAATTTACCGTTCCTTTAATCATGACAAGCTTACATTCTCATTCTTTTATGCTTTCTCCGAGAATTACTTTCTTCCGATTTCTCATGATGAAGTTGTGTATGGCAAATGCTCCATGATTGAAAAAATGCCAGGCGAGGGAGAACAGAAATTCTCCTCATATCGTGCATTCCTTGCATATATGATGGCTCATCCAGGTAAGAAACTATTGTTTATGGGACAGGAATTTGCACAGTATAATGAATGGAATTACAAAACTCGGCTTGACTGGGAGCTCATTGATAATAATCCATATAATAAGAGAATACACGAATACGTAAAGAAACTCAACAAATTCTATCTTGACTGTACACCGCTATGGCAGAACGAGGCTGATTGGTCAGGTTTCAGTTGGATTTCCAATGACGACTATAAGCAGAGTGTTATTGCATTCAGACGTATAGATGATGAAGGAAACGAAATAATTGCTGTATGCAATTTTGTTCCTGTTCAGCGTGATGATTATCGTATTGGCGTGCCGAAAAAGGGAACCTACAGAGTAGTATTCAATACCGATGCTGAAGAATTTGGCGGTTCAGGTGTATCAGCGAAATCATATAAATCGGAAAATATTCCTATGCACGGATTTGATAATAGTATTTCAATGACACTTGCACCTCTCTCGGTAATGTATCTTAAAACATCTGTGAGAAAAAAGACAGTTTCCACAGATGATAAAGTAATTGCAGAGCCGAAAAAAACTAATACGAAAACTGGTAAGAAAAAGACAGCTGATAATAAATGATAATAACCTTTTTTGACAGGAGTTTCAAGTCAATAGTGCATAGATAATTTCATCAGTTTTATCGGAAGCTGTGGTGTCTTTGCAAAAGGTTAAAATGGAGGAATATAAACTATGTATACAAAGAAAAAAGTCGTAGCAATGCTGCTTGCCGGCGGTCAGGGAAGCAGATTGTACGCTCTTACAAAAAATGTAGCAAAGCCTGCCGTTCCTTATGGCGGCAAGTACAGACTCATTGATTTCCCTCTCT
Source organism: Ruminococcus sp. (assembly GCA_017558505.1). Lineage (GTDB taxonomy): Bacteria > Bacillota > Clostridia > Oscillospirales > Ruminococcaceae > Ruminococcus. The sequence goes on along the minus strand of JAFYUM010000024.1, from coordinate 31,939 downwards.
CTAATTGTACAAATTCCGGTATTGATACAGTGGGCGTACTTACCCAGTATCAGCCTCTTGTACTTAATGAGTATATCGGAAACGGTCAGCCATGGGATCTCGACAAGATGAACGGTGGAGTTCATGTACTTCCCCCTTACGAGTCACAGGCAGGAGCTTCATGGTATGAAGGTACAGCAAATGCTATTTATCAGAATATGGACTTTATCAGACGTTACGATCCTGAATATGTAGTTGTACTTGGCGGTGACCATATTTATAAAATGGATTATTCCAAAATGGTGGATTTCCATATTGCAAATGAGGCTGATTGTACTATTTCAGTTATTGATGTACCTCTTGCGGAGGCATCAAGATTTGGTATTATGATATGTGACGAGAACAGAAAGGTTGTTGATTTCGTAGAAAAGCCCAAGGAGCCAAAATCAACCCTAGCCTCAATGGGTATATATGTATTCAGCTGGAAAAAGCTTGAAAAGTATCTTATTGAAAACGAAGAAGATGCAAATGCAAAGCGTGACAGGGGAGAGAGCTGGTCAAAGGACTTTGGTAAGGATATCATCACTTCCATGCTCCGTGATGAACAGCGTCTGTTTGCATATGAATTTGAAGGCTACTGGAAGGATGTTGGAACTCTTGATTCTCTCTGGGAAGCAAATATGGATCTTCTCAGTCCTGCACTTCCTCTTGATCTCCATGATAAGAGCTGGAGAATCTATTCCAGAAGCAGTTATGTTCCACCTCAGTATGTAGGTAATAATGCAAAAATTGAAAACTCCATGATTGCAGAGGGTAGTGTAATTGACGGTTCAGTTGATTTTTCTGTTCTTTTTGCAGGAGTAACTGTAGAGGAAGATGCTGTTGTAAATTACAGTATAGTAATGCCGGGAGCAGTTATTAAATCGGGTGCAGTTGTAGAGTATGCAATTATTGGCAGTGACAGTGTAATCGAAAGTGGTGCTCATATCGGCAAAAGTCCCGAACTTGTAGAAAACAAAGACGACTGGGGTATTGCAGTTGTTGGTCATAATGTAACAGTATCAGGCGATAAATCCGTAGAACCCAAACAGATTATCGGCGAGAATATCTGAGTGGAGGTTTATAAAAATGAGTGTAAATTATAATGTTCTTGGACTTGTATTCGCAAGTATGCACGATTCTTCTGTAAGCGAACTTACAGAGCACAGAACAATGGGTTCTATTCCTTTTGGCGGAAGATACAGACTGATTGATTTTCCCCTTTCTAACCTTGTAAATTCAGGAGTTGCAGCTGTCGGAGTTATAACAAAGGCGAACTATGGCTCACTTCTTGACCACCTTGGATCAGGACGTGATTGGGATCTTGCACGTAAAAAAGGTGGACTTCATCTTCTTCCTCCATATAGCCAGACAGGCGGTATTTACAAGGGCAGACTGGATGCTCTTGCCAATATATGGAGTTTTGTGGAGCATTCAAATGCACAGTATGTAATTCTTTCAAATTGTGATATAGTGACAACAATTGATTTTAATCCTGTACTTGAACAGCATAAGAACACAGGTGCAGATATTACTCTTATTTACGGTAAGGGTTATTATGACGAGGCAAAAAATACATCTACGACTATTCTTCAGTTTGATGAGGAGAATTATGTAAAGGATGTACTTGTAAATCCTAAAATCAAAGGTGAATGTAATCAGTGGCTTGAAATGCTTATAATCAGTAAGGAGCTTCTCAAGCAGATTGTATTTGATTCTGTAAGCAGAAACACATTCAGCCTTACAAAGGAAATTCTGCAGAATAAAGAGTGCGGATATAAAATTATGGGATTTGAGCATAAGGATCTCTTTATGCGTATCGATAGCACAGAAGCTTATTTTGCAGCAAATAAACGTCTTCTTGACAGCGAAACACGACGTGCATTATTTATGCCCAAGACACCTGTTTATACAAAGGTAGGCGATAATGCTCCTGTTAAGTACGGACTTGAATCCAATATTAAAAATTCACTTATTGCTGACGGTTGTATTATCGAAGGAACAGTTGAAAATTCCATACTTTTCAGAGGTGTTAAAGTTGGAAAGGGAACTGTTATAAAGGATTCTGTAATAATGCAGGGTACCACAATCGGCGATAACTGTAGAATTTGCGAGATTATTACTGATAAGAATGTTGAAATCAGAAGTGATAAAATACTGAATGGTTCAGAAACTTATCCTGTATACATCAAAAAGAACGGCAAAATATGACGTTATTGTAAAGCAGGGGACAGTTGTTCCCTGCTTTTTTACTGACAGAAATGCAGGGCATAATTGAAAATATGAAAGGATACTGATTTTATGAATATACTTTTTGCAGCAAGCGAGGCTGTGCCATTTGCTTCATCAGGCGGTCTTGGTGATGTGATAGGTTCACTTCCAAAAGCGATTGCCGAAGTCGGTCACAGCTGTGCTGTAGTCATTCCGCTGTATAAGTCGATATCTGCGGAAGTACGTGATGAAATGGAATTTGTTGCAAGTATTACAGTAGATGTTTCCTGGCGTAAGCAGTACTGCGGCATATATAAAGTTAAAAGAAACGGAATTGTTTATTATTTTATAGATAACGAATATTACTTTGACAGGGACGGAATGTACGGATTTTATGACGACTGCGAAAGATTTGTTTTTTTTTGCAGAGCTGTCCTTGAAATGCTCAAATACATAGGATTCATGCCTGATATCATCAGCTGCAACGATTGGCAGACAGCTCTTATCCCTGTTTACTATAAATTATATTACAGATATCAGCAGGGATATGACAAAATTAAAACTACGTTTACTATACACAATATTGAATATCAGGGCAGATATGGCATGGAAGTTCTTGATGAGCTTATGGGTATTCCACGTTATAACGCAGGTATACTTGAATATGACGGCTATATAAATATGCTGAAAGGTGCAATTGAAACAACCGATAAGATTATCGCCGTATCGCCACAGTATGCAAAGGAGCTTCTTGACCAGTGGTATGCCCATGGATTGGATCGTATACTCACATCAAAGAGATACAAGATGATTGGCATACTCAACGGTATAGATGAAAATATGTATAATCCCGAAGAAGATTCAGATATTGTGTGTAATTATTCCAAGGGCGATATTTCGGGTAAACAGATGTGTAAAAAATCACTTCTTAACGAGCTTAACCTTACTGATGGTGATGAGCCTGTTATCGGAATTGTAACACGAATGGTAAAGCATAAAGGAATAGACCTCATAAGATGTGTGTTTGAGCAGATTTTGAACATGGATGTAAAATTTGCTGTGTTGGGAAGTGGTGAAAGGATATATGAGGAATTTTTTATAGAAATGTCAAGAAGGTATCCTGACAGAGTGTCTGTTACTACTGAATTTAATTCAGTTCTTGCACGTAAAATATATGCTGGTTCCGATATGTTCCTTATGCCGTCCATGAGCGAGCCCTGTGGTCTTGCACAACTTATCGCCATGCGTTACGGAACTATACCCATAGTCCGTGAAACAGGTGGCTTGCGTGATACAGTACGTGATAACGGTGGTGTTAATGGAAATGGCTTTACATTCCAGACGTTCAATGCTGATGATATGCTCGACGCTGTAAGACGTGCAAAGTGCGACTATGACAACAAGGAAAAGTGGCAAGATCTTGTAAGACGTGCAATGTTGTGCGATTACAGTTGGAAGGCTTCGGCTGGGCTTTATATTGGTATGTTTGAAAATCTTATAGAAGAATAACGTCGAACAGGGATATCGTAAATATGATATCCCTGATTTGATAAAGAACAAAAACTCCGCAGTGATCTGCGGAGTTAAAAGTGAGACATGAGGGATTTGAACCCTCGACCCTACGCTTAAAAGGCGTATGCTCTACCGACTGAGCTAATGTCTCATATTAAATTTTTACGTCCTTGCCGAACGTCCTTATATATTATACAGGAAAAGATATACTTTGTCAAGTGTTTAATATGAAAAATAGCGATATGCATAATATCTATCATTAATATTTAGTAAAAATAACATAATCAACAAATTTTGAAAAAAGGCTTGACATTTGTTTTGAAAAGTGGTAAAATATATATTGTCGTCAGGACAATGTGCTTGTAGCTCAGCTGGATAGAGTGACTGGCTACGAACCAGTAGGTCAGGGGTTCGAATCCCTTCAGGCACGCCACAAAGGACTATATCTTATGATATGGTCCTTTTATTTTTATGTAAAGGATGAATTTAATGAAAAAGTCAGATAAAGCTGTTCAATTATTTACAATGGGATATAATTGTTCACAGGCCGTATTGACTGCCTTTGCTGAAGATTTCGGACTCGATGAAAAGCTTACGTTAATGCTTGGTACACAGTTCGGCGGAGGAGCAAGAAACGCTGAAATATGCGGTGCAGTTTCTGGTGCTTTAATGGTTTTAGGTCTGAAATTCGGGCATTATGAAGCTGGCAACAGTGTACAGAAATCCCGCGCGTATGCAATAGCTGTTGATTACACAAATCGTTTCAAGGAGTTAAACCGCTCTATTGTGTGCCGTGACTTGCTTGGCTATGACCTTACAAAACCTGAGGAAAAAGCTGTAATTGCTGAAAAAAATCTTTTCGGGGATATATGCCCGAAAATGATAAAAAGTGCTGTAGAAATTCTTGAAACTGTTATTGCTGACTATGAATAAAAAACATCGCCTGTAAGTAGACTGTCTATACGTAAATATTTCCGTATAGACAGTCTACTTAAAAAGGCGATGTTTTTACATTCAGTTTATTACCTTTACAGGGCAGGCAGCTTTACATTCTCCGCAGGATGTACATTTATCATAATCAATTTCAGCGTGAAGATTTACAACCTTTACAGCACCTACAGGACATTTTTTCTCGCAGATTTTACAGCCGATACAGCCATTGGAGCAAGCAAGCTTTGTTGCCTTTCCATTGTCCTGTGAAGAACACAGAACATCTATATACTTTTCTTTCGGTCGGATTGAAATAATCTGATTAGGACATACAGCCGTACATTTGCCGCATGCTACACAAAGTGCCGGTATAACTTTTGCAAGGGATTTTTCAATTTTTATAGCATTGTGGTCACATACAGCTGCACAATCTCCCAGACCAATACAACCATATTTACACACGCCATTTCCACCATAGAAGCGTTTTACTGCCTTGCAGGACTGAACACCATTGAATTCAAATTGAATTTTGGCAGCAGTGCAGTCACCATTACATTTAACAACAGCGGTCATCGGTATAACAGTATCCTCATCAGTACCAAGAACACCTGCAATTTTAGCAGCGCATTCAGCTCCGCCGGGACGGCAGAGATTTGTAGCTGCATTATTATTTACAATAGCATCAGCATAGTCATTACATCCTGCAAATCCACACGCGCCACAATTAGCCTGTGGAAGTATTTCTCCGATTTTTTCAATTCTTTCATCAACTTCGATATAGAATAACTTTGAAGCAATTGTCAGGAGTATTCCTGCGGCAAGACCGCACACTCCAAGTATAAGAACGGGAATAATATATGTCATAGTATTTCCCCCTTAACTGAACAATCCCGAAAAGCCCATAAAGCTAAGGGAAACTATCGAAGCGGCAATAAGAGTTGCAGGAACTCCCTTGAATGTTTCGGGGATATCTGCATATTCCATTTTTTTGCGAACTCCCGAGAAAATTACAAGAGCAAGAAGAAATCCAAGACCTCCGCCAAGTGAATTACCGATTGACTGGATGAAGGTGAAACCGTTGTCAATGTTAAGCACTGTAACACCGAGTACAGCACAATTTGTTGTAATAAGCGGCAGGTATACTCCGAGAGCTTTATATAAAGAGGGGAGCATCTTTTTCATAGCCGTTTCAACAAGCTGAACAAAGAGAGCGATTACAAGGATAAATACAACAGTGTCAAGATATGCAAGATTATTTGGCACGAGTATAAAGTAATGTATGGGATATGTAACGCAGGTGGCACATATCATAACAAATGTTACAGCAATACCCATTCCTGTGGCACTGTCAAGCTTTTTGGATACGCCAAGAAAAGGGCAGATACCCATGAATTTAGAAAGTACAAAGTTATCTGTCAGCATTGCTGAAAGCAGAATTACAGCAAGTGTTTTCATTTATCTGTGCCCTCCATTTTATCACATTTTTCAGCCATAGGGCATTTATCACAACTGCCGCACTCAATCTCCAGAGGCGGTTTCTTGTTGCTGATTTTATTTACAGCAGCAATAATCATTCCAAGGGTGAAAAAACCACCGGCAGGCATTATAAAAAGAAGCATTGGATTATCATGAATTACAGGTATATTCATTCCAAGCCACTGACCTGCACCGAGAATTTCACGGATTGAACCCATCAGGAACAAAGCTAAAGTAAATCCGATTCCCATACCTAATCCGTCGCAGGCAGAGGCTATGATATTATTTTTGCTTGCAAACATTTCAGCTCTGCCAAAAATAATGCAGTTAACGGTTATAAGAGCAAGATAAATACCAAGACTATCATAAAGCTCAGGTATAAAGCCTTCCAGAAGAAATCCGATTAATGTAACAAAGCTTGCAATAATTACAATAAATGCAGGAATACGTACTTTATCCGGTATAACTTTCCGAAGCGCTGATATTACGATATTAGAGCAAACAAGAACAAATGTGGTAGCAAGTCCCATACCGATACCGTTGGCAGCTTGTGTTGTAACAGCAAGTGTAGGACACATTCCAAGGAGCGTGATAAGAGTCGGATTTTCTTTAATAATACCTTTTGTAAGATTATTCAGGAGTGAGTTGTTATTTACCGCCATTCAATATCGCCTCCTTATTTTCGCCGTAGACTTTTAAAGCTGTATCAACAGCAGATTTAAGACCCTTGGAAGAAAATGTTGCACCGCTTATTGTGTCAATATTACTTTCAGCGGAATATTCTCCATAGAATTGCTTTCTGAAATCTTCATTATCACGGATTTTTGTACCAAGTCCGGGAGTTTCTTCCAATGAAACAAATTCAATTCCGCTTACAGTACCGTTTTCATCTATACCTATTAGTACATTTATTCCGCCCTTTGAATAACCGTCGGCAGAAACCTGTATAGCAGTTTTATTGTCGGATGTAACAGCAATTGCAAGGATATTTTTCTCACCAAAATTATCATCAATCAGTGTGCAGTCTGTTGTGCCGAAAAGTGCTTCCACACTTTTGCTGAAACGGATTTGCTTTTGTTCTGCGATACGTTCTTTAGTAAGTTCATATGCAAAGACAAGAAGAAAAGCGGCAGCGGCACAAATTATTGTAAGTACAAGAGAGGGCATGATTTTACTTTTCATTTTTTACCTCCCTTGCACCAAAGACATCAGGTCGTGTGTAACGTTCAATATATGGTGTAAGAATATTCATAAGAAGAATTGCGAAGGAAACACCTTCAGGCAGTGAAGCAAAGTGGCGGATTATAAATGTAATAATACCACAGCCTATGCCGAAAACAATCTTACCCTTTGTTGTAATCGGTGTTGTAGCGTAATCGGTAGCCATGAAAAATGCTCCAAGGAAAACTCCTCCTGCCAGTATTTCGTAAATCGAATCGTTTCCGGATATAAGTGAAAGCAGAGCAAGAGTACCGATAAAAGTTACGGGAGCAGCAGGATTTATAATTTTTCTTGCTATGAGATATATACCGCCTATAAGCAGAGCAAGCGCACTTGTTTCGCCCAAACATCCTCCTGTTTTACCGAGAAATAAGTCAAGGTAGGCTGGTATATCCTGACCTAATTCAGATAGTTCGTCAGCAGACATTCCACGGAGTACAAGGGGAGTAGCACATGTAACAGCGTCTGCATTCTCTTTCCATTGAAAAGGAAGAACCCATTTTGACATGGCACTTGGAAAGCTTACCATCAGTACAATTCTTGCAGTTAAAGCAGGATTGGCAAAATTCTGTCCAAGACCGCCGAAAAGCTGTTTCACGATTGCAATTGCAACAAAAGAGCCAAGAACTGCTATCCATAACGGGACAGTTACAGGTAGATTGAATGCAAGAATAACACCTGTAACCACAGCTGATAAATCGCCGATAGTATTATCACGTTTCATTAGTCTGCGGCACAGATATTCTGAAATTACAGCAGAAATAACACATACAGCTGTAACCAGTGCTGCACGGGGACCGAAGAATATACATCCCGCAATAAATGCAGGGAGCAGGGCGATGCAGACATGGAGCATTATATTTGATGTGTTTATATAATTTTCGTCATGGGGGGACGGTGATACGATAAGTTTATTCATAATCCACCTCAATTCCTTGGTAATATCGTTTTGGCGAGCTGATTTGTTTCAGCAAGCTTTCTGTTTGCAGGGCATACGTAAGTACAACTGCCGCAATTCATACAAAGATTGACTTTCAATGACTTCAAATCCTCAATATCCCTGGTCTTATAGGCTTTTTCAATTTCGGCAGGTATAAGATTGAAGGGGCAGACAGCAGCACATCTTCCGCAGCGTATGCAGGCAGATGTTTTTTTGTCGTCATAACGGTTGAATGCAAGAAGTGCATTGGTTGTCTTGAGAATAGGCATATTTATATCATGAACACACATTCCCATCATAGGGCCGCCAGTTAAAACTACTTTAAGATTGTCAATTTCAGCATTACAGAAATTGAGAACTTCAACAATAGGAGTGCCGACAGGAATGAAAACATTTTTAGGATTTTTTACAGCATTTCCGTCAACTGTAACACGTCGTGTAATAAACGGCATTCCTGTCTGAATGTATCTGTAGATAAAAGCAACGGTTGAAACATTTATTACAATAACGCCGATATCAGCTGGAATAGTTCCCTCCTCAACTATGCGTTTTGTTGAGTTGTATATAATTACCTTTTCCGCACCCTGTGGATATATTGATGGTAACTCAACTATGCTTACAGTACTGTCGTTTTTGGTTAGTTCCTGAAAGTTTTTTATGGCCTGAGGCTTGTTCGCTTCAACAGCAATTTTTATCTGCTTTATCCCCAGCATATTTCTTAAAAATTCAATTCCGTTCAGTACATCGTCTGTGTTTTCAATCATTTCACGATAGTCAGAAGTAATATAAGGCTCACATTCAGCTGCATTGATAATGAGTGTGTCAATTTCATTTTTTGGATTGAGTTTTATATGTGTCGGAAATCCAGCACCACCCAGTCCGCATACACCACTCTCACGGACAGCGTTAATGAAGCTTAGTTTATCTGTAATGACAGGCGGGTTTATACTTTCAGAAAGTGTCTGTAATCCGTCTGTTTCAATTTCAACACATTTGCATTTATTACCCATTGCATTTATGTAATCTGAAACGGCGGCAACCGTTCCTGATACAGACGAGTGAATGGGGACGCTGAAAGCATTTTCGCAGTCGCCGATTTTATCGCCTACTTTTACAACATCACCAACCTTAACAAGAGGTGTACATGGTGCGCCCATATGCATTGACATGGGGAATATTACTTTCTTTGGCAGAGGTAATTGAACAGTTTTGAAATCTTCTGTATTTTTTCTGTGCTTTAATCTAATTCCATTTAGTTTCTTCATAGAAAAAATATCTCCTTATTTTTATACTATATTCATTATACTATGTTTAAGATATTTTTTCAATAGTTATTAATAATTATAATATTTTTTTAAAAAAAGTCTTTATTTTTCCGTAGAATTGTGATATAATAAATAATGAATATTTAGATGTGGGAAAGATATTAAGTTCCTGCACTTATCCAGAAAGGAATTTTCTTATGAAAAACAGAATTATTGCTGTATCAGCAGCTGTTATGGTTGCAATTCCGTTTATTAATGCACATGATACAAATGCAGTTAATTTTACCATGAGAGGAACTATTAATAGTGAGTCCGCAATTATTGCAAATCTTGACTGTGATACAGTAATTCACGAAAAAAATGCCGATACAAAGCAGTTTCCCGGCCACCTTGTAAATATTATGACAGCCATTGTATGTATTGAAAACTGTTCTGATTTATCAGCGGAGGTTACAATTGACGAGGATGTTTATTCATACCTTTATAACACCGAATATCCTGATGATTTAAGATATGGTAATATTCTTCATGGTGATATTCTTACTTATAACGATTTACTTTATGCTATGATGCTCACTTCATCAGTAGAAGCTTCCGAAACAATAGCTTACAATGTAGGCGGCGGAGATGTTTCTGTATTTGTTGAAATGATGAATAAAAAAGCAAAAGAAATCGGAATGGAGTCTACCAACTTCACAAATGCAACAGGAATGTATAATCCCGAACAGTACACAACAGCAAGGGATATGCTGAAGCTTACTCAATACGCTTTGAGAAAATCCCACTTTGAGGATATTTGTTCAACTTATGTCCATACGCCTGCTGTACCGAATTTTGACAGACATCCTATTGATGAAAAATGGCGTTGGTTCAATTCGAATATCATGATGGATGAAGAAAATGAAAAGTATTATTACAAAGGTGTAAAGGGCATAAAAACAGGAAATCTTGAGCTTGGCGGACGTAATATCGTTGCTATGGCAAGCAAAGACGGTCACAACTATCTTGTTATCGGAATGAAAGCACCGATTAACGATGAAGAAGATACCATAAGATTTTATCATCTTGATGATGCAAAACAAATGTTCAACTGGGCGTTCAATAATTTTTCATATGAAGTAGTACTTGCTGATACAGCGGAACTCGGAGAGCTTCCTGTCGAACTTGCTGACGGAAGTTCCTATGTTCTTGCCAAGCCTGTTGAGGAAGTATCACTGTTATGGAATAATGAAGTTGATTTGTCATTAATAAGCAAAGACAATATCACATGGTACAACAAAAAATTACAGGCACCTATAAAGAAGGGAGAGCCGTTAGGCAGAGTAACACTTGAATATTCAGGTGAAAAGCTTGCCGATGTAGAACTTGTAGCTGTAGCTGATGTTGAGCGATCCGTGCTCAAGTATAACACCTATGCTGCAAAACTGTTCTTGAAGTCCAGCTGGTTCAAGAACTCATTGATTATTGCAGGCGTTCTTTCTGTTTTGTATATAATTTTGTGTGTTTATGCCTATGTACTTTATAAGAGCCATTCAAAGCCTTTGAAGCCAATGTATGCTGTTCCAAAGGTTGATAAGGAAAAAACAAAAAATAATTCAAACACGAATAAATAAAATTAACCCGTAGGGATTCAATCCTTACGGGTTTTGTATTCACGGGCAATAAATTACAGGGCCGGTGCGGTTATAGCTTCACCTCGATTTCATTTGTAATATCAAGAGAATCAGGAGCAACCTCACATTCATATGCAAGAACATAAACACCACATGAGCACGCAAGCCGAAGTGCATCTCCAAAAGCTTTATGGGTAACATCATTGGGAATAAGGTGTTTCATACCAGACATCTGCGCAACAAAAAGAATATAGGCGTTGTATCCATCGTTTTTAGCCTTGATAAGCTCGTTTATGTGTTTTACTCCACGTTCTGTTGGTGCGTCCGGAAAAGCTGCTATACCATCATTTTCAAGAGTTACACCTTTTACTTCTATAAAGCCTTTATGTCCGTTTTTGTCCTCGATATAAAAATCAAAACGTGATTCACCATATGTTTTTTCAGGACGGATAACATTGAGGTCTCTCATATCAGGCAAGCGGATTGTACCTCTTTCAAGAGCTTCCAGCACAACCTTATTAGGAGCCTGCGAGTCCATATTAATAAGCAGATCACCTTTTTCTACAGCTACCAGATCATACATAAGTTTTCTGTTGCGAGGATTTTCGGAAAAATCCTCCAGATACACTTTTGAATCGGGTAAAAGCAGTTCACGGCATCTTCCCGTATTTTTTACATGTACAGCGGTTTCAATACCATTTATTTTAACATAAGCAACAAATCTGTTCGATCGGGATAAAAAGTGACCGGATATAATTTTTTTATACTTCATAATATTATCACCCATAAACATTATACTATATTTTTCTTCATAAATCAAGTAAAGTTCTTATGTCAACAATATAAGGTTAAACGACCGTCTATTAAGTTAGTGTGATAAGATTGTGAAACTTTGACAAATTTATTGACAATTTTTCGTCAATGTGCTATAATAAATAAGTCGACAAAGGACAGGGGTAAGTTGTATGTCGTATTATTTCAAAAGGAGGATTATTTTATGCTTCAGTTAAAAGACGTTGTAAAAACTTATGGAAGCGGGGAAAATGTTGTAAAAGCGCTGAATGGTGTTAGTATTACGTTTCGTGAGAATGAATTTGTAGCTATTTTAGGTCATTCAGGCTGTGGTAAGACTACAATGCTTAACATTATCGGAGGGCTTGACCATTACACATCAGGCGACCTTATAATTAACGGAGTATCTACAAAGCAGTATAAGGACAGGGATTGGGACACATACAGAAACCATTCTATCGGCTTTGTATTCCAGAGTTATAACCTCATCCCACATCAGACAGTTCTCGCCAATGTTGAGCTTGCTCTCACTATTTCGGGAGTTTCAAAATCTGAGCGAAAGAAACGTGCAAAAGAAGCACTTGAAAAAGTTGGACTTGGAAACCAGCTTCATAAAAAGCCAAATCAGATGTCAGGCGGTCAGATGCAGCGAGTTGCAATTGCCCGTGCATTGATAAATAACCCAGATATTCTGCTTGCTGATGAGCCAACAGGTGCGCTGGACAGTGAAACATCGGTACAGGTTATGGAGCTTTTAAAGGAAATAGCCAAGGATAAGCTCGTTATCATGGTAACACATAACCCTGAACTTGCCGAAGAATACGCAAACCGTATTGTAAAAGTCAAGGACGGAAAAATCATTGATGATTCAAATCCTTTTAAGGCAAAGAAAAAGGATAAGGAGAAAAAAGAGAAAAAGAAACGTGTGTCAATGTCATTCGGTACAGCTGTTTCCCTTTCTCTCAACAACCTTATGACTAAAAAAGGCCGTACAATTCTTACAGCCTTTGCCGGTTCAATTGGTATTATCGGTATTGCTACAATTCTCTCCCTGTCAACAGGTATCAATAATTATATCAACGATATTCAAGAGGAAACACTTTCATCCTATCCCCTGCAGATTAACAGAGAAAATGCTGATACAACCAGTATGCTTGCCTCAATTATGGAAAGCCAGCAGGAGTATGAGAAAAAAGTTTTCGAGGACGATAAGCTGTATTCCAATACAATGGTATACGATATGTTCAATTCAATGAATTCCTCTGCAAAACAGATTAACAATATGAAGGATTTCAAGACGTTCCTTGAAACCGATGAGGATATAGCAGAGAAATCTACTGCAATCGCATATACCTATGATATTCCTATGAATATCTACACAGAAGATCCCAATGGTGAGATACTAAAGGTTGACTTTATGGAGCTTTATACGGACGCTTTCGATATGGGCAACAGCGATATGGTAACAACCATGATGGGCAGATCCATGGCATCGGCAGAAATGTCAATGATGGGTATGAATGTTATGGAGGAACTTCTTCCGAACGAGGATGGCAAGGGCATTAATAACATTGTAAAGAGTCAGTATGAAGTTGTCAAGGGTAACTGGCCAGAGGCTTATAACGAGGTTGTAGTTGTTCTTACACAGAACAATGAAATCCCCGATTTTATCCTCTACGCAATGGGACTTAAGGATCCTGCACAGTTCCAGTCACATATCAAGGCTGTAATGAACGAAGAATCAATTGAGGATTACGGACAGACTGAATGGACTCTCGATGAGGTGATGAACAAGAAGTTTAAGATGATTCTTCCTTTTGAAAATTATCAGTATGAAGCCCAAACAGGCAATGTAGCAAATATTGCGGAAACTGATACAGGAATGGATCTGCTTTACACTTCCGACGATATTGGTACTGATATTAAAATTGTCGGCTTTATCCGCCCCACAGAAAATACAAAAAGTGCCATGATAAAGAGCTATATGGCATACACAGCGGAGCTTACACAGTATGCTATAAATAAAACAAATGAGTCAGAGCTTGTAAAAGCACAGCTTGAAGATGAAGAAAATGACCTTCTCACAGGCACAAAGTTTATGACTGATGATTATAAAGAGCCAACTCTTGCCGAAAAAGCTGAAGAAGCAAAAGCATATATCAAGGCAGCTGATGAAAAGGAAAAGGCAGATGTATACCGTTTCATTATGTCACAGCCCGATGAAGCACAGATGAATGCACAGGTAACAGCTATGATGGCTGATTTTGACAGAGAAGCATTCATTGAGCAAATCAAGACAACATATGCAGCTGAAATCGGCGTAAGCGGGGAGCAGGTTGAATCCTATGCCGCTTCAATGTCCGATGAGGATATGAAGAAATTTGCAGAGGAAGCAATGAGAACTCAGTTCACAGAGCAGTATGCCGCACAGGTGCAGGCAGGACTTGCAGCTATGACTGATAAAGATCTTGCAAAGGCACTTACAGCTGAAAAGCTTACAACAGAGCAGTATGCGCTTATCTGTGATGAATTCACACCTGAGGAAATCTCAAAGTACAGTCACGATGAAATTATGAACCAGCTTGGAAAGGCTGACCTTTCTGATCCTTCCTCTATCAGAATTTATGCTGATACATTTGAGGATAAGGACGATATATCAGCAATTATTGAGGATTACAACAAGGGCAAGGATGAAAAGGATGTTATTCATTATACAGATGTAGTAGCACTTCTTATGTCATCAATTACAAATATTATCAGCGGTATTGCATATCTCCTTATTGCATTCGTTGGAATTTCACTTGTGGTATCTTCAATTATGATTGGTATCATCACATATATTTCCGTACTTGAAAGAACAAGAGAAATCGGTATTCTCCGAGCAATCGGTGCATCAAAGCACGATGTATCAACTGTATTCAATGCTGAAACTCTCCTTGTGGGACTTACAGCAGGTCTGATTGGTATCGGAGCAACACTTCTTATAAATATTCCCATAAACCTTATAATTCATAGCCTTACAAGCCTTGATACACTTAACGCAACACTTCCTCCTGTGGCTGCTATAATTCTTGTAGGAATCAGTATGTTCCTCACATTTATTGCAGGTCTTATTCCATCAGGAGTTGCCGCAAGAAAAGATCCCGTTGAGGCTCTCAGAACAGAATAAACTGAAAAAGCTGATGTCAAAAAATGGCATCAGCTTTTTTGAGTCTTGACAAATTTGGATTAAAGTAGTATAATAGAAAAATTATACAATCAAATTAATCAGTTTTCAGAGGAGGAATTAATTATGAACGCACTTATAATAAACTGTAGTCCCGTCAGAACAGGAGCAACGGCGGCAATTGTCAGTATAGTTTCAGACGAATTGTCAAAAAAGTATATAACGAAAACAATATGTATAGATGACTATAAATTCAGTTTTTGCAAAGGCTGTCGCAGCTGCCATTATACAGCAAAATGTGTCATAAATGACGATATATCCAAAATTATAAATGAATTTGAGTGGGCAGATATTATAGTATCAGTTTCCCCGTCATATTGGGCAGATATTCCGGGACAATTCAAAGCATTTATTGACAGATGTACACCTTGGTGCAATACACATGAACCTCATTCCACTATAAGCGGCAGCAAAAAGGGCTATTCCATTGCATTGCGTACTGGACCAAATATGAAAGAATGTGAAAGGATAATTCAAACTATTGAGCATTTTTACGGTCATATGGAAATTGAAAGCTGTGATAGACTTGGATTATGTTCTATAGAAAATAAAGAAAATGTTGAGCCACGAAAAAGTGAAATAGCTGCATTTTGCAGCGGAATATAGGTATGCAAAAAAGCTGATGTCAAAAAATGGCATCAGCTTTTGCTCTATTCAAAAATATATTTTTCCGCCTCTTTAACAAGCTTCACATCAACGAGTGCATCAATGAGTGTACCATTTTCAGTATATTCTTCAGAGAAAATTTTACCCTCAATTCGGATTTTATTGATAAAAGAGGTTGATTCATAGGGGATAAGAAGCTTCATACGCTTCGCAGTTTCAGGAAGATTATTTACAATAACTTCAAGAAGTCTGTCAAAGCCGCGTTTATTTCTTGCTGATATGATTACGGTTTTATCATCTTCAAAAACCGTATCAATGTTCAGAGCAGCATCTGCCTTATTCATAACATTTATAACAGGTATACCATCACAGCCAAGCTCCGAAAGTAATTCACGTGTAACAGCCGCCTGCTGCTCATATTCAGGAGATGATAAATCCTGCACATTGAGAATAATATCAGCCGCCGCTGCTTCCTCAAGGGTAGATTTGAACGCCTCAACGAGATTATGAGGAAGTCGGCGGATAAGTCCTACAGTATCAATCAGCATCACGCTTCTGCCGTCGGGAAGCTCAATCGAGCGTGAAGTAATGTCAAGAGTAGCAAATAGCTTATTTTCAGCAAGCACACCTGCATCAGTAAGTGCATTCATCAGGGTTGATTTACCCACGTTTGTATATCCAACAATTGCGGCACACAGAACACCGTCTTTTTTTCGTCTTGAACGGGAAAAATTACGGTGCTTTTTCAGCTCCTCAAGTTCATCTTCAAGGTATGAAATTCTCTTGCGTATATGTCGCTTATCTGTTTCAAGCTTTGTTTCACCTGGTCCACGTGTACCAATTCCGCCGCCAAGACGGGAAAGAGCAGTACCGAGTCCGATAAGGCGTGGAAGACGGTATTTCTGCTGTGCCAGCTCAACCTGCAATTTACCCTCCTTGGTTCTTGCTCTCTGTGCAAAAATATCAAGAATAAGGGTAGTTCTGTCAATCACACGAACATTAAGGATTTCCTCAATATTTCGCACCTGAACGCCTGTAAGCTCGTGATCAAATATGACAAGCTCTGCTTCAAGCCGGGGCAATTGTTCACGGAGTTCCTCCAGACGCCCCGAGCCCATACATGTGGCGGAATCGTATGAAGTCTTTTTCTGTATCATTTCACCCACAACTTCCGCATTTGCAGAACGTGCAAGTTCACCAAGCTCAGCAATGGATATTTCAGCATTAAATTCTCCCGTATCAACGCATACAAGAACAGCTTTTACAGGAGCGTCATCAATTTTATTTTCGTACAAAAGTATCACTCACCTTCATCAGCCTGACAGAAACTCGTTACCCTTAGGATCATATCCGTAAACATTAGTAATAATCTCACCTGTTTCAGCAGATTTGTAGGATTCTGTCCTTTTAACCTTTTTTAGTATTCCGTCAGACCATTGATATTCTACAAAACGCTGTACGGTGCTATCGCTTCTATCCTCACTCAATGTTCCATCAGCAGTAATTTTCATAAATCTGCCTATATTGTTGAGTTCTTTATTTTCCTCAAAATCCTTTTTTTCAGGGTTATAGCAGAAATAAGTTCCGTAATCAGGCGGAGACTCAAATGGAACGAAAATATCCTCATAACCGTCAAAATTGAAATCATCAACGGAAAAATAATCGGGGGAGGGGGTGTAGTAAAATTGAAGAACTTTCACAAGTACATTATCGAGTAATAGCTCAACCTTTGATCCATTGAGTGCATAACTAAGCTTTCCGGGTTTATCGATGTTGTTTTCAGCATCAAGGTTATCTGCTGCAACCTGTGGATATGTGGTATCTATATAAACAGTAAAATTTTCATCAGTTACATAATCTGCTGTATTTTTCTTTGTATTGCATGACACAGCAGAAACGGCTGTAATAATAGCCGAAATAAGAATAAGATATTTTTTCATTATTCTTCAGAAGCTCCATTGGCAAGTGCGGCAATTTCATCAGGGGTAAATACGTAATTTTTACCGCAGAAATGGCATGACACTTCGGTATCTATACCCTCTGCAGCAATTTTTTCAAGCTCTGATTTACCAATACTGATAAGAATTTCTTCTGTTCTCCTACGACTGCAATCACATTTGTATTCAGGTGAAGCCGTATCAAGCTCATTTGGCTCAAGTCCTGCAAGAAGCATATCTGCAATTTCAGCAGGAGTTTTTCCCTCGTCAAGGAGCTTTGATACAGGGGGGATTTCTGCAATATTCTTCTCAATAGCACATATACACTCTTCACTTGCAAATGGAAGCAGCTGAATTAAATATCCACCAGCAGCTTTAACTGTAAGGTCAGTATCCACAAGAACGCCAAGAGCACATACAGTGGGAATTTGTTCACTTGTAGCATAATAATTTGCAATGTCCTCTGCAACCTCGCCCGAAACAAGCGGAATTACACCCACATAAGGCTCACGGAGTCCAAGATCCTTTACAACGGAAAGAGTGCCGTTTTTGCCGATAGCAGCGGAAACATCAAGCTTACCAACGCTATTGAGGGGAATTTCCACAACAGGATTTGAAACACAGCTTTTTACATTGCCATAGCAATCGGCAACAGCAACAAGCTGACCTGTGGGGCCGTCCGCGTCAATTCGGAGTGTAATGCTGTTTTCTTCGCCTTTAAGCATATATCCCATAAGGGAAGCCGCAATAGTAAGTCTGCCAAGACCAGCTGTTACAACAGCAGAGGATTTATGAATCTGTTCTATCTGTGAAACAATATCTTTGGCGTCAAGAACTGCGGCAAATGCAGAACCATCAGCAGAAATTGCTCTGTATAAATTACTCATAAATTATTCCTTTCAAAGAATTTGCCCGCTGTTCACACAGCGAGCCGCATATACGATACGCTGGGAATTGCAGGCAGGAGGGGAAAAAGTATCATCCCCGAACTTTGCAAGCAGTTCAAATCCACATTCTTCCAGAAGGGCTTCAATACTTTCCTCGCTATATGCTTTTTCAGAAAAACTGTCGGAGCTTCTTGAATAAAATCCGTTTTCTTCAAGTTCAAAGAATTCAAGATTCATTTTAACCTCGTCAGTTTCAGGGACAAGGGTGTTCTCCCATACGCAGAAAACTCTATCTGTTTCATAGGTGAAAGTATTGTTTGCAAGGATATTTCTATGCTTGTAAAGTGTATTTATATCGAAAATAAAAAGTCCATCGGGCTTCGAAAAAAGGGCCACATTCTTAAAGACTTTCTTGACATCGGAAATGCTGTTAAGGTGGTTTATACTATCAAGGGCACAGACTGTAATATCCATAGAGCCGTATAAATCAAGCCTGCGCATATCCTGACAGAGATACTGGATATTAAGACCGCTGTCAAATTTCTTATCGAGGGCAATACCCAGCATTTCGTCTGAATAATCAACACCAATTACATCATATCCGATTTTAGCCATTTCCTCGGAAATACTTCCTGTACCACAAGCAAGGTCAAGGAGAATTGAGCCTTCCGTTGTTTTGAAACGACTTATAATATCATGGAAATAACAAGCCCGCTTTTTGTAGTCAATATTTGCTGTAAGGCTATCATAATAACGGGCGAAAACGCTGTAACCAGTTGTCATTCTATCGGTTCTCCGTTTTCGTTACATTTCAGGGTTTCTACTGGAATCTGAGTTCCGCCAGGTCCTGTATATTCGTAAGTGATTTTATAATATACATTTTCTTCTTCTTTATAAGAAAAAGTAATTCTTCTGTCAATTCGGAGTTCCTTCATACCAGTCTGTTCATTTACCTGCCATTTACGGGTATATTGTTCATACTCGATATCATTTTTCATCTCTTTGGAAGTAAATGTCTTGTCTTCTTCTGATGATGAGGTGTATATTTCGATTGCTTCCATTCCTTCCCATTTTTCAAAACACTTCTTCTGTTCATTATAACGCAGGAAAACGCCTTTGACATTGTAGTCATCTTCTGATGTAGGAATGAAAAGGTCATATACGCCATCAAAATCAATATCAACAATGTTGATATTATATTCAGGTTCTTCCTTACCAGCCTTATATGCATCAATCATATAAGTGGTATCTGCAATTTCTTTGTCGATATTTGTACGGGTGCCGTCATTAAATACTACAATTATGCTGTTCTGCGAAGCCTGACAACTCAAACCATTCTCACCCTCTTTTTCTACCAAAGGAGGAGTTACGTTATTAATTTCTGTAGTTACGCTTGTAGTAACAGCAGATGTGGAAAATGTAGTTGCTGTACCGGTTCCAGTACCTGTCCCGGTTCCTGTGCCCGTACCTGTTCCAGTACCCGTTCCTGTGCCAGTAGCAGTTGTTGATGTTGTTCTTGTGTTTGAAGCAACACGAGCAGTAGTTCTCTTTGTAGTAACAGGCTTGTTTGTAAGATTTGTTCTTTTTACAAGGTTAACAGCACCTGTTCTTGCTGTTGTTGTAGTATCATTAGCAGTTGATGTCGAAGCATCTGTTGCAGTGCTTGTACTTAAAGAAGCATTAGAAACAGCACCAAGTTGCTCACCGTCTTCACCAGTTGTCTGTTCAACTTCAAAGGGAGTTATCTGACTGTTGACATCCACGGAATCAACACGACCGCAGCCTGAAAGTACAGTGATACACAGTAACAAAAGAATCGCATTTTTCTTCATAATTACACCTCTCTGAATTTTGTCAATGGTACTCTGGGAAACTGTAACAGAGTATTAAAATATAAGCGGCTTGTGGTAACGCTTTCCGTAATTTGCGGAACTCTGTGAAGATAGCGTTAACCACAGCCGCTTCAATGATTACTTATTATCTTTAAGCTTGCAGCACTTCTTGTATTTCTTACCGCTTCCGCATGGACAAGGATCGTTATCGCCGATATTGTTTGACTTTGCCTGCTCGGAAAAACTTCCGTCGCCTGCACCAGCATTAGGAGCATCAATTTCAGCTACCTGTTCTCTCTTTGGAGCTTCATTTTTCTGAAGTCTTATTGTAAGGAGAGCACGGACTGTATCCTCACGAATTGACTCAACCATAGCATCAAACATTTCAAAACCTTCATATCTGTACTCGATAACAGGGTTTTTCTGTCCATAGGAACGAAGACCGATACCACGCTTAAGTTCTTCCATGTCATCAATGTGAGCCATCCACTTTGTATCAACAACTTTAAGGAGGATAGCACGCTCAACCTCACGGAGTACTTCGCTTCCGTATTCTTCTTCCTTAGCCTGATAAATTTCGCCGCACTTTTCGTTAAGAGCATTTGTAACGTCTTCTCTTGAAATTGAGCTTAATTCATCATTTGAGAAGTCAAGGTCTTCATCGTCAATAAGCCAGCCGAGGAAATATTCCTTAAGACCAACCATGTTCCATGTATCACGCTCATCCTGATCGGAGAGATAAAGATTTACGGTTGATGTAATGAGATCTTCCATCATCTTGAGGATATCTCTGTGGAGGTCTTCACCATCAAGAACCTGTGCACGCTGCTTGTAAATAATCTCACGCTGTGTATTCATAACATCATCGTAGTTGAGGACATTCTTACGGATAGAGAAGTTACGTCCCTCAACCTTCTTCTGTGAAGATTCGATGATACGAGTAAGTGACTTGCTCTCGATAGGCATTGTTTCTTCAACATTGAATACCTTGAGCATATTTTCAAGACGGTCGCCTGCGAAGATACGCATAAGGTCATCTTCAACAGAGAGGAAGAAGCAGCTTTCACCCTCGTCACCCTGACGGCCTGAACGACCACGAAGCTGGTTGTCGATACGTCTTGACTCATGACGCTCTGTACCGAGAATAAACAGACCGCCTACCTCACGTACCTTTGCAGCTTTCTCTTTTACCTCTGCGTTATATTTGTTGTAAAGTTCCTGATAGAGCTTTCTTGCCTCTAAAATTTGCTGATTATCTGTATCAGCGAAACCGATAGCCTCTGAAATAATTTCATCAGGGATTTCACGTTTTCTCAATTCAGCACGTGCAAGGAATTCGGCGTTACCGCCGAGCATGATATCAGTACCACGTCCAGCCATATTTGTAGCAATAGTAACAGCACCATACTTACCTGCCTGTGCAACGATTTCAGCTTCCTTTGCGTGATGTTTAGCATTGAGGACTTCGTGCTTGATGCCCTTACGCTTCAGCATAGCGGAAAGAAGCTCAGATTTTTCGATTGAAACTGTACCAACAAGAATAGGCTGTCCCTTTTCGTTACATTCAATAATCTTCTCGATAATAGCAGCATACTTGCCTTTTTCGGAAGTATAAACCTGATCGTTGTGATCAATACGGATAACAGGCTTGTTTGTTGGGATAGCGATAACGTCAAGCTTGTAGATTTCCTTGAACTCGTCTTCTTCAGTCATAGCAGTACCTGTCATACCTGAAAGCTTTGTATAAAGACGGAAAAGGTTCTGGAAAGTGATAGTTGCAAGAGTCTTGGACTCACTCTTGATTTTTACACCTTCCTTAGCCTCGATAGCCTGATGGAGACCGTCGTTGAAACGACGACCAAGCATAAGACGACCTGTAAATTCATCAACGATAATGATTTCGCCGTCCTGAACAACATAGTCAATCTCGTTCTTCATAATACCATTAGCTCTGATAGCCTGGTTAATATGATGAAGAAGTGTCATATTGTCGGGATCCATAAGGTTTTCAACACGGAAAGCGTGTTCTGCCTTTTTTACACCACGCTGTGTGATTGTAGCAGTTTTAGCTTTTTCGTCAATGATATAGTCTGCTGTATCGTTAATTGTATCCTGGTCTTCCTTGTCATCAATTTCGATAACAGTAGTGGAAGTAAGTGTCTTAGCAAATTTATCTGCGATAGTGTACATTTCTGTTGACTTCTCGCCTCTGCCTGAAATGATAAGGGGAGTACGAGCCTCGTCGATAAGGATAGAGTCAACCTCGTCCACGATAGCGAAATTAGGCTCACGCTGAACACGCTGTTCCTTACGTGTAACCATGTTGTCACGGAGGTAGTCGAAACCAATTTCATTGTTTGTACCGTAAGTTACATCACAATTATATGCGTCACGACGCTCATCATTATTAAGGCCGTGAAGAATACATCCTACTGTAAGTCCGAGCCAGCGGAGAACCTTACCCATTTCCTCTGACTGTGTTTTTGCAAGGTAATCGTTAACTGTAACGATATGTACACCCTTGCCTGAAAGACCGTTAAGGTATGCAGCAACACAGGCAACAAGAGTTTTACCTTCACCTGTTTTCATTTCGGCAATACGTCCCTGATGAAGAACGATAGCGCCGATAATCTGAACAGGATATGGTTTTTTCTCAAGAACACGCCATGCTGCCTCACGGACAGTAGCAAGTGCCTCGGGAAGAATATCATCAAGAGTCTCGCCTGATTCGAGTCTGTCTCTGAATTCAGCAGTTTTAGCCTTTAATTCAGCGTCAGAGAGTTTTGTATACTCCTCATCAAGAGAAAGCACCTTATTTTTAATGGGTTCAATACGCTTTAATTCCTTATTAGAATAAGCGTTAGAGCCGAAAATGTTTTTAAAGAAGCTCATTTGTCAGTTTACCGCCTTTTTTAAGTATAGTTATACATATTATATATTCTACAACATTTTTTTCGTTTTGTCAATACCTGATTTATGGAAATTTTAAAAAATATTATTTAATCTGAAAATAAGATCTATAAATCAAGTTATAATGACGCAATCAAGCCATTAACCATTGTTTCAGCAGCGTAAGAAAATGATTTCTGTCACGGATTGACAAGGAACGGATTTTATAGTATAATAAATAGTAGCAGAGTTTTCTACTGCTTTATAATCGAATGTTGGAGGATAATTAGTTATGAATATTGCAGTTGCACAGTCAGGAGGCCCTACCTGTGCCATAAACGCTTCACTGGTCGGCGTTTTCAAGGAAGCCTTGAAAGAACCGCAGATTGATGCGATTTTTGGTTCTGTAAACGGTATTGAGGGCATAATTAACGATCACCTTGTGGATCTTAAATCACTTATACTTACCAATGATGATATGGAGCTTCTAAGACAGACTCCTTCAACGGTTCTTGGTTCATGCAGATATAAGCTTCCTGATTACACCGAGGATGACAGTGTTTACAAGAAAATACTTGAAACCCTTCAACAGCGTCAGATAGGAGCTTTCTTTTATATAGGCGGAAATGACTCCATGGACACAGTAAACAAGCTTTCCGAGTATTTCCGACAGGAGGGTATTGATATCAAGGTTATGGGTATTCCTAAAACAATTGATAATGATCTCTGTATAACAGACCACACACCCGGATTTGGTTCTGCTGCAAAATACGTAGCTGCAACAATGCGTGAAATAGTACGTGACAGTTCTGTTTATAGTATTCCTTCTGTAACAATAGTTGAAGTAATGGGACGTCATGCGGGTTGGCTTACAGCATCAAGTGCCGTACTCCATGCTCTTGGAGAATCAGCTCCTCACCTTATATATGTACCTGAAAGAAGTTTTTCTATTGAAGCCTTCATGAGAGATGTACGACAGGAAATGGCAAAGCATAAGGCTGTAATTGTAGCTGTATCAGAGGGTATTGAAGTACCCGAGGGAGTTCAGTCCGGAGTTGTTGATAATTTCGGTCATAAATATCTTTCAGGAATAGGCAAATATCTTGAAGAATCAGTTAGAAAAGAAATCGGCTGCAAGGTACGTTCAATTGAGCTGAATGTTATGCAGAGATGTTCTTCGCATATCAGTTCAAAAACCGATATTGATGAGGCAGAAGCTATCGGTTCGGAGGGTGTAAAATGTGCATTGAACGGTGAAACCGGCAAGGTTATGGTATTCCGCCGTGTAAACGATATGCCTTATACAGTTGTAATAGAAGCAACAACAGCGGCAAATATTGCCAACAACGAGAAATTTCTTCCCGATGATTATATTACTCCGTCGGGCAATAATATATGCGACAGTGCATTAGGCTATTTCCTGCCTCTTATCCAGGGTGAGCTTAACATAATTATGGAACAGGGAATACCGAAGCATTTCGCAATTCAGGAGTCAGTTCTCAAATAATTGCTCCGGACAATGAAAGGGTGGTTTGAATTTGCAGGAATTTGAGCTTGAAATACTTGACTTTATAAGAAATAATGTTAAAAACGGTTTTTTTGATGTTGTTATGCCTATGGTAACAGCCTGTGGTAATCTTGGAATATTCTGGGTAGCTGTGGCACTTGTCATTTCAACAAAAGCGAAATACCGTAAGTGCAGCATAACCATGCTCATCGGACTAATAGCAGGTGTACTTATCGGAAATCTTATTATTAAAAATGCAGTCCAGAGGGAAAGGCCTTGCTGGATTGTTGAAGTACAGGATCTACTCATATCGAATCCACAGGATTTTTCATTTCCTTCCGGTCATACGCTTTCCAGCTTCTGTGCTGCATCCATACTCTTTCATTATGACAAACGTCTTGGAATACCATCTTTTGGTATGGCAATAATGATTGCTTTTTCACGATTGTATTTATATGTACATTTTCCCACTGATATTATTGGCGGAGCTATACTGGGTATGGTTGTGGCAAGCCTTACAATAAAAACAACAGAAAAATACATTTTCAATGAAAAAACATCAATTGATAAAAAATAACAAAAAGCAGCTCACTTGTGGGCTGCTTTTTAACAATATTTTAATGAATGTCATTATTTTACCATTTTTGTCATGAAAGTAATATACAAGCGAATAAGAATTATTGTACAATAAAAATACTGAAGACGATAAATTTCTGCACTGATTTGTCATCTTAAAGTCGAAAAATAAAAATGAGAGGAAAGATTTATCATGAAGAAAAGCAATTTCAAGCGTTGTTTAGCTGCACTTGCATCTGTTGTTATCATGGGTTCTGCTATGCCCGTTGTAACAGCTGCACCTGTTTTTGCTGCTGACAATATCATCAGAAATCCCGGTATGGACGAAGGCACAAAGAACTGGGGTGTTTACAAGGAAAGCGGCGGCGCTTACTCACTTACTGAGGAAGACGGTTTGCTTGCTCTTACCGTTGTTGAACGTGGTAAGGTAAACTATGCTGTACAGCTTAATCAGCCTACAATCAAGCTTTATCAGGGCGGTGTTTACCGTTTCAGCTTTGATGTTAAGTCAACTGTCGACCGTTACATCGAGGGTATGATTCAGATGGACGGCGGTGATTATCGTTCATATGTATGGATGGGCTGTGATGTTACAACTGAAATGCAGACTTTTGAGAAAGAGTTTGTAATGGAAGAAGAAACAGACATTATGTCCAAGCTCTGCTTCAACTGCGGTGTTGAAAAACAGGATCCCGAGGATCTTCCTGAACATACACTTTATTTTGATAATGTAACCCTTGAACTTATTGACGACAGCAACGTAAACTACGAAGATACAGCAGTTTACGAGTGTCCTATCAATATCAATCAGGTAGGTTACAGACCTGAGGCTAAGAAAACCGCTGTATTCAGAGGAACTGAGGGCGGCAGTTTCTCAGTTGTTGATGCAGCTACAGATAAGGAAGTTTTCACAGGCGAAATGACAGGCCCTATCGAGAATGCGTCCGCTGATGAAACAAACTATATCGGTGATTTCTCCGCTTTGACAACTCCCGGTAAGTATATAATCAAGGCTGAGGGTCTTGACGATTCCTATGCTTTTGAAATTAAGGAAGATGTATACACATCACTTCTTGATGATACAGTAAGAATGCTTTACCTCCAGAGATGCGGAACTGAGGTTGTAGACGATGCATTCGGTCACGTTGCTTGTCACAACACAGAGGCTACAATCTACGGCACAAGCGATAAAATTGAAGTATCAGGCGGCTGGCACGATGCAGGTGACTACGGCAGATATATCGTAGCTGCTGCTAAGGCTGTTGCTGACGTTCTTTATGCATACCAGGCAGATCCTAATGCATACAGCGATAACATCGGTATTCCTGAAAGCGGAAACGGTACACCTGATGTACTTGATGAAGTTCGCTATGAGCTTGAGTGGATGCTCAAGATGCAGGATTCAGCTGACGGTGGCGTTTACCACAAGGTAACTTGTGATACATTCCCTGGATATGTAATGCCTGAAATGGAAACAAAGCCCCTTATCGTAATGCCTAAGTCAACTCCTGCAACAGCAGACTTTGCAGCTTCAATGGCTATGGCTTATGAGTTCTATAAGGATGTTGATTCTGCATTTGCTGACAAGTGCCTTGCTGCTGCTAAGAAGGCTTATGAGTGGGCAAAGGCAAATCCCGAAGTAACATATAAAAACCCTGCTGACGTTGTAACAGGTGAGTACGGCGATAGAAATCCTCAGGATGAGCTTTACTGGGCTGCTGCACAGATGTACCGTGCAACAGGTGAGGAGAGCTATCTTGCTGATGCTGACGCTATTTCATCAAAGCTCAAGAAAGGTCTTGACTGGTCAACAGTAGGTGACTACGGTAACATTGCACTCCTTACAATGGATGGTATAGACAAGGAATCTGTTGCATACGGAAATGCAAAGAGCATTATCATTTCACAGGCTGATGATCTTGCAGAGGTTGCTGCTGAGCAGGCATATGGTGTTGCTACTGACTCTTATCACTGGGGAAGCAATATGACAATTGCTAACTATGGTATTGTACTTGCACAGGCATACGATCTCACAGGTGATGAGAAGTATATGGCTGCTGCACAGGGTCAGCTCAACTACCTCCTCGGAACAAACCCACTTGGTACTTGCTTTGTAACAGGCTATGGTACAGCAACTCCAGTTGCTCCTCACCACAGACCTTCAATGGCAGTTGGCGAGTGTATGAAGGGTATGCTCGTTGGCGGTGTTAACCAGAATCTTGAAGATAACGCTGCACTTGCATTCTGTATTGACGCACCTCCTGCTAAGTGCTGGGTTGATAATGCTGAGAGCTATTCTACAAATGAGATTACAATTTACTGGAACTCACCTCTTACATATCTCATTTCTCTTACAGAAAATGCAAATGAAGGCGGCACAGAACCTCCTACAACAGAGCCCACAGATCCTCCTGTAATTCCTACAATTGAGCCTACACTTCTCGGTGATGCAAATAACGACGGAGTTATATCAATCGCAGATGCTGCTGCTATTTATCAGCACCTTGGCAACTTCGACAAGTATTCACTTTCTGAGCAGGGCACAGCTAATGCTGATGTTGACGGTGAGGCAGGAATTACAGCTTCTGACGCTCTTGCAATTCAGAAGTACGATGCAAAGCTTATTACTGAGTTTGCAAAGTAATCCTTTAAACCTGATTTATTCTTCTATACCTCTATAATCAGGTTATAGTTTATTTCGGTTATCATTATTGATAATAAATTGAAAAGTGTAATGTAATGTATTGCGGCTGTGCATAATTCTATGCACAGCCTTTTTTTATAAAAAAGGACGCTCTGTGAGCAGACTACCCATATGGAAGTAGTGTTTAAATAATGAGGGGGAAACTTTCTGAAGAAAGTTCCCCCTCAATAATTTACACAAATACTTCCATATGGACATTTTGCTTAATGAACGTCATTTTTATATCTTATTCAATAAGTCCGATACCCCAGATTGTAAAGCTTCCGCTACCTGAAATTGAAACATCAAGCTCACCGGATGTTTCCTGATAGTAGCCGAGTTCTGCGTCAGGACCACCCCAGCAATACTGCTTATTTCCGCTTATTTTTGTAGTTTTTCCGTTGACAGTTACATCAATGCTGCCCATACCTGAACTGTTAGCCTTAAATACAACGATGAAGCCCTTACCGTTTGCCTTGAATGTCATAGGACTTCCGCCATTTACTGTATAAGAATAGGGGAGTGCATTTCCGCCGTAGCCGCTGCCTACTGTCCATGAACCTGCATTAAAGTTTGTAAGTGTCTTGGGATCAACATTCTTACAGGTCTGATATTCTGTGCCATATGCAGCAGTAGAAGGTACTGTGTAGGATTCAGAGCGGTTTTCAGTTTTCATAGCCTTGCGGAAGTAATATGCAAGACAATCAGCAATAAGCTGTCCGCCTTTATCGTGAGGGTGATATTCATCGGAGAAGTAATCACCTGCGGAGAGAAATCCGCTGTTGAATGCCTTTGTAAGGGCATTATCCATACTGATTATCGGAATATCCAGATTTTTGCCGACCTTTACCATCTGTTCCTGACTGGAGAATCCACCTTTTGAACGGTTAATAAGAGCGATGACTGCCGGCTCATTCGGTAAATCAAGGAATTTCTTGATAACACTTTCAAAGCATTTCTTGTACATTATATCCTCGTGGTCATTTACTGAAAATTCAATAAAAATAATATCCGGATTTTTTTCAACGATATTACTTTCACTTCTTACAAGACCTACAACGGATGATGTACCGGAAAGTCCTGCATTGACTTCGGTAAATCCACCTGTAGCAAAAGTGGATTTTACGTAATCTGAGAAAGGTGTTGTATATTTTTTACCTTCCGTTATTGAACCACCGAGATAAGCCATTGTAAGTTTCTTACCATTTTCCGCATCTTCAAGCTTCTTTGTAAGGCGGTAGGTGTTACCCATACTGTAAATTGAGCTTTCATAAAAATCAATCCACTGTGCTGAAGCTGTTTCGGAATAATCATCCCATTTGTTATCAGGCTTTGGAGGTTCGTTGAATGTAAATTCAGAGATTTTGCCGAGGAGATACTGTTCAAGCTGAACTGCGTCGGATACTTCTAAAACACCGCTTTTATCAATATCGGCCGCTTTGGTGAAATATTTATTATCAAGACCTGTTGTAACAGCCTTACGCATAAAAATCATGTCGTACACATCAATGTTACCGTCACAGTTGACATCTCCGGGAGTAAATACAAGCGGTTTAGCACCGACTATGTCTGTTCCAGCGGGAGCAGCAATTGCTTCGTCAATATAGAAGCTTGTTTCTGTGTCGATAGTCTCAACGTATATTATAAGATCTGATGAACCTTCAGGGATTGTGTATGCTGTATTAATAAGCTGCACCCACTGTCCTTCTGAAACTTCGGCTGTAGCAATACCGTCATAAGCGGTAGTACCTTCGGAATTTGTATATTGCAGGGTAAACTTGAATTCCTCTGTAGAAGAACCCCTTTCATACATAGCATTTACACTGAAACAATAAGTTTCACCTGCCTTGAATACGGTGGAATCAAGTTCCTTTGATACACCATTCCACGATGCAGTTCTGCCGCTGCAATAAAGTGATGCTCTACCCTCATAAGCGGCAAGCTGATTTTTTTCAACTGCAGCACCGCCTCTGCCTGTCCAGCCATTTTCGTCCGATTCGAAATTGTCACTGAAGTAGTAATCGTTTTCTGCTGCAGAAATATTGAGGGTATTTGCTGACAGCATTGGCACGGAAGTCGCTAAAGCGAGGGATATAGCTGTTCCGATGCTTGTGAGTTTTTTTCCGATAACCATAATTTTTCCTCCTTTATAATTATAATTATAATTATACAATTGCTGAAATTATTTGTCTATATTCATTATTTCAGCTAAATTGTATTAATTCAGATTATAGTATATATTAAATATACTATATTCTTTAAGGTTTGTAAATAAACTACAGTCTAAATCGCAATAATTGATTAAACTACCGCAATTATTGGTTGATTTATATTTTATCTAATATGACAATCAACTTAAATATTAATATAACCAATTAGATAATTGAATATGGTTTATTAAATTTCTATATAAACCTTGACAAACATACAAAAATAATGTATAATTTATATATGAATATATAAAGGGGGTGTTGATGTGAAAAAAGTTTGGAATTTTTTCAACACATTAAACGAATTCGTCTATATATGTGATCTTGAGACGGATGAGCTTATTTATATGAACGACAAAACACTTAAGACATATGGACTTAATTCCCGTGAGGAACTACAGGGGAAAAAATGCTATGAAATACTTCATAATAATTCAACCCGATGCAAGAATTGTATTAATAACAAACTTACAAAAGGTAAATTTGTTGAGAATAAGGAATATAATCCCCGAGTAAAGAAATATCTTCTTACAAAGGATACCATTGTTGAGTATAATGACAAGCTTTACCGACTTAATATATCAATTGATGTAAGCGAGCAGGAGGAATACAACAAGGCTATACGAAAGTACGAAAACATTGAAGCAACAGTTAATGAGGCAATCCGTACTGCAATGCAGGCACATAATCCGGATGATGCAATTAATATTATTCTTGAATATCTCGGCAAAACCCTTGACGGTGAAAGAACCTATGTATTTGAAAAAAACGAGTTTAATCATGACGATAATACATATGAGTGGGTTGCAAAAGGAGTTATTCCATCTAAAGATATGCTGCAGAATGTTCCACCTGAAGTTTGCGAAAACTGGTATAACTCTTTTGAGAAAGGTAATCCCATTGTAATTGAAGATATCGAATCCATAAAAGAGATTAACTATCAGCAGTATGAAACCTTGAAAATACAAAATATCAGGTCTATTGTGGTTGTTCCTCTGATACATGAGGGAAAAATTATAGGTTTTTACGGTGTTGATAATCCGCCTGTTAACGATATAAAATATGTCGAAAATATGCTGAAAATTACAGGATATTTCATAGTATCCCAGATTCAGACGCGTAATCTTATTCGTGAGCTTCACGATATGAGCTACCGTGACCAGCTTACAAAGATAGGCAACAGACATGCCATGAGAAAATACATCAAAAATATGAACAAATCCAGGAGTATCGGTGTTGTCTACTGCGATATTACAAGACTTAAATGGGTTAATGATAATGAGGGACACGCTGCAGGCGATGCTCTTATAAAGCGGTGCAGCAGCTTCCTGAATGATTTTTATAAAGATTACGGTGTTTTCCGTATAGGCGGTGATGAATTACTTGCTCTATGCTCCTGTATAAGCAAAGGTGAATTTGAGTCCCGTGAAAAACAATTCAGAGATACTATTGCTGAACAAAAAGTTCCGCTTGCTGTAGGATTTTCATGGAAAGAGTCAAGTTGTGAAGATGTTGGCGAAATTCTTCACGAAGCAGAAATGGCTATGTATAAGGATAAAGCGGAATTTTACAGAAAATCCGGAATTGAAAGAAGAAAATAACTATTAC
>JAFYUM010000023.1 GCA_017558505.1 Ruminococcus sp. | reverse complement strand
CCCTCAAGAATAATTTTTCCGTTACTCATTGAGCCAATTCGGTATAAGTTCCATTTCAGACCTTGTACGGGTTTGTCATCGCACTCGCATATCATGGTCAGCTTTCCTTTTGTTTTTGCTGAAGCTACTGTGCTTATACAGTTCAGGCAAAGGAAAATAGCCATGCCGAAAATTATCAGCACCGAGCCGATTTTTTTACTTATTGCCGTCATTTTACAAACGTTTACTGCGACAAATAATTATAAATTATTAGCCCATGCACGTTCGAGCGCTTTCACTCCTAATATAAGGTGTTGTTCATTCAGACCTGAAAATCCGGCAGCAATCACGTTTTCCGGCATATCAGATACAGGAAATGAATAAATACTCTGAAAGCCCATATACTTTCACCCCTTCATTTGAAGCGGCTGTAAGCAATTCATTCTGTTTCATACCGTTTTCAACTGTTAATAGCAGATGCATACCTGCGTCAGCCTGATATTTTTACGAAATCTCCGGGTTTAATGTAATCACAGTTGTTTGATGTTCATCTTCACCTTAAACACATTGATTCCATTATCACTCTCAGCCCATATTCTGCCACCATGCTCTTTTGTAATACTTTCAGCAATTGAAAGTCCAAGACCATAGCTTTGATTTTCACTACGCGCCTTGTCAACACGATAAAAACGCTTGAAAATATTTTTTAAATCGGGTTTTGTTATTGTGTCGCCGTGACTTGAAACAGAGAAAATACAGTAATCCTTGTGCTTTTTTAAGCTGACTGTCACAGCTGTATTCGGATAGGAGTATTTCATCGCATTGTCAAGAAGAATATCCGCAAGCCTGCAAAGCTGCGGACTGTCGCCTTTTACAGAAATATTATCCTGTATATCGCAATTGAGCAAAAGCTCCCTTTCATAGTAGAGAGGCTCAAATGGCAGTATCGCTTCCGAAATAATATTGCTGAAATCCAAGTCCTCAAAGGGGATTTCCTTTGAACGGTTATCACTTCTTGCAAGCTCCAGAAGGCTTTCCGTAAGCCCTCTCATTTGTTTTGACATTGTGAGTATGCTCTCCGAAAACTGCATGCTCTTATCCGCTGAATGATTTTCTTCCAGCAGCATTTCCGCATTTGTCATTATAACCGTGAGAGGCGTTTTCAGTTCGTGGGAAGCATCTGCAACAAATTGTTTCTGTTGATTCCATGCCGTCTGCGCAGGCTTTACTATCCAATAAGCAAGCAGTATGCTGATTGCAAAAAAGATAATCAGGCTCAGTAAAGCAATAAATCCACAGGTGCAGGCAAGCTGTCGGAGGGTTTTGATTTCTCCTGATATATCGGCGAAAAATACCGCTTTATGTTTCGGATTGTGATTGATATGAAATCGCAGATTGTATTCCTTGAGAATACCTGTTTCATTTTCTTTATTCACAGCCGTGTTGTATATTTCCGATAAAAGCCCGCTATCCGAAAAATCCACAACCTCACTGCCCCATGCTGAATATTCCTTGTCAGGTGTTCTGTAGACTGCAAAGACCGAGGGCAGCGTTTTCTGCGGTGCTTTATCAGGCATATCACGTTGTATCGGCATCATTGAAACAGAACGTAGCATCTGGATATTATCCTGTTCCATATTTGATTTTGTAAAGAACAGTATCAATCCGAAAATGACCGCAAGCATTACTGTAACGATTGCCATATTTACAATAATAAATTTTCGTCTTAACCGTTTAATCATTCCCTGCCTCCAGATGATAGCCGAGCCTGCGTATCGCTTCAATTCGTATATCCGAGCCGATACTCAGAAGCTTTTTACGCAGAAATCCCACATAAACCTCAACGTGATTTTCAACAGCGTTGGAGTCATATCCCCATACCTTTGTAAGCAGCGTTTCTTTTGAAACGTTGTTTTCTTTTGCCTGCATCAGAAACCGCATTATGTCAAATTCTCTTGCGGAAAGGCGTACATTCTTTTTGCCGCAGATAAGTTTTCCCGATTCAAGGTCAAGAAAGGTATTGCCGAATTTCAGTTCATTTATCTGCGCACCCTGTCTGCGGAGAAGTGCATTTACGCAGGCGAGAAGTTCTCTTGAATCAAAGGGTTTTGTAAGGTAATAATCCGCCCCTGCATTAAGTCCCTCTATTCTGTCCTCTATGCTTGATTTTGCCGTAAGCATAAGAATAGGTGTTGCACAGTGATTGGCACGGACACGTCTTGCGACTTCATATCCGTCCATTTCGGGCATCATAACATCAAGTATCAGCAAATCATAAATTCCCAGTTCTGCGTATTCTCTGCCGCTTTTTCCGTCGTATACGGCCTCTGTTTCAAAGCCCTTGGATTCCAGTAAATCGCAGAGAGATTTCGCAAGCAGCTTTTCATCTTCTATAATCAGTATTTTCATAAATATCACCTCTTATATTATAATACTACATTTTGCTGAAATCAAGCTGAAAAATTTTTCAGCTTTCAGCTTTCATTATCTTTTCACAATTCTTCCATATAGGCTGAAACTCTTTTCAGCGTTAATTCAGCTTGAAATGTTAAAATATAAACAGGAAAGAGGTGATAGCTATGGATTTCCGACACGAATGGAAGCACGAAATAAATTACTCGGATATGGTTGTTCTTCGTCAGCGGTTAAAAGCAGTAATGAAACCCGATGAAAATGCAGTGGATGGGAAATATTTTATCAGAAGCCTTTATTTTGACAATATTTCAGATAAGGCTCTGCGAGAAAAAATTGACGGTGTAAACTGCCGTGAAAAGTTCCGTATCCGCTACTATAACGGCGATACGTCGCTTATTCATCTTGAAAAGAAATCAAAGATAAACGGACTCGGCAACAAACAGAGTGCCGTTCTATCAGCAGAAGAAGCACAGAAAATTGTTGACGGTAGTCTGGACTGGATGGCGGACTGCGACAGACCTCTTGTGCAGGAGCTTTACTCCAAAATGAAATCACAGGGACTCCGCCCTAAAACAATCGTGGATTACACCAGAGAGCCATTTGTATTTTCTGCTGGTAATGTTCGTGTGACGTTGGATTACGACATACGCACAGGACTTTACTGCACGGATTTTCTCAATCCCCATTGTATTACAATTCCCGCAGGAAACGTACCAATCATACTTGAAGTTAAATGGGATGAATTCCTACCATCTGTCATCCGTGATATTGTTCAGCTTGAAAGCAGGCGTACAGCCGCTTTCTCAAAATATGCAGTATGCCGTATATATGGCTAATAAATTTAAAGGAGATAAAACCAATGAATTTCAATGACATTTTCAAATCAAGCTTTCTTGAAACAATGACAAGCGTAAGCATTCTCGATATGGCAATTGCCCTTGTGCTTGCTTTCGGACTGGGACTTTTCATTTTCCTTGTCTACAAAAAGACATTCAACGGCGTAATGTATTCTTCAAGCTTTGGTGTTACACTTATTGCCCTCACAATGATTACAACGGTAGTTATTCTTGCAGTTACAAGCAATGTTGTGCTTTCACTCGGTATGGTGGGTGCGTTGTCCATCGTCCGTTTCCGTACAGCAATCAAAGAACCTCTTGACATTGCATTTCTTTTCTGGTCAATCGGCGTGGGTATCGTTCTTGCGGCAGGTATGATTCATCTTGCAGTTATCGGAAGCGTTATTATCGGTGTGATTCTTCTTGTATTTGTTAACAAGAAGTCACATACACATCCATATATCGTCGTAGTACGCTGTGAAAATCACGACGCTGAAGCTCAGGTCAACAAATTCCTCGGAGAAAGGACAGAACGCTGTGTAGTAAAGAGCAAATCTGCACAGAAGGGTGAAATTGAACTCAATATGGAA
This sequence comes from Ruminococcus sp., assembly GCA_017558505.1. Taxonomy (GTDB): domain Bacteria; phylum Bacillota; class Clostridia; order Oscillospirales; family Ruminococcaceae; genus Ruminococcus. Next base: position 75,132 of record JAFYUM010000023.1, on the reverse strand, counting down.
ATCCGTCTTAAAGATGATAACACCGATTTCATCAACAATATCGCTGATATGAACGGCGTTCACAGCGCTGTACTCGTAAGCTACAACGGCGATTATATGGGTTAAGGTGATATTATGTCTACACATAAGAATATTGACCGCATCTGTATTATTGCAATTGTGATATGTGTTGCATTGACGGCTGTACTTATGAACGGTTCTGCTCTTGGTATCGGGCGGACTGCTAATGCAATGGGCTATGAGGAACGGCTTTTTGATACAGATAAGGTTCATACAATTGATATTGTAATAGATGACTGGGACGAATTTCTCACCACAGCACAAAGCGAGGTATATTCCGATTGTTCTGTAATAATTGACGGTGAAGCGTTCAGAAATGTGGGTATAAGAGGCAAGGGCAACACCTCCCTCAGTACCGTTTCATCTATGGACAGCGAGAGATACAGCTTCAAAGTTGAATTTGACCAGTACGACAAAAACAAAAGCTATCATGGTCTTGATAAGCTGAGTCTGAACAATGTCATTCAGGATAACACATATATGAAGGATTATCTGACATATCAGATGATGAATGAATTCGGTGCAAATGCTCCTCTTTGCAGTTTTGCATATATTACTGTAAACGGCGAGGACTGGGGACTATATCTTGCAGTTGAAGGTGTTGAGAATTCGTTTTTACAGCGTAACTACGGCAGTAATTACGGCAATCTTTACAAGCCCGACAGTATGAATTTCGGAGGCGGCAGGGGAAATGGGAAGGATTTTGATATAAATAACTTTGCAGAAAAATCCGACTCCGATGAAAATACGAATTCCGCAGAAGAAAAAAATAACAGCGGAAATATGCAGGGCGGTTTTGGCGGAATGATGCCTCCCGATATGCAGGGTGGTATGTTCCAGATGCCCGAAGGAATGGAAATTCCCGAAGATTTCGATTTCTCCGCTATGGAAAACGGCGAATTCAAAATGCCTGATATGGGCGGTTTCGGTGGCTTCGGAATGGGAAATGACGACGTAAAGCTCCATTATACCGATGATAATTATGACAGCTATTCCAACATTTTCAATAGCGCAAAAACTGATATCACAAAGGCAGACAAGGACAGACTTATTGCTTCGCTGAAAGATTTAAGCGAGTATACAAATCTTGAGGAAGTCGTTGACATTGAAAAGGTTATCCGCTATTTCGTGGTGCATAACTTTGTCTGCAACGGCGACAGCTACACAGGCTCAATGATTCACAACTATTATCTTTACGAGAAAGACGGTCAGTTCTCAATGCTCCCGTGGGATTACAACCTTGCCTACGGTACATTTATGGGTGCTGATTCAACAGGGCAGGTAAATGCACCCATTGATACACCCGTTTCAGGGGATATGAGTGAGCGTCCCATGGTTGGCTGGATTTTCAGCGATGATGAGTATACGGAAATGTACCACAGCTTATTTGCTGAATTTCTTGCAGAAGTTGATATAACAGGAATTATTGATAATACTTATGGGTTGATTTCTGAATACGTGGAAAAAGATCCTACAAAATTCTGCACCTATGAAGAATTTGAAAAGGGCGTTGCAACTCTCCGTACATTCTGTCAGCTCCGCAGCGAAAGTGTAAAGGGACAGCTTGACGGTACTATTCCCTCCACAACAGAGGGACAGAACGCTGATGATTCTGCACTTATAGACGCTTCTTCACTCACAATTTCCGATATGGGAACGATGAATATGGGCGGAAAAGGCGGCTTCGGCGGCGGAATGGACAAGGGAAATTTCGGCGGCAGAGGTCAGCGTAATAAATCAGCGGCTCCTGCTGAAAATACAACAGGCGTTACTATTACACAGACATCAAATATAAGACTTATGGCTAATAACGGTGGCAGAATGCCACAGGGCGGCTTCGGTGGAATGACTCCTCCTGACGGTTTCAGCGGTGAAATGCCACAGGGTGGTTTCGGCGGAGGAATGCCTGATTTCGGTGATTTTGAAATGACAACAGATGAAAACGGAAATCCTGTTATGCCAGAAGGCTTTGGCGGTGGTATGCCTGATTTTGGCAATACTGATAATCAGAATAATGATACCCGGTCAGAAGACACCACAGATGTAACACAGCAGGAAGCAGAAAAGAAAAATGATGGCAATGCACAGCAGAACCCATTCGGCGGAAACGGTGGAATGCCCGATTTTGGTGGCAATATGCAGTTCCCACAGGGCAGTGGCGGCGGCACACAGAATAATACCCTTTCGATTATTCTTCTTGCTGTATCTGCCTTACTGCTTGCAGGCGGTCTGATTTTTGCTTTTAAATTCAAGAGATAATATGACAACAGGCGTATGCAAAGAAAATTGCGTACGCCTGTTTTTGTATGGTTATTGTATAATTTGGTGCCCTTATATCAGTCAATAATTATCTCCATATTTTTCATATGCGGTGTTGTTTTTACTGTTTATAAAGAGAAGAAGTTTAGCTGAACACCTTCTCTATATCCTCCACAGTAGTATCAGGATCAATAGTGCATAAATCCATGGCAAACATCAGATTATCATCTATTTTTCTTGCATAGATATAGTTTACTTGCTTTTCAGTTCCGAATGAAACCGCACAGGCTCCTCTGTAAAACTCCTGTCCGCCAACAGAAACCTTCACAGCATCTTCAATTTCAGGAGTGAGACCTTGTGATTTTGCTATTCCGGAAATAAAACTCAGAAAATCGTTAACACACTCTTCTTCTGTATAGTCTGAATCATCAGGAATACCAAGTTCAGTGTTTATAAATTCAAAGGAATAATATCCTGTATCACCGCCGAACATCTTATCATAAGTTCTTGCTTCTTCACGAATTCTGTCCTTTTCATCAGTACACTGCGATACCGTCGAGGTCTTGCACATCTGCAATTCTGCATCACTGCTTTCCATATAACCCTCAGGCACATTCACTTTAATACCTGCACACTCGTTGACATATACGCCGTCCTTATAAAGTCCCTTTGTGTAGCTTGTGCCTTCCATTGAATCAATGTCAGCGTTTCCAGCAGGGCTGTCAAGTACTGTTTCGGGCTCTGTGCGTGCGGTAAATCCATCACCATATGATAAACCGTAGCCATATTCAAGGAAACATTCCTCTGTTCCGATTTCATCAACAGAACCATACCAAGGAGCAGGAAGACTACCCTTGAAATCAGCACATCCGCAGAGCACATCAGATATGCCCTTGCCCTCTGAACCAGGAAGATAGCACATAACAACGCTGTCCCATTCTGCATAATCCTCAGGCTCAATAATTACATTTCTGCCTGCTACAATACAAGTAACTGTAGGCTTATCAAGTCCCTTTACTTCTTCAATTGCTTCATCGTTGCCTGAAAGTCCAAGTGCACCGCAGAGTTCCAGATCTTCTGTATCGCCGCACCACTCTGCATATGATTCCTCACCTACGCAAAGAAGTACAACATCAGCGTTTTCAGCTTCTTCTGAATCGGTGATTACTTCAATTCCGTAATCATCGGCGTATCTTTCAAAAGCTTCCAGAATTGTAGTTACACCCTCAACCTCGGAAGTGTACGCACCGTTCCAGTCGATAGTCCAGCCGCCGCACTGTACACGTCCGTCATCAGCCGCAGGACCTGTTATATAAACCTTAGCCCCCTCTTCAAGAGGAAGAACGCTGTTTTCATTTTTGATAAGAACAAGGCTTTCTTCTACCAGCTGTTCAGCTACCTTTCTGTATTCAAGTGAGCCTGTTTCTTTCTGTTCTGTCTTTAAGTTTTCAAAGAGCGGATCATCAAATATACCTGCGTTCTTCTTGACTCTGATAATTCTTGTAACAGCGTCGTTTATACGTTCTTCACTTATTTCACCGCTGTTTACCGCGTCGATGATAATATCGTATGCTTCATTAAAACGGTCAGTTTCCATAAGCATATCAATACCTGCATTAACACTCTTGATTATCTGTTCCTCATATGTAGCACCTGATATATTGCCAACAGAACCCCAGTCGCTTACGATAAAGCCCTCAAAGCCCATTTCATCCTTGAGCTTCATTATGTACTCTTTGTTTTCGTGCATCTTAACGCCGTTAAGTGATGAGTGGCTTATCATTATTGTCTGTACACCTGCGTCTATCAGCTCCTGATATATTCCAAGCTGCTCTGCTATTTCGGCATCTGTAAGCTGTGCGTCACCTCGGTCAATAAGCATATCATACTCTGTCTGCTCGCCTGTACCGTATACAACGTTACCGTCGGCGAAGAAGTGCTTTGCACAGGCAATCAGACCTCCGTCAATAAGACCTTTTGTATATGCAGTACTGAGCTTTTTGATTGTTTCAACATCAGAGCCGTACGACTCGTAGGTTCTTCCCCAGCGTGGATCAACGGACTGTGCTACACAGGGAGAGAAGTTCCACAGCCAATGACAAAGCTTTGCTTCATCCGCTGTGATAAGTCCCACCTGATATGCAAGTTCTTCATTGTTAGCTGCACCCTGTCCGATATTGTGGGGGAAATAAACTGCGTTGAGGCAGTAATTTACACCGTGAACATCGTCCTGACCGTACACATACGGGATTCCTGTTTCTGAATCAATAGCAGACTGCTGGAAACCGTCCACAACTTCACGGCATGAAGCTGCATCAAGGCAGGTTGTCTGTGAAAGGATACTGCCGTAATCATATGTAAGCATATCCTCCTCTGTGATATTATACACAGCAGGCTGTAACATCTGTGCTACTTTCTGTTCCAATGTCAGTTCAGCTACAATTTCCTCTACCGTCATTGCGGCATACTTCTGATATACATATTCCCATTCAGTTTCATCCGCTTCAGTCGATGCGGTGGTGGTATCAGATACAGAAGTATCGGATACAGTTTCGTCCTCTGGCTTTGTTTCGGGACTGCATGCTGTCATCTGTGCAAGCATTGTCAGTCCAATTAAAAATGCAAGTGTCTTTTTCATCGAATTTCTCCTTTTTGTAGTTCAGGCCACACCACATAAAGCACGCCCAAGGGCCTTGCAAAAAGGGGTATCGCCATTAATCTTTTGAGGTGTCAGTAGCATTTTTCTGAATTGCTTTATTCATTGGATCGTCGTCCCAGTATTCAGTCCAGCTGTTCTTAGTGTAAGCTTTTTCCCATTCAGCATTTCCGCATAAAATATCATCAATATAACAACAGTATACGTATCCTGTCGTTGCAAAATCCTTTGACTCGCTAACCCATACGATTATATACAATTTGCCGTCTGAAATATCAATTTCCCTTTCATTGTAGTACCTTGTCTTATTGATATTCTTTATGCTGATTTTACCAAGCAATTCACCTTTTTTATTTATCACCTTTATATCGTTGTTACTCTGAAAGAAAAACTTCTCATCATAGCAGAGAATATCGCCGGTTATTGCTCTCTCTCCCGTATTGATTTCGGGTGTTTTTCTTTCAGCGGTTTCAACGTCATAAGCCCTCAACATGGTAATCTCATTTTCAGCATCAAAATACGTGAAGTATACCTCATTATCACCAATGCAGGCAAGCGTCAGATTTTCACTGTTTTCATCATCAATAATAGTATCTATTTCACCTGTTTTGATATTATACCTACAAAATGGTAACTCATTTTCAGATGCGGTTTTATACCTCCAATCGTGATAAAGGACATAATCTCCACAGCCTGCAATAATGTCACAGCTTGAAAATCCCCTGTATTCATTACAACTGGTTATTATTTCACTTTTACCTGTCTGTATATCCACTCTTGCCAGACCGGACTGTATAAAGTCAAAGTATGACCAGCCTATAGAATAGGGCACATAAGCATATCCCCTATGAATGATAAAGTTACAGTTTGCATCGGGAAAAAATGTGCTTTTAGGTAATTTCTCCACTTCTGCAATATCTGCTACCTTATCAACAGATGAGCCGTCTGGTGCCGCCCTGTAAAGCGAACACCCCATTTTATCCTTGGTACAGGTTAAAGTCGTAAAATAAATATAATCCTCATACAGCACGGGTTCAGAAACTATAATGTTATTGTAGGTTGCTGTACAGTTTTCATCTCCATCGTGCATACAATCAGGTTTGCCGCACAGAAAAACATCATTACCTGTTTCCTTATCAGCGTAACGCAGGGATAGCGTTCTTGCCACATTGTAATAATATCCGTTCTCCGTTTCCATGATATTTCTGCAATAAGGTGTGTCAGACGGAAGCTCTGTCTGTTCTTTTCTGCTGTTATTTCCGTCGCATCCGCTGAAGGTCATCATCACCGTTAAGATTATTGCAAGCATTCTGAATTTCATGCTTTCCTCCTCAAAATTGCCATATTTGTATTATAATATCAAAGCGTCAAAAAAACAACCACTTTTGAAGAAGTGGTCGTTTTTAACGCAGAAGCGGTCAGTTTTTAACAATACCCTTTGTCAGATTCATCAATACAGATACCTTGAAAACATTATCTTCAAGGCTTATATCAAGAGTTCCGCCATACTTCTCTGCGATACGTCTTATACTGCGAAGTCCAAGCCCGTGATGTTTCTTATCCTTTTTACGGGTTGAAAGATCCTGATTTATTTCCTTGTATCTGTTCTCGCAGAAAATGCAAAGCATATCAAGCTGTCGCCTTACCGACATAGTCACCGTTTTATCATCATCGGGAAGCATACAGCACGCTTCATAGGCATTATCAAGTACGTTTCCGAAAACGCTGCACAGTTCGTATTCTGATATTCCTGTTTCAGACAAATCTGATTCAAGAGTTACATTCAACTCAATTCCTTCTTTCCTCATAGTATCAAACTTCTTGAAAAGGAGAGCGTCAAGAACAGATAATCCCGTTTTCATCGGAAGCTTTGAGCTGTCCATTTCAGAATTAATCTCTTTAAGATACATGCGTGCATCAGCTACTTTTCCATTATCAAGAAGAATGGCTATGGCAGTAAGGTGATTTTTCATATCATGGCGAATTATCTGTGCTTCGGAATATCTTGTATTTATTTCATCATAGTATCGCTTTTCCGCCTGCTCCTTGACTATCAGTAATGTATTGTCAATTTCTTTTTTCACAGCTATAACTGCGAACAGAAAAAATACAATACACAGAACCGTAATAATCACTGAGGTATCTGCATATTCTCCGAAAACAGGCGAAATATTGTATTTCCCGAATATACTTTCCGCCTTGAACAGAATGGTATATCTTATACGGGAGTTCAGACAAATCAACAATATTTCCACTACAACAGGCAGTATTATACATATTGTCTTTTTAATTTTACTTCGTGAAAGGAGTATTTTCGTACACAGAAGATATAGTATCACACACGCCGCAGTCTTGAAAAAAGCTCTGATAATTATCAGTGTACCAACAGAAATTGCATAGGGACAGGAACGGTACTCCGCTACAGACTGAATTGAACGGCTGAGATCACCAAGTCCGATTTCCGACTCAATAATATAAACATTGGCTGAATAAGCGGCAACAATGCCAAGTATAAGAATACATACAGAAGCTAATGCCCTGCTTTTCCCCACAGAAAATTCATTGAATGTCATACGGGATTTAAGAGAAAAGAACAAAGAGCATACAACCGACATTGCAACCACAAGAATATCTGTTATTCTGTCTGAAAACAGCAGGTTAATACTTATATCAGGAGCCGCACTTATTTTTATTTCATCAAGTCCATAAAAATCATTTTTCGCCTTGACAGCTTGCTTTTTCGCAGTATCATTAAATATTCCGGTACCGGAAATATTGGCTATATTACTATTGAGGTCTGATATATAATCCCCGTAGCTGACAGAATATTCAAGACGTTCAATACAGAAATCCAGAAGCTCCATTTCAGTCCTCGCCTGACTTTCCGTGATATTGTGCTTGCTGACAAGCTGCTCCGCCTTTATTCTTGTGGCACTTTGCTTTGAATATCTGGTCATAGCTTTATCTTCAAGAACCTGCAAGGCATTGATATATTCAACGTAAAAATCGTATTCTTCCTGCATTTTCTTAATTGCATCAGGATATTCACTATTATCATAGGACGAAAGAATTTCTCCTGCGGTATTGAGCATACTTTTTCTCACCGATACAGAACCGTAGGATACATATTCCTGCGAACTGATATTCATATAAACGGTAAGAACGTTTATAACCGCAATTATAATAACGGTAAGGAGAAAGAAGTAATGATATCTGTTTTTATTCATTTTCCTTGCCCTTCACAGCTATCATAACAGCTGATAACACCTGTTTTCTTTTTCTGCGGCTGAGAGGAAGCATTTTCTCATTGCACATAAGGACATTATCCGTTCCTACACGCTTTATTTTCGTTACCCTTACAAATATGGACTTGTGAATTTCAACAAATTTTTCCCGGGGCAAAAGCTGATAAAATTTGTTTACAGACAAAGATGTTCTGATAATATTACCTGTCATATTTACAGCCGTACCTCTGCCGTCAGATTCAATAAATAAAATATCGTCGTATGAAATTATTTCTGTATCGCCATTCATAGTCGTAACTGTAAGATATTTTGAGTTATTGTACTTCATAAATCTGTCAAGTACACATGGTAATCTTTCATCAAGCTTTGATTTGACTATGTAATCAAACGCAGAAACAGAATATCCCTCAACAACTCTGTTTTCAAGACTCGTCACAAAAATAATTGCTGTTTCCTTGTCATATTCTCTTATCTGTGCGGCAATATTCACTCCGTCAGACACTTCAAGCTGAATATCAAGAAAAACAAGATCATATCTGTAACCATTCTGATATTTCTCTATCAGGGGAATGCCGTCTGTCAGCACAATTACCTCAAAGGATTTATTCAGCTTTTTAAAATAATTACCCAGCAAATTCAAAAGCTTGTCTGAAAATATTTTTTCGTCCTCACATATTGCTATTTTCAAAAACAACACCTCATCTCAATAGAACTGTTGCCTTTATTATAACATTGAGTCACTCTGAATGTCAAGTGATTTCCGAGATGTCCTTCAATCCAAACCCATGATTTAACGGCCCGCTGCCTTTTCCAAGATCAAGCATAGCCGATAAGGCTCCCGAAATATATTTTTTTGCAAGTCTTACCGCTGTTTTAAAATCATATCCCTTTGCAAGATTTGAAGCAATAGCAGAAGATAACGTACAACCTGTTCCGTGGGTGTTGGGATTATCTATACGCACTCCCTCAAACCAAGTCATTTCTCCATTTTCGTAAAGCAAATCATTTGCGTCGTTGATTCTGTGACCGCCTTTGAGAAGAACTGCACAGCCGTACTTTTTATTTATCAGAAATGCGGCTTTTTCCATATTCGTATTACTTGTAATCTTTATTCCCGACAGCACCTCCGCTTCGGGAATGTTCGGCGTAACAAGAGCTGCAAGCGGCAGCAGCTTTTCTTTCATCACAGCAATTGCATTTTCAGAAATAAGCCTTGCCCCGCTTGTTGCAACCATAACAGGATCAACCACGATATTTTTCGCCTTGTAAAAGCTGAGCCTTTCGGCAATAACCTCAATCAGTTTATCACTTGCAGTCATACCGATTTTCACAGCATCAGGAAAAATATCAGTAAAAACTGCGTCAAGCTGCTGCTCCAGAAATTCGGAAGTAACCTCCGAAATTGCAGTTACACCCATTGTATTCTGTGCTGTGAGTGCAGTTGTTGCACTCATTCCATAAACACCGTTTGCAAGCATTGTTTTCAGATCTGCCTGTATCCCTGCACCGCCGCTTGTATCGCTCCCTGCGATAGTCAAGGCAGTTTTAATTTTGCTGTAATTCATGGAATGCCTCCCTTAATTCTTTAGCAACTTTGCAGGGACTATCTGCTTTCATAATAGCTGAAACCGCACATATTCCGTCAATTCCGCTGCCCTTCAGAACGTGGATATTTTCCTTGTTCAATCCACCTATTGCATTGACCTTAATCGGCACAGCCTTTACAATCTCTTTCAGCGTATCAACTGACGTCAGCACGGTTTTAACCTTTGTGGTTGTTGGATATATCGCTCCAACTCCGAGATAATCCGCACCCTGTTCGTAGGCTTCAAGCGCCTGCGGTACAGTCTTTGCAGTTGCCCCCACAATTTTGTTTTCGCCCATAAGCTTTCTTGCAATTGCAACAGGCATATCCGACTGCCCCACGTGAACTCCCTCCGCATTTACTGCAATGGCAATATCAACCCTGTCATCAATAATAAGTGGTATTTCATAACGCTTTGCAATCTCGTGAACCTTTTCAGCAAGAGATAGATATTCCCTCGTTGTACGCTCCTTTTCACGGAGCTGAATGAGTGTTACTCCACCCTTGCAGGCTTCCTCCACACGACAGAGAAATTCTTCCTCGCTGTAATTTGTGCTGTCTGTAATAAAATACATCGTCGTATCAAGCTTTTTCATAATTACCTCACATATAAATATAATCATTGAGTACAGGCTGTAAGCCCTCAGCGGCAATGGCCCTGTACATCGCATCAAGAGAACGTGCATCATTGATTTCAAACTGTTCATCGCCCTCGTTGCCGTCAGACTCCTTGCCCTCGTATTTGCTTTCGTGGTCGCCTACGCCTGTGGAAACACCTGCTGAAACCTTGGTTGCAGCAATTTTCACAATGCCGTTTCTGAAGCTTTCACTTTCTCTTGAAGAAACAGTAATCCCCACAAATGGCAGAAAAATTCTATATGCACATAAAATCTGACACAGCTTCGACTCGCTTACATCATTCGGGTTGATTTTGTCATTATTGATAATCGGACGTAATCTCGGACATGACAGCGACATTTCAGCGTGGGGATATTTACGCTGCAAGAAATAAACATGCAAAGCGCTTGCAAGTGCGTCTTTTCTGAAATCGGAAAGACCTAAAAGTGCGGAAAAAGCAACACCTCTCATACCGCCCATTAATGCTCTTTCCTGTGCTTCAAAGCGATAAGGATATACACGCTTATGACCAAGCAAATGCAAATCGGAATAGCGGTCGCTGTCGTAGGTTTCCTGAAAAACTGTCACATAATCCGCACCGCATTGGTGAAGATATTTGTACTCGTCAACATTTACAGGATAAATTTCAAGCCCTACCATACGGAAATATTTACGTGCCAGCTTGCAGGCTTCACCGATATATTCCACATTGCTCTGACTTCGGCTTTCACCTGTAAGAATGAGAATTTCCTCCATGCCGCTGTCGGAAATTATTTGCATTTCACGCTCAATCTGCTCCATATTCAGCTTCATACGGCTGATGTTGTTGTAGCAGTTGAAGCCGCAGTAAACACAGTAGTTTTCACAGTAATTGGCAATATACAGAGGTGTGAACATATATACGGTATTGCCGAAATGCTTTGATGTTTCAAACCTTGCACGCTCTGCCATACACTCCAGAAAAGGCTCTGCCGCAGGCGATAAAAATGCTTTGAAATCATCTATTGTGCAGGTTTCGTGTTCAAGTGCCGCCTTCACATCCTTTGCTGTATACTTTGTATAATCGTAGCTGTTCATCTCTGACAGCACCTTATCCATTATATCCGACTTAATCTGCTCCATGCCCTGCATATATTCCATATGATTTGTACGGCTTGCAGAGTTTGTTTCAAGGCAATGCTTTTTTTCAAGTGCGGCTGGTGAAAGATGCTCGCCGTCTACAAAAAATCTGTTATCCATTTCTTCACCTCAATCTCTTAAAAAGCCTGTAAGAGGATCAGAAGCGGAAGCTCCTCTTGTGAGAACTCGTCCAAGTCCTGAAAGATATGCTTTTCTGCCTGCTTCAATTGCATTTTTGAAAGCCGCCGCCATCATCGGCAAATCTCCTGCGGTTGCAAGGGCTGTATTCGCCATAATTGCCGCTGCACCCATTTCCATAGCCTCGCAAGCCTGCGATGGTCTGCCGATACCTGCATCAACAATTACAGGCAGGTCAATTTCATCTATCAGTATCTGAATGAACTCTTTTGCAGCAAGCCCCTTGTTGGAGCCTATCGGTGCCGCAAGGGGCATTACAGCCGCCGCACCTGCGTTGACCAAATCCCGTGCAGCATATAAATCAGGGAACATATAAGGAAGTACAACAAATCCCTCTTTTGCAAGGATTTCCGTTGCTTTTATAGTTTCCAGATTGTCGGGAAGAAGATATTTTGTATCACGCATAATCTCAATTTTCACAAAATCACCGCAGCCGATTTCACGGGCAAGACGTGCAATCCGCACAGCCTCATCTGCTGTTCTTGCTCCTGATGTATTCGGAAGAAGCGTTACTCCCTCTGGTATGTAGTCGAGGATGCTTTCACTTTCTTTTGTATTGGCACGACGTACTGCAAGAGTAATAATCTCTGCACCAGCGTCACGGACAGCAGCTTCAATAAGTTTCATTGAATATTTTCCCGAACCGAGAATGAAACGAGAGTTGAATTCATGTCCGCCTAAAATAAATTTATCATTGTTCATAATACAAATCCTTTCTATACTTCAAATTCTCCTGCGATGATTCGCAGAACTGTGTTTGCCTGATGTGCGGCACACAGCATTACACGGGGAGCGAAAAGCGTTCCGTCATCTGAAACGTCACTTATCCCGTCACCGCAGATATACAGCCTTTTGCCAAGCTTTTTTGTCTTTATGGTATTGCCTGTGTGCAGTCCTGACATTCCCGAAGCGGAAATAATGTATTTGTCAGGATACCTTTCAACAGTTCCATTAACAAGCATTGATTTGCACTCCGCATTGTCAAAACATTCGCAGATTACGTCGCAATGGGATAATAATGACAGATTATCCTCTGTAAGCTTTACCATGTGTGTAATGACATTGCAGTATGGTGCAATTGCTGAAATAGTCTGCTTCATAGACTCGGTTTTAAACATTCCAAGCTGCGAAACGGCATATTGCTGGCGATGCAGATTTGAAATATCTACCTTGTCAAAGTCAATGAGCAAAAGCGTTGCCACACCAGCCCTTGCAAGAGATAATGCTACATTTGAACCAAGTCCTCCAAGTCCGCATACCGCAACATACGCTGATGAAAATTTCTGCTGTAAATCTGCTCCATGCCGATTTTCAAGCACACTGTACCATTCTTCCTTTGTCATATCAGCCGCCTCCCACAAAGCTTACAATTTCAACACAGTCGCTATCCTTTAAAACAGTGCTTTCGTACTGGGATTTTGGCAGAATATCGCCGTTCAGTTCAACTGCTACACGTTTTAAGTCATAGCCGCTTTCGGTAAGATACTGTGCGGCTGTTTTTCCTGCGGCATTCACTTCTTCGCCATTGATTTTTACCATTGTTTACACCTCACAGAATATCAATATATTCGCCCTCAAGAGCCTTGTTCATACTTCTTACAGCACAGAATTTTCCGCACATGGAACAGCTTTCTTCAATTTCAGGCTTTCTATCGTCACGGATAGCCTTTGCAGTTTCGGTGTCAATGGAACATTCCCACTGCGTATCCCAGTCAAAGTTTCTGCGAGCGTCAGCCATTTTATCATCAATATCCCTTGCGTGTGGAATTTTCTTTGCAATATCGGCAGCGTGTGCGGCTATTTTAGAAGCAATTATACCCTGTTTTACGTCGTCTACATTGGGAAGTGCAAGATGTTCAGCAGGGGTTACATAGCAAAGAAAAGCCGCACCGCTTGCCGCCGCAACCGCACCACCGATAGCCGATGTTATATGGTCATATCCGGGAGCAATATCGGTTACAAGAGGACCGAGAACATAAAAGGGAGCACCCATACAGATTGTCTGCTGAATTTTCATATTTGCTTCAATCTGGTCAAGGGGCATATGTCCCGGACCTTCAATCATAACCTGTACATCTTTTTCCCATGCCCTTTTTGTAAGTTCACCAAGCCGCACCAATTCTTCAATCTGACATACATCACTTGCATCAGCAAGACAGCCAGGGCGACAGGCATCACCAAGGGAAATTGTCATATCATACTCACGGCAGATGTCAAGAATTTCATCGTAATATTCATAGAAGGGATTTTCATTACCTGTCATACACATCCATGCGAATACAAGAGAACCGCCACGGGATACGATGTTCATCTTACGCTTATGCTGCTTGATTTGCTCAATGGTTTTGCGTGTAATTCCGCAATGGAGCGTTACAAAATCCACTCCGTCCTCAGCGTGAAGTCTTACTACATCAATAAAATCCTTTGCGGTCAAAGTGGCAAGGTCACGCTGGTAATGAATTACGCTGTCATAAACGGGAACTGTGCCAATCATTGCAGGACATTCCGCAACAAGCTTTTGTCTGAACGGCTGCGTATTACCATGTGAAGACAAATCCATAATTGCTTCTGCTCCCATATTCACAGCTGTCATTACCTTTTCCATTTCAATGTCATAATCCTTACAGTCACGGGATACACCGAGATTTACATTGATTTTTGTGCGGAGCATTGAGCCTACACCGTTGGGTTCAATACACTTGTGAAGTCGGTTTGCACATATTGCAACCTGCCCCTTTGCCACAAGGTCACGGATTTCCTCTGCTGTGCGGTATTCTTTAGCCGCAACCGCTTCCATTTCCTTTGTAATAATTCCTTTTCTTGCGGCTTCCATTTGTGTTTTGTACATATAATTCCTCCATAAAATTATTTCAACTAACAGGCGGAAAACAAAAAACGGAAGCTACCGATTCCGATAGCTTCCGTTTAAAGGCATAAAAATACACCGACGTGCAAGCGTCAGTGCTTTACAGTCGTCCCTACGTTGGCATTATCCAAATCAGGTTATCGGTCGGAGGTTATACCTCCCTCTCAGCCTGTAACACAAGCTCCCGTCTGTTAAATTGTATTTATATTATACATCATTTGCAGAAAAAAAGCAAGGGGTTTTCCAATAAATTTTTTTAATCTGCTTGAAATGATAGTTGACAACCGAAAAAAGAGTATATGTACATAATCGCACATATACTCTTTTAAGTTGTCAGAAAGCCCTGTTATACAGCACTTTCAGTTTCATTTTCTTCTGCTTCTGTTTCAGTTTCAAGAACTTCAAAGTAATATCCGTTTGCCTTGGCAAATTCAACTGTGCAGGTTTCTTCATATCCATAGAATGATGTAAGATTTCCGCAACTATGGAAGGCGTATTCACCAATTGTTTCAATTCCTTTTCCTGTTACAACAGTTTTAAGAGAACTACAGTCAGTAAACGCACCCACAGCTATGCTTTTCACACTGTCGGGCAATACAATTCTGGCAATTGATGTACAGCGATAGAAAGCACCGTCGCAAATCTCTGTAATACTTTCAGGAAGTGTAATTTCATTGATTTCCGAATGATAAGCAAATGCGTCATTTCCGATTCGCTTAACATTTTCAGGAATTACTACATCCTCCGAAGTACCGTTATAATCGTAAAGCACTCCGTCACCAAGAATTATAAATTCGGAGGTTAAGCCATTGCCATATCTTGAATTATAAAATGCCTTGTTTCCGATTTTTTCAACACTTGCAGGAATAGAAATATATCTGGCTGAGCTGTTCATAAATGCGTAACTCTGAATTTCTTTCAGTGTTGACGGCAGATACACCTCATCAAGACTGTTAATCCCCTTAAATGCACTCTTTCCTATTACAGTAACAGGCTTTCTGTTTATATATGACGGAATTGTAATATCGTTATTGGTGTTAGTCCACTTTGTTATTGTAATGCTGTCCTCACATTCATCATATTCAATACCAGCTGTAGGTATATATGCCATACCATTGTTTATAGCATACGTCTGAACATTGCAATTTACAGGAGCCCTTAAAATCATATCATCAATGACTTTATAATTTGTACCTCCGTTTTCATCGACAACACTTACATATCCGATACTGCGAGAATATAAATACATTAATCCAAAATCAACATCAGTCAATTGAGGACAGTCAAGGAAGGCATAATCGCTTAAATAAACAGTTCCATTTGCCTCAGTTCTTTCAATGCTTTTCAATGTTTCACAGCCTGCAAATGAATATCTACCAATAGTGCTGATACGGTCGGAGAATGTTGCATTTTCCAGTGATTTACAGCCATAGAAAGCATATTCGGGAATATTGAAATTCGTAGCAACCGGAGTGAAATCCATTTCCTTCAAAGACTCACAGCCGCTGAACGAATATTCACCGAACGTAGTAAATACAGCTGGCAATGTAAAACTTTCAAGCTTTGCGCAGCCATAAAATGCCCTTTTTCCTACAGATACAAGGTTTTCATAACCTGTTACAGATACAAGTGAGCTACAGTTTTCAAAGGCACTTTCAGAAATTGCAGTTACACCATTTGGAATAGATACAGCTGCAAGATTTTCACAATTTAAAAATGCTCCTTTTTCAATTACAGTAACGGTTTCAGGAATGGTTATGCTTTTCATTTCACAGTTTTTGAACGCATAAGCCTGAATGCCTACAACAGGCAGTCCTTCAATCTCATCTGGAATAACAAGCTTTTCAGCTTCAGGATCACCGTCTGTAATTATTATACCATCGCCCTTGACATAATAGTTTACACAAAGTTTTGAATAATCTCTTTCGCCGTATAATTCAAATGGTATTTCATTTTTAACTGCGTACTCCTCTGCCACTGTATTATAATAACCATAAATTACAAATTCAGGCAGAAGTCCATTTGCATTATATCCGATTGACTTATCAGCTATTGTTGATACATTAGTGAGGATTACAGCTTTTTTCAATGAGTCACAGCCATAAAATGCATTTGTCGAAATTGATTTTACATTTTCGGGAATTGTAATTTCTTTAAGTGCTGTACATCCATAAAAGCTATTTTCCGGAATTGATGTAAGAGCTTTTGAAAGAGTTATTTCATTGAGTGAAGTACATTTGTTGAACACATTTGATTCCAAAGAGGATACAGAATCAGGAATTGTAATTTTTTCAAGGGAAGTACAGTTTGAAAATGTACTTGTTCCAATTGAAGTCAGCACTGATTTCTCTGCAAATTCCACTGTTTTAAGTGCAGTACAATTATTGAAAACTCTATAAGAAAGCGACGTAAGTGAAGCTGGTATATTTACTGTTTCAAGTGACGCACAGTTTGCAAACACTTCATGTTCCATTGTTATAACAGATTCAGGTATTGTAATTGATTCCAGTCCACAATTATTAAACACACTTGAACGAATCGTTGAAACTGTCTTTGGTAAAGTAATCTTTTTAAGTGAAGAACACCCCCAGAACGCTTCATTCTGAATTTCTGTAAGCTGTGAATCCTCAGCGAATACAACTTTCGACAATGAGCTGCACTCACTGAATGTTGCGCTTTCAAGTATTGCAATTCCTTTTGGAATTGTTATTTCAGCAAGTGATGTGCATTGGTAAAATGCACGGTAGCCAAGACTTGTAAGTGATTCCGGAAGTGTGATTTCCTTAATTGCAGGACAATTTCTGAAAGCATCATATCCAATTGAGGTAACAGTTTCAGGAATAATAACATCTGTAAGTGATGTACAGTTTTGAAATGTCTGATATTCAATTGCAGTAACGCTTTCAGGAATTTCTATTTCTACAAGGGATGTACATTCATAAAATGCTCCTCCACTCATTGATGTAACACTTGTGGGGATTTTGATATCTTTAAGTTTAGCACAATATGCAAAAGCATCCATTCCAAGTACAGTAACGCTTTCAGGGATGATAATATCTGTAAGGGAAGAACATCTTTCAAAGGTTCCATAGTATCCATGCCAATGAACATATATACTTGGAAATGATGTGATATTTTCCGAAAGCTTTACTGATTCAAGAGCTGTACAATTATAGAATACAGCACCACCCAAAGTGACAACAGAATCAGGCATATCGAAAGTTTTAAGAGATGTACAATCTGCAATTGCCCAGTCACCTATAGTTGTAACACCGTCGGGAATTTTAATGCTCTCCAGAGAAGAACAATTTCTGAATGTGCTGCTCTGAATTGCAGTAACGCCCGACGGAATATTTATACTTTTAAGGGCGGTACAATTATTGAATGCTCCTGCTCCGATTTCTGTAACAGTATCAGGAAGTACTATTTTTTCAATGGAAGTACTTTCATAAAATGTTTCGTTTCCTATTGATGTAACTCCTGTTGGGATTATTACTTCCGTAAGATTTTCCATATACCGGAACATAGACGCAGGTATAGTTTTCAGACTTGCAGGGACTGTAACTGATTTAATATTAGGACAATTATAAAATGTATATTCACCTGCTGTTTCCAGCTTTTCGGGAAGAACTGCCTCTGCAAGAATTTCACAGTAAGCAAATGCATAGCTGCCTATATGCTTTACATCTTTTGATATCTCCACTTTTTCAAGAGAATCACAGTTATAAAAAGCGTAATTCGGAATAGTTGTTACTCCCTCAGGAAGCTTTATTGATTTAAGCTTTGTACACTCACGGAATACGTAATCTCCAAGAGATATAATTTTTTCAGGTAGTGTAATTGCTTCAAGAGATGTACAATTCTGGAAAAATCCATAATTACTGTTGCTGCCAAGCTCCTTTATATTTGCTGGAAGTTTTACATCATTAAGAGCAGTACAACTATAAAAACATCCTCCGCCCATTGTTTCAACGCTGTCAGGAATAGCAATTGAAACAAGACCTGTTGCTCCGAATGCTCTTGAACCTATTGACACAAGTGTATCAGGAAGTGAAATCTCTGTAAGCGCATTACAGTTATAGAATGCAGTACTCCCGATAACCTCAAGCTCATCATTGAATGTCACTTTCTTAAGACTTCTGCACTCATTAAATGTGGACTCAGCAATAGTCTTTAATCCGTCGGGAATTACAAATGATTGTATAGCAGTATTGGCAAAACAATTGTTGCCGATAGCTTCACATCGTCCGCTGAAAGTTACATCTGTAAGAGCACCGCAATAATAAAAAGTATAATTACCAAGTGTTATTCCGTCAGGAAGTTCAATTGAAACAAGCTTTCCACAATGGTAAAACGCTTCATTTCCGATTTTCTTTACAGATGAGGGCAGAGAAATAGACTCAAGTGAGGTACAGTAAGCAAAGCAACTGTTCGGAATCTGTTCAAGCTTTTCGGGGAAAACCACATACTGTAATTTGTGGCAGGTATTGAACACACTACTTCCAAGTACAGCTGTTGTACCTTCAAATGTCACTTTATTGAGATTTCCACAATTTGCAAATGCCCGTGAGCCAAGAGTAACATTTTCAGGCAGATTGAGAGCTTCAATCACGTCACAATACTGAAAAGCAGCCTCGCCTAACACAATATTATCGGGAAGTATTACTCTTGTAAGTGCATTGCAGTCATAAAAGCACTGATTTCCGATACTCTTTGCAGAAGCAGGAAATTCAATTGCAAGGAGGGATTCACAATTATAAAATGCACTGTTTCCAATGGTTTCAATATTATCAGACATATTTACAGTAATAATATTCTGGCAATATCTGAAAGCACCGTTCCCGATTGCCGTTACAGAATCAGGAATTGTAATTTCTTTAAGCCTTGTACAATTATTGAAAGCATTTTCGCCTATTTCTGTAACCGTATCGGGTATGCGTACAGATACAAGGGAATTCATACCATTGAAAGTATTGTTTCCTATTTTTGCAACAGGCAGACCTTCGATTTTCTCCGGAATAACAACGTCAACAGCTGTTCCTGTGTATTTGTTTATTTCTACTGTATTATCTTCTCTGATTGCGTAATTGAAGTAAACCGTTTCAGTTTCTGCTGCTTTTTCTGTTGTGGTGATTACAGTAGTTTTTGCTGTGGTTGTTGTAGTTGCTTTAGTTGTTGATTTTGCCGTAGTTGAAGTAGCTGCTTTAGTTGTGGTTTTTGCTGTAGTTGATGTAGCTGCTTTAGTTGTTGATTTTGCTGTGGTTGAAGTAGTTGCTTTAGTCGTTGATTTTGATGTGGTTGCAGCAGCTATCATCACCTCCGACGTAATGTCGGAGGCTGAATAAGAAGAAAAATCTCCTGTCTGCAATATATCAGCATTAATTTTTTCTGCTGAAATATCGACTGTATTCAACGGCATGGAAGCCGATGTAATTGTAGCACTCAAAACTACAGAAAGCAGTTTTTTATTAATATTCTTCATTTTTTCATACCCCTTTTCTGTCAGTCAAAACTGGGATTTCCACCTGTTGATGCAGATGCGTAATATTCAAGTATCTTTGAAGCATCACTTGAATCAATTTTACCGTCATCATTTACATCAGCGGCTTTTTTCTGCTTATCATTGAGCAGCGAATCATTTCCTGTTGACATAGCTGCATATTCTTCAAGAACCTTTGAAGCGTCGGAAGCGTCAATTGTTATGTCATCGTTTACATCTCCGGTAATTATATCGGTTACATTATCCATAGCCGAGAATACTACACAGCTGTTTGCAGCATCGTTTGTATCGCCGTCGCATATTACCCTGACCTTGATA
This sequence comes from Ruminococcus sp., assembly GCA_017558505.1. GTDB lineage: Bacteria > Bacillota > Clostridia > Oscillospirales > Ruminococcaceae > Ruminococcus. The sequence continues at coordinate 54,708 of JAFYUM010000023.1, read as the reverse complement.
TTGCTTTCGCATTTTTCAAGATAAGCGGTAAGATCAATGTTCTTTGTAACAGCTGAACCTGCTCCGATCTTTTCAATATCAAAAACATCAAGCTGTTCATTTGAAGCATAATCATATACAGCAAGTTTTGCGGGACTTTCTGCATTGCCGTTATTTGTAACAGTTACAGCAAGTGTATTATCATCTGTTTTTACAGCCTCTGCCGACATATCAGCAAATTGATAATCAAGAACAATACTGTTGTCATCAGTATTGTTTTCTTCAATTGTACTGCTTACATTTACAGTAAGCTTATCACTTGCTCCTGCCGTTGTAGTATCCACATTAATGATGAATTCCTTTGTTTCTCCGGAACGGAACTCGCCCTCAAAAGTCTTACTGCCGCATTTTTTGCCGTCTGCACTGATAATATCAACAGTAACGGAATTTACAGTGCTTTCACCATTATTTGTCACATACACGTTAACGGGAAGTGCTTTTCCTGCTTCATAATCACACTGCATGAAATATGCACCCTCTGCCCTGATATTATTGACAGCTGCAAATGATGTCCATACAATGCTGTTATCTGTAATAATATCGTCATCTGTAATTGTAACATTATTACGATTCATCACGGATATAACCTTTTCGCCGTATTCAACTGCTTCAACGCTCTCAATATACATATTCTGTGCTGTAAGTCTTACAGCACCACTCCAGCTCTTTGATGAAGCGTCATAAACAGTTTCAAAAAGATTGGATTTGTTTTCTCCGTCGCCTGTAGCCCAGATAATTCTGTTTCCTGCAATGTCAAATGCACTTGAAATTGAAGCTATGTTGTTATCAAATACATCTCTTGCTGCTGTAAGATTATCTGTCATGCGGATTGTGGAATTTCCATACCAATAGAGCGCCTGTTCACCTGTTTCGTGTGAATCAGCAAAACGTACTGAACATATATCACCGTTGTCAATTTCGTATGATTCGTTTTCGCCGTATCTTCTTACATTGAGAGTTCTGTCCTCTCTTGTAACAAGATCATTGTCGTTATCAGTTACGTATACGGCACAGAATCTGTCATTCACCATACCTGCTTCAATATCTGTAACAGGGCCGAGATTTGAAAGGAGAATTTCAGGCTCTGACCAGCCGCTTATGCTCAATTCAGAATACATAAGACAATTTTTGTTATTTGTTCCGAAGTAATCATTTTCTTCATTTGAAATCCATGCAGCTGCTATCTTATCCTCACCGACTGCAATAACCGGTGCACTGTCAAGAACTGTGCTGTCCTTTGTAATGTATGCCACTTCACCGAATTTCTTTGTTTTTGCGTCATATTTTGCAAATGCAATATTCTGTGTGGCAAGCCAGCTGTCAATCTCAGCTTTTTCATCAAGAACCTTTGCGGTATCCTGATATACAACATAAAGCTCTGTACCGATTGTCGCAATTGAAGGAGCATAATCTCCTGTTTTGTTATTGTCAAGCTGTGTGGGGGTACTCCATTTCTTTTCAGCTGTATCGTATACAGTATACATAAGACGCATTGCATTTACAGCTATTCTGTCAGAGTCGTTGTCAAGGTAAATGAGTACGAGGTCATCACCAACTACAGCAAGCTTGTGCATTGTAACTCCGCTGGCATTATCAATAAGCGTAAGGAGTTCTGCACATCCTTCCGCAGACTCTATTGCTTCCTTTGAAGCACCTTTCCATATGCCTGCGGATTTAAGATTTATCTCATCAGCTAAAATGTAATTTGATTGTTCATATATATCTGCAAGGAACTGATTGGAACTGCGTTTTGCGCCGCCACCGTTGCTTTTTGTTGCATTCTTTTTTTCCTGATCGTAAAGCACTATATCTTCATCAGGGCTTTTGATTGATTTTGAAACCTCAAAAGGACCCACATATGCTTTTACACCGACATCATATGTGAATGTGATTTTATTAAGTCCCTTTTCTTTTTCATTACTTGAAACAAATGTGTATTCTATGCCTAATCCTGCACTTCCATATACACCTGCGGCACAAATGCCTGTTGCACCTACGCCTGCAAATATTTCAGCCTCAACTTCACCCTCAAGCTTAAGGTTTCCTCCGAATGAAAATTCAGAATCCTTATATGTCATTGAGAAATTCACACCCACATTCATTTCAGCACCAAGTGTTACTTCAATTGCAACAGGTATTGATACAACTACAAGCTGTGTTTCAAATCCACATTCAATTTCAAAAGTAAGTGCTATATAACCCTCAATATTGATTCCGTCCTCAATTACGGATTGCTTGAAGCCCTTTGCAGGATCAAATTTACCTTTAAGTCCTGCTACCAAGCTAAGCTCTGCCTCAAGTGAGCCCTTTGCTGTCTTGTTAAATGGATTTGCCGAGGCACCAATATTTTTTGCATCCTTTACGTAATCGCCCATTGTGGGATATTTTCTTGCAAATTCAACAAGCTCTCTGTATTTTTTTACAAGATCACATTCTTCTTTAGTGTCTGTGGAATTATTGTTTCCGCTGTTTCCTGAACTGCTGTTGTCACCGCTGCCGGAGCTGCTGCCGCTGCTGTTTCCTGAACTGCTGTTGTCATCGCTGCCGGAGCTGCTGCCGCTGCTGTTTCCCGAACTGCTACTGTCACCGCTGCCTGAGCCGCTGCCGCTGCTGTTTCCTGAACTGCTGTTGTCTTTATTATCATCGGTTGACAATTCTTTCTTCCATATATCAGCTAAGCCAATCTGGAAACCTACATTTCCTTCCTCGTCAAATTCAATTTCAGCAGGAAGATCAAGTCCACTGATACTGAATCCCATACCTCCAACAAGTGGGAAATCATCTGCAAATTCAAGTTCCAGATCCTCGCCTAATGTAAGCGAACATGGAAGCGATGTAATTTCATTGGTATCATCTTCGGGATCGCCGTTTATATCGTCGGGAATAGGAATATAACCATAGTCGTTATTACCTTCAACTGCTGATCCCGGATTTTTATCAACAGGAGCTTCCGGTTCAAGATCTACTATATACAGACCGTCATCATAGCTTTCATCAGGCTGTATCGTTCTGGATTTATAGCCTGCACAGCTTACAGTGAAGCTCTGCGGTTCTTCAGGAATATCCATTACAACGTAACCGCCGCTGCCTGTATTCTTTGTTACACTGCCCATTTTTACAACTGCACCATCAAGGAACTGTTTTGTATCGGAGCTTGTAACCATTACAGTAAACTGTTTCTGCGGCTCATATCCGGGGATTGTCTTGATTTCGTTTAAGATGATAGCCTCTATCATCTCCACAACATTGAGTGTAACAGGAATTTTCGAGCCGTTAAGCACTTCGATAGAAGCCTTTATAAGGTCAAGTCTGCTTGAATGGAATTTATTTTTTCCTTCTCCGTCAATTCCTGTGAACACTCCTGACGCTTTATACACAACGCTGTATGTGTATCCGGGTTCAAGTGTGTCAAATACTTCGTCGTTCCCGATAATTCTGATGTATTTTCCGTCTTTCATCAGGCGGCGCTGGTATATTACAGGCTTTGCTCCGCCGCTGTTGCCGAAGGCACTTGAAATTACCGTTCCTGTATCTGTAGAAGGACAATATACATCAACGGGACAATTATTTGTCATCGCAACCTCGAAAATGAACTGATTGTCAAAGAGCATTTCAGGTACATTAACTTCAACAGATACAGCTGTTTCACCGTATACCACAATAGGCTCATCAGCAGAAAAAACAGTATCAATGCTTTCGTTGAATCTGTCAAGTACACCGTGATATGAAGCACTGAGCTCATATTCTCCTGCTTCATCACCTCTGATTATCCAGTCGATTGTTCTTGAAGACTGTCCCTCAATTATGTCATAAGTTACAATTTTGTTATCGCTTGCCTCAACGTCTACAAGTGTAAGACCGTCGGGAAGCATAAGTTCAATTTCGTTTTCAGAAATAGTAAACTGTTCGTCTGCATTATTGTATATTGTAAGCTGTGCATGGAAAAATTCTTTGAGGAAGCTTGCTGAAACAGGAACAGTAAGCATAATTACAGTTTCAACTTCGTTTTCCTCGTTTAGGCTGATATAAACGGGCTTTGTAACACTGCCGCCTGAATTTCCTCCTGTGCCGCCCGTCCAGCCGCCACCTGTCCAGCTGCCGCCCCAGCCGCCTCCGCCGACTACTGCACCATTGCCGTTTACATAATATGTAAGAGATGCGGAGGGTGAATTATGAACTTTATATTCAACATCAAGCTTCACTTCTACAATATGCTGATTTTCAGGTGCTGTAATATCAATTCCTGCCGCTACGATTTCATCAAGCGTCATTCTCTCAACAGTAAAATCTGCTGTGACAATATCTTCTTCAACTACAGTAAAATCAATTTTATTGCCGCTTCCTGCAAGAATTGTACAGTCCTTTTCAGCCGGAAGATATCCTTCGCCATATACACCGATAGAATGTATTCCTGCTGCAGTTCTGAATGTGATATTTCCTGAATTGTCAGTTTTGAGTTTCTTCTGCCTGTCTGTTCCGATATCCACATACACATAAATTCCTGAAGCAGGTTTACCCTCTGTAGTTTTTACGCTTACAGTTGCTTCACCCATAAGAGCTCTTTCAATTACCTCTACAGCCTGTTCAAATGAAGAAGTAAGTCCCTGTTCATTTGTACATACAACCGTAACATTGTATTTTCCTGTTTCTGTATACTTGTGAATGAACTTTGCACTTTCTGCCGAATCTTCACTGTCAGTACAACCGTCGCCGTAATCTATGGATATATCGGTAATTCCATAATAATCATTACAAGCGGAAGCGTCAAAAATATATTCAACATTCTGCTGCTGAACAGTTTCAACATCAAGAGCTGCTTCAGGATTTGTATAAACCTGTATTGATTCTGTCTGTAATGTATCGCTGATACGGCTGATGCTTGCGGATTCTATTTTATATGTAACAGTACCGGCAGTACGAACTCCGAAATCATTGTGGGTATATTTGCCCTCGTTGACGGAATCTGCTGTAACAGCAGCAATTTTTGTCCAACTGCCTGTATTGATTTTTCTGTAAATATAATATCCCTGTGTGGATTTATTCTCCTTTGCAGTCCATGTTACCTTCACACAATCTTCAAGCTGTTCCGATTCAGCTGTGAGAATTTCTGTTACGTCGTTGTTTATGATATATGTAACCTGGGAATAACCTGATTCATTCCCCTGTGCGTCAGCTGTCTTTACCCTTACATATACCTTTTCTCCTGTGAGGGCAGTTCTTGGAAGCTTTCCTTTGGCAACTGTGGAATAATTGTTCACATCTTCAAGATTAAGGAATGATGTGTACTTGTCATCTTCGGAAATGCGGTACTCCATAGTAACAGATTTGATTTTTACATTGTCCTTTACAAGAACGGATACTTCATTGCATACATTACTTACCATTGAATTATCTGCCGGTGAAATGCTGACAATTTCGGGATTTACAGTATCATCTGCAAGAACAGCAGAGACCGCCTTTGACTTTTCGCTTTCGTTTCCTGCTGCATCTATGGCAGTTAAGCAATAATAGTACGTTTTGCCGATTTCTGCATTTCTGTCATAGAAATTCAGCACATTTGCATTATCAAGAATTTTTGTGTATTCGCCGTCTTTTTCCGTGCTTCTGTAAAGTGAAAATCCCACGGAATCCTCTTTATTCTCATGAGCCTGCCACATAAGCTGTATTTCGCTTGCGTCTGCTGAGGATTCAAGTGAAACAGGTGCATCAGGAACAGTTTTATCAACAATATATTCATATACTGCTGAAACATCACCTTTGTTTTCGGCGGAATCAATGGCGTATGCACGTACATACACATTTCCGTCCTTAAAGTCTGTAAGTTCAAGATTGTGTGAAGCGTGGAAATACTGTCCGTTTCCTGTATTTTCAATTACGGCAGTATCTGTCCAGACTGCGTTCTTATCCTTAGATAAAGCTGTCTGAACAACAATCTTTGAAACATTGAAGTCATCCTGTGCTGTAATTTTAAGCGGTATGAAATCAGAATAATAATAAGGCTTCGGAGCAATTGACGTTATAACAGGAGCAATCGTATCGGAAGCTGTTTTAAACACAAAAGGCTCGGAATACTTTCCCTCATTGCCACGCTGGTCTACAGCTGTAACAAAAAGTGTATACTCTGTATCGGGTTCAAGATTTGAAAGATTAACTCCGAGAGTATCATATACTGTTACATACGATACATCTGTGCTGTCTGTCTTATGATATTTCACCCTGAAGTGACTGAAATCCTTGTCGGGAACGTCACTCCAGCTGATAGTTGCAGTTACTGCTGCAACAGCAACAGACTGGATATCTTCAACAACAGCAGGGCCAAGATTATCTATAGCATAAATGTGAACCAGTGCCTTACTTTCATTTCCTGCATAGTCATATGCTACAGCCTTGATTTTTATTTCAGCTTCATCATAAACTGACGTATCAAATCTGTAATCTACAGATGCACCCTTGCCCTCAAAAAGCTTCTTCCATGTTTCGCCGTCATCCTCTGAAACAAATGCAGCAATTGAAGAAACACCTATATTATCACTTGCTTTAAGTGACAGAGTTACGGTTTTGTTAAGCATATTTCCACTCTGTGGAAGAAACAGCGTCATTTCGGGAGAGGTTTCATCTCCGTTTACAGCAGCACTTTTCTCATCGGAATATATACCCTCCTGACCGTACTTATCAACGGCACATATCATATAGAAATAGACATCACCCTTTTCAAGATTTTTGTCGGTATATTCTACAGTTTCACGTCCGTCAATATGTTTAAGGAGCGTATATGCGGTATCTGCGGTTCTTCTATAAATGTTATATCCTGTAACCTTTGCCTCGGCAGCAATACTCCATGTAAGCTGAGTCTGCTCCTCACCTTCAAGAACTTCAAACTGAAAAATTTCTTCGGGAGGTGTGGTATCTACATTTACAGAAGCAGTTTTTTCAGCAGACGCACCGTCTTTATCGGTTACTGTAAATGTAAGCTCATATTCACCGCTGGGAATATTTTTTATATTCCATTTAATATCAACAGCTGAAAAAGCAAGATTTTCACTGCTGTATATCGTCTGGATTTCACCCTCATTGTCCGTATAGGTAAGGGAATAGGACTTTGCATCAACTGTCTTTTCCAGCGAACATTTCAGATAAGTGCTTTTGCCGCCGATTTCTTCGGCATTATCCGGAAATGTCATTGCACTTATAACAGGTGCTTCCGGAGCTGCTGTAATAGTCTTTGATTTTGCTGAAAAATAATTATCTGCACCGTATGCCTGTACGGAATATTCATATTTCTGATCGGTAACAAGATTTTTGTCATAATACCACATATCAGCAGTTCTGGCTATTTCTACACCGTCACGATATACTACAAAGCCCTCAAGCTTACCGCTGCAATATGGCATACTCCATGAAAGCCTCATGGATTTGCTGTTTGTATACGAAGGTGAAAGATAAAGCGGTCTTTCGGTAACATCAGCTGCAATTACTCCGGTTTCTGATGAAACACCGAAGCTTCTGAACTCATTATCATAAACTGCACTGCTGTTGATTTTTACAGCATAGTTGCCATACGCTGTATCAGGAACATTAAACGTAAGAGTTGCAACGGTACCTCTATAAACATCAGCCATTGAAGTTATACCAAAGAGTTTCAGCTCATTGCCGTCTGAAACATACTGATAATCACCCTTGCAGGAAATATCAGCAAGTTCAAGACTGGCATCGAAATCCATTGTAAGCTCTACGCCTCCTATTTCCTGATCCCAGTCAAGGATATTGACATCAATCTTTACCTGCTCACCGGGACAGCATTCAGCATCAGTAATATCAAGTATGCAGGTATTGGACGATGCTGCTTCATCAGGTATTTCAGGCTTTTTTCCGTTTGCAATTTCTCTTACAGCTACAAGGTCCTTTACATCAATAACATCGTCCCTGTAAACATTGCAGGCTGATAAAGCTGAAGCTTTAACAGTATCAACAGAACTGCCGATTAATTCCTGCACTTTTTTCACATCTGCGGAATTAACCTTTCCATCACCGTTGGCATCGCCATCACTGATCTCTGCAGTGAGTTCTTCAACAAGCTCGTCTGCCCAGCTGTACAGCACATTGAACTGTGCTGATGAAGCGGTAACAACTGCCGCTAAAACAGCCGACAGACCTCTTTTCAGATATTTTATCATTTTTTACCTCCGTCTTTTTATATTTGCATCGCTTGTATGTTTTCTGAATACCCCAAATTCATTTAACGTCAAACGATACATCAGACTTTTTCATTATATCATTTTAATCAGCTAAAGTCAATAGATTGAACTTCAAAAAACACATTCGTTAATTTTAGACGTTAATTTTTTAATAATATCTCGCATAACCTGTGCGGCATTATCTTTTTGGCTCTTCACAAAATTTAAGGATTATTTAATAATTTCTATGCTATAATGAAATCACAACAAGGAAAGGAGCGAGAAAATGTTTCTCAATATACTGAAAAAAGACCTGAAACGCAAAAAAGCTATGAACGTTATCTTGCTTGTATTCATCATACTTGCAACGATGTTTGTATCTTCAAGCGCAAACAATATTTTAAGCGTTACATCAGCGCTGGATAATTATTTTAAAATGGCAAATGCACCTAATTATCTGGTGACTACAATGAACAAAAACCTTTCCGTTGACATTAATGAAACAATAAGCACGGCAAGCGAGGTTGCAATTATGTTACAGATATTGTGAAATGCGGCGAGGATTTCTATGAAACAGACAGCGATTATGTCATACACAAAGTTAATGGGGAGCTTTACCGATTTGAATACAACACACAGGGAGAATCGGAAATAACAAGGTTTATTATTACTGTAAATCTATTTCTCGGCATAATGACAATTATTATTCTTGCAGTTATGCTCTATCTGCGACGAAAAATCCTTAACCCATTCGAACAGTTAAGCGATGTTCCCTATGAACTTTCAAAGGGAAATCTTACAACTCCTGTAAAAGAAATGAAAAACAGATTTTTCGGACGTTTCATCTGGGGCGTTGATATGCTCCGTGAAAATATTGAGCAGCAGAAAAAACGTGAACTTGACCTGCAAAGAGACAGAAAAATGCTTTTATCCGTAACCATTTCCGAGGAGGAGGGCTGTATTCTCGTTACTGTACGAAATAGCGGCTGTACCCTCCACGATACGGATTTACCGCATATTTTGACAGTTTCTGGCGTGGTGAAAATTCTGAGAATATCAAAGGCAGCGGTCTTGGCTTGTACATATGCCGCCAGCTTATGCGTAAAATGAACGGTGAAGCTTTTGCTGAAATCAAAAATGGAGATATGCTCGTAACAGCCGTTTTCGGAAAAGTGTAAAAACATTAAAATGAGGATATGCAGTTTGCATATCCTCATTTGAGATTGTCGAAAAACCTGAATTTTGTTCCAAAATTGAGGGCGAGCGGAACTCGCCCCTACATAGAATTACGATATATAGCCAACCCGTAGGGACTGCCTTCTGCCATCACCTACAGGAAACAATAAAAGTTATGTAATACGGAGAGTTTTTCAGCTCTCCGTATTTCTTTTGGTTTATGACATTCTGCCGACGTGGGTAAAGTAAATGTCGATATCCTGAGTTATCTTGCCCATAGTTTCGTCCTTGTTTTTTCATGAATTTCAATTTTTGATATAAAAGTATGCAGAATTTCGGGAGTAAGCCCCTGTCGTTGCTGTCCCTTTCTGTTTACAAAAAAAGCAACACAGAAAAACTGCGGTGCGTAATACTTACAATTCAGGAGGCATCATCATTCCAGAGATCAATTGTAGCAATTCTTGGTTCAAAGCAACAGCAGGGACGCATACATACTATACGTACACCACTTGCTCTCTGAGGACCAACTTTAAGAAAGGTTGCAAGTACCGATGTTTTTCCGTGCAGTCCGAGAGCGCCAATATCAGCACAGTTTACGGCATCAGTAATGCGTTTTTCCATTTCGCTCTGTTTTTCATATGTCCCCTCCGTAAGTGCCTCAACCATCATTGCCGCAGCTTCAAAATGAGAACGTCCTATTCCGACTGCAAGGGTACAAGGCGAACAGCCAAGCTGTGATACCGCTTCTTTAGACCATTCAATAATCTCGTTAAAAACTGTATCAGTGCTGTGCTTGTGGAAAACACGGTATGTCTTTCCTCTTATGGCGGGACCGCCGCCGAACATCATAATATGCAGCCGGACTATATCCTCTTTGCATTTACGTATGAGAAAAGGTGCAGGTTCTACTCCAGCGGAATCGGGATTAAGCCCCCCTGATTGGTCAATTCTCTCGCAATCGCTGCCCATTATTCCCATAGGTCTGCCGGGAAGTTTGCGCAATCCTTGTTTTATTCCTTCACGAATGGCATCAAGTGCTGCACCTGTTACGGCAACATTTTCTCCGATTTCCAATACAATATGCGGAATTCCCGAATCGTCGCACAGTGGACTCTGATTGCGTTGGGCAGCTTCAGCATTTTTCAGAATTGTTTCTATAACCCACTTAGCCTGTGGATTTGTTTCAGTTTCAATTGCCCTGCGGTAGGCACTTTTTTTGTCCTCACGAAAGGTTGAACCTGCCTCCACAAGAGCATTGCTAACCTTTTCAATTATCTGTTCATTTGTCAGCATCGTAAATACTCCTTCCCTTTGCGGCGGCAATTATGGCAGGGAATTTCTCTACCTTTAATATGTGTAATGCTTCCATTCCAAGTTCGGGGAATGCCGCAATTCGCTGTGAAATTGTCTGCTGTCCAAGAAGTGCTGTTACGGGTGGAATTACTGCATATACAGAATTATACTTATCCAATGCCGCAACTGTTTCGGAGTGAAGTGAACCTTTTCCGAGATGAAGTTTTATTCCCTCTGATGAAAGAGGTTCAATACTGCTTTCGATTTCAAGCTTATTGCTTGATGTAGGGCCTACTCCCGCAGGGCTTACCGCTGTATGGAAAACAACTCCTCCCTGCAAATCAATACCAAGCTGTGATGCTGTTCCCTTTTCAAGCATATCCACAACTTTAGGAAGAACCGCATCACGTCCGCATATGATTTCCCCTGAAATATAAATCATATCCCCAACATTCAGAGATGAAATGACTTCCTCGGAAAATGGTGTTGTAATCTCCTTTGTCATATTATCACTCACTTTCGCTGAAAAGTTTCAGATATCTGTTTTCGTTTTCGATAACTCCAAAGGCACGGGAGCGCATTATAACCTTTTTTGCCCAGTTTGTATGGGGCTTTATTTCGTTCATCTTATTTGCGCTCTGCCCCTTACAAACTCCTCCGTCGGTATTTTCGAGGATTTGTTTTGCGTCCTCGTACTCCTCACGGGTTACTGCCTGCAAGCCGTTTACAAATCTGATGTGGGTAGGGTGAATTACTGTTCTGCCTACAAATCCGTTTGCCTTGTCGAGTATAACTTCACGCATAAGACCGTCAATTTCGTGATTTACAAGAGGTTTGCGCTTCATTAGATAATCATCAAGGGTATGTTTCGGCAGTTCCTCAAACATCATCTGCTTGCTTGCACGGAAATACTCCCAGACAGGCCCCGATACAACGAATTCGTTATTTCTTGTGAATACGTTGAGAATATCCGACAGACATTCACGAACCGTCATAATATCGTAAATTGAATAATCAACGCCACGACGTACTCCGAAACAGGAAGAAAAATCAGTTCCGCCAACACGCACCTGCAAAACATAGTCGTAATACTTGTTGAGAATTGCACGGATACTTGAAAGTTCCTGCATACGGCTTTCCTTGAATGCCACACGGGGATCTTCAATAATAGGCATACCGTAGAGGATTTCCCCTAAATCCGCACTTAAAGCTTTCAGATATGCAAAATAAGCCTCGCCGTTTTCCGAGTTGAATTTGGGGAAATTTATACCTGTAAGGGATTTCGCCATATGCGGTGTAAGCCGTTTTGCAAATCCCTCAAACTGCTCCTGATTTCGTACACGGCAGAAAATCAGCGGCACATTATCCCTGTCAAGTTCTCCGTTTTCCACCGCTGTGCTTACTGCGTCAAGGATGCGGAGAACATTTTCCTCAGCCGCAGGTACATCACTTTCCGCACAAGCGTCCTCAAAGCAGAATACCATAGTGGTAAGTCCCGGCATTGTGCAGTTGAGAATTTTCGGCAGAAAATCCTTTGTACCGGGCATATACATAGTTGCTCCTGCACAGTACTGCAAAAATTCCTTATCGGAATATTTATCAAAGCTTTCGGGGCTTTTTACAAAATTGAAAGAGGGGTTATATCTATGGTGTCTCATTCGCCTATACTGCCTTTCTCTGAAATAATTGCTTCGGGATAGTACTCCCTGATTACACGCATAACGAGAGCAATCTGTTTTGCACGTTTCTTTGCGTCCTCATTGGTAGTATCCCAGCTGTGAGTTTTTGCAACTGCACCGCCTGTTTTAAGGTAAATAGGTGCGGCAACTCTTATCATTTCAGGTACTTCATAGTGACGGATAAAGCCGCCTGTTGACTTGGGATTTTCCGTGTGAATATCAATCGGAATATCAATTGCCTGACGCATTGCCGCAAGCATCTGAAGCTGAATATCACGGACAGGATTAATTGAATTTGCACCAATGCTTTCGAGAAGCTTAGCGGCACAGGGGTTGCCGTGACCTGTGTGGGCAGACATCTTGAAGCGGCAGTCGGCAGGGATTTCACCAGCCTCACGGAACTTATTCAGAGCATACAGACAGCCCTCGTCATATACAAGAAATGAGCGTACACCAAGTCTTACGGCACGTTTCACATCTTCAATTGCACGGATAACCTGCTCCTGTCCACGAAGTCTGTAACCCATACGCACGCCCTCGGGAGTATTCACAGAGGCGGAAGTATCAGTTGTGGCACGTGGTCCAATGGCAAGAATTAATTCCACCTGCCACTTTTTTGCATATTCCACCATTTGCTCAATTTCCTCGTCAAGCAGCGTCCATATGCCCTTTGTCTGAGTTACACGGTGAATACTGATGCCGTATTTGTCAAGTTCTTCAAGAAGTGTTTTCATAGTTGAGGGACCTTGAATTCCCGGTACTTCAAGGCGGAACTGCGCTCCGTCTGAAAAGCGTTTTTCAGATGTGGGCAGGTCGTATGCGTCGCCCTTTGGCAGACCGATTTTCTCTAAAAATTCTCTTGTTTTTTCCATACTGTTCATATCAATCACTTTCCTTTCAAGCCAATTCATTCATCAATTCTGAAATAAGTCCCTCGTGGGATATATCAAGGGGCGGAAGTTTGCCACGGAGTCCCTTGTGTATGCGGATTTCAAGAAATGCCGCCTTTTTCTCTGCAAGGAGTTTTTCCACAGCCTTTTCAATATCCTCTCTTGTCACAGCATATCTGTCAACTGTGGCATATCCGCAAGCCTTTGCAATTGCCGTAAAATCCACCATAAAGCCTGCGGATTTCTGACCGCCTACGGATTCATGAGCACCGTTATTGAGGACTACGTGTATGAAATTGGGAACATTAGTCTTGCTGACCATTGTCATTGCTCCCATGTGCATCATACAAGAGCAGTCGCCGTCAAGAGTTACAACGTATCTTTCGGGATTTTCAAGGGCAATTCCCAATGCAACGGAAGATGCGTGACCCATTGAGCCGACATTGAGGAAATCACAGCTGTGGCTCTCCCCTCTCCTTTCACGGAGGAAATAGATTTCTCTCGTTGCTCTGCCTGTTGTAGCGGAATAAATGGTATTTTTCGGCAGAAGGTCAAGGAGAATTTCAATTGCCTCCTCACGGCTGAGGGGATATGATGTATCGGGAATATTCGCCTTTTTCTCCCCTGCAAGCACTCCCTTTGGAGCAATTACAGCTACGGGACAGCGGTTCTTCATTGCTGTTTCACAGGCAGTTTTCACAAGTTCCTCTGCGGCTTTTTCATCATCCGACAAAATCATAACGGGAATATTCATAATTTCGGGAAGTTTGGTTGTTATTTCTCCCTGTAACTGATGCTGCGCCCAGTCCCCTGTATCGGGCTGACCTCTCCAGCCTATGAGCCATATCATAGGAACGGAATAAACATTTTTATCCGCAAGGGAAGCAAGAGGATTTACGGCATTTCCCATACCTGAATTCTGCATATACACAAGGGGAAGTCTGCCTGTTGAAAAGTAATGACCTGCGGCAATTCCCACTGCATTTCCCTCATTGGCAGCTATAATATGCTCCCTTTCACCTGCGTTTTCCACAAGATAATTGCAGAAACCGTTGAGATAGGAATCGGGAACACCTGTGAAGAAATCGACTCCGCTGTTTTTCAGCGTATTATAAAATTTTTCCTGATTAAGCAAAATATCACTCCTTAATTATTGGCATTGGCGTCGTAGAAACGGAAATACTGCGGTGCATCGGCTTTGGTTGTTTCCCATGCCTTTTCAAAGGCAGAAACAAGTTCTTCTGGCAGTTCACCGCTGTTTACGGCGGCTATATTCTGCTCCACCTGTGAAAGCTTTGACGCACCGATAATTACTGCATCTCCACGCTCCGTATTGAGCATTGAATGGTACATCATCCAGCGGTAAGTGGCTTCAATTATGGATATACCGTATTTTTCGCAGATTTTTTTAAGTTCCCCAACTGCGTCAAAATAGGATTTTTTCCAGTAGCGGTTCTTGTAGTTGGGACGATTTGTAAATCTTCCCTCCACAACAGCGTCATCAAAAGAATTATATTTGTTTGTAAGAATTCCGCCTGCAAGGGGATTATAGGCATAAAAGCGGAGTCCGAACCTGTTAAGCACCATTGAAAGCTCCGTTTCGGCACGGCGGCTCAGGGGATTGTACAACCCCTCGTACACAACAGGGAGCATCCAGCCATTCTGCCTGCATTTGTAGTAAATATCAACCACAAGCCACGCAGGGAAATTACTGAGTCCCAGATTTTTGAAACGTCCCTCGCTGTGAAGTCTTGCACAAGCTTCAAGTGCCGATTCTACGGACGTATCCTTATCCGGAAAGTGAAGATAGAGAGTGTCAACGCTGTCCATCTGCAATCTGCACAAAGACTCCATAAACTGCATTTTTACTGAATCGCCGTCAAGTCTGCCTGTAATTCGGGGATTCACCTTTGTGGCAATTCTGAAATCATCGGGGGAATTTTTCAATGCCTCCCCAATCAGAATTTCGCTCTGTCCCTTGTTGTAGACATAAGCCGTGTCAAGCTCTTTGTAGCCGGATTTTCCGAATTTTTCAATCATTTCAGCGGCATCAGCACCAAAAACCGACTCGCCGAAGGTCATTGTTCCCAGTACAAAATTTGGTTTATTCATATTTCACCTCACAAGTTCCGACAGTCTGTTCCAATCAGAACAGCTGTTCTGTACAAAATCGAATATTTCATCTGCGGTTTCTGCGGATTTTCCGCTGAATTTCACAAGCTCGCAGAAACGCTCGTAAAATTCCCTTTCTGTCAGCGGATTTTCAGGCTCTCCCTTCGGGTGGTCAACACGGCATTGAAGCTGTCTTCCGTCAAGGGTTTTCACCGTAACAATTGCAGATGTGATTTCGGGGAAAATTCTCGTCAATTCCTCATCATCGGCAACTGTAATCTTTTTCGCAAGATTGAGCAGGCGGTCATCACGGATAATTTCCTCGTCATATTCCTGTAAGCCTGCTTTTCCATAAACTACCGCCGCCGCAACGCTGTAGGGAATACTCATTTTAGCCGAAGCAGAACAGGGAATTTCGCAATGGTCATGCTTATTGACTGCCCAGAAATAAGTGCTTACGTGAACACTTTCAATTTCCTCCGCCGTAAGGTTGTGTTGATTTCTCAGCATAATCGCCCCCTCAATGGCAGGGTGGAGATAACGGCAGGCGGCATATGGCTTGGTGTAAGCCTTTTCAACAGCATACGTCCCGTCATGCAGCAGTTCCTTCAACGGTGTATCTTTGTTTCCCGTCATCATTTTCAGGAATCCTCTTTCGTTTCCGAGTGGATCAGGATGTCCATGGTAGCCTGCCATTGCCATTTGAACGGCAGTAATTCCGGCGAGTGCAGCTTTTCCTGCATTGTAGGGTTTAAGTTCCGAACCGTCATCAAGGACGTTCAGCATTCCACCTGCGGATACACAAGCGACAGCAAACGCTTCCTTTCGCTGCTGTGGTGTTAAGTCAAGCAGATATGAAACGGCAATTGCAATTCCGAGAGTTCCGCAGGTTCCTGTAGCATGATAGCCCATTGCCTTGTGCATTGGCTGTATGGATATCGCCATAGTGAACGAAGTTTCATAGCCTATTATTACTGCGTGGAGCAGCTTATCGAAGGAACAGTTATGTTGTTGTGCCAGCGGCAGAAGAACTGAAAACAGCGGCGAGCCAAGGTGGATTATGCCGGCATTTGTACCGTCGTCATAATCCAGTGCATGACCGTTCAAACCATTTAAAAACACCGTTTCTTTAAGTGATGCCTTGCGGTTGCAGCCTATCACAGTACAGGCACCTGCCTCTGGCGGCACAAATGTGCAGTAATTTTCTAATTTGTCATATTGTGACGCTGCGCCTGCAATTGTCACACACAGATAATCGAGCATTGCACGCTTTGCACGTTCTATCACCCTCAGCGGAACCGGCTTAGCAGCAAGTACTTCCAGTCTGTCCAGAAATTTGTCTGTCAGATTCATAATTACCTCCTCGAAGTTTTATATTATATGTATTATAACCTTTTGATTATAACGCAGATGTAAAATAAACGCCGACAATTTGAACTTTCGGCGAAAAAGAAAAGTTCAAGCAATACCGTGCAAAGTTGTCAGAACTGCTTTGTGCAGTGTTGCCTTTATATTCAAATTATGATATAACCTATAGCTTTTCGGTTATGTGTAGGGTAAAAAAATAAAATCAGAGCAATAACGCACAGAGCTTGTGCGGTGCATCTATAAAAAACTCATTCAAGGTGTAACAGCTTCAATGAAAATTATTTTTACAGCATTGCCAGACCTTGTAATATACAAAGTATTTCTGTCCGTGTTACGTTTTCAGAGAATATCTATATAAATATAAAAATCCTATAAATCATATAATCCTTTGATTATATGGTGTTTCTTATAAAGCCGCTGAAGTTCCTTGACAACAGCGGCTGGATATTATACATCCAACGATTTTAATATCGAAATCACATCTTGTACAGGACGTGACAGATACTGCCCTTTTGGATAAATGGCAACAATTTCACGTGATGCAATCTCCTGACAGAGAGAAAAACATGTTACAGCAGAATGTCCGACTTTGTAAGTGCTTAAATACGAAGGAATAAGTGCAGCACAGATACCTGCACTGACCATTGCTTCAAGAGCCTCAAGACTACGGCAATCCACAATTTTTTTCAGATGAAGATTATACTCCATGCACATTTTATCGAGTATTACCTGCATTGGCATACCGTTGCCAAGGAAAGCAAAATCAGCACCATCAAGCAGACGAACGTCGATTGCAGGAAATTTGCGGTTTTCCATCGGAACAGCAACTTTTTTCAGCTTATCGCAAAGAGGGAAAGCATCAGGTACAGCCACCACAGCTTCTTCATAGATAATGTGCTCATATGAAAACATATTATCATCTACAGGAAGAACAGTAATACACAGGTCGAAATCTCCACGCTCGGCACAATCCAACAGATCGTGACCGCTGCGTTCTTCAAGAACCAGGTGCATTCCTGGGTAGCGTTCACGAAACTTTGCAACCAACTGCGGTCCGATGCAAAAGCAACGATGAGGAGAAATGCCAACAACTACGCTTCCTACGTTATAATTTCGAAGTTCAGAAAACTTCTGCTGCATCTGGTATTCTATCTCCAGAATTTGCTTTCCAGCTTCCAGATAAACCTTTCCGGCATCTGTAATACGTATATCTGAACCTGTACGAATAAATAATGGCATTCCTATTTGTTTTTCAATTCTCTGAATATACTGACTCAATGAAGGTTGGGAAATTCCGAGAATCTCAGCTGCTTGTGAAAAACTGCCGGTATCATGCAAAAGCAATGCATAACGCAGCTGTTTCAGATTCATGAGCGTCCCCTCCGTTAATTGTGTATTATCTGAGAATAATTAATATAAATCATTTTTTTCAATTATAGCACAGTTCAATTTATTTGTCAAGAGATAATTTTTAAATGCATGTGTAAAGGTGAACTTCAAAAAACACATTAGTTAATTTTAGACGTTAATTTTTTAATAATACCTTACATAACCTGTGCGGCATTGCCTACCGGACACTTCATTGGCTTTATTCAGTTATCCCTGCAAGACCACACAAAAATTATCGGCTGGGACTTTCCGTACCTTTCGCAGGAACAGATAAACATCTACAATATGCACGGTTACATCGCCGATACATCAGGAATGTAAGCAACGAAACCGCCGAATACATCTCTTTTCAAGTTTACCACAGAAATACAAATCCGCCTGAACTGTCAAGGAGAGCCTTCGACAATTCAGGCGGTTATTATTTATAATTCGCAAACCATTATGTATTCCTCATCGTTTTCATCAACAATAACAAAACCGACCTTTTTATACATTCTGACTGCATAATTTGCTTTCTGAACAGCAAGCGAGGTCTTTTTATATCCTCTGCCTTTCAGCTCACAAAGCATTGTTTCCATAAGCCGTGTACCAATACCAAGATTACGGTATTCTTTATAAAGAGAAATTGCAAAGGACGGTACGCCTTCCTCAATATGACCATAATCGTTCATATCACGCACCCAAACCGCACCGACAATCCTTTCGTCAGCCTCGGCAACAAAGCAGATATCATCTTTTTGAGTTCCGAAATCCTTGATATACACTTGCAAATCGGGTTGTGTTATAATGGATTTTGGCGGTGGCTCTACTCCATCGGGAATAAAAATCGCCTCATATATAAAATCATCTAAAAACTTGTATTCGTCCTCACGTATTTTTCTGATATTGTAATTCATTTATACCTCCGATTATTATTTTTTTAATTGGATAAAATTCCACACATAACGATACCTCCTTAAATTATATTGCTGTGTTTGCCAAGCAAACCGACTGCTGTCATTACTTTTTTTGCGTGACAGTAGTTGTTTCTTTTTTTCAGCGCCATTTATTTTTGTTGAAAAATATATCTCATCCCTTATACGTAAGCCTGCGTAAACCGGGAGTGATAATCTGTTCTTCGGGAATCAGCGAATAATCATACATAACCTTTGAATGATTATTAAGTACAATATCCCTGTGGACTATTCTTTTTTCCCTGTCAAAAGTAATTCTGTAAACCTGACTGACACGGTAGAAAACTCCGTCCTCCTCGACAAAACCATTATTTTCTTCAATAATGCGGTAGGTATATGGCAGCGGCTCTGTAGAACGAAGCTCACCGAAAAGCTCCTTGTCATCCTGCCAAATCATCAGCTGTACAGGATTTTTTGTTGTATTCTTAAACCTGTAATCCTGTGCCTTATATGTAACACTTGTACCTGTTCCGAATGGAACACGTCTGCCATTGTCGGGGAAAAGTGCGTCGCTGTGATGATGCATTTCAACTACTTCAAGAGGGCTGTTCAATATCATCCAATGAATAAGATTAGCAAGCTGACATAATCCTCCACCTGTTCCACTTGTAACATTTCCGCCCTGAATAACAAGGCCTTCGAGGTAGCCATTCTTCTTGCTCGGCTCGCCAACAAGCTTCCAGAAAGAAAAAGTTTCACCGGGATTTATTACAATTCCATTGATTTTTCTTCCGGCAATACGAAGATTTGTTCTTTTGTTTTCCTGCAGCTGCATATCAACACCGCAAAGATTACGAAGTATTTTTGAACTGTGATTTTTCAGCACCACAGGCAGCGGAACAGTATTCTTTTCAGTTGAAATCTTCTCGTTCTTCATAATATCCTTGACATCATGCAGCAGACATTCTTTTTTATGTGATATCTTATAGCACAATGGTGAGATTTCACAGAATAGTTTTCTTTTTTTCATTAAGTTCCCTCCCGAATAAATAGCACTGCTTTTATTATATCATATATCTGTTAAAAAATCAATATATTTTCAAAAACATTGATCAATTACAGTATATATCCGGTTAAATGTCTTATGAATATTTGATGCCTTAATTGTATTTTTAATTGACTTTTTCTATATAAGATGCTATAATAAAAATTAAAGGTGCCCTAAAGATACATACGAAAAGAAAACCAATAAGCTTATTGAACACAAATTAATACTTGGCAATCATTCAGAAGTACTGTTTGATTCAAGTCTTATACCTAAGGAGCCTATCAGATAATATGAATAAATATAAAAACCTCGCATTCAACACCGTTATATTTACTATCGGAAATTTCGGTTCAAAAGTGATTTCGCTTTTTCTGAACAATCTGTATACCAAGCATATAAGCCCGTCACAGCTGTATACAAAATCTCTTTTGGAAACAATTGCCCTTTTTCTTATACCTGTATTCACTTTTTCATTAGGGGAAGCGATAATTCGATACGGGCTCGATAAGAGATATGATAAAACGAAAATCTTTACAACAACATCAATTATTTCCCTTTCAGGTCTGTTGTTAATGGCGGCAGTAGTTCCGCTGATTCAACTTATTCCTGTTTTTTCCTCATTACAAAGCTACAGCCTGCTTCTGATTTTATATATCTTCTGTTCATCATTAAGGGCACAGTGTTCCCAGTTTGTAAGAGCAAGAGAAATGGTCAAGCTGTTTTCATTTGACGGTATACTGACAACATTTATGCTGCTGTTATTCAATATTATATTTATCAGCCACCTCGGACTTGGCGTAAAGGGCTTTATGCTTTCAACCATACTTTCTGATCTATGCTCGGCTATTTTCCTGTTTTTTTCAGCTGGTCTGAAAAGATACTTTAATATCAGTACATTCAGTTTTCCGCTTGGAAAGGCCATGCTTCGTTTTTGTATACCATTAATTCCAACGACGGTCATGTGGACGTTTACAGGTTTTTCAGACCAGTTATTTATAAGCGCCATGAAAGGAGAAGGCGACGCAGGCATATATGCTGCTGCGGTAAAAATCCCCTGTCTTATCTCCATGCTTTCTACCATATTCTTTCAGGCATGGAATATGTCAGCCATAACCGAAAACGAATCGACTGACAGAAATATTTTCTATGAAACGGTCTATAGTGCATATGAATCAGTGCTTTTCATCGGTTCAGCGGTACTGATTTTAATAGTGAAACCTATATCAGCACTTTTGATTAATTATTCTGTTTTCCCTGAATACAGCAAGTCATATATCTATACTCCCCTGTTGATAGCAGCTTCGTTATTCACCTGCCTTGATTTGTTTCTTGCAAGTATATATACCGCAACAAATCACACAAAAAACGCATTTATAACTATATCCGCAGCATTTATTCTCAACATTGTACTGAATTATTTATTCATACCCATTTTTGATATCCAGGGGGCTGCACTTGCAACTTTCCTCAGTTATTTTCTGTGTTATATTATAAGAATTATAGATGCACGCCGTTTTGTTCCGTTCGGTTATAACCCTATTGCAAGTTATACTGGAACTGCACTTGTTTTACTGATGTGCTTTTTTGCAATATCCAGACCTGCATATCATATTTTTGCTGAACTTACAATACTGGCTGTAATAACAGCTGTATTCATCGGCAGACTTTTACCTCTTTTTGCAGGTATTATAGGACGGGTTGACATTAAATCCGCTGCCCGTGTTTTCGGCAAATCCGGTAGAAAACCGCGTTAAAATATTTGCCGTACAACAGCACGCCTGCATATTTTTGCCTTGTTCTCAGTAAAATTATGCCCGAAAAACCGTGCAACAACTTTGTGCCAACACGCCATAAGAAAACTGAAAAAAAGTATAGGTTTTCCTTAAAGGCATCTCTAAGAAGATAATATGAACCTCTAATATCATTCAAAGCTGTCAGACAGACTTGGATTATATTGCCTTTACATTTTATATTAATTGTGTTATAATAAAAGTGAACCTGAAAAGGTGTATATATCGCTTTAGAAAATACCGCACAGAACTTGCAGAAAATATGTGAGCAGATTTCATGCAAAGCCGTGTGGTATTAACTTATTTGAATTCGGAGCGTGAACAATATGACTTATAAAATAATGCACAAAGATAAAGTAATTGCACTTGCAGATGATAATGGCGTGACTGAAATCATTGACAAATCACTTTGTCCTAACTGTTTCACCATAGGAATGCCGTTAGAATACTGGCTTGAAGGAAGAATGGTTGACATTCATCGTTCCCATTCCAGAAAACTGTTTAAGGCACTTCGTCTCAGAACCACCGATAATACAGCACAGGTAATTGACATCGGACACGGCATATCAATTACTGATAACTGGTGGATACAAAGAAATGATGAAGAACTGAACTACAAAGCTTTGAAAAAATATAACGAAGAACTTGCTGATATAGCATTGTACGGTTCCTCATCTTCTGACAGCTGCAACACATCAGGTTACAGAGAACTTGGTACAGTAGGAAGCTATGAAAAAGCGTGGCGTTATATCAACGGTTGCTGGTATATGTACAAACAAGGTAATATGCAGGAACTTATCAGCGAATACTATTCATATGCTTTTCTTAAAGCCCTGAATGTTCCTGTTGCTGAATATGAAATTAAGCATATAAATATAGAAGAAACAGGTATTAGAAATACTTTTATTGTAACAAAAGATTTCACTGACAATGCAGCAGTAGATTTTGAGCCTTTCTGCAATTACTATAACGACCATGACGAACCCGAATATATACTTCAAAGACTTGATGATAAATTGTTAGTTCCCTATGTAATGATGATTTTTTATGATGCACTACTCCACAATGATGACCGTCACAATCAGAATGTTGGTGTACTTCGTAACAGCACAACAGGAAAAATCACTGGACTTGCACCATATTTCGATTATAACCTCGGTCTTACCGCAACAGGTGTTCCGAGAATAGATCCCATAAAAGGAAATGTATTTACCGAAAGCTTTCTTTCAAATGATACCTGCAGAAAAGTACTCAAAGAAAATCTTCCCGACAGAAAAAGTATAATCAACGCATCAACTACTGCTTCTAAATTAACAAGGGAAAATTTTTCAAGAAATATAAAAACCACGGTAATCAAAAACTATATTTCCGCAACCTATGATTACCTCGCTGAAAGATTATAACCCACAGGATTTTTCAAGAAAGGAGATCAGGCAATATCGTTCAAAGCTGTCATGGCCATTTTGGTGATATTGCCGTTATACTATGGACAATTATAAATTTACAACCGACGAACAGATTTCACTTGTAAACGGTGCAAATTTCTTCGGTACAACTGCAATTCCCGAAAAAAATATTTCTCCCTTACAGCTTCTCGACGGAGGAACAGGTATAAACTTTGAGCAGCTTTTCGGTGATTTTCTCAGCAAAAGCGGCATTGACGGCATAGGCGGAGATTCGCTCCGTGATGTGCTGAAAAATTTCTACTCCCCCGAAAAGCTTGAATCAGAGGACGCAAAAAAGCTTTACAGCTGGATATACGATAAGCTGAAAGAAATTATCCCTGATATGACTGCACCGTCATGCTTTCCGTCGGGTATTTTCCTCGGCTCTACATGGAATCCCGATGGGGTATATGAAGTAGGACAGGCTTTAGGCGATGAAGCAAGAGCATTCGGAATTAATATTCTGCTTGGTACTCCTAACGTAAATATCCACAGGGATATACGCAATGGCAGACTTTTTGAGGGATATTCCGAAGATCCGTTTCTTGCAGCTTCCCTTGCACCTGAACTTGTAAAAGGTGTGCAGTCAAAGGATGTTGCCGCAAATGTCAAGCATTTCGCCGCAAATCATCAGGAAACAAACAGAATGAACATCAACGAATTCATTCCCGAAAGAGCCTTACAGGAAATATATTATCCCGGTTTCAGAGCCTGCGTTGAAGCAGGAGTGGAAACAGTTATGAGTGCCTATAATCAGATTAACGGCATTCCATGCACTGAAAATGAAAATCTTCTCACCCATATTCTCCGTGAGGAATGGGGATTTAAAGGCGTAGTCATGTCCGACTGGGGTGCAGTATACAATCCTGAAAGAGCAGTAAACGCAGGAAATGATCTTGCAATGCCAGGCCCTATACCTCCCGATAAACTGCGTGAAGCCTTCGACAATGGCACTCTTTCCCCACAGGCACTTGAAACGTCAGCAGAACGTGTTGCAGCTCTTGCACGAAAGTTTTCAAAACCACCTACAGGTATAATAAACGCCGAAAAATCTGATAAAATTGCCTACGAAACAGCTGCGGAGGGAATTATTCTCCTTACAAATCAGAATAAGGCACTCCCCCTTGATAAAAAAAGTAATATTGCGCTTTTCGGTGAACACAGCCAATATCTGCTGACCTGTGGCGAGGGAAGTGCAGGCATACTCACTGACAGGAATATTCCTCTTACAGAGGCGCTTGAAAGCCGATTCAACAGTGTATCACATAACGAATTCACCGAAAAAACCGGCGTTATGGTGTATGTATACAGTCTGCACGGACAAGAGGGACGTGACAGATACACAATTTCTATTCCCGAAAAGGAAAGAGAGATAATTGACAATCTTCTTGATAGTACTGATGAAAGGGGAATTAAGAAGGTTCTTATTCTCAATGTAAGCGGACCTGTTTCCCTTGACGGTTATGAAAACCGCTTTGACGGCATTTTATGTACGTTTCTCCCGGGTATGCAGGGTACAAATGCCATTGCAGACTGTCTTTGCGGAAATATCAACCCCTCGGGCAAGCTTCCTCTCACATGGCCGAAAAGAATTGAAGATACGCCTACTTACCTCAATTTTCCAGGTGACGGTATGCAGGTTAACTACGGCGAAGGAATTTTTGTCGGATACCGCTGGTATGACGCAAGAAAAATCACTCCCCTGTTCCCATTCGGTCATGGTCTGTCATATACTGATTTTGAAATTTCCGCTATTTCAGCTGACTCCCATGCTTTTACAGACAAAGTTAATATATCTGTTACTGTAAAAAATACGGGACATTTCAGCGGAAAGACAGTTGTGCAGATATACGTTTCAGACGTTGAAAGTACGCTGACAAAGCCTGTCCGTGAGCTGAAAAACTATAAAAAAATCCACCTTGAACCAGATGAAGAAAAAACTATCAGTTTCACACTTGACAGACACAGCTTTGAAAGCTATGATCCAGATCTTTCTCAATGGACTTTCGAGGAGGGCTATTATAAAATATCCGCAGGTTTATCTTCACGGGATATACAGGCGGAATGCTGCGTTTATGCTGATGTGGAGTCGCCATATTCCTACGGTGGGAACACATCTGTACGCATAATTATGGAAAATCCACAGCTTTCAGCTATTCTCAAAGACTTTTTCGCTGAATATAATCTGCCCTGGTCGGCTGTTCTTACAAGCTTTGAATACACTGCACAGGATAAGATATCCATGATTCTCAATCAGGTGAATTGCTCCGCCGAAAATGCAGCAGAACTTTACCGCAGATTTAAAGATGTGAAAAAGAAATAAACCGAAGCAACAAAACAACACCGCACAAAGTCGTCAGTCAGACTTTGTGCGGTGTTTATGTTAAAATAGAAAGTACCCGCCAAATAATCCCGCGTACAGGCAACTCCAACGGACTCCATAGAGCAGATTATACAAAAACGCCATGACTAATTAAGGTCATGGCGTTTGATATATGGGCATCTTAAAAAAACAACACTTTAAAGCGATAAAGAAAATTTTTAAAATATAGGGCAACTATTTAATCAGCCATTCAGGATAAACACTGTTGAAACAATTATACTGTTTAATCAGATTTTCTGCTTGATATTTCATTTGTCGTCCGGTTCTTTTGTATTTCCATACTGCATATTCTGCAACTTTCAATGTACTATAAAATAAATTCTTGTTCCAGAAACACTCCTGGTTGATATTCCTAAGATAGTTTTTCAGAACATTTTCAGAAAAGCTGTAATGTTCAGGTGGAATAATAGTTGTAAGATATGAGAAATCCTCAACATACTCTCCAACTCCACCATTTTCAAAGTCAATAAGCATAAGATTGCCATTGCTGACAATAAAATTTCCAGGTCTTATATCTCTATGCACCAAATGCACACTATCCACAGAACTACGTTTAAGATAATCACGCATATAATTACAGAAAAGTGTATCTCCCGGAAATTCAAGGCTATATTTTTTTATGTCATCACATATTTTTTCAACACGTTGTCTGATACATTCTTTATATTGCGAAAAATAGTATTTCTGTCCATGGAGTTTCAGAAGAATATCCGTCGTCTGTTTTCCAAGAATTTCAATTTCCGAATAAGAAGCACTTTTCAGATATTCTTCAAGAATAACACCCTCCTTCCATGGCGTAATCAAACAGAGAACGTCATCATTGAAATGTCCGAAATACATCGGAGTTATAAGGTTTTCATCTCTGTATTTTGCTAATTCCTTATACCATATCAATCGTTGCGACGTATCATTAACAATTTTAAGCATCCACAGCTTATTATCAATTCTTACTTTATATTTTTCTGTTTCAGAACATCCAGCTTTTATTTCTTCAATTAATTTTACATGGGTATTAAAAGTCGAATAGATATATCTTTCAATCCTTTTTTCATTATCTTCCGTTTTAAATTCCATTCTTTATCTCCATCAAGCGTCGGTAATACGAATTATTATTTATAAGCGACTCATGCGTTCCCCTTGCATTAATTCTGCCTTTTTCCATAAGTATGATTTCGTCATATCGAGATACAAGTCTATTTGAAAAATTATGTGAAACAAATATTATTGTTCTTTCACTCATTGAAATAAGACTGTTTTCAATTCTGTCAGCTGTCCTGATATCAAGTGTGGATACCGCCTCATCACAAATAATAACATCCGGCTTTTCAATAATTATACGTGCTAATTCTATTCGTCTCATTTCACCGCTGGATATATTCTTTTCCCCGTCACGTATAATACGTTCTGTATCTATTCTGATACCCGCCTCCTTTACCGCCGACTGAAATTCATCTTCCGATACATCGCGATAAAGCGTAATATTATTTCTGACAGTATCACATACAAGCGAAACAGTATCATTAATATAACCGATACTCCTGATAAGAATATCTCTTGGTAAGGAACGGATATTCCTTCCGTTCACGCTGATAGTGCCCGAATAATCATTGGATTGCTTTTTCAGCAGTTTCAGCAATGTAGTTTTACCTGCACCGTTACATCCTATAATGAGATATTTTTTTCCCTTTTCAAAATCCAACGATACATTATCAAGTATCTTAACACCGTTTTTCTCTACAGATACACCTTCAAATGATATCAAGGCCTTTGAATTACCTGTATCCTCCGAACAATCAGTTACCTTAACAGGCTTGATAATTTCTTTTATACGCTTAACTATACTTTTTACAGAGCCTATAGAATTAATTTGTGATATAAGAGTGTGCATAGGGCTGACAAGCTGGTCAGTAAAGGAATAGGCTGTAAATATAATTCCAATTGTTATCTCACCATTCATGACTAATACAGCGCCAAATCCAACAAGAAGAAATTTTATAAGCGAGTTCGATGTTCTTGCAATAACATCCACGTACGCAATTGATGAGTCAGCTTCTTCCTTTGAATTTTCAACAGAATCATTGAAAAAAACAAAGCGTTTGAAAAAATGTTTTTCAACCGAATAGTTCTTTATAACAGAAAAACCCGAGAAAAACTCTTTGACTTTCTGTGTGAATACCGAAAGGTTTTCTATGTATACAACATTCTTTTTCATTGAATATCTTCTGACAACCAGACATATCAGAATACTTAACGTTTCACCCGTAAGTATAATAAACGCCATTTTTTTATTGAGATTAACAATTGCCATTAATGCTACGGAAACTGACAAAAACGCTTCTGTTACTGAAAGAACTGCTTCAAAATATCTGTTTTCAAGTATTGTAATATCATTTGAAAAACCAGCAATATAAGTTCCGGTATCATTTTCTGAAACCATATCCCCTTTACTGTTCATTATTTTTGAAAACATCTCATTCTTTATATTTCTACGCCATAAGCTGATAATCAGATTACGTATTGACTGTATCAGAAATAAAAGCAGTCCATGAAAAGCAAAAAACAACATAAATAAAGCAAGCATACTGGCAAAATCGCTGTATTTTCCTTCGGAGGCAAAATCCATCATCTCACCAGATATAGCACCGCATCTTACATTTACTAAAGGAGCAGCAATTATTACCGCGAGATAAAACACATAAATATACCAGTTCTTTATAAAACTTTTCATCACCACTATATCACCTCAACGTCACTTCTGCCGCAGCGTATATTGTAAATTTTTCTGTATTCATCCGAATTATCAAGCATATCCTTATGAGTTCCGAATGCCTTTATTTTACCATTTTCCATTAATACTATTTCATCAAAACAATTGAGTATATTTCCTGTAAAGCAATTGGAAATCATAATTACAGTACGGTTCTCCAATGAAATTATAAGCTTTTCCATTTCATAAGCGGTTTCTATATCAAGTGTTGATATTACCTCGTCAAAAATCATAATTGAAGGGTTATCTATAAGACTGCGGCATATTTCAATT
This sequence comes from Ruminococcus sp., assembly GCA_017558505.1. Taxonomy (GTDB): domain Bacteria; phylum Bacillota; class Clostridia; order Oscillospirales; family Ruminococcaceae; genus Ruminococcus. Next base: position 25,989 of record JAFYUM010000023.1, on the reverse strand, counting down.
CTCCGCTTCTCACCACTTGACAACTCTGCCCCCTCATCGCCAACCCTGCGATCAAGAGCAACTGATAGTTTTGTATCACTTACAACAGCATTAAAGATTTCATCCTTGCCTACACGATACAAAAGTATATTATTGCGTACAGTATCATCAAAAAGAGCTACCATTTCATTTGAATACGATACTTTTTCAACAAGATAACATCCATATTCAGATTTCAGATCATATCCGCCGATTGTTATAGTACCGTTATATTCATGACAATTGTTTTTAAGAAGTTTTGTAAGAGTACTTTTTCCGCTTCCATTACTGCCAACAATGAGATACTTCCTGCCAAATTCAAATCTGTGGGAAATATTATCAAGAACAGGATTTCCATCAATATTCAAACTTACATTATCAAACACAATGGAAGGATTGCTTATTTCCGGTATTATTTTATTTTCTGAATCAAACTTCATTTCGTTTTGCATCATTGATGAAAGCTTTTTTTCAATTCCTTTTACAGATCTTATCATGCTTATTCTGTTACCAAGACTTTGCAGAGGTATACCGAGATTACCTGCAAGCATATATGCTGAAAACACACTACCGATAGACAATTTCCCATTTATTACTCCGACTAGTCCAATAACAACAACAAAGATTTCAATAAGCCATGCAAATCTTCCGATAATATTATTCATTACAACAAGAGACAGTTCTGCTTTAAGTTTGATTTTTTCAACTTCATTATTTTTAGTATAAAAATTCTCAGTTATTTGTTTTTCTATACCATAGTTTCTGAATGTAAAATATCCCGAAAACACATCTTTAAGATGCTGGACAAAATCATCAAAGCTATCCGTAAATTTCAGCATACGCTGTGATGTGTATTTTGTAAAAATCAACGGAAGAAACAGGCATATTAATGCACCGCCAATAATTACCAACGCCATCATCAGGTCAATTGAAGATATCGCAAGACACACAGTAATTATTGTTATAATATAAGATACCATTTCTTTACATGGATAAAGGAATTTCATTTCAATTACCGTAATATCGTTTGTAAATTCTGATATATACGCTCCTGTATTACTTCTGGAAAAGCCCAGTTCACGATTAGCTAACAGTGAGCGGAACATTTTTTTCTTTATATCACGACGAATACCATTTATCGCATGTATCGCTGTATTCTCTGCATAATAATCAAGCAGACGCATTAAAATGTACCATATAAACATAATCCCCAGCTGTTTTATTGCAGCTTCATATTTTCCAACTGAAATATTGTCAAAAATCGGAGATATGTATAAATTGAATACAGACATTGATACGGATGAAACCGTAAAAATGACTATATAAAGAACTATAAACCATTTCTCTTTCCATAAACATCTTAAAAGCATAGCTTACCCCTCTGTTTTATTCAGAAGAACAATATACTTTCCATCTTCTGATGTGATTTTTAAGTTTTCTCCTGTTAAGGAAAGCATGATTTTTATGTCAGTATTATCTGATTTTAAATTTAAAGTTCTGCCATTTTCCCAAATGTATTCCCCGTTTATATCAGCAATAATGTTTTCAGATACAATTATATTTTCCTTTGAAAATTTAATTTCCATATAGTTTTCATCATCGCAGGGAAAACGTTCATTTCCGCAATAATACTGAAATCCCTTCCAGTTCCCATAAATATTCTCGTTGTTTGACAGATTGCTTTTTTCTTCACTGTATATCATAAAAAAATACATCGGCAAAAAAATAATCAAGTTTACCATTATAAAAAACACAGATTTCAATAATAATTCTTTCATTTTAACTCCATAAAATATAGCACAAAGAAGGACGATGAAACGTCCTTCTTTGTTTTATAACGCTGCATACAATATAGCTAATCATAGCTATAATAGAATTTTTTAAATTATAAGCTTATTCCGTCCAACCTGACATCGGCTCAAGAGTCAGTGTATAATTGGTATTTTCATTCATAAACTGAATTTGATTTACGCCCTCATGTACAGCGGGTATGAGCTGAAAATCATCAAAAGTTCCGTCAGCATATGTTACCTTGACAGTTTCATCTGAAGTAAATTCATACTTTGCATTTGTAACAGTATCGTTCTCATTAATAATCAGTTCGCCGTCAGCATTGAAGTTATAAAATTTAGCTTCATCGAAGAAACCATTATCCCCGTCCTTGACGTTATAATACCAATGCCACACATACCATTCTCCGGGAAGTTCCTCTTTCATATTTCTTGAGTCACATCCGCTGAACATAAACAGCATTACACTAATTAAAGCTAATATAGATATCTTTTTCATTTATTTTTCCTTTTCTGTATTTTTCTTTCTTATAGCAGCAGCTACATCAATCATGAGATCATAATACTTTTTAGTGTAATAGGCATCTTCACACAAAATTGATTTTTTCTCATCTAACTCCTTCAGATATTTCAAGACTTCATCATTTATTCCAAAAGTATAAAAATTTATCCACGCTCTGCAGAATACACAATTTGAAAACCTGCGATCGCTGCCGTTTTCCTGAAGCCTTTCCAGAGTTTTATCCAGAATTCTGTTTGCTTCATCACAACGACTCCTTGAATTTGCAGGATCCATCTTGACCATATAGCACAAGCAATCGCATTTCCATTTTTCCGCTGATATGATATCATGTCTGATATTTCTGATACTTTTTATTTTTTCATCAGCTGTATTCACTTGAATTTTTTCATTTTCATATTCCTGTAACAAACTATTCAAAGCGGCAAGACATCTGTCAAAAGCATCATTTGCTGCATCAAAATTCTGCTTAGCCATATATTCAAGACCTTTTATATAATGATACTTGCACTTCAGACGCTTATCAAGTTCAGGCATATTTAAATTTATATCCTCTATTCTGTCCAGAGCCTCTTTCACGCCTTCAAATTCCCGGGTTCTGCATCCTACATTACATAAATAAAGCAATGCTTCATATTCCTCATTATAGTTGCCAAGATTTCTTGCAGCTGTTGCACATTTATACATAAAGCTTTCTTTGCCACGACCACATATACCTCTGTTGAAGAAATAATATCTCATATTCCAGCACAAATTGTAATAGTCGTCCCAACGCTGATTTTCCTCACAGTATTCCAATACTTTAAGTACACTCAGCAAACGCATATTACCATGATCTTTATTATCATCAAGCTTACACCCAAGTTCCTTGCTGAATAATCTTTCGTTATTATTAGTTGTTCCGCTTATATAATACTTAATGCAAATATCAGCTGCCTTTAAGCAGGTTTCATCATTCTCCCTGAGTTTTTTTCTGATATACATTTTAAAGTTGTATGGAACTGTATATAAATCTTCTGATGTATGTTTATCAGTATAGTTTTCGATATAAAGCTTTTCACCGCATGAATCGATTAATATTCTCATGAATTCTTGGGATTTCAATGTATTATCATTAACAGTCTCAGCATAACATTCCCATAATTTTTTCATTTCCTCATAATCAACAGGATTATCAAACATTGAAATGACAGTTACCAGAACCTTTGCATGATCGTTTATGATTTCAGGAAGTGCGTTATAAGTTTTCTCCAGTTCATCATCAAATTCAGTAGCATAGTATACACTGTTGAGTATTTTTTCTTTCGCTTTTTCAATATCGTTGTCACTTGAATCTCTTGCTTCTTTTGATATTCTTGAAAGAATATCTTCCAACAGATGAATATTCGTTTTATTAAGATTATAGCACCATTCTACAAGGGAAGGATCCTTATAAACTGCATTCTTGACTCTTTTTGAATTTTCCGCCATTTGATTAACATAGCTTTTCCATTCATCCATCTCAAGATCAGATGTAACGCTTATTGATGCATTACTGATATCCATATCATTAAGCATTGATGATATTCGTCTATCTTTCTGCATTCCAACACAAACAATTCTTGTATTTTCCGCATATTGATACCCATAGTCTTCGTTGGATTTTCCAAAGAACTCAAAAAACTCTTTAAGAACCTCAATGTTTGCATTGTCGAAAAACTCTATCACAATAAGACTTTTCTGAGCTGTAAGATATTTTTTTACTTTTTCTTTTTTTATTTCATATGTGTAATTTACAAGATCATGTCCAGTAAACGAACTGATTATCCGTGAAAGGACGAAATGCATATTAAGATTCTTGCCCTTGAAAAAGAAATAAGAATTGAATTTATGTTCTGATTCCCTGTCTTTCTTCACAAAATACTGCATAAGAGGCATTTTGTCCGATTTTGGTGGGCCCACAAGGAAAGTTATATTTTTATCATAAATTCTATTGCGTAATTTATTATATGTGGACTGATTTTTTACATAAACATTTTTAAAATCAATAAATCTATTGGAATAAATCTTATCTATATACTTATTCCTATTATCATCAAAACTATTATGAAAAATCTGAAAAGTATTGAGAATCAAACCTATAAACGCCTTTTCATTTATACTCGTTGCAAGAAAATCCCAAGAAAGCTCATAAAGTATTCGTGTATTCAACATAAACACTTTGTTATCCTTTTCAGAGTCCACTCTCGCTTTTTCAATAATACTGATTAGTGCTTCGAGGACATAGGGTATCTCCTCAGAGGACAGTTTTCTTGTTTTTCCGATAGTTTCAATTGTTTTCGGTTTCATATTAAGTCTGTCTGCAATGACAGGATAGATATCACCCGATATTGTTTTTGTTGCCACATTGCTGACATAGGACACGATTTGTTTGAATGCAATTAATTGTTTCTCCATTATATCTCCTTTATTTATATCAGAATAAATGTTACTACACAAAGTACTTTAAGGCAATACCTTCGCACGGTATTGCCTTAATAGCATATCTAAAACAGAATAAAGATAGAATCCCGAGAGAGTTTTAAAAGACTCCCTCAATATAATCAGGCGCAATTACACTTTTTGAGCATATACTCATCAAAAACACGTTCTGTTTCTTTCCTTGCGTCTTCTTCAGGAATAAGGCAGCTGAAATAAGTCATAACAAGACGGTATAACACAACCTCATCAATAAGCTCTCTCGCTTTCTCATCGGAGCACACTATACTGATAAGCAGAATTGTTATCTTTCGGCTTTCTTTCAAACTCGGCTGTCGTTTACTCCAGATGTTGTCAACTGTCGTCGGGCATATTTTCAGTGCTTTTGAAGTTTCAGACCTGATTTTCATTCGTGTCGTACCGCTGTAATTGGATACATACAAAACGTTTGTGGGTTTCGTGCAAAGAAGTGAAATTCCCATACTCATCCCCACCCAATTTCAAAACGAAAGTGAAAGGAGCTATTATGAGTAAATTAATTAAAAGTTATTTCTTCTTTCTTCCCAACCCGTTCAGCAGCTATTTCCTCGACCTCAACGGTATCGGTCACCTTGAAATCAGCGAAGGCGTACTTGCATCAGTCCTTCGCACCTACGACATGGCAATAACTACAAGTCCCCAGTGCAGATCGTCAATACTACAGAAAATCTTCGGTCTTGGCGACGTAAGCTTCAATGTCACAGACGGTCAGGCAATACATACCATAAGTCTGAAAAACATCCGAAATCACAAACATGTAGCTTCACTATGCTGCAAACACCACTTAAAAATGAGCAGTTTCATCTTTGAAAACACCAACTACTACAGTCATTACAATTGCTCATAACCCATTTTTTCTCAAATACGCATTAAATGCAGCACCGCATATGATTAATAAGCGGTGCTGACCGAAATAAATTTTAAAGGGCAATATGCCACAGAAAGGAATTATTACTATGAAAAAAGTTAAATCTGTCTTAAGTGCTTTTTTAGCAACAACAACCGCTGCTTCACTTCTTTGTAACACAGCATCATCGTCAGTTACAGCTTCCCAGAAAGGCGAAGAAGTTGCAGCATACGCAGAAACACTTGTCGGCATTTCCGGCCGTCCGAACATCATAACCGATTACTGGAATGGGCTTATAACTGAATGGTGTGCCATGGCGGTAGTATATGTCTGTGACAAAACAGGTGTTGGTAAGAGTGTCCCTCGTTCAACTTTCGTTGACAGAAGCGGAGAATATTTCGGTTTCAGAGACTGGTTCGCTGAAAAAAACAGATTTTATTACCGTGGTGAGATAATCCCTCAGCCCGGAGACTTCATAATCTTTGACCAGGATTATAACAACCACGGTGACCACATAGGAATAGTTAAATATACTGACGTATCAAACAATCTTATTTATACTGTAGAAGGAAACGTCAACGACAAAATGATGAACAAGACATATACTCTTTCAAACTCTATCATTCTCGGTTACTGCCGCCCCGACTACAACGACAGTGATTACGTAGAAACTCCGCCTGCCACCACAACTACTACCGCATTATCCAACACAACAACATCAACAACAACTACCACAGTAACATCATCACTTCCTTCATTCACAACAATTCCCACACAGCAGATTACTCCTCCTGCCGAAAATAACGGAACAACCTCAACTATTTCCTACTATGTTTCCTCAAGCATAGGCTGTAACTTAAGAAGCAAACCCGACTTCGAGGATTCAATCATTATTGAAATCCTTGATACAAACACAGTCCTTTATCCTGTAAAAACAGAAGGTTCCTTCCTTTATGTAAAAGTAGCCGCCACTGGAAATTACGGTTATGTGCATATATCTACAATTGCTCCCAGTGGTCAGAACACATACACTTACGGATGTAAGGAAAATTATTACGTATCTTCCGGTTACGGCTGTTACCTTTATACTTCACCATACAATACTGATGTCTCTACAGCTAAAATTCTCGATTTTAACCAGAAGCTCACTCTGTTATCAATGGGAAAAGAATATTCCTATGTAGAAGTTGTAATGTATAACGGAAACGTATATAACGGCTACATACATAATGACGCAATCAGTCCAATAAACTATTCATTACCAACGACAAATAACAACACCACAGCTGACAGCAGCATTGTACTCAACGGTACCACCTACAGTTCATGCGGATGCAGCCCTTTCATGAACACAAAATACGTGGTCTCTGATATTGGTTGTAATTTAAGGGCACAGCCTGTCCAGGACGACTCAAACGTGTTATACATTCTCGACACTTATACACCAGTAAACATTATTCATGCAGAAAATGATTTCTACTATTGCAGCGTATACGTAAATCAGAATCTTGTTTATGGCTATATTCACTCATCTGTACTTTCATAATCTGTGACCTTTATACTGTTCCACAAGTTCATATAATTCAGCAAGGTTTAATTGGTGGAGCAATAATACACAAAAGCCTGTTCTTTCAATGTGAAGAACAGGCTTTATTTTGTACTATCCCCCTCTTGTATAACCAAAAATTATATGCTAAAATAGTTCTATAACCGTGTGACATTTTGGAATTTTGAATGTCTACTATAGTGAAGCACCATGGGCTTTGGAGAGGAGGAATGAAATGACGGACAATGAACTGCGTTCGCTTATGAGCAGAGATCTTAACAAAGGCACAGAAGCCTTGTACAAACAGTATTCGCAGTACATTTACGCCATTGTCTTCCGTATTCTTCGTGATTGCGGCAGCTGTGAAGATGTGGAGGATTGCTTTGCAGAGACGTTTGCAGAGATAGTCCGCCGATTTGATAACATCCACGGCACAGCATTAAAATCATATATAGGAAAAGCGGCACAAAATCGTGCGTTGAATTACAGAACATCCTTGCGGAAAAATCAGGCGAATACTGTTCCCTTTGAATTAACGGAGGAACCTGTAACGGATAATTTACAGGAACAGCAGGAGAATAAAGCGAAATTAAATTTTTTACTGGAGAAAATCAAGGAGCTTGGAGAGCCTGATGCGACTATTGTTGTACAGAAATATTATTTTGGAAGAAAAATGACTGAAATAGCAGAAATGACAGGCTTGAAACCCCATGCCGCACAGGTCCGATGCGGCAGAGCTTTGAAAAAACTTCGCAGGGATATGGAACAGTGGAGGTAAATCTATGAATAAAAAAGATATATTAAAGCTGCTCCGTTCTGCGGACGAGGATTCAGCGGTGTGGCTTAGTGAGGAATATCACGGTATTTCGGAGAATGACGACAGAAGACTATGGCGTAAGGTGCAGGAAAAATTAAATGGCGAAGAAAATTACCAGACTGAGGAATTTCATATAATCTGTGATGAGGTAACCGTAAAAAATTCCCGATTAAGCTGGCTTTCAAAGGCAGTAACAGCTGCGGCATATGCGTTTATAGCGGGATTGGTAATTACGGGAATTTTCCATATCAATGATTTTGAAAATGAGATTGATAAGACGGATTTGCCATTATCGGTTGCTGATGAAGTTTCAATTCCGTGGAATATGCTATCATCCGGAATTATGACCGTTGATGTGAAAAATGCAGAGTTCACAGCTGAGGGCATTTATGAGATCACAATTGAACTGAAAAGTAAAAATGCTCTTTCTGTAACCGGAACAACCACATTTATGGCGGATAATTTTATGGTTGCTTATCTCGGTGAAAACGGCATAGAAAAGAGCGTTATGCCCTGTGAAATTTCAGAGGCAGGAGAAGTTTACCCATACGCATTTACCCTTACAGACGGTGAAAAACGGGAGCTTACCCTCAGCTATGGCATTGATTCTGTTCCCGATGTGCTGATTAGCGGATATTCCGATAATACGCTGTATTTAAAGCTCAGGGAGGATTAATTATGCAGTTTAAAAGATTATTATTGTTGGCTATGACGGCTTGTTTTACACTTGCTGGATGTAGTGATACAAAAGAAAATAACACATATGAAAGCAGTTCACAGACTGAAATTGCAGAGCAGCTTGACACAACACAGCCAGAGGAAAAAGATCCCCTTACGGCACAGGTTAATATTGAAAAGCTTGACCTTGGTGTAAATGATGTGGGAATGTCGGAATTTTTCCATATGGACAATAGCTACGGAATATTTTTATTTCCGCAGACTTCATACGACGTTATCTTTGCAGAGTATTCAAAGGATTTTACGCTTGTATCGGAAAATCAGCTGACTCTCCCAGCCCCACAGGACGATTATTACTATACAGGCGGACTTTATGTTTATGCTGAAAACAAGCTGTATTCCCTTGCTATCATGGAATGGCACAACGGAATGAAACCCTATGTATACAGCGATAATCAGGAGAATTTCGACTGGGAAACTTATAATTCCGAGATGAAACTGCGTTATATGTTCTGCACTTATTCAACGGACGGAACTCTTATCGACGCAGTTGCTCTTGAAGATTTATCCGATAATTTTGACACGTATCTGCTGCCTAAGCAATTTTACATTGACAACGGTGAAGCTTATATAACCCTTGATAACGGAAGTATTCTTCACCTTAACAAGGAGGACGGAAGTGCGGAGGAGATTTACAATCTTGCGGATAAATACAAGGGAAGTTACGGCTGTGATTTGCAGCTGTTTAAAGACCGTGACGGAAAAACTCTGTTGTTTACAGCCTTTCACGACAGCAGTTCCGAGGATTTGAGTTATAAAGTTTCTGTTGATGAGTTTGATTTGCAGACAGGCAAAGCGGGCGAAAATATTTATACTCCGCAGGCGGATTTAAATGCTGACAGCGAAGTTAATTTTGTCAGCGGCTATGGGGATTATCGTTTCTGTATAGTTGATGATATAAACGTCACAGGCTATAAATATGACGGAAGTGAAGAAGTGCTTCTGGAATGGGAAAAATCAGATTTGCAGAATTCAACAATTCAGCTTTTAGACAATAACTGTATGATTCACAGAGGCTACGGCGAAGAGGGTACTGTGCTTAGCAGGCTTACAAGAAAGCGTAAATCCGAGCTTAATGAAAAGCAGGTTTTAGATGTTATGGTTCTTTCATCATATAAGGATTTCACCGAAATTGTCAATGCCTTTAACCGCAGTCAGTCGGATTTTCGTGTTGAAACCGAAATCCTTACCGTTGATGCTGAAAATTCCGAAGAATTCGAAAAGGCAATGGAGCAGGCTAAAAAGGAATTTCAGATGAATCTTCTGACCGATGATGCACCTGATATTATAGTTACATCAGATTTTGATGATATTTTCAATTACGGAAAAAAGGGTGCGTTAGCCGACTTGTACCCCATTATGGAGAATGATACGGAAATGAATAAATCGGCATTTCTGCCTAATATTCTCAAAGGTGCTGAATCTGATAACGGCGAATTATACGGTATGCCCATACATTTTAAAGTTGAAACGGTTTTAGTAAAAACTAAAATCTGCGACAAGGAAAACTGGACAATGGAGGATATGATTTCCGTTTATGACAATGCGGAAAAAGACGTTTATAAATGGACTAACCGCCGTGAAATGCTTCACACATTTCTTTGCGGAATGGATTTTGTAGATGAGAAAAAAGGCACTTGTTCATTTAATTCAGAAGAATTTATTGAACTGCTGAAATTCTGCAAGAGATTTCCGTCTGAGCAAGAAATGGTGCATGATGGGGATAAGGTTTTGACTCCTGAGGAGGAAGCAAAGCTGAATGAATATTTTGCTAACAGAATAAGCAGATATATCAATGATGATGATATAGCAAAAACTATTACAATAAGTTCTCCTGATATGGGAATTTTTTTTGAAAAAGGAAATATGACCGAGGAAGCTGTTACTTTTGTTGGTTATCCCTCAAATGACGGAAATGGTACAAAATTGACTTTGCTTGATAATATTTCAATTACTTCAAAATGCGAAAATAAAGAATTTGCGTGGGAGTTTATAAAACATTGTTTTGATTATTACACTTCACTTCCTGTTACAGAAAAGGAATTCAAAGAGGCTGTTGACGGCTGGACTAAATTAAAGGGAGCATTTGGTGCATCGGGACTTGGCTATTATGAGGAGCCACAAACAGGTATAAAGATGTATCCTATGACAGAGGAAGAAAAAGAAAATATCGAAAGAATTATCCGCAATGCATCGACTCTTTCTTCTCCGGCATATTCATCACTCAACGATATAATTTTTGAGGAAGCAGAGGCATTTTTCGCAGATGCTAAAACCGCAGAAGAAACAGCGGAAATTATACAGAATCGTGCTGAAATTCTTGTGAGCGAACAAAGCTGGTAACAAAACAGACCTGAACAGAATTATCCGTTCAGGTCTGTTTTATTGTTCTTATGGAATACTCTTACGAAATTAACGCATATCTCTCACCATATTTAGTATTATACGCCAAAATAATCTCATTAATTTTCTCGATTTCTTCTGCCGATATATCAATGTCTGAATTTGCAATTTCAAATATTAAAGAATTTATTTCCTGCCTGTAGATATGAATTTCGCCTTCGGCTGTAGTGCTGATGAGTTCAAGAGCGCTTTGTAGTTTTTGTAAATAGCTTCTTTCATTAGACAATTCGTGGATATCGATATTTTCTTCTGAATTTAAACATTGTTCAAATTTCAATAAATAATCAATACATTCAATTGTATTATTTGCTCTAACAATACAACGATACCTCGTCATTGTACTTCCAGATATGCGGATCAATGTCATTTCCGTTAAAGGATTTCATACCCCACAGTTCACTGAGCCGAATCAGCTGTGAGTCGATTTTGCCCTCACTGCGATTCAAGAGCGTAACCCTGAGCGCGTTGTACTTGTCACGGATCATCGTGCTTTCAAATTTCATTTTGACCACAATGTCATCATCCAGTCTGCCAACACACGCTCTGCCTACATACTTCGGATTGCGGATATATTCGCAGCGTCCCACGATTTTCCGAAGCTCTCGTTCAAAATAATTCATGTGTATCACTCCTTTTACAAAAAAAGAACCTCTCGGTTGAGAAGCTCTATGTATCGTATTCAGTTGCTTTTCAGAAGCTCACGCTTCATAAGGCACAAGTCAAAAACATCCAGTCTGTCATCATTGCAGAAATTACCTGCTTTCCAGTCGGTAAGCTTTGCGTCGGGAACAGCAAGCAGCCATTTCTGGAGTTCTACCACATCGGCAACGGTAAATTCACCGTCGGCATTCACATCGCCTTTCACGGCTTCCAGAGGAATCAAAGACAACTTTTCTACTTTCACTGTACCTGAACCCTTGAATTCCATGACAAAGGCTACGTTTGTATCTGTAACATCCGGTGTGAATTCCGCTTCAAAGGTCTGTGTACTGCCGTTACAAGTTACTGAATCACCCCAGATGGAAGCATAGTTGCCATAGTTCTTCTGAAAACGGAAATTAACAGATGCCGTTTCGGGAGCTGTATATTCAAATGAAAGCTTGTATTTCTGTCGGCTTTGAAGCATAAGACCGGTAGCAAGTGCCTGACCGCCCCAGCCGTTGGATGCTGCCGCTGTAAAACCTGGGCTGTCAGTATCCACTTCGCCGTCCATGCCCCACATCATCAATGGGCTGTTTGCGATGATGTTGCTGGTATCCACAGGCTCATTATTTTCATCAAGCAACACACCGTCTGTAAATTCGTCAGAATGATAATAGTCATCCAGCCATGCAATACGGGTATCCAGCCAGTCGGCAAGATATTCTGCGTGTGCCTTGTGCGTTGTCAGAGCTGCAATTTCTTCGGGTTCGTTGTAGATTGCACTACCCAGCAGATTCCATCTTTCAAAATTACGGTCGTAGGAAGCGAGATTCTGTTCTGCTTCATTCACTACAAAATCTGAAATTGTCTGTAATTCTGTAAGCTTTTCATCCCAGCGTTCACGTAAAAGCTCTCTGAACCAGTCACATTCTATGGCGTAGCAAAGCCATGGGTTAGAGTTTGCGCAGGAATCAGTAATGTTGTAAATACACAGACCTTCTGGTTCTGCAACGCCTTTTGCCTCTGTATTATTGCCAAGTGCAAGGTCATAGTCCCACATAGGATTGAAGGTCAGTTTACCGCCTGCATCCTTCGACATATAATAGCTGTCCCAACCGGAGTCTACATTCTTGCAGATTTCATTGGCAATGCAGTTATCGACAAGAGAGGGAATGTCAATATACTGTGCCACAGCTTCCTGATCTCCGCTTTTAAGTGCATGAAGTGCTTTTTCAGTGTAGTCAGCGATATAATCAACCTGCTGTTCTGCAATGGCAGCGTCAGCAGAAACATCGCTTTTCACTTCGTAATTACAGCAGTCCACAGTAAAGACATTGTCCTCTGCATAGCGTGACATCTGAATGAGATAGCCGTTATCTTCAACGAGGTCGGGGCTTTCGGTGATGTTGACACGGTTTTTATTGACATTTACGGATTCAACAAGGAAATACACACCCTGATAATCTCCATTGACATAGACTTCAACAGACCTGCCATTTGCCGCATAGGGCATATTGTCCATGATTTCGCCGAGCTGATAGGCGGCCATATTTCTCATAAGAGAAGCGTCATGGTAATTGGCAACGAGATTCCATGATTTTGCGGCACCGTCGCCGATTGTCAGAGGATTCTGCTTTGCAGGAAACTTGATGCGATAGCTTTTCTTTGGTGCATTGAGCGTCATGTTTCCACGCAGACGAATGGAAATATCGGAAGCGTCAATATTTACTGCACCGTTTTCATCGCAGATTGTAACCTGTGCGTCAACATAATATTCCTTGGTAGTAACGCTATTCCCCAGCGTATCAATAGAAACAATGGGCATAGAAAGCTGTTCAGCAACGATTTCCTCGTTTGTGATTGCCTGCACGGGAAAATCTCTGTACATCGGCACTGCACATACGCTTAGTGTCAATGCGGTGAGCATTGCGAGACTTTTTCTTTTGGTACTCATATGGTAAACCTCCTCGGTGAAATATGGTACACATATTTTTGTTCCCATACTTCATCACGGTAAGAACTGTATTCTGAAATCTTGCAATCGTTATATAAATCATCAGCAATTTCAAGTATAACATCATACAGTTCAAGATTATCCTTGAATTTTTGCGGAATATTACTCAATCCAAGATATGCTCCGAGTATGTTTCCTGTAACCGAACCAGTTGAATCACTATCGCCACTATGATTAACAGCTGCAATCAAAGCCTTATCAAAATCATTTTCATATTTCAAAGCACAATATACCGCAATTGCAAGAGTTTCTTCTGCTACCCAACCCTCACCAAGTTCACGAATAGCATGGACATCGTCCATATCTGTTTTAGAAAGGCGAATTGCTTTCTCCATTATATCAATAAACTCTGTAAGATGCTTTGCATTTGCGAACATCTTTTTTACACTTATCAGAGAATCATTTACAGCATCCAATAATGATACATTATCATTGTGGGATACAAGATTTATTATATGAACCAATGCAGCTGACGGAATATAGCCCAATTCATGTCCATGAGTCAAAGCTGCCGTTTTAGCTCCTATTCTATCAATTTCTTCCGCTGAAATATTTTTATCTCCGAAATATAGACCTATTGGTGCAACTCGCATTACTCCTCCGCAGCCTTTACTGTTATTGATTGGATTCTCGATTGTTCCAACTGAACTATTTAACGAAGCATTAATTGCTGAAAGACAAGTATTTCCCGGAGCACGCAAAGCAAATAATTCCGGAATATTAACAAGCCATGAGTATGTAGTTTCCGTATTTAACGGAAATTTCTCAGTCTGTGTTCTGAACCAATCCTTATAGCAATTTGAAATATAGCTTGGATATGAGTCCATAATTCCTCGTGTCATTCCACGAGTAGTACCTATCAACAAACCATTAGCAGTAAACAAAGTCATTTGTGTATCATCAGATATTTGAGCCACGCCATTAATAAGCTTATATTCTGCTATACCGTTTTTTCCATATTTATCCAAAATAGCATCTTCTGAAAGAAATTCAACAGCATATCCAAGAGCGTCTCCAGCCGCTCCACCAATCAGACAGCCTCCGTATTTATCAAGATTTTTCATAACATTACCTCGCTTTCATTTTCAGATATTCCTCAATTACAGGGCGAGCCTTGCTCATTTTTACAGGAACACCATGACCACATGCAAGCCATTTGGGATTTAATTCAAGTATTGTTTTCAAGGATTTCTCCATATCCCGAATACTTACGGCATGAGGTGTTACATCAGGATTTTTCCAAAGCATTGTATACGCATCACCGCAATACAGAACACCGTTGCTGAAAACACCTATTGAACCATACGTATGCCCTGGTAATGGAATTATTTCCGCATCATAGCCAAGTGATTTCAGCAAATCTCTGTCGCTGTCTTTCAGATAAATGTCAGGTATATACGGCTTGCTTTTCACTAATGCACCGCCTACAAGCTGTGTTATATTACGCAAACGATATTTCGGTGCTGTCGGCTTAACAGGCTGGGAAAGAAAATTCTGGCGTAAGTTCTTATCAGCAGCACTTAATAATACTTTCGCCCCTCTTTCCTGCAATCTTGCAGCATTAAAATCATGGTCAACATGAGCGTGCGTCAATAAAACGTGTTTTACATTATACTGATTAATCCAATTCTGCATTTTCTTCCATGTGCCAATAAATCCAGTATCAATCAGAAGGTCAGATTCTTTTCCTTTCAGAATATACAGCGTTACATCTCCGCTATAATAAAAATTTATACGACCACTGTTTATTAACGCCATTTGTATCACCTCAGATAATTAAATAAATTTCTATTTATTTCTATTATACAGAATAAATTTACAAATGTCAACTGTAGAATGAATTTCATTAATCATTTTTCAAAAATATCAATCATGAAGATTATTTTATAACTCATGTAATTTCTAATTCTATGGTACTGCTAAATTTGCTTGTTCATAAAATCTCAATACTCAAGAAAGAGGAATTAACAGCGTTACTAAGAAACCATCCTCACGATGAGAGCATATAAGCTCACCATTCATTCTTTCCATTAACATACTTGAAATATACAAACCAAGACCGCAACCGTCTTTTTCAGACGCATTGCTTCCACGATAGAAACGTGCAGTTACAAGACTTATTTCATCTTTTGGAACACCTGTGCCATAATCACGGAATGACATTTCAAGATAACCCTCTCGGATTTTATAGCCAACGTCAATAACTGTTCCTGCATATTTATAGGAATTGCCTATGATATTGCCGATAATCTGAGAAAGTCTTGTTTTATCCACAAGTATCATACATTCAGGGATTTTACTCTCCCGTGCAAGCGTACTTGTATCCATCTCCGACAACAATTGATGTAAAATCTCGGATGATTCATCACGACATTCAACCTGAATTTCTCCAAGATCATCCAAAGAAGATGTCAGCAGGTCATTGACAAGCACGTTTATCTGCTCTGCTTTCTGATTGATATTGTTGATTTTTTCAAGCAGATATTTATCTTTAACCTTTACATGCAAAAGTTCACACAGCAGCTTTATTCCTGTAATCGGCGTTTTAAGGTCATGACTGAGAGATGCAATCATTTCCTTTTCTTTAAGCTTCAATGCAGTTTCACGGCGGTGTGAAGCTTTCAGTTCCTCACGCATAATATCAAAGCTTTCTGTAAATTTTCCAAATAGATTATTTTGTGCAAGCATTAACGGCTCATCAAGTTTGCCGTTTGCAACATTAACTGCAAACTGCTCCATTTTGCGAAATGGTCTGATAATTGTCAATCTGACATAAACGCCGTATATCAGAACTGCTGTAATTATAATCAATAATAACATGCCCGATGATACCAATAACCTGAACCTTATAGCATTATAACTTGTTTTTGCAGGATCAGGAATTACAATTGTTCCCAAAAATCTGCTTTCATCATGAACACTCAGACAAAGACATTCGTTCTGCATTGCTTCCTCTGTAGAATTTATATCTTTTAAATCCTGTGCAGCTGTTGAATAAACAACCATATTTTCACTATTGAATACGAGCATTTCCGTCTTAAAACCACTCAAATCAACAGTTTCAAGTTCTCCCCAATTTTCTTTTACAGTTTCTGTCAGGTCATTTAATGCAAGTGTATCTACCTTTTTATCTTGATAGGAAAATGTCAGCGATGCGAACAATGCCATTCCTGCAAGAATAATTGCAATTACAAGAAGCAGTATTTTACTGTATTTCATATAAACATCATGCCTCCATGATATATCCTACTCCCCAGACAGTTTTTATTATCTGCGGAGAATTGCTGTCAGCTTCAATTTTTTCCCGAAGATGCCTTATATGAACAGCAAGTGTTCCTTCACCGATAAATTCATCTTCCCATACATTTTTCAGAAATTCATCCTTTGAAACAACTCTGCCACGATTTTCAAGCAAGTACAGCAGCATCTTATATTCCATTGCTTTCAATGGTAAAAAATTGCCATTATTGACAAGCTTATGTGATGCAGTATCAAGATAAATATTTCCATCTATAAGGATTTCTTTTTCCTGTTTCTGCGTTGACTGTTTATCTTCGGAAACAGCTTTGGCGTCAGACATTTGCTGTCTGACGCTGCTGTTTTCATATCGTTTAAGAATTGCTTTTACTTTTGCAAGGAGAATATTAAGTGTATACGGTTTTTTTATGTAATCGTCACCGCCGATATTAAGGGCTGTGAGAATATCATCATCGCTTGTACGTGCACTGATGAATAAAATCGGCATATCATATTTTGCACGAATCTGCTTACACAGTTCAAATCCTGAGCGTTCTCCCAGATTGATATCCAGAAGAAGCAGCGAAACTTCATTTTCTTCCAAAAATGTTTCAGCTTCATTGTAACCTTTCACGTATGCGGTTTTTATATCAAAGAAATTGAAATACTCCGCTGTTGTTTCTGCAATTGTCACATCGTCATCAATCATTAAACATTGATACTTCATTATTATTCTCCTTTTCAGGCAATATCGTATGGTACTGCCTTAATTTATCTTAATAGTTCCGCCGTCTTCACCAATGAAAACTATCTTTCCATTTTCAGGAAGCGTTACTGCGTTGCCGTATTCTGTCATATAGCTTGAATAAATCATACGGTCATAGGCATCGTAAACATAAACTGCTGAATTTTTAGGCATATCAAGGTTTATCATTCTGCTTCCTGTATCTTTTATTCGGAACCATGTCGCCTGTTTTGTATGAAGTTGAATTTCAGTTAAGTCATCGGGAAGCATTTCAATTGCATCTTCCGAAATAAATTCAATGGCACAATTGGTAATATCCAAAATCTCAGTACCGTTATCCATACGCATTTCAATATCCTGCAAATCTCTGCCTCCCGGCATAACAAGTGCAGCCTCTAAATGATTACTGTCTATGATTTTATAGTTATTTACATATCCTTTGATTTCAGAATTGGTATTTAATTTTATACTGGGTAACTCTGAATAATAAACATTGGAATATTTTCCTGAATAGAAATAATATTTCTTTCCGTTTCGTGCATCCCATGCCGCCTGTAAATCGTCGCTGATGTTCATTTTCTCGGCACGTTGTGCAGTATATGATGATATCTCCATATTACCTGAACCGCCAAACTCATAAGAATCATCTGAGCAAATATAATCTATGCCATTTCGTTTTGTAAAGTGCAGTAATGACTGATTTTTTGACTGAACTGCCCTGCCTGATTCAATTGAGCCGTCCATAAGAACGAAATTATCTTCTGTGGTGTAAAGATACTGCTTTGTTTCAGGCTTATCGCCGTTAAAAGCTGTAATCTCCATATATTTTTGGTTGGGGAATGATACAACACACATTCCCGTGCTTGTAACATAAGTATCGGCATAGGACAGATATTTTTCGGGAACGGAATCGAGAGTTTCCATTGGCTGAGGCTCAGGATGTTCAATTGTAATTCCTTTTTCTTCAAGGGCAATGTCCATAAGCTTCATGGCCATAATCTGATTGCCTGTACTGCTGCCTCCTGAGGAAAGTACTGAAACGCTGATTTCCTCATCGGGTGCAATTACAAGGCTTGCGTGCTGTCCAATGACATCTCCGCCCTTGCTCACAACCTGAACTCCCGCTTTTTCATAGTCGGCATAATTAACCGAATCCCAGCCAAGACCAAATCCCTCCTCGTATTTATCAGTAACTGCGGTGGAAGCCATTTCTTTCTTTGACTTTTCGGAAAGCAGCGTATTATCACCTTTGAAAAATGTGCTGCCGAAACGTGTTAGTTCCTCTGCTGTAGAGAAAATTCCGCCTGAACCAATATCCATACAGTAATCCAAAGCAAAACAAACATTTCCGCCGATGAAAGTTTCAACCATATTATCTGCTCGGAACATATTCCATGCTGAACCTGTCTGTTGCATATCAAGAGGTTTGCAGATATTTGCTTCAACATATTCTGTGAATGTCATATCCGTAACATTTTCTACAATAAGCTCCAGCAATGTGAAACCGTCATTGCAGTATGCACCGAAGTCACCGGGATTTGCCTTTAAACGCTGTGAATTGAGTTCTTTCAATAAAGTATCGTGTGGCTGCGCATCTCTGTCATCTAAAAGCATAAAATCCCCTGCGGTAGTACCCATAATACCTGATGTATGATTCATCAGCATACGCACAGTTATGTCTTTATAACGAAAATCTGCCATATAGAAGTCAGGAAGATAATCTGTTACAGGTGCGTCAATATCTATTTTCCCCTGCTCCGCAAGCTGCATTACAGCTGTAGCTGCAAACATCTTGCTGACCGAGCCTATACAAATAACTTTTTCATTTGTTTCATTAGTATTATCCGCCTGTCCTGCTGCTATTGCAGGCAAAGCTGTTATTGATGCAACCATTACAGCTGCAAACAATGAAATAATTCTGTACTTTTTCATCTTGCTCCTCCTTATTCCGTCATAAGTTCGTATACTGAAATTGTCTTGATTTTTCTTGCACCAACATAAGCACATACAAAACAGAATATCAGCATAACTATATCAAGTACAATTACCTGCGGAATATTTACTTTTACAACTCCAATAATGCTTGTCAGCAGGTCTGTCATCGTAACTCCGATTACCGTTCCGATAATCACAGAAAATACAGCTGACGGTACAATGCGACAGGCAAGCTGAAACATAAGTTCACGTGAAGTGTAGCCAAGGCCTTTCATTATTCCAAACTCTCTGCGGTCACGGCGAATAGCGGATTCCATAAGAATAAACAGGATTATCATAACCACTACTGCCGAAATCACCATAAATACTGCTGTTACAATACGAATTGCCGTACAGGAACTTCCAAGCTGTGTTCTCATAATTTCTCCAATATTTGTAATTGCACTGACTACAAAATTACTGCTGTTGCCTGAAATAATAGTATCACCAAACTGAATGGAATACTCAATATGAGTTGCACCGTTTGACGCCATTAACTCCGCAATCTGCTGTTCTGCCTCTGCACGGATACGTTCCTCATAAGTACCGTTTTCAGCTTTGCTGCTTGCCGCATCGGAAAGGCTCCTTCCGTATTTCTCTGTAAGAATTTTACGGAATTCCTGAGCATCTATGCCTTCTTCAAGATATACTTCAATAACATCAGGTTTATAGGTAGGATTAATACGCTTCATACCGTCCTCAGTTATGTAAAGATTCATATTGCCGTTGGTAACAGAAGTCACAATTCCTGTAACAAGATAGCTTTTTTTCACATTAAGATATTCAAGTGTAAGGCTGTCCCCTACCTTGATTTTTTTAACTGTTGCAATTTGATTATTGAGCATAATTTCGTTATCATGCTCTGGGAAACGGCCTTCCATGGGGAAAATATTTTCCGTTTCATCGAAACTTGAAAATGCCACAGGAAGCATTATTTCGTTAAAATCTGAAATAGTAATGAGTGTGTTGAATCCCGAAGTAGGTGTTGCTTTACGAATTTCAGGCATTTCTTCCAGCTCATCTGCTAACACATCACCGTCAGCGTATGGCATAATTTCCAGACGCAGGTCACTCATTTCAATACCTGAAATTGAAGCTATAGTATTAAGTCCGTCGCCAAAAAAGCTGGAAATAATAAAACTGAATACAACTGTCAAAGCAGAAATTGTAATACAAATTGTCAGTCCTATATTCTGCTTGAAATTCTGGAAAAAGCCTTTGAGTGCAAGTCTAAGGTGTACATTGTATTTTGTTTTGCGTAAAGGGAAAAATTCTCTGCCAAAGCGGTGATCTCCCTGTCCCTTTCTAAATGTCTGAACAGGAGGATATTTACGCACCATTCTTGCTCTTATAAAAGCTGTCATTCCTACTAAAACAAGTATAACAATTCCTGTCAGAAAAATCATCAGAGGATTAGAATTGCCGCAGCCACGGTGAGCAGAAATCAACTCACCCATACGTAAAAGCACAGGAGTAAGAAGGAAACATCCCCCTGTTCCGATAAGAACACCGCCAGCCGCCATAATAAGATACTCAATTACATAAGAAAGTGTAATTTCCTTTGAAGTATATCCCAAAGCTTCAAGTATGCCGATATTTACAATCTGTTCTTTGATGTCATTGGCTATTCTGTAACGGATTATAACAACCACGGAAATAAATATAATCACCGCCATTACTATCATAAGATTCAAAAGCAATTCAGCGGAAGAAGTGACCATAAGTTTCATATCTCCATAAGTAAAGACCACCAAACCACTTTTAATATCCAAACGGGAATAATCTTCACATTCCTCCAAAAAGCTATCCATAAGTTCATATCCGCCCTGCCCCTGATTATCATTATATAGAATAGCTTTATATTTTGGCAGAAGTCCTGAAAGAATATGATAGTCCTTTTCAGATACAATCATTTTTAAACCGCTGCCCATTTCATTAAACATCATCGTTTCATAAAATCCGGCAATTGTAAATGAGAATTTTCGTGTACCGTATGTAATATCAAATGTATCCCCTGCTTTATATCCCATACTATCCTGCAAAATGTATGGTGCATATATCGGATGCTCTAGTGCAGCTATTTCTTCATTTGAAAGAGTTGAATCCATGGGCGATTTTGAAATTTTCGCTTCATTATCAGCAGTAATAAATGCCATATACAAAGCAGATTCTTTGCCGTTTTTATCTATATATCCTGTATTCATGCTCCACAAAGTATCTACAGCAGTAACAGTTTCTACCTCCGGATGTTGTTTCAGAATGTTTTCATATTCCTTATTATAATTCTTTTCAAGAATAAAGATATAGTTTTCGTAGCTTCCTGTCTTTTCCATAACATTCGTGAAAATATTTCGGATTCCCACAATTGCACCCAAAGATGAACCTACAAGGAGCATACATACCATAACTAATGTAAGCAGGGAAATAAATTCAAACTTGTGCTTTTTGATATTAGCCAGCGAAAGACGAGTAATTTTTCCCATTTCTTTCACCATCCCATTCTGTCAAGGAAATTCTGTAAGCCTTCACGGCGTTTTTTCAAATCATCCGTATTATAAAGAGGCATTTCATATTCTCCTATTACTGTACCGTCTGATATAAAAATTACACGATTGCCATGCAATGCCGTTTTGATGTCATGAGTAACCATAACTATACTCTGCCCCTTGCTGTGCAATTCTGTAAATATATCCATTACATCGCTGCTTGAAGCAGAATTCAGACTGCCTGTAGGCTCATCGGCAAACAAAATCTGAGGTTCATTGATAACAGCACGGACAATGCCAACACGCTGACGTTCACCTCCTGAAAGCTGGTTAGGATACTTTTTCCATGCTTCCTCTGTAATTCCGACTTTTTTCAGCAATTCCTCAGTTTTTTTTACAAGCT
This sequence comes from Ruminococcus sp., assembly GCA_017558505.1. Classification (GTDB taxonomy): domain Bacteria; phylum Bacillota; class Clostridia; order Oscillospirales; family Ruminococcaceae; genus Ruminococcus. The sequence continues at coordinate 3,313 of JAFYUM010000023.1, read as the reverse complement.
GGGGAGAATTTTTCTGCAATGCAAGAGCCGCTGTCATTACATTGTCAAATACATTCATATTATCCAGCAGGTATATACTCTGAAATACAAAGCCGCAATGATTTCTGCGGAAAACTGCAAGATCATCATTGGAATAATTGGAAATATCTTCCTCACCGAAATAGACATTTCCAAGAGTTGGTTTATCCATACCTGAAAGAGCATAGAGCAGCGTGGATTTTCCTGAACCTGACGAACCCATAATTACTGTAAAATCACCTTTGTAAATCTCCAAATCAAGATTTTTGATGACATGCTGTTGAACTCCGCCATTTGAAAAAGTTTTACACAGTTTATCTGTGTGCAGTATTGAAAAATTCATATAAACACTCCTTAGTAATAAAATCAGTTTTACTGTATTCTTAGTATAACATATTTCAATAAATTCTTCTTTATCATATTATTATTAATTTCTTATCAAATTCTTATCTGTCACTCGAAACATAAGAAAAATTTATTCAGTCTTTTATCAATTTTTATTTTTAGAGCTTTACCTATTATATCACATTTAATTATCTATTTCAATATTGACTTAGAAGGAATTGAAAAGAGCCTCCGTGATGGAAGGCTCTTATGTACAGTATACAATGTTTTCTGAATAATTGTTCAGGCAGCACTATAAGAGTTCACGGAGGCTCCGAATACACATATACAAAATAATCTAATTTATCATTTTCAGCACCATTTCCACACTCTCCTTACGTATTTCCTTTGTGTTAAGCATAAGGCATTTAAGAGCATATTCAATATGCTTCATTTCAAGCTTCTTGAATCTGCTTTCAACTACGGAACGTGGCATATCTTCCTTTCCGATACGTATGTACTGCTTTTCAGAGCATATCGAATCAACGATAATGCCTACAAGCATATCAATTTCAGCAATACTTCCTGCAAATGTTCCATTACCTTTGTTCATACTATTATCAGGTGTTTCATCAAAGAAATCCTGATACCAGTCATATTCAATGTTTGATTTGATTAAAAGCTCAATATCATCTCTTTGTTCACTGAGTTTATTTTTCAATCTATCATTCTTATCGTTAAATGACTTCGGTGAACGGAAATTTTTTGTTACCCCGTCAGATGAAGGATTGATTGATTGATATTTTATCAATTGATTCTTTATTTTTTGATGTTTTATTGTTTGTTATTATATTATCGTGCTGATTTTCTACATCTTGATTATCTACATCATGATTTTCCACATCAAGAGAATCAACATCAAGATTAGGTAAAAAAACAGGTGAGCTTTCAGCTGACTCATTTTTCTTTGACTTGGATGCCTTGTCTGCTTTCCGTTTTTCTTCCTCGGCATATAATTCATCCATTGGTTCATCGCTGATTATGTAATCCCAACCGACAATAACGCCATTTTTATAATTACGCTTGCGGAAAAGGTAATGGGCGTTCTCGATTCTTTTCAGAGAATGAGCAATAGCCGATTCACCATCAGGCAGTATTTTTGCTAATCCCTTTATTGAAAAATCCCATCCATCAGCAAGTGACAGCATTGTACCGAGGAGACCTCTGTCAATTGCCTTTAAATTCTGGTCACGATACATCTTGTTACTCATAACCGTAAAATCATAAGTAGGATGCTTTCTGAGTTTTGGCATACCATTTCCTCCTTTTTATTTTTTTAATCTTATTACTTGAAAGTAACAGTTGAAAACTGATATAATATAGGAAAATTTACAGAATAAAAAAAGCACCTCTCAATTAAGAGAAGTGCTTGATAAAAAATTTAATTTTAAAATAGTAAAGCTTCCCGAAGGAAGCAATAAACTTTCTATGATTATGTTATCATATATGATTTCATCACTTCTCATATACAACTTCATAAACGCTTAAAAATTTGTCAACAGGGTAATCTAACAACTTACAAAATTTTCTTGTCAGCTGTTGTGTCTAACTTAATTCTAAAAAAATGAACGTTTTTTTGATATTTTGCCATTCCCGATACTTCGGGAAACGCAAAAAATTGTGCTTGAAAAACCGCTATTTATAGGGCATTAAATGGCTCAAATTGCCGTCTAATTCCATGTACTGCCACGAGGTTATAAAAACTTAAAATTTTTCTTTTCATAAATATTTCCCCCTTTTAAAGTAATTGCATGTAAAGTTGTATCATATTACCATAATACCACTTTAATACACTATATATTATAACAAACAGCGCTTTGTAAATCGATATTATTTTTTATAAATTCATAAGATTGCAACATATTTTATTTATGGGCATCTCTAAAAAGCCCTTTTGAGAAAAAACAGCTATGCACGGCATCTTCTGCGTCAACCGCCCTTGTAGTGCGGCAGCACGCCTTCGGAAGGTTTCCTTGCAGCTGTCGCACCTATCTGTTTTTTCTTTAATCAAACGGGTTTTTAGAGATGCCCTAAATACAAAGAGCTTCAATAGTGGTATTTTTTAATTTTGATAAAAATTCTTTTTTCATATGTTAATCTCCTATTATCATATTACTTTTGATTTAATATACTGATGTGTTTAACTTTTAGATTCGCACCTTGAATCATAACTCTGTAGTTGTCCGTATATCCTCGAACAGTAAAAATACCTTTTGTATTACTATCAGGATTTCCTGTTTCTGATGGCTCAAATCCAAGCTTTTCATGAATCTCATCATAATCAGAACCAATGGTGACGCCATTTATACATATGGGATAATCACCTTTTATAATATCGTCATCATCAATCCAAATTTGAAATTTTCTTATTTCATCATTGGCAATATTGTTTAAATCGGAGGTGTTATAAGTTGTAATCATACAGAAATTATTTTGATAATATTCAACATTTGATTTCCCCTCACCGTCTTTTATATACTGCCATTCATCCTTTATCGGCACAAATCCGTTACCCAAGTCGTTCAGACAGAATGGAAACTCTACCTTCTCGCCATTTATGCGAACTGTATCTAAAAGCGTTTCATCAGTCCACCCGTTCTCCGGGATGGAAACGCTTTCCATAAAAGCTGCTTCTTTGACTTTTGCCTTTACCTCATTAGGCATAACTGTTGCTTCTGTATTCACAGAATTGTCGTTAATGCTCTCATTTTTGCTTTCACACCCACAAACGCTGCCTGTCAACATAACCGAGCAAAGAAACAGACTAAGTATTTTTCTTTTCATTCAATCTCCCCTTATAAATAATCGTATTATTAGTTAGCATTATATTATCATAATACCACTTTAATACGTTATCTTATTATACCAAATATCGACACAAAAATCAATACATTTTTAATTTAATATTATT
>JAFYUM010000022.1 GCA_017558505.1 Ruminococcus sp. | reverse complement strand
GGTGAGCTGAAAGGCGGCTTCAGACGCCTTTCTTTTAACCTGCAAACTATCTTTTCTCTGAAATTGACCTGATTATCGCCCATTTTATCAACTTTGCTCCGTTATAGAAATTCATATCCAATCTTCGATTTGTATCGCTCACACTCTGCAAATTCGGGGCTTGTTTCGCCCTCAATTGATTTCGTGGTATAATTACCCTATGCGAGATAGTAGGGCAAATTTCGGCTGAATTGTGCGTGACAGTAACTTCAATCCGTGACGGTAACTCTGCAATGAAATTTCTACTGACACGTACCGCAATCAACGCTGTATAGACGTTTGTGACGTTTCAAGACACCTTTGCGTGACGGTAACTTTATCATCGTTTTTACCGTCACTACCGTCACGCTCTGAATAATAATCAAGGTGAATAATTCTTCCTGAATGAGTTCTCTTGTACTGAAATTCAATCCCGTACTTGCTCAGTTCATATCCGTTCTGAACTAAATCTCTTGTTACTCTGTTCGGAAAGAATTCTTCATCTGTAATCAATTTCAATTCTTCAATCAGTTCTGTTGCAGAACCAACGAAATGGAAACGCTCTCTGATGAAAAGATAAACTGCAGAGAGAAAAATATTGTCGTGACTTTTCTGAGGCGGTGGTTCGTCTGATACAATCCATTTCATAACGGCTTCGTCAAACTCAACTGCAATTTCAGCGTTGCCGATGTCACGTCCGACACAATAAAGTGTACCTATCCTGCTGCCACGAAATGTTTCAACGAGTACCATACTGCCGTCAGCACAACCGCTGATGCCTGTACTTCCTGAAATCATATTGAACGGATCGCTGTCTTTACACTTTCGTGTATGATGAATAAGCACTACCGCAATGCGAAGCTTATCTGCAAGAGCTTTCAGCATTGACATCTCCTTGTAGTCCTTACCATAGCCTGACTCCGTTTCGTTACGCACTTTTTGCAGTGTATCAATGATAATAACTTTCAAATCGGAATGATTATTATAGAAATCCTCAATCTGATTTTCAAGACCATTTCCGATTGTATCAGCCATTACAGCAAAGTGCATATTCTCTGTCGGCTCAGCTGATATACTGAACAGTCTGTCCTGTATGCGTACATAGTTATCTTCAAGACACAGATACAGAGATGTTCCTTTAACAGTTTTCCTTTTCAGTACATCACATTCTGTTGCAATGCTGTGACATATATCAAGTGCAAGCCAAGATTTACCAACCTTTTGTGAACCTGCAAGGATATATAGTCCCTGTGCAAGAAGTCCGTCAATGACATACTCAATAGGCTTGTATACCGTTGAGAGTATTTCTTCAGCGGTATTCGTTTGTAGTTTCTTTTGCATTTTATCACTCTCCTTTTTGATTTCTCGATTTGAACCTCCTTTTCTCAATAATAACCCCCACACAGCCAACAACAAGAATAAAAACGTACATCACCTCGACTGAATAATTTGTGTCGGCTGTGTTGGGGAAAATAAATACGCACCACAGAAAATCCGCAGTGCGTAATGCTTACATATATTCTAT
>JAFYUM010000003.1 GCA_017558505.1 Ruminococcus sp. | reverse complement strand
GCTGTAAGGATTGTTGTTGAACCTGTTGTTACAGGAACTCTCTGAGCTGAACCGATAAGCTTAGCGTTTAGTTCAGGAATTACAATACCGATAGCCTTTGCAGCACCTGTTGAGTTAGGAACGATGTTAGCAGCGCCTGCGCGTGCACGACGAAGGTCACCCTTTCTGTGAGGACCATCGAGGATCATTTGGTCGCCAGTGTAAGCGTGGATTGTGCTCATGATACCGCTCTGGATTGCAGCATAGTCATTAAGAGCCTTAGCCATAGGAGCCAAGCAGTTAGTGGTGCATGATGCAGCAGAGATGATTTTGTCATCAGCAGTAAGAACATTTTCGTTTACGCTGTAAACGATTGTTGGAAGATCGTTACCTGCTGGAGCAGAGATAACAACCTTTTTAGCACCAGCATCAACGTGAGCTTGTGCCTTATCTTTTGAGCAGTAGAAACCTGTGCATTCAAGAACTACGTCTACACCAAGCTCGCCCCAAGGAAGCTCAGCAGCGTTAGCCTTTGCATAGATCTTAAGTGTCTTGCCGTCAACTGTGATTGTACCTTCTTCGTCGTTAGCCTCAACTGTGTGAAGGTTCTCGCCGATTGTACCGCAGTAACCGCCCTGAGCTGTATCATACTTGAGAAGCTGAGCGAGCATTGAAGGCTTTGTAAGGTCGTTGATAGCAACTACCTCATAACCCTCTGCACCAAACATCTGTCTGAATGCAAGACGACCGATACGTCCGAAACCATTAATAGCAACTTTAACTGACATTGGATATTACCTCCTGAAATTTACATTACAGTTTTTATATAAACTGTGATATTTATATTATACACTATATTGGCATAATTTTCAAGTGGTTCGATAAAAAATTAACAGATTTGTTATTAAAATCGCATAAAGCACAACTCTTGATAAATATTTTTGGTTAATATGACGAATATTTACTTTTAATAGCCCATTCCATTTTTAATAAAAATGTAGTATAATATATTATAGATTATGATTATTATCCGAACCGGATATATAGATTTTCCTGCTATTAATTCTTTATTTTATCCTGCAATATAAGTCTTATATACTGCCTTTTGAAAAAAACTATTAATATCAATCATTTTTTGAAAGAAAAATCTTTACTTTTTTGTTGACAATATTCAAAAAATCAGCTATAATATAATAGCGGCTTTATGTGTAATTGAAACTACTTTTACAAAGTATACATCAGCCTGATAAAATTAAATTTACTTTATGGAGATGTTTATTTGCAGAATATTGAAATAGAACGTAAATTTCTCATTGAAATCCCAGAGATGAATAAACTTGATATCAAAAGAGAACTTGATATCATTCAGACCTATCTTGCTAACGGCAAATCGGATTCTCAAAGACGTGTAAGAAAAATAACAGAAAACAATAATCACACTTATTTTTACACAGAAAAAATTTTTCTTACACCTACAGAAAGAATTGAAAAAGAAGATAAAATCTCACTTAATAATTACGAGCAATTTCTTAATGAAGCAAAAAAGGATATTCCTCCTGTAGTTAAAAAGAGAATTTGCTTTGAGTATCAGAATCAGCTTTTTGAAATGGATATTTATTCTTTTTCATCACAATTTGCAATTCTTGAGCTTGAACTTGAGTCTGTTTCGCAGGAAATTATTTTCCCCGATTGTATTAACGTATTAAAAGAAGTTTCGGATGATAAAAGATATTCCAATGCTGCTCTGGCAGCTGAAAACAGATTTCCCGACGATAATTCATAAAGGAACATCTTAAAAGGAGTTATTTAATGGCAGAAAGATTTATTCACATTGAAGATGAATCACAGCTTTCGGCTCTTTTCGGACAGCTTGACAGTAATATTCATCACATTGAGAAAAATTATAATGTAGGTATAATCAATAGAGGTGGAATGATTAAAATTATCGGCGACGAAACAGACGTTGCCGATGCGGAGAAATCAGTCAATGCTCTTTTGAAGCTTAATAGCAACGGGCAGATTTTAAGTGACCAGACTATCCGATATGTTACATCTGTTGTTGCGGACGGTGCTGAACGTCAGTTGGAAGATCTTGGCAAAGATGGCGTATGTGTTACTTCGTCGGGTAAAATTGTAAGACCGAGGACAATCGGTCAGAAAAATTACATTGATGAGATAAAGAATAACACTATTGTTCTTGGTATAGGCCCTGCTGGTACAGGTAAGACATACCTTGCCGTAGCTATGGCAGTCAAGGCTTTTCGTGAACACAAGATAAAGAAGATTATTCTTACACGTCCTGCAGTGGAAGCCGGTGAAAAGCTCGGTTTTCTGCCAGGCGATATGCAGGATAAGGTTGATCCTTATCTTCGTCCACTTTATGACGCATTATTTGATATGTTCGGCGGAGAAAGTTTCAGCCGCTATATGGAAAAGGGTATTATTGAAGTTGCTCCTCTTGCATATATGAGAGGCAGAACCCTTGATGAGGCTTTTATAATCCTTGATGAGGCACAGAATACAACCTCAGAGCAGATTAAAATGTTTCTTACCCGTCTTGGAAACGAAAGCCGAATGGTAATAACCGGTGATATCACACAGATCGACTTGCCTGACCCTAAAAAATCAGGACTTGTGGAAGCTGTTAAAATACTGAAAGGCATTGACGATATCGGAATACATCGTTTTTCCGAAAAGGACGTAGTCCGTCATAAGCTTGTACAGGATATTATTAGGGCATATGAAAAATTTAACGAAGGGAGAAAAAATCATGCCTAAGCTTAAAGTGTATGTTAAAAACAATCAGACGGAGGTGAAAGTGCCTGTAGGTATTCGTCTTCTCATCAGAAGATGCTGTCAGGCTGTTCTTGCTACAGAGAAATTTGCTAATGATGCAGAAGTATCAGTTTCTTTCGTAAGCAATAATGAAATCAAAAACCTCAATAAAGTTTACAGGAATAAAGACAGCGTTACAGATGTTCTTTCATTCCCACTTACAAGTGAGGACGGCAAGACAGAAATCAACCCCGATACAAATGCCGTGCAGCTTGGCGATGTTGTAATTTCTCTTGAAACTGCAGTTAAACAGGCTCAGAATTACGGTCACTCACTTGAAAGAGAGATTGGTTTCCTTACAGTTCATTCCATGCTTCACCTGCTCGGTTATGACCATGAAACATCACAGCTCGACCAGCGCATAATGCGTGAAAAAGAAGAATCTGTTCTTGAAAAGCTTGGTATTTCAAGAGATGTTACATTTGTTACAACAGGAGATAAGGAATAATGTCGAAAACAGCTTTTGTAACAATTGCAGGAAGAACAAATGCAGGAAAATCATCACTTCTCAATGCTATAATTGGCGAGAAAATTGCTGCTGTCAGCAACAAGTCCCAGACAACGCGTGCACGTATTACCGGAATACGCAACATCGGAGACACACAGCTTGTATTCTTTGATACTCCGGGACTTCACAAACCTGTTAATAAATTGAGCGAACATATGCTCAATACAGTTAAAGAGTCGGTAAGCGATATTGATGCAGTACTCTTTGTACAGGATTGTACAAAGAAGATAAACGAACATGAAGTCAATCTTCTTAAATCTCTTAACAACTCACGTATGCCTGTTATTCTTGTGCTCAACAAGATTGACCTGATAAAGAACAAAGAAGAACTTGCTGCAACGATATCTGATCTTACTTCTAAATCAGATTTTCAGGCTATAATTCCCGTAAGCGTTACCGAAAACAACGGCATTGACCTTGTAATAGATGAAATTACAGCTATTGCGGAAGAATCAATTCACTATTTCCCCGATGACATGATTACAGATCAGCCTGAAAAGGTTCTTGCAGGCGAAATGATACGTGAAAAACTTCTTGAACTGCTTAAAGATGAAGTTCCTCACGGTATAGCAGTAGGCGTTGAACAGATGTCTGAACGAGATGACAAGGATATTCTCGATATTTCTGCTGTCATTTACTGCGAACGCGATTCACATAAGGGAATCATCATCGGAAAGGGCGGAGCTATGCTTAAAAGAGCGTCTACTGCCGCACGTATTGAATTGGAAGAATTTTTCCAGATTAAAGTCAATCTTCAATGCTGGGTTAAAGTTAAGGAGGATTGGCGTAATCGCGAAGGTCTTATCCGCAGCTTCGGACTTTCTGACAAATAATTACAATGATAATTTTATCTTTCCGACAGATAATAATATTGGTTCTAAAAAGGACTCAATATTATTACAGGCAGGAGAGAGTAGAATATGAATAAAGAACAGCTCTGGGAGATTTTCGCCGCAAGCGGAAAAATTGACGACTATCTCACATATGCAGACAAAAAGGAAATATTTGATGACAACACTTGAAGGTATTGTACTGAAGGAACGCACCGTAGGGGAGCAGGATAAATTTATAGATGTTCTCACCAAGGAAAAAGGTCTTATTGAAATATCTGTAAAAGGAGCCAGAAAAATCAATGGGAAATCCGCCTCCTCTACCCAGCTTTTTGCATACTCTAAAATTTGCTTTAATGAAAATAAGGGTAGATTTCACCTTAACAGTGCTGAGCCTATACATATATTTTATGGCTTGAGAAATTCCCTGACAGCCATTTCGCTTGCAAGTTATTTTGCGGATATACTGCGTTTTTCAACCGTATCTCTTACAGACAGCGGAAATGTGCTTCGTTTATTTCTGAATACTCTTCATTTTCTCGAAAATGGTCTGCGTAGTGAAACTATGCTGAAAGCAGTTTTTGAACTGCGACTTATGGCTGAAACAGGCTTTATGCCTGATATAATTTGCTGCCGCAGCTGTGGAAGCTTCGAACCGGAAAAAATATATTTTTCTTTGAAGGATTACTGTTTCCGCTGCTGCGAATGTTCCGCAAGTGATGAAAACAGTATTTGTCTGACCATTTCTGAACTGACAGCAATACGCCATATAGTACTGGCAGATTTTAACAGACTGTTCAATTTCCGCCTTTCCGATGAATCAATGTGCAGACTTGCAGGATTTTCGGAATTGTATATATTATCACAGCTTGAAAGGAAATTTAATACCCTGGATTTTTATAAATCATTGAATGGTAAGTAATATGAATAATTATCTTAAAACACTTGAACTTGATAAAATTCTGAATATGCTTTCCTCCTTTGCCTCAAACGACGAAACAAGACGTATGGCAAAGGAGCTTCGTCCGTGCAGTGACCTTTCCGTTGTACGACATGAAAATACAAAGACAAATCAGGCTCTTGAATTGTCAATACAGTATGGTACACCGCCATTCAGCAGTTTTAAGGATGTATCTATATCGGCTAAACGAGCAAAAACAGGTGCGGTTATTTCTCTCCGTGACCTTATGGATATTGCGGCGATGCTTCGTCAGATAAACGGACTTGCTAAATGGTACAGCACCTGCGAAAATGTGGAAACAGAGCTGGACTATCTTTTTTCAAGACTGGCACCAAATAACTGGCTGCTTGAAAAACTGGAGCGTTCCATAATTTCTGAAACTGAGATATCAGACGCTGCATGTCCTGAGCTGGCAGCCATAAGAAGAAAAATCCACCGAGCTGAATTACAGCTTCGTGAAACTCTTGACAAAATTGTACGCAATAAAACCACACAGCAGTACCTACAGGAAACAAATGTAACAATCCGTGACGGTCGTTTTGTTCTGCCTGTCAAAACTGAATATCGAGGTCAGATAAGCGGTCTTGTTCACGATACATCTGCAACAGGACAGACTATATTCATCGAGCCTATGGCTGTTGTAGAGGCCAATAACGATATACGTATTCTACAGGGAAAAGAGCAGGAGGAGATTGAGCGGATTATCCGTGAACTTTGTTCTAACTGCGGTGATTACGCTGATGTTCTATGCGAAAATTACAAGGTATGTGCAGAGCTTAACCTCTATTTTGCCAAGGCTAATCTTGCCGCAAAACTTAAATGTTCAATGCCTAAAATAACTGATGACGGCAAAATTTGTCTTAAAAAGGCAAGGCATCCACTCCTTGATATAAAAAAAGCGGTGCCAATTGACCTTTCCCTTGGTGAAGATTATCAGGCACTAATAATAACAGGTCCAAACACAGGCGGTAAAACAGTTGCACTCAAAACTGCAGGACTTCTTGCAGCTATGACAATGTGCGGACTGCTTATACCTGTTTCTGACGGAAGCTGCATGTCAGTATTCAAAAATATTCTTGTTGATATAGGCGATAGTCAGAGTATTGAACAGAATTTGTCAACCTTTTCATCTCATACAAATAAAGTAATAGAGATATTGAATACAGCAGACGAAAGCTCACTTGTACTTCTTGATGAGCTTGGCTCAGGAACTGACCCTGTAGAGGGTGCTGCTCTTGCAATTGCAGTTATACGCAGGCTTATTTTCAATGGGGCAAGATTAATGGTAACTACCCATTATCAGGAGCTTAAAGTATTTGCTATTGATACTGATAATGTAGAAAACGCGTCATGTGAATTTGATATTGATACCCTTAAACCTACATACAGACTTATTGTAGGCTCTCCAGGTAAATCAAACGCTTTTGCTATATCTGAAAGTCTTGGTATGCCTTCAGATATTATTGCAGAAGCAAAATCACTTGTAACTGATAATAATATCCGTCTTGAAGAAGTAATCGGAAAACTTGAAGCTTCACGAAATGAACTTGAAAAAGAAAGAGAAACCGCTTCAAGACTGCGTATAGAAGCTGCTCAACATGAAGAAAAGCTTCGTATTGAAGTTGAAGCAATTGAAAAAAATAAAGCAGACGAGCTTGAAAATGCACGTATGCAGGCTATGACAATTATCGAGCAAACAAAAGTTCAGTCAAATGAGCTTATAGATGAGCTTGAAAAGCTTCGCAAGGAAAAGGAAAAAAAGGATTTCAGCTCCAATGTTTCCGGGATGAAGTCAAAATCAAAGCAGAGCTTCAATAAGATGTATGATATAGCGAACCCCGTTAACACCAGTAATTCTAATGAGGATTATGTATTGCCGAGAAAGCTCAGAAGGGGCGATACAGTATACGTTGTAGACCTCCAGCGAAAAGGAATAATTTCGGGTGAGCCAGACGGAAGTGAATTTGTATATGTTCAGATGGGAGTAATGAAAACCAAAATGAACATATCACGTCTGCGTCTTGAGGAACCGCCAAAGGTAACTGTCGGAAATTCTCCTGTAAAGAAAAACAAACGAAACGTTGGCAAAGTCGGCGTTAAGGTTGAACGCAGAGGTAAAATGGAACTCGATATAAGAGGCTGTGCCTGCGATGACGGCGTATATCAGCTTGATACATTTATCGACCAGGCTGTAATGTCCAATATTTCCACTATTTGCATTATACACGGAAAAGGTACAGGCTTATTGAGAAAAGCTGTACATCAGCGGCTTAAATCACATCCGTCCATAAAAACTTTCCGACTCGGAGTATACGGAGAAGGTGAGGACGGAGTAACAATAGCAGAATTAAAATAAAAGGTAATCCTGCACATATGTGCAGGAATGCTATAAATACAGGAGGTTTATTCTAAATGAATAACATTAAAATAACAGAACTTTACGACTTATCACAAACAATCGCAGCTGATTACTTAAAACAATTTACATTTCCTTGGGAAGCATTGAAGGGGATAGGGGAGATGATTATTTCCCTCGGAAACAGTCTTGATCCTGAAGAATATAACAATCCTTCAGAAAATGTATGGATACATAAGACAGCAACTGTATTCCCCAGTGCATATATTGGCTCACCATGTATAATAGGTGCTAATACAGAGGTACGTCATTGTGCATTTATAAGAGGCAGTGCACTTATTGGTGAAAATTGCGTTATAGGAAATTCAGTAGAGTTAAAAAATGTAATCATTTTTAATAATGTTCAGACACCTCATTATAACTATGTTGGTGACAGCATATTAGGTTATAAATCACATATGGGTGCAGGTTCAATTACATCAAATGTTAAATCTGATAAAACAAATGTAGTAATAAAATCTAACAACGAAACCATTGAAACAGGCATTAAAAAAATCGGTGCAATGCTTGGCGATTTTGTTGAAGTCGGATGTAACAGTGTGCTGAATCCTGGTACAATTATTGGCAGAAACTCAAATATTTATCCTACAAGCTGTGTACGTGGTGTTGTTCCAGAGAACAGCATCTGGAAAACAGGTGGAGTTGTAGTTACAAAGAAATAAATTAGTTATCAAATGCTGCTTTTTGATTAGTAATTGAAAAGCAGCATTTCCTGTAATACATTTCAAAAAAAGAAATCTTCACTATCCCCCTTAAAAATACTTATCAAAAATGCACCAAACTTGTATTTGGTGCATTTTTATTTATGAAATAATTACAGCCCCTTATTATATGCTGTATAAAATAATCCGACTATAAAACCAAATATAAAACTATATTGCATATAAAAATTTATGAAATACAAAAGTATTCTCAATAAAGTACTATTTACCATTGTTAAGCTTTCATTGTAACAGTATAATAATAATTAGAAAACAAATTATTAATTCATTTACGGAGGTCTTATTAATGAACAAGAATATTATATCAATTTTTATTTCAATGATTATGTGCATAACTTTTGTATTTGATGCATCTGAAACTTCATCACAAATGTTACCTGTACAAGCGGCATCTGTTGATTATCCGGCACAATTTATAAACATAGCTACAAAGGATAATTCAAAAGTACTTACAGAAAACGGCACAACTGACGGTTCGGCTTTATCCGTCCAAACACTTGGTGGTAACCATTCTGCAACATGGCGTTTTGACCGTGTAGGTGCCAATTCAATCGGTACATTCTTTAAAATTACAAACGGTGAATCAGGTAGATTAATCACACCAGATAATTATAATGTTACTGCAGGTACAGATGTAATTATGTTCGGAAGCGAATCCCACCAGTGCCAGCACTGGTTCGTAGTCCCTGTAAAACAGGACCGACTTGGTAACGACCTCTATTACAAAATTGTTAATTATTCTGATCCTGATCTTGCTATTACACAAGGTACAGGTGGAATGACTCTTGAAGCCTTCACTGGAACTGATTCACAGCTCTGGCTATTGAATTCTGACGGATTACAAGGATTTGCGGGATATTGCTTTGATGACAATACAAAAAATATAAAAGCATCTGATATAGGCGGACTTTTCGGTGAAGTTATTGAAGTTACAACATTTGACGACTTAAAAAAATATGCTGAATCCGATACACCATACACAATTATAGTCAAAGAAAATATAAGCGTTACAAATCTTGCTATGGATTCACAAAATCATTACTACTGCCCTGACGGACGTATTTACGTCAGAAGCAACAAAACAATTGTCGGAAGCTATGGAAATCACACGCTTAACAATGTTCAGTTCTGTACAGCGTCGAATAAAGGAGTCGGAAATAATGTCATTATCAGAAATTTTGAGATGAAGCACGATGCAAAATCAAACGGAAATGATTCAATTGTTGTATATTTCGGTTCGGGACAGAATTTATGGGTTGACCATGTAACTTTTATAGGTCATAACGCTGTAAATAGCCTCGGAGAAAATGTTCCCGACTGGGATAAATTCCTTGCCTGCTGCTACGACGCAGATTATTGTACAGTTTCAGATTGTTCGTTCGGTCTGCATGAATATGGTCTTATTCTCGGATATCCCGATGATACGGAAGATTCATACAAGAACAAGAATAATTTTCCAAGAATGTCGATAATTGGAAATAAATTTACAGACACTCTCACAAGAGCACCTGGTCTTATGCGTTACGGTTATTTCCACTCTCTCAATAATTACGTGTATAATTTCAGCATGGCATATACAGTTCATTCCGATTGTAAGTTATTTACGGAAAATTGCTATTACGACGGTGCTTCTACGAAGGGAAATGTTGTATGCGACTGGAACGAAGTTACATACCCAGGCTCTTTTGCTGATTCCGGCTCAAAAGGTGTAAACTGCCGCAGACTTGGCATTGAAGGAACAGCAAAAGTATGTTATTGGCGACCTGCTTCAAATTACAGCTATAAGGCACTTTCAGCAGATGACGCAATTAATTATTGTACATATAACAGCGGCTGTAAAAACTCCAACAAGGATATGATGTATATCAGATACTCCACCGCTGGTATGCCAAGTGCAGGGTTTACAGCATTGCCTGACGGAGAAATGAAGCCTGCCTTGCCAGATTATGAAACATTTGAAAACGGCTCTTTATTCCGTTTCAAAAACGTAAATTCCGGACTTTATATGCAGGTTGAAAATGCAACCGCACAAAATAGTGCAAATGTTCATCAATGGGGAACAGCTGAAAATTATATTCATGATGTATGGAAGCTTATTGAAGCAGAAAATGGTTATTACTATATTGCCTCAGCTCTTGGTGACGGAAATACCTATATGCTTGACGTTGAAGCTAAAAAGCCCGATAATGGAACAAATATTGATATTTATCAAATCAATGGAGGCAATAATCAACAGTTTAAATTCATTAAGAATTCAGATGGTTCATATAAAATACTTACTAAAATAAGCAGTGATAAATCAGCAGTTGAAATAGCATGGGGTTCATTGGAAAGCGGTGCAAATGTTCAACAATACGAAATAAACGGCGAATCATGCCAGAACTGGATATTAGACCCCGTCTCCCCCGAAAGTCTTACAACAACCACAACAACATCTACTACAACTACGACTACAATACAATCAACTACAACAGCAATAACCACTACAGCAACAACTACTGCTCCAAACGTAAATATTCATTATGGTGATGCAAATTGCGACGGATCTGTAACAATAGCAGACGTAGCCGCAATTTTACAGTGCATTGGCAATCCTGATAAATATGCACTTTCTGAACAAGGAATGATAAATGCAGATGTCAACGGTGAAATTGGTATAACTCCTGATGACGCAATTTGTATACAAAAGCTTGATGCTGGATTGATTTCATCACTTCCTCAATAATAACATAACCCTGTCAGTTCAAAAATTAACTGACAGGGTTGTTTTTTATATATTCCTGCTGATTAAAAGTTCGCGTAATCTTATAAAATCATACACATCAAGACGATTATCATTGTATAAATCGCTGTTTATGTCAATAACTGCAACATCGTCGCCCAGAAGATATCTGCATAATAAAACAAGATCGGCAGACGAAATAATTGTATCCCCGTTTACATCGCCAGGACAGCATTCTGTATCGTCTTTGATTTGTTCCCATTTTATATCAGAAATCTTAACTGTATGCATGCCAACACATGCAGCATTTCCAATATTTCCAAGCTGAAATTTTATATCAACTGACATATCTCTTTCAAATTCCACATCATAAGTAAGACTTTGTCTATCGGCAGAAAGAGTAATTTTTTTATCAAGATATCTTTCGTATGAACTATCCTCCACAGTAATAACTGCCTCTCTGTCAGCAGATGAACTGATACTGAATGAAAGGCGATACCTCTCCCCTGCTTTTACTTTTTGTGCAGGAATAAGTCCCATTATGCTATATTCAAGTGTACCCACATTTTCAATTGTGAATTCACTGTATCCGTCCATATTCTTTAAAGCAGCTGTTGAACCCTCCATATACGACTTTAGGGCTGCTGATTTGATTTCTGAAGGGCTGAAATCTGATTGTGTATTTTCATACACTCTTACATAATCAATCTGAAATTTCTTGTCCCCGTCTGCGAAAATTGACGGCTCGCCGTAAATACCATCCACACCGTCAAAATGTCCTCCAACAGCAAGGTTAAGTATCATGTAAAAATTCTGATCAAAAGGAGCAGGATACTCACGATTTGCGGAATACCAGTCTGTCTGCTCGCTGTATAAAACATCATCCACATACCAGCGTATGTAATCCTTGTCCCATTCTATAGCATAAGTATGCCAATTTTCTGTACTATCACCATTTTGAAAAAAATAATCCTTTGTCAGATATGTATTATTCGGCCATAAATCGCCAAAATGAATTGTTCCGCATATTTTTTCTGGCGTACTCCCCCACCCTTCCATAATATCTATCTCTCCGGAAGCTGCCCAGCCACCATACAAGCTATCCTCAGGCAGCATCCATATTGCAGGCCAGAGTGATTTTCCGGAATCACATCTGGAACGAACTTCAATTCTGCCGCCGCAAGCAGAAAATTTATATTGTGTGCTCAGCCTTGATGAGGTATAGTCATAGCTACCCTGTACTTCATCTGTATAATTCTCATGACGTGCAGAAATAGTCAGTATTCCGTCATTTACAGATGTGTTTTTATCCGTATAGAACTGCTGTTCATTATTCCCCCAGCCATTTGTTATATAATTACCATTCTCATCAAGCTTCCAGTTTCCAAATTCATATGACCAGTTATTAGTATTTATAGCATCACCGTCAAATTCATCACTCCATATAAGCCTGAATTTATCTTCATTCTGTGCATTTACAACGCAACTGTCATAAGAAATACAACTGATTGAAATAATCAATGATGTAAAAAAGGAACAAAACTTTCTCATTTTCATAATTACCTCCACATTTTGATAAAATTAGTCCTTGAAGAAAATATTTTATAACCCATATAAATTATAGTTCATTTTAGCTGATTTGTCAATATTTGCGAAAATCCAGCTAAACAGTTGACTAAATTGCTTAAATGTGGTATAATGAATCAGAATACATTAATTCAGGAGGAACATATATGAATTACGAATCTGCTATGTCATTTCTTTCCGAATACGAACAGGAACACATCCTTAAATATTATAACGAGCTTAATAATGAACAGAAAAACAATCTCCTTTCACAGATAGATGGCATTGATTTTTCAATTCTCAATGCATTAAATGCTGAAAAGAACTGTAAAAGAGGTACAATTTCACCTATTGATGCTGTAACAATTGATGATATCGCTAAAAATAGTGAAAAATACACACAGACAGGTATCGAAGCAATTAAAGCTGGAAAAGTTGCAGCTGTACTTCTTGCTGGCGGTCAGGGAACACGTTTAGGCTTTGACAAACCCAAAGGAATGTACAATATCGGTAATAGCAAAGAGCTTTATATCTTTGAATGTCTTGTGAACAATCTTATGGATGTTGTAAAGCATACAGGTACATGGATTCCTTTTGTTATTATGACAAGTGAGAAAAACAACAAGGATACGGTTGAATTCTTCAAGGAACATAATTATTTCGGATATAACAGTGAATATGTAAAATTCTTCATTCAGGATATGGCACCTTCCGTTGATTTTAACGGAAAAATATATATGGAGGACAAAGATAAAATTTCTTCATCTCCAAATGGTAACGGAGGCTGGTTCTCATCTCTTGTACGTGCAGGTATTTTTGCCGAACTCTGCACACAGGGTGTAGAATGGCTGAATGTATTTGCTGTGGATAATGTTCTTCAGAGAATTGCTGACCCCGGTTTTATCGGTGCTGTAATTGAAACAGGAAGTGAATCCGGCAGTAAGGTTGTATCCAAAGCATCACCCGAAGAAAATGTTGGCGTTATGTGTCTCGAGGATGGAAAGCCTTCTATCGTTGAGTATTATGAGCTTACTGAAGAAATGAGATACCAGCTTCTTGACAATGGTCAGCTTGCATACAAATACGGTGTAATCCTCAATTATCTGTTCCGTATGGACAGCCTTGTAGAAATCAACAAGGAAAAAATGCCTGTTCATATCGTTAAGAAAAAAATTCCACATATGAACGATAACGGAGAATTTATTACACCTGAAAAGCCAAATGGCTACAAGTTTGAAACACTTATTCTCGATATGATTCACATGAATAACACTTGCCTTCCTTATGAGGTTGAACGCAGCAAGGAATTTGCTCCTGTCAAGAATAAAGAAGGCGTGGATTCTGTTGATACTGCAAGAGAATTACTTATAATAAATGGTGTTGAAATCTGATTTTCTTACTCAAGAAAACAGAAAATCTACCCCGCTTTGTACAAAATGAACAAAGTGAACATGTGGAAAATATAGAAATACACAATTTTACGGAATACACAAAAAATTCTTTGACAAAATAGCTCAATTGTGATATAATATACATTAGAATTATTGTTTATAATTATGTGCTCTAAAGAGCAAGGAAAGGATTTTTCATGTCTAAAATTATTGCAGTTACATCAGGAAAGGGCGGAACAGGTAAGTCAACTGTATGTGCCGGACTTGGTTACACCCTTGCAAAACAGGGCCATAGAACACTCCTTATAGAGCTTGACTTTGGTTTAAGATGCCTTGATATTATGTTTGGTATCGAAAATGAAATAAAATATGACCTGGGCGACGTTCTCAACAAGAGAAAAAGTGCTCTTGATGCGGTCGCTACAGTTCCTATGGCTACAAATCTCAGTCTGCTTTGCGCTCCGAAGACACTTACTTCTGTTACAGCAGAACAGATTGTAGATATCTGCCGTAGTGTAAAAAAATATTTTGAATATATCATCATCGATACTGGTGCAGGTATCAACTCCCATGTATTCGATATTGTTCAGCAGGCTAATCTTATTCTCGTTGTATCAACTCCCGATCCTGTCTGCATCAGAGATGCTTCATTGATGTCTGACGAGTTCTACAACAGAGGAAACAAGAGCCAGCGTCTTATCATAAACAAGATAAGCAAAAAGGTTATCGGTGAAGCACTTGTAAACAACCTTGATGAAATTATTGATAAGGTTGGAGTTCAGCTTATCGGTGTTATTCCTGATGACTTCAAAACAACGGTTGCTACAGGAAAGGGTACTCCTATCCCTACAGATTCTTCCGCACTCAAAGCCTTTGATGCTATTTCAAAGCGTCTTGGCGGTGAATTTGTTCCCCTTACTGTTAAAACATCCTGATAAATAAAGCCCCAATGCGGAGAAAGGACAGATAAATGAAAATTGCAATTATCGCTCACGATGCGAAAAAAGAGCTTATGGTTCAGTTTTGCAGTGCTTACTGTGGAATTTTATCAAAGCATTCACTTATTGCCACAAATACAACGGGAAAGCAGGTCAGCGAAGCTACAGGTCTGCCCATAAAGCGTTATCTCAGCGGACGTGGCGGAGCAGAACAGATACTGGCACTTTTATCATGTAATGAAGTAGACGTTCTCCTGTTCTTCAGAGATCCTATCAACCCTAAGGCAAATGACCCTAATGATATGGATCTTTTAAGATTATGTGATGTTCACAGCGTTCCTGTGGCTACAAATATTGCTACTGCCGAGGCTCTTATTCTCGCTCTTGAAAGAGGCGATCTTGACTGGAGACAGGCAGGAAATATTCCGATATAACCTAATCGACGTGATGCCGTATATTTTACGGCATCCGTTTATTGTCCCTGAGGGGACAATTTTCATGTTAAAAAGAAAGGCTGATATTATGGCTCTCAATATAAAACGTCCCAATGGTACAGAAGATGTTGTACCAAAGGATGTACACAAATGGCACACAATAGAGAAAATAGCAAGAGATACTGCTGAAAGCTTTGGCTTTGGTGAAATACGTTTTCCTACTTTTGAGAATACCGATTTATTCCTTCGTTCTGTAGGTGAAACAACTGACGTTGTACAGAAGGAAATGTACACTGTTATGGCTAAAGAATCAAAGTTTACACTTCGTCCTGAAGGAACAGCAGGTTCAATCCGTGCTATGCTCCAGAATGGTCTTCTCAACGAAGCACTCCCCCAGCGTGTTTATTATATAACTTCATGCTTCCGACATGAAAGACCACAGGCAGGACGACTTCGTGAATTCCATCAGTTCGGAGTTGAAATGGCAGGAAGTGCCTCCGCCGCTGCGGACGCAGAAGTTATCTCTCTTGCAAATACATTACTAAACAGACTTGGTATAAAAAATATTGAGCTTTATATCAATTCAATCGGCTGTCCTACCTGCCGTGCAAAATATCACGAAGCTTTAAAGGCTTATTTTGAAGACCGCAAGGATGAGCTCTGTGATACATGTAAGGACAGACTTGTAAAAAATCCAATGCGACTTCTTGACTGCAAGAGTCCTATTTGTCAGGAAATCGCAAAAGATGCTCCGCTTATTCTCGATTATCTCTGCGAGGACTGCAGCAATCACTTTGAAAACCTGAAATCTTACCTTACAAAACTCGGTATAGATTATAAAGTTAATCCCAAGATTGTACGTGGACTTGACTACTACACAAAGACAGTTTTTGAATTTGTAACAACTGAAATTGGTGCGCAGGGTACTGTTTGCGGTGGCGGTCGTTATGACGGTCTTATTGAACAGCTTGGCGGACAGCATACACCTGCACTCGGCTTTGGCATGGGAATTGAACGTCTTCTTCTTGTAATGGACAAGCAGGGCTGTGACTATTTAACCCCTAAAAAGTGTGATATCTATTTCGCCACTATGGGCGACGCTGCACTTGAAAAAGCTATGGAGCTTTCAAATGCTCTCCGTGAGTATGGATATTATGCAGAGTATGACATGATGGGCAGAGGATTAAAGGCACAGATGAAATATGCTAATAAAATCGGTGCCGCATTTACTGTTGTTCTTGGTGATAACGAACTCGAACAGGGTAAGGCTAAACTTAAAGAAATGGAAAAGGGCGATGAAACAGAAATTGCTCTTAATGACAAATTTGCAGTAGTTTTCGAAGAAATATATTTCAACAAAATAATGGATGTTATGGACGGAGAATCTGCCGACGGCAACCTGTTCTCATTCATGGGAGGAGAGAAATAATGGCTGATAATATGAATGGACTTAAAAGAACCCACTATTGCGGTGAAGTAACCGAAATTGGCGGAGAAGCAGTAGTATGCGGTTTTGTAGAAAGAGTAAGAAACAAGGGCGGTGTAATTTTCATCGTTCTCCGTGACAGAACAGGTGTCGTACAGCTTGCTTTCAGCGATAAGTCTGATCTTGCTGTATTTGAAAAGGCTGCTTCATGTAAGAGCGAATATGTTCTTATGGCCAAGGGCGAAGTTATTGAGCGTGAAAGCAAGAACGACAAGCTTAAAACAGGTCACGTTGAAATTTTTGTAAACGATCTTCGTATTCTCTCTAAGGCACAGACAACACCTTTCGAGATTACAAGTGAAACAAAAGTTAATGAGGAGCTTCGTCTGAAATATCGTTATCTTGATTTAAGACGTACACCTTTACAGCAGAATATCATTATGCGACACAATATTGCAAGAGTTACCCGTGAATACTTCTATGAAAACGGATTTCTTGAAATAGAAACTCCAATGATGATGAAATCAACCCCTGAGGGTGCGAGAGATTATCTCATTCCTTCACGTATTCACCCTGGCAAGTTCTATGCACTTCCCCAGTCACCACAGATTTACAAGCAGCTTCTTATGGTAGCAGGTTATGACAGATACATCCAGCTTGCACGTTGTTTCCGTGACGAGGATTTACGTGCAGACCGTCAGCCTGAATTTACACAGATTGACCTCGAAATGTCATTTGTGGATGCGGAGGATATCCAGAATTGTGTAGAGGGATTTGTTCAGCGTGTATTCAAGGAAATTATGAATGTTGATATTCCTCTCCCACTTCCACGTCTTACTTTTGCAGATGCTATGAATCGATATGGTTCTGATAAGCCTGATACACGTTTTGGATTTGAAATTCAGGATATCACAGATACAGTAAAGGATATCGACTTTGTAGTATTCAAAAATGCTGTTGATGAAGGTGGTTCTGTTCGTGCAATTAATGTAAAGAATGGTGCTGCTACTTACACACGTAAGGAAATTGACAAGCTTATTGAACACGCAAAGGGCATCGGCGCAAAGGGACTTGCATATATTCGCTGGGCTGATGAACCCAATTGCAGCTTCAAGAAATTCCTTGCTGACGGGGAGCTTGAAAAAATATGTGCTACTGTTGATGCACATGAGGGTGACCTTGTCCTTATCTGTGCAGACAAGACAAAGACAGTTCTTTCAACCCTTGGTGCAATCCGTCTTATATGCGGTAAGCGACTTGAAGTTATTGACGAAAATAAATACAACTTCCTCTGGATTACAGAAATGCCATTCTTCGAGTATGATGAGGAGAGTGATACATGGGTTGCTGCACACCACCCATTCACAATGCCTATGGATGAATGCCTTGAATATCTTGACAGTGATCCTGCAAAGGTGCGTGCTAAGGCATGGGATCTTGTACTTAATGGCACTGAGCTTTCAAGTGGTTCAATACGTATAACTGATTTTGAACTCCAGCAGAAGATGTTCGAGGCCCTTGGAATGTCCGCAGAGGAAATTGAAGCAAAATTCGGTTTCCTTGTTGAAGCATATCATTATGCTTCACCTCCTCATGGTGGCATGGGTATCGGTCTTGACCGTCTTGCTATGATTATGTGCAAGGCTGATAATCTCCGTGATGTAACTGCATTTCCAAAGGTACAGAATGCAAGTGAGCTTATGTCAGAATGTCCTTCATTCGTTGACAAGCCCAACCTTGATGTACTTGGAATCGGTCTTTTAGAAAACGAATAAAATAAAAATCGCTTTCGGAAATATCTGAAAGCGATTTTTTGGAGTAGATTTTATGAAAAATCCCTTTGAATATTCTTTTGATAATAAAAGATATCATACACTCAATTATTATTACAAAACACGATACGGAAAAAAACTATATAAAGCTGTAATTGATTGCAGTATGACATGCCCGAATATTGACGGCAGATGTGGTTATGGAGGATGTATATTCTGTGACGGCGGAAGTGGATATTTTACACAAAAGAATATTTCAGTAACAAAACAGCTTGAATTGGAGTATAAGCGAATTTCAGTTAAAAACGGTGATGTTCCTATCGTTGCGTATTTTCAGGCTAATACAAACACATATGCACCCGTTGAAAATTTAAGGGAAATATATAATGAAGCCTTGCATTTCCCACACACAGCAGGATTATCCATTGCAACAAGGGCAGATTGCCTGCCCGATGACGTGATTGATTTGCTTTGCGATGTAAATAAAAAGACTGAACTGACAGTAGAATTAGGAATGCAGACAGTTCATGAGAATACAATAAATTATATCAACCGCGGATATACACATAAGGACTTTCTGAAAGGATATTATAAGCTCAAAGAAAAAAATATACGCGTCTGCCTGCATATTATAAATGGTCTGCCTGATGAAACAGAAGAAATGATGATTGAAACAGCACGGCATTGTGCATTACTCCACCCCGACGGTGTAAAGCTTCAGATGCTGCATATAATAAATGGAACGGCACTTGCTGAAATATATGAAAAATCGCATTTTCCGCTTCTGAGCCGTGAAGAATACATCCATATCATAACACAGCAACTTGCTGTTTTACCACCCGAAACAGTTATAGAACGTATTACAGGCGACGGTGACAAATCAAAGCTGATTGCACCTCTCTGGACTATGAATAAAATTGCAGTCCTTGGAGGAATTGATAAAACTCTTTGTGAAAATGACCTATGGCAGGGAAAATATTACTCTCGTTATGAAAGGAAGCATAACTATGAATAGCATTGACAGAATGAAAGAACTGAATGAAATACTGGCTAAGGCATCTGACGCTTATTATAATACAGGTGTTGAAATAATGTCAGACCGTGAATATGATATTCTTTACGATGAATTAGAAAAAATTGAAAAAGAAACAGGTGTTATTTTAAGCGGAAGTCGCACCCAGAAAGTTGGTTTTGAGGTATCGACAACCTTAAAAAAAGTAAAGCATACATCAAAAATGCTTTCACTTGACAAAACAAAAAGTGTTGATGAACTTACAGCATGGCTGGGAAATAATACTGGATTTTTAAGCTGGAAGCTTGACGGTCTGACTATCGTTCTTACCTATGAAAACGGTAGTCTTTTGCAGGCTGTAACACGCGGAAATGGTGAAACCGGCGAAGATATCACAGCAAATGCTCGTCATATCATAGGTATTCCCGCAGCTATTCCATTTAAAGAAAATCTTGTTATCCGTGGCGAAGCTTTGATGAAATACAGCGATTTTGAACGTGTAAACGCACAGATTGAAGACGGAGCAAAGTATAAAAACCCACGCAATCTATGTGTGGGAACTGTAAGAAATCTTGATTCCAAAATTACAGCAGAAAGAAATATTAACTTTTTTGCCTTTAATCTTGTTTCTGCCGAAGGTTACGAGGAAAATTCCTTTGCAGAACGGCTGAAATGGCTTGCAAATCTTGGTTTTCAATGTGTTGACGGAGTAAAAGTAACCAAAGATAACCTTGCAGAGAATGTACGTAAATATGAAACCTCAATTTCTGATAATGAATTTCCCTCCGACGGACTTGTACTTATGCTTGATGATATAGCGTACGGCATAAGTCTTGGCGAAACTTCCCATGCTCCGAGAAATGCAATTGCTTTCAAATGGCATGATGAAACAGCTGACACAAAACTGCTTGAAGTTGAATGGTCAGCAAGCCGTACAGGATTACTTAATCCTGTGGCTATATTTGAACCTGTTGAACTTGAAGGAACAACTGTTTCAAGAGCCTCCGTACACAATCTCAGCATCGTAAAACAGCTTATACTTGGCATTGGCGATACAATTTCTGTTTACAAAGCTAACATGATAATTCCGCAGATTCTTGAAAACAAGACAGGTTCGGATAATCTTGAAATACCATGTGAATGTCCTGTTTGTAATGGTAAAACAGAAATCAGATCATCTGACGAAAATGTTGAAACTGTCTATTGCGTTAATCCTGATTGCCCAGCAAAGCTTATCGGCAGATTTGAGCACTTTGTCCAACGTGATGCAATGAATATAGTAGGCCTTTCAACTGCAACAATAGAAACACTCATTAACGAGGGCTTTATCCGAAATTTCAAGGACTTTTATCACATAAACGATTATAAAGAAAAGATCGAAGCCCTTGACGGTTTTGGCAGAAAATCATATGAAAAATTGTGGCAGGCAATTGAAAATTCACGTAAAACAGAGTTGAGCCGTGTGCTGTATGCTATTGGAATTTCCAACATAGGCAGAGCTGCATCAAGACTTATATGCTCTGTTTATCCCATACCGGATATGCTTGAAAAACTTACAGTTGACGAATTGACATCTATTGATACAATTGGTGAGGTACTTGCAAGAGAATTCGTTGAATTTTTCAAAGATGAAAGAAATCTCAATGAATATCATGAATTACTCGCTGAATTAGAAATTACAGAACCTGAAAAAACTGAAACAAATTCTGCAATATCAGGAAAAACATTTGTTGTAACAGGCTCTGTAAGTATTTGGAAAAACAGAAATGAACTGAAAGCATTCATAGAGTCAAAGGATGGAAAAGTTGCATCCGCTGTCTCATCAAAAACAGACTATCTTATAAATAACGACTCCACTTCCAATTCATCCAAAAACCAAAAGGCAAAAGAGCTCGGGATTGCAATTATAACTGAAGAAGAATTTAAGAATATGGCTGAATAGCCGAAATATCGCAGAAATATCTTTCTGCGATATTTTTTTTTAAAAATTACCTCTCCCCTATTGACAAATGGAAATAAATATGCTATTATAGATATATGAACAGATGTTCATATATAAAAGTAAACAGGAGGCTGACAAACAAATGAATTATGATATAGAAAATCTTGGATGTGCGCACTGTGGAGGTAAAATTGAGGAAGCTATAAAAAAGCTGGACGGTGTTGAGGATGCAGTTCTGAATTTTCCAATGCGAAAAATAAAAATTACCGGCAATATAACCGACGAACTTCTTAAAGAAATAAATTTAATTGCAGATAAAATCGAAGCCGGTGTGAGAATTGTTCCTCATAGTAATAATCATGAACATCATAATCACAACGTTGACGAATGTTGTCAGGGACATAATCATAATCACAAACATACTCACCACAACCACTGTGACGAACATCATGAACACGGTCACGATAACTGCGATTGTGGACATAACCACAATCATACATCAGAAAAAACGAAAATAAATTTTGAAGTATGCCTGTTCGTAGTTGGAATTATACTTTTTGCCGTCGCTGTTATTTCTGAACATATACTTAATTTCAGATTAGCAGTATTATTTTACATTGCCTCATATCTTCTGATTGGATTTAACGTTATTAAAGCAACTGCAAAAAACATTTTAAAAGGCAATTTATTTGAAGAAAATTTCCTTATGACTATTGCTACAGTCGGAGCTTTTATTCTTGGTGAATATTCCGAAGCAGTTGGAGTAGTACTTTTCTTTAAAATCGGAGAATTATTTGAAAATTATGCTGTTTCAAAAAGCCGAAAAGCTATAACAGAAGTTGCTGCTCTTAAAGTTGAAAAGGCAACGGTTTTAAAAAATGGTAACTACGTCAGTGTAAACTCCGACGAAATTGAAATCGGCGACACACTACTTATTAAAAAAGGTGAACGTATTCCCGCTGACGGCATTATGTGCGATGGTAAGTCGAAACTTGACACATCAGCAATAAACGGCGAGCCTGTGCCTCTTGTGATAAATAAAGGCGATAAGCTTATGTCAGGATGTATCAACCTCGCTGATACATTTACAATGACTGCAACTGCTGTAGCATCTGAATCAATGATTTCAAAAATAGCAAATGCAGTTGAAGAAGCAGCTTCAACTAAGCCGCATATTGACCGGTTTATCACAAGATTTTCCAAAGTTTATACCCCTATAGTATTGATTATAGCACTTCTTACAGCTGCTCTTGGTTCTGTTATTACAGGAGATACAGAAAAATGGATTTACTCTGCCCTGACATTTCTTGTAATCAGCTGTCCTTGTGCATTGGTTTTAAGTGTACCTCTTGCATATTTTTCTGGAATTGGCGCTGCATCAAGGCAAGGGATACTTTTCAAAGGCGGTAACTCTATTGAAGCTTTATCTAAAATAAAAGCTGTTATATTTGATAAAACAGGTACTCTTACAAGCGGAAGTTTTACTGTAACAGATATATTTGCATGCAATACTTACAATGAAAATGAATTGTTGAAAATATGCGGAAGCTGCGAACAGACTTCAACTCATCCCGTGGCAGAATCAATTACCTCATATTGCCGAAATAATGGTATTGAACTCATTCAGCCTGATTCTTCGGGAGAAATTGCGGGCAGAGGTGTTTATGCCGTTCTCCGTGAAAAAAATGTTCTTTGCGGAAATGAAAAGCTGATGAGTGAAAAAAATATCACTATCCCTCATATGCCTGAAACAAAGCTTGGCAGCGTAGTATTTGTTGCAGTCGACGATAAAATCATAGGACGTGTTGTTGTTTCTGATTCATTGAAAAACACATCGGAGCAGGCTGTTTCACAATTAAAGCAAATGGGAATCTATACTGTTATGCTTACGGGAGATAATGCTGAAAATGCAGAAGCAGTCGGAGTTATGACAGGTATTGACAGGATAAAAAGCAGGCTTATGCCTGATGAAAAACTTGCAGAGCTTCAAAAAATCCGCAAAGAATACGGTTCGGTTATGTTTATTGGTGACGGCATAAATGATGCTCCTGTTCTTGCAGGAGCTGATGTAGGCGGTGCTATGCGGAGCGGCTCAGATATCGCCCTTGAGACCGCAGATGCTGTGTTTATGAACATTGAACCTATAGGTGTAGTATCTGCAAAAAAAATTGCAGATACTACACAGTGTATTGCATATCAGAATATTATCTTTGCTTTGGCGGTTAAAGCACTTGTACTTATCCTCGGTATTCTTGGTCATCCAAATATGTGGCTTGCGGTATTTGCAGATTCGGGAGTTACGATGTTATTGATAATTAATTCAATAAGGACATTTAAAGCAAGCAAAAAGGAGTAATTATGAAAAATAATAAACATTTACCTGTATATGGAATCGGTCCGATTTTGTGTGTCCCACTTGCAGTTGTAATGGGTATATTTTTCATATTGAGTATTAGGGGAAAAATATGCTCAACAGACCTCGGAGGAGTTGTAAATTCTATACTTTCCATAGTGGGTTATATCATTATTTTGCTGGGAATTATCCTGTGCCTTGGAGCAGATAAAGGTGATAAGCTGAAAAGCAATATCAAGGAAAATCAGCTTAAAACAGACGGTTCATTCCGCTTTGTGAGAAATCCACGCTATTCAACTTTTCTCCTTTCGGAATTCGGGCTTGCTCTTGTATGCCACAATCTTTACCTGCTGATTATCCCTGTCCTTTTCTGGATTGAAATGACAATTGTTCTTAAAAAAACAGAAGAAAAATGGTTAACAGAGCTTTATGGGCAGGATTATATTGACTACTGTAAAACAGTTAACAGGTGTATTCCGTGGTTACCAAAAAAAGATTGATATTTTCAGTATGTTATAAAGCAAACAACACCGAAGATAAATATTCTTAGGTGTTGTTTGTGAATTTGGAAGTTTTTAGTGATTTGTGTAGTCCTTAACAAATTCATCTATATTGCTATAATGTTTTACGTATAAACCACAGCTCTGATACATTTTTTCATATTCAGCTAAAAAGTAATCAAAAGCTTTTGTATTATCTGAAATATAGTCGGCTTCAAAATTTTCCATTAGATCATAATTCCCAATTTCAATTTCAGAGGAAATATCTGCAATCATATGTTGTAATAAACACATATTTAAAAATGATGAAAAGACATCATTTCTTTCAGCTGCTTCACCTACCTTGTTCCGCCAGTTGGAATACATTTCTTCATATGTGCCTGTGATGTTTTCTTTTGAAGGAGGCGCTTTTTCGATTATGGACGAAGTATAATTTTTGACATAAAGGATGTTTTCCTTTGCAAGTAACCGCATTTCATTAACATCTTTGCTTTGCGAAATTTTTCTCATATTATCAAGAAAAATACTATCCAGCGGAAATTGTGAAAGCTCGTCGAATATACGCTTTATTCCACGTTTGAAATATGTTCCATGATAAATCATAATAGCGTTTGCAAGAGAAAGAATTATATCGCAGACATTAATTCTAACTTTTCCTATATTATCATATAAACAAGCATCAGCAAAAGATAACATTGCTTTTTCAATAAGCTCACGAACTCTTGCAAAACGCTCATCTGAGGAAAGAAATGATTTCGTTTTTTCTCTTAAACAGTATAATTCGTCATATGCCTGCTGATTTTTGACATATACTATTTCAGACTCCATAAGCTTTGATAAATGTGCATTATGACATTCCGAATCATATTTCAGGTTATCCAAAGTTGTGCAGTATAAATCATATCCTATTTTGCTATCATCAAGAATGAAACCTGTCGCCAGCCTATATCCCACATCGTCATTGATTAGTATCAGCAAATCCAAGTCAGATTTTTTATAGATATCACCTGTAGCTACAGATCCGTAAACACCAATCAGAGCCAGTGAATCAGGGCATATCATTTCTGCTCTTGATATAATACTATTTATAATTTTATTATTGATATTTTTCATTATAATCGCCTTTCATTATGATAAAGCGGCTGTTGATATATAATCAAAAGCCGCTTATAATATTACATATTCGCAATTTGATTTACTGCAGGGTCAATCCAGTCGCCCTCGTAAAGTTCAATTGTACCCTGGTCACAATGCTTTGCAAGTTCAGGTGCAATCGGAATCTGTGCAATTACAGGAATACCGTATTCCTTCGCAATATCCTCAATATGACTGTCACCATAAATCTTATGCTTCTTTCCGCAGTCAGGACACTCAAAATAGCTCATATTCTCAACAATACCAATAATCGGGATATTCATAAGCTTTGCCATTTTAACTGCCTTTTCAACTATCATTGAAACAAGTTCCTGTGGTGATGTAACAATAACAATTCCGTCAACAGGAAGTGACTGAAATACTGTCAATGGAACATCGCCTGTTCCCGGAGGCATATCAACAAAAAGATAATCTACATCTTTCCAGATAACATCTGTCCAGAACTGCTTGACAACACCAGCAATAACAGGACCTCTCCAAACAACAGGATCAGACTCGTTTTCAAGAAGAAGATTGATTGACATTACATCAATACCCATTTTACTCTTGCTGGGAATAATTCCGAATTCGCAGGCATCTGCCTTTCCGTGAATACCAAAAGCCTTTGGAATTGAAGGACCTGTAATATCAGCATCAAGAAGTCCAACATTTTTGCCCATTCTCTGCATACCTACGGCGAGCATAGATGAAACCATAGTCTTACCAACGCCGCCCTTACCGCTTACGATACCGATTACCTTACCGATTTTGCTCATTTCATTTGGCTTTTCAATAAGACTCTGTGGTTCTTTTCTGCTTGCACAGTCGCTTCCGCAGGTAGAGCAGTTGTGTGTACATTCACTCATTTTCATAACTCCTTTTATAATAATTCTTACCTATATATTATATCCTATTTTCAGGAATTAGTCAATACAGACGTTATAAACCGCACAAAGCTGTGGAATAACAGACTTTGTGCGGAATTTGTTTTATTTAAGGTTGATATACTGTGTGATGTCATCTCTCATGCGGATAACTTCACGGCGAGCTGCCTTTGCAAAATCACGCTCATCGCAGCCTTCCTTCTGATATGCACACATAACTGCACGGCTGGAGTTTACAATTGCACCAAGACCATTTTCATCAAAACCGCCCTTTAAACCTTCAGCGCCGCCGCCCTGTGCACCATAACCGGGTACAAGGAACATTGTATGAGGAAGTCTCTTTCTTAATTCTGTGAGCATTTCGGGATATGTAGCACCTACAACTGCACCTACAGCTGAATAGCCATATTTACCGATTGTATCAGCTCCCCACATTTCGCAGAGATCACCCATTTTTGCATAAATAGGTGTACCGTCTTCAAGTTTTAAATCCTGTAATTCGCCGCTTGAAGGGTTGGAAGTCTTAACAAGAACGTAAATGCCTTTATCCTTTTCCTTGCAGACTTTAAGGAGAGGAGCAATACCGTCTGTACCGAGATATCCGTTAACTGTAAGAGCATCTGCACCAAAAGCCTCTGAAACGCTGTCACCTACAGCTGTAGTTCCAAGGTGAGCATTTGTATAAGCTTCCATTGTTGCACCAATGTCATTACGCTTACCGTCTGTAATAACAAACATACCCTTGAGTTTTGCATAACGGATTGTCTTTTCGAGTGCTCTTACACCGTAATGACCGTACATTTCGTAATATGCAGCCTGCGGCTTGATAGCAGGAACTACATCGCAGATTTCGTCGATAATAGCCTGATTGAACTCATAAATTGCCTTTGCAGCAGCCTTGAGTGTAAGACCGTCCTCTTCAAGATAACGTCTGCGAATAAATTCAGGAACGTATTCAAGCTTTGGGTCAAGACCTACCACCGTAGGATTTTTCATCTCAATGATTTTCTCAATAAGTCTGTCAAATGACATATTTTATTCCTCCTGTGAAATTTATTTTTATGGCATAAGCCTTTTTATCTCTCATCGTATCTGATGACACCTTTTGAAATTGTAACAAGAGCCTTTCCTGTAAGAGTCTGTCCCTTGAATACAGAATTTTTAGATATAGAATGAAGTTTCTCGGGGTCAACAGTCCATTTTTTATTTAAATCTGCAATTACAAGGTCAGCTGTACTGCCTATTTCAATTGAGGGCACATCAAGTCCAAGAATTTTTCTTGGATTTACACACATAAGCTCTACAAGCTTATTAAGCGTGATTTCATTGGTGTGATATAACGCTGTAAGAGTAGCCGCAAGAGATGTTTCAAGTCCGAGGACACCATTTGGAGCTTTTTCAAAATCAGCCTTTTCGTGTGGTGCGTGAGGTGCATGGTCAGTTATGATACAATCGATTGTACCGTCTTTAATACCCTCTATTATTGCCTTTACGTCCCCATCAGTACGAAGGGGCGGATTCATTCTGTAGTCAGCATCACGCTTTAAAAGCAGCTTATCTGTAAACATAAAATAATGTGGGGCTGTTTCGCAGGTAACCTTAACTCCCTGTGATTTTGCAAAACGAATCATCTCAGTACTGCCCTTTGTAGAAACGTGGCAGATATGTATTCTTGCATCAACTGATTGTGCAAGTATCATTTCGCGTGCTGTGATATAATCCTCTGAAGCTCTGTCCATACCTTTGACGCCAAGCATTTCAGAAACTTCACCTTTATTCATGATGCCGCCGTCAATTATACTTAAATCCTCACAATGAGATGCAACAAGAAGTCCGTTTTCATTTGAAAGTTCAAGAGCCTTACGCATCATTTCAGCATTTTCAACAGGTCTGCCGTCATCAGAAATACATATACATCCCGCAGCTTTCAATGCCTCATAATCGCAAAGACCATTTCCGCTCATTCCTCCTGTGATACAACCAACGGGGTAAACATCAACTCCTGTGTCAGCCGATTTATCAATAACATATCGAATTGTATCGGGATTGTCACAGATTGGCTTTGTATTCGGCATAGCAAGAACTCCTGTAACACCTCCTGCAAGTGCCGCAGCACAACCAGTTTCAATAGTTTCCTTATGAGTGAAACCGGGATCACGAAGATGAACGTGCATATCAAAAAGTGACGGCATAAGAACAAGTCCTGCTCCGTCAATTATTTCATCTGCCTGTACACTTATATTCTCTCCCATATCCGCAATTTTGCCGTCCATGATAAAAACGTCTGTAACGATATCGTTTTTTGCATCGACGGCACGAATATTCTTTATTAAAATTGATGACATAAGCTCCTCCTTTTTAGTTAATCAGCAGAATAAAAGCCTGTCCGAGGTTCAGACAGGCAATTATCAATAATACTTGCAAACCTCATTACTCTGATTAACAGGGGTTTTCTTTATTATAACATATAAAATCAGAAATGTAAAGACTTTCAGCGTTTCTTTTTCTTTGATTTTTTATTCTTTTTCTTATCAAATTTAAGTTTAAGAAGTGTAACACCGACTACAGCAGCTGCACTCAATGCAATTTCTGCTATTTCCTGCTTGTCGGATTTTTCTGTTGTCTGTGCCTTGTGAATATCTTTGACACTTGTATTACCCACCAGCTTATCACTACCAAATCCAAACGAAAACTTTTCAGTTTCCTTGCAGTACTCCATATTATACCTCCCTTTTCGGCTCTGCAATGAGGAACTTAATCTTCTTTCCTTCGTCGCTGAACATTTTTTCATGCTCTGTTATGTAATTTTCAATTCCACTTTCGCTGTGCAAATCAAAAGTTCTGAATTTAATTGTATATCCTGCTTCTTCAAAATACTCAAAGGATTCCTCAAAAAGCTCATCATCGTCTGTCTTGAACCATAATTCCCCTTTGAGGAATTTTTTGTAATTAATAAGCTGTCTTGTATGCGTAAGACGACGCTTCTTATGCTTTCCTTTGGGCCATGGATTACAGAAATTGATATAAATTCTATCAGCCCTGTCATTTTCATCCCATGCAAGGTCAAGACGCTCAATATTCTGAATAGCCACACGAACATTATCAGGAGCATATCCGGCTGCTTCATATGCCGATTCAAGCTTTCTTTTGGCGAGAACCAGCATTTCGTTCTTCATATCCATAGCAATAAAATTTACTTCGGGATGTGCAGGGGCAATCTGTGATATAAAACCACCCTTGCCGCAGCCAAGTTCAACATAAAGGGGACGTTCAGGCATATCAAAAAGTGCTGTCCACCTTCCTTTCTGCTCTGTAGGGGATTTAACATAGAAATTGCAGGCTTCAAGCTCAGGTTTTGCCCATGGTTTGTGTCTTATTCTCATAACTACTCCTTAATTCTGTTATATCACATTATATTTGAAAATGTGCTGACAGAGTTTAAAATCAATTTTTTACATCAATTTATATTATATCACATATTCAGAATTTTTCCAACCCTTTTTTGAAAATTTTCGGAAAATTCTTTTCTGCCCTTGACACGCACAATGAAAAAGGATATAATTAATGTGTATAAATTCATCCATATGAGTTGTTTTGTTATTAAAAGGAGAATTGATATGAAAAGGAAAATTTTAGGATTACTCGCAGGAACTGCACTTATATTGAGTGTTTCAACCGCTCCATTTTGTGCAAATGCAGCAACTCCCGAAGAAGCTGCCGCTCTTGCACGTTCATTGGGACTCCCCGAAAGCCTTATTCAGGCAGGGTGGAATAAATATTATGAAGACCCTTCAATGTATCCACCGGAGTTAATTGACAGCTATATGGCGACTCTTAGAAGTATGAATCAGGATATGATTAACCAGCTTCTTATTGATAACGGCTATAGCACACCTACTCCTCCGCCAGCATCTACAACGGCTCCACCGCAACAGTCCCAGGGCAGTACAACAACAGAAGCTGCTGACAAGAACGATGCTTCAGATACTTCATCTGATGAAAATACTGGTAATAATTCCAACAGTGACCAGAGCGGAAATACATCTAAAGGTGATAAAATTACCCTTACCCTTCCAGATGGTTCAACCTTCGACCGTATCAGCTCAAATGAATTTGCAGCAATGACTCTTGAAGAAAAAAGAGCATATATTGCAGGTCTCACTCCAGAACAGAAAACAGCATTTTTAAGCAATATGTCCCCCGAAGATTACAAGAGCCTTATAAAACAGCTTCCCATTGACAATAAGGCTGAAATAATTGACGGTATGGCTGATATTACAGGTCAGTTGGGATTGACTTTAAGTGTTGATGAACTTACTGATGATAATTTCGTGCTTTCAATGAAAGATGAAAATGGCAAACTTGTTGCGCAAAGTGCCGCCAGCGATACTGTTGCCGCTACAGGCTATGACAGACGTGGTATCCTTTCTCTTGCCGCAGCACTTGCCGCTATGGGTATAGCTGGAACAGCCTACATTGTAAACAAATCCTTTGGCGGAAAAGAGGTCTGAAATGAAAGATAAATCACAGAAAAAAGGTAAAAATCCTGCTCTTTACATTATAACTCCCTTTATGGTTTCTCTTGTATGTGCAGGAATTACCGTTGCAGCTGCTATTAAGCCAATGGATAAGCTTAAAACCTATATAAATATAGCTTTTATGGATAGCCTGAAATCAAATCCTCTTGATGAAGATTCGGGGCTTGTTATAAAAGAAAACGACATTATAACTGATTACACGGGAAAAACATCCGAAACAGGCGAGCCTGACCGCCCCTCTTTCGGCGAACTCTATGCCCTTGTGAATACCGACGCCATTGGTATGAATATCCCGATTTACTGGGGAACAACTACTGAACTTCTGGAAGTCGGTGCCTGCCAGTCATCAAGCTCCGCCGTTTTCGGAACAAATGGAAATTCTGTTATTTCAGCACACGTTGATACTTATTTTGCAGATCTTGACAAACTCAAAGAAGGCGATGAGGTAACAATATACACAAATTACGGTAAATTCACCTATGAAGTATCTGAATTAATTCAGTTCACAAGCAAAAATAAAAAGTATATTGTCCCCACTAAAGATGACAGACTTACGATTTACACCTGCAAAAGAGATTTACTCGGTGCATCTGACAGCAGAATCGGTGCTGTCTGCAAGCTGACAAAGAGAGAATTCTACACAGAAAAGGAGGGCGAATAATTATGAAAAGCAAAGGTTCATATATCAGTTCATTTATCGTCACTCTGCTTCTTGTGTTTAGTGTACTTGCGTCAGTCGGCTGTTTAACTGTTAAAAAATTCGTTACTGCCGATAATCTCATAAAACTTACAGAACAGAAAAATCTCAGTTCCGTTGTAAGTAAAGAGCTTGAAAAGTATTTCAAGGAAAAATATGCCGATACGGGAATTCCGGCTGAAATCTATATGAATAATATCAGCGATGAATACCTTAAAATGACAATCAGCCAAAAAATCTACTACGGCTTCGCTGTTCTCAACGGCGCAAATGAAAAAATGTACGAGAGTATTCCTGCAAATACTGACCTTGAAAAAAGTATTACGGAATACTATGAAACATATGCTGATGAAACAGATTACGAGATAAAAGACGAAAATGACCCATACTATCAGAAGCTTGCAAAGTCAAAGAATGACGCTTTCAAGGTTATTGAGGAATACTGCGATGTATACAAATTAAATGCTCTTGTAAATCACGGCATACTGAAAAAAGTGCAGCCGATTTATATCAAACTCCCGACTTTGTCGATTATCTGTCTTGGTGCGTCTGCTTTCCTTGCACTTCTGCTTTTAGTATGCAACTTTAAACGCATCAAAGACGCTCTCTATTGGATTGGTACAGCTTTACTCTGTTCAGGTGTTTTCGGAGCAGTTCCATGTATATATCTTCTTAAAACTGATTACTTTTCAGCATTTTCAATTAAACAGCCGCAGATTTATACTGCATACACCACTTCAATGGAAGTCTTTACAGAAAACTTTATGAAAAATTCTGTTATGCTAATTGCAGCTGCTGTTTTGATTTATATTGTCTTTTCTGTCTGTTCAGCTGTATCTGGCAAATCAAAGAAAGCTGAACCGGATAAATCAGAAAAAAGTAGTTGATATTTTTCTTAATTCAAAGAAAATATTTCTATAAACTATTGCATTAATTTCCAAAATAGTGTATAATTAAATAAGCGTTTATGCTATCATTTAAAAGGAGTAGATTAAAATGTATAACGATCTTATGGATTCTATCGGATTTGTATCCCAGTATGATGAAGCTGTTGGTGCAGCTATGGACAAGGAGCTTGCAAGACAGCGCCGCAACCTGGAGCTTATTGCAAGCGAAAACATCGTATCCCCTGCTGTTATGGCTGCTATGGGAAGCGTTCTCACTAACAAGTATGCTGAGGGTTACCCTGGAAAGAGATACTACGGCGGTTGTCAGTGCGTTGACGAGGTAGAGGCTATTGCTATCGACAGAGCTTGCGAGCTTTTCGGTGCAAAGTACGCTAACGTACAGCCCCACTCTGGCGCTCAGGCTAATACAGCTGTTTACTTCGCTGTTCTCCAGCCAGGCGATACAGTTCTCGGTATGAGCCTTGCTGACGGTGGTCACCTTACACATGGTTCACCCGTTAACCTTTCAGGTAAATACTTCAACTTTGTTTCATACGGTCTTGACGATGAAACAGAGATGATTAACTATGATACAGTTTATAAGCTTGCTGCTAAGCACAAACCCCGCCTTATCGTTGCAGGTGCTTCCGCTTATCCAAGAGCAATCGACTTCAAGAAGCTTTCTGAAATCGCTCGTTCTGTAGGTGCATTACTTATGGTTGATATGGCTCACATTGCAGGTCTTGTTGCTGCTGGTGTTCACGAGTCACCTGTTCCTTATGCTGACATCGTAACAACTACAACTCACAAGACTCTCCGTGGACCAAGAGGCGGTCTTATCCTCACAAACAATGAGTATCTTGCTAAGAAGATCAACTCCGCTATCTTCCCCGGCACACAGGGCGGCCCTCTCATGCACACAATTGCTGCTAAGGCTGTTTGCTTCGGTGAGGCTCTCAAGCCTGAGTTCAAGGAGTATCAGAAGAAGATTGTTGAGAATGCTAAGGCTCTTGCTGACGGACTTCTCAAGAGAGGCTTCAACCTCGTTTCAGGCGGTACAGATAACCACCTTATGCTCGTTGACCTCCGTCCTTTCAACATCACAGGTAAGGAGCTTGAGCATCGTCTTGATGAGGTATTCATCACAGTTAACAAGAACGCTATCCACAATGACCCTGAAAAGCCTTTCGTAACAAGCGGTATCAGAATCGGTACTCCTGCTGTTACAACTCGTGGTCTTGGCGTTGAGGAAATGGAGAAGATTGCTGAGTACATCTTCCTCTGTGCTACAGATTTCGAGAACAAGGCTGACGAAATCCGTGCAGGCGTTACTGCTATCTGCGAGAAATTCCCACTTTATAAGTAAAAATGACCTAAGGGGCGGACGTTCTGTCCGTCCCTGTGTTTTATAAAATAAAAAGGAGCATTTAATGGGAACAATAAGACCTTCAAAAGCGTCTGACGCTTCACGCATTGCTGAAATAATCATAACAAATTATCGTGTTAATTTTTATCCCTTCTTTCATAATGACGCATATTATTTCAATGAACTTAACGTAGTAGATATGGCCGCTGAGTATACAGAAAATTCCGAATCTTTGAAAAATACTTATGTTTATGACGATAATGGTGTTGTAAAAGGTATTATCCGCATTAACGGGATTGAAATTGAAAAGCTATATGTTGAGCCGCAATTTCAGAGTCAGGGCATTGGCGCTCAGCTACTGAAATTTGCTGTAACAGAATTCAATACGTCTTTTTTATGGGCGTTGGAATATAATAAACGTGGAATTACTTTTTATCAGCGTAACGGTTTCATACATACCGATGAAAAAATCATTGAAGATGAATGGGTGCCGCTTGTAAAAATGATACGTCTATAAAGGAGGCAGAATATGCAGAAATTAAGCAACATTGACGGCGGAAAGCCTTTCGACTGGGGCAAAACTTCGCAGGATTACGCTAAATACAGGGATATTTACCCCGAAGTATTCTATCAGAAAATCGCTGACCGTGGGTTGTGCGTAAAAGGACAGAAAGTTCTTGATATAGGCACGGGTACAGGTGTACTCCCCCGAAATATGTATCGA
The DNA here is from genome assembly GCA_017558505.1 of Ruminococcus sp. Taxonomy (GTDB): domain Bacteria; phylum Bacillota; class Clostridia; order Oscillospirales; family Ruminococcaceae; genus Ruminococcus. Next base: position 107,020 of record JAFYUM010000003.1, on the reverse strand, counting down.
TTCGGTGCAGAATGGACAGGCACTGATATTTCTCCAAATCAGATTGAACAGGCAATTCAGCTTGCACAGGCTGAAAATATGGATATAACCTTTCTCCCCTGCCCTGCGGAAGAAATCGACTTCCCCGAAAATTCATTTGATATTGCTACGGCCTGCCAATGTATTTGGTATCCCGACCATAAAAAACTTGCTCCGAAGCTTGCTAAGGTGCTGAAAAAGGGCGGAAAATTTCTTATTTTCTATATGGCGTGGCTTCCTTATGAAGATAAAATCGCCGCACGAAGCGAAGATATTATTCTGAAATATAATCCCTCTTGGAATAGTTCAGGGGAAATCCGCAAGCCTATGTGGGTACCCGATGAATATCTCGAATTTTTCGATGTTACCTACCGTGAGGAATACGATGTAATGCTACCCTTTACACGTGAAAGCTGGCACGGCAGAATGAGAGCCTGCCGTGGTGTAGGTGCGTCACTTTCCCCCGATGATTTAAAACTGTGGGAAAATGAACACGGAAATATGCTTGAAAATGAAGCTCCGCCGCAGTTTGATGTGCTTCATTATGTGGCTATGGCGGAATTGACTTTAAAGGACGTGAAATAATGATTTTATCAGATAGAACAATTTTAAAAATGCTCGATGAAAAATCCCTTGTCATAAATCCTGTGACAAAGGAGCAGATTCAGCCTGCCAGCGTGGATATACGCTTGGGAAACACTTTCAGTGTTGTTGATGATACACCGTCAAATATTATAACACTCGAAAGTCAGATAAACTACAAGACTATTACCACCGATACATATTTGATTATGCCCGGAGAATTTGTGCTTGCCACAACTATGGAATATTTTGAGCTGCCCGATGATCTCACCGCTTTCGTCGAGGGCAGAAGTTCCTTTGGTCGTATGGGATTATTCATTCAGAATGCAGGCTGGGTTGACCCGGGATTCAAGGGCGAAATCACCTTGGAGCTGTACAATGCCAACAGATGTGCCATTGAATTAAAGGCTGGACGCCGTGTTGGACAGCTTGTTTTTGCGGAAATGGATGCTCCTGCCATTAATCCCTACAATGGAAAATATCAGGGACAAATGGGTGCGACAGGCTCACGAGTATTTATGGATTGTGACAAATAATATGAGTAAAGTAATACTAATCTGCGGAAAAATATGCAGCGGAAAGTCATATTATGCCGCACAGCTGAAAGAAAAATATAATGCGGTGATACTCTCCACCGACGAGGCAACTTTTGACCTCATTGAAAATGAACAGGGTGATTTTTACAACATTTTTGCTGCGAAAGTCAATTTATATCTGCGGAAAAAGGCGGCTGAAATTGTAAAATCGGGTGCAAATGTCATTCTTGACTGGGGCTTCTGGACTAAGCAGAACAGACAGGATATTTCCCGATTTTTCGCAGATTCCGGAGTTGACTTTGAATGGCATTATATAGACGTTTCCGATGAAATGTGGCATAAGAACATCGAAAAACGAAATAAGAGAATTTCCGAGGGAAATGGCGGCTGTGATTTCTACGTTGACGAGGGGCTTTTCAATAAGGTGCAGAGACTTTTTGAAGTTCCCGATAAAGCTGAGATTGATGTGTGGTACGAGGTTGAAAATTATAAAAATGAAGATTAATTATATCCACGAACCAACGGATTTGCAGTGCGGTCAGGCGGTACTCGCTATGCTAATTGGCACATCAGCTGAGGCAATATGCCAAATTATAGGCAATGACAGGGAAACTAATCTCCGTGAAATGAAAGATACTCTGCGGAATTTCGGCTTTACCGTTTCCGATGAGCGTGTGGCTGTTCAGAAAAAAGCTGAACTCCCCCCTCTTTGTATGCTGAGCCTTGAAACTCCACGATGCTGGCATTGGTCGCTGTACTGTGACGGTACATTCTATGACCCAGAACACGGCGTTATGAAGGATTTCCCTGAATCAAACCGAAGATACTACTGGAAAATCAGTAAAGAGGAATAATAATGAGAATATTACAATTCTATCAATGCGATAATCCTGAATATTGGATAAAGAAAATTGCTGAAAGTGACTGGAATGCAGGGAAACATCTCGCAGAACTTCTTGAAACCGATAAACTGAAACAACTCTGCGGAGAATTTTCCGATGTGCTTATGCTTACAGACGATGATACACTAATTTCTTTCTGTACTCTTTCTGAAAGGGATGAAATTCCGGATACAGATATGAAGCCGTGGATTGGATTTGTATATACATTTCCACAGTACAGAGGTAAACGCTATATTGGCAAGTTATTAAATCACGCTTGTCATATTGCCGCTGAATCTAATTACAACGCACTTTATATCTCTACAGACCAGAAAGGTTTGTATGAAAATTTTGGATTTACCTTTACAGGTATTGAGAAAATGTCCATATATGATAATTTGTCACTTATATATAAACGAGAAATTTAAAGGAAGGTGTCTGATATGTCCGCACCATTAGCCGATAAAATTCGCCCTAAAACTCTTGCCGATGTGGTTGGGCAGGAGCATATTCTCGCTGAGGGGAAGCCCCTGCGGAAAATCATTGTCAGCGGAACTGTTCCCAATATGATTTTCTATGGACCGTCGGGAGTTGGAAAAACTACCGTTGCCCGAATTATAGCCGAAAACTGCGGTATGTCCCTCTATAAACTCAACGGCACAAATGCGTCAATCTCCGATATTAAAGATGTTGTTGCCGATATTGGCACATTTGGAAACGAAAACGGAATGCTCCTTTATCTTGACGAGATTCAGTATCTCAATAAAAAACAGCAGCAAAGTCTGCTTGAATACATCGAAAACGGCGATATTACGCTGATTGCTTCAACTACCGAGAACCCTTATTTCTCCGTGTACAATGCGGTTATAAGCCGTAGTACCGTTTTTGAATTCAAGCCTGTGACAGCTGAACAGCTTATCCCTGCCATAAAGCGTGGATTTCGCATAATAGGCGAAGAATCGGGAATTACCGTAAATGTAACCGATGAAATCTGCCGCTTAATTGCATTCGGCTGCGGCGGTGATGTCCGCAAGGCAATGAATACTGTTGAGCTGTGCGTTCTCTGCGGCGATGCATCTGAAGGTGCGGTTACTGTTACCGAGGACTCCCTGTCTGTTCTCGTTCAGCGAAGCAATATGCGATATGACCGTGACGGCGACCAGCATTACGACATTCTTTCCGCCTTGCAGAAGTCAATCCGTGGCTCTGATGAAAATGCAGCTCTACACTATGCCGCACGACTTATTGAAGCTGGTGATATTATTTCTCTCTGCCGCCGACTTCTCGTTATAGCTGCCGAGGATGTTGGGCTTGCATATCCGCAGGCAATTGTTGTAACTAAAGCCTGTGTGGATTCTGCATTACAGCTTGGACTTCCCGAAGCACGAATTCCCCTTGCGGAGGCGATTATTCTCCTTGCAACTGCTCCGAAATCAAATAGCGCTGAATCGGCAATTGACGCTGCACTTGCTGATGTGAGAAGCTGTGACGCTCTCGAATTCCCACGTCATTTGCAGAATAAGCACTTTGACGGCAAAGGCGCTAAAATTGTAGGGCAGCATTACCTTTATCCCCACGATTACCCAAACCACTATGTAAAACAGCAATATCTCCCCGATGCACTTGCTGACAGGGTTTACTATGATTTCGGCGAAAATAAAACAGAACAAGCCGCATTGCTGTACCGAAAGAAAATTATAAGTGAAGCAAAATAAATCAATATAGCACAAAACTCCCCACGGATTTCTCTGTGGGGAGTTTATTCTTATTCAATTATTTGAAGTAAGCTACGCCGCTTTCAAATATCTTCTGGTCCTTGTTACCCTCTACGTTCTTGCAGATAAATCCGCCCTTACGCTCGGAGTGTCCCATTTTACCGAATACTCTGCCGTCGGGAGATGTGATACCCTCGATAGCTTCAATTGAAGTATTAGGATTGTAACGAATATCCATTGTAGGATTGCCCTCAAGGTCAACATACTGTGTAGCAATCTGACCATTGTTTGCAAGCTGCTGGATAAGGCTTGCAGGAGCTACAAAACGTCCTTCACCGTGTGAAATAGGTACGCAATGGATGTCACCAACTTCTGTGCCATAGAGCCATGGACTCTTGTTAGATGCAATACGTGTATTTACCATCATTGACTGGTGACGGTTGATTGTATTGAATGTAAGTGTAGGTGAATCATCATTCATATCAACAATTTCACCGAAAGGCACAAGACCAAGCTTTACAAGTGCCTGGAAGCCGTTACAGATACCAAGCATAAGACCATCACGATTCTTGAGAAGCTCGTGAACTGCGTCCTTAATCTTAGGATTGCGGAAGAATGCTGTAATGAACTTACCGCTTCCCTCAGGCTCGTCACCACCGCTGAATCCACCGGGAATCATAATAATCTGTGACTCCTTGATAGCCTTTTCAAAGTAATCAACTGACTGTTCGATGTCGCCTGCAAACATATTGCGGATAATTACAGTTTCAGCTACTGCTCCAGCCTTTTCAAATGCTCTTGCTGTATCGTATTCGCAGTTTGTACCTGGGAATACAGGGATAAGAACTCTTGGCTTTGCAAACTTTTCAGATGATGCAAGCTTTTCTGTGCTCTTGAAGCTGTACTTTGCAGGTGTAGCATCAGTTGTCTTTATTCTGCATGGGAATACGGGTTCAAGCTTGCCCTCCCATACTCTCTGGAGACTGTCAAGACCAACGATATAATCTATTGTACAAATCTTGTAGCTGTCAATTACCTTACCGATTACTGTTTCATCATCAGATGCTTCGCCTGTAAGCTCTATGATAAATGCACCATATGTAGGCTTGTATAATGTTTCGGGAGCAAGACGCTCTGTAAACTCAAATCCGAGCTTGTTACCGAAGCACATCTTAGCAATACCCTCTGCAACACCGCCGTAGCCAATTGTCCAGATTGATGCTGCTCTGCCTGCGGAAATAATTTCCTCAACCTTGTCAAATACGCTCTTTACGCTGTCAAATACGGGAAGTCCGTTTTCGTCATACTTAGGAGCAATGTATATAACCTTGTTTCCTGCCTTCTTGAATTCAGTTGAAACAACCTTGTCAGCCTTGGCTGTAGAAACTGCAAATGAAACAAGTGTAGGTGGAACGTCAATATTCTCAAATGTTCCTGACATTGAGTCCTTACCGCCGATTGAGCCGCAGCCCATTTCAAGCTGTGCCTTGAATGCACCGAGAAGTGCAGCCATAGGCTTGCCCCAACGCTTAGGATCATTCTGTGTTCTCTCGAAGTATTCCTGGAATGTAAGCCAGCACTTCTTATATGTACCGCCTGCTGCAACTACCTTAGCGATAGACTCAATAACAGCCATCATAGCACCATGGTATGGGCTGATTACTGACAAGTCAGGATTATATCCCCAACCCATAAGTGAGCAGGTATTTGTTTCGCCCTTGAGTACAGGAATCTTAGCAGCCATAGCCTGTGAGGGTGACATCTGATATACACCGCCGTAAGGCATAAGAACTGTGCCTGCGCCGATTGTGGAATCGAACTTCTCAACAAGTCCCTTCTGTGAGCATACATTAAGGCTGCCCATAAGCTTTGTCCATTCCTCTGCGTTATCACAAAGTTCCTCATCACGAATCTGGTCTGGATCGTCAATAACAATATTTGTATGCTTTGCAGCACCGTTGGAGTTAAGGAAATCTCTTGAAAGGTCAACGATTGTCTTACCATTCCAGTTCATCTTGAGTCGAGGCTCGTCCACAACGTCAGCAACGAGAGTAGCTTCGAGGTTTTCCTTCTTAGCCTCCTCCATAAATTTGTCAACATCTTCGGGAGCAACAACTACAGCCATACGCTCCTGTGACTCAGAAATAGCAATTTCAGTACCGTCAAGACCGTCATACTTCTTAGGAACTGCATTGAGGTTGATGATAAGACCGTCAGTCAGCTCACCGATAGCAACGGATACACCACCTGCACCGAAGTCGTTACATCTCTTGATAAGCTTTGTAACCTCGGGATTGCGGAAAAGACGCTGGAGCTTTCTCTCCTCAGGTGGATTACCCTTCTGAACCTCTGCACCGCAGTTTTCGAGGGATTCAAGTGTATGTGACTTGGAAGAACCTGTAGCACCACCGCAGCCGTCACGGCCTGTCTTACCGCCAAGAAGAATTACAACATCTCCTGCAACAGGTCTTTCACGTCTGATATTTTCAGCAGGAGCAGCACCGAGAACAGCACCGATTTCCATACGCTTAGCAACATAGCCGGGGTGGTAAACCTCAGAAACGTGACCTGTAGCAAGACCAATCTGGTTACCGTAGGAGCTGTAGCCGTTAGCCGCACCAACTGTAATCTTTCTCTGTGGGAGCTTACCTGCAATTGTGTCCTCAACAGGAACAAGAGGATTAGCCGCACCTGTTACACGCATTGCCTGATATACATATGAACGACCTGAAAGAGGATCACGGATAGCGCCGCCAAGACATGTAGCCGCACCACCGAAAGGCTCGATTTCTGTGGGGTGATTATGAGTCTCATTCTTGAACATGAGAATCCAGTCCTCAATCTCACCGTCAACATCAACCTTTATTTTAACGGAGCAGGCATTGATTTCCTCGCTCTCGTCAAGATCGGTAAGAAGTCCGTCAGCCTTGAGCTTCTTAGCAGCAATTGTACCTAAATCCATAAGAGTAATGGGCTTATCTGTTCTGCCAAGCTCCTCACGCACATTGAGATACATCTCATAGGTGTCCTTGATATAAGGAGTGATTACGCTTACATCTTCAACATTAGTAAGGAATGTTGTATGACGGCAGTGATCAGACCAGTATGTATCAATCATACGGATTTCTGTGATTGTGGGATCACGGCGTTCTGTATTACGGAAATAATCCTGACAGAACCTTATATCGTCGTAATCCATAGCAAGTCCGAACTCGCTTACAAAAGCACGAAGACCTTTTTCATTGAGCTTGATAAATCCCTCAAGTGTTTCAACTGTTGTGGGAATCTCATAATTTGTATCAAGAGATTCAACTGTATCGAGGGAAGCTTCACGGCTTTCAACAGGGTTGATGATATAAGCCTTAAGCTTTGCAAATTCCTCATCTGTGATATTTCCGTCGATAATATATACTCTTGCATTTCTTACACGACATCTCTCGCCCTGACGGAGAATCTGAATACACTGCTCACAGCTGTCTGCACGCTGGTCAAACTGACCGGGCAGATACTCAACAGCAAATACTCTCTCTCCCTCTGCAAGAACAGGCAGCTCGCTGTAAACAACGTCAACAGCAGGCTCAGAAAATACAGTGCTGATTGCAGCATTAAAATCTTCCTCTGTAAGTCTGTCTGCGTCATAACGGTTCAGAACTCTGATATTCTTGATATCAAGTCTGAGGGCTGTTTTGATGTCGCTGAGAACTGACTGGGCTTCAACGGCAAATTCGGGTTTCTTTTCGGAATAAATTCTGAATACGGACATAATTACTTCTATCTCCATTCTCCCTGTCGGGATATTTTTGACACGTAATTTCTTACGTGTAATTATCATCGGCAATTCTGCCAGTGCAGTAATCACTACCACACTCTTCTATTATAACATATAAAATCGAATTACGCAAACATTTTTTTGAATTTTCTCGAAAAACTTTTATAAGTGTGTGATCAGGGGCGTGTCCCTGATGAAAATCAGGGCTATTTTCCTTTTCAAACAACACAGGAACTCTTTTTCCAACAAGGCTTCCAAGATATTTTTTTGATAATCTCTCCCCTGCCGACTTCATTCTGTCGGCACGTTCTGCCTTAATTTTCTTCGTTAACTGCTTCATGGCAGCTGCTGGTGTACCCTTTCTTGGTGAATACTGAAACACATGTATTGCAGCAAACCCTACTTTTTCAACAAAAGTAAGGGATTCTGCAAATTCTTCCTCCGTTTCCTCAGGAAAGCCCACCATTATATCTGTTGTAAAAGCAGCATCCGAAAAATAACTACGAATTTTTTCAACTATAGCCATATATTCAGCGGGTGTATATTTTCTGTTCATACGCCTCAAAACAGATTCACTTCCGCTTTGCAGTGACAAATGAAATTGTGGACAGAACTGGGGCAAAACAGAAAGACGCTTCAGATCCGCATCAGTAAGCATCTCAGGCTCAATTGAACCAAACCGAACACGTTCAATTCCAGCAGTCTGACAGCAAATTTCAACAGCATCAGCAAGCCGCAGACCGAACTCCTGACCGTAAAAAGCAAGATTAATTCCAACAAGTACAAGTTCCTTATGACCTGCGTCTGCAAGACGCTGTGCCTCTGATTTTACAGATTCTATAGGCTTACTGCGACATCTTCCTCTTGCGTAAGGAATAATACAATACGAGCAGAAACAATTACAGCCGTCCTGTATTTTCATAAATGCTCTTGTCTGGGTGAATGTACTTTCATATGGAATATCTTCAAATTCCTCACACGACAAAAAATCGGGAACGCTGATAATACGATTTGTTTCTGTCAAAACCTTTTCTACAAGAACAGGAATCTTATCCCGTTCTTTCGTACCTGTTATAACATCAGCTTCAGGACATATTTTTTCTATATCCTTGTTGCTCTGGGGCAGACAACCGGTAAGGACAATAACCGCCTGCGGATAAAATCGTCTTAACCGTCTGACAGCGTAAAGAGATTTACTATCACCGCTTCCGGTTACTGTACAGGAATTAACAACAAATACATCAGCCTCATCTTCGGCAATGGCTATTTCAAATCCACGTGATATAAAACAGCTCCGCAGACATTCAGTTTCATACTGACTGACCTTGCAGCCAAAAGTTATAAAAAACACTTTATACATATTTCACACCATTTTCTGCGTAATTATCAATGTTTAATGTGCACAAAATTCAAGATATGCTTTTGTGCAGTCTGAATAATTAATCTTTATCTCCAAAAACGTAAGGAGAATAAACAACATTAATCGCCAAAATGCCGAATTTATAAAAAAACCCTTGACATAGCGGAATTTTAATGTTATTATATATTTGCGGAAGGGAAAACCGCATGGAAGAAAAGGTAAACAATAAAAAACATCCATTCACATTCAGGAGGTAAAGATTATGACAAAGACAACTGTTTCACTCCAGCAGATTAACGACGTTAAGGACTTCGTTAACACAGTTATGAAGTACGAATTCGACATTGACCTCGTATCAGGCAGATACGCTGTTGACGCAAAGTCAATCATGGGTATCTTTAGCCTTGACCTCTCAAAGCCTATCGAACTCAACATCCACACTGATGACGCTGAAAAGTTCATGTCTGACATCGACAGATTCATCGTAAAGTAATCTGTCAAATCCAACGACATTTCATAAAACACCTTTCGGGGTGTTTTATTTTTTATAAGTTTTCAGTATAATTCTGTAATTTACTGCAATAATAAATTCAGGCGTTTTAAGTCAATATCACACAATGTCGGTACGAGATTAATACAATCCCGAAAGTTTCTTTGTGCGGTTTTGTCTTAAATACAACGCTTGAAAAGAGGTGTTCACAAATGTGGGACAAAATCGCACTTATCCTCCTTATCGTAGGAGGCGTTAACTGGGGCCTTGTCGGAATTTTCGATCTTGACCTGGTAGCTTGGATGCTTGGCGGTGCAGGCAGTCTTGCAGCAAGAGCAGTATATATTCTTGTAGCAATTTCAGCCGTATGGTGCATTTCTCTCCTGTTCAGAAAGAACGAGGAATTTGCAGTAAGCACAGCACATCAGTAAAAATTTGTTATCAGTTAAGATGCCGTAAGATAACAAATAAGAGGCAAGAAATACGGTTAAACCGCATTTCTTGCCTCAACATTTTTATTAGTCGCTAACGTAAGGAAGAAGTGCGATCTGTCTTGCCTTCTTTACAGCAACTGTAAGCTCACGCTGGTGGAATGCACAAGTGCCTGTAACTCTTCTGGGAAGAATCTTAGCTCTTTCAGTCATGCACTTTCTCAGCTTAGCGAGATCCTTATAGTCAATTCTCTCAATTCTGTCCGCACAGAACATACATACCTTCTTGCGGGGCTTCTTTGAGGGACGAGAATTTCTCTCTCTTTCCATGACAATTTCTCCTTTCGTAATAATGATTCAGCTCAAAATTTTCATTTGATTAAAATGGTACATCGCCGTCGCTTAAGATTTCTTCAAAATCAGAAGCATTTCCGTAAGACATACTTTCATTATTCGGAACAGGCGGTGGTGCTGCCTGCTGTGAGGGTGCCTGATAGTTATTATAATTATTCTGGGGAGCCTGATAAGCCTGGTTTCCATAGCTCTGATTGCCATAACCCTGATTACCGTTATTTCCGCCGCTTTCGCCTTTGCCACCTACAAATTCAACATTATCTACCATAACGTCCATTGTGTAGTGTGTAACATCGGGATGATTTCTATCCTGGTAGTTATTATTTCTTAAAGAGCCTTCTACAGCAATAAGCTTACCCTTATTGAAATAACGTGATACAAATTCAGCAGTCTGACGCCATGCGATGCAAGTGATAAAATCAGCCTTACGCTCGCCTGTAGACTTATCAGCAAAGCCTCTGTCAACAGCTATTGTAAAACGACAGGAAGAAATACCGCTCTGAGTTTGTCTTAACTCAGGATCAGCTGTAAGTCTGCCAACTAAAATAACTTTGTTCATCTGACATCCTCCTTATAAGATAATGAAATACGGATTATTCAACAACTGTTACCAGTGAACGAAGAACGCCGTCTGTGATGTTGAGACGTCTTGAAAGCTCAGCAGGATACTCGGGCTTTGACTCGAATGTATAAATTACATAGTAGCCCTCTGTCTCGTCCTCGATAGGATATGCAAGCTTACGCTTACCCCAATCCTCGTTGACTTCAACAGCTTCAGCATGACGCTCAATTCTCTCCTTGAACTTCTGAACGAGAGCCTTCATAGGCTCCTCTCCGTCCTTGAGGCTGAATACAACCATTACCTCATATTTTGCGGATACCTTTGCCATTTCTGTACACCTCCTTCTGGATTCCGCCCTGCAACTTACTGCGGGCAAGGATAATATTATCGTGTTAATTCACGATTATTTATATTTTACCATACTTTACATGGCTTGTCAAGCATTTTTTTTGATTTTTTTCAGATTTTTTTAATTTTTGAATTTCAAATCACCATGCCACCATTGACAGATATCACCTGACCTGTTATATATTCTGCTTTTTCAGATGCAAGGAATGCAACTGCATCGGCAATATGTCTTGGCTCGCCAAATATGCCAAGAGGAATTTCTTCTCTTATAAGTTCAAGATCCTCTGTAGAAAAACGACTGTTCATCTCAGTCATTATAAAACCCGGAGAAATGCAGTTGACACGTATACCGGAGGGAGCAACTTCTTTGGCAAGCGCCTTTGTAAAACCGATCAGTCCCGCCTTTGAAGCCGAATAGTCAACCTCGCAGGAAGCACCGACCTCTCCCCACATTGAACCGACATTTATTATACAGCCTGATTTTCTATTAATCATTTGCGGCAGGATTTTTCGTGTCAGTTCCATTGCACCTACGAGATTCACATTCATTATCATGTTGCTTTTGTACGATGAAATTGATGTAAATAAATCAATTTCAGAAATACCCGCATTATTTACAAGTAAATCCAATACACCTATATTTTCCGTTGCTGAATTGATTGACATTTTATCCGATACATCAATTGATATGGCTTCCCCGCCTATTTCATATGCAAGTCTGGCAGCTTTTTCACCTGATGAGGAATATCCCACATAGACAAAATATCCATTTAAGGCAAGTTCTCTGCAAACGGCAGCTCCTATTCCACCGCTCCCGCCTGTTACCAAAGCTATTTTCAATATAATCACGCTCCTGTATCTCAATTATAACATATTTCCGCACATTTTTTAATTGTCATATTACACAAAATCCCCTGCTGCTTTCCGTACACATTTACCAAAACTCCGAAAATGGTGACAGAATTATGATAATTTTAAAAACCTCTTGAATGTTTATTTATAATGTGATATATTATATTATGTAAAATATAATCCTTTATTGGAGGTTTTTATAAAATGACAGACTTAATTAAAACAAAATTCAATTCTTTTCTGAAGAATGCAAAGAAATACAACAGTATAAGAGAGAAAAATTCTGATAAATACAAAACACTGAATACAATTCTACTTATTATATTTCCCATATTCATCGTGTGTATGGCTGAAATAAATCAGTTCAAATTTGTAAGTTCTTTCGCTCAATTTGCTGCTTGCAGACCATCTGTGCTTATATTCAATTTCATAGCGGCAGGTCTCATATTCTCTTTACTCCTCGCAATTTTCCGCAAAGGTTGGCTTGCGGTATTAACTCAGAGTTTTGTATATATGGCGTTGAGTATCACAGAGCTCTTCAAATATGGTACTAACGGAAATCACCTCATTCTTTCCGATATGAAGTTATTCAAAAGCGTCAAAAGTCTTAAATCATTTGCATACATAAAAATCACGCCAAGCCTTGTTATTTATTGCTTAATTGTAATTGCTTTTGTAGCTCTGGCATTCCATTTCAATCCTAAACTGCCTAAATATAAAGGTGTTAAACGATTTATAACTGCCGCTGTATGCTCTGTTGTAAGCATCTGTATGATAGTTGTTCCAAGCTTCTATACACCTGTATACAACTTTTTCAAGCTTGATACAACAGCTGCAAATAACGCTTTCATACTTAACGAAAAATTTGATAACAACAGTTTCCTTGCTTTTCTTGTTGAAACAGCTTCCGAAAGCTATGAAAACCGCATAGTAGAGCCCGACAACTATACCGAGGAATACATTGAGGAAATTATTGACGAAGAACCTGATGTTGTTGAGAATTTTGACAGCAAAGCAAAGCCAAATGTTATTGTTATTATGAGCGAATCCTACGCTGATTTCCGTGTATTTGAAGAACTTGACATTGATGATTCCTACTATGAGGGCTTTGATAAAGCCTGTGCTGAAGGAAAAACCGGTATTGCCATTACTCCAACATATGCAAGTTATACAGTCCGTTCTGAGTTCGAGCTTCTTTTCGGACTTCCTGTAAGAGGCTTAAACACTCCGAATATGCCACAGAGAGAGCTTGCAGATCGTGAACAGCCTGCATTTGCTCAGTATTACAAAAGCTGGGGTTACAAAACGGCTTATGTACACCCGTTCCAGAGTTCATTCTACAATAGAACCGATATTTACAGCGATTTCGGCTTTGATCACATGATTTTCCACGACGATATCGACAACGTAACTGACTTTACTGTTCCCGTAGACCACTACGGCACATATGTCGATGATAATACTATTTTCAATCAGCTTCTCAAGCTCGTTACCGATACTGATGAACCTATGTATATCCATACCACAACAATGCAGAATCATCAGCCATATGATCAGGGTGAGGATCCTACCGATGAAATCGGAAACTATTTACAGTGGGTGCAGCACACTAATGAAGGACTTACTGTATTTCTTGATGAGCTCCAAAAGCTTAATGAACCCACACTTGTATTTTTTGTTGGCGACCACTTCCCTTCACTCAGAGGTGAAACAAGTGTTTACAACAAGCTTAATATAACAGGTCAGAATTGCGGTACACTTTACGAGCAGAAATACTTCTTCTGGAGCAATTATGGAGCTGACTTTTCAGCAGTTCCAGAAGAAAAATTCTCTTTCTTCTATGTTCCCTATATAATAGCTGACATCATCGACGCACCTCGTGATGAATTTATTGAATACATGGGTGAATTTCTGAATGTTCTGCCTGTATATTCAACAGACTATAATGACGGAACACCTGATAACGAAGAACTTGACATACTTACTTATGACCGCGTTGTAGGCGAGGTAATGTCGCCTTGTCCCATACCCGAAGAAATTCTTGAAGCAAGCAAAGGAGAATGATTATGAAGGATATAAACATAAATATCAAAGGTACAGCTAATACTACAGTAAATATAAGTAATGTTGCAGCTGCTATGGGAAGCGGTTCCCTCAATGTTTTTGCAACTCCCGCAATGGTTGCACTCATGGAAGCAGCGGCATGCAATTGCCTTAAAGAGTATCTTGATGACGGCGAAACAACCGTTGGTACTGCTCTTGATATAAAGCATCTTGCAGCAACTCCTGATACTATGAAAGTAACTGCAGAAGCTGTACTCACAGAAATAAACGGACGTGAATTCACTTTCGAAGTAAAGGCATTTGACGAATGCAGCGAAATAGGTTGTGGAATTCATAAGCGTTTTCTTGTTTACAGCGAAAAGTTCATGGCTAAAACAAATGAAAAACTTAATAAATAATACTTAAAGTCCGCCTTATGGCGGACTTTTCAATTACAAAAAATTTGTTAATAACTTTTCTATCGTCTATCATATATTTATCACATAAACGATTATAATATAAATATAAAATCACGAAATGAGGTTAAGCCAATGTCAGAAATGTATAATTATTACGGCAATGACTATAATCAGAACGATAGATATTATAACAACGAGGATAATTATTCATATTATTCAGGTTATGAACCCTCTAAAAAGCCTAAAAAACCAAAGGGTCTAATAATTCTGCTTATTATTACTGCCGCACTGGTTATCGTAATAGGCGGTGGAGTTATAACACAATTCGGTAAGTTTATTAATAACAGCAGTTATTTCGACAACACAGAAGAAAACAGAATTCCCGAAAGAATTAATAAAACTGAAGATACAGTAAAAAACAGTCTGAACACGCCCTCAAACAATACTTCCTATACAACACCAGGATTATTTGATATAGCCGCACGTTCAGATGCTAAATATCTCCCTGATATAGTTGATGAGATTATGCCGTCTGTTGTGGGTATATCTTCACTTTTTGAAGTTGAATACAAAATGTCCGCAAGTTTTGACCCTTGGAACTGGGGATTTCAATCACAACCGCAGATACGTGAGGGAATAGGCACAGGTACAGGCATTGTAATGACTGAAGACGGATATATCGTAACAAATGCTCATGTAGTATATATGGAAGGCACAAGCGAATATAATGCAGCTGAAGCAAAAAAGGTTACTATTCTTTTCTACAACGAGGAAGAATATGACGCTAAAATTGTTGCTTTCGACATTGAAACTGACATTGCTGTACTGAAAATTGACGCAGCAGGCTTTACACCTGCAACATTCGGCAATTCAGATGAACTCCGTGTCGGCGAGCTTGTAATAGCTGTCGGCAATCCGCTTGGTTTTGAACTTTTCGGTACTGTTACAAGCGGTATTGTTTCTGCACTTGACAGAGAAATATCTATCAACGATAAGCAAATGTCGCTTATTCAGACTGACACAGCTATAAACTCTGGTAACTCAGGCGGTCCTCTCCTTAACAGTTGTGGGCAGGTCGTAGGTATCAACTCCGCAAAAATGTCATCAAGCTATGGAAGCGCTTCCGTTGAAGGACTTGGATTTGCAATTCCTATAAATAAAGCAAAAGAAATAATTGACGACCTTGTAAATTACAAACACGTCAAAGGCAGACCTCAGATTGGTATTTCAGCCATAGATGTTGATGAAACGTATTCAAGTTATTTAGGACTTCCTATCGGAATTTATGTACGCTATATTGCCGACGGCAGTGCAGCCGAAGAGGCAGGCATCAAAATCGGTGACGTCATTATCGGTATTAACGATGAATCAGTAGCTACAATGGAGGAGCTCAACAGTATTAAAAATAAATTTAAAGCAGGCGATACTGTTACACTTAAAGTCCACCGCAATGGCGAGGACATAGATATAGACCTTGTCCTTCATGAGGAATCAAACGGAATTGAAACAGAGTCAGCGGAAGAATCATCTCCAAATAATACACATCAAAGAAATCCTCTTATTCAGCCAAACTAAAATTTCAGGCATATGTCATGTTGAAATGACATATGCCTTTTTTTCATATTATAATTTCTTTTTCAAGCTCAATTGAGTACAGAAGAAGTTCCTTAACTTTTTTTCCGGTGGTAAGTTCAATAGCCGCCTTGTATATTTCAAGCTGTCTGAAATATCTCTGTTTTAACTGTTCCTCTGTTATAAATCTGTCTGATTTATAGTCTACAATAACTATTCCGTCGGTTTCCTCAAACATCAAGTCAATGATACCCTTAATCATACCGTCGGATTGTTTTAGTTTATCAAATACTGAATCGCTGAGATTTAATTCAGCTGCTGCAACAGTGAATTTCTTTTCTCTTTCAACTGAATCGGAGCTACACATTCTCTTATACAAGTCCGTTCGGAAAAATGCCTGCACCTTTCGCATATTTATGCTTTCAGCCTGTGATCTGATAAGATATCCCTTATCAGCAAGTCTGTTTATTTCAGACCTTGTATCAGTTATAGCATTTTCAAATGAACAATACTGAAAAAAGCTATGTATAGCTGTACCTCTTTCTGCACCTGAAAGATATCGTTTGTTCTGGAGAAATGACGGGCGTTTGAGTCTTAAATCAAATTCTTCATCATCTGTGAATTTTTTTGAAAGCTGCGTTACGCTTAACTTTGCAGGAGTATTGGCAAGGGTTCTGTCATAAGTACTTTCGAACATTTCTGTAAGCTGATTGACAATTTTCTCATCTGCTTGTGCAGATTGTTTTTTTTCAGCTTTTATATCGTGAATCCGGTAGCTGTCAATTATATTGTAATTAAAAAGCTTATTCTGTTGTGCAAAAGCGGGATAACCCATTTCAGTGCCTTCAATTTCAAGTCTATCTGCTATTTCAATAAAATCGCCGTGCTTCATCAGAGCAAGCCAGAACCAATCAGCATATGTTTTTGCCTGTTCTGCCTGTTCACTTGTATCACTGCCGCCTATAACGCACTCCATGACAAGAGTAGCAACCTTTTTTCTTTCGTTATCGCCACAGCAGAGATTAATAAACAACTGTTGCTTTGCACGTGTAAGCGCAACATAAAGAAGTCGTAATTCCTCACTTCGGGTATCTCTCTGACCTTCGGCATTAAGCATTAGCTGCTGGAATGTTCTGTATCTTCTAAGATTATTTTTATCACAGAGAATAAATCCCATTCTGCCGTCATCACTGCACATTACTTTGTCAGAGTCAAATCTGAATTTATATCCAAGCTCCGCTACAAATACAAACGGGTATTCAAGACCTTTTGATTTGTGCATAGTCTGAACGGTTACATAATCACCGGAAGCCGAAGAAACTTTTCCCTGCTCATAATCTCCGCTTTCAAGAACACGATCCAGATGTGCAACAAATCCGCTTAAGCCTCCTCCGCCCTCTGCTGCAGAAGCAGCCTCATAATTCTTCGCATACTGTATGAGGAGTCGCAGATTTGCACGTTTTTTATCACCGTCTGTATACTGCTGCATGACAGATACAAAATCAGTTGTATCATAAATACTGCTGATTAATACCCCTATGGTCATTGTTACGGAATTAAGGCGAAAACTGTCAATTGACTGAAGAAAATCCTTACACCTTGCTGAAAGATTGCTGTCTATCTGATTATCGGGATTATCCGCAGCAAGTCTTACAAGGCTGAATAATGGCAGTTTTTTATCAAACGTCCGCAGTACAGCAATATCACGAATTTCAAAGGGATACATAGGCGAAACCATTACCGCCGCAAGGGGAATATCCTTCATCGGATTTGCAATCACTCTCAGCAAATCAGTAAGAACCGATATTTCACGAGATTTAAGATATCCCTTTTCATCACTGCCTTTTGCGGCAATTCCACGTTTTTCAAGTGCTTCGGCATATATATTTGCCGCTGGATTAGTACGGACAAGTATACAGAAGTCTTTCGGTTGACATATGCGGCTTGTACCATCATTTTGAGTAACCTTTATTCCTTTTTTAATCATATCCGCAATTAGATCAGCTGTAACCTCTGCTTCCGGACGGACATCATCTTCATTTTCCATATCGCCGTCAATAAAATTTATCTGTGTAATCCGGCTATCATCCTCGCCGTTATCATACTGTTCAGCACCGAAATAAAGCTTTTCATCATCGGTATAAGTTATCTCACCACATTTTTTTGTCATAAGCTCACCGAAAATGAAATTTACAAAATCAATTACCTGCGGTGAACTGCGGAAATTCTTATTAAGCAGAATAGCTTTATTCTCGGACTCACTCTCCTCTGAATATTTATCCGAACTTTTCATAACATCAATAAAATTCTTCGGATTTGCAAGACGGAAACGGTAAATTGACTGCTTTACATCACCCACTACAAAAGCATTTCTGCCGTACATAGGTTTGCCAGCGCTGTCGTGCTTATATCCTTTTGATATGAGCTTAAAAATCAAATCCTGCTTATTGTTTGAGTCCTGATACTCATCAACAAGGATTATATCATAATACTCGGCAATACGCTTTGCGATTTCAGATTGTATAATTCTGCCATTAACATCGTACTCCATAAGAAGTTCAAGTACAAGCCTTTCACCGTCATCAAAGCTGATTGAATTTCTTTCGCACTTTTTTTCCCACACTATATTACGAAAACGCTTTACAATTTCCCCAAGAAGCTCCGCTACCTTTCCCGATTCTTCAAAATCACGGGGAGCAGCTGCAAAACAAGGAATTATCTCTTTCAATATCTTCTTTATCTGCTCACGGCGTTCTTTATAGATATCTCTCAAAGCCTCGTTGTATTCGGTTTTCTTGCCTAATGAAACAAGACGAGCAAAATTCTGTGATTGTGCCGCTGTTTCATCATCGGGGAATAAATTTTTATCAGCCATGTCAACAAGTGTCTGAACTTTCACAAAATCTTCCTGTGCCTGCTCCAAAGATTTTACAGCCTGTGGATTAGTCATATCAGGAATAATATCCGGAACCGATTTCAGATTTTTCTCCGCAAGTTCCAATGCCTTATGAAGCT
This sequence comes from Ruminococcus sp., assembly GCA_017558505.1. GTDB lineage: Bacteria > Bacillota > Clostridia > Oscillospirales > Ruminococcaceae > Ruminococcus. The sequence goes on along the minus strand of JAFYUM010000003.1, from coordinate 88,073 downwards.
TTTCTGAAACATTATTGAAAAATGTCCTGAAATATATAGAGTCGGCAAAATCTTTTTTATATTCCTTTATTGCTATATCAAGCCATTTTTCTCCTATGGCAACCGATGACAGAAATCTGTCAACAGAAAAAACCGCATCGATAAGAGGCTTCTGATCATTTATGCAGAATTTATCATACAGATATGATATCTTATCATAATTTTCATGGCTGTACTCATCGAAAAGCTCGTTTATCGCCTGTGAATGTATGACATTTACATCATTTTCATCAAGTACGCCAAATCCAGATGTTATCCCCTGCTCTGTGATATTATCTCTTAACAACTCGAAACAGAACGAGTTGATTGTAGCTATCTTTGCACTTTGCAGAAGTACCTGTTGTTTCAGCAGATACGGCTCATCAGGATGGTCATTTATTAGCTGTCTGAAACGTCTGTCAAGCTTTTTTTTCAATTCAGAAGCCGCAGCATTTGTAAAAGTAACTGCTACAATTCTGTCCGCTCTTATTCCTGCCTTTTCATCAGAAAGGAGTTTGACAAGTCTTTCAGTAAGTACTGCAGTCTTTCCGCTTCCTGCCGCCGCTGAAACGATAAACGACGCATTTCTTGCTTTTATAGCTGTTTCCTGCTGATCTGTCCACTTCATTACTTATCAGCCTCCTTTCCTAAAATTCCTGCTGCTTCATAAAGCTTTTCGCTATCAGGTTCACGACATATTTTTCCGTCACCATTGCCGCATACATCAGCATATATACAGTAACTACACGGGATTTTCTTCCCGATTTTAAGGGGAATAGCTTCGGCATTGCCATTGAGTATAGACTCCCCTGCTTCAGATATACTGCTGTATACAAAATCCTTAAGCTTATCTATCTGACTTTCTGAAATAACATTGGAATAACTGTCAAATTCACCGTCTTTTTTAAGCTTTGCAGGAATATATTTACCCTCCAGACCGTGTTCCATTTTATCAAGTATATCCTTACGGTCAATGAGAAGTCCGGTATTTTTAAGCTGTGTATATAACGCTGTCTGATTAAACTCATCAATCTTTGCTTGTTCTATGTCAATAGTCGATATTTCCATAGGGGTATACAGCACGCCTGCAGGTTTATATCCTTTGTATGCACCATTTTCACCACATACAGCAAAAAGGTATGTGAGCATCTGCATATTTATTCCCCCTGCAAGAGAGGCTTCATTTATAATCTTTTTACTGCTCTTGTAGTCGATTATACGAAGATATTTTTCATCACCGATACTGCAAACATCAACTCTGTCGATTACACCTCCGAAAACGATCTTTTTTCCGTCGGCATATTTAAGCCATAGATTATGCTCTTTTCGTATATCAAGCTCAAATGCATCAGGCACAAAATCACTTGCCATAAGAGCATGCTGACTGTGAAGAAATACATTTCCCAATCTTTCAGTAAGTTTATTGAAAAAAAGTTCAAATCTTGGAGTTTTTCCGAAATCTCCAGCCATATTTTCCTGACGATAAATTTCTGCCTGCTCACGTATTTCACCACAAAGTTCATCATACGAAAGCGATGTAAACTCTGATTTTGTAAGTCTGCCAAGTATTTTCTGTAAGCAGCTGTGTATCAGTTCACCTGTTATTCTGCGGTCAAGTTCTATTTTTTCAGGCGCAGTCAGATTAAGTATCCTTTCGCAGAAATACATAAAATGACATTTGTTATAACCCTCAAAAGCCGAAGGTGATAAAAACAGAGGTTCGAACCTTTCAAGACGTTCCATAAGATTACGGTCTATTTTATACTCCAGGTTCTGATCTTTCTTGCTTAAAGTAATTGCAATTTTATGTCTGTATTCTTCGTCCTTCAGAAGTGCTTCATAAATTGAAGCAATTTCCTTTGTATCAGCTGACCTGTCCTGCATATAGTGATAATATGCTGATTTTTTTGTTACGGCATAAAAGTCAGGAGAAATCATTCCCTCTGTAATGAATATCCCGGAATTATCAGGAAACATTTCTCTTATCTGCTCTGTAATACGTGCAGGGTATTTTGCCTGTCCGGACAGGTCTGACAACGGATATGTCATATACAGCTTTTCAGAAGCTGTTGATATTGCCTTGTATACAATCAGACGCTCTGACGCAATAAGATCCGTAAGCGGACGAGCTAATTCAACCCCTGCATCAAACAGTTTCTGTTTATCTGCTTCAGTAAAAAGTCCATGTAAATTAACCTGATTCGGAAAATCACCTTCTGATGCACCTACGACGAACAAGACTCTCGGGGAGCTTAATCGGGCTGTTCTTGCTGAGGCTACTGTTACGGCATCAAGTGTCTGCGGTGGAAGTGAATAGCTTATCTGTCCTATCATAGCACGCAGAATATCTGCTAACTCTGAAAATTCAAGCTCTGTTTCACTAAGAGTAGAGGCTGCACTGTCCAAAATATCCATAAAACAGCCCCAGAGTCTTTTGAGCTCTGCTCCTTCGTTATCCCTGTCGGTTCTGATTAACCGCAGAATAAGCTGTGCAAGACACTTTTCAACGTTACTATCAGTGAAATACTTATATAATATGTGGCAGTATCCCTCCGCTGTGTTGACTTTTAAAATACTGCGGCGGAGCTTTATTATCGGTGAAATAATTTTTTCACGCAGCATTTCAATCTGCTCAAGATTTTCATCCTCTGCGATAAAGCATTCTGTCCACATATTACCGTCAATCCCCCACTTGTAGCAATAATTCTCAAGCAACGATACTTCGGTAAGTTCAGCTTCAAGAAGTCCGCATTTAAGCAGGCGGAAAATTTGTTCGCTTTTAAGTTTTTTTGCTGTAAGCAAATCAAGCAGTGAAAGGAAAAATACCATTACCGATGTATGTGCAACAGGCATTTCAATACTCATGAAACAAGGTATATCATATCTTTCAAATGCTGCTTTGAGCACATCAGCATAATCCTCTATCTTATTTGAAATAACAGCAATATCTCTGAATTTAAGGCTGCTATCCCCATGAATGAGTCTTATAAGTTCAGCGCAGATATATTCTGCCTCACTGTACATATCTCTTGCTTCAAAAATACGGATATTTTCCGGCGTGGGTGAATTCTGCGGCTCATTAGGCAAATTACGCATTGCTCTCTCACTTATATATTCAAGGTCAGGAGAAACAAAACGTCTGCTTTTTTCAAGCTTTGTAAGCTTTACAGGAATATTCAGCTCTCTGCATTTACTGCAAAGAAGTCTGTATGTATTGTTTACTGTTTCAAACAGTGTAAACTCCCCTGCTTCTGCATTATCTGTACGGAGTGCTATAATTACATTTTCTGCCGTTGACAATACAACATCAAGCAAGTCAAGCTGATCCCCGGTAAAACTTTCAAATTCATCAAGAAATACAGTCTTTCCTTTGAAAAATCCATGAAGATTTGAAATTTTTGCCGCCTCACGTATATTTTCAAGGTGATCCTTAAACCCATACTGCTCCATGAGAAACTCATACTCGTAAAATATATTTGCTGTATCTTTTACTTTATCATGAAGCTTTTTCTCAAATAACTCGGCTTTGAGCATAAGCTTCTGCGGTGATATTCCTGCTTTTTTCATATCTCCGATAAGTTTAAACACATCCTCCGCAAAACCTACCTGTGACGCACCTCTCCGAAAAAACAAAAGCTGTTCGGGACTGTTTTTAGCCTCTTTTATTGCCTGATATGTAATTATCAGACGCGCCATATCATCAGCGTATTCGCCTTTTCTGTCAGTTTCACCATACATCTGAAAAAGCTGTCGTGCAAGGCTGCTGAAACTTAATGAAAGCAGGCTATTGAAATCCTTTGCACCTATATGATAATAAAGCTTTTTATCAAATTCTGTCGAATACTGCTCCGGAACAAGTACAACTCGTTCCTTACCGCTGCAGTTCTTAATTCTTTCAAGAAGCTCCGTCGTCTTACCTGTTCCCGACGCTCCAATAATAAATTCAGCCATACGTTCTCCTTATGGAAACACCGCACAGAAAAATTCCGTGCGGTGATAGTTTTATTCTCCTTGTAATGCAGGATTTTCAGTATTCTCTGTGTTTTCAGTTATAGACGGAGCCGGAAGGTAGCCGTTTAACCCTATACGTTTTATAATTTCGGGGTAATCTGTAACGCAGATTATATCAAAGCCACCATTTTCAGCATTATAACGTGATCTGATTCCACATTTGCCCGTGTAAAGATCAGGATCGTTATTATATTTTACCTGCCATACATCATATCTTAAAAGCAAATCACTGTTAAAACGATATCCAAGAGCCTTATCTTCCGCCCTTATTCCTACATAATATTTCTTTCCTTCAAAATAGGAACAAAATTCAGTCGCGATATATGCTGCATTATTCTTTTCAAATCCACACTTCACAAAATCGGCATTTTTCTCTGATATATTGAAATACAGAGGATATTCAAGAGTTCTGCCTGTAAGCTGTAAATCAAGTGCAGCTATATCTTCCTTGATTTTTTCAATAGTTGTTACCTTGCAGTCGTAGATTACACCACAGTTAATTCCAAGTGAATGGGCTTTATCAATATTTTCTCCGACAAGTCCGAGGTCTGCCGTATCAGCCATAATCATAGCAAAATCGTATTCGCTCTTGTCGTAATTATCCCACTCATCAACTGTTGTAGTTTTAAGGTCGATTATTTTGCAGTTCCAGCTCTGTGTCGTAGTAGTTTCAACAGGAATCGGAGGTGTAACAGGTGTAGTAGCCGCAGGTATTTTTCCATTGACAGGGTTTACTCCTACTACTGACGGATAATCAACATAACAATAGTTAAGGTCAACGTCAGCTGAAATTCCATCTATTCTTCCTTTGGGACTGTACTGCCATATACCATAATTACCCTTATACCATGTTACTGTTGGGGTATCATATTCTGCAACCCATACAGGACGTTTGTCAAGTACATGTCTGTATATACGATATTCAAAATCACTTCCGCTTCCGTATACACCTGTTTTATATCCGTGTTCTTCAAGAGTGGTGCAGAAAACTTCAATCATTTCTGAAAGCGTTGCATAGCTTAAAGTAGTAAGGGCTTCCTGATACTCAAAATCATAATATACAGGGTAATTGAAACTGTAATCCTTTATAGTTTCAAGGCAAAGAAGCGCCTCTCTTTTGGCTTGTTCAACAGAAAGAGCATAGCTGAACCAGTATATACCTACGTCCATTCCCGCAGCCTGTGCATTCTGCATATTCTCATGGAAAAAAGGATCAATCTGATGTGATTCCATTCCCCAGCCTGCTTTGATAATAGCAAAATCAACTTGTCCGCTATCTTTTACAGCCTGCCAGTCGATTTTAAACTGCCATTGTGATACATCAATACCATTTATGTATTTACCATCCGGGAATTGTCCTGCCTGTGTCGTAGTAGCTGTAGTTCCCGTTGATACCGCAGTTGATACAGCTGTCGTTGAAGAAACTGCTGTAGCCGCAGCAGTTGTTGTCTTTATTGTAGTTGTAACTTTTTCAGTGGTAGTTTTCTTTGTTGCAGATGTTGTTTTTGTCGAAGTAATTTTCGTTGCAGCTGTTGTTGTACTTGTTGTTTTTATTGTAGTTTTAACTGTCGTTGTAACCGGTCTTGTGTTGTTCTTTATCATTTCATGATACGCATCATAAATGTCAAACACATTGAATGGTTCGTTATCTTCTGAATCAAGGTCTTTACTTTTTTCCTGAATTGTGTTATCATATACTTGGGTCTTTTCTGTTACTTCTACTGCAGAGGCAACAGTTGACACAACAGGCATCACAGTTATGCCTGCTGCAAGAATTAACGAAATTATTTTTTTTGCAAAACTCATTAAAATCTACTCCTTGAAATCATCTTTAGGCATAGGTTTTTATTTGTATACAATAATCCATAAATCAATCAATATTTATTCTACCATAAAAATTACAGAATTGCAACAATTCGAATACAAATTGCTAATTCTATCTGCATTTTTTATTACAACAGCTATTTTTAAACAGAAATATTTGTCTGTTTTGCATATTAATCTGAGGTGATCTTATGAAAGAATTTTCAATTGCATCAAACGACAGTGGTCAAAGACTCGATAAATTTCTGCAAAAGGCAATGCCGGATTTGCCAAAATCAATGATGTATCGTCTTATCCGCAAAAAGGACATTAAAATAAACGGAAAAAGATGTGAAATATCCGCTAAGCTTAACGAGGGCGACATCGTTCGTGTGTACGTCAAGGACGAGGTATCAGCTGTCAAAAAACATGATATGTCATTTCTTAAAGCTTCAACAGAGCTTGAAATAATATACGAGGACGAAAACATTATTATTACATATAAACCTGTAGGTCTTGATTCCCACGGAAATGGCGAAAATACAGAAGACACACTGATTAACCGTATCAAGCTGTATCTTTACAACATGAAAGAATACTCTCCCGATGATGAAAGTACATTTTCTCCTGCACTTTGCAGCAGACTTGACAGAAACACATCAGGGATTGTTACTGCGGCAAAAACAGCTGCTGCTCTGCGTGAAATGAATGACGGTATAAAAAATGGCTGCGTTCATAAAATTTATCAGTGCATTACAATTAAAACTCCGCCCCGAACTGAAGATATCCTTACAGCCTACCACTACAGACAGGAGGGACGGAATATCGTCCGTGTAAGCAACAATTTTCAAGAAGGCTACAAAGAAATAAAAACAGGTTACAGGATGTTGGAAAAACGTGCTGAAATGGCACTTCTTGAAATCAGACTTTTTACAGGTCGTACACATCAGATCAGAGCACATCTTGCACATATAGGCTGTCCGATTCTCGGAGACGGAAAATACGGGGATACTGCTGTTAATAAGCGTTACAACATTTTCAGACAGGCTCTTTGCGCATACAGGCTTGAATTTAGTTTTCCCGAAACCTCCCCTCTTGCATATCTGAATACAATTGAGCCTGAATGTCCGTATACTCTGAAATTCCCAAAATAAGGAGAAGAAAATGAACACTTTGATAAAAAATACAAATACACGAAAAAGCATAAAAGGCGATATTTCTGACTATACCGTCATAGATCTTGAAACTACGGATGTAAACATATATAAATGCGAAATTATTGAAGTTTCCGCCGTAAAGGTACGCAATAATGAAATAACAGACAAATTCAGCAGTCTTGTCAAGCCTTCCGGAATTATAAGCAGCCTTATAACTTCAATTACAGGAATTACAAATGAAATGGTAGAAGATGCACCCGATATTCATGATATACTACCGCAATATCTCGGATTTATAGGCAATGACATAATTCTCGGACATAATGTTGCCTGTTTTGATCGTAATATCATAAAACTATATTGTGAGCGTCTTGGATTACCACCTTTTATGAATGATACTCTCGATACCCTGACTTACGCAAGAAAATGTACTCTGGATGTTCCTAACAGAAAACTAACAACCCTTACTGAGTATTTCGGAATAAACCACGACAACGCTCATCGTGCCCTTGCTGACTGCATTGCCAACCATTACTGTTACCAAAAACTAAAAAAGTTTTACGCTGAAAAATAATACGCAAGCTATTGACTTTAAAGCGATAAAGTGATATAATAGTGTTATCAAATAAGAAAGCAGGTAAACTTGTGAAAATATTAGTTGTCGGTCTTGGCCTTATCGGTGGTTCGCTGTGCAAAGCAATGAAAAAGTATACTCCTTATTTTGTTGTGGGATGTGACCTAAATCACGATATAGAGTTTTCAGCTCTCCGTGACGTTGCTATTGATATGGAGTTTGACGGAAATTTCAGTGGATTTGACCTCGTAATCATTTCTCTTTTTCCCGATACTGCTGAAAAATATCTGACAGAAAATGCAGCAAAATTTGATAAAAACACTCTTATTACCGATGTATGCGGTATAAAAGGCGATTTTTCCCTCAGAATGAAAAAAATTGCAGAAGAAAATGGTCTGCGTTACCTCGGTATGCATCCCATGGCAGGCAAGGAATTCGGCGGTTACCACAACAGTAGCGCCGACCTTTTCCTCAATGCCAACTTTATTATAACTCCATTTGAGGATAGTAATTCAGAGGATTTTGAAAAGCTTTCCACACTTGCCAAAGAAATCGGAGCAGGAAAAATAGTCAACACCTCTCCGGATAACCATGATAAAATGATTGCTTATACATCCCAGCTTGCACATATCGTTTCCTCTGCCTATGTAAAAAGCCCTCAGCTTGACCTTGAATGTGGATTCAGCGGCGGCAGCTTTCAGGATATGACAAGAATTGCCACTATGAATGAAAAAATGTGGACTGACCTTTTTATGCAGAATAAGGAACATCTCAACTTTGAGCTTGAATTGCTCATTGAAAACCTTAAAAAATACAGCGAGGCTCTGAAAAACTCCGATTCCGACGAAATGCTCCGACTTATTGCAGAGGGCAGAAAGCTGAAAGAAAATAACCTCCGTCACCGTCAGGGACAGCCAAACTAATGCTTGACAAAGCGTAATTTATATGCTATAATGCAGATAAGAACTGATGCTCTTAATCCACTAAAAGGAGAATTTTTTTGAAAAATACAACTAAAAAGGAGATAGCAGCGTAAACGGGCGGTTTGCGAATTCTATCTCACACACAAACCTCCCGTGTTTTGGTCAATACATTTCAGGAGGAAAAATAATGAATAACAATGACTATATTATCCGTTTGGAAACAGAAAAAGACTATTATGAGGTTGAAAACCTCGCTCGTGAAGCGTTTTGGAATTTAAGCGTTCCCGGCTGCAATGAGCATTACTTCATTCATCTGCTGAGAAAGCATGAAGCATTTATCCCCGAACTTGACTACGTAATTGAGGTTGACAGCAAAATTGTCGGCTGTGTTATGTATTCAAAGGCTGAACTCATGGACGAAAACGGCAATGTGAAGCCGATTGTATCAATGGGGCCCATCTGTATTCATCCCGATTATCAGCGAAAAGGATTCAGCAGAATTCTCCTTGAATTCACTTTTGAACTGGTAAAGGACATGGGATATGATACCGTTATAAACTTCGGCAATCCCGATAACTATGTTGCACGAGGCTACAAGAGTTGTAAGAAGTATAATGTTTGCTTTGATGGAGATATATTCCCTGCGGCTTTGCTTGTAAAAACGCTCACAGAGGATGCTTTGGACGGCAGAAAGTGGTTCTATCACCCCAACGACGCTGACGCTCCTTGTGATGATGAAGCGGCTGTTGCTGAATATGACAAGCTCTTCCCGCCAAAGGAAAAGAAATGGCAGCCAAGTCAGGAAGAATTCTACATTCACAGTCATTCTGTAATTAACTGGTAATCAAAAATGCAATCCCCTGTATCATTTATGTGATGCAGGGGATTTTTCATAAAATTTTGTAAATAAAAAGAGGTTTGCCGTAATAACAAACCTCTTGAAATTTATATTTTACCAAACTCCGATATCACCATTGCCTTCGACGCCGCCCTCAGGTGGTGTAACCACAGGTGGGTCAGTGGGAGGTGGTGCAGGCGGATCTGTCGGAGGCGGTGCAGGCGGATCTGTCGGAACAACAGGTGGATCAGTAGGAGCCTGCGTTGCTACAGTTACAGTTGTTGTAACAACTGATGTTACCGCACTTGTCGTTGTGGTCTGTGTTACAGTCTGAGGAACATAGCTTGCATCCTTGGAAATATAGAATACAATGAGCTTCTTTCCTTCCTTGTTACTGAAATAAGTACCTGGAGATACAGACTTTCCGTCAATCTGAAGCTGTGAAATAGTATCAGGAATTCCCCATGAATTTGACGACTTAACAAGTGAATAATTTGAAATTCCTGCTTTTTTAAGCTCATTTTCATACTGGGATACAGATAAATTATCGAATTTAGGTATTGTACCGCCCTCTGGACCCTTGCTTACCACAAGGTTAACAGTACTGCCTTCCTCGATATAACTGCCCTTTTCTACATCCTGTTCCATAATCATATCAGCTTCTGTATTGCTATCGTATACATATTCAACTACAAAGTTGAAGTAACCCTTATACTTTTCCTGACAAAGGCTGTAGAATTTACCAACAAGATCTGGCATTTCTGTATTTCCTGAAACTTCTTCAAGATCCCCGGGAACTTCTGACGATACGTTTGTATCACTTGAAGATGATAATTCCTCCGAAGGATTATTTGAACCCAGAAGCGGTTTTATAAGAACCATGAGAACCAGGAAAATGAGGAACAGGAGCACACCTATGATTACAGGAACCTTAATCCTGTCAACCATACTTGCTTTTTCTACGGCATACTCTTCTTCGTTTGCTCTGTATCTGCGTTCACGCATTGGAGGCGGATAATTATCTGCCGCTTCATAATATCCCTGTACAGGACGCTCATACTGTTCCTGCGGATATCTCGGCGCATCATTTCTCTCATACTCCTTACGCTTGTTTACAAATGAAGCAGGAGCAGAAGCAACAGGTGCAACAGGCTTCACAGGCGCTACAGGCTGCTCAAAAAGACGTGTTACAAGCTCTGTAATTGTCTGGATACGTTCTGTACCGTTAAGCTTCATACCATCCATAATTGCCTTTGAAACATGTGCAGGAATGGAAGGATTAAGAACAGATGGCTCACATAAATCGTCATTTTTAATACGGCTTTCGGAATCTACAGGCATACAGCCTGTAAGACAACGGTAAAGCAATGCACTTACACCATATACATCGGTCCATGTACCCTGACGGCTGCTGCTGCTTGAAGAATACTGTTCAGGAGCAGCGTAACCCTTGAACAGCTCATGTTCAAGACCTGCACCGACAGTTCTTACAGCAGACACACAGAAACCTGAAGGCTTCAGCTCGCCCTTTGCAGTAATATATATTGTATCAGGGCTTATAGCACGATGAATTATACCGCTGTTATGAAGTATACCTATAGTTGTGAAAAGTGGCGGAAACAGAATTGTTGCCTGTTCCCAGCTTAGTTCGCCTGCATTATCCTTGAGATAATCAAGCATTTTCTCTCCCTCGGCATATTCAAATACAGTATAGGTTGTATTATTATCCGCAAACATATCAAGTATAGGCTCAATATTTGAGTTGTTGCGAAGTCTTGCAAGGGATTTGTTAAGCTCTGTATATTCGGCCATAAATGCCTTATATTTTGCAAGATTATTATAGTTAACGCTGATTGTAGCCTTGCCCTTAACTCTTGTACAGAAAATTGCAGGCATATACTCCCTCAGCTTAATTTTACATCCTGTAGAAAGATCAACTCCGATATATGAAGCACCCTCGCCGTTATAATCGGTAAGTACACCGATAAGATATCTTTCACGGAGTATTGTACCGGGTGCAATAAAGTTCGCATTATGCGGAGTGGTTTCATCAAACCCGCAGTGGGGGCAGATATGCTGATCCATGTCATATTCTTCCATACATCTGTAACAGAATCTACGATCTCCCAAAGCAGTTCCTCCTTTATAATTATTATCAATAAAAGAACACATTCATTCTCTGCATTCTTTATAATTGTAGCAGGATTCGTCACAAAAGTCAACAATAAAAGCGAATATGATAACTTTAGCCCTTAAATTGTATCTTTCTTGTAACTTTCTTGTTACCGTTTTGTAATATTAATCAATCATTTCTTGTGCTGCAAACATAACTCCAAGCTTTCCGCTTGTGTAAGTAATACCACCCTGCATCCACACAGCATAAGGCTCGCGTATAGGTGCATCGGCAGAAAGTTCAATTGAAGCACCCATTGTAAATGCACCTGCTGCCATAATTACCTTACTTGTATATCCCGGCATATCCCATGGTTCAGGAGTTACAAATGCGTCAACCGGCGCACCTTTCTGTATACCACGGCAGAAAGCGCAAAGTCTTTCCTCGTTGCCAAGCTCAATTGCAGTAATAATATCGCCGTGTCTGTCGTCCTTTCGTGGAGAGCATCTGTATCCCATAAGTGTAAAGAGCTCACTTGCGAATGCAGACGTTTTAAGTGCTGCCGCAACTACATCAGGAGCCATAAATAAACCAAGGAGCATTTCACGATTCATGTCAAGGGTACAACCAACTTCCTTACCCATTCCAACGCAGGTAAGACGATACGAACACAGCTCCACAAGGTCTGCTCTACCTGCAATATATCCACCTGTACGAGCTATTCCGCCGCCTGCATTTTTTATAAGAGAGCCAATAATTATATCTGCTCCGACCTCGGAAGGCTCACGTTCCTCCACAAATTCGCCGTAGCAGTTGTCAACCATAATAAGTGCATCAGGATTGCCTTTCTTAACCGCCTGTACCATTTTCTCAATATCATCAACGGTATATGCACGGCGGAGTGAATATCCTCTTGAACGCTGTATATAGGCAACTTTTGCACCTTTAACACCCACGGCAATTGCGTCATAGTCAGGCTCACCGTCGGGGAGCAAATCAACCTGCCCGTACTCTACACCGTAATCCATAAGAGAACCGTTTCCTCTCTCCCCTGCTATTCCGATTACTTCTTCAAGAGTATCATAGGGCTTACCTGTGATTGATACAATTTTATCACCTGTACGGAGAACACCGAATAAAGCTGTAGAAAGAGCATGTGTACCTGAAACGAAATTAAAACGTACAAGTGCATCCTCTGTACCGAGTACCTGTGCAAAAACCTTATCTATAGCTTCTCTGCCGATATCGCCATAGCCATAACCTGTAGAGCCATAAAAACAAGATTCGCTTATACGATTGTCAGAAAAAGCTTTCAGTACTTTCGCACCACAATATTCAGCAGTTTTTTCAATTCTTGCGAATGCATCTGCACAATTCTTTTCAGCCTGCTCTGCAAGCTCTGTAAGACGGCTGTCAAAGCAGTATATATCATTATAATTCATCATATTATCCTTTCAGTTCTGTAATTTTCCTTTTGTTATACTTTCTTTTTCAACGTCATAGCGTTCAAGAACAATTTCTGTTTCAATCTCTTTAAAGCCAATTTCACGATAAAAGCTCACACGCACATCAAGTGCAAGCAGAAAGGCACGTTTTCCAAGAGTATTGAAAAAATATGCAAGCCATTTCAGAAATTGCCTTGCGTAACCACTTCCACGGCAGGAAAGCTTTGTTGCAACCTGTCCGATAAGTACCTCGTTTTCAATATCAAAAACAACAGAAGCTGTAGTACTGTCACGATATGTAAAAACGCGGCTTATACCATGTCTGCATCTGTGTGAAGTATCAGTATACCACAGGGAAAAGTCGGAAATATTAGGAAATCCCTCACATAAAATTTTATATACATCGGGGAGATGCGGATTGAAGTCTACATACTCCTCCTCAAATTCACAGGATTTCTCATCAGGCACAAGCTCAAATATTGTTCTGTTCAAAATCTGATAATGGTCGCTGTCGGCTATATTACGCAATATTCTGTTATCGCCCTCAACACGGAAGGGCATATTCATACTTACAAAGAATTTCAGTTCATCGGTAGCTTCAAGCTTTTCATCAGCACATATAATCAGGGTGGAATTTATAATAAACATAAATCCCTCACCTGATTCATCAGTTATTTTATAAAATCGGCAGAAATCATATCCTGCCCCATAGGCTTTCATATAAGCAAGCATTTTTCGCCCCGAAAGGCTTTTCAGCAGCAGCTGACGGTCAAGCTCACTTTCGCTTTTTATAAGTCTAATCATGTTTCCTGTATCCTTTTCGCAAGCTCTCTTGTGAGGATAAGCGTATTTTCAAAATCTTCTGTATTTATTACGCAGGACGGACTATGAATATATCTGCAAGGCACGGAAACAGCTATAGTACGTACTCCGCCGCGGCTTATATGTATTGCACCGCTGTCGTTGCCACCTGCTATCATTGTTTTGGTCTGACATGGAATTTCCAGTTCCTCGGCAATTTCAAAAGCCATACGATAAAGCTCTTTATCATAAACTGTGCTTCTGTCCATAAATCCAACTACAGGACCTTTTCCAAGACAGCATACTCTTTTCGCTCCGCCTACACCGTCAATATCTGACGCTGTTGTAGCTTCAAGTACAATTGCCAAATCGGGAGCAACAGAAAATGCAGAAACCATAGAACCACGGAGTCCAACTTCTTCCTGTACATTGAATACAAAATATGTGTCATACTCAACGCCCTCACGTATAAGCTTAATCATCACAGCACAGCCTGCACGGTCGTCAATTGCCTTTGCCTTGACACAGTCATTTCCAAGCTCAATAAATGCCGAATCAAAATAAATACTATCACCAAGGCTGACGATTTTTTCGGCCTCTTCCTTTGAAGAAGCACCGATATCAACATACATATCGCTGTATTTCGGTGGAGTTTCACGCTGTTCCTTTGAAAGATTATGAATTGCAGTAGAACCTATAACTCCTGATAAACCGTTACTTCCTACTTTAACCTGCCTGCCGATAACAACAGAAGTATCAATTCCGCCGACTTCATTGAAACAGAGAGTTCCATCCTCATTGATATAAGTTATTATAAATCCGACCTCATCCATATGGGCGGCAATCATCAGTTTTTTTTCTGACGATTTTTTTCCCTTGCAGAAACAAATAAGATTTCCCAGATTATCAACTCTGTACTCGCAAAAGTCTTTTAGTTTTTCAATTATTGCATTACGTACAAGAACTTCATCCCCTGACGTACCATTTATCAGGCATAATTCTTTCAGTAATTTTTTCATACGTTCTTCCTCCCGATAAATTCTGCAAGTATTTCAGCTGTATTCACAACATCGTCAACATCTATAACTTCAACAGGAGTATGCATATTTCTTAATGGGATTGACAATGTGCAAGCCTTTGCACCCTCACGTGAAGAAGAATATCTGTCGGCATTCGTAGAAGTAAGACCATTCATTATTTCAAGCTGATATGGAAGATTTGCGGATTTTGCTGCATCTATAAGACCATTTGAAATTTCCCGTGAAAGACAAGGAGAAATGCCAATCATTGCACCCTTACCAAGATAACCACACTTTTTTTCATCCTCGCCCTGTGCATTTGCAAAGCTTACGTCAACTGCAATTGCAATATCAGGAGAAAGACTGAATGCACCAATTTTAGCTCCTCTTTCACCAAGTTCTTCCTGTGATGAAAAAATAACTGTAACATTATAAGCTGTTTCACGGTTTTTAATAAGTTCAAGAGCATGAAGAATTGCAGCTACACCGCAGCGGTCATCAAGAGCACCGCCTGTTATACGATTACCCATTAATTTATGACATTCCACATCAAATGTAATTGAATCGCCAAGGGAAATAATTTTTTCAAGCTGGGATTTTGAATATCCTGTATCAATAGCTATATCAGAAATTTCAAGAACTTTCCCGTCGCCTGATGAAAGATGCGGAGGGATAGAGCATACAACACCCTTTATTTCTTTTTTTCCGTGAATTACAACCTGCTGTGCGGGAAGAAGTCTGCGGTCAAGTCCACCAAGATTTCCCACCTTTATAAACCCGTCTGATGTAATATATGTGACGCACATTCCGATCTGGTCAATATGAGCATCAAGCACAAGTGAGGGAAGTCCTTCACGATGAGTTCCGAATTTTCCCACAACATTGCCATTTACGATATCAGCCTCCGGGCAGTATTCTTTCAGCATATCAAGTGCAAGTTCAGCAGCAGGAGATTCATCTCCCGATGCACCATATGCCTCGGAAAGTGAAACAATTTTTTCTTTTATATCCATAAAAACACCTCTGTGATATAATTAGACAAAGTTATTATAACATATTTCTCTGATAATTGCAATTATTATTTTATATATAACAAAAAAGTACGGAGTTTTGACACTCCGTACTATAAAAAATTATATAAACATCATACTTATTCCATGTTCACGGGCATAACGCTCTGCCTTATTGCGATTAACCTGTTTGAGAACCTTGAGTACAAGCCGGTGTCCCTTACGCACCATTTGCTGATTATAATCAACACCGTCAAATTCAGCAACATTTACATTGTAGATATTTTCACATCCACAGAAAGCATCATCACGGATATCCTTTGTATTGACGCTTATCTTCAGATTTGTAAGCTTACCACATCCGTAAAATGCCCAGCTTCCGATTGTTTTTACCGACGGAGGAATACATATTTCTTCCAGTGATCTGCACCATGAAAATGAACTTTCACCTATTGATACAACTGAATCAGAGATAATAATCTTTTTAAGTCCATAGCATTCAGAAAATGCTGCATTACCGATTGCTTCAACAGATTCAGAAATTACAACACGATTAATATTGCGGCAGGAATAAAAACTCAGGTCGCTTATTCTCTTTAACTGTGGAGGGAAAATAAGCTTACGCAAAGAGCTGCATCTTCCGAAAGCACCCTTTCCGATCATTTTCAGAGAATTTGGGAAATTCAGTTCTTTCAGACGCTGACATTTGAGAAATGCATTTTCGCCGATACTTTCAAGATTTCTGGAAAATACTATTTCCTCAAGATTTACACAATGGGCAAAAGCAAAACGGTCAACAAGCTTTACACTGTCTGACATAACAATTCTTTTTGCTGATTTATTGCCTCTGAAAGCATATTTTCCGATAGTTGTTATAGTATCAGGGATATGTACAAGTTCATTTGTGCCGAAATACTTTATAAGGAGAGTTCCATTCTTTCCGATAGCCATATTGTTGATATCGTCAATCTCAACAGTCTCATCCTGTTCGATGTCTTTATCGCTGTAAAGCTCATCAAGTTCTTTACGTGATGCGGCTTTTAGCAAATCACTTTTGATTTCTGGTTTCTTTTCAGCGGCAGATGACTCTTTATTAGTCTTTTCCTTTGTTTTTTCCCCTTTATCCGCTTTCTTTTCTTCCTTGACAGAAAGTGAAATGTCAGGCATTTCATCTTTATTCACAGATTTTTTCTCTGTTTTTTCGGATGAAGCCGCCTTTCTTTTTACTTCCATCGCCTTATCGGTATCAGGCATTTTTATGTCATTTTTCTTCTGACCAGACTTTTTATTCTGTTCCTGTTCAAATGACTTTTCATCTGACTTCAAGTCAGGCATTGGAATTTCCTTTGATTTCTTTTCAGCCTTTTTGGGTTCCTTCGGCTTATCTGCCGCCTTGCTTTCAGCCTTAGGTGTTTCCTTTGGCTTATCAGCAGGCTTGGTTTCAGCCTTTGTGGGTTCCTTCGGCTTATCTGCCGGCTTGGTTTCAGCCTTGGGTGTTTCCTTTGGCTTATCAGCAGGCTTTGTTTCAGCCTTTGGGGATTCCTTTGGCTTATCAGCAGGCTTGGTTTCAGCCTTTGGGGGTTCCTTTGGCTTATCAGCAGGCTTGGTTTCAGCCTTGGGTGTTTCCTTTGGCTTATCTGCAGGCTTGGTTTCAGCCTTAGGTGTCTCCTTTGGCTTATCTGCCGGCTTGGCTTCTGCCTTGGGTGTTTCCTTCGGCTTATCTGCAGGCTTGGTTTCAGCCTTAGGTGTCTCCTTCGGCTTATCTGCCGGCTTGGCTTCTGCCTTGGGTTTATCAGGTAATTCTGATTTCACCTCAATAATCTCAGACTGCTGATTAACAGACTCTTTTCTGATATCTGTTTCAGATGTACTTGCTTTACGCACTCTGACTATTTTGTTGACTTTCATTTGTTACGCACCTCTTACTAAGGTTATTTTTGAATAATTAATGAATACATCATTATTATTATATCATACTCTTGATAAAAAAGCAAGAAAACATTTATTTTATTGAGAATTTTTGTCATATATAACCAATAAAAAAGGAATATTTGTCTAATTTCGCCAATTACACAAATATACCGCACATACACTGTGCGGTATAATATTGCCCTGACAATTAATCGGCTCTGAGGTATTTTGATTTCTTTTCTCGTTTTGTTTCATACATTTTTTTATCAGCTTCAGTTACAAATCGGAAAAGATCTTCGCCTATTTTCGGTACAGCTATAACGTATCCCGTTGAAGCAGATAAAGTATACCCGCCGCTATTTTTACTGTTATATTCCATTATTTTTTTCTGTATATTCGCAGTAAGCCCTGCAGCGTCACTATCACTGTAATCAGCCGCAAATACAATAAACTCATCTCCGCCGAAACGACAGAATATTTCATCTTTTTTACAGCTATCCTCCAGAATTTTAGCAATAGCACGTATAGCCTCATCACCTATAGCATGACCGTATGTATCATTTATTTTCTTTAACCCGTCAAGATCAATAAACATGAGCATAACATTACGTGCCTGGGATGCACATTGCCTGAAAACATCATTTGTTGCATTCACAAAGCCATTCCGGTTATATATACCCGAAAAAGTATCCTGTATATAGAGCTTCTCAAGCTTTTTTACAGCAAAATCCATTGCATTTATTTTTCTTATATTTTCAAGTGAGTTATTTATAGTTATGCACCAAGACTGGAAAAGAGCATTGTGCAGTGAAAGTGCGCAGTTATTTATTGCCATATAGCCCATACACCTTTCACGGAAATGAAGGGGCAGAAAATAATAGAATTTAACAAAATTCTCATCAAATTCAAATTGTGGCAGAAGCTGTTTCAGTGAAATATGCACATCATCTATAAACCTGCCATTACAGTAAGCGATAGGCACATTAATATTTTCTTCATAGCATTTCTGAAGTTTATCTTCATGTAAAATATTGTAAATCTCCTCAGACTGATAATTCCATTTTTCATTAAGACAGAAATAGAATTCTCCGGGATCAATCATCAAAACAAACTTTTTAAAAATTTCAATATATTCCTTGAAATTATCTGCTCCGCTCAACTCACAGGAAAGGCTGTTGAACAACGACATATACTGGTTTATAGTGCCTATTCTATTGAAATTACCGATATTTGCCTCTTTATAATCATCTGCATCCCTTGTAACACACTTGACGCATCCGCAGCTTTCTGTATACTTAGGCAGCATATTAAGCATTATACTTTCCTGCTGCGGAGAATTATTGAATACATTGTTAAGCATTTTACACGCAAGTTTTCCTGAACGAACAAGCGGACGTTCAACGGTTGTCAGCTCAACACGCATGTTATAGCTTTCAAAAACATCGTCAAATCCGGAAACAGCTATATCTTCAGGAACTTTTATTCCTGCGGAGAATAATCTGTTTACAGCAGACGCCGCCATAACATCATTGGCACATATAATTGCATCGGGCATATCAAGTGCACCTTCAAGAAAATAATCAATGGCCTCCCTACCGGAATTTTCACGGAAATCACCGTAATATATACGCTGTTGTTCCACTTCTATTCCATTTTCTTTCATAACCTTTAAAAAAGCGGCGATACGGTCAGCACTTTCAGGGTTATCCATAGGTCCCGATATATAATTTATTCTCTTGAAACCGTGAATTTTTATAAAATGTTCTGTAATATCACGCATTGCATTACAGTTGTCTATTCCGATGTGAAGATGACCTTCAACATTATTATCCATACTTACAGCAGGAATTCCGGCTTTTTTTATTCTACTAAGGATATCATTAACAACAGGAGGACAATCAATCGTATTTGTAAGCAGAATTGCACCGTCAAAAAGACTGAAATCAGGAAGCTTGAATATATTCATCTCTCCGTCGTCATGTCCTTTATTGTCTTTCATACCAGTAAATGATACAAAAACATAACAATGAAATCCGTACTTCAATGCAGCACTCTGTATTCCTCTGAGTATACTGCTCTGATACGTTTCATCAATTCCAGCTACAATTACAGCAATCCTTTTTGCCATTAAAATTTCCACCTCCAAATCAAACAATCTATATAATATTTTAACATTAATTACACACATCAATACATCTATAAATATTATACAACATATTTCAAAAAAAATCAATAGTTTTTATGATTTTAATTTCTTTAACAAAATTAATATTTAATTCATTCTATTATACCATTTGTAAAACCATGTATTTATTATATCACTTGTGATAATTGCTGTAAAATCCAAAAAAACTTCAATGCTTTGAGATAAAATTCGTCATTTAGCCGAAATTCAACAAAGCCGCTTTGTTAATATTGACAAACAGCAAAAATATGTTATACTATTATTAGTGGGATTATGTCTAAACCGTTTTATAAAAAGGAAGAGATTTCAATGAAAAATATCTGGCACGATATCAATCCAAAACGAATAAGCCCTGATTCTTTCTATGCTGTTATTGAAATAAGTAAGGGAAGTAAAATAAAATACGAACTTGATAAGGAAACCGGATTTATAAAAATGGATAGAATACTCCACACCTCTACCCACTATCCTTCAAATTACGGATTTATCCCCCGTACATTTTCCGATGATAATGACCCGCTGGATGTTCTTGTTCTCTGTTCGGAAAAGCTTATGCCGCTTACACTCGTAAAATGCACTCCTATAGGTGTAATGCGTATGATGGATAACGGCCGTGAGGATAATAAAATAATAGCCGTTCCTATTAACGATCCGAATTATAATATGTATACAGATATCAACCAGCTTCCAAAACATATATTTGACGAAATGCGTCATTTCTTTACAGTTTACAAAGAGCTTGAAAATAAAACAACTGTTGTAAATGAATTTGGTCATGTAAAATCGGCTAAAAAAATAATTGCAAAGGACATTGAAAATTATATCAATAACTTCTGCAAATAACAAGGATATAAGATGGTTTGCAGAATACCCTGCATTTTCATCTTAAAATAAAGGAAATATTTTATTTCCGGAAGATAATTAATTAAAGAGGAGTTAAAACTTATGTCACCATTCGGAGGAAATTTATTCGGCAGCGAAAAGAGTGCTGCACCTATCGGAATTATTGCAATGAGCAGTATTACCGAGATCGGCTCAAAAATCAATGACTATCTTGTTGACTGGTCAAATGCAGCAGGCATTGAGGAGGACACTTTCCTCATTGAATCTGAATGTCCCCGTTTTTCATCAGGCGACGGTAAGGGACTTATAAAGTCCACTGTACGCGGAAAGGACCTTTTCATTATTGTTGACGTAGGAAATTACAACATAAAGTACAACTATTTCGGTATGGAGAATGCTATGTCACCCGATGATCATTTCCAGGATCTCAAGCGTATCATTCAGGCAGCTTCAGGTAAGGCACACAGAATAAATGTTATTATGCCTATCCTCTATGGCGGCCGCCAGCACCGCAGAAGCTATCGTGAATCTCTTGACTGTGCTTGTGCTTTACAGGAGCTCGAAGCTATGGGTGTTGCAAATATCGTTACTTTTGATGCTCATGACCCCAGAGTTCAGAACGCAGTTCCTCTTATGGGATTTGACAATGTAATGCCCACATATCAGGTACTTAAGTGCCTCCTCCGTGATGTAGATGATATTGATCTTTCAAAGGATAAGTTTATGGTTGTATCCCCTGACGAGGGTGCTCTCAACAGAAATATGTACTATGCTTCTGTTCTCGGAGTTGATATGGGTATGTTCTATAAAAGACGCGATTACTCCACTATCGTAAACGGCAGAAATCCTATTGTTGCTCACGAATACCTTGGTAATCCCGTTGAGGGCAAGGATATTTTCGTAGCTGATGATATTATTTCCTCCGGTGAATCAATGCTTGACCTTGCATACAACCTTAAGAAGAAGAATGCAAACAGAATTTTCACATACGCTACATACACTATCTTTACAAACGGTCTTGAAAAATTTGACAAGGCTTATGAAGATGGAATTATCAGCGGTGTTCTGGGAACAAACCTTACATACCGTTCACCAGAACTTCTCAGTAGACCTTGGTTCCACGAGGTTGACGTATCAAAATACATCGCATACTTCATTGAAGCTATTAATCATGATGTATCAATCAGCAAAATCCTTGATCCCCACGCAAAGATTGAAGCTCTCCTCAAAAACAGAAAGTAATTACAAAGGGCGGATTTTTTCCGCCCTTTTTGTGAGGTATTTATGATTTTCAGAACTCCGTTTTATTACGATAAATTCAGATGTATTGCCGATAAATGCAAAGACAACTGCTGTATCGGCTGGGAAATAGATATAGATGATACAACGGCGCAGAAGTACAGAAAAGTTACAGGCAATTTTGGAAAACGACTTATTGAAAATATTGATTTTTCAGAGCATCCCTGCTTTATTCTTGGCGAAAATGAAAGATGCCCTTTTCTCAATGACAGAAACTTATGCGATATCATTACAGAACTGGGTGAAAATTGCCTTTGTCAGATTTGCGATGACCACCCACGATATTACGAATGGTTCGGTAATGTCAAAGAGGGCGGTATAGGTATGTGCTGTGAATCCGCCGCTGAAATAATTCTCAACTCTCCCCTTCCCTTTACATGTACCGAATTTCATATTGATGAAGAAAATTCTCCCCCGTGTGATGAATACCTTTATAATCTTATATTCAATCTGAGAGAACGAATTATTAATATACTGAACGATGAGAATATTCAGCTTTCATCTGCTCTTTCTCATATTATTGAGATTGCTGCTGTGTATCAGGATTGTGCAGACAACAATCGTCCCGAACCTGATACAATTCCTGAAATCACGGCAGGTACAGCGGATATTGAAAGCATACTTCGTTTTATGACAACCCTTGAATATATCAGCGAAAGACGTATACCCATTCTTTTGCAGGCAATAGAAAGAATTGACGAATTAAGGCTCAAGAAAGAGACGTTTGTTTCTGAAAATTATTTTACAGACCAGTATCTGCGTAATACAGCCATATATTACATCTGGCGGCATCTAATGAAAGGCATTTTTGAAGGTGAATTTTATTCCCGTGTTATTTTTTCAGTCACCAGTACCATTATTGCCATGTTGTTATGGGAAATGAAATGGATTGACAGCGGACTTTCTGCGGCAGACTGCATTGAAATAGCAAAGGACTATTCAAAAGAAATCGAATATAATGAAGATAACACAGATGCTATGCTCAATGCCGCATATGAAATATGCGGCATGCAGGCTGATAGTCTGATTGATATTTTGAAAGGAAGATAAACTTGAATTCACGTTTTATTAAGGGTATATCACATGGTATTCCCATATGTCTCGGCTACCTTTCCGTGTCGTTTGGATTTGGCATTACAGCGGCCGCTTCCGGATTATCTACAATTGAGGCTTCAATAATATCAGCTTCAAACCTTACATCAGCAGGACAGGCGGCGGGAGTAGATGTAATTAAAACCGGCGGAACAATTCTTGAAATGATACTTGTACAGCTTATAATAAATATCCGTTATTCACTTATGGGACTTTCATTATCTCAAAAGCTTGATAGGAAATTCACTACCCCTCACAGACTTCTTGCCTCATACGGCATAACTGACGAAATTTTCGCTGTATGCTCTGCACAGAAGCAGCCACTTACTCCTGCCTATATGTATGGTATAATCCTGATTTCAATGCTCGGCTGGGTTACAGGCACTTTTCTCGGAGCTTCAGCAGGACAGCTTCTCCCGCCTTCAATTTCCTCTGCATTGGGTATTGTACTTTACGGTATGTTTATAGCAATTGTTGTGCCCCCCTCACGAAAAAACAAAAGCATATTGTTTGTAACAATAGTTGCTGCTTTGCTCAGCATATTATTCAAGTATGTCATCACTGCAATAACTTCGGGATTTGCTGTTATCATATGTGCAATCGGTGCAGCGGCTATAGGTGCCCTGCTTTTCCCTATTGACGACGAGGAGGTTGAAGAATGAGCATTGCAATTTATATTATTGTAATGGCTGCCGTAACTTACGTTATACGCATGATACCATTCACGTTTTTCAATAAAAAGATAAAATCACGTTTTATCCGCAGTTTTCTGAAATATATCCCATATGCTGTGCTAAGTGCTATGACTATTCCCGCAATTTTCTATAGTACAGGTGATATTATTACAGCCGCAGTAGGAACAATTGTAGCTGTAGCTCTTGCATTTTTCAATTGTCCTCTTATTGTTGTAGCTTTGGCAGCTTCACTGGCAGCTTATATTACAAACTTAATACTTTGACATTATTGCAGCACCGCACATAGTCCGCCTGAAAGCTTTTGTTGTTATGATACAATAGATAGTTGACAGAAAGAATAGAAAAACAACTCCCAATATGATATAATGTTAAGTACCACCAAAACAAAGTATCAAAAAAGGAGTTGTCCCAATGAATAGTATAGCACAAGAAGCACGGTTTCGTCAATGGGTAGTGAAATATTCGATGAAAAAAGGTGTAACTGAGGCGTCAAGACGATATCATATAAGCAGACAGGCAATATATAATTGGAAAAATCGATATGACTGAACGTGGAAAAGCTTAAAAGAAAAAAGTCATCGACCACATCATCACTCGAATGAGCACACACAGGAAGAAAAAGAACTGATAATACGCCGTTACAAGGACGACATGATAATGCTGTGGGACAGCATTAGAAAAAGCGGTTATACAAGGTCATACACAAGCATGCTTCGAGTAATAAAGAAATATGTAAAGCCCGAAATAGAAAAGAGAAAACCACGCAAACCCAAGCCATATGAAAGAGTAGCATATCCTGGACAGAAAATACAGATAGATGTAAAATATGTTCCAAGCTATTGCGTATCAAGCGGAGAAAAATTCTATCAGTACACAGCGATAGACGAATGTACAAGATTCTGCTTCAGAGAAATGTATGATGAGCACAGCACTTACAGTTCCAAAGATTTTCTGATGAAGCTGATAAAAGCCTTTCCATTCCCGATAAGAGAGATTCAGACTGATAATGGAACGGAATGGACAACGGCATTACTTGTAAAAGATAAAGCAAGCAAAACAATGTTTGAAAAGGCTTTGGAGGATATGGATATTATCTATCACAGAATAAGAGTAGCTACTCCAAGACATAACGGCAAGGTTGAACGTCAGCATAGAACAGATGAAAAAAGATTTTACAGAAAAATGCGTACGTACAGCCTTGAGGACGGCAGAGCACAGCTTGCTAAATACAACAAGAAATCAAATAATATACCCAAGGTATGCCTGCATTTCAGAACGCCAAAAGAGGTTTTGAATGATTACCTTGCGGTAATGTGAGTCGATTGCAAATTTTCATTTTTCCGTCGCCTACGGCTCCTACAAAATGAAAATTTGCAATATATCACTTAACACTATATTTTTTGAGGGTAAGTGTCAACTATCATTGACAACTGAACAATCATTTTTATATTCCTATAATATTTTACTTGCAATATAATTTTATTTATGGTATAATATTATAGTGTGTATTCACACAAAGTTCATTATTAGGAGTTTCATTTATGAGTAATCAATATTATGCAAAGCAGATTAATGACATCGTTAAAGAAGTAAAAAAAGCAGTTATCGGTAAGGACGCTATAATTATCAAAACTCTCCTTGCTATTCTATGTAAGGGACATATACTCATCGAGGATATTCCAGGAGTTGGTAAAACTACTATGGCACTCGCTTTTTCAAAGGCTTTGTCACTTGACCACAATCGTATGCAGTTTACACCCGATGTTCTTCCATCAGATATCACAGGCTTTTCTGTATACAACAAAGCTAAAAATGTATTTGAATTCCGCCCGGGTGTAGCTTTCTGCAATTTATTCCTTGCTGATGAAATCAACCGTACTTCAAGTAAGACACAATCAGCACTTCTGGAGCTTATGGAAGAAAAAAGCATTACAGTTGACGGCAATACATATAAGCTTCCTGAACCATATACAGTTATAGCTACACAGAATCCTATTGGATCTGCAGGTACACACAACCTTCCTGATTCCCAGCTTGACAGATTTATGATTAAGCTCAGCATGGGTTATCCGGAATTTGATGATGAAGTTGCTATTCTCAAAGCTAAATTCAATGCTGCTCCTCTTGAAAATGTACAGGCTGTTGTCAATGCGGATATCATATCTGAATTACAGGAGCACATTGCTTCAATTTATATTGATGACAGAATTTATGAATATATCGTAAAGCTTTCATCTGCAACAAGAAATCATCCGCTTATCAAGCTGGGTATAAGCCCTCGTGGAACCCTTGCCCTTATGCAGATTTCAAAGGGTATTGCCGTTGCTATGGGACGTGACTACGTTATACCTGATGACGTTTCATATATCTGCCGTGATGTTTTTGAACACCGTATTATTCTCAACTCAAAGGCAAAGCTTTCTGATATGACGGCGGCAGATGTTATCAGTGAAATCATCAAGACCACCCCTGCGCCGGGAATCGGAGAAAATTAATCGGCTATGTTTATTATAAGATTTTTTTATGCTATTCTTCTTATTGCCGCTATAATTTTCTATATAATGTATCTCGGTGACTTTGCCCTGGTGCTTCTTATTTCAGTTATTGCTATCCCTGTTTTTTTGTTAATCTCATTGTTCATTACCAAAAAGAATATAAGCGTTGAATTAAATGTTCAATCTTCATCTGTACAGAAAAATCAAAGTTTTCCCGTTCAGATTAAAGTTGAAAACAGAAGCATTTTTCCAATTGGCAAGGCAGAGGCAAATATAGAATACTTCAATTTATTCAATTGCGACCCTGTAAATTTCATTCTTCATATGCCTATACAGGCAAGAAATGAACAGAATGCAATATTTCAGCTTAATTCAAAATTCTGCGGCATACTTAAAGTCCGCTGTGCAGGTATAACTATATATGACCCGCTTAAATTATTCAAATTCACTGTAGGAAAAAATGTAGGCATTAATATCAGCGTTATGCCTGAAGGGCATGAAATAAGCGGACAAGTTGTATACAGCGATAAGGTCAACGACGAAAGCAATATATTTTCCGAACACAAACCTGGCGATGATCCCTCGCAGGTGTTTGATCTTCGAAATTACAATCCCGGCGATAGGCTCAACAGAATACACTGGAAGCTGAGTTCTAAAAAAGACGAATTCATTGTAAAGGATTACAGTCTTCCCGTTGATGTACCATGCCTGATTTTTCTTGACCTTAAATCTGACAACGAACTATCGTACAAGCTTCCTGTTCTGGACACAATGATAGAAAGTCTTTTATCACTTTCTCAGTTCCTTATTGAAAACGAAAAAAATCATACAGTCGTTTTTTACAATTTCAGAACAAGTGATTTTACAGAGCTTACTGTCACCGACTCCGACTCTCTTGCTGTTGCGGTAAAAACCCTTGTATCATCCATCGATAATACTGCTCTGTGCCGACCATTCTCCGACTACTTCACAGAAAATACCAACATTTCACTTTCATCATTTGCTTATATTTCATCATCGGCAGACAGTAAAATACTTGATTATATTGAAAATGATATTGACGCTGATTATAAAAATATCCTTGTTGTTATTCCCGACGAGGAAGCTTCACATAGTTTAAATGAGAGTAATGGAAGCATTAATATTATTCCTGTCGTTATCGGAAAAATCACTTCATCTATAACTGACATCGAGGTGTAACATGATATGAAGAATAAAATTAAACAGAATAACAGTGGCATACGTGTATGCGACAGTATTGTTATGTCTGTCAAAAATAAAAATGCAAATCTCCGATTACTTGAATCAATAATTATCGCCATTGCAGGTTATGTTTCCACAATCATGGTATTCCTTACCATGTTCAGCTTTAATTACAATTCTTACCCCGTTATTATTTCTGCTGTTATTTTTTCAGCAACTTATATAATCATATCCTGCTTTAAAAAAAGCGGTTTATGGCTTATACTTGGTTCAGTATTCCTTGCAGTTTATATTTTCTGGAAAAAAATGGGTTTGATTACCCTTGGATATAAATTTGTATACAACACAATTTATAAAGCGGCATATCATACCGAACTGAATTACTATAAATTTCTTGACAACAAGCTTGAAGCGGAATCAATAACAACTTTCTTCATTCTCGCTTCATGGTTTATTGCTCTGATAATTTATGTATTTACGATTTATCATCCACATCCGCTCCCCTCTTTTATAGTTTCTTTTCCTATCCTTGAAATAGGACTGTATAATGGTATTGATGTAAAAATTTTCTGGGGAATGCTCGTTATTGCTTTTCTTGTTGCTTGTTTTGCTATGAGCACCATAGATATGGGCGAATATTCAGGCGGAACAGGCGGTTTTGTACGAAAAGGAAATATGTTCATTCCTAAACGGCAGATGCGGCTTAAAGTAACAGAAAAATGCGGTTTTTATATCATGATTCTTGTTATGATTTTCACAGGTATTTCTGTTATGGGAATAAAAATCACAGGCTATGAAAGAAGTAAGGAATTAAACGCTAAAAGAAGTGAAATCAGAGATGCAGTAAATAATTTCTCTACAGACAATCTTGCTGAAAGTATTTCAGAGCTTTCCGCTGCTTTCGGACTTGAAATCAAAGTCGAATCCCATAAGCTTGGTACGGTTTCTGTAATGAAATATAAAAACGTTGATGACCTGAAAATTACAATTGATAAACCCACTGACAGTGCAGTATATCTCAAGGAATACACATGTGCCGTATACGATGACAATCAGTGGACTTCTCTTCCTTACAGTAAGTACAATATACCGCTGTTTGACGAGTTTAAACAACTTAATGTATATCCGCAGGATTTCCCACACCGTTTTAACCTGACTCTTGACAGATATAATGGAGATTATTCAATGAATGTGAAAAATCTCATCAAGGGAAACCGCAGCTTTTCACCATACGGTACTGATAATCTTGGAGGGCTTGTTTACGACCGCGACCTGACTGTATCTTCAAAAAAGAGAAACAACAAAGAATATTCATATAAGTTCACTAACGCAAGTGCTGAAACTATATCAATGTATCTTAATGCACCAATGCGAAATGTTGTAAATCTTGAGCTGATAACTGACGAAACACAGAAAAACGAGGTTATTCAGTTTTGCACAGAACATGGGCTTCTTGAATATGATAATTTTATCAATATCGATTCAGAGCTCCAGCTACCGCCACAGCTTCTCTATGAAAATCCCGGTCTTATTACAACACAGCTTATGGAAAGCGAATATAAAGATTTCGTTTACGAGAATTATCTTACAGTTCCTGATAATATTAACATGGACGAGATTCGAAATGAATTTAAAGATATTATCGAATCCAAAGGCTCTGACAATTCCGCAGAAAATATATTGAATACACTTTATTCTATACGGGACGCTATTGCAGATAGTGCAGAGTATTCACTTGCTCCTGGCAAAACACCAAATAACAGAGATTTTGTCAACTACTTCCTCCTTGAAAATAACAAGGGATACTGTACTCATTATGCTACAGCAGGTGTTATTATTGCACGTATGGCAGGCATTCCAGCAAGATACACAGCAGGATATGTGCTCGTTACAGATGATTTCACAAACTCTGCTAAAAATGATAAAGGCACATATACAATAACATTGAAGGATAACCGCCGTCATGCATGGGCTGAAATCTACCTTAACGGCTATGGCTGGGTGCCTTTTGAGTTTACTGAAGGATATACTCAGCATACAATTGATACAAGTCCGACAACAACTACTACTACAACCACAGAAACAACAACCACAACAATTACTGAAACAACTTCCACCTCTGAACAATCAGCTGAAAGTTCAGAACAATCCTCCGATGCAAACACAAACTCCGGAAAAAGCACTGATACCCAGACAACTGCAGTAGTTACAAGTCCGAATAGGGGTTCAGAGGGCGGTAATAAAGATAACTCACCTATCTGGAATGTAGTTTCCAAAGTGCTTTTGCAGATACTATATTTTACAATCTTTATTGCTCTCATTCTTATTTCATTTGTAATTCGCAGATTAATAATTGTATCAAAACGCAAACAAAATATGGAACAGTCTGATATGAAAAAGTCAATGGGTTGTATTTACTCCTATGCTGAGAAACTACTCAAATTCAAGAACATAGAAACCGACGATATGACATACACCGAAATTGCACGTTTTGTCGAAGAAAAATACGGTGATATCTATTTCGAACCAGGTGAATTTGAGAACTTTATCAATACAGCTCTGATTTCAGTATTCTCTCAAAAATCACCCTTAAAGGAAGATGTGATAAATTCCTGTAAGCTTGTAAACAACATCGCTGATAATATTTACGTCAAAGCAAATGGTTTAGAAAAGCTTTATCTGAAATACATTCTTTGTCTTATATAAGACATAAAAATCCCCGGGATTAATTCTCCCGGGGATTTTTATTAATCAGCAATAAAAGATGCAAATGCCTTATATGCCATATAAAGGTCAAGCTTTGAAATTACTTCAAAGGGAGCATGCATTGAAAGCACAGGTACTCCCATATCTATTGTATCAACGTCAAGATTAGCAATATAAGCCGCAACAGTACCACCGCCGCCTGCATCTACCTTGCCAAGCTCGCCTGTCTGCCAGATAACATTATTCTTATCCATAAGACGTCGAATTCTTCCTGCAAATTCAGCAGATGCGTCTGATGTGCCTGACTTTCCTCTTGAGCCTGTATACTTTGTGATACATACGCCCTTGTTTGCATATGCGGCATTGTTTCTCTCGTTAACTTCGGGGAATGTGGGATCAAATGCTGCATTTACATCAGCAGAAAGACATTCTGACGCTGAAAGCACATCTCTGCCCTTTGCACCGAAAGCCTCTGCTAAATCTTCAATAAAATATCTTAAATATGATGAACAGAGTCCTGTATTTCCATCACTTCCTGTTTCTTCCTTATCTGCAAGTATTGTAACAGCAGTATGAACAGGAGCGGAACATTCAACAGCTGCTCTTAAAGCAGGATATGCACAACAGCGGTCATCGTGTCCATAGCCGCCGATAAGACTTCTGTCAAAACCTATATCTCTTGCTTTAAATGCAGGTACAGCTTCAAGCTCTGATGAAATGAAATCAGCTTCTGTAATGCCGTACTTTTCAAAGAGAATGTTCAGGATATTAAGCTTTACAGCTTCACTTGCTTCATCATCACGGAAAGGAATAGAGCCAATGAGGAGGTTGAGATCCTCACCTCTGATAATTTTTGTAGCTGTACGTGTCATCTGCTCTGTTGCAAGATGCGGAAGCAAATCTGTTACACAAAAAACAGGATCATTATCATCTTCGCCGATGTTCACTGTAACAGATGTACCGTCAGCCTTAATAATAACACCGTGAAGCGAAAGCGGAATTGTTGTCCACTGATATTTCTTAATACCACCGTAATAGTGAGTCTTGAAAAGTGCAAGATCACAATCCTCATAGAGAGGATTCTGTTTCAGATCGAGTCTGGGGCTGTCGATATGTGCTGCACAAAGGCGGACACCTTCCTCAATAGGTGCTGTACCGATAACAGCGGCTATAATTGCCTTTCCTCTGTTATTACGGTAAATTTTGTCACCTGCTTTCAGCTTCATATCCTTTTTATATTCAACGTATCCGTTATCCTCAAGAATTTTTACAGCCTCACATACTGCTTCCCGCTCTGTCTTGGCTGTGTCAAGGAATTTCTTATAATCTTCTGCAAAGGCGAAAATTGCTTTTTCTTCATGTTCATTTATTCTTGAATAGCCGTTTTTACGCTGCATAAAAAGCTTTTCTTTAAGCTCTTTTACAACACTTTTGTTTTCTTCCATTTCATATACTCCTTTTCTTATCGGGTTCTCTTACTGCACACTCATTTCAGCCGGGCGTATATGGTGATAATAATATTTTATTTTATCCGCAACTTCCTTTGATATACTATTAACAGCTTCAAGAGCATCGTTATTCTCTATAACATAATCAGAATGAGAAGCAAAATATTCCGCATCAAGCTGGCTGTTCATTCTATCGTTTGCCTGTTTTTTTGTAAGTCCGTCACGTTCAATAATACGTTTTTCTCTGATTTTTTCATCAGCAAGGACAGAGATAATAATCTCACAAAAATCATCTGCATGACTTTCAAATAATGTAGGTGCGTCAAGAAGAACAAGTTTCTTCCCACAGGCAGAATAATACTTTATCTCATTTAGAATTTCACTTGTAATATAAGGGTAGATAGTGGTATTTAACATTTCAAGCTTTGTCTTATCCGTGAAAACAATATTTCCAAGTGTTTTTCTGTTAAGTGTTCCGTCCTCATTCAGTATGCCTTCGCTGAACAGATCAACAATTTCATCAAGACACTGCGTTCCTTTTTCAACCACCTTGCGTGAAATAAGGTCTGCATTAATTATGGCAAAACCGTTTTCTGCAAATATCTTTGAAACTGTACTTTTACCTGCACCGGTCTGACCTGTAAGACCGACAACAAGCACATCAAGACTTATCATACCCTTATCACCTCGAATCCTGCCGCCCTGATAAGGCGGTTATATACTGCAAGTCCTACACCCTCTTTTGACGGTGTGCGGACATATACTATCTCTGCTCCTGCGTCGTCAAGCTCCCTTAATCTCTGGAAAAGAAAATGCGCCTGTTCTTCTGCAGTATCGCCATACGTCATATAGTTATATTCAAAGTCGTCACTTTCCATTCCGTATATGAGTGAATATACATTTTCGCCGCTGTTTTGAGAAACAAATTTCTTAAAATCGGCTGTATTCCCCTCAACCACAACTACTTTCGCCTTCGGAGAGTAGTGGACATACTTCATTCCGGGAGAAGCTGCCACAGCTTCTGCGTCAAGTTCTTTCAATACAGCGGGATCAATATTCACTTCACGACACACTTCAAGAAGCATTTCCCTTGTAACTGCACCGGGACGGAGTATGCGTACAGTATCTTCACCTTCAAATGAAATTACTGTGGATTCAACACCATATTCCGATGAACCGCCATCAAGAACAGCTGCAATTCTGCCATTCATATCGTCCATGACATGAATCGCACATGTAGGACTTGGAAGTCCGGATAAATTTGCTGACGGGGCAGCTATGGGGCATCCCGATTCAACTATTATCCTGTGCATTACTTCATGGGAGGGTACACGTATGCCTACCGTGTCAAGGCCTCCGGATGTTACAGAAGGGATAATATCTTTTTTAGGAAGAATCATGGTCAAAGGACCAGGACAGAATTTTTCAGCAAGCTTGTATGCAAGCTCAGGTATATCCCTTGCATAATTTACAGCCTGTGAAAAATCAGCTATATGAACAATAAGGGGATTGTCCGCAGGCCGGCATTTTGCTGCAAAAACAGCTGTGACAGCCTGTTCATTCAAAGCATCAGCACCTAAACCATATACAGTTTCAGTAGGTATGCCTACAACAAATCCATTTTTTATCAGTTCCG
The DNA here is from genome assembly GCA_017558505.1 of Ruminococcus sp. GTDB lineage: Bacteria > Bacillota > Clostridia > Oscillospirales > Ruminococcaceae > Ruminococcus. The sequence continues at coordinate 54,848 of JAFYUM010000003.1, read as the reverse complement.
CCGCAGCTGAAACATCAGCGGATGAACCACCTAATAACTTTGTTTCCATAATTATTCTTCCTGACTTGCAAGCTTTGCAGCCTGATCTGCTGTTGCAAGTGCATCAAATACCTCGTCCAGATTTCCATTGAGCAGATCTTCAAGACGATATATAGTCAGTCCTATTCTATGGTCAGTAAGTCTGCCCTGCGGATAATTATAGGTGCGTATACGTTCGGAACGGTCACCTGTACCTACCTGCATTTTTCTATCAGAAGCTACCTTTGCAGCCTGTTCTTCCTGCATAGCCTCATATATACGTGAGCGAAGTATTTTCATAGCCTTATCCTTGTTTTTATGCTGACTTCTCTCGTCCTGGCATTCAACAACGACATTTGTAGGAAGATAAGTTATTCTTACAGCTGACTCCGTTTTATTGATATGCTGACCGCCTGCACCGCTTGCACGGAAATAGTCAATTTTAAGATCAGTCGGACTGATTTCAAGCTCCACTTCATCAGCTTCTACGAGAACAGCTACTGTTACAGTTGATGTATGGATACGTCCCTGTGACTCTGTTTCAGGAACTCGCTGTACACGATGAACACCACTTTCATATTTAAGACGCGAATAAGCATTTTCACCCACAATAGAAAAGCTGATTTCCTTGAAACCGCCAAGCTCTGTAGGCTGTGCGTTGAGAATTTCCTGCTTCCAGCCCTTTGACTCTGCATACATTGTGTACATACGATAAAGTGAATTGGCAAATAAAGCTGCCTCCTCACCGCCTGCACCGCCTCGGATTTCGATGATAACGCTCTTGTCATCGTTAGGATCCTTGGGCAGAAGAAGTATTTTAAGCTCCTGTGAAATGTCCTCCATAGCAGCCTTATTTTCTTCATATTCAGCCTGTGCCATTTCCTTGAAATCCTTATCAAGTCCACCAGCATCAAGAAGCTCCTTTGCTTCATTGAAGCTGCTTTCAGCTGATTTGTATTCCCTGTACTTTTCGATAATAGGAGTCATGTTCTTGTACTCTCTCATAAGCTGGGCATACAGCTTATTATCGCTTACTGTTTCAGGGTCAGAAAGGCGCTGACTTATTTCCTCATATTTATTTTCCATTACCGCAAGTTTTTCAAACATAACAATTTCCTTTCATTATAAATAAATATTTGTCCATATCATTACACTGAAGGCTAACCCTCTGTTTCTCTGCGGATTGATTTTATGCTCTTTTCAATTTTTTTACGCGGAACAAGAAATTCGTGGCCGCAGCCAGCACATTTTAATCTGAAATCCATTCCTGCACGAAGGACTATCATTTCAAACGCACCGCAAGGATGCTGCTTTTTCATAACAAGTACATCATTTGGACGAACATCCATATCTGCTCCACCTTTCAATATTCATACTGTATAATTATAACCTAAAAATCAGATTAAATCAATATGTATGAAGTATATTTTTTAAAGTTTGTGTAAAAATAATAAAAACCAAATAATTTTATGGCAATACCATACAAAGCTGACAGAAAAGAGGTATCCTATGGTTACAAGAATAACTGCGGAATTTGAAAATCCCGAAACAGCAGAGCTTGCACTGAAAAAAATACGTGAAAGCGTGAGCGGTGTCTATTCCACAAACTATGTATATAACCGTGAGTCAGACAAAGCTGAAAGGCTGCGCAGCGGTAATATATATACAGTTCTTCCCACTACAGCAGGAGCTGTAAACTTCACAAATTATCTTACTATGGTTATGGACTTTCCTGCTTCTGATGATATTATTCCCGAACCCTCAAGAAGCAGGAAAACCAACGTATTTATTGTATGTGACGGCAATGGAACAGAACAGATAAGTTCCATTCTCAATTCATCAGGGGGAAATAACATTTATATCCCGCCCCGTTCTGTGGTATAAATTCCAGCGTAAGTGAATAAGATGTACAGTAAAGACAATACCGCACTGAATTTGTGCGGTACTGTCATAAGGGGTAAAGCCCTATAAACATTTCGGAGGTAAAAATTATGAACACATTCAAACCTGAAGGCTGCCTTTTCAGAACAGCTGCAAATCAGAAGTACATCTCATCACTTGACGGGCTTACCGAGGCTATGGAAAAAGGAATTATACTTGAAGCAAGAGCCTCTGTCTGTGATAACGCCCACAACCTTGTAGTTGACCTGCCCTGTGCCGAGGGTATTATCCACCGTGAAAACGGTGCTGTCGGTATCGCTGACGGCTCAACCCGTGATATAGCCATAATTTCAAGAGTCAACAAAATCGTTTGCTTCAAGGTGGTACAGATTACATCATCAACAAACGGAAAAATTACTGTAGAGCTTTCAAGGGCGGCAGCGCAAAGAGAATGTATTGCGCAATATACAGATAATCTCAACCTTGGTGATGTTATTGAAGCACGAATAACACATCTTGAACAATTCGGCTGCTTTGTAGATATCGGATGCGGTATACCCTCTCTTATTCCCATTGACTCCATATCCGTATCACGTATCGCCCACCCCTCTGACAGATTTGCCGTTGGACAATATATCAGAGCTGTTGTCCGTTCACGTGAGGGCTCAAGGATTTGTCTGAGTCATAAAGAACTGCTTGGAACATGGCAGGAAAATGCCGCTCTTTTCAATACAGGTGAAACAGTATCCGGAATTGTACGTTCCGTTGAAAACTACGGTATTTTCGTTGAACTTGCACCTAATCTTGCAGGACTTGCAGAGCTTCGTGATGATATCCGTGCAGGACAGAATGTAAGCGTATACATAAAAGCTATAATCCCTGAAAAAATGAAAATCAAACTTGTAATTGTTGATGTATGCGAGGATTTCAATTCGGAAAGCAATTGCAGATATTTCACAGATACGGCGCATTTTGATCGCTGGGATTATTCACCTGAATGTGCAGGAAGGAAGATATTCACAGATTTCAGATAACCTCATAAGGACATAATTACAAACTCCTGTCGGATAAAATCGACAGGAGTTTGTATTATATATAACGAAAATACAAATCAGAACGCAATTTCTTCACAAATATGGTGAAGCTTTTCGTCGTATGATTTCTTCATAGAGAGCGCTTCCTGAATATCATAGTCAACAATCTTGCTATCCTTGATACCAACAACACGGTTACCGATGCCCTGTTCGATAAGCTCAACAGCATAATAACCCATACGTGTAGCCTCAACTCTGTCTCTGAGAGTAGGAGTACCGCCTCTCTGAACGTGACCGAGAATTGTTGCTCTTGCCTCAATACCTGTCTTTTCCTGTAACATTGTAGCAATTTCCTGTGAGTGACCGATGCCCTCAGCAACGATAACTACAAAGTTCTGCTTGCCCTTTGCTTTCTTTTCAAGCATTGTGTTTGCAATAGCGTCAATATTGTAAGGAACTTCCTGTGTGATAATGTCTGTTGCACCACAAGCAATACCTGTGTTTACAGCGATATGACCTGCACCACGTCCCATAACCTCAACAACAGAAATTCTGTCGTGGGACTGTGATGTATCACGAAGCTTGTCAACAAGCTCCATAGCTGTATTCATAGCAGTATCAAAACCGATTGTATAATCTGTGCAGGAAATATCGTTGTCGATTGTGCCTGGGATACCAACACAAACCATACCCATAGCAGAAAGGTCAGCAGCACCTCTGAATGAACCGTCACCGCCGATTACTACGAGTCCCTCGATACCAAGCTCATCACACTTAGCCTTTGCCTTAGCAACGCCCTCCTGTGTTCTGAATTCAGGGCATCTTGCCGTATAAAGGCATGTGCCTCCCTGATGAATAATATCAGATACGCTTCTCTCGTCCATCTGGAAAACATCACCGTTGATAAGTCCGTTATATCCTCTGTGAACGCCGTAAACTTCCATACCCTTGCTGAGTGCACTTCTTACAACTGCTCTGATAGCAGCATTCATTCCTGGTGCATCTCCACCACTTGTAAGTACAGCAATTTTTCTACTCATAATAAATTTCTCCATTTCTGCTATTTGCTTATATTGAGCCATTTACGGCTTTATTTACATACATTTATATTTTACATCTTTTTCACAAAAAAGTCAAGACACTTTTATGATTTTTTCATTATCCTTGATTTTTTCGCATTTTTGCACAAATAATTACAATGGTTTCACTTTATTTGTGCATTATATCAAGCCGATATTTTCCGGACTGATTATTTTTACAAGCTCTGAATACATTTCTCTGCTCACGTTAAATGAAATCCTGTTTCTCGGACGAACCATTTTCTTCATATCGGTAAAATAAAAACACATCTGTGTATCTCCCTTATACTTTTTTGCAAGGTCTTCAAGATATTTCACAGGTACTTTATCTGCTTCCATTTTTATACAAAGCTGCATATGTTCAGTCATATGTGCAAATTCATCTTCTGCCGCTATACTGCCGCATATAACAGATACGCTGTCGTCTTTTTTTGAAATCCTGCCGTTGACGAAAACAATCGTATCTGTGTTAAGTTTTGAAGCTGTCAGCACAAACAAATCAGGAAAAACAACTGCATCAATCTCCCCTGTTTTATCCTCAAGAGTAAGAAATGCCATTTTACTTCCCTTTTTTGTATCATGAAGTTTTCGCTCGCTGATGATACACATAAGCTTAACTTCCTCATTGTCTTTCACATTCTCATACGTTAATTCTGAAAGCTGTTTAACTCTTAACATTTTGCAGAGATATTCATAAACAGCAAGCGGTTCACCTGAAAGATATATTCCTGCTGCTTCCTTTTCCATTGCGTACAGTCTTTTTTTGTCAAATTCCGGACGGTATGGTATTTTTATATCCGTATCTGCCACTGTACCTGTATCAAATAAATTCATCTGCCCCTCGATAACGCCTCTTGAACCTTTCCCCGCCATTTCAAGAAGCATTTCATAGTTTTCAAGCATTTGCCGTCTATTTAATCCCAGGCCGTCAAAAGCGCCGGCTTTTATAAGATTTTCAAGTGCCTTTTTATTAAGCTCTTTGCCTGTTGTTCTTTCACAGAAATCCTGCAGGCTTCTGTAGCGTCCGTTATTTATTCGTTCAGCTATAATCCTGTCGGCAAGTCCGCTTCCTGCATTTTTTACAGCAAGCAATCCGAAATAAAGCTTATTTCCACCGTAAAAAAATCCCTTTCCACTCACATTTATATCAGGAGGCATTACTTCTATTCCCGCTGAACGGCTGTCACTTATATATTCAGCAAGCCTGTCTCCGCCTGTCATTACACTTGACATAAGAGCAGCCATATATATACCTCTGAAATGGCATTTCAGATATGCCGTCTGATATGCAAGATAAGCATACGCCGCAGCATGGGATTTATTAAATGCATAAGATGCAAAGCTGACCATTTCATCAAATATTCTGTTGGCTGTTCCTGTAGATACACCGTTTTCCATAGCACCGTATACAAAGCTTTCACGCTCCTGAAGCATTACGTCCTGCTTTTTCTTCGCCATTGCACGGCGAACAATATCGGCGTGACCGTATGAATACCCTGCAAGCTTACGACATATCTCCATAACCTGCTCCTGATACACCATGACTCCGTAGGTTTCTTCAAGTGTTTCCTTCAACTTCGGGTGAAGATATTCAACTTGCTGCGGATTACGTTTATTATTGATATACACCGGTATGGACTTCATGGGCCCCGGACGATAAAGGGATATTATTACAATTAAATCCTCCATTCGTTCAGGTTTCAGTTCCATAAGCCACTTCGTCATTCCCCCGCTTTCAAACTGAAAAACTCCTGCGGTATCCCCTTTCGATAACATTTCATATACAGCCATATCATCCTGCGGTATGGCGTTTATATCAAAATCGGGAGTGGTTTTGCGTATTTCATTTACAGTATCACGTATAACAGTAAGATTACGCAGACCGAGAAAATCCATTTTAAGAAGTCCGAGAGCTTCAAGATGAGTCATTGTATACTGGGTTACAATAGTGTTGTCATTTTTCTGAACAGGTACAAGATCATCCAGCTTTATATCAGATATCACAACACCTGCCGCATGAGTTGAAGTATGTCTTGGCATCCCCTCAAGCTTCAACGCAAAATCAACAAGACGCTTTACAGATCTGTCAGTATTGTATATTGAGGATAGATCCTTATTTTCCTTAAGAGAATAAGCAAGGTCATTTTTAGGATCAATCATTTTTGCTATTTTATCCCCAAGGCTGTATGATAAGCCGAGTACTCTTACAATGTCCCTCACAGCCGCCTTTGCCTTTAACGTATCAAATGCAATGATTTCGGAAACATTATCAGTACCATATTTATCTGTTACGTAATCCTTTACAGCCTGTCTGCCCTCAATACAGAAATCTATATCAAAATCAGGCATACTTACACGTTCGGGATTGAGAAATCTCTCAAACATAAGATTGTATTTCATGGGATCTATTCCTGTTATACCAATACAATAAGCACATAGACTTCCTGCTCCGGAACCTCGCCCCGGCCCTACGGGGATATTATTCTCACGTGCATAGCGTATAAAATCCCATACAATAAGAAAATAATCAACAAATTGCTTTTCTTCGATTATTGAAAGCTCATATTCAAGACGCTTTACAGTTTCAGAATTTACATCTTTGCCATATCGTCTGTACAGACCGTCAAAGCTTAACCTACGGAGATATTCGCTGTTGTCTGTTACCCCCTCCGCTTTAAATCGGGGGATTTTAATTCCGCTGTCAAAATTGAAATCAACATTGCATCTCAATGCTATTTCAGATGTAACAGAAACCGCTTCCTCATGTCCCTTGAATAGTATTGCCATTTCATCAGCGGATTTAATGTAAAATTCATCAGTTCCGAAATCGAGTCCGCTTGGTTCGCCAAATACCGTTCCTGTCTGTATACAGATAAGCAATTTTTGAAGTTCGCTGTCCTCACGTGTAAGATAGTGACAGTCATTCGTTGCAACAAGAGGTATACCTGTTTCCTCTGATAATCGGTAAAACTGCGGCAATAATGAAATTTCTTCTTTTAGACCATGGTTCTGTATCTCTATAAAAAAATTATCCTCACCGAAAATTTCAAGATACTCAAAAGCCGCTTTTTTTGCGGCTTCATAATTATTATTTGATATATATCTGGGTATTTCTCCAGCAAGGCAGGCTGACAGGCATATCAGCCCTTTATGGTATCTTCTGAGTAAATCCTTGTCAACTCTCGGCTTGCCGTAAAATCCTTCGGTATTTGCAGCAGATACAAGCTTTACCAGATTACGGTAACCCTCATTGTTTTCACATAAGAGTACGAGATGATAAGGCTTGGAATCTATTTTTGCCTCTTTGTCAAACCGTGTGCGTGGAGCTATATATACTTCACAGCCGATTATTGCTTTTATACCGTTTTTTTTCGCCGCCTGATAAAACTCCATTGCACCATACATATTACCGTGATCTGTTATAGCAACGGCTTTCTGTCCGATTTCTTTCAGACGCTTCATAAGTCCGTTTATGCGGCAGGCACCGTCCAGCAAACTGTATTCAGTATGAACATGAAGATGAACAAAATCATTGTTATTCATTTCCCGCCTCCGCTGTTTCTTATTTCATCGGCTATCTTTGAAAGTTTCTTAAAGCGGTGGTTGACTCCCGAACGGCTTATGGGCGGATCGAGGCTCTCACCTATATCCTGCAGACTCAGACCTGTACTTTCAAGTCGCATTTCAGCCACCTCACGGAGTTCAGAAGTAAGGCTGTCAAGACCTCTTTTTTCTGCAATAAGCTTTATATCCTCTATTTGTTTCATGGATGCCTTTACTACTTTGTTTATATTGGCATTATCACAGTTGGTTATACGATTAGCCTTATTGCGTACATCCTTATAAATCTTCACATTCATAAGTTCAAGGGTGCACTGCTGTGCATTTATAAATGTCAGGGTATCTTCTATTGATTCGCTGCCCTTTATATATACAATATATTGTCCCCGACGGACTGTGATTCCCGAACTTATTCCTATATCTCCAAGAAGCAGTTTGAGTTCTTCCGCCAGTTCCTCCTCAGGTGATGTAAATTCAAGATGATATTCCTTTTCGGGATCATTTACACTGCCACCTGCAAGAAAAACTCCAGCGGTAAATACTCCAAGACTTCCTCTTGAAATAATCTCAGGGTTTATATGACGTTTTACACTGTCAATTCTGTATTTAAGAAAAACCTGTTCGATAATGTTCTTATCGGTTAAATCGTAAATATACATTTCCTTTCCATTCTTTGCTGTAGAAACCTTGCAATTTAACTCATAGCTGAAAACTGCCGTGAATAATTTACTGAAGGTTTCCGCTGCCTTACTGCTCTTGCTCTGGAAACATATACGCTCTTTTGTCAGCACTCTGCTGAACAGCAGCATTCCGTAAAGACAGGCAAAACGCTTGTCTTTATCATTTATATTGGTGCATATTTCATTTCTGACCTCATCAGAAAAAGACATTCTATCTCATCTCTTTTCATAAAAAAACGCACACATTAAAGTATGCGTTTTAAAATTCATGGCAATACAGCACAGAGTTTCCGCAGAATATGCGTGTAATTTCCGTACAAAGCCTTATTGGTTATTTTATGTATTTTGGTAAATCACGGTGGAATTTCTGTACTTTCAAACCCTTTTCTTCAAGATAATCATGCATACGCTCCGCAAAAGTTACAGAACGATGCTTTCCGCCAGTACATCCAAAGGCAATTACAAGCTGACTTTTTCCCTCACTCACATACATAGGCATAAGAAAATCTATCAGATCTGTAAGCTTCTTGAATAATTCCTTTGAAGCCTCAGACTGCATAACATAATCCTGTACACAGCTTTCAAGACCTGTATGCTCACGTAAAGAATCTATATAATAGGGATTGGGGAGACATCTTACATCAAATATCAGATCAGCTTCTGTTGATACTCCGTATTTGAAGCCGAATGACATAACCTTGACAACAAGGGAATCAGAGGAATTTTCAAGAAACGTTTCCTTTACCTGCTCCTTTAACTGTGCAGATGTAAGCACTGATGTTTCAATGTAAAAGTCTGCAATTGCTCTCATCCTTGAAAGCTGGCTGCGTTCAAATTTAAGGGCATCGTGCATATTACCGTTAAATCTTTCATCAAGGGGATGCTTACGGCGTGTTTCTTTATAACGCTTTATAAGAACTTCGTCCTCTGCTTCAATAAAGAGCACCTTCAATTCAATTTTTTCATCAGCACGTATCGACTCAAGGCAATTATATATTTCCGCAAACATCTCACCTGTACGTATATCAACCGCAACTGCTATTTTATCTATGTTCATTTCAGACTTGCGGCAAAGCTCCACAAACTGTCGTATAAGCTTCGGCGGGATATTATCTATACAATAATAGCCGATATCCTCCATAACGTCCATTACGCTTGACTTTCCCGAGCCTGACATTCCCGTTACTATCAATAACTTCATAATCCAAACCTCTTATTCAAGAATTATAGGCTCAAGTTCCAGACTGTAGCCTGTTTTTTCAAGTACAATTTCTCTTACTCTGCGGCAGAGTTCAAGTACATCCTCGCAGGTTGCTCCACCCTTGTTAATAACAAAGCCACTGTGCTTTGTGCTGACCTCTGCACCGCCTACAGCCATTCCCTTCAAGCCACACTGCTCAATTAAAAGTGATGCATAGCTGCCCTCAGGTCTTTTGAATGTGCTGCCTGCACTGGGATATTCAAGTGGCTGTTTTGAGGAACGCTTTTTCATACATTCTGTCATGGCTTCCTTTATAGCTTCACCATCACCCTCTGTCAAGCTGAAAGTCACTGCTGTTATTATAAAATTATTTTCAGAGAATATGCTGTGACGATAGGAAAGCATCATATCCTCTGCCGACATGGTGCATATTTCGCCGTTTTCATCAATATATTCAGCGGATACAACAACATCCTTCATTTCACTTCCGTAAGCTCCAGCATTCATATACAGACCGCCGCCTACCGCACCGGGAATACCGTAGAGATTTTCCATACCGCTTAAATTGTTTTCCTGTGCCTTACGACATACAGCTGCAAGTGATGCTCCTGCTTCGGCACGTATAATAGTACCCTCTGCTGAAATATCAGAAAAATCGCTTGCAATACGGAGTATAATACCGTCATACCCCTTGTCAGAAGCTATGATATTACTGCCCTTTCCGAGAACAGTATACTTTATTTTACTCCTGCGTAGATATCTGACAAGTTCAGCAGCACATTCAGCTGAATTGACATCAATAAGCAGAGTGCATTCACCGCCTATTCTGAATGTGGTATTGCTGCTCAACATACATTTTTCACTGTATTTGCAGCCATATCTGCTGCAAATCTCTTTCAGTTCGAGGATATTTATCATACTTATGCTCCTATGTGAAATAATTGCAACACCGCACAGTGACTGTGCGGTATTACTGTGTTCAGAAATTTTCGTAGTTTCTTACTGTTTCCTTTGGATCGGACTGCATACCGAGTCTGTTAAGAAGCTCTGCAGCAGCATTGTATCCCATTTTCTTCTGTCTGTTATTCATTGCGGCAACTTCAAGAATTACTGCAAGGTTACGTCCGGGTTTAACAGGAATTGTAAGGGAAGGAATCTTTACGCCAAGAAGTGTAACGTATTCTGTATCAACTCCCATACGGTCATAAATCTTCTCCGGATTCCACTGTTCAAGTTCAACTACAAGGTCGATTTTTTCAGTCAGTTTAACTGCACCGATACCGAAAAGACGACGTGCATTAATAATACCAATACCTCTTAATTCAAGGAAATGGCGGATATTATCAGGTGAACTTCCTACAAGGCTGATATTGGAAACCTTGCGGATTTCAACTGCGTCGTCGGCTACAAGACGATGACCTCTCTTGACAAGCTCAATTGCAGTTTCACTCTTACCTACGCCGCTTTCACCTGTAATAAATACACCCTCACCATAAATTTCAATAAGTACACCGTGTCTTGTAACTCTGGGGGCAAGATTAAGGTTGAGGAATGCAATAAGTCCCGACATAAAGTTTGATGTACTTTCCTTGCTTCTGAGCAGCGGAATTTCATATTTTCTTGCAAGCTCCAGCATTTCTGCAAAATATGGCAGCTCACGTGTAATGATTATTGCAGGAAGCTTCTGTGAAAAGAGAAGCTCAAGTCTTTCATGACGTGTTGCTTCATCCAGAGTTGAAAGATACGCAAATTCAACTTTGCCTATAATCTGAATTCTCTCTGGATTGAAGTATTCGTAAAATCCCATAAGCTGAAGTCCAGGACGATTTACTTCTGTTTCATCAATTAAGATTTCCTCTGACTCTTTCTGAATAAAAATCACTTCAAGCTTGAATTCGTCGATGATTTTTTTCAGGGACACTGTAAAATTCTGTGCCATAGCTTTTCTCCATTCTCCGATAATTCGGCTTTTTTACATTTTCAGTATAAACTGAACAATTTAATTATCCGATTACAACCGATTTATAACCGTATTCGGACAATACTTTTTTAATTGAAGTTATTTCCTTTTGTGGAAGTGATGCTCCAGATATTCTTATCGTTGTCTTGAAATCAACAATATCACCGTTCACAAGCACAAGGCACTGTTCTATCATTTCTGTAGGCGTACCTTTAAACTCATATACATTCTCACCTGATGATATGCCGTTCACAAGCTTATTTATTTCGATATTGAGAACAATATTATTTGATGAAAGCAGCATTGGCTGCAATACATCTTTTCTTCCGCAGAGTATATCCTCCGCAGATATTTCAAGGCGCATTGAAGCACCATTTGATACTGCATTGTCATACAGCAGATTTGCCGCCGATGTAAGCGATATACATCTGTCAGTCTTGCCAAGAACAGGATCAAGTATCTGAAGATCATATTCGGTAAAATCGGGGAATACGAAATCTGAACATATTATGCTCTCAAATCCGGCATTTATAATCTCTGTTACAAGTGCAGAGTTATAGTCAACAGCCCGCTGTGAATAAGGCGACGACCATGGTCTGCCCTGACCGTCATACCACAAAGAACCATTTGACGCAAACACATAACCGCCGTCGTAAAATGTGGCAGGCATGGAATTGTCACGGAATGTACTCAGAACTGCAACTGCATGATAGCCGCTATTTTCAACCTCCTGAATTATTTCAGGGAGAGTGAGAACAGATTTGATAGAATTCTGTGCCTCATATACAGATGAAGCATAGTAAACACCACCGCCTGATACCTTTAACGGAACCTGAATATAAGTTATTTCTTCATTCTTAGGGACACCAGAAATAGCCGATTTCAGCGCATCCATATTCACAAGGGCGCTCTCACTGAGAGATGCAGCCATATAATAGCTTTCTGTTACAGGCTCTGTAGGAGCTTCTGTGATTTTGGTCGTTGGAGAAGTCACACTGTTTTCAACAGTTGTCAGAGGCTCTGTAACCGTTGTCGGCTCATCGACAGGCACATCACCTTTATGCTTTGTATAATTGATTATAGGCTCTGCCGCACTGTAACCAAGAAAGCATATTCCTCCAAACAGAAGTACAGTTAAAGCACCCGACATTACTTTTGCCGCAGGGCTTTTTCCGTAATAATTCTTTTCTTTCGTTTTGTATATTTTTCTTCCTTTATTCTTGAATTTCATTTATTTTTATCTCCATTTTAAGAGTTTTCTACATTAAAGCATAAATCGCCATTGAAATAATGCCAAGATAAATAAGTGCAGCGGGAAATCCTCTGAAAGATGAGGGGACATTTTCAGAATTGAGACTTTTGAATGCCGCTGTAAATACAAATGCTGCCAGTATAAATCCTGCTCCAGCTTCTGCACCTGCACAGATATAATCAAGCATAGTGAGATTGGCAGCTTCCGCATTCTCCGATATAGTAAAAAGTGTTCCCATTACGGCACAGTTAAAAGCTGATACATGGATATATTTTCTTGTTGTACCGAAATCCTTTCTGTCAGCAAAATAAAGGACAGTAAGTGAAATTATATACAACATACCGATAATCAGTACATAAAACAGCATTTTAAGGTCATAAAGGCTGTCAGGGAGCATAGAATCAAGCAGGCAGGCACCAAATGAGCCTATAGTGGTAAATACTGAAATGCTGACAGCTGTCCAGAGAAGATTTTTACGGCTTCCTGCTGCTATGAAAAGTGTACTTGTGCCAAGAGCCTGCGTCAGAATAAGATTTGTTGTAAGGAGTGCAACTATTTCAGAAATTATAAACATCTCTGTCACCTCCGAAATCCTCATCTGCTTTACCGCCGGGGACAATCCACCTGTAAATTCCGCAGATTAATCCGAGAAATATAAAACCGCCGAAGGGCATACCGAGTCCGCTTATGAGCACTTCAGCATCGACAATCCTACCGCAGAATGTACCATAAGCAAGCAGCTCACGTATTGCAGATACAACAAGCATAACCAGATCAAATCCAAGAATATGACTCATCACAGAAACAAGCATTTTTCCTTTTTTATACTTGTAGAATTTTACTTCCGACTGAACAGTTATAAGGGAATTTACAGCAATAAGCATGAAATAAATGCCAATTCTTTCTATAACTCCGGGGAAAAACATTTCTGCGGCTTCCTTTACAGGAATATATGCAAGAGAGCCAAGAACGGCATATATGATAATTCTTAAACCGTACGGAATTTTCTTTGGAACAAAAGAACCTGCCGCTACAGACAAGAACGTAATTGCAGAAAAGGCATATATAAAAGCCAATGCATTCATTACGGTATTTCCGCAGACAATTACAGGTGAAATTACCATAAGTCCCGAAAGCACTGCGTTTTTTCTTATAAAACCATTGGTAGCGGGCATTTTGTTATTCATCATACACTGCCTCCGGGATTTCATACTCTCCGCTTTTTATTGCTTCCCACAATTCTTCTGCCTGTTTTTCCTCCTTGACAAGACCGTCAATGCGTTTTTCAAGGTTTCTGAAACCAAGAGCAACAGGAGTAAACAGAAGCGATACGATTACAATTGCATTTTCCTTTGCTGTAGTTATGACAAGTATATAGGAAAACAAAGCAATAAAAAAGCCGTAAAAGAATGCATAATAATTGCGTCGGGGAGCTATACGCTTATCCGATATTATATATATAGCGGAAAACAGCACCATATTCATTGAAAGGGTATATTTCAATGAATCAACCGGATTTGTACTCACAGGTACCAGAAAAGCAAATATTGCAGTTCCGAGAATAGTACCGAAAAATGCGCCCACCGATATATCACGGCGAAGAAGAAGAATTATTGCCGATACCGCAAGAAGAAGTATGCTAACCGTTCCCACAGCACCCGGCACGTTTCCCATTAATATTTCAAAATCATTGTAATTTAGTCTGCCTGTTGTGTTGAACATACTGCTTGCAGAATTTACAAGATTTTCTGCACGTTCAAATATATCAGGATGGACATGAGGCTGACTATACATCAGCAGATTTCCTTTCCACGATGTGAAAAGGAATACGTATCCGGCTGCCGCAGGTGAAAATATCATATTTTTTCTTCCGCCAAATACATTTTTAGCTGCCACTGTTGCAAATACACAAGCAATTGCAGCTATCCTGTAATCCATAATTGCAGGCAGCATAAGATAAAGTATCAATGAATCCGATATACAAGTAAGGTCATCAGATGTAAATCTTCTGTGCATAAGACGCAGTGAAATTATATCTGAAACAAATGATACCGCCATGCATATCAGACCTAAAACTATTGCCCTGACACCGCAGTAGAAAAAATTCATAACTGCAAGAGTCAGCAATGTCATCATAATGTCAATCCATATAAGTCGCTGTGATTTGGTTTTATTCTGCATTTGTTGAATTATCTTCCTTTAATGTTCTTACTGCCTCCGCCATATTCTCTGCACGGAAAAGATAGCTGCCCGAAACAAGAATATTTGCACCTGCTGTTTTTACTATTGAAGCTGTTACATCGTCGATGCCTCCGTCAACCTGTATATCAAGAGGTAAACCGACAGTTCTGTTTTCTTTCGCATATTTTCTGATTGCTGAAATTTTTTCAGACATATCCATGAATTTCTGACCGCCGAAGCCGGGCTCAACCGTCATGACAAGAACCATATCCACATCGTTTATATAGGGGAAAACCGCTTCTGCAGGAGTACCGGGCTTAATGGAAACGGCAGCTTTTACCCCGTTTCTGTGAATAGACCTGATGGTTTCCTCGACGTCACTTTCGCTTTCAATGTGAAATGTGATTATATCTGCACCTGCCGCTGCAAAATCATCTATATATTTAAGTGGATTTATTATCATAAGATGCACATCAAGTATGCAGCTTGTCCTGCCTTTCATGCTGTTAAGAAGCGGAAGGCCTACTGTAATATTATTTACAAATACTCCATCCATTACATCATAATGAATCATTTCAGCTCCGGATTCTTCTACTTTTGCTATCTCTTTTCCGTATTCAAGAGGATTTGCACTTAAAACGGAAACAGAAACCTGTGTATCTGACATTTAATCATCCCTTTTTTATTATGTTACCCATATTTATACTTCTCATTTTTATCTACATAATAATTATATAATATTTCTCACTAAACGTCAATATGTTTTATTTGATTTTTTATTTTACTTATTATTTTTATCTTGATTTCATGGCGAAAAAATTGAAAAAATTTTCAAAAACCCTTTACAAATGTAAATTTATGTGGTATAATATATTCACCGTGTACTTGGAGTCAGGCTTGTCCTCAATTATCACCTTGCTCTACGTTAGCGGAATATATTTTTAATGAGGTGCTTTCAATGTTACTGAAAGAAGAAAAAACAGCCGTTATCGAGGCTAACAGAACCAGCGCAAACGACACAGGATCTCCTGAAGTTCAGGTTGCTATTCTCACAAAGAGAATCAATGACCTTAACGCTCACCTTAAGATCCACAAGAATGACCACCACTCCAGAAGAGGTCTTCTTAAGATGGTAGGTCACAGACGTAACCTCCTTTCTTACCTTAAGAAGAAGGATATCAACAGATACCGTGCTATCGTTGAGAAGCTCGGTCTCCGTAAGTAATTTCGTTTGCGAAGGCAGAGGGGTTACCCTTCTGCCTTTAAGTCTATAAGCATCGCCTATGGTTACGATGCTTTTTCAAATTCATTATACGGCTTTTAGCATTAAACTGTACACCTTGAATAGGGTGCAGAGTTTATTGCTAAAGCCGAAAAATCAAATTTTCAGGAGGCTAAAAGAATGTTTGAAAATTACAGAACTTTTGAAACCACTTATGCAGGCAGACCTCTTATCGTAGAAACAGGTAAAACCTGCGAACTTTCCAACGGCTCATGCTGGGTACGCTACGGTGAAACAGTTGTTATGGCTAACGTAACAGCAAGTGCAAAGCCCAGAGAAGGCGTTGATTTCTTCCCTCTTTCCGTTGACTACGAGGAAAGACTCTATTCAGTAGGCAAAATCCCAGGCTCTTTCACAAAGAGAGAGGGCAAGCCCAGCGAAAAGGCAATTCTTACTTCACGCTGTGTTGACAGACCTATCCGTCCCCTTTTCCCGAAGGATATGCGTAATGACGTTTCTGTTGTTATGACTGTTCTTGCTGTTGAACCAGACAATTCACCTGAAATTGCAGGTATGATTGCTACATCTATCGCAATTTCAATTTCCGATATTCCATGGAATGGCCCTGTTGCAAGTATCAATGTTGGTCTTGTTGACGGTGAAATTGTTCTTAACCCCACACTTGAGCAGAGAGCAAAGACTGACCTCGTTCTTACAGTTGCTGGTTCAGCTGAAAAAATCGTTATGATTGAGGCTGGTGCCAACGAAGTTCCTGAGGACAAGATGCTTGAATGTATCCTCACAGGTCACGAGGAAATCAAGAAAATGGTTGCTTTCATTGACGATATCCGCAAGGAAATCGGTAAGCCCAAGTTCGCTTTCGAATCTATGGATGTTGATCGCGATATGTTCGACGCTATCGAAGCATTTGCTGCTGACCGTGTAAAGTTTGCTCTTGATACGAACGATAAGACTGTACGTGACGCAAGACTTGCGCCTGTTATTGATGATATCCATGCAAAATTTGATGAAGTATATCCCGAGAAAATTGCTATGATTGACGAGTGCATTTACAAGCTTCAGAAGAAGATTGTACGTGCATGGCTCTACGAGGGCAAGCGTGTTGATGGCAGAGGTATTGATGAAATCCGTCCTCTTGCTGCAGAAGCTGGTGTTCTCCCACGTGTACACGGTTCAGGTCTTTTCACAAGAGGTCAGACACAGGTTCTCACAATTGCAACTCTCGGACCTGTAAGCGATGCACAGAGAATTGACGGTCTTGACGAGGAAGATACAAAGAGATATATGCATCAGTACAACTTCCCAAGCTACTCCGTTGGTGAAACAAAGCCCAGCAGAGGCCCCGGACGTCGTGAAATCGGTCATGGTGCACTTGCTGAAAGAGCTCTTGCTCCTGTTATTCCTTCAGTTGAGGAATTTCCATATGCACTTCGTCTTGTTTCAGAGGTTCTTTCCTCTAACGGTTCTACATCACAGGGTTCAATCTGTGGTTCTACACTTGCTCTTATGGACGCAGGTGTTCCGATTAAAGCTCCTGTTGCAGGTATCTCCTGTGGTCTTATCACACTCCCAGACAGTGACGAGTTCATGACTATGGTTGATATTCAGGGACTTGAGGACTTCTTCGGCGATATGGACTTCAAGGTTGGCGGTACTCACAACGGTATCACAGCTATTCAGGTTGATATCAAGGTTGACGGTCTTACACCCGCTATCATTAAGGAAGCATTTGAAAAGACAAGAAAAGCTCGTCTTTACATTCTTGATGAAATTATGCTCAAGGCTATTCCTGCACCACGTGCAGAGGTTAATGAGTATGCTCCTAAAATGCTCCAGACAAAGGTTCCCGTTGATAAAATCCGTGAGGTTATCGGTCAGGGCGGTAAGGTTATCCAGAAGATTTCAGCTGACTGCAATGTAAAGATTGATATCAACGATGAAGGTAATGTATTTATCAGCGGTATCAACGGCAACGAGGCTAAAAAGGCACTCCAGATTGTTGATACAATTGCAAATGGCCCTGAAGTAGGTGCTATTTACAGAGGTAAGGTTGTTCGTATTATGGAATTCGGCGCATTTGTTGAAATTGTTCCCGGTATGGACGGACTTGTTCACATCTCTAAGCTTGATAAATCAAGAGTTGAAAAGGTTGAAGATATCGTATCTATCGGCGATGAAATCGTTGTAAAGGTAACAGAAATTGACCGTCAGGGAAGAATTAATCTTTCCCGTAAGGACGCACTTGCAGATATCGAAGCAAAGAGAAATTCATAAGAAAATGATAAACCGCACAGAATTATCTGTGCGGTTTTTTACGTAAAAAAGGCAGGGGGTTCTCCCCTGCCCTTTCATTTTACTCTGCTATCGGAAATTCAACTATCTTACCCAAGAGAAAATCCTGTATAAGTATCAGGTCATTTTCGCCAAATTCACTGTCTTTGTCAACATCAGCAACGCTTGGTATAAATGTTCTTTTATTCTCACCTACACACTCTCTTGCAAGACATAAGTCAAAAACATCAACTCTACCGTCATAATTAAAATCTGCTGGTAAAAGCTTTATGGGCTTATCTGCACCAAGAATACCTGTTCCGTCAATGGCCATTATAACCTCATCGAGATAGAAAGAGTCAGTACCGCTTTCAGTTTCAACATATAACTGCATATCTTTTGCATCTTCAGGAATTGTAAAGGATGAATTTGCAAGTTGTATCCACTGGTTTTTCTTTGCCGCACCCTCTGCAACAGGTGCATAATAAGTTTCGCCGTCAGCACCGACATACTGTAGTTTCATAAAGAAATTATTAATTTCTTCACCCTCATTGAACATTACATTTGCACTAAAGCTGTAACTCTCGCCGTTTTTGTATACATTTTTACTTAGAGATATTGTTGCACCGTTCCAGGCTGCTTCTCTTATATTTACATAAAGCGAACTGTTACCCACAAATGAAGCTTCAGAAGAAGATGCAACTGACGCACTTCCTCTGCCAGTCCATTTATCATTGCTGCTCTCAAATCCGCTTACAGAATACCAGCCGAACTCATTAGGCTCCACAGTCTGTGCTTCATTCCACTCTGCACGTTCATAATCAAAGAAGTCAATGTCAGCATAGCCGCCTGTATTCTTTGTTGCATAGCTGTAAATACCACTTCTGTAGCCTGTAAACAGCTTCAAATCATATGACATACTCAATTCATTACCGATACGTGTCCAGTTCTGTCCGTCGTGTGAATAGAAAAATTTTACCTTATCTATATTATTGGAGGAACTCATATCGTCTTTTACTGTAGCAAAAGTGAATTCTTCTTTGAGATAGATTTCATCACCGTTAAGATTTACTTCCTCGATTATCTTGTTATAGCTGTCTGTAACTTGTGCGCTTCCTGAATATCCTCCGTTTTCTGACATATATATTTTCTTTGCTCCATTGTCTGCAACATATACTCCCACATTACCATATTTGAACTGAAATGCTGACAATCCTGCATGGTCACCGACTTTCATGCCCTTTGTGTCAAGCCTTATTACACTTGAACAGGAAGGTCCTTCTGTTCGCTGTGTGAGAGTATTCTTTGCATTGAGAAGATTGGTTGCAAGAGTTTTATTTGTAAGGCGCAGATATCCTTCACGCTCTGTAACACTCCATGCTGTATTGTCGGGATTATGATTCCATTGCCACACAAGGTCAAGGTTATTTGAAGAATATGAGAAATCATCATCTTTTGCAAGCTGTGTACCTGTGAATTCGCCCTCAATTTCAAATGTAACGGGAACTTTTCCGTTAACGCCCATTTCAGGCCAGTTATTTACCCAGTTAACAGGAACAAGGGCAGGAATTCGTCCTACTGAGCCGTGGTCCTGAAACAGCATACCGTACCATTTGCCGTCGGGAGTATCAACAATTCCACCCTGTGCAACTCCTGCACCATATGAGCCGATACCTGAATTGAGAATTGTTTTTCCCTCGTAATTGCCGAGAATATCTTTACTTCTGTAAACAAGTTCAATTCTTCCGCTGGTGCTTGGCCATGCGATAATAAACACATAATAGTAATCGCCGATTTTCTGAATGTGTGCGCCCTCGCCTGCAAGGTTATCAAGTCCTGTTTTGAAAAGTACCTTATCTGCACCGCCTGACTTGAAGCCTGTCATTTCGGAATTAAGCTCTTTTATGCGGATTTCTCCGCCGCCGCCATATACGAGATAATTTCTTCCGTCATCATCAAACAGCATTGAAGCATCGTGATACATTCCGTTGATTTCGGAACGTGTCCACGTGCCGTTTTCAATATCATTTGTCTTATAGATATATGACTTTCCTGTTCCGTAACTACCGAAGAATACATAGTACATTCCGTCGTGATATCGCAGACTCGTCGCCCATTGACCGTGTGCGTAGTCATGCTTGCCGTTGGTGAGATTCTGCACATCTCCGTCAGCAAGAATATCATAAACATAATTACACAGCTCCCACGAAACAAGGTCTTTCGACTTCATAATAGGAGCACCAGGTGTGAAATACATAGTAGTACTGACCATATAGTATGTGTCCCCTACTCTGATTACATCGCAATCGGGAACGTCCGACCATATGATAGGGTTGCATACAGTTGAAGTTGCAGCTGCAACTGCTGTATCCTTTGCAGGCAGAGTTGATGTTGCGGCAGTTGTGCATAAAACAGCGACACATAATGCAGAAATAGCTCTGCATACCTTTGATGAATTCTTCATTTTTAACACCTCATTAATTATCCAGAATAAAGGCATATCATATTTTAAAGTAATATTGCCTTAAACCCAAAATTTAAACAGACTAAATCCTATATATAAATTTTAAATCAATTTGTAATATATGTCAACGGATAAAATGAATAAAAGGTGGACAAAATGAAGAAAAACCAACAATTAAAGCATTTATGCCCTAATTGTCGGTTTTTTTGATTATTTCTTAGTATTCTTTTTCTTTGCTATAAAGTAGATAACAACAAGGAAAAGAAGCAAAACTATCTCTATAAACAGAAATACAATTGAAATTTTACTGTTATGAAGAAATACTTTTATTGCTGTGCTTACAATTGTTAAAATACAAATAAACATTTCAACAATCAGAATTTTCTTATCTCTTTCCCACATAAATTACATTCTGAGTTCTGCACCAATTTCAGCAAGTGCTTTAAGTGCCTTTTTCATTGCACCGTCAGCCTGCTCGTCTGTAAGTGTCCCCTCGTGTGAACGCATTGAAATTGAGTATGAAACCGACTTTTTGCCCTCCTCAATCTGCTTGCCCTTATATACGTCGAAAAGTGTAACCTTTTCAAGAATTTTGCCTACAGCTCCACGGATAGCCTTTTCAAGCTCTGCTACAGGCACCTCGTCATCAACAATTACGCTGAGGTCACGAGTTGATGCAGGGAACTTAGGAAGGGGCTTATATGAAATCTCATCGCATGAAAGCTCAAGCATTTCAGGAATATTAAGCTTTGCGACATATGTCTTAACGCCAAGCTTGTAATTTTCCTGCACTTCTGGATGCACTTCACCCATAATTCCGAGATATTTACCGTCCTTGACAATAACTGCACTTCTGCCTGGGTGAAGCGCTGATTTCTCATCGAATATATCACAGTCATTAGCACGGATATACTCAACGTCGTCGATGTTTATTTCAGCAAAAATCTGCTCGATCATTCCCTTTAATGTGTAGAAATCTGCCTCACCGCCATACATACCGATTGTGAGACGCTGGAATTCATCGGGAAGCTGGTATTCATACTCGTGGCGGAGCTTTCCGCTGTTTACAAGAATAGCCTCGTCACCCTCATAGTTGCGCTTTTCATCAACAGGAATATATTCCTTGGAAATCTCAAAGAGGCAAGCCTTTTCGTTGCGGTTATTGTAGTTGAATGAAAGCACATCAAGCATTGAAGGAATTGTTGTTGTTCTCATAACGCTTGTGTCCTCACCAAGAGGATTTACAATTCTTACAACCTTGCGGAGCTTGCTGTCCTCAGGAAGTCTGATTTTATCGAAATACTTAGGTGAAACGAATGAATATGTAGCAATTTCATATCCGCCAAGTGATGCAGATGTGTTTCTTAATGTACGTACAAATTTCTGTTCCTCTGTGAATTCAGCTTTTGCAACTCCTCTGAAATCAGTTGAGGGGATGTTATTGTAGCCGTAAATTCTTGCAACTTCTTCTGCAATATCAGCACGGCACTCAATGTCAATACGGAATGAAGGTGCATAAACCTTACCGTCCTTAACCTCAAAACCAAGGCGATTGAGATAATCAATCATATCGGTTTCGGGAATTTCAGTTCCAAGGAATTCGTTAATCCAAGCAGAATCGAAATCTACACAAGCAGGGGTCTTATCTGTGTAATCGCAGTCAATTACAGATTTTACAACCTCACCTGCTCCTAGTTCCTCAACAAGCTCAAATGCACGTTTAAGGCAAGTCATTGAAATAAGACGGTCAACGCCTTTTTCATAACGTGATGAAGCGTCAGACTTTAATTTGAGGTTCTTAGAAGTACGGCGAACCTGTGACGGCTCAAAGTATGCGGACTCGAATACAACTGTTGTTGTGTCTTCCATAATTCCGCTGTACTCACCGCCCATAACACCTGCAACTGCAACAGGTTTCTTCTCGTCAGCAATAACGAGCATATCCTCTGTAAGTTCACGCTCAACACCGTCAAGAGTCATAATCTTTTCGCCATTTACAGCGTTTCTTACATTGATGTGACCGCCCTCAACATAGCGGAGGTCAAATGCGTGCATAGGCTGACCATATTCAAGCATTACGTAATTTGTAATATCAACGAAATTGTTGATAGGACGAACACCGCTTGCACGGAGTCTTTCTCTCATCCAGCGAGGTGAAGGTCCGATTTTTACGTTTTTAACGATACCTGCACAGTATCTCTGGCACTTCTCTGTGTTGTGAATATCAACTTTGAGCATCTCGTTGATATCGCCCTCAATGCCCTCGAATTTAGGCTCTTTTACAGTGAGGGGCAGGTTATATGTTGCGGCTGTTTCTCTTGCAAGACCGATTACGCTAAGGCAATCAGGACGGTTTGATGTAATTTCAAACTCAACTGATGTATCGTTAAGTCCAAGAGCGTCGTGAATATCCTGTCCGATTTCACATTCTTCTTCAATTACGAGAACTCCCTCTGGGTCAGCGTAAGGGAAATCGTTAATTGCAAGTCCGAGAGTATCAAGACCACAGAACATACCGAAGCTTTCAACGCCACGGAGCTTGCCTTTCTTGATTTTACCCTCGGGAAGTGTTGCACCGTCAAGAGCAACAGGGACAATATCGCCCTCCTTGACATTTTTTGCATTAGTTACAATCTGAATGGGAGCGTCTGCTCCTACTTCAACCTGACATACAAAGAGAGCATCAGCGTTTTCGTGAGGTCCTTTTGAGAGAATTTTTCCTACTACAACCTTGGAAATATTCTCTCCCTCAATTTCATAGCCCTCTACCTTTGAACCGCTCATTGTAAGAGCGTGACAATAATCTTTTATAGGCACGTTGACATCAACATAATCAGCGAGCCATTTCATTGATAAATTCATCTGAATTACCTCCGTTTAATTTATTGCAGCTTACATGCTGCCAAGCTAACCGTCATAGTTTTTGGTTTCTGCTTTATCCAAGCCAGTCACTTCTGCTTTCTCTGTCCTCAATATCTTCGTCGTCCATTATCATACCTTCGTATTCATCAGATGAATATGCAAGTTCATTGCTGATTATATCCTGACTTGTGACTTTTGCAGTTCTTGATTTTGACTCCGAAATCTCACGTACCAAAAGAAGATATGCACAATCACGTCCGCTTTTGTTTGTATAATAATATAAAGTACCGGTTGTCGTTTCCGTGTATATTATCAGTTCATATGTTTCGTAGCTCATTGTTCTGTTGCGATGAGTAATATTATGTTTTTCCACATTTTTGATTTCGTATAAATGATAACTTTTATAGGAATCAATATTTACAATAAGTCCATTCCTTATGTAAAGTTTATCTGATACAAGAACATCAAACTCACTAAGCACCGCCGATAATTCATCTTCACTTGATATTCCAAGGCGTTCAAATAATGATTTTTTGTTGTTTCCTCTTGATATTATTCCGGAAATTATTATATAAGCGAACAATATCAATAACAATATGAATAATAAAATGTTTCCATTTCTTATTAAAGCAATTAATATTGATGAACAAAGTATAAAAACAGCCACTAACAGTAAGCCATTGTTTTTTTTATTTTCCATAGTATAATCCCTAAACCCTTATATAATCTCTGTTTATATTTGTAATATTATAAACTGTAAAAACTATCGCTTTCATTTTATGTAATGAGTAGTAAATCATCATTATTTTACTCTCATTTTTAAAAATTCAATAGCTTTATAAAAATCCGAACCACTTATTTTTAATTTTATGCAATTGTAAAAGTGTGAGAATTATCTTTTGTAGGCATATCGGATTTTACATAACTGTCAAGCCATTTCATTGATAAATTCATTAATCCAAGTCTTTTCAAATTATTTTGGTTTTGCATATATAGTTTTTGCTGTTGGAACATATTTTTTAAACTCACTGACAGCTTTATTCTGACTTTTTTCACTTGTACAATTAAGATAAAATATTCTTCCATCCTTCAGCTTCAAAGCCATCATATAATATGAAGAACCCTTACCATATTTACGACGATACCAGTGATAGACTGTATGAATTTCATCATAATCGCAAATCATGGGATTATCAAAGCTGATAAAATGGTCATGGAAGAAGAAAAAACGGCTTGAAATTATATTATCACATTCTTCAAGGTGAGCTTTAATATCACCGTCGTAAACCTTTTTAATATTGCGAATTTGCTCCATATACCTGCGTGCAAGCACAATCATTGCTCCGACGAAGCATGATGTGAATAATACATTGAAAATACAGGTGATATATGTAATTTCATCTGCGTTGTCATATACAAACACACTCATTACAAAAGCAATAATATACAGCAAATCATAAGCAAACGAAAGAATAAGCGATAATATAAGCAGAATCCTTGAAAATATAATTGCTTTGATATATCTGTTCATGCTCAGAATTGCTCTAAGAATCTTACATCGTTCTCATAAAGCAGACGGAGGTCGTTAATGTCGTAACGTCCCATAACCATACGCTCCAGACCAAGTCCGAATGCAAAACCTGAATATTCAGTACTGTCGATACCGCAGTTTTCGAGTACCTTAGGATGAACCATACCTGCACCGAGAAGCTCGATATATCCCTCATCCTTACACATAGAGCATCCGCATCCGCCGCAGTTGAAGCAGCTTATATCAACTTCACATGAAGGCTCTGTGAATGGGAAATGGTGAGGACGGAAACGAAGCTTGCAGTCATTACCGTAAAGCTTCTTCATAAGCATTTCAAGAGTTCCCTTGAGGTCGCTCATTTTTATACCCTTGTCAATTACAAGTCCCTCAATCTGGTGGAAAAGAGGTGAATGTGTAGCATCTACTGCATCAGAACGGAAAACTCGACCGGGTGAAATAATACGAATCGGAGGTTTCTGTGTCTCCATAACGTGAACCTGTACAGATGAAGTCTGTGTACGGAGGAGAACTGTTTCATCTGTTCCCTCGATATAGAATGTATCCTGTGTATCTCTTGCAGGGTGGTCAGGTGGAAGATTGAGAGCTTCGAATACATGATAATCGTCGTCAATCTCGGGACCGTCTGCGATATCAAAGCCCATACCCATGAAAATTTCACGGATTTCATTTTCAACCTTTGTAAGTGGATGAAGCTTACCCATTGGAGCTGTCTTTCCGTGGAGAGTAATGTCAATTGTTTCAGATTTAAGCTGTGCAGCCTGTACCTCAGCCTTTAATGCTGCAAGCTTTGTGCTGAGAGCTTCTTCAATATCAGCTCTAACCTGATTTGCAAGCTGTCCTATAATCGGTCTTTCTTCTGCTGAAAGCTTACCCATTTGCTTTAATATAGCAGTAAGCTCACCTTTTTTTCCAAGATACTTGACTCTTAAATCGTCAAGTGCCTTAATGTCTGTGCAAGCTTCAAGTTCCTGTTTCGCCAGCACTTCAATTCTTTCAAGCTGTTCTTTCAAAAAAATCACTCCTGTAAAATATGTATTTGTGCCGAATATGAAAAAGAGTCCCATCCCAAACAGGACAAGACTAACTTGTTATACCACCCATTTTCGGGAGAGCCGACACTCTCTTGCCTATAACGCAGGCTTGCGTCGAAATCTACAAGGTATAACGCCCTTCAATATCGCCTCTCGTGAGTGAACTTCGGCTGATACTCCGTCAGAATACTTACACCAACGCATTCCTCTCTGTGGACATCATTTTCAGCTTACTCTCTCAGTCGTTGAGTTTTATTACAATATATATTATATCAGCATATTAAAAAAAAATCAAGTATTTTCTGAAAATTTTCCATTTAATTATTGAAATTATCAGAAAAATATGTTATTATATTAGTATATGATAAAAATTCAATAAAGAATGGAGAAAAATTATGGATAATTTTGCAGAACAGCTTGTAAAGCACAAACCCACAGGATCGGACAGAATGAAAACCTGTATTATTTTAATTCTCGGAATGCTGCTTACATTTTTAGCATTAATCGCAGGTTTTGTTTTTTCATTTCTGCTGCTTTTTGTGGCTGTTGCAATTGGTGTGGGTACGTTTTTCCTTTACAGAAATTTCAAGGTTGAATATGAGTATACATTTACAAACGGCGAGCTTGATATTGATAAGATTATCAATCAGACCAAAAGAAAAGAAATGCTTACAATTTCTGTAAGTAAGTTTACTTCCTTCGGAAAGTACACAAACGAAATTCCCGAAGAAACCTCTGATATGACAATTGTATTTGCAACTGATAATATAGTAGAAAATGAATACTTCGCCGATTTCCAGCATGAAGGCTATGGTAATACCCGTCTTGTTTTCGTCCCAAATGAAAAAATGCTTTCCAACATAGTCAAATTTTTAAATCCTACATTAAAAAACAAGGTGAAAAGGGATATGGACAACGTCTATTTATCAGATATTGCTGATAATATCTGACACAATAAATATTCTCTCAATATATTTATAATAAGGAGTGATATTAATGCAAATTGTAACCACAAAACAGATGACAAAGGTAGAAAAACAGGCTAAAAAGCTTGGAGTACCGCCAAAGGAGCTAATGCAGAATGCAGGCAGAAAAATAGCTGAACGTGTTATACAGATTTGCTCGGCAGAAAATCAGATACCCGAACGCACAAGTATTGTTTTTCTCGCCGGAAGCGGAAATAACGGCGGCGATTGTTTTGTTGCAGCAAATATACTTGTTTACCGTGGTTATCACGTTACTGTTGTAAATCTTGTAAAAGAACCTTCAACCGACCTTGCAAAGGAGTATTTTGACAGTCTCCCTGACAAAGTTAATATTGTAACAGGCTACCGAAGCGAAAATATCGAAGCCGCAATTGAAGCCGCTGAGCTTGATTATTCTGCTCTCTACGACAGAGACATCACTTCATTGAAAAACAAAAAAGAGCCTACAGCTATTGAAAAAATACTTATCAAAGAAAAAGAACGTATGACATCTGTCCGCCGCGCTGTTGTATCTGCCGATGTACTCATTGACGGTGTATTCGGTACAGGTTTCAAGGGCAAGCTGGATAGTGATCTTATGGCAATTTTTTCAATAGGTACAAGCGCATATAAAATTTCAGTCGATATCCCCAGCGGCGGCGACGGCTCAAAGGGTACTGTTTCACCAGGATGTTTCAAGGCTGACGAAACAATATGCCTCGGCTGTCTTAAATTCGGAATGACACAGTATCCCCTCAAAAAGCTGTGTGGTAAAATAAGTGTTGCTGATATAGGTATACCTGCAAGGGCATATGACTGTCTTGACGGTGAACATGGGTACCACCGCATTGACCGTGACTGTTTAGCAGGTTTTCCGCCAAAGCGTGAGCAGGACTCTCACAAAGGAATATTCGGCACCGTACTTGTCATATCAGGCAGTAGTTCCATGCGTGGTGCAGCTGCTTTTGCGGCTCTTGGAGCACTGCGAAGCGGAGCAGGTCTTGTCAAGGTTGCTTCTGTAAGCAGATGTATAGATACAGTTTCTGTTCTTGCTCCCGAGGCCACATACACCGAGCTCGACAGTGACAGCAACGGCTTTATGGCATTTACTGAATCCAACAGAATAAAGCTCCTTGATGAAATGAAAAGAGCAACAGCTGTAGTTATTGGTTCGGGTATGGGTGTAACTAAGGATACAACGGAAATTTTACGATTTGTAGTTGAAAATTCATTCTGTCCCATAATTATTGATGCAGATGGAATAAATTGTATAGCATCCGACATAGAAATATTAGTAAACAGGAAGTCAGAGGTTATCCTTACACCTCACCCCGGAGAAATGGGAAGACTGCTCAACTGTGACGCACAGTCAATTAATGAGAACCGTATTATGGTTGCTGAAAAATACGCAGAAAAACATGGTGTAACCGTCGTTCTGAAAGGTGCAGGTACTATTGTTTCCGATAAATTCAATACAGCCGCAAACCATACAGGTAATGCAGGTATGAGCCGTGGCGGAAGCGGAGATGTTCTTTCAGGTATTATCGGTTCTGCTGTAGCACAGGGCTTCTCGCCTTATGATGCCGCTTGCGCAGGCGTATATATGCACGGTCTTGCAGGTGATGCTGCTGCCGAAAAAATCGGTCAGGAGGCAATGCTCCCCCGTGATATCATTGACTGTCTTTCCGACGCTTTCCGTATTCTTAAAGCAAAACAGGGCAAGGTATAATCAGTGATGCAATTACTCTGAAATAACGGATGTTAAAAGGATATTTATTGATTGGAGATTACTACAATGAAAAGACTTTTATCATCCGTTATTGCATTTTTATGTGTTGTTTCCGCTACATCATGCAATTCGCCCATGAACTCACAGACAAAGAGTGAAAACAATCTT
This sequence comes from Ruminococcus sp., assembly GCA_017558505.1. Lineage (GTDB taxonomy): Bacteria > Bacillota > Clostridia > Oscillospirales > Ruminococcaceae > Ruminococcus. Next base: position 25,716 of record JAFYUM010000003.1, on the reverse strand, counting down.
GCTTCGCCATTCACTGCAAAAATGTCTGTAAACCTGGATAAACTTACTGCCGAGGGTACTATTACCAGAAATAGTGACAAAAATTGGGTAGCAGAATTTGAATCGCCGAATACTTTAAGCGGTGTAAAGCTTGCATTTGAGGAAAATGTTGTAAAAGCAAGCTATAAGGGACTTGATTTTTCTGTTCCGAAATCGGCAATTCCTGTTAAAGCTATGCTTACAAATCTTATGGAGGCCGTTGATTCTCTCGCTTCACAGGAAACGCTTACAGGTACAGAAAATGAAGGCTTACTCCAGATTTCAGGAAATCTGGAGGGCGGTGATTATAGCCTTTCTATTGACGGAAACGGAAATATCCACACATTTGAAATGCCAAATAATCTGCTGAAAATTACATTTTCTGACGTTGTGCTGAATGCTGCCACTCCCTCCCCTACTGATACTACGCTGTCCTCTGCTGTAACAACAGAATTTACAGTTACAACTTCGATAACTACTGTAAGTGAATAAAAAACAAAAAGGGTATCGGAAAATCCGATACCCTTAAATTTATGCTAATTCCTCAATCGCCTGCTTGATACGTCCGATTGATTCTTCCTTGCCAAACACTTCCATAAGCTCTGTAGCTCCTCCTGGAGTTACAGCCTGACGTCCAACAGCTACACGGATTGTCCACATAACTGCACCAGCCTTTTTCTCTTTTGATGCGGCATATTCTTTAAGAACCGCAAAAAGTGTGTCATTATCCCAGCTTTCAACAGCTTCAAGAATTGGCAGACAATCCACAAGAACTTCAAGACAGTTTTCGGGAGTTGTCTTGTTCTTTTTATTGGTGTACAGGTCGCCCTCCATAGGCAGACGGGAAGTAACAAATCCAATCATATCCTTGATTTCGTTGAAATAAGAAATTCTTGTGTGGAGAAGTGCTGAAAGCTTCTTTGTGTTGATGTAGCTTTCGCAGATACCGTCAAGAATCGGCAGAGCCTTTTCAGCGTATACATCTTCGGGAAGCTTCTTGATGTATTCAGAGTTGAACCATTTCAGCTTTTCATAGTCAAATACAGCTGGAGATTTACTCAATCCCTCAATGGAGAAATTCGCTTTAAGCTCGTCCATTGTGAAAAATTCCTCATTTGTATCTTTTGGACACCAACCAAGAAGAGCTATATAGTTAACTATAGCCTCAGGGAGATAACCGTCATTTACAAGGTCGTGGAAGCTGACTGCACCGTGACGCTTTGAAAGCTTTGAAACCTTGCCCTCATCGTCTTTACCCATAAGCAATGGCAGGTGAACATATGTCGGTCTGTCCCAGCCGAATGCGTCATAGAGCAGGCAATATTTTGGAGTTGAAGTGAGATACTCGTTACCTCTTACAACATGAGTTACACCCATAAGATAATCGTCAACAATGTGGCAGAAATTATATGTGGGGTAGCCGTCGTCCTTAATGAGAATCTGGTCACGAAGCTCGGTATTGTCAATTTCAACCTCGCCGTAAACCACGTCCACATATGCTGTCTTGCCCTCTGTAGGCATTTTCTGACGGATTACAACATTACCGCCCTCTGCCTTATGACGTGCTGCATCCTCAGCTGTGTAATTCTTATCACGGCAGAAACCGTCATAACCGCCGATACCGTTTTCGTCCTTGAGAGAGTCAAGACGCTCCTTTGAGCAGAAGCAGTAGTAAGCGTGTCCGTCAGCAATAAGCTTCTCAGCATATTCCTTATAAATAGGAAGTCTTTCACTCTGGATGTAAGGGCCGTGACCGCCGTCCTTTGCAGGACCTTCATCATATTCAATACCTGTTGATTTAAGAGTATCGAGAATAACATCAACTGCACCCTCAACAAGTCGCTCCTGATCGGTATCTTCAATTCGCAGGATAAAATTACCACCCTGCGACTTTGAAAGAAGATAGGAATAAAGAGCAGTACGAAGATTTCCTATGTGCATGAATCCCGTTGGTGACGGGGCAAAACGTGTAGTTACCTTATTTGACATTTTTTTCTCCTTTATTCGGGATTAACGGGGAAAAATCCCCGCTATCCGACAAAACTCAATTTTTGAAATATATATCGTACCATACAAGGAACGTGTATATTGTCCAGATTTTTCTCCAGTTATCGGAGTTTCCACCGATATAATCAGCAAAAATAGCCTTGATTTCATCAATATTGAAGAATTCAGCCGCTGTATCACTGTCAAATTTAGCCATTACATCGGCATTATATCGCTCATCTGCAAGCCATATTCTGATAGGCACGATAAATCCAAGCTTTTTGCGGAATGCAATTTCTTCGGGAAGAACCTTTGCAGCCGCAGTACGGAGAGCCGCTTTATTGGCTTCCTCGTTGATTTTATGCTCCGATGGCATACGCGAAGCAATATCAAATATTCGTCTGTCTGTAAGGGGCATACGTACCTCAAGACCTGCTGCTGTACTCATTTTGTCCACATTGAGATAAATATCGCCCTCAAGCCATATGCGGATATCAATATCCGACATTTTTGTAAGAGGATCACAGCCCTCATTCTCTGCATAAATATCCTTAGCAATATTTAAAGGAAGTACATCGGGATTGTAAGTTTTGAGGATACGCTGTTTTTCGTCCTCTTTCATAATATTTGTATTACCTACATAGAAGGTTTTCAGATTATTGCCGTATCTCTCAGCATTGCGGTACATATTGTATCCGCCGAAAAATTCATCAGAACCCTCCCCTGAATAACAAATTTTTGTATGCTCTGCTGTAGCACGACAGCCAAGTGCAAATGCAACTGCCGAAGCATCTGCCAAAGGCTGCTCCATATTTTCCATAACCCACGGTACAATTCCAAAATACATTTCAGGAGTTATACAGCAGCGGTTATTTTCCCTGCCAAGCAAATCCGCAGTCTGTTTTGCAAGAGGCGATTCGTCAAATCTCTCGTCATCATAGCCGCAGGAATTTGTTACCTTTACATCGGAAACTGCAAGGACATATGAAGAATCAACTCCACCCGAAAGGAATGATTCAGCCGTTTCATTTTCGTCAAGCACCTCAGGCATAATGCCGAGAAGTGTGGAATGAATCTCATCAGCCCATTCGTTCAATGTCTTTGAATGGTCGGGATTGAATTCTGGCTTCCAGTAGCGGTGGATTTCAAGCTTTCCATCGGCAAATTCAAGGTAATGTCCAGGCATAAGCTTTTTCATACCTTTGAAAAATGTGTCCTCTCCGCCAACGTAGGTAAGTGACATATAAATCTGGAGCATATCTCTGTTAAGCTCCTTTTTGAAGCCCTCCCCTGCAATAATATTGCGGATTGAGCCGCTGCAAAGAAGATTTCCCTCATCAGTGACATAATAGAAAAATGGCTTTGTACCAAAATGGTCACGCATTGCGAAAAGCTTTTCTCCGTCCCATAGACAGAAAGCAAACATACCGTAAAGATGTTCACCCATATCTCTGCCCCATTTTTCATAAGCAGCTATGATTATAGCTTTTTCACGGTACTCTTTGTCAAGTGTGCTGTCTATGTCAAGCTCTATGCAAAGCTGTTTCCAGTTTCTTATGTGGCCTCTGTACTCACGAATTTCAGTCATAGTTTCCTCCAGAATGATTAGTATACCTCACGCTCGTTTATCATGGGACGTCCCATGAGCTTTACCATTGCGTCCTGTATTTTTCCGCCGTTGAAAAGAACTTCATTGAGCTGTTCTGTAATCGGCATTTCCACGCCAAGCTTTTTTGCAAGCTCATAAGCTGTATGACAGCACCAGTAGCCCTCAACAGTGCCGACCTGACGTACTGCTTCCTGCGGAGCTATACCCTCGCCTATAAGCTTTCCTGCTCTTGCATTTCTACTGTGCAAGCTTGTGCAGGTAACTATGAGATCACCAAGACCTGTAAGACCGCCGAATGTCATGGGATCAGCTCCTGCTGCAACGCCAAGACGCATTATCTCGTGCATACCTCTTGTCATTAGTGCTGCCTTTGTATTATCACCGTAACCCATACCAAGACATATACCACAGCAGAGAGCAATGATATTTTTCAGCGCACCGCCAAGTTCACAGCCGATAACATCATCGTTGAGATATATTCTCAGCTTATCACTGCCAAGCTGCTCTTGTATATATCGTGCGGCTTCCTTATTACGTGAAGCGGCGACAATAGCAGTAGGGATAGATCGTGCAACCTCCTCCGCATGAGAGGGACCTGAAAGGACAACAAGCTTATCAGTTCCCATTTCCTCCTCAATAACCTGGCTGAGAAGTTTAAGACTGCCTTCCTCTATACCCTTACCGGAATTGACAATTATCATATCCTTTGTCACGTAGTGCTTTGCAAGCTGTGCAACAGGGCGGAGAAAGCTTGAAGGTATACCGAATATGAGAATATCACAGCCCTCTATGCATGAAATATCGCTTGTAAGATGAATTTCAGGGGGAATTGCCACTCCCGGAAGTTTGTGGATATGCTCGCCTTTCAGACGGATTTCATCAATTTCCTCCTGAAATTTTGACCATACGGTTACATTGTGCCTGCCTGTCTTAAAGGCTGTAATGGCAAGGCTCAGACCAAAACCTCCTGAGCCGAGAATTACGATATTTGCCATTGATATACCTCCCTTTATTGTAATCTATCTATACAGATTACTGATTTTTATTAAATTTAAAAGTAAATTTCGATTCTGTTCCTGCCATAAAGCGTTCCATATTAGAACGGTGCATATATACAACCATTCCTGCCATAGGAATACATAGAAGCATATAAAGCAGACTTCTGCCGAACTTTTCACCGTCAACAATAAGTGACATAAGGAATATTGCCAAAGGTGCATAGAATGCTCCGAGAATGGAAGAAATAGAAACGTATTTTGAAATTGAAAGTATCACAATAAACACAATGAGAAGTGCAAAGAATACTCTGGGATCAATGGGAATAAACGAAGCCACGCCTACAAGCACTCCCTTGCCGCCCTTGAAACCGTAGTAAATTGGGAATACATGACCAAGGATTGCGAAGAAACCTGCAATAAAGCCTATATACCTCACTTCATTGTCTGGGGCAAATCCTACTTTTAAAAGGCTTGCAAAAGCCTGTGAAAGAAGTACTGCCACTACACCCTTTAAAAGATCGCCAATAAGTGTAAATAATGCACACTGTGGACCAAAACAACGGTAAGTATTTGTAAGACCTGCATTTCTGCTTCCTACAGTTCTGATATCTCTGCCTTTAAGAAGCTTAACTACGATTATGGAGAAGTTAAGACTTCCAAGAAAATAGCCAAGTGATGCAGCTATGAGCAATGCAAATAAAACTTTCATTATTTATCGTTACCTCCTCTTTCACGTACAACAAAGCGAACAGGAGTTCCCTCTAATCCGAATGTTGAACGGATCTGATTTTCAATATATCTTCTGTAAGAAAAATGGAATAATTCCGCTTTGTTAACAAAGGTTACAAAGGTTGGCGGCTTTGTTGACGGCTGTGTCATATAGTAAATTTTCAGACGCTTACCCTTATCAGATGGCGGCTGAACTCTTGTAGTAGCATATGCAAGAACATCGTTTAACATTCCTGTTGATATTCTCATACTGTTCTGGTCGTTGGTATATTTTATAAGTTCATACAGTTTATTGATACGTTGACCTGTTTTTGCGGATATGAATACAAAAGGCACGTAGGACATAAAGCTGAAATCATTTTCAAGCTTTGTGCGGAATTCCTGCATTGTCTTGTCGTCCTTTTCAACCAAATCCCACTTATTAACGGCTACAACGCAGGCTTTTCCCTGTTCGTGGGCATATCCGGCAACCTTTGAGTCCTGCTCTGTAAAGCCTTCTGTGGCATCAAGCATAATTACGCACACATCTGAACGGTCAACAGCCATATACGCTCTCAATACGCTGTAATGCTCAATTTTCTCAGTTACTTTTGACTTTTTTCGGATTCCTGCGGTATCAATGAACACAAATTTACCATATTCATTTTCAATTACTGTATCCGTTGAATCACGGGTTGTACCAGCAATATCGGATACAATTACTCTTTCCTCACCTGCAATTTTGTTTATGAGTGAAGATTTACCTGCATTTGGCTTGCCGATTACTGCAACCTTGATGTATTCGTCATCATATTCCTCGGATTCTCCGCTGGGAAGAAGCTTATAGACTTCATCCAGCATATCACCTGTTCCGTGTCCATGTACGGAGGAAACAGGATAAGGCTCGCCAAGTCCTAAATTGTAAAATTCGTAAAGCTCCAGTGGCGGCTCACCAAGGGCGTCTACCTTGTTAACGCAGAGAACAACAGGCTTTCCGCTTTTCTGGAGCATATCTGCAACTGCATAGTCATCTGCTGTAACTCCACAGCGAATATCTGTAACAAGAATAATTACATCAGCCTTGTCAATTGCAAGCTGTGACTGACGGCGCATCTGTGCAAGAATTACATCGTTGCTGTCAGGTTCGATACCTCCCGTATCAACTACCATAAACTGTTTGTCACGCCACTCGCATTTTGAATATATACGGTCACGGGTTACACCGGGAGTATCCTCCACGATTGATAATCTCTGACCAATAAGCTTGTTGAACAGTGTGGATTTTCCTACATTAGGACGTCCCACAACTGCAACTATAGGTAAAGACATAAAATTTACATCTCCTTTCTTTTATAACCCCAGAATAGCGTCAAGTAATTCGTATCCGTCATTCTGAGTCGATTTTATCTTTATATCAAGTTCATTTTCCACATCGGATATTGTCTTATCGTCAAGGAAAATATCACTGTTCTGCATAAGCATAGATCGGGAAATAAGCAGCTCTGTACCGTTATCTCTGCCTTTCAGCTGTGAAATAAGATCGCCTGCCGTAATTAGTCCCGTTACTGTTATAGTATTGCCGAAAAAATCATTCCGTATCGGCATAACATCAATTTTTATATTGTTGAATTTATTTTCAACACTCTCACAGAGTTGTTTAATAACGGGATAAGGACAATATCCCGTAGCTATAGTGATATGTCGTTCTCCTCCGTCATACTCTGCATCTTCAAGTGCATTTTTAAACTCGTCAACAAGAGAACGAAGCATACCGACGCCGTTTTCAAACTGTGGAAAATCTTCATAATACTCCATATCAGGCAATTCACGCTTTGCCGTCAGGAAAAATTCATCGGAAGGGAATACAACTCTCGTACCGTATTTTTCAAGAAATAAAGCCTGAAACTCTTCAATGATGTCAATCGTCTCCCCTGCCCCCTTTTTATCAAAGGTTTTCAGCGGAAAGAGATTTTCCCTGAATTTCGTAACTCCCACAGGAACAACAGCCATACTGCTGATATTGGGCATAAGGTCACCCAGATCACGGAGAGTACGCCTTAATTCCTCGCCATCGTTCAAATCGGGACAGCAGACAATCTGACAGTTGAGGCATATTCCGTTTTCCGCAAGTCTGCGGATATATTTCAGTTTTTCCCCTGCAAATCTGTTGCCCATCATCTTAACACGGAGTTCCGGATTTGTTGTATGAACCGAAACATTTATGTTAAGCTTCATTTTTATAATGCGGTCAATGTCCTCGTCCTTTAAATTGGTAAGAGTGACATAATTTCCCTGCAAAAAAGAAAGCCTTGCGTCATCGTCCTTGAAATAAAGGGTTTCACGCATATTCGGCGGCATCTGGTCAATAAAGCAGAAAACGCACTTATTGGAGCATCTCCGCTTGATGTCCATAAGAAATGTGTCGAATTCAAGTCCTAAATCGTCGTATTCATCCTTATGGGCGATGAATTTCATCTCCTCGCCATTTCTCAGAACAACGATTTCCACATTGACATCAGCGGAATAATACATATAATCCAGCACATCGTTGATTATCTCGCCGTTGACGGATACAAGAATATCGCCCTCTGCAATGCCGCAAGCCGAAGCAGGAGAGCCGCTTATTACTGATTTTATTGGTACCAATTATAACCCTCCTGTAAATAACGTAAAAAGGAGAGAAGACTATGCCTCCTCTCCTCCTCGTATCTGAAATTGATTATTCTTCATCCAGATTTAAAACCTTAACGCCCTTGTAGAATCCACAGTTCTTGCAAACCTTGTGGGGAGCCTTAATAGCACCGCAGTTATCGCACTTGGACATTGCAGGTGTATCGAGCTTCCAAACAGCAGAACGTCTTTTATCACGTCTTGCCTTAGAAGTTTTTCTCTTTGGTACAGCCATGTTGGCACCTCCTTATAAGAGTCTCACGACTCGGTTATTTGATGTTCGCAGCTACCCTCATTCAAGTCAGCTCCGCATACCATACACAAACCCTTGCAATCATCACTGCAAAGAATTTTTGTAGGTAACTGGAGCAGCATATCGGTTACTGCTATTTCATTCAGCTCAATGTTCTCACCGTCAGCTACGATATACTCATCGTTGTCGCCGCTTACAGAGGGAACTACGATATGGTCACAGTCAAAGGAATAAGGTATATCCATTTCCTTTAAGCATCTGTCACACTCCGCAACCATAGAAAACGAAAGATTATATTTCAGGTAGACAACGCCTGCCTTGTTATAAATCTTACCCTTTACGGAAATCGGGGAACTGAAATTAAAACCCTTAATATCCGAAAGCTCCGAAGCTTCAATGCTGTAGTCAAATTCTTTTGACTCACCTGTGATGCTGAAAAGCTGCTTTAAATTAATTATCATACTAAAAAATCCTTCAAAGCATTACAAAATATATTATACACTATTTTTTTCCGTATGTCAAGAGATATCGGAAAAATTTAACTCAAAAACAGAAATTACTTGATGAACTGCTTTACGTTCTCTGAAAGATCAGCCTCGTCAGCGGAAACTGTGAAAGTAATTACTGAATCCTCGCCTGTAAGCTTGTCAAGGTTTTCAAGCATCTTGCCGAAAGCCTCGTAATCTCTGCCAACAATCTTGAAGATACCGTCAACAAAGATGTCCTTGATATCATAGTTGCCAGCGAGCATACCTGCAACGAAGCCATAGAAACAATCCATACCCTCAACGCCGAACTGCTCAACGTCACACCATCTAACCTTATAGCTGATAGAACGTCTGATGTTATCGCCTTTTTCGATGCAAACAATATTTCCGTTTGTGGATTTAACTGCCTCGTTGATCTGGTCGATGATTATTTTTGTTTTTCCTGTACCTTTTTTTCCTGTAATAAGCTTAATCATATTTTTTCTCCTTTCCCCGCTTTAAGGCGGAGAGATTTATTGTTTCTTATATCGGGAACTTTCCGCAGAAGAATTGTTTTTCATTTCTCACGGAGTTCCCATAAATCAGCAATGCAAAAGCTGCACAGCCGATTTTAGCCTAATTTAGCCTCTAATTCAGCCTTTGCACCCTCATAACCGGGCTTGCCGAGGAGAGCAAACATATTTGACTTGTAACTCTCAACACCGGGCTGATTGAAAGGATTAACGCCGAGAACATAACCTGAAACAGCACAAGCCTTCTCGAAGAAGTAAATCATATATCCAACGCTTTCCTCAGTTGTATCAGCAAGCTCAAGAATCATATTGGGAACGCCGCCCTCTGTGTGAGCAAGAACTGTACCCTCGAATGCCTTGCGGTTTACAACGGACATATTCTGATTTGTGAGGAAGTTAAGACCGTCGAGATTTTCCTCGTCAGCTTCAAGGAAAAGATCCTGCTTGGGAGTCTTGATATCAACAACGGTTTCAAACATAATTCTTGCGCCATCCTGAATATACTGTCCCATTGAGTGAAGATCTGTTGAGAATGTAACGGATGCAGGGAAAATACCCTTGTTATCCTTACCCTCGCTCTCGCCGAAGAGCTGCTTGTACCACTCTGACATCATTACAAAGCTTGGATCGTAGGAAACGAGCATTTCCACAGACTTGCCCTTTCTGTAAAGGATATTTCTGAGTGCAGCATACTTGTAGCAGTCATTGTTATCAAAGTCAGCACAGAGTTCCTGCTGAGCCTTTGCAGCACCCTTCATAAGAGCGTCAATGTCACAGCCTGCAACTGCGATAGGAAGAAGACCAACTGCTGTAAGAACAGAGAAACGACCGCCAACGTCATCGGGAATTACAAATGTTTCGTAACCCTCAGCGTCGGAGAGGTTCTTGAGAGTTCCTCTTGCCTTGTCAGTTGTAGCGAAAATAAGGTTCTTAGCCTCTTCCTTGCCGTACTTATCCTCAACCATTTTCTTGAAGATTCTGAAAGCAAGAGCAGGCTCAGTTGTTGTACCTGACTTTGAAATTACGTTAACAGAAAAATCCTTACCCTCGCAGAGAGCGATTACTTCGTTGAGGTATGTGGGATTAATGCTGTTGCCGACATAATAGATGTCAGGTGTATCCTTCTTCATATTATTATAGAAAGGCGATTTGAGAAGCTCGATAGCAGCTCTTGCGCCGAGGTATGAACCGCCGATACCGATAACGATGAGAATATCGGAATTGGACTTGATTTTCTCAGCAGCAGCCTTTATGCGTGCAAATTCCTCTTTGTCGTAATCTGTGGGAAGATTTACCCAACCGAGGAAATCGTTGCCGAGACCTGATTTATTATGAAGCATATCAGCAGCAGTTTCAACCTGTGCCTTGATGCCAGCCATTTCGTCGGCATTTACAAAATCCTGAAGATATTTTGTGTTAAGCTTTAATGACATTATCTTTACCTCCATATATGCGGATAAGCAAACCTAACCGCACTATAAAATTATCTACATAATTATACCATATTCCCAGAGCTTTTGCAAGGGGATTTTAGAATGATTTACTAATATCAGGAACTTTTGGCAAATCAACACAAATACATCCCACATTATTTGATAATATTGCACAATGTTTTCCTGAAAACATATCCAAAAGATAGTTTTTCTACATTTTCAGCAGCTATTATATCAATCTCACATACCAATTTTTTATCGCTGTAGAATGCCGCTGAACCGATTTTCTGCCCTTTATCAACAGGAGCTTTAATATATTCCGGAAGAACAACAGCTGTGCTCAACTCTTTAACGCTTTTCGGAACTACGAGTCTGCTCTGCCCCCTGATACGGATCTCTACCGCAGAGTCACATCCTCCACGTACTTTTATAGGCATGAGCATTTCATCGGGAAACATGGTAGCTGTCACTTTATAATCCGTAAATCCGCTTCGAATAAGGCTTTTTGCCTGTCTGTACATTTCATCTTCGCTGTCTGCTCCGAGAACAACGGAAATATAACAGGTGCCTGCTTCATCCATACCGCCCTCGGCTATATTGTAGCCCGTTTCGTCAGAATGTGCCGCCTTGAAACCCACGTGCCTTTCGTATGAATTGGCAAGCTTATTTTCGCTTACAAGTTCAGTCTGCCCCGATTTTATAAAATCACGCCATGTCTTGAAAATCGGACGTAGAAAATCATATTTCGCAAGCTGTGAACAAATCACCGCCATATCGTGAGCCGTTGTGTATTCCCTTTCATCATAATAGCCGTAGGGTGAATAAAAGGCTGTATTCCGCAATCCAAGGTCAAAAGCCTCAGTATTCATCCGCCTTACGAAATTTTTAACTGACTGCTCCGATTTCTCCGCAAGAACAGTAACAGCGTCATTGGCATTGCCGATAATCACTGCTTTCAGCAGTTCCTCAACTGTCATTTTATCCCCTGCTTCAAGCCATACAACAGCGCCCTTTGTGCCTGTTACCGTTGATGACGCAGTAAGCTCCGTTGACATAAGATATTTTCCCGTTTCAATATCCTCCGCTATGAGCAGAATTGTCATAAGCTTTGACAGATAGCCCACATTCAGCTTCATATCCGCATTTTCGCTGTCAAGAACGTTCTGCGTTGACGCTTCCATAAGAACATATGCTTTTGCGGAATTTGCCGTATCATCAGCAATAGTATACAAAGGACTAACGATAGTAAATAATACGACACAAGATATAATAACAGCAATTATTTTTCTCATAATATCACCCGATTAATTTTATTCGGGGAAGTTATAATTTATGATTGATACACGGACATGGCACGCAGTTCATCTGTGCCGTATTCATAATTTCTTATCTCAACTTCATTTTCATCATCTGATTTGCAATATCAGGACTTTATGTGCTCTTATATTTTATTTCAACAACGCTTTAACTCAAAAGCATTGAAACATATGACAAATAAACTGTTGACATTCTCGGTAATATATGCTACACTATAGACACATTAATGATTAATATATTAAAGGAGTTACTAATGAAAAATTATTTTAAACATATTATTTCCGCTGCTATGTCGGCGGCGGTATGCCTGCAAATGGGCAGTATTTCATCATTTGCCGCAGAAGAAACACCTTCGGGAATTGCAGTAACTGATATTGAAGCTGCAATTGAAGAACACGTTAAAGATGTTCCTTATGCTTCCTTTGCCGTATCTGTTTTTCACGGCGATGAAACGGTTTATACAGGATATTACGGCGAAATCGACAGGGATAGTAAAATTGCCGCCGATGAAAATTCCGTATACGAGTGGGGAAGCATTACAAAAACTCTCACATGGGTAAGCGTTCTGCAATTGTATGAACAGGGCAAAATTGACCTGAATGAGGATATACGCACATATCTTCCTGAGGGATATTTAAAAAATCTGAAATATGATGATAAAATCACAATGCTCAATCTGATGAATCACAATGCAGGCTGGTGCGAAAGTACATACAGTATTTTCGTAGAAGATGAAAAGAAACTTACAACACTTGAAGAAATGGTACAGGATTTAGAGCCTGCCCAGATCTGGCGTCCGGGTGAAGTTTCCTCATATTCCAACTATGGTACGGCACTTGCAGGATTAATCGTAGAGCGTGTAAGCGGCGAAAGCTATATTGACTATGTAAACAACCATATTTTTGACAAGCTTGGAATGGAGCAGACTTCTGTTGCTCCCGATTTCAATGATAATTCGTGGGTACGTGAACAGCGTGAAAAGCTGAAAGCTTATTCGGCAGAGGACGATAATGTTATTGCTTCGGGTACGGATTTGTTCTTTATACCCATTTATCCCGCAGGTTCAGCCTGTGGTACAATTGAGGATATTGCAAAATACGGAAAGGCACTTACAGACGAATCCGCACCGCTTTTTGAAAATCCCGAAACACAGGCTATGATTTTTGAGGGCAGTAATTATTACGGCAATACTGATGAAATATCCTGCTGTTACGGATTCTGGAATAGTGATTTCAAGGTAAGGACATACGGTCATGACGGTGGAACATTGGCTTGCATAAGTAACTTTGTTTTTGACCCCGAATCCGACTGGGGAGTTGCAGTTTTCACAAATACGACAACAGCATATGAATTAACTCAGGGAATTACAGAACTTATAATGGGCAAAGCTGAAATCGCCGTACCTGATTCAGAGGATACGGAAAAATTGGATTTAAGCGGAATTTATATAAATTCCCGTTCATATCACAGCGGTATTTTAAATTTCATGACATATCTGAGTTGCGTGCCTGCGACTCGTGTTGAGGAAGGCAAATATACAGTTGCAGGTATAGCAGATATTACTTACATAGGTGATGATCTTTATTATTTTGTGCAGGAGGGAGAAATTTCTGGAATTTTAGCTCCGAAAGTTCTTGATGACGGCACACAGACAGTTAATATTATGGGAAGTTTATCTTTGATTAAGGACAATATGTATATTCCCAAAATAGCACTTCTGGCTGTATTCCTCATTATGGCTATAGTTTCTGCTGTAATTGTATTTGTGAAACTCATACTTGTCCTTGCCAAAAATCGTAAGACATACAAAGGCTCAAAGCAAATCAGCCTTGCACAGCTTTTCAAAATAGCACCAATTGCGGCGACTGTTCCTATACTTATTTCCCCTATAGGCGTTACAAAAATGATGGGTATTATATTTGCGTCAGTATCAGTAATTTGCGCCGTTTTTGCGGCAATTGCCGTTGTATCGGATATAGCGGCACTTTGCTCCAAGGCTGAAAATAAGGCAAAACCATGGAGATATATTTTAAATATCATCTGGAATGTTCTCACAATTGCAACTGTACTTGTATTTGAAATGTATCAGTTCTGGGGCTGCTGAAAAAGGTATTGACTTTTATTTTAAACGTGTTATAATAGTGATGTATACAGCGGTATACATCACTATTTTTTATGATTTCGTAGTAAGGGAATGATATAAAAATGTTGTTATGCACCTGCACAGCTCCACGTGAGGAATGACGGATTACGTGGAGATATTTCACCGTCATACCTTGCAAAACGGTTAAAATTAATCTGAAAAGGAGCAAGGTATTATGAAAACCTTAAAAGAACTCAAAAACTTTATTATTCTGTGGCTTACCCAATCATTTTCATCATTGGGCAGCTCGATGACAAGCTTTGCGCTGATAATTATGCTTTATCAGGACAGCGGCTCGGCACTTACAACGGCATTGCTCAGCGTTTGTTCCTATGCACCCTATGTTATAATGAGTATATTTTCGGGAGCAATAAGCGACAAGTGGAATAAAAAGACAATTATGCTCTTCTGTGACAGCTTTGCCGCTTTATGTACAGTAATCACTCTTTTATTGCTTAAAGCGGAAAGCCTTGAAATATGGCATCTGTATATTATCAACGCTCTCAACGGTCTTATGAACTCTGTGCAGTCTCCTGCGTCAGATGTGGCAGTAACTCTGCTTACCCCGAAAAAACACTATCAGAAAACAGGCGGTTTGAGATATTTTTCAAATTCACTTGTATCCATACTGACGCCTGCACTTTCGGCGGCTGTAATGTCTTTTGCAGGCGTTGAAGCGGTCATAATGTTCGATTTGCTTACATTTGCAGCAGCATTTTTATCGTTGCTGTTTTTTATCAGAATACCGCAAATACAGCATGACGACGAAAAAAACGAAACGCTTATACAGCTTGCGAAAAGCGGACTGGTATACCTCAGGGATAACCGTGGAATTTTATTTCTGATAATTTTTCTGTCGGGGATTAATCTCATAGCTTCAATCTGTAGTGCAGCTATGCCTGCATTGGTTCTTTCAAAGGCTGATGAGGCTGCATACGGTATTGTCAATAGCTGTGTCGGCATTTTCACATTGCTGGGAAGTGTAATCGCTACAATTTACCCGAAGCCTAAAAGCAGAATAAAGGTTATCTGCAATTGTCTGCTGCTTTCTATGAGTGTTGAAAATTTTGCATTTGCATTTGGAAATAACACGGTTATATGGTGTATCGGCACATTTTTCGGCTGGATTGCCATACCGCTGATGAGCGCAAATTATGACGTAATTTTCCGCAGCAATGTTCCGAAGGAAATGCAGGGCAGAGTTTATTCCGTGAGAAATACACTACAGTTTTTTACAATTCCTTTAGGTTATTTTTCGGGAGGATTTTAAATTGACAAGGTCTTTGAGCCTTTAATGGCAACAACAGATATAATCCTGCTGAAAAATGTTTTTGGTAGTGAGAAAGGTTCCGGAGCTTCAATAATGTACTTTATTATTGCAGTATCCGGCATTTTGTGGTGCCTGATTTTCCGC
This sequence comes from Ruminococcus sp., assembly GCA_017558505.1. Lineage (GTDB taxonomy): Bacteria > Bacillota > Clostridia > Oscillospirales > Ruminococcaceae > Ruminococcus. The sequence goes on along the minus strand of JAFYUM010000003.1, from coordinate 10,167 downwards.
AGAGTGAAAGATTTGCGTGAATTAGAATAATTTCAGGCATCTAATAAAACAAATACAGCTTTGGACGATATCTACTTCGTCAACCTTACTTTTAACTGCCATACCTATCTGCTTTTTCTTTATCAAACGAGTTTTCAGAGATACATATAATAAAAACTCTGTACAAGACCAAACAGGTTTTGTACAGAGTATATTTTTTGTTATATGCTGATTTTCCATAGGATTGTCAGCTTTTTGATGCATTGTCTTTACTTTTCGATTGTTATAATGTAACCCATTGATCCGTCGCCAGAAATTTCATAGTTTCCAGTCAGCGGCACACTGAGATATGTAACATCTCCTGTAGAGGGTACGCTGTAAATCTCATAATTCTTGCTGCCAATATTACATTTGAAAGGTGCATCCTTTGTAAATCCGTGAACATATCCAATGTATTCCTCAAGACACCAGTTATTGGCTTTCATTACCATAGCATGAGGTAAACCAACATATCTGATGTGCCATGGACAATAGGACTCTCCTGTTATCTCCATTTTACCCTGTGGATATCTTACTATGAAGCCGTAATTGGTACAATTGTCAACAACCCACTTCTGTACATCCATTCCGTCATATGGAAGAATAAAACCATATCCCATTACAGCAAGGTCTATACAGTTACCTGCCTTATTTTCAGAAAAAGGTATGGGACAAGGTGAACCATAACTGTTGTTTGTGTCTTCAGTACCATATACTGCAAAATCCACAAGATTTGTAGCTGCATTATAACCTTTCATCATATCGTTGAAGCCGTCAGCAGCGTCCTTGGAAAGAGGAAAATCATCTCCAAGAGTTGTATAGAAGTCGTTTTTGTACTGTGAAAGGTTCACACGACTTTCAGAAATATCAGGTATAACCTGCATATCCCCTCTGTAGGGCACAAGTCTGCCCTTGTATATATCATCTTTTGCGACCGCTTTTGACGTATAACCCGGCTCTGCAATTGCTCCCGCGGATGTTGGAATCTGACCGTCCTCGCTGCTTACAAGTGTGGGAAGATCCTTCTTCACACCGCCATGAGGTACAAAACATCCTTCCTCTGTCACGATGAGAGCAAGATCACGTGGATTGAGTATTCTTACGGCACTATCAGCCGCAACAATAACAGCCACGCACACCATGAGTAATGACAACAGGCGTCTTGGTCTGTATATAAATTTTTTCATTTTGTTGTATTCCTCCGAATGTAAACCATTCGTTCTTTCTTTATATCTCTGTTTTATCTCTCTTTTCAGCATGTTTTTTTCTGACTGCTGAAAAAAATCATATTCTCAATGAATATGAACATATCTTTCTTTATATAATATTATAATACGATTTACGACAAAAGTCAAGGCAAATTACCAAAAACTACCTTTTGCACAAATCCACCAAAACATTCTGTATGCCATATTTTTTTCATGTTGAAAAGTATGTTGAAAGGGTGTTTATTAACCGTTGATACAGGTTGATAATACGTTGAAAAGTGTTTATAACCTTTTGTTTCGTTCTCGTTTTCAGATAAAACATTGTACCCCTACGATTAATAATTCAGCTGTTTTATGGCATTTTTTGAATATACAATCATTATATTCTTTATTCATTCCGTGTTCTTTATACAAAATGACGAAAAATCCGATTCAGATATAGCAATTCAATCAATTGACTTTCAAAAAAATATATAGTATAATATATATTACCCTTTATCACATAATATCGGGCAATAAGGAGTGATTTACATGAATTTAAACGAATTATTATATGACAGCTACGGCAAAACAATCAGCGAATGCAGCAATGAAGAAATATATGCAGTGCTGCTCAAAAAAGTCAATGAACTTGCAGCTGAAAAAGCTGCTCCGGACAGCAAAAAGAAAATTTATTATATTTCTGCGGAGTTTCTTATCGGAAAACTTCTTTCCAATAATCTTATCAATCTTGGATTATATGAGGATGTTAAAACACAGCTTGCAGAAAACGGCAGAAATATACGCGATATTGAGGAAATCGAAAATGAACCATCTCTCGGTAACGGCGGACTTGGCAGACTTGCTGCCTGTTTCCTTGATTCCATAGCTACTCTTGGAATAAACGGTGACGGAATAGGACTTAATTATCATTTTGGTCTTTTCAGACAGATTTTCAAAGATAATGCACAGACTGCCGCACCAGACAGATGGATAAACGAAAATTGCTGGATTAACAAAACCGACAGAATTTATCCTGTAAAATTCGGTAATGCAGTAGTTGCAGCCCGTCTTTATGAAATCAACGTAACAGGCTATGACAGCGTTACAAATAAGCTCCGTTTATTTGATGTTGAGGGTGTAAATGAAAATCTTGTAACATCAGATATCGACTTTGACAAGACTGCAATAACACAAAATCTCACACTTTTCCTGTACCCTGATGACAGTGACGAAGACGGCAGACTTCTTCGTATTTATCAGCAGTATTTTATGGTTTCGGCTGGTGCACAGCTCATACTTGATGAATGTACCGCAAAAGGCTGTAATCTGCACAACCTTTACGATTACGCTGTTATTCAGATCAATGACACTCACCCTACAATGATAATTCCTGAGCTTATCAGACTGCTTATTCAGCGTGGAATTGATATTGATGAGGCGATTGAAATTGTAAGCCGTACCTGTGCATATACAAATCACACCATTCTTGCAGAGGCTCTTGAAAAGTGGAGTATATCACAGCTTAAAACAGTAGTCCCCCAGCTTGTGCCGATTATTGAAATTCTTGATGACAAAATAAGAAGAAAATACGACGAGCCCAAGGTGCATATTATTGACAAGGACGACAGAGTTCACATGGCACATATAGATATACACTACGGCTTCAGTGTAAACGGTGTTGCATGGCTTCATACTGAGATTCTCAAAAACGAGGAACTTAACCATTTTTATGAAATATATCCAGAAAAATTCAATAACAAAACTAATGGTATAACCTTTCGCCGCTGGATTATGCACTGTAATCCTGAACTTTCTGCATTTATCACAGAGCTTATCGGAGACGACTGGAAAAAGAACGCAGGTGAACTTAAAAAGCTTCTTGATTTCAAAGGAAACAAGGATGTTCTTAAAAAACTTCTCGATATAAAAAAGAACAAAAAAATTCAGCTGAAAAACTATCTTTCTGCTAAACAAGGTATTGAAATTGATGAAAATTCAATTTACGATATTCAGATAAAGCGTCTGCACGAATATAAACGTCAGCAGCTTAACGCATTATATGTTATCCACAAATATCTGGAAATAAAATCAGGCATAAAGCCAACAACACCTGTTACTGTAATTTTCGGTGCAAAGGCTGCTCCTGCCTATATCATCGCACAGGATATTATCCACCTCATTCTCTGCTTGCAGGAGCTTATCGCCGCAGATGACGATGTGAAGCCATATCTCAATGTGATTATGGTTGAAAATTACAATGTAACTCTTGCTGAAAAGCTTATCCCCGCCTGCGATATTTCAGAGCAGATTTCACTTACTTCCAAGGAAGCAAGCGGCACAGGAAATATGAAATTCATGCTCAACGGTGCTGTTACTCTGGGTACAGAGGACGGTGCAAATGTGGAAATTCACCAGCTTGTGGGTGATGAAAATATCTACATTTTCGGTGATGACAGCGAAACTGTTGTGGAACGCTACAAGACTGAAAGCTATGTTCCAAAGGATTACTACACAAAAAATAAAGCTATCAAAGCGGCTGTTGATTTCATCATCGGGGAAGATATGATGAAACTTGGCGACAAGGTTCGTCTGGAGCGTCTTTTCAAGGAGCTCACAGGTAAGGACTGGTTTATGACCTTCCCCGACTTTGACGACTATGTAAAAACAAGAGAAGCCGCATATTCAGATTACGAAAACTCTGTTGAATGGGCTGAAAAAATGCTTGTCAATATTGCTCAGGCAGGCTATTTCTCCTCTGACAGAACAATTGCACAGTATAACGAGGATATCTGGAAAATATAATTCAACAAAACAAAAAAGCTTCCGAAAAATTTTCGGGAGCTTTTTTATAAAAACCCTTGACAAAGAAGAAAATATATGATATAGTATTAAGTGTAATAGCTGTATTACAAAGCATAGTACACAAATGACAGAAAGGAGAGCTTATGTTTACAATTGACCTCACAAGCAGAGTGCCGATTTATGAGCAGATTTATCAGAAAATCACCGAACTCGCTCTTACAGGTACTCTCAAAGAAAACTCCCAATTGCCAAGCGTCCGCACCCTTGCCAAAGATGCAAGGGTAAACCCTAACACCGTCGCCAAAGCCTATCAGGAACTTGAAAGACGTGGAATTATCTACTCAGTTCCCGGCAGAGGAAGCTTCATATCCAAATTGGATAACGCCATGTTCCACGAAACTGCTCTTAAAGAATTTGACGAGGCCGTTCTTTTAGTAAAAAAGCAAGGTATATCTGCTGAAACGTTGAAAGAACATATTGAAGCAATTTTCGCAAAGGAGGAAAAGAAATGATTGAATTAAAAAACACTCTAAAAAAATTCGATGCATATACCGCTCTTGACCACGTCGACCTTAATATTGAAAAAGGTACTGCATTTGGACTTTTAGGCTCAAATGGTGCTGGAAAATCAACTATACTCCGTCTTTTGTCGGGCATCTACAAACCCGAGGACGGCGAGGTTCTCATTGACGGCGAATCAGTATATGACAACGTAGCAATAAAAGAAAAAGTATTTTTCATTAATGATGAAACAGTACAATTCGGAAATTACACACTCAAAGAGCTTAAAAACTACTACAAAAGCTATTACAAAAGCTTTTCAGAAGAAACCTTTGAGGAACTGAGAAAACGTATCAATCTTCCCCTCGACAAGAAAATCAACAAGTTTTCAAAGGGTATGAAACGACAGGCTATCGTTATTATCGGACTTGCCTGCAAAACAGATTACCTGCTCCTAGACGAGGCATTTGACGGACTTGACCCGACTATGCGAATTATCGTCAAGAAAATGCTTGTTGATGCTATGCTTGACCGCCAGCTTACAACAGTCATTTCCTCCCACAATCTCCGTGAAATCAACGAGGTCTGTGATACTGCCGCACTTCTCCACAACGGAAAAATCCTGTTCTCCCGCGACATCGACAGCGTTACCTCAAGTGTCCACAAGATTCAGGCTGTATTCCCACCAGATGAAAACGGTAATCCCGTTGAATATACAAAGGAACAGCTTGAAGAATCTGGACTTGAAATTCTCCACTTTGAACGCAGTCAGAGTATCTACTACATTATCGCAAAGGGAGAGGCTGATGTGCTGAAAGCTCATTTTGCTCCCAAAAAGCCCGTTCTCTTTGAGATTATCCCATTGACACTTGAAGAAATTTTCATCTATGAACTGGAGGTGCTTGGATATGACAGCAACGACATCAAGTAAAAAAGCATGCTATTTCGGCAAGCGATACAAAAACAATTTCAGACAGAACAAGCGTGCATTTGTAATACATATTATCACCGAGCTTCTGGGGCTTCCACTTCTTGCAGTGCTTGGCCTTATTGTCACTTACGTTGATTCCGCTAAACTCCCCTACGAAACCGAAGAAGCTATCATGTCAGGTTGTACTGCCTTTCTCGTTGTCAGTATAATCTGTATTGCAATCAGTATTTTCATCGGTATGACAATTGCTCTAAATCACTTTAATTATCTTTATAAAAAATCCATTACAGATATGAACTATGCGCTGCCGTTAAGCGGCACACAGCGATTCTTCGCCGATTTTCTTTCAGGATTTACTATGTACATCGCTCCTGCAATCAGTGCTGTAATTCTTGCAATTGCCATAATGGGAATAGGTACACCAATTGTTGGTGAAGAAATGAAATACTTCTGGGATCAATTCCCATTCATTCTTAATATGATTATTGTCGTTATAATTGCTATGATTCAGTTCTATACACTCTCTGTACTGGCAATTACATTCTGCGGCAACACCTTCGAGTCAATTTTCAGTATAATCGCTTTCAATGTGCTTATTCCCGCAACAGTAGCCTGTATGTGGATTGCAGTCTGTATGAGCTATTCTTACGGTATTGATCCTTCCGCAATATTCTATAAAAATATCTTTACAAGTACTTCACCTGTCGGAGCTGCTTGCTTCAGTATAACATATTTTTCCGAAATCGACTACGAGCACTCAACTTCATTTGGTTCTCATCTTTATATAAAATGGACTATTATCACACTTATCATTACATTAATTTATCTTCTTGGCGCATATCTTCTCTATCGTAACAGAAAAGCAGAAGATGTTTCAAAGCCCTATGTATACAAAACCGCTTTTTACGGTATAATGTCAATGTCCGTGTTCTGTATACTTTCACTGTTTATCACATTTGATGTATTTGTTGCGGCAGGTATTGTTCTCTGTGCTATCGGTTGGTTTATTATGGAAGTAATTACTCGCCGTGGGTTTAAAAAATTCTGGCAGGCAGGTCTTAGTTTTGCCGCAGCAGTTATCTCAGTTGTAATTCTGTGTAATTTATTTACACTTACAAAAGGCTTTGGAATATCAAAAAACGTCCCCTCCGCTTCTTCTGTTGAAAGCGTAACAATAGAAAATTATTACTTACCTATTTACGATATTGTAATACGTGACAAGGACATTATCAAAGAATTAGTAAATCTTCACGAAGAGCTTGTTGACCGCCACTTCAACCAGAAAAACTACAGCTACAACACAACAACTGGAAACCACCACTCCGGTTACTATGATCTTTCATTATCATTCAGATATTCAACCTATACCGGTTCAACTATAACAAGAACATATGATATGCCCTCGGGTATGGCAGCAGAACTTATGAAGAAAATTCTGCTTTCTGATGAATATGCTGATGCAGCATATCAAAATATCTTTGAATATTATGATGACAATAGTTCAGGAGCTCATATTAACTTCTTGAATAAATCTGGAAATTATCAAAGAGAATCAGCTGACCTTAACAAATTTAACGCACTCTGTTCAGCTTACCGTAAAGACCTTATGAATATGACAGAAGATGACCTCCTGAACGCAAGATATTATGGTGAAATTGATTATGAATATTTTGTTCTTGAAACCTTTGAAAATACAATTTCAGTCCTTGAAGATATCGGATTTGAATGTGGTGATATAACAACAGACGAACTTGAGGAATCTATCGGTATTGAGAAATATCCTGAATTCTATACTGATGCTAAAATTATATTTGAATCTGACTACAGCAAACAAGAATATCTGTATTATGACGACCGTTATAACACAAAAACTGTTGCTGATTCAATTACTGCTTTCAGATGTAGTGTTGCGATTACAAGTAGAAATGCAACTCCGACAACTACAGCACTTGAACTTCTGAACAGAAGTACAAAGTTAGTTTTTGGTGAAAAACCTATCGCAATAATTCATACTAACGGTGAGGCATACTTCCTCCTTGACCGTGGAGATAACAGAGAACTTCTTGAGCAACTGACTATACATAATACAGCTACAGAAGACAACAAATACGGTTGGGATTGATTATAAGCACTCTCAAAACAGAAACGCTCTCATTACGAGGGCGTTTTCTTTTTCATATACGTAAAAACCGCACAGGAATCAAATCCCGTGCGGTGAATTTTTATCATATTATTCGTGGAAGAAGTATGGCAGACAATCGTAAACGTAATGTCTTACATAGCCCCACCAATGTGTAAGTCCGGGTGCTACCATATAGTAGAAGTTACCCTGTGAGAAATCAGAGGTATAAATGAACTGTGAGTAGTTCTTCATTGCTTCAATCTGAGGTGTTACGTTAGGATATGCAATATCATCACTTCCTGTAGCACACATAATGAAATATTCGTCCTTTTCAAGTCCGGACTTGTCAACAGCATTTGCAATTGAACGTGCCTTGTCGTCGCCTGAATTGCCTGACCAGTGGTCACCGCTGAGTGGCATATAGTAACCTACGATATCAAGACAATTTTCCATTACTGCCCATGTAGAAACTGAGCCCATTGAGAAGCCGCCGTACGCTCTGTGCATTCTCGAAGCTTCAATGTCCTCGGCAGAAGTAGACTCTGCATATGTGGAATACTTGCCCTCAACGAAAGGAACTACGCTCTGACGGAACTCATTGTAGAAGTTCTGTGCAGTACAGTTACCGCCGTTGAATGTAGGAGTTACAACAATCATAGGTTCAAGTTCGCCATTCTGAATCATATGGTCAAGAATGTTGCCAAGTTTAGCGTCCTTATCATAGAAAATAGTATTCTCATTTTCTCCGCCGCCGTGCATAATGTAGAAGATATTATACTTCTTGCTTTCATCATAGCCGTATGGGAGATATACGTGGAGGCTCTTCTGACCGTTGATGCCGTTATAAGTCTCTTTAACAATTGTACCCTGTTCCTGTGCAGGCTCATTGATATATTTATCAGGTGCTGCCTTATACTGGAGATTTGCGTTGTAATCAAATGGTGTCTTTTCAGGCTCAACACGCTCACCCTGTGGGAATTCAACTATCTGACCCATTACAAACTGTGCAATAAGTACAAGGTCATTTACAGCAACTTCACCGTTATTGTCAGCATCAGCATTTTTTGCAGATTTACCTTTGCCATATCCTTCGATAAAGCACTTTCGAGCCATAATTACATCGTAAACATCAATAACACCGTCACTAAATACGTCGCCACGTATAGGAGGAATTGCTTCACCTGCACCATCAATTTCTGTGCCGCTTGCTGCACCGACAGCATCATCAATGTAGAAATCAGTAGTTCCCTTTTCAGTTTCAACATAAATGGATAAATCAGACGCACCTGAAGGAATTTCAAAATTCTTATTTGAAAGCTGAATCCATTCACCGCCGTAAGCAGTACCACTTGCTATTTTGTCATAATGAGCTTCTCCGTCACTTCCGTTATACTGAAGTGTAAGATGGAAAGTGTTTTCTTTACTTTCATTTGGTCCCATTACATTAACACTGAATGAGTAAGACTGTCCTGGAACAAAAGTATCTGTGCTAAGCGCCTTTGATGCACCGTTCCAGCTTTCTTCTCTGCCCTCAACAAAAAGTGAGCTGCTGCCATCATAAGCAGTTGAATTGCTTGCTGATACAGATGCAGAACCTCTGCCTGTCCAGTCGCCCTCGCCGCTTTCAAAACTGTCACGATAGTACTCGGAATCAGCTGCAGAAATGGCGAAAGGTGTAAATGTACCAGCACACAACACCATAGCTGAAACACTTGCCATTATGGATTTAAATGCATTTTTCATAGAAAATTCCCCCTTGATATTTTGAACATCTCCATAAAAATTAGCAATTTGAAATATACTAAAAAAGTTACGGAAATGTCATATTTATTTTTATATTAACATTGTAACAAAACACAAATAAATTGTCTATGCAAAAATTGCTATTATTATTTTAATAATGATTATTATTTTTATATACCTCATATATTTTTTACCAGTACACATCAAGTTCCACCTGATATTACATTTAACGACATATTAAAATGATTAATATTTGAAATATTTGTGAAAACTATTTACAACCACTTATATTTATGATATAATATTTATATCTTATCCTCTTCCCTGCTTTAAGGAGTATTTTTCAATATGGGGGCGTAAAGGTTTCGACGGGGATCTTGAAGTGTGATAAGCGAGCGGAGCTGCGGTGTAATCTCCTTAAACTGCACCACGTTTAAATATAAACGCAAGAAATAACATTACAGTTACTAGAAATAGTGCACTGGTAGCAGCTTAAGTCTGCTTCTGTCCTGTGATTGAGTACCGTGGCTTTCACATGGGCATCGACTAACGGTGAACGATCCTGCGGAGTGTCCGTTCCGCTTGATTGTATTCGGACTACCTGAACTTTCAGCCTGTTTGTCGGCGGTTAGTCTGGGGAATTTCAATAGATAAACTACGCTCGTAGAAAGTTGCATGAATGGGTTTTCGGACAGGGGTTCAATTCCCCTCGCCTCCACCATAGTTGCACCGAAATTTTGATACAAATTTCGGTGCAACTTTTTTATGCAGAATTGCTCTATTCTACGATATTTCGGGAATAGAGCCGTTTTCAGTTGGTTTGCGGGAGGGGTAAAAATAGCCGTTCAGATACACGAAAG
>JAFYUM010000021.1 GCA_017558505.1 Ruminococcus sp. | reverse complement strand
TTGAGAAGTATCTGACAGATTTATTCTCGAAGCCTGTGGGAACGCTCTTCCTGCCTTTTAATACTTGATAATCAACAAGCCTCGCCACTTTCGGCGAGGCTTGCGTTTTCTTTCAGGACGCGGTTTTATTTGACGGTTACTAACGAAGGAGGTATCGTCATGACAAGAGACGATATAAATAGTTTATCACATTCTAAATGGAATTGCAAGTACCATATAGTATTTGCACCGAAATACAGGAGAATGGTGATATATAGACAGATAAAGATGGATGTAGGAAGAATACTAAGGAAATTGTGTGAGCAAAAGGGAGTGGAAATAATAGAGGCAGAAGTATGTCCAGATCACATTCATATGTTATTATCAATACCGCCGAAATATAGTGTATCTCAAATAATGGGATATTTGAAAGGAAAAAGTTCATTGATGATATTTGATCGACATGCCAATCTAAAGTACAAGTATGGAAATAGACATTTTTGGTGTAGAGGATACTACGTTGATACAGTAGGAAAAAATAAAAAGAAAATAGAAGAATACATACGAAATCAGTTGCAGGAGGATATAGCAAGCGATCAGTTAAGTTTGTTTGAAACGACAGATCCATTTACAGGAGAAAAGTATCAAAAAAGATAAAAACCCCTTAAGGGGTAGCTGAGAATGAAATGCAGTTGGCAGACCTTTCTCAGCCCTCTTAAGGGGCAGTGTCAGTAACAAGCCCTTATAGGGCTTTTGCAAACCACCCGTTCAACGGGTGGTTTTGATTATTCTTCTACAGGAAGATTTTCAATAAGTTTAGCGTCAAATTCCTGAATTGCAAGAGCATCAGCGGCAGTCAGTCCGCTTCCGGGTTCGAAACAGTCAGCATTTGCAGCACCTGCATCTGATAATTTGTACTTATCAGCATTGCCGATAGCCTGATAAATTGCAGCTGCATCGGCAATTGTAACTACTCCGTCACAGTTTGCATCGCCATAAATTTCAGCTTCAACAGGCTTTTCAGTAGTAGGTTCAGCCGTTGTAGGAGTTGTGGTTGTAGTGGTAGTTGTGGTAGTTGTTGTAGTTGTTGTAGTAGTTGTGGTTGTAGTTGTGGTTGTAGTTGTGGTTGTAGTAGTTGTTACAGGTTTTGAAGCTAAAATATATTCGTCAATTGTATTAGCCCAGAATTTTCCCATTTTCTCATATCCGGCTCCATTTGGGTGCAGATTATCGCCTGTGAGGTCTGCCGCACCATTAAGGCATCCGTGAACATCAGCGAATTTTACATTTTTACCTGCTGCTGCAAATTCATCAGCCACTTTTTTCACGGTGTTGTTATAATTTGCAACTCTTTCAGGATTTCCGCCGTAAGCTGTAAACTCGGGAATTGAACCCATGAAGATAACGCCTCCTGTCGGCATATCACCTAACATATAGTCAACTAAATCACGCAAATCAGCTGCACAGTCATCCATAGAACGATTTGCTGTCATATCATTTGTACCGATAATGAGCAGGATAATGTCGGGCTGTGCCTGTTTAACGGCATTTTTGCTCTTAAGCACATTATAAAGACTGCCCTCGTTATTTGCCTGTCCCCAACCTGGTACCTGTTTTATCTGATATCCGCTGTAGCCTGCATTATTATCATCATATGTAACAGACTTGCCATTATATGTAAATGTAGCGCTTGCTTGTCCCTCGGGGCCTACCATATCAATTTTTGAGTAGCCTTTCTGTTCAAGGAAGTAGTCGAGATATTTTCTGTATCCACCTGTTTCGCCCATGCCATGGGTAATTGAGTCACCTATGGGCATAATTTTTATAACGTCACTGTTGCTGCCCTGCGACTGATTATCTGAAGTGTTTTCAGTTACTGTGCCTTTTCCCGTCACAACTGATGAAGCCTTTCCTGCAATTGAAACCTGAACATTGTCTATGTAGAAATTGCATAAATCTCCCGAACTTTCGGGAGTTTCAATATAAAGCACCATATCGCCTGCATTTGAGGGAATTGTAAATTCTGTATTTTCCAGTTTCGTCCATTCGCCACTTTTGGCTGTACAATCGGCAATATGTGTGTATGAAGTGTCACCGTCGCTGCTCTGCTGAAGTGACATCTGCATTGTGACATCTGCTCCTGATGTCTGGAGAATAGCAGCACTGAAGCTGTATGTTTCACCAGCAGAGAAAACACTTGAATCAAGCGTAATTGAAGCACCGTTCCATTCTGCTTCTCTGCCACTGACATAGAGCGAACCTGAACCCTCATAGAAATTTTTACTATTTGCAGCTACAGAGGCACTTCCTCTGCCTGACCAGTCATTCGTATCCCCCTCAAAGGTGTTGATGAAATAGTCACCGTTCGAATCGGGACCGCCTGCAGCAAAAACAGCAGGTGAAAAAACAGATGTATTGAGCACAAGTGACGATGCGGCTGTGCACATAATTTTTTTCAGAATACTTTTTTTCATGATTGATATAACCCCACTTTCATATTTTTATTTATAAAATCCGCTATTGTTATTAATAATAGTTTATCATATTCATACACTTTTTACAAGTCAGTTTTTGCTGAATTTTCACGCAAAAACAGCTCCCGAAAAATCATCGGAAGCTGTCTGAAGTCACTTATTCAACCTCTATCGCCCTAACAGTAACCCTGCTCTGACCGCCAAGGGTACAGGTGAACAGCGTCATATCCCATGAGTCAGCGGAGCCGAAATCCATACCGTCAATATCCCTGCCGTCAAGCTGGATAATCTCCGTAATCTCGTATCGGTGAATTGTTCCGTCAGCCTCGGTAAAGGTAAAGATTTCACCGCCGCCCAGTTCCGACAATCTGCCGAAATGTGACCAGTAATTATGTGCAGCTATGATTATATCGCCCTCGCCAACACTTCCCTTATAACGACAAGGAGCAATATTCAGCTTCGGATAGCTCCAATCACCCATAACAGGAAGTTCAAGCTGTAAATCAGGAATTGTTACAATTCCGATATACCCATTTTCTGCTATGACAACTGTTGTTTCTTCTTTGGGTACAGTTGTAGGTTCTATGTCATATTCCGCAAAAATATCCGCCGCTGTAGGTATTTCTGTCTTTGGTTCAGTTGGCGGCGGTGGCGGTATAACCTCTGCAAGTTCCACAAGCACTGATTGTGCCGCTTCACCGCTTTTTTCGTTTTCACTTCTGTTGTAGAAAACAAGGGACACTGCCGCTGTCAACAGCAATGTCCCAAGTACTACACAAATTAATCCGTGTTTTTTATTCATCCTCGTCCCTCTTTGAGCCGTTGATTATTTTTGCTCCTGTTGCTATGAGTACAAGTCCCGCTCCTGCCATTACCGGCACCGGCCACCATAACTGGCCTGTCTGCGGAAGCTTACTTGTTGTAGTTACCTTGGAAGTTGTTTTTTTAGTAGTTGTTGCTGTAGTAGTTGTGGTTGTGCTCGTTGTGGTTGTTGTTGTGTCGCTGTCTACGGCTTCGATGTCCTTTGTTGCAGTTGTCGATGTTGTTTCAATTGTGGTAATTGTGGTTGCCGTTGTTGTTTCTTCCACTACTGGAGGTGGGAAATTAAGTTCCCAGTCAAAACGGAAATCAGGAACATATGTGTTCTCTACAATATATTTTCTTCCGTCTTTTTTGTATACAACAGCACATCCCGTAGGAATTACACGTTCAATCATCGACCACTCTGCCGATATTTCTTCTTCCCATGAATAACTCCAGTTATTTTTTTCAGAAAGAATTACTGTTTCATAGAATTTATGGTTGCGGTAGATATCCACAACTATTTCTGTTGGCTTTGTAGGCAGATTTTCATCATTTTCCCATACCTTCACAAGCTGGAATCGCTGCATTTCTCCTGTTAATACTGCTTCATTTGTGATTTTCGGGTATATGGTTTTTTCTGTTTCTTCTTCAGGATCAAGGTAGAAAATTGCTGGTGTGGAGATGAATGTTACACCGTTTTTGGTGTAATTGTATGCCGCTACAAGATATACTCCTGCTTCATCGTATTCCATCTCAACTGTTCCATCTTTTTTGGAATTGCCGCTATCCACGGTTTTATAATTGTAAATGAAAGCGAACTCTCTTAAAGTAGATGCTGAATCTGTAAGTCCGGAGGCTGAAATATCACTCATATCAACGGGTAGCTTTGCAAAATCTCCCTCAAGAATAATTTTTCCGTTACTCATTGAGCCAATTCGGTATAAGTTCCATTTCAGACCTTGTACGGGTTTGTCATCGCACTCGCATATCATGGTCAGCTTTCCTTTTGTTTTTGCTGAAGCTACTGTGCTTATACAG
>JAFYUM010000020.1 GCA_017558505.1 Ruminococcus sp. | reverse complement strand
TGCAGCATTATCTGAAAATTATCACGATTTGACTTTGTACCCGTCATTGCTTCATCAGCGTAAACACCGCAGAAATGCCAATCGTGGTGGCTCTGGATGTATTCACTGTAATATCGCACCTGTGCTTCAAGGGAATGAAGCCTTTGAAAAATCATCCACACCCTCGATAACTGCCAGTGTCCAACCATTACTCCAGACCGTGTGAATGTTGCCAGCATCATCCACATACTGCACTGTGCCAACCGTTCCCGGTGGCACAGGGTATGGATCATTGCCTATCTTTCTGAGGAAGCGAAACGCCAGAACAGCAGTGAATTTTCCATTCCGTTCAACCGTCAGCAGCTTGCGGATTTTCTTTCCGTTGATAGAAGTGCAATGTCCAACGAGCTTTGTAAAATGCGGGACGAGGGATTGATTGCCTTTGAAAAGAATAGATTTGTGTTGTTATCATGATATTGTGAAAAACATATTGACAAATTTCTATCTATGTTGTATAATAACATATAGAAAGGCATCAATGTGAGGTGAGCAAATGAAACTGAATGAAAAACAGACAGCAACGATATTCAAGGCTTTCTGCGATGAAAATCGCATTAAGATTTTACAGCTTCTGATTGACGGTGAGAAATGTGCCTGCAAGCTACTTGAAGCTATGAACATCACACAACCTACTCTTTCCCACCATATGAAAACGCTCCTTGACAGTGGAATTGTCAACGGACGTAAAGAGGGCAAATGGATGCACTATTCTATTTCAAAGAAAGGCTTAGAAAAAGCACAGGAATATCTTGATTTCTTGAAAAACAACGGAAAAGAGGAGTAATTATGACAAAAGCAGAAAAGGCTCTGGAGCTGTTTGCAAATAATTTCAACTGCTCACAGGCTGTATTAACAGCATTTGCGCCCGATTTCGGGCTTGATGAAAAGCTTGCGTTAATGCTTGGAACGCAGTTCGGCGGCGGTGCAAGAAACGGAGAAATGTGTGGTGCTGTATCGGGCGCGTTAATGGTTCTCGGACTCAAATACGGTCATTATGAATCTGAAAACAGCGAGCAGAAATCCCGTGCATACGCTATTGCAACCGAATATACAAAGCGTTTCAAGGAGCTTAACAGCTCTATTGTCTGCCGTGATTTACTTGGATACGACCTTACCAACCCCGACGACATGGCTTGTATCAAGGAAAAAAATCTGTTCGGTGATGTTTGCCCAAAAATGATTAAAAGTGCAGTAGAGGTGCTTGAAGGCATACTTGCCGATTACGAATAAAAACAGCCGTGTGAACGCACGGCTTCTAAAATCCACTTGGTATTGATATATTTCAATATTTGAATATAAGAGGAGATGTCTTATGGAAATAATCAGAACAGGCTGGGAGTTTTTTCAGAATGAAATTCTCGGTATGGCGTGGCTTAATCGGCTCATCGGCACGATTTTGAACGCACTCGGACTTGGTACAAGCGGAAAAATCGGTGGAAGTGTACAATTCTTTATCTATGATATGATTAAAATCATGGTGTTGCAGGGCATCCTGATTTTCATTATCTCGTATATTCAGAGCTACTTTCCGCCTGAACGGACAAAGAAAATTCTCGGAAGATTTCACGGTGTCGGTGCAAATATTATTGCGGCATTGCTTGGAACGGTAACACCATTCTGTTCCTGTTCCTCAATACCGCTGTTTATGGGCTTTACAAGTGCAGGACTTCCACTTGGTGTAACATTCTCGTTCCTAATTTCCTCGCCTATGGTTGACCTCGGTTCTCTTGTACTGCTGATGAGCATTTTCGGCTGGAAAGTTGCAATCGTTTATGTGATTGTAGGACTTATTATTGCAGTAGTCGGCGGTACGCTTATTGAAAAGCTGCACCTTGAAAATCAGGTGGAGGACTTTATAAGAAAGGCAAATGCCATTGATACACCTCAGGAAGAACTACATTTCAAAGACCGTGTAAAATACGCATGGGAACAGGTATGGGAGACGGCGAAAAAGGTATTCCCTTATGTTCTTGTGGGCGTTGGCATTGGTGCGGTAATACACAACTATATTCCCGAAGAATTTATCATCAAAGCTCTTGGCGATAACAATCCCTTCGGTGTAATTCTTGCAACAGTTGCAGGTGTTCCGATGTATGCGGATATTTTCGTCACAATTCCGATTGCCGAAGCTCTGCTTGGAAAGGGAGCGTTGCTTGGCGTTGTTCTCTCTTTTATGATGGGTGTCACAACACTTTCTCTTCCGTCGCTTATTATGCTGAGAAAGGCTGTCAAGCCGAAACTGCTCGGAATTTTTGTTGCGATATGTACTGTCGGAATTATTCTTGTGGGATATTTTTTCAATATGATACAAGGGTTTATTATATAAATTTATGGAGGTAAACTATTATGTCGTTATTCGGTTTGGGTAAGAAGAAAGAAGAAAAGAAATGCTGTTGTTGTGCAGAAAAAACAGAAGGCTCATCCTGTGTCAACAGCGTTTCAATCGGAGCAATTAAAAGCATCAAGGTGCTGGGTGCAGGCTGTAAGTCCTGTCACGAGCAGTATGAATATGCAAAGAAGGCAGTCGCTGAAATTGGACTTTCTGTTGAGGTTGAATACATCACGGATATGGAACAAATCGTAGCTTACGGTGTGACGAGTATGCCTGCTATTGTTGTCAATGAAAAGGTTATAGCTATGGGTAAGGTATTGAAGCCTGTCGATGTTGTGAAACTACTTGCAAAGGAGAAGATTTAATATGGCTAAGAAATTGGCTTGTGTTGATAAACGCAGATGTGTTGCCTGTGGTGCATGTACTGTTGTTTGCCCCAAAAACGCAATTGCTATACATAAGGGCTGTTACGCCTTCGTAAAAAGTGAAAATTGTATTGGCTGCGGAAAGTGTGAAAAGGTATGTCCGGCAGGTTGCATCACAATAAAGGAGCGTGAGCAGGATGAATAAGAAAAAATGGTACAACTATCTCTGGATATGGTCGATCATCTATTTTACGCTTGGTTTCTTTAACATATTATTTGCTTGGCTTGGTATGATAGATTTCCTTGTGCCTTTGGGATTTGCACTATTTGGCGGTAATAAGCATTTTTGTAATCGTTACTGCGGCAGAGGGCAGCTCTTTTCAAAGCTTGGTTTCAGCTGCAAGTGTTCCAGAAACAAGCCCACACCCAAGTGGATGTCTTTAAAATGGTTTCGTTATGGCTTTCTTGTCTTTTTCCTCACTATGTTCGGTGTAATGATATTCAATACATATCTTGTAGCTGCAGGTGCTGAAACGCTAAAAGAAGCAATTAAGCTGTTTTGGACATTCAGTGTGCCGTGGGATTGGACTTATACTGTGGGACTTGTGCCTGATTGGGTTGCGCAGTTTGCTTTTGGATTTTATAGTCTGATGCTTACATCCACTCTCATCGGATTAATTGTGATGGTCTTTTTCAAGCCCCGTACTTGGTGTGCTTTTTGTCCGATGGGTACGATGACACAAACGATTTGTAAAATAAAGAATAAGGATGAAACAAAATGAAAACGAAAGTTGCATTTATATGTGTGCATAATTCCTGTCGTAGTCAGATTGCAGAAGCACTCGGAAAACACCTCGCAGGAGATGTCTTTGAAAGCTATTCGGCAGGAACGAAAACAAAACCGCAAATCAATCAGGACGCTGTAAGGCTGATGAAAAGGCTGTACGGAATTGATATGGAGCTTACGCAATACAGCAAAACCTACGATAAAATTCCAACTCCCGATATTGCAATTTCAATGGGCTGTGATGTGGGCTGTCCGTATATCGGCAGGGATTTTGATGATAACTGGGGGCTACCCGACCCGACGGGACAGAGTGACGAGTTTTTCGCAGAAACGATAAAAGCCATTGAGGAGCATATACATAAACTTCGGGGTTATATTATCACTAAATCAGAGGATAAAATTTGTTTGTAAGCTGAAATCCCGATTTTTGTGCTTTACATATTGCTTTTTCTCAAAAATATGATATAATCACTATGCAGGGAAACCCTTGCATCCTTATTTTGTAAAATTGGGAGTTTTACGAGATGGGAGCCTTACCATATAAAACAAATAGGAGTTTTACAAGACGGGAGTCCTACCGTATAAAATAAATGGAAATTTTAGAAGGCGGGAATCCTACCGCACAGATAAGGAAAATACTACATAAGAACATTCTTATGAACCACAGGCATTTACCATTTGGTAGGTGCCTGTATTTTATTTTCAAGAGGTGATGCACATGAACTGTTTTGAACGAGAGCTTCGGAAAATCGTGGGATACTGCGAATATATCCGCAATCCGAAGTATGTAGGAAGATCCTGCATCGACAGGCTGGATGATGGCATTGTGGTCAAAATGGAATTCGAAAGCACGATGATCCGTGACAAGTACAACGCACTCAGGATTACGCTCATGAACCGCAGTGAGGGAAAGATTGACACACAGTTAATCCGTTTCAATGAATTGTGGGGGGTGAAGCATATCAGTGGCAATGACATTGAACCGCATATCTGGAAGTACAACGAGGATGTGAACTGGTATTGCTATATTCCAACCTCCACGGAAATGTCCGAGCTTTCACAGTCTGTTGACGAGTACCTCTCTTGCTTTACAGAACCCGAAATGGAAGAAACGGAGGAAATAGGGATGTCCATGTAGAATAAGCCCGATTTTCGGGCTTTACATATTGAAATTTGAAGAAAAAGATGTTATAATTATACAAACTTAATTCAAAAATCTGTAGTAATATTGTTGTTAATAAAAATTCAATTAGGAGTATATTTATGTATAATGAAAAACCTATTGTTTTAAAGAGCCTATGAAAAAAAGTCTGTAAAAAAACAGTCAACTGTGGTATAATAGAAGACACAGGAGGCTGATTTATTATGGGAAGAAGAAAAAGAGAACGAATGAGCGAAGGAAAAAAGAATATCATCAGTAAAGATATTATAATGTACCTACATCGTAATTATTAAAAAACATGCCCCAAGTGACGTATTTTCTTGGGGTTTCGCTTTTTTATGGTGGCAAAGATGGGTTATATCACATATCCTCACTGTATTAATGTGCATTTTATTAATTCCACATAACCACTACATTTTTAGCGTAGGCTACAAGAAATTTCGTTCTTATTTGTTTAATGTGACAAATAAATATATCGCCATACGACAACTGCCGCCATATCGGCGGCAGTCAGCGTATATGTTGTTTTAATCCCATGTAGGCTTTTTGCCTGTAGACACCATTGCATAGTATGCAAGAATCTTTGAGGCATCAGATGAGTCAACAACATTGTCGTTGTTTACATCAGCGGATTCAAGCTGTGTTTTTGTAAACTCACCTGCTCCGCCCGTCTGAATTTTTGCATATTCTGCAAGTACAAGTGAAGCGTCCGAAGAATCAACAGAGCCGTCAGCATTTATATCTCCAAGAATGAAATAAGGTTCAGTTGTTACAGGTGGTGTTGTAGTAGTTGTTGTCGATGTAGTTGTACTTGTGGTTGTTGTAGAGTTGGCTGTAGTGGATGTAGTAGTTGTTGTTGTAATCTTCTCAACAAGACGAATACGTCCATCATTTGTTTTAATATGGTCGGATATATTACGTCCGTTCGCATCATATGCGCAGAAGTTTTTAATTCTTATAAAATAATCCTTATTAAGACTCATATCTTTTATGCGGAAGCGGAAAACAACTACATTTGCAAGATGTTCTCCTGCAATAGCATTTCCCGAACCTATTTCAATAGAAAAGTGGTTTATTGCGGCAGAGAAGATTGTTTCTGTACAATACGCATCTGATTTACTTGTCAATTCTACAAGATCTAATGCATTGTAGTCGTAGGTCAGAGTAAACTCTGCACTTGAAACAGCCAACTGACTATTATCGTAATCCAGAAGTAACACAGGAACTTCTATTATCTCTGTGCCTTTTTCAACTGTAATTTCAGGCATTTGCCAGCTCACATTCCCCTCAACTGCGACAGTAGTTGTTGTCGTTGTAGATGTTGAAGTGGTAGTTATTGTTGTTGTAGTTACAAGCTTTTCATCGTCAAGTGCTACAAATGTTCTGTTGTATTTTTCAGCGTATGCCTGTGCGGTGGAATCCTCATAACCGTAAATTGTACCGTCAAAATGCAATTTATAAGGTTCTTCCGTTTCATAGTTGCTGAATGTGTCTTCTGAATCGAGAATCTCACATTCAGGATTTTTAATTGTAATTGATGTTAGTTTAGTACAGTCGGCAAATGCACTTTCTCCGATAGATTTTACTGTTTCAGGAATTATTACTGCTGCCAATGCAGAACAGTTTTTGAATACATTTTCATCTATAACTGCGATTGTATTAGGTATTTCAATTTCTGTTAAATTTTCATTAAAAGCAAATGAGAATGGAGATAAAGTTGTAACTGTATCTGGAATTATATATTTCTTGTCTGATTTTTGGGCAGGATACAGAATAAGTGTTGTCTTTTCTTTATTAAACAGCACGTCATTTTCACTTGTATAATATTCGTTATTCTCATCAACATTTATAGCCGTTAAATTTTCACAGATAAGAAATGCATGTTCTCCAATATTACTAACATTTTTCGGAATATCAATTTTTTCCAATCCCAAACACAATTCAAATGCACCGTCACCTATTGTAGTAAGACTTGAAGGGAGTTTAATTTCTTTCAATTTATCGCAACCAGAAAATGCTCCTAATCCAATACTCGTAATACTATCTGGAAGTGTTACTGATGTCAGTTTTTTACAATTTGCAAATGTTGAAGCAGCTATATTTGTAATACTTTCTGGAATTGTTATTAAATTCAATCCCGAATAAGAGAATGCATCTTCACCTATACTTGTAACACTATCAGGAATCGTAATAGAAGTTAAATTGCTGCAGAAACTGAAAGCTGATTCTCCAATGTATGTAACGGTTTCAGGAATTGTTATTTCTGATAAATTATCACAAAAAGTAAAAGTCAGATCTCCAATTTCTGTAATGTTACCGTCAATAATTACTTTTTTAATTGGTGAGGATAAACTTACTTGATTAATGTACTCTTTCCAACCACATTTTATTTTTCCTTCGCCACTGATTGTAAGCGTACCATTATTATCAAGGGTCCATGTTGCATTATCACCTTGAGCACCGCATTCACCAGAATCAACTATTTCAACAGCAGGCTTTTCATCGTCAAGTGCTACAAATGTTCTGTTGTATTTTTCAGCGTATGCCTGTGCTGTTGAACCCTCATAACCTTGAATTTTTACCGTTTCATAGAAAGTATCAACTGATTCGCCAATTACACAATCAGGATTCTCAATTGTTACCGAGGTAATATCATTACATCTGTAAAATGCGTTTGTACCTATACTTTCAACATTTTCGGGAAATGAAACATCAGTCAGACTTTTACAATTCATAAAAGATTGTTCGCCAATTCCTTTAATACCGTCGGGAAGAATAACTGATGATAAAGAACTACAGTTTTCAAAGGCACTTTTTCCAATATTTTCAATACTCTCCGGCAATTCAATAGATGTCAGCTTAATACATCCGGCAAAAGCACTTACACCTATATCAGTTACACTATCGGGAATTTTTACTAAGGTTAAACTTTTACAACCATAAAATGAAGCAAAACTGATATTTGTTACACCATTTTCAATAATTATTTTATTAATAGATGTAGCATAATCAGCATACCATGGTATATCAGTAATTGTTTCCCATGTTTCCATTTCACCTGTACCGCTGATAGTAAGCATTCCCTCGCTGTCAAGCTGCCAAATGACATTATCTCCATCAGCACCGCATTCGCCCGAAGCTACAATATCAGCTGCATTCGCATTAATTACAGGAAGATTAACAAATTTGTCCGGCATAGGAGTAATACTATTTGCAGTAATCATAGTTGCAGCTGTAACAACTGCTAAAAATTTCTTCGACTTCATGAAACCACCCTTTCAATATTAAAATTCAGACATAAAAAGTCCTCTATATAGGCAACCTCTATGTTTATTATACATCTCGCCGATAATTTTGTCAATACATTTTTTCAACTCATATTTCGCCAAAGGCAAGCTGACTTTCGGCTGCAAATGCAGAAACAGCGTGATATGCCCTATTGAAATTGATCACCAATTACTTTTCATGGTTTGTACAAAATACCATTAAAATTATCATATCTTTGTTGTATGCAACGAAAAACGGCTGTATTCAGCCGTTTTATGTTATGTGTTATTCAATTAAAATGGAAATTAGAATTTATGTTGTTTATCAAAGTAGCCGATATGCTTCATAATCAATTGCAAAGCCAGTTCAACTATTTGTTGATAGTTTTGTTCGTCAAATTCAAGCCACTCACCTTTATGAGGTTCAATTCTGAATCTTTTGTTTGTATAACCGATTTGATTTCTCTGTTCACTTTTTCCCTTAATTCCATAATCGTCATTTCCCAAAATAAAACATACGCTGATTTTTAGAAGTTTCCCTTAATTAATTCTAACATATCCCGTTTTTTCAATGATTTCCTGTCCCTCGTCCGAGAGAAGCCAGTCAACAAGAACCTGTATATTCTCGTTGTCATTATCGGCTCTGTAAATCGCAAAAAACCTCGCTATAATGGGATATTTGCCGTTCTGAATATTTTCGGAATCGGGATAAACTCCGTTCAGCGAAAGCATTTTAACCGCCTTATTTCCCACAATTCCGTCCATATAATAGAGGAAAGAAAAGCCGATTGATGCCCCTGTAATGGCAAATGGTGACTTTTTCGCAATGGGAGTATCGCCCATAAAGGAATTCATTGCTGATTGGCTGCCGCTGCCTTCAAGACGTGTTACTGGATTTATAATGCGATTTGCACCGCCAAGCTGCTGCCAGTTTGTATATTCACCCGAATAAATCCCACGTATCTGCGATGTGGTGAGATTATCCACGGGATTATCTTCATTTACAAAAAATACAAATGCCTCCAGTCCCACAGGAACATATACTAGTTCCACGCCCTTTTCTTCGGCATATTTCTTCTGTTCCTCTGAGGGTGCGGCACAGAAAAGAATATCAGTTGTGCCGTCAACAATTGCCTGATAGCCACGAACTGTATTTTTATACTGCATTTTGCTGTCCGCTGCAAAATTTTCGCCGTAATAGTTATCATCGGAAAAACTGCCGCCCTCGAATGTAACTGAGCCTTTCGGGTAGACATTTTCAATTACAGACGCATAAACAGGAACAAGTGCAGCTGCTCCGTCAAGTACAGGCAAATCTTCTGTAAGCTTTAACGTGGAGCCAATATGTGCAAGCTCCGACCCCTCCTGATGGGGCAGATACTTCCCTACATCAATCATTTTCGCCTGTGATGCATCGCTGAAATTGTTGGACAACCGCCCTGTAAACAGCTTGTACATACTGAGGTTAAACAAGCCGAAAATTGCCGCAATTCCAGCAAGTACGAGTATTTGTTTTATAGTTTTGGAACTCATTTTCATCTCACCAAAGCTCCCTTGCTATAAATTCAATAATGGAACAATGCTGATAGGCATAAACGGCATATGCAAGGTGTGCCAATGTCAGAATAACACAAATTGCAAGGACTGCCAAAAGAAAAATATTGAATGTCTTGTCTTTCATTTTTTCTCCTTACATAAAGGAAACAGCCATAAATGACAGCAAAATAAGTCCGATTACTACCGCAGCAAACACACTCATAATAATAATTGAAATTA
This sequence comes from Ruminococcus sp., assembly GCA_017558505.1. Lineage (GTDB taxonomy): Bacteria > Bacillota > Clostridia > Oscillospirales > Ruminococcaceae > Ruminococcus. The sequence continues at coordinate 34,367 of JAFYUM010000020.1, read as the reverse complement.
TAAGCAGGGTTTTACGCTTTTTAATCTCCGACGCTGAAAAAGTATCGGGGTTTTCCTTATTCTTCCCAACAGCTGATACATAGCGGCAAATGCTGACTATCAAAAAAGCAATTGCAATAATTGGGATTAACATAAATAAAATGCTGTATACAAAACTTGATATCATAATTTACAACCTCCAAATTATAATAAATTATAAGGGTTCGCAGTTGTTGTGGTGTGTTTCTCAATGACAATTAAGAATTGTGCGGTACGGTTTTTTTGTGTGCCGATAGGATATACATATTTAAAATTACTTATGAATATTTGAGAACAACCACCTGCTTATTGGAATTAAGATTGCGATTAATGGCACAAATTTAACTACTGTGAGTGATATTTTTTGAATCAGGCTATCAGAAACCTCTACGCCAATAAAAATTATTAGTCCGACTAAAAAGAACATAGACAATACAAACATTGCTATTTTTAATCGGTCTTTTCTGCCTGTTTTTACAAAATTTTCTTCTGCCGCTAGTACAACCTCAGGTATATCACTAATTTCTTTTCTGTTTAAAGATTCAAAATACTTTCTAGAATCATTGGCTATTATTGCATCATATAAACAAAGAAATACATCTTCTTTTACAGTTGCATACTTTCTTGCGGAGCGGTGATTGGTGTGTATAGTAGCGCTATGCGGTTTATTTTTTTCATCGTAAAACTTTATAACGATGTTGAAAACATAACCATTTTGTGAACGCATAATTTCTTCTTGGTAATATACAACCTCACCATGTTTTCTAACTCCATGAATTGAATAAAATTCATCATATTTTTTCTCTTTGCGATGTTCTGTTATACAAACAATAATCCATCCTATACTAACTGGAAATAGCATACAAGTTCCAACTAAAACTAAAAGACCTATTGTACTCATATTAATAATCCCCCCCTAAAAAATATTATATCACACATTTTCCATTTCGTCAATGATAATGAAAAAAAGGCCGCCTATGATTGCTCATAGGCGGCTGTTTGCCATTAGATTTGTCTACTGTTGTTTTAGGGATTGGTATAAGGTCATCTCTAAAAACACGCTTGATTAAAGGGAAAGCAGATAGGTATGGCAGCTGCAAGAAAGCCTTTCAATGGCGTGTTGCCGCACTCCAAGTGAGATTGATGAATTGCCTTATATTTCATATGGGCTGTAAAAAACAGAATAAATCTGTAATTTTGATTCTACGTCTTTACTATGGCACTTACAATACCTTAAAATTTATGGTACAATATCAGTAGCAGGAAAGTGGCGTGTGCCATATGGGAAAATATGTAAATCCTGATAATAAAGCTTTTCACCGCATTGTTAAAACAGGAAAATATGTCGATAAATCGGGCATTTCTGATAAATCTGATAAGCTTATTGTCCCGTCTGCGATTCCATTCACTATCAACAAGAAGTGCAAGTCTGTCCTCGAATCCAAGCTGATTATAACTTTCTGAATCTTCAATCTGACGTTCAAATTCAGATGCAAAAGCATGGAATAGAGTATCCTAATCTCTGAACTGTATAATTGAAAACCAAAAGGCTGTTTCTGAAACGATAAAGTTTTACTACACTCGTTTCGGAAACAGCACTTATTCATACGATAAAATTGTTTTTATGTGTATTGGGCACATCCGTGGGCAGTAGCGGAACGAGTGGGCAAAAGCACCGTGCAAAGTGGGCAGTCGCTGCGGGATATACATATCTGAACGGCTATTTTCACCCTGACTGCAAAGCAACTGAAAACGGCTCTATTCCCGAAACCTCGTAGAATAGAGCCGTTCTGCATATAAAAGTTGCACCGAAATTTGTATCAAAATTTCGGTGCAGTTATGTCTAAGAACGGTAATTTTGATACAATTGCGACCGTGTTAATTACAGTTTTATTTTGGTTTAGCGTTTTCTGTTGTTAGTCTCAAATTGTTAATCCCATGTAGGCTCTTTACCTGTAGAAATCATCGCATAGTATGCAAGAATCTTTGAAGCGTCAGAGGAGTCGGTTGAATTATCTTTATTTACATCAGCAGCTTTTTGCTGAATTTCTGTGAACTCACCTGCTCCACCTGTCTGAATTTTCGCATATTCTGCAAGAACAAGAGAAGCGTCTGAAGAATCTACAGAGCCATCATTGTTTACGTCACCGAGCAGATATGCTGGTTCTGTTGTTGTAGGTGGTGTAGTTGTAGTTACAGATGTTGTTGTGGATATTGAAGTCGCAGAATTTGTAGTTGTGGTTGTGCTTGGAATAATGCTATCCTTATAGCTGTCATTACATCTTGAACAGATATATTCTATATAACCTTCGCTGTCAGGGGTTGGCTCGTGAACTGAGCTTTCGTAGTCGTGACCGAGTGGCTCAACATTTTTGATTCCAGTATAATTGTTACATTCATTACAGCTGAGTTCGTATACCTTTCCTAAGCAATCATTACCTTCAAATAAGGTTTCTGTGCAATTGGTATGCTTACATGTTCTTATAGGAGGGTCATTTGTTGCATAAGCAAATCCGCAGATGCTGCAGGTACGGATTGTCATATTATCTGAAGTTCTTACCATGTCGTAGAAATTGTGGTTCGAAGCTTTCTGATATTCCTCATACTCATAACCGCAAAGCTTACATCTATGTCTTACAACACTTTCCTTTGTGCAGTGACCTTCTCTTGTTGTTTCTGATTGGAAACTGTGTTCACACTCCGACAGCTTATCAACCTCATATTCAAGCTGAACGCTTTCAATCCAGGTTTCATCTCCGCCCCATAAACCGAAAATCTTTTCTTTATTTTCAAGGCTGAAAGTGCCTACCCAAATTTTTCTTGTAGTTGCTACAAGTTCAGGAGTCTGGGACTTGTCTGTTCCTATCTGACCGAAGTCAAGAGTAGCATATATAGCTACTGAATCGTAGGTGTCGTTATACTCAAGTGTATAATCAACACCGATGTTTGTAGAATCAAAGCTGTCGATATTTCCTTCACCAAAAATCTTGGTGTTTGTATAATCAGCATATATATATATCTGTCCTGTCCGTTGTTTCCAGGACAGACTATATCTGCATAGAAATCATAGTTATAGATTCCACACTTTGTGCCTGAGTAGCCGCCTATCTGGTGGTGAACCTCACCGAACTTACCAAGCTTATCGGCATACTTCTTTTCTATTGTATACTCAGCATACATACAGCCTTTTGGTGCTTCGTTATAGCCGATACCTACGCCGTAATAGTTATCCTCATCCTCAGCATAGATAAGCACTGTCATTCTATGTCCCATCCATGCGTATGAGAGGAGCATATCCTGGTAATAAGAGCCTGTTACGCTCTGAAGCTTATCACCTGAAATTTCGTCGTCCCTGAAAATAATACCGTAGACAGGGTTGTTGGTGTTACCTGCACTATTATTACAGCTACGATCGTCAACTATTTCTCTGGAGCAATCCATATAGAACGAATCTTCGCCGTCCGGAGCAGTTGTGACATCGTAGGAAACCGTCTGCATAAGAACGTCATACTTTTCCTTAATTGAAAGGTTTTTAATATCATCATAGGTGAACTTTGTTTTATCTGTACCGCCTAGTTGAACTGCTGTGTTTTTTTCGGAATTAATAAAGTTTACAATAGTATCCCTGTCGATAAAGTCAAAGAACGCTTTTTCAAGATCTGAAAGCTCACTGTCACTTCTGTCTTTGAAGTCATACAGCTTAAACTGAGTATATTTATCAGTTTCATCAAGCCACTTGTTAGGAACATCAAAAATCTTATCTTGTTCTGACTGATTGGTTTCAATCTGAATAAGCTGTTCAGGAGCCTTCTCTGTTTCTTCAATACATAATCTCTCGCCGTTAACATAAGTGATTGTTCCTGGAATCGACCATTCTGTTACTTCTTCCTTTTTAACTATGACTGTTTCATCAGTATCGGAAGTTGATGGGTCATCGGCCTGGTCTTTAAGGTAGAATGTATGAAGATTTATTGAGTTATTCTTACAGTTATCAATCAGAATATTTTCTGCTCTGTCGTAAGGAGTTATAGGTCTGAGAATCTTATAGTCGCCCCAGTAAGATGTATACACAAGATTGCCAGCAACTCTTGCATTGGATATTGATACAACCTCGTTGCCGTCGGTGTCCCTGTATCTAATTGTAGGACTGTCAAATGCCAGGAAGTAGCACTCATAGCTCATTGTACCAATATCGGTATTTCCGATGAGTCGGAGTCCGTCGCTGACGTGGAACATAACCATCGGCTTATTTGTCAGAGCATCAGGAAGGTCAATCGGGAAATTAGAGTTGAGCATATGGTTTGTTATACTGCCATAGCCTGCTCTCGTCATAGTATTTCCGCATACAACATCGTTTCTGCCAAAACTGTAGTTAAAGCTGTAGTCTATGATGTTGCCTCTGTAAAGACTGTTTCCGTCACCTGAAAGCTTTTTGCCGTTTGAGAATTGAGCGAATTCAAGCCAACAGCCTCTCCATGTTGAATTTGTAAAGTCGGAATTGCTGATTAAGTATTTATAGTTAATATCACCGGGAGTAATTCCATCTTCACCTTCTACTCCTGTACTTCCTGTTGCATACAGATATTTGAGAACAACATTGTCTGTTACGGTTTTATAGAAAATACCGTAATCAAAATACTGTGCTGTACCGCCTGTAATTATAGAATTGGTAATATTACAGTTTGTAAAACATCCTACTCCACGCTGAAGTGAACCAATACTAATTAATATATTCTTGAAGTTGCAGTTATAGAATGCACTTGCACCTGTATTATGAAGAGAACCTCTTACACCATATAAGTAGCCGTCGATTGGTGCATTGTCATCACCACTCATTACAAATAGACCGTTTCCACTGATTTCGTCTGTCTTGTTTGCGTTTATTTCGCCCTTGATAATTACTCTGTATGTAGCACCGCCACGGAGAACAATGGGTTTATCTATGGTATATGTGCCTTCTTCAATATAGAGAATGGCGTCGTGTGTTGCAACGTAGTCGAATGCCTCCTGAAGCTTTTCGTGATTGGATGAATAGTTCCAGCTAAAGCCTCCGAAGTCGTCTTTGTAGCTTAAAATCTCATAATTACCGTTTTCAAGATCATTGTAGTATCGATCCTCGATGCCGAGTTCTTCAAGAGTTTCCTCATCAGCACCGATATCACCGAGCTCTGCGTAGCCATAGGTTGGTTTGTTAGTATACACAAATGCAGAGAGGTCTACATATCTTCCGTGGCTGGGGGTGATATATATGCCCTCGTCCAGCCAGCTTACAGGGTCAGAGCCTTCCACACCAACATAACCCATAGCAGGTGTGCCGTCGGCATTATTCCAGCCTTTTTCGCCCCATTCGATGATTGTGTTGTCGTGCCATCCCTCTGTATATGGCATACCGCCCTTCCAGTCATCAATCATCAAGTTTTCGTATTCCCAGTCATTGATTTTAAAAGCATTATCTGAAAAGTATAAATTATCTGCACTTCTTCTGGCATCATATCTTGATGTCCATTCGGAGTCTGTAAGTCTAACAAGTGTTGTCCAGTCAAGCGAGTCACACTCAATTTTATTCTGTGTAAATGTTATACCGTTGTGGAGCCAAATCATAGGGATATGCTGACCGTGGGCATGATTTGCAGAATCAAGCTTATTGCCGGTTATGGTATCACGGATTATATAACCCTTGCTATGATATATAAATCTATTTTCTTCTTTGCTCCATGTTCTGTCCCAGAAGTCAAATGCGGGTATTCCTTGTCCTTCAAAATACTCTGCGATATCATTGTATGCACAGTCCTTGAAATAGCATCCGCTTACAGATGACGAGGCATCTGTTGTTGTATCCATTACAAAGCTATACACACGTTCAAATGTTATATCAGAATATGTTGTATGCGGACACCAACAGCCTGCACCGCTTCGTGAAAAATAGTAATTACCTATATACGAGTTTGCAAATACTGTTGTACCCATATTAAAAGTAACCTGAAATACAGGAAGCTGACTCAACCCATCTGAATCGGTATAATATCCACCATAATAATAGTTGTCATAAAAGAATGCGTCGTTGGTATCTACACCCTGGAAAACATATTTGGTAGGGCCTACCGTACAATCTGTAACACGGGTGAGCATATCAATTTTTGTCCAGCGCATAAAGGATTCAAAGCCTGATACCGCAAGGTTGTGAATTCCGCCATACTTTGCGGTAATTCTGTAAAATAGGCTGTAATTATCAACAGGCTGGATATCGTCACTACAAATATTCTCAAGAATTGTATCTACTGAGCTAGTAGGCTTAAAGGACTCATGTGTTCCCTCAACTACAAAAGCAAGGTCATTTATACTTGAGAAATAGCACGAGTATGTTTCGTCAAGATTTGCATTGGTAAAAAACCGTTGACATCAACGTCATTGCTGTCGATGTCCTTAAAGTAAGGCTTGATAACAAAGGCTGCTTTACCTGCATTGGCGTTGATTCTTGTATAGCCGAACAGATATACAGATTTTTCGAAATAATACACGCCGTCTTCGACAAAGACATCGGCATTATCCCTTTTTCTGGCAATTTCCAAAGCATTGTTGAACATATCCGTATAGTCATAATACGGGTTCTCCGGGTCATAATCCGGAAAAAGCAAATTTCCGTTTTCGTCGACTGATTCAGCAACCTGCGACGGGAAAAAGACCGTCTTTGTATTTGTGCCATAAGGGGTATCGATATCGTTCTTTTGATGCATACCGATTTCGCCTGTATGCCCGTATTTTATTATTCCTTCATTGGGGTCATAATCAACAGCAAATGGTTGCTCTGCTTCAATAGGCTCTGCCTTTTCAGCAGCCTTAACTGCTAAAGTGGTAGGAAATACACTCTGTGGAATAATTTGCAACAGCATAAGAAGCACTGCCATAAGGCTTAAAATTCTTAAAGATAGTTTCATTTTTTTCATATACATTCTCCTTACTTGCCAAAAGAAAGCCAAAACTAAAACAAGGCAAAATTTTAAGATTTGTTTACATATAGTTATTTCTCCACCAATTATACCTTGCCAAAAAGACAAAATCAGAAAGAGAATTTATCAAGAAAGAAAAATGCAGGAATAAATACGATTAGTGATCATCTTCTACTTCCTGCACACAAACTTCAAAATTTCTTCTTACAGCAATACTGCCGTCAGTACCGTCATACTCTCCATTCCAACGCAAAGGGATATCATCTATATTGACACGTCTTTTGACATATGTATCTGATATTTTATCGAGAGAAAAAGCTCGATTTTTATTATCGCTGACAAAACCTGATATGTTATTTTCTTCAGGGTTAATAAATTCTTTAAACGAAGCAAAACTTAACAATTGCGGATTGTTATACCATTCAGTACCTTCAAATGATATTTCTCCGGTTTCATAATTTATGTTTCCGTCAAACCAGTATTCTCCTAATTCGCCTGATTCAACAGACGCATAACCTTCAATCTTGCCGTCTTCGGTACATTTATCGATTTCTATACAATAGTTTCTGTCTATAAGCCCTGAGCTGCTGTTATTACCGCAATATGTACCTTCCCATGTACCAATAATATCCCCAGTTTCGATAGTCACTTCTGTTGCAGAAATTACATTATCATCGGATTCGGCGTAACTAATGATACCTGTGTTGGCAAAAAAAGTTGAACATTAACATTGTCACGCATATTGCAGATGTGCATTTTTTATTTTCTTAAACATAAGTTCCAGTTCCTTATTTTAAATTTATAATGAAGAATATTCTCTGTAAAAGTATCAGTAAATCTCTTGCGAATTGCAGTTATTGATACACCCAGAATGTTAGCAAGCTGTTTTACAGTCATACTCATTTTAAAACTCCTATTTTACTGCATAGGTGAAATTTATGTATACTATGTAGTTGTAAATTACTCAAAATTATCTGGTAGTTTGATCTTCATTCTTGTAATATCCTATTGCATAATTAAATTTGTCTTTTTTAAATAATGGCATCATTTTCCTTTGTTCATCAAGATCGTAAGTTTTTAATTTATCCTGAGACAATGGAATTTTACAGGTCCATATTTCTGTAATCATATTATTTTCTATTTTAATTGTCCAATAAAAAGCAACTGATGTTTTCTGCGAGGTGTTCTTGGTTAAATTTTTCCTCTGATCGCAATATTCATTCGCATCTATTATCAAATCACAATAACTGGTACACTCTCCAGATAAGTATACAATTCCGTTTTCAGGTATATTATTTTCTTTACAATAGTCAAAAAAAATATAATCATCCGAATTAATGCAATTTAAAATATTTTTTGCATTAGAGTTAGAAATATAAATATAATTTTTATTAACGTCACGAAGTTTTGCTATTGAAATAGGTACTAGTAATACACTAATTATCACAAGTATAATTAGTACTTTTTTTAATATTCGTTTCATAAATTCACCACTTTATTTTTAAAGATTCTTTAAAATTGTCTATTTCATTGCTTTTTATCCATGTTTCATTTTCAATTCCATCTTGTTTTTCTGCTAATGTCATAAAAATCTGCTGAACTATATCCTCATCTACAATTCGATCATTTAAATTCCATGTTAAAGAACTCTCAATATAACCTTGTATTAAATATTCCTGAGCTAATTTTGATTCATGAAAACTATGAAGTATAGCTTTCATCTCCTGATATAATAATGTATACTTTTTTATTATATCATAAATGAACGAAAAATAAAAGCTATATATATGAATAAATTAAAAATAAGAGTTAGTCTTTACTATCATTTTATCTTTTTAGCTGTTGTTGTTCCTTGTTTGCCCCCTGTATTTCTGTACTGTAAGGGCGACATACAGCTATATTTTTTAAATGAGCGTGAAAAATGCTCCGAGGAATTATATCCGCACAACTCAGCAATTTCATTTACCGTCTTATCGCTTGTTGCTAACAGCGTTTGTGCATACTCCATACGGCTTGAAAATACGTCTTTCATATAAGACGTGCCGAATAAATCGTTATATATTTTATTTAAGTAACCCACAGATAAATTAAGTTTTTTCGCAATCATCGGTGCTGACATTTTAAGTCCGGGATTTTCATAAATATCCTTACGAAGCTTTTTCAACTCCGCTTCATATGAGATTTTCTTCTCTGAACGGGCGTTTTTGCCAACTCCACCTATATACAGAAGCATAGCCATAAGCAAGTTATGCTGAATTCGCTTTTTATCAAGATTTTCATTGTCAAACATCTGACAGGCAGTCTTTATCAGAAGTTCCAATGTGTCGTCCTCATCGAGGTAAACAGGAATATTAAAAGGTATATTTATTTTCTCCATTTCCTGCCTTTCCTCACGGGACAGCTGAAAACGCACCCAGTCATCCATATATTCATCTCCTGCCGCATACAAACAATGGGGTACAGAGTTATCAAGAAGTATGGCGGTATTAGGGAATATATCGTAGTTAACACCTGATATTACAACTTTTGCACGAGTCTGAATAAGCAAAATCTGCATACCGTTATAGCCGTCTTTTCGTTCAATTTTAAAATCAGCACCATGTTTCCAATGATAGCCTGCAAGTGAAATATACATAAAAAGCCTCCTTTTGTATCATTTAATATCCATACTTTAATTATAACTTAATTTTTTCCGTTTGTCAATGATAAGATAATCAAATTCATCATAAAAAGATACAAAAAAATCATTGTTTTTTTCATGTAAACAGGTTATAATATAGACAGAAAATATGAAGAAATCATTAAGGAATTATATCAATCAACCTTTATCAAAAATACATAAGAGGATATTAACTGCACATATAATCCACTTTATGTATTTTTGGTAGAAAAATTAATTTTGGGAGGTCATTTTTATGAACAACAAATTTAAGCGTACAGCCGCAGCGGCTATGTCAGTTCTGACAGCTGCAACAAGTCTTGTAGTTCCTGCCGCTTCACAGACAATGTCTGCCGCAGCTAAATACGGTACAGGAAAAAATGTTGTGGAATACCTTAACAGAGGAATTTCTGCAATAAACACAGGCAACGGTATGCTTGTTAGCTGGAGATTTCTTGCTAATGACGCTGATGATGCAGAATTCAAGCTTTACCGTGGAAACGAGCTTATTTATACAAGTAAAACAGGACAGGCTACCTGCTATCTCGACAAGGGCGGCAGCAGCAGTTCAAAGTACAGAGTTGACTATATTGCAGGCGGCAAGGTAGTAAACTCCGAGAATTGCAGTCTTGTTTCAAATAAAGATTACTTCGATATTCCCCTCAACATTCCTAAGGGTTCAGGCTGCACATACAGTGCAAACGACTGCTCCGTTGGTGACGTTGACGGTGACGGTACATACGAAATTTTCGTAAAGTGGGACCCTTCAAACCAGAAGGATAACTCACAGGACGGCGACACAGGCAATGTTTACATCGACTGCTACACACTTTCAGGAAAGCAGCTTTGGAGAGTTGACCTAGGAAGAAATATCCGTGCAGGCGCTCACTACACTCAGTTCCTCGTTGCTGACTTCGACTGCGACGGTAAGGCTGAAATGACTTGTAAGACAGCTGACGGTACTAAGGACGGTACAGGTAAGGTTATCGGCGACGGTTCCAAGAACTACCGAAACAGCAAGGGATATGTTTTAGACGGTCCTGAGTACTACACTCTTTTCGAGGGTGCTACAGGTAAGGCACTTGATACTGTTGAATACGCATTCCCCAGAGGCAAGGTAAGCGATTGGGGTGATAACTACGGTAACCGTGTTGACCGTTTCAATGGTGCTGTTGTATATCTTGACGGTCAGAAACCTTCAGCTGTTTCAAACAGAGGTTACTACACACGTATGACTGTTGTTGCATATGATGTTGTTGATAAAAAGCTTGTTGAGCGTTGGAAGTACGACTCAGGCAACGACGCTAAGAAGGGCTACCACAATGGTAACCACAACTGTATGCCTGCCGATGTTGACGGTGACGGTAAACAGGAGCTTGTACTCGGTTCAACCTGTCTTGACGATAACGGAAAGATTCTGTGGTGTAACAATCAGGGACATGGCGACGCTATGCACCTTGGTGATTTTATTCCCGACAGAAACGGTCTTGAACTGTGGATGTGCCACGAAAACAGTCCTTACGGTCTTTCTCTCATTGACGCAAAAACAGGCCAGAATATATTCCACATAAATGGATCGCAGGATACAGGTAGAGCCTGCTGCGGCAACATATATTCAAAAAACCCCGGAGCTGAATTCTGGGGTGCAACAGGCAATGATATTTTCGACGGCACAGGTAAGACTATTTCCACAACTAAGCCTGCTCAGAACTTTATGATCTACTGGGACGGCGACCTTGAGCGTGAAATCCTCGACGGTACAAAGATTGATGACTTTACAGACAGCGGAAAGATTAACAGACTTCTTACAGCTGACGGATGTTCGGCTAATAACGGTTCAAAGAACAACCCAGGTCTTGCAGCAGATATTATGGGTGATTGGCGTGAGGAACTTGTTGTAAGAACTTCTGACAGCAAATATCTCCGAATTTATAATACAAAGTATACAACAAACACTCGTCTTACAACACTTATGCACGATGTGCAGTACCGTACGCAGGTGGCAGGTGAACAGAACTGCTACAATCAGCCTGCACATCCAAGCTTCTACCTCGGTTCTGATGAAGAGCTTCCCGAAAGACCTGCTGTAACAATCAATGGTTCAACAACTCCTCCTTCACAGAATCCCACAACGCCTCCTACTACAGAGGCACCTACACAGGCTCCCACACAGGCTCCCACACAGGCTCCTACAAATCCTTCTGTTCAGCAGGGTAAATACATCACTAATATAAGTGTTAAGGATACTGACAATGCAGCTGATTGGAAGATAGTTACAGCTTCACAGGGCGGTCTTGTATTCGGTGACAGAGATTATACTTATACAAAGTTCCCCGCACAGCTCAATGGTGCGGAATCACTTCTTACAGCCTGTGATTCAAAAAATGCAACAGGCGACCTTGCTGAATTTACAGCAGGTACAAAGACAGATGTCTACATCTTCCTTGATACAAGAGTTGAAACTGAAAACAATGTTCCCTCTTGGCTCGGCAGCTGGACAAAAACTGATATGACAGCTGAAACAAGCAATGACGTAGTATTCTCAGTATATAAGAAAACTATTAATCAGGGCGAAAAAGTTGTTCTCGGAAACAACAATATGACAGGAAATGTTGTAAACTATACAGTATTCGCAGCAGCAGCTAATGAGCAGGCTACAACACAGCCTACAACTCAGCCTACACAGCCACCTCAGACAAACGTTCGTTACGGTGACGCAAACTGTGACAGCAAGGTTACAATTGCCGATGCAGCAGCTATTTTCCAGTACATATCAAATTCCGATAAATACACATTGACTGAACAGGGCAAGAAAAATGCTGATGTACATAATGTAGGCGATGGAATTACAACATCTGATGCTATAGCAATTCAAAAACTTGATGCAGGAATTATTTCATCACTCCCCCAAAATAATTGAATACTTCCATACTGTATATCCCGCAGCGACTGCCCACTTTGCACGGTACTTTTGCCCACTCGTTCCGCTACTGCGACGCTATTTCAGGTTATGGAGGCGATATTCTCCTCGTTGGTATCAACTACGATGAGAATTAAAAGAAGCAAACCTGTCAGATTGAGAAGTTTGAATATAATCATAGCTAACGTATGTATGCTAAAATAAAAGTGAGCCAAAAAGGATGAAAATGATAATAAAAAAATGAGCCACAAAGAAGAAAAAATCCTGTATAATAAGATAAAGAACTTTTTATGCAAGAGTATAAAGGAGTGGCAATAGCAATGGAGATCTATGAAAAGATCAGATATTTTCATGAACACACAGAGCTCAGTCAGCGCAATGTAGCGAAGATACTTGGGGTATCACGAAATACCGTCAAGAAATACTGGGAAGGACAAACAGTCCCATGGGAACGCAAAGCAGGAAGCAGCAGGAAAAATGATATCATAACTGATGAAGTCAAGGCATTTATTATCGAATGTATAGAGTCTGAAAAGAATGCTCCCAGTAAGCAACATCATACAGCTCATAAGATATTTGAGCGATTGGTAGATGAATATGGATTCGAAGGCTGTGAAGCTTCTGTAAGGCGTGCAGTAGCAGAGCTTCGTTGTAAGGTGAATAATGTGTTCATACCGCTGTCATACGAGCCAGCCGAAGCAATACAGGTTGACTGGGGTGAAGCGACTATTATTCTTGCAGGTATAAAACAAAAGATACAGATATGGTGCATGCGAGAATGCTACAGCGGAAATATATTTGTTACTGCATTTTATCGTCAGAATGAAGAAAGCTTCCTTGAAGGAATCGTAAAAGGACTTGAACATTTCGGAGGAACTCCGCAGAAAATCGTATTTGATAATGCTCGTGTAGCAGTTAAAGAAGGATTCGGACATCATGCAAAAGCAACTGATAAATATTTTGCTCTGTCAGCTCATTATTCGTTCAAGCCAGTGTTCTGCAATCCTGCACAGGGACATGAAAAAGGTCTTGTAGAAGGACTTATGGGACTTGTCAGAAGAAATTTCTTTGTACCAATTCCCAATATTTCCACAATAGAGGAACTTAATGAAAAATTGCTTGAATACTGTAAAAAGTACAGAAGCCACAAGATTCCGGGGCAGAGTATGACTGTCGGAGAAATGGCTGAAAATTGCAATAGCAGATGGATACATCTAGCTTTAATTATCCCTGGAACACTTCTCCGCATCAATAGCAATAACAAGCATAAGTGCGTAAATTGCGTCCTGCTGATTATAAATATCAATTACATATGTATCAGTCAATTTCCAAATTTCCTTTGAAACACTGGCAACACTCTGCCCTGTATAATCAACGATATTATAATCCCATTCAAACCAGTTACCCTCAACATGCCAGCCGTTGTAATCAATATTGTATTTTGGAATGAACAAAGAAAACTCTTTGCTTATACAACCGACATATTTCTGCTCAAGATACATTTCAAATTTTGGAAGTAACGTCAGTATTTTCTCCTTTACACTACCAACTTCATTTCCATATGCGTCGTAGATTTTGAGTAAATGTCCCCATGAAAGCTGTCCCTTGACGACAAACACGGTATTTCCGGACTCATCATATATATCGTAACTGTCAAACCATGAGAACATACGTTGTTTAAATATTAATTTCATTATTTTTCTCCTGTAATACTTTTAAATTTCTCTCGTTAAAATCTCCATAGCTTTGCCATACTTTTCATCCCATTTATTCAGCTTTTCAGCAGATACAGCGGAACTGTCAACAATTCTGCTCCTGTCCATATTGTGTGCTAAATCAGCAAGCTTAACCTTTTTTGCAGTAGGATTATCCTTTATTCTGCGGACATATTCAAAATAATCCGTATCTTTTTCATGGGTCAGAAGCTTTAAGGCTTCAATTACCTCCTGCGGAAAATTCTTTGCAAGTTCGTCAAGTGTAACTTCTGTATCCTCCGCTACGTCGTGGAGCAGGGCAACACAGCATGAAATCTCGTCGTCCATTTGTTCCGCTAAATGATATGGGTGAAATACATACGGCATACCATTGCAGTCAGTCTGTCCATGATGTGCCGCATACGCTATCTGCATTGCTTTTTGGGTTAGTTTTGTGTATATCATTTTTTGCTCCTTTCAGCATACTATTATTTCTTTGCAACAAAATAAAACCTATGAATATTTCCGCAGACAAAGCCATTCTTTACAATCTCTTTTTCTACTTCAAGCAGTTTGGCAAAACAACGGTCAACAGAGAAATCAACAAATTCCCACTCAATAATTTTAGCAAACCATACAAGTGCCGCTGTGGCATAAAAAGTTATAGGACGATACGCCTCACCCTGCTCCAATATTGTAAATCCTGCTTTTTCAAAGAGTTCAATCTGCGATTTCAGATTATGCCCTGAAAAAGATTTCTCACAATCAGGCAAAAGCATTTCCACAAGTTCATGGTCATTATCCTCGCCGACTTGTTGAGTTATAAACAGACCGTTCGGCTTTAGTATGCGGTATATCTCGTTTGCGTCATAGCGTCCGTGACGGTTAATAACCACATCAAATCCTGAATCCGCAAATGGCATTTTTGAATATTCACTCATTTCGTGAAAATCAATGCCAAGACTGCCAAGCTTATTTCTGCACAACTCAACATTAGGAGAATAACCCTCCGTTGCACTTGTAAGCTGATAGGGATGCTCCAAAGATAGCAGAAACTCCCCTCCCCCTGTGTCTATGTCAAGTATTCGATGATTATCACGCATATATCGCTTTATAACAGCTTCATAGTTCCACGGTAGCGAATCTTCGTCGGAGTTAAATTTGCCCTCAATATAACTGAAATCCCAACCTATGATTTTTGCCTTTTCTTCTTCCTGTTTCCATTTGTTTAATAATTCGCTTGTATTCATTTTAAACTACTCCTTTATTAGTAAATTCATAAAGTGCAGTCTGACAGCTGTTACTCAGTACATTTGCTGTCTTTATAACTGCGCTGAGTAGTTATCTCGTTTTATCACAATTTCAACTCCCTTTTCAAACTGATTAATCAGCCTTATTTTTCAATATTCTGCCATAAATCTCCCTGCCTGTCAAAAAACAAGCAAGTCCGAATATAGTTGAAATAACCAATACAATATATCCTGATTTGGTTATTCTGCCGCTTTCTGTGTATAAATCATTTCCTTTTCCTAAAAGCCTTATCATATCTCAAACAATTCCTTTTTTATAATCATATTACATCTACCCCACAATTCATCTTTATAGGCAAATACGTCAGCGTCTGTGTATCTGTCTGCAAAACCAACACTTTCATAACATTTCTTTGCTCTTTCATTTTCTGTAAATACATTGAGGTGAACAGCATCTGCTTTTGTAATATCAAACGCATATTCAAGGGCAAGCCGAATCATAGTTTTTCCGATTCCTTTCCCACGTTGTGCAAGGTCTACCATTATGAATTTCAACATTCCCTCATTAGCATCGGAATTTAAGGAATAACAGAAAAAGCCTATTATTTCGTTGCTATCATCAACTGCAACATGAGGAATATCTCCGTATTCTTTCCATATCTCTGTCATTATAGCTGTAAAATTCACCTTATTCAAGGGATATTCAAGACGATTGGCACACCACATAGCGTGCGTTCTCTCATCTGGAATCCAATTTTTGATTTTATCAAAGTCACGATTTAATATAAATGGTCTTATTTTCATAATATTTCTCCATTTCATCTGTTTACACGGTTAGATACTTTTAATTTCTTTAATTCATCTACAAGAAAATCACGGTTATAATTTTCTCTGTATTCCTTTATCATTATTTTAATTACCTTTTCGGGCTTTTTTGCATCCGCTAAAATTAAAGGGATATTATGTACTGCATCACAAAGCTGTACGAATTGCTGTTCATTTTCGTAAACACGCAGCATTTCTTCAAATATTGCTGAAAGTATGCTATAATACGAAATATGCTTTATAATGCATAGGTTTGCTGTATAGATATTGTCAACTGTTACCCACAGCATACTATCTCCGCTGTTGTAAAATGGTCTGATAATTTTTCTGATTGTATTATTATCAAGCTCATTTTTTATCGGAGCATTCATATAACTAATAATCTGCTCTGTCGGTATCAGATAATTCTTGAATTTTTCTGGAAAACTTCGAAAATTCACAATATATGCATATACATCATAGAAATCATAATTTATCAGCAGCATTTATCATTTCCTCTTCCTAAAAGCTTTATCATATCTTAAACCATTCCTCTTTATAAGCAAAAATTCACAATGCCATATACCAGATGACATACAGTAAAACATACAATCGGAAAAACCGCTAAAAAATTTCTTCTATCAAGTGCAAAGAATAAAAACGCAAAGCACGGCGGCAATATCAATGCCATAATTACAAGTGGGGATGTATTGCCGCAATAGTACAATATCCACCCTGCAAAATAAATAATTATTGATATAATTGCCGCTATAATAAGCAATGAAAAACGCAGTTTTTTGCGTTCTCTGTTTATAAGAACGCAAAGTATAGCAACAAACAACACTTGACAAACTGAACCTATCACATCAATAATCGGGGTTATTGATTCTTCCCTTAATATATCATTTGGAGCAGGTACTGCCGACCAAATAAAAGTTGGAATCATCACAATTAAGAATATGATCAAACCCCATATATCAAAACCGAATTTGTATTTTTTTAGCATTTTTACCTCTCTGTTGAAACTTCACAAATATCATAGATATATTTAAACTGCATAAGACTTTGTGAATCCTTTTGCTGTCCTTCAAGTTCATCTTTCAGAGTATTATTTTCATCAATAATGAAGTAAATGCACGTACAGCCATATTCAGCGGCTTTTGGCATAAAATAATCAGCTACCCACTTTGTATCTTCGGGTATATTCTCAAATCCGTCACGTGTATCAGCGACATAATCGCATTTGTATTGTTTTATAATGTCAAGAGCAAATTCTAAAGGTTTTCTGTAATCCTCCATACAGCAGAATTTCTTCCATTTTACAAATACAATGTTGTACGTTTCATTATAATTAACATCGCAGTATTCAGATAAATACATTATATTTCCTCCGTGAATTTCAATATTAAATGCAATAGTCTAATTCAGTAGGCAAATCGTTCCAAAGAGCTGTTCTTGTCTTATTATTTTTCAGCTTTTCCAAAATCTTCACATCAGGAGCAGGATAAATGACTAATCCGTCCTCCTCGCCCTTTTCAGTACAAACAAGATAGGCAAGCTGTTCTTCGTCAATTGAAAACTGTGCATTGATTTTGCCCTTATTTCCTCTTGCGTCAAGACGTATCCATTTTTTGTACTCATTGAGATATACGCCGTTTAATCCGTGATACACAAGAACCGGAGATGTTTCATCGCCAAAAGTCAGCTTTTGATAACAAAATCCAGTTGGTATGGATTTGCAACGCAACAAAGCTGCAAGTAAATGAGATTTTGCAAAGCAAATACCATGCCTTGCTCTTAATACCTCAGAAGCGGAACAGGTTATCATATCTTCATTTATGTCCGCTGAGTGAGAAACCTCATCTCTTACGAACTCAAAAGCCGCTTTTATGTATTCCGTTTCGCTGTCAGCCTTTTTGTATAATTCGTCTGCAATTTGTGTAATAGCTTCATCGCTGTAATCAATCACATCATCTTCTTTTAAATAGTCTGATAATCTGTTGGTATATGGAATTATTTTCATGTCTAATCAACCCTTTCAAATTTAAAAAAATTGCAACATTAATACTGTAAGTTTATACTGCATGAAAAAACTTCACAGAAAAAAATCTCTACTTATTTTATAAAATTCATCCTGATTTGTAATCATAGCAGGATGACCACCTGAATTGAACAAATGAATTTACCATGACCATATTATAGCATATTTCTGTTTTTATGTAAAGAAGTCATATCAAATTTTTACAAATAATTTTGATAACGTATAAAATCAACTATAATATCCTTGTTATACATACACCCTATAAAAAATCCGCATTCAAAGTAAGGTCTGAATCCGTTTTGTTTCTGCACATTTTTTGAGTTTTATGGTAGTACAGTTTTCTGACAACTGTGTGGAGAAGCCTGTTTTTTTCTTCGGGGTCAGAATTTGCAAAATTTCCAATTACATATTCAAGCCGTCTGATAGCTTCGTCAGGCGGAAGCTGTGGTATCTTTTGTTCGCTGTCAATTTCCTTTATTGCTGCTTCAAGAGAATTTATTTTCTCGTTGATTACCTTGGAACGTTCAAGGAAAGTATTAATGTCATATATCTCCTGCTCCAGCAAATCGTACAGCCTTGATAGCTGACGTTTTGATTTTTCAAGATCTGCAATCAGCGGAGCTTTTTTTTCGGGTTCATTTTTAAACTCTGTTTTACCGCTTCTTTTCAGCTTTTCAAGCTGCTTTATACGATAGCGGAAAGCTGAAATCGCTGCTTCGTCAACAGCTTCAATAGTAGAACTTACAATCTTTCCACGACATTCCCTATGAGTACACAGCATATACTCATGACCGCTATTGGCAATTACTCTGCGTCTTAACTGATGTCCGCAGTTTTTACAATAGAGAATATTGTGATAGTAGTTCAGCAATGTATCATTAGGGTGAAGCTGTGCAGCAGGATTTGTTTTTTTCTTATCCTGAACAGCGTTGAAAGTTTCTTCGCTGACTATAGGCTCATGGAGTCCCTTGTACAGCGTATCACCGTTTGATTTGGTTTTCCAGCCGACTTTTCCACAGTACAGCGGATTGCTATGTGTTATCAGTCGGGAGTAACGGAGCGTGGCGGTATGTATCTTATTCCTACGGCAGGCAAGGAAGAATGGGACACAATTCAGAATTATGTTTATACCTCTTTTGCCAACAAAAATTATGTGGATGTGCCGTTTTACTGGCTGCAATGCGATACATTTATCACTTCTCTCGGCTTATGTGACGCTGTAACTCCTGGGCAGTATTATTTGTGCTGGCTCGGCAGGTCAAATAATACGCATCCGCTTGTGAAAAAAGTGGAGATTATGAATTGACTTTTTGAGAAAAATGATGTATAATAGAGAAAATGAATTAGGTTAATAAATCGGAATTTATAGGAGGTTTAGAATGATTGGTGATATTGTTACCGTTACAGTTGACAGACCGCTTGGGAGTTACCATCCGAAATACAAAGATATGTATTATCCGATCAACTACGGATATATTGAGGGTATAATTGCCCCTGACGGCGAGGAACAGGATGCATACATTTTAGGTGTTGATAAGCCAGTAGAAAGGTTTACAGGTAAGATTATTGCAATCGTTCACCGCTATGACGATGTAGAAGAAAAGTGGGTGGTTTGTCCCGAAGATGTTTCGTTTGGCAAAGAAGAAATAATGGAACTGATTAGGTTTCAAGAACAGTATTATCAATCGGAAATAATAATGTGAATTACAATTTACACAACTGAATAACGTCAACAACCGCCCGTGGTTCACTCTACAGGCGGTCTTTTTATAACCATTTTTAAGAAAGTGCTGATGGAAATTGAAAGAATTCTGGACGTTGACAAGAACCATTGCTGTTTTTATGTGGATTCTGTTGGTTTCCGCATGGTGAACTTCGATACCTCCAAAGCAGACTGATCCAAAGTATTGGGAGCATTATTTCGCAAGAGAGATTGATACCATGTGCGGACAGGCTATGTAGAACTTCATAACAAAAACAGACCTGAACAGTATTTTGTGTTCAGGTCTGTTTTTTATTGGGTCAGTATCAAAGAACTCTTATTGTAAACAAGTGAATTTTCACTGGCTTATAAATCAAGGGGTTCTCTAAAAATCGGGACACGAGCGAAATTCCGTATATAACAAATATCAGTTTCAAGGTTTGGCAACGCAATAAATGGTATTTGTTATAGTAAGATCGCCCTGAAGGTGGTTTTTATAGGTTCCCTCAAGCAATTGAAGCCTCATCGCTGATAACCGTTTCTCCTGTTTCCATATCTGTAATTATACAACGATAGGTTTCATAAAGTCTGTAATTACTAACTAATACGGATAATGTTGCAGTATTTCCACCGCTTGCCCAGCTATAAGTAGATATATTATTATATTCAAATCTTTCTCCATTAAGCGAACCACATTGCCATTGATAGGAATAGCTTCCGCTTCCGCCAATTGGGTTTACTGTAAACTTTGCTGTCTGACCAATACTGCAATTTGAATTTTCAGGCTGTTCTGAAATTTTCAGTATGAGTCTTGCACTTACAGGCTCACTGGTAACTGAATTACCATTTTCATCTGTAATTATACAACGGAACGAGCAGTCACCAGCATATCCAATATCATCCATAACAAGTGTATCTGTATAGCAGCCACCGTATTCAGCATATTCGTCAATTATATTCTGCCAACCCCAATCAGAAAGTGCAGGCTCAAAATACTGCCACTGATATTCTAAAGTACCTACTCCAATAGCTTCAACAGTAAATCTTATTACTTCATTTTCATCACATATTACATCCTGTGGCTGTGTAACAATTTTTAGTTTCTGCCATGCTCTTACTGATTCGCTGATAGCTGAATTACCATTTTCATCTGTAATCACACAACGGAACAGACAATCTCCAGCATATCCAATATCATCTATAACAAGCGTATCTGTATAGCAGCCACCGTATTCAGCATACTCGCCAATTATATTCTGCCAACCCCAATCAGAAAGTGCAGGCTCAAAATACTGCCACTGATATTCTAAAGCACCTACTCCAATAGCTTCAACAGTAAATTTTATTACTTCATTTTCATCACATATTACATCCTGTGGCTGTTTAATAATAAATACCTCATTGATCATTGTAAGCGTAACCGTTTCGGATTGTACAGAATTTCCGAATTTATCTGTTATTACACAATAAACTTGTCTGCCGTTTCTGCTTTCGTCCATTGAGAGGATTGTGTATTTATTGCCTTTGAATGAACTTGTATAAATGAAGTCGTTACTTCCTGGATTTTTATAATACCACTTGTATGTAAGTTCTTCACCGACAGCGTCAATTTCAATTACAGCTTTTTCACCTTTGCCGGTAATAATTTCACTGTTTACAGGAGAAACAGCCAGTTTCTGATATACACGGACAACATTCGATACAACGCTTTCTCCATTTTCATCAGTAACTATACAACGGTATTTGTAAAAGCCTTCCAGATCACCTTCGGTTGCTACAAAAGTGAAAGTATCTGTTTCGCCGCCCTGTGCCCAGGTAGAAGAATTATAAACATTGTGCCAAATACCTGTATCATTGCACATCTGCCACTGATAAGCTATATTATCTCCTGTTGCTTTAAGGGTGAATTTCACTTCATCAAAATAATTTACACAAGCATCCTGTGGCTGCTGTGCAATTACAGGGCCATCATATAGAGAAAGTGTCGCAGTTTCTGACTGAATATAATTACCATATTTATCTGTTACAACACAGTAAACCTGTCTGCCGTTTCTGCTCTCGTCCATTGAGGGGATTGTATAGCTATTTCCTTTGAATGAACTTGTATAAACAAATGCGGAAGCACCTGCATTTTTAAAATACCACTTATAAGTTAGATCGTCGCCTGTTGCTGAAAGTTTTATTACAGCTTTTTGTCCTTTGGCAACTGTAACACTCTGCGGTTGCTGAGTGATATTCAGTGGAGTACCAAGATTCAATGAAACTGTGTCTGATTTAATTGAATTACCATATTTATCCGTTATAATACAGTAAACCTGTCTGCCGTTTCTGCTCTCGTCCATTGAGGGGATTGTATAGCTATTTCCTTTGAATGAACTTGTATAAACAAATGCAGAAGCACCTGCATTTTTAAAATACCACTTATAAGTTAGATCGTCACCTGTTGCTGAAAGCTTTATTACAGCCTTTTCTCCCTTAACAACATAAACACTTTGCGGCTGTGTTACAATTTTCAAAGCATTTCCTATACTTATTGTAGCTTCATCAGACTGTACTGAATTACCATATATATCAGTTATAATGCAATAAACAGTTCTGCCGTTTCGGCTTTCGTCCAATGAGGGAATTGTATAGCTGTTTCCTTTGAATGTACTTGTATATTCAAAATAAGATTTACCCGGATTTCTGTAGTACCAGTCATAAGTGAGATTTTCACCTGTTGCTGAAAGTTTAACTACAGCCTTTTCGCCTTCCTCTACCATAACATCAACGGGCTGCTGAGAGATAATTATTTTAGGTACTACTTCTATCCAGTCAGATGACACGGAATCGCCAGCTGAATCAGTTACAATACATCTAAATGTGTAATAATTTACTAAATCATTAAGATCTGATACAGTAATTTTCATAGTATCTGTATCAAATCCTGTCGTCCATGAAGAAGAACAGTCTTCAAATTCGGGTGGTCCGTCAGTTTCTTCAGAACAATATGAATACTGCCACTGATATGAATATACACCGCTTCCGCCTATCGGCTCTACTCTGAAAACAGCTTCGCCGCCCTTTTCAGCTGGAACATACTCGAAAGGAGTAAATACATCCAATGCACCTTCAAGAGAAAGGCTTACTATGTCTGTTTCAACTGAATTTCCGTATTTATCGGTTATAAGACAATATACGTGTCTGTCGTGTCTGCTTTTATCCATTGAATTGATTGTATATGTATTTCCGCTAAACGTAGATGTATGAGTATAGTCATAGTCACCAGCGTTCTGATAATACCACTTATAGGTCAGATCGTCACCGATAGCTTCAACCTTTATTACAGCTTTTTCTCCTTTAGCAACTGTAACACTTTGAGGTTGCTTAATGATTTTCACTGTGGTTTTTTCTGAAGCAATAAAAATGTCAGATATTGTCATTGCTTTGTTTATTTCTGCTGCAAATGATGCGAATGGAATACATGGTGTAGTACCAAGCATTGCAAGCGTGATGCCTGCAGAAATAAATTTTTTGAATTTTCTTTGCATAAAATCAAATCCTTTCGTTTTATTGGATTCTCCAAAAATCCCGACACGAGCAGAATAAAGCGGAGAGAGATTTTTAGAGTCACCCTTACATTTTTACAGCAGAAAACACTCCCACTGTAAAATTCGGAAGTTCAATACAATAGTTCTAACATCTACAATACTCTTTTTATTGATTATAACATATTATCACATAAAAGTCAATTGTTTCAAATTGAAAATTAGGATTTTTTTTGGATTATTACCCTACCAATTATACATTGCAAAAAACAAAATCAAAAAATACAAGATTTTAGAAGTTACGCAAGAAAAAACATGCACAGACACGTAGAATTGAAATTTTTTATCTTCCACCGTATACTCCTGAATACAATTCAGACGAACTTGTAAAGAATGTGACTTCCTGAAGGATCTGATCACAATGATCACTGTGGTCACCTTCGACCGCTTCAGGGTAATCCGTGATTATCTCTACGAAAGAGATGAAAATGGCGAATACTTTTTTGGAATTCCCAAGGGCAACAAACTCGAAGTTTATCTGCTGACCTCACCGGAAGATCTGTACGAATACCTTGCTGAGGAAATTGATGGATTTTGTTTGATTGCAAAAAAAGCTCCCCAGACCAATTGAGGTCGGGGGTTCAGAAGTCGTTACCGTTGAGCAAAAAAATAAGCTCTCCAAGCAATGGAATACAAGCCCGATTTTCGGGCTTTACATATTGAAATCCAAGCCGATATGTGGTATAATAAATGAAACGCTAACAGGCGTGTAAATAAGAATTTGATGGAGGTGAAGTTATGCTAAACTTAAGACCATATCGAAAAAATGATAGTCAGAAAATAGTAACTTGGGTTCAAGATGAGAACACATTTTATAAATGGAGTGAAGGAAGATTGGGCAATTTTCCTGTTTCGGCGGAACGCCTGGAACAGGCGGTTTCTGGAAGAATAGATAATGAAAAATATTTCCCGTTTGTTGCTTTTGATGAAGATGGAATAGTAGGTTTTTTTACCCTTCGCCAACCTGGAGAAGTAGAAGGTGAATTAAGTTTCGGATATGTGATTCTAAATCCCAAGGCAAGAGGAAAAGGCTATGGGAAACAAATGCTGCAGTTAGGTATAAAATTTGCATTTGAACTTTATGGAGCATCGAAAGTGACATTAGAGGTTTTTGAGAATAATCCAAGTGCTTATCATTGTTACAAAGCAGTTGGATTTGTCGAAAATGGATATAGCTTGACTTATAATATTTGTAATGAAGAATGGAAAAGCATTGCGATGGAGATTTGTAAATAAAAATCAAGATTTGTAGTGAACAGAAACTGTCAGTCTTGTGGAGAGTTGAAAGCATGCAAGAATTTGAAGGAGGAAGAATAAATATGGTTACCAAGAACGATATATTCGAATTACTAGAAGGTTGTGGCATAAAGCATAACGACAAGGTTACAATTCACTGTTCCCTGCGTGCTGTAGGAGAGATTGAAAATGGTGCAGATGGCCTGATAGATGGCTTTTGTCAGTATCTTACGGATGGACTGTTTATAGTGCCTACGCATACCTGGGCAAATGTAGATAGGGAGCATCCGCATTATGATGTGAGAAACACAGAGCCTTGTATAGGAGCGTTGGCTAAAGTGGCTGCATTTAGAGCTGATGGGGTGCGTTCCCTGCATCCCACACATTCGGTTACAGTGTTTGGTAAGGGTGCTGCTGACTATGTAAAGGGTGAAGAAAATGCGGCAAGTCCCGCACCTATAGGAAGTTGCATAAGCAGACTGTATGAGGAAAATGGCAAGGTTCTCTTAGTGGGAGTAGGCCATGAGAGAAATACATATCTTCACGCAGTGGATGAGCGTCTTGATATTCCAGATAGACTGAATCCAGAAGCATTTCAGATTACTATTAAGGATTATGATGGAAATGAAATAACTTCTCCACCATTTCATACACATTTTACAGCAGCTTCTGATACCTGCGTATCGGATTATTATCCTAATTACAAAAAGGCCTTTGAATATACGAGAGCAGTTACATATCATCAGTTAGGGGATGCCTTGGTGTACTGTTGCGATGTTGTAAAGATGACGGATACGGTTAGAAAAATTTGGGAGAAAACAGATAGGGATTTGTGTATAAAAGAGGATGATATTCCGGAGGAATATTACAGATAAATTGTATAGTTTATCATCGATAGGGAATTGTTGTAGGCTATGATGATTTTGATGATGTCGAAGAACTTATTCGATTAATACAAACAGGGAAGCGTTAAATTCCAATTTGTCGAACTGAATATGATTACATAGCCATTTTAATGTCATCTATTTTGAGCAAGACAGACATAATTCAACGGTTATTTTGATACAATTTTCGGGTGCAAAATAACCGTCAAAAAGCCACGAAACTGCGTTGTTTCGTGGCTTTTATCGTTTTCTATTGATTATACAAAATGTGAAAACGAGTGATTTTTGCAAAAATATACGAAAAATACACATTTCTATCGTTTTCCAGTAACCCGAAAAATGCACCATATTTTGAGCCATCGTTTTCCAGTATGCACCCGATTTATTTTAATGGTGGTATAAGTAAAATAGCCCTGCTGACTATGTAAAGTCAGCAGGGCTATACTTATTGATTCAGTAATTCACGCTTCATTAGACAGAGGTCGAATACATCCAGCCTGTCATCTTCGCAGAGATCTCCCGCCTTCCAGTCGGCAAGTGTCGCATCAGGAACGGCAAGCAACCATTTCTGGAGTACAACTACATCAGCAGCAGTCAATGCACCATCTGCATTTACATCGCCCGATACACAGGAAAGCGCATAATCAAGGAATACCTCTCCAACTTCTGACAAGCTGCTGTCAACAAGCGGATTGTAATAATGATTCCAGGAAAACAGGATATGTTCCTGCGCAAGATCTGCCGTTGCCTCCACGGCAGCCCTTAACTCAGAAACGGGCTTTGAAGTATAGTTCGCCTGAAAAGTTTCATTGTTAATCCAGAAGCGTAGCCCCTCTTCATCAACAGGTTCCTTCAGAGCTATTGCCCACTCCCGTATAACCGACGGATTACACTGCCGGCCGCCACCATCCTGATGAGCAAATACATCCTGTGGACGGAAGTCGGCTGTCTGAAAAATATCCGACCAGAAATCACCGTATTGTGTCGCTTCTGACAAATCCAGATTAAAGAACGGACTGATCATCAGCGGAGTATCACCGCAGGCTGAAATCGAAGCATTGATATTTTCACCAAGAATTGTAGCATACTGCCCGCCGTCCGTTTTACTACAAGCGGCATCGATATTCCAGATTTCATTGACATAATAGTACCCTGCAATGGTATCCTCATATGTTTCTCCATACCGCATCTGAATTTCCGTAATCACTTCCGCACAGAGGGTAGCATTGTCCTTGCTCCATTGTTCAAGATAGCATATACCGTCAGCGGACACCGCAGGTATGCCCCAACCGTACTGCCACCAACGATCATCGCTGATTGTCCCGATCCAGAGCTGCATACCCTCCTGCTTTGCTGCTTCAAGTGCAAGTGCTAAGGCATCACCATTGTTCTGTATGGAAAGTGTGCAGTCCGAAAGAGCGTCGAGAGAGGAGGGATACATAGCATAGGCTGAGGTATAGGTATAGGAAACAGCGTCCTGCTTATGTGCAGAGGTATCATCCTGCGTATATAAAAAATCACAGACAGATTGCAGAATCAGTGCCTCCATACCGGCATCGGCAGCCGCAGCAAATTCCTGCTGCCAGCGTTCAGCTGTCCAGTCACGGCAGAGCCAGCCCTGCAGAAATGAGGCATTGAATTTTCCCTTTTCTTCTGCATTTACAGAAAACTCCGTCTTTGGTTGTATCATAAGAACGGTCAGTAATAGAGCCATAAGTTTTCTTTTCATCTTATCACCTCCACGATAGCTCATTGCATCATCTTTACTAATATTATACCATACTCCAGGAAAAAACACAAGAAAAAATTGCCCTGCCAACCACATCAGGTCAGCAGGGCAATTTTATCCCTCCACCTCCGTCCCATCCACAAATTGAAAAATCATTTTTCCGTCATGGAATATGGTAACTTTGTCAATTGTGAACCTCCAAACGCTCTCATCGAAATAACCAAGGGGTTCTGTTCGAGCAAATTGTGTCAAGTATTGTTGACAAAATCACTTCTGATTGCGGATATATTCACAGCGTCCCACAATTTTCCGAAACTCCTGTTCAAAATAATTCATGTGCATCACTCCTTTACAAAAAAAGAGCCTCTCAGTTGAGAAGCTCTATGTATGTATTCAGTTGCTTTTCAGAAGCTCTCGCTTCATTAGGCACAAGTCAAATACATCAAGTCTGTCATCATTGCAGAAATTTCCTGCCTTCCAGTCCGCAAGCTTTGTATCGGGAGCACCAAGCAGCCATTTCTGGAGTGCAACTACATCAGAAACATTGAATGCACCGTCTGCATTCACATCTCCAATAATATCAGGAACAACTTTTCTCATTTCGATGTTTCTGAACAGAACATCATAGCCGTGTGTATTATCTGAACCGATACGAATATGTGTTACGGAATCATCGGACATATCCCAGTCAGACAAGTCAAACTCTGCTTCATAGACAGACCACTCACCGTTTACTGTAACAGCTTCCATTGGCGTTTTCTGAATCAGCTTATTCCCTTCATACCGAGTATTATGGATGCGAATCTGAACGGGATACTGATTTCCGTCATAGCTTTTGGCCTCAAACCGTATCGTATATTTCCCGGCACCGTTCTGCTTCAGTACATTGGTAATACCCGTGAACATTCCCGGATTATATGAATCCTGATTGACATCGCATCGCAGTACGACCTCTCCCTGATCAGTGTGCGGAGACAGGATCACATTCGGATACGAATATGGGTTCCAGATTGATGCGGCTTCCTTTTCCGTGAGCAGATTTCTTCCGCTTTGATAAAACGGCGCAAGCAGGATAGCAGAGCGGTTGCTGTCATACTGCGCATTTGCGTAATAAATGCTTGCCTGTGACAGAGATATGTACCTTATTCCGCTGATGATTTCTCCCTTTGTATCACTGTTTATTGGGAATCCCCATGCATCACAGATCTCCTGTTCTGGCAGATAGAATTCGCTTCCTTTCTGCAAAGGCTGGTTTTCAAGCGGCACAAGACGATCACCGATATACACTTTTTTGTTATATACATGATTGACAGTATGTTTCCAGACTGTCTGCGTTTCAGGTGTGCTGTCATTCTCAATCAGAAAAGAAATCTCATTGCCCTCTGTGAGCTGTGGGTGCAGATCAGAAGGGCTTGAAATCAGCTTACCGTCAATCGTGCAGTTCTGAAACTCCATTTTATAATTGGAACAATGGAGATAGTTCTCTTTATTCGTCACATACACTGCCTGTCCTGCGGTGCTTTCCCATGACTTGATCACAGAATCCCCGCGGATATTTGCAAAACGGCAATTCCGGAAGGTGTAATACTTCTCCGCATCGCCCATATTCTTTCCGCTGAATATCCACGGCGTATCTATAACATCACTGCAATCAAGATTCTCAAATGTCATGTGTTTCATTTCCGACTGTATCTGCGCACCGTTAAACCAGTTGTTGACAATGCCTTCATTGGCACGGAAAACATAATTGTCTTTGAACTCAATTTCATACGGAGAACGATGCTGTGGAAAGATCGCTGCACAGGTCGTGCCGATGATGCAGTCACTGATATGATGATATCCGGCACCGCCGCTGTATACAAACGCATTGTCCCCGACATAGAAAAAGCAGTTATGAATCTCAACATTGCCTGCGCCGACCGCAATTCCGTCAGTTGTGATCCTTGAACTCAGGCATTTGACATTTTCGACCGTATGGTCAGAACCGCCTTCCAGAAAAATATTGAAATTCTGAGAGTCGATCACCTTGATATCTTTTATGGTGGTATGATTTGCCTGAACACGCAGAACCATCTTGCTGTTCTCCTCTGATGTGATCGTTGTGTCATAGACATTGATATACGGATCAAGCAAAATGCCATGACCGCAGACAGTCACATCTTTTGTTTTGACGAATAAGCGACTGTACAGAACAGAGCCTGGCGCAATATAGACGGTTTTGATATTCTCCGGAACAATATAGACAGCACTGCTGTCGTCAGGATCATACCATTTCTCATCCACATACAGCACAGAATCGTCATTTTTGTTGATCTCATAATCTTCCGGTGCATCTGCAAAAATGGATAGAATGCTGTCATCGTCATCATCAAGACGGAGAATAAAATGGGTATCATTTTCATTGAGCCAAACAGAGATGATGCCGTCATGGTATTCATTTCGATATTCCTTAGCAGACGGAAGAATGCTATAGGAAGAAAAGTCGTGATAGACCTCAATATCTACACGCACCTCGCCTGTAAATGCGAACTCACAGAATCTCCGGTTGAAATCCGGTTTGAAACAACGCAATGTCATCTGTTCACCGCTTGTATTTCTGTTGTACACCGTCAGCTTTTCGGAATGATTACCCTGATGCACAGTGACACCGTAATCGTAACATCTTGGGATTCTCTCGTCATACTGCGGATAAACAATCAGCTTGGAATCATCGGCATGTCCCCGTAACACCGGCAGATGAATTGTGATTGTAAACAGCATGGCAAAAGAAGTAAGAATTGCCAGTAATTTCTTCATTATACCCTCCTGTTGTTTTCAATATATACTTGATCCTTCAAATTTGAATTCAGCAAATTCTGATTTTGACTTATGTTCAATCAAGTTCCTTGGTCATCAGCATATTGTCGCATAATAACATCCGTTTTCTTTAATCTTTGCTGAATAACTGCGGTCTGACATCCGTTTTTCAGCTTTTGTTGTACTGACTTAGCCTCTGTTTTTCAGAAGCTCTCGCTTCATAATGCAAAGGTCGAAAACATCCAATCTGTCATCATTGCAGAAATTACCAGCCTTCCAGTCCGCAAGCTTTGCATCGGGAACAGCAAGCAACCATTTCTGGAGTGCAACCACATCGGCTATATTAAATTCACCGTCTGCGTTGACATCGCCCTTTGGAAGGAACATATTTGTTTCAATTTTTACGTTTTTGCAATGCTCGCCGATGATGTAGTTTTCGCTATCCCTGATAATATTATTTTCAATTGTCAGACCGTTGACGTTATCCGCATTGATTACTTCCTGATAACACGATATGAATTCATTGTTACTGATATTGATTTCCGCCAATGGTGTGTTATTAACTCTTTCACCATCCAGCAGGCTTTCAACGGTAATTACATCGCCTCTGCCTCCGAAATTACACTCGATAAAGGTGTTATTGCTGATCTGAATATGGTCTGCACCTGTTCCCTCAATGACTCTGTCCGTCGGGATATCTGTCCGCACCTGTAATGTCTGACTGCAAGTACGGTAGAATGTGTTTCCGTCACAGAGTCCGTTATCACTATTGAGCAAGAATCCACGTCCTTTTGTTTCATGTACATAGTTATTCGTCAGAACATAGTTTTCAGAATGTCTGTTTCCGTTATATGCAACCAATCCAGCAGAAATAGTTTCAGGCAACGGCTCGGTCAATGTAATCGTTGCCTCATATCCGTTTCTTGTGATTGATTCAACTGTTGCTTTACAGTCAATGATGTTGAAATCGGTATCCATAAAGCTCAGTATGTGTCCGGGTTCTACTATTTTGTTCGGTACAGTACCCTGCATGATTTTTCGGCTTTCATCAATACTTTTGATATAGAACATATTGCTGTGGATATTGACAATATCATCACCGCAGAAGCTCAGATCACAGTTATCAATGCGGAAATATCCTCCTGTATTTGTTATATGAATGCCGTCAGCTGTCGTAGATATTCTGTATTTATCTTCTGCACCGGGACGCAACCCGATATAGGAATTGATAATCTGATAGTGATTTGAGCCGTATGCAAAGACATATCCCATACCGCAGGCGCCGTAGATGCTGATATTGTTGTAGGTGATGTTGCTTGATTCCTCCACAGTATTAAAAACCTGTCCGCCGTAAACATAATGACGGAGCAGATACACCTCATCATTGCGGAAATAATCCAATGCACCGCTGTGGGTGACTTTCAGTACATTGGGTCTGCCTTCTACTTTTTTAACGTTTTTAATACATTCCGTATCCACAGAAGGACTGTATATTTTAAAGCTTCCGTGAACCCCTGCCACAAGATCGACAGGATCATACTGCATAAAGCTTAAAAGAGGGATATCTGCATTGACTTCATCGAGTTCAGTGAATTCTATTTCAAGCGTATTTTCAGCGTCGTTTTCATTCTCAATTTTCACAAGAGAACCAAGCCGGAGTGTATCCCAGTCCCAATCGACGATCATATTTCTGATTTCGACGTTATCACAGGCATATATTTTGAAATAATGGGGTGTGCTGAAAATAAATTCAGCGTTATTGGCATCAACCAGTGTGTTTTTCAGTCTGTTCAGATAGATATCTTCCTCAGGACTGAAATGATAGATTCCCTTATCAATCACAAGCTTTGTGTTGGGATGCTGCCTGCAATAATCAAAGGCGTTCCGCATTGCCTGTGTGTTGTCCTCTGCATCAGCGGACAATCCGAACTGTGAGGCGTTAATGACAGTGAGCGAAGTTTCATCTGGTCTTGCAATATAGAATACAGAATCATTCACTCCATGAATTTCATCCCTTATCGTGTATTCCGTATTTTCAGCGTAAACATCCGGTACTGAACTGAACAGCATCGTCAGAGAAAGAAGAACCGCAGATAGTATTCGTTTCATAACAATCCCTCCAAGACTTTTTTATTATTATACCACATATTCCCTTGATTTTCAATATATAAAGCACGAAAGTTAGTGTCAAACAAAAGTAGGCAAGAATTTGAAAAATTGTCACAATGAACAAAATCAGAAATTCAAATCATTTAAAGATTCACAATTAAGAGCGAGGCTTCAAAATGATATAATTGTTAGTCTTCATCCTTGAAAAGAACACGCATATAATCGCTATTGTCATATTATCAAATACATGGTATAATAGTGGTAGTTTTATTGTTGAGGTGAGGAGATATGGATACTAAAAAGATTAAATGGTTTCTGATTTTCACATTTGCATCATCATGTATTTTGCAAATTATAGCAGGAGAAAACGAAGCAAGGGGATTGGGTCCCTTGATTATGTTTACGCCTCTTATTTCCTGTTTTCTTGTTGGTGCAGATGTAAAGGGAATGGGGTGGATTCCGAAAATTGAGGGGAATATCAAACCAATTCTCATTGCGTGGCTTAGTCCTGCTGTACTGGATTTTGCAGGTGCTGTATTGTTTTTTATAGTTTTTCCCGATAGCTTTGACGGAACGGCGGAGTCATGGGCAATTAATTATCCCGAAGAATATCAGATGATTATGGAGGAACACGGTTCTTTCGGCAGCTATGTTTTTGAGCAGGTTATAAAAATCATTATGGGAGCATTTATCGGAATGATTACGGCTATTGGAGAAGAAGCTGGCTGGCGAGGTTTTCTATATCCGCAGCTGAAAAAGGGTTTCGGAAAAATAAAAGCTTTTATTATAGGCGGAATAATCTGGAGTTTTTTCCATTTCGTTATAATAGTTTTCTACGGCTTCAATTATGGACTGGAATACATCGGTGCACCTGTTATGGGAATGGTTGTATTTACCGTTTTCTGCATTGCAGACGGAACAATTACTGATTATGTCTATGAAAAAACGGAGTGCATATGGATTCCTGCACTTTTTCATGGAGCAATCAATTCTACAGGCATAGGAATCCTGTTTGATAATGAATGTCATCCTGAACGATGCATATTCGGTCCAAGCTTAGTAGGAATGATTAGTATGCTTCCGACAGTTGCCTTTGCAGTTTATCTTTTATACAAAGAGAAAAATTATGAGAGAGAGTATTGATGTGGACTCTATGAAACGGCTGAAAATTGTTCTGCATATATGCCTTTAACTGATTTAATCTTCTGATTTTGTATATGGTGAAGAGTTTATAATTTACTGTCTGCTTTTGCTTGACACTAACCACTCCCCTCTTGATCATTGACTTTTCAGCCAAAATTGTGTATAATATTAAAAAAACATACCAAGGGAGTTTTCGTCTATGACGCAGCCGAGAACTGTCTTAAATACGCTGCTGCATGAAAAGAAAAGAAAAATCAGCGGCGGATTTTATCACAGACTGCAAGTGGATTTTGCGTACAATTCCAATCATATCGAAGGCAGCCGTCTGACACATGAACAGACACGATATATCTTTGAAACGCACACCGTAGATGGAACAGCCCATGTCAATGATATTCTGGAGGCTGCGAACCATTTCAAGTGCATTGACTATGTACTTGGTAATGTTAATGAGCCGATTACAGAAGAATTATGGGAGAATAGAAACAAGAACTGCTTATGTTACGTCACAGATAGAATGGCTTTCGCAAAGAAAAGAATGGAAGAACCTTTGCTGTATCGGTGCAATTCACACAGAATTTGATACGAAAAAAGGAAAATCAAGTGAATGGCATTATTATATTTCAAGCCGCAAACTGACCGCCGAGCAACTTCTTCATCATGCACGCATGGAATGGTCGGTTGAGTCCATGCACTGGCTGCTTGATGTTCACTTTGAAGAAGATTGGTGTCTGGTAGAAGATAAAGCTGTTCAGCAACATCTCAAGATATTTCGTAAAGCTGCTATTAATATTATTAAACTCTTCAAAGAACGCACTAAAACTAAACGTGCAATTTCCAATATTATG
>JAFYUM010000019.1 GCA_017558505.1 Ruminococcus sp. | reverse complement strand
GCTGAGCTAAACCCCCACTGTTTGCCGTTGTCAACGTTCTTACCGCTGACGACTTATATATTATAGCATACCTTTTTTGATTTGTCAACCCCTTTTTTGAAATTTTTTCAAAAAAAATTTTGTGATTTGATTTTTTTACGGTATATAGCGGTTTTTCTCTGAAAAAATTTTTTGTCCGTTTGAATTTGTATATGGTATCTTAATAATATGCACCATCAACAGGGTGATTCACAGCTGAAATTGGCAGAAATTTATCTGAATTATTGATGTTGCTATATTTCAACAGTGATAATATAGCATATCGCCAAAAGTGAAAAATGTAATATCAGTTTTTGTTGCAAAATGTAAAAAACATAAAATCCTATTGACTTTTATTTTTTGTAGTGATATAATAAAAACAGTATATGCTTAAATTTATACTGCTGAATTATGCTTTTTTTCAGATGTTTATTTTTAGATTGTATTTAAGGAGAGTTATTGTGGAGATTAAACCTTTTGAAGAAAAAATATGGCTTTCTACACCGACTATGCACGGTAAGGAAATTGAGTATGTCAACGAGGCGTACACTACAAACTGGATGTCAACTGTAGGTGAGAATATAAATAATGTTGAAGCTTTGATTGCTGAAAAAGTAGGCTGTGAGTATTCAGTTGCTCTTGCTTCAGGTACTTCTTCGCTTCATTTAAGTGTTAAGCTTGCAGGAGAAAAATTGTATGGTATTCCTAAAGCAGGGGAGGGTGCTCTCCGCGGACATAAGGTTTTCTGCTCCGATGTTACTTTCAGTGCAACTGTAAACCCTATTTGCTATGAGGGTGGCGAGCCTGTATTTATTGATACAGAGTACGATACATGGAATATGGATCCTGTCGCACTTGAAAAGGCATTTGAAATTTACCCCGATGTACGTCTTGTTGTTCTTGTTCACCTCTATGGTGTTCCGGGTAAGATTGATGAAATAAAGGCTATCTGTGATAAGCACAACGCACTTATCATTGAGGACGCCGCTGAATCCCTCGGTGCTTCCTACAAGGGTGTGCAGACAGGTAAATTCGGTAATTACGGTGCTATTTCCTTTAATGGTAATAAGATTATCACAGGCTCCTCAGGCGGTATGTTCCTTACAAATTCAAAGGCTGACGCTGAAAAGGTAAGAAAATGGTCCACACAGAGCCGTGAAGCGGCTTCATGGTACCAGCATGAAGAAATTGGCTACAATTACAGAATGTCAAATGTAATTGCTGGTGTTGTTCGTGGTCAGATTCCATATCTTGAAGAACACATTGCACAGAAAAAAGCTATATATGACCGTTACAAAGAGGGCTTCAAGGGACTTCCCGTTACAATGAATCCATTCGACAGCGAAAACAGTGAGCCCAACTACTGGCTAAGCTGTATTCTTATTGACAAGGACGCTATGTGCCGTCAGGTGAGAGGCGAAACCGATGCACTTTATATAAGTGAAGAAGGTAAGAGCTGTCCTACAGAAATTCTCGATGCACTTGCTACTATAAATGCGGAAGGACGTCCTGTATGGAAGCCAATGCATTCACAGCCTATTTTCAGAGCAAATGATTTCATTACTGCAAACGGCAGCGGCAGAGCCAAGACAAATGCCTACATCGACGGAGCTTTTTCCGATGTTGGTACTGATATTTTCAACAGAGGTCTCTGTTTGCCCAGCGATAATAAAATGACTCCTGAACAGCAGGATGTTATTATTGCAGTTATCAGAAATTGTTTTGGAAAATAAGGAGCTATATAATGAGTAAAATTAATGTAACCCGTTCCTCGATGCCCTCATACGAGGAGTATTGCGAGGAAATAAAGGAACTTTGGGAGAGCCGCTGGCTTACAAATATGGGAGCAAAGCACCGTCAGTTACAGGCTGACCTTGAGAAGTATCTCAATGTTCCTCATGTTTCTCTTTACACAAACGGACATCTTGCTCTTGAAAATGTTTTTCAGGCAATGGATTTTCCGAAGGGAAGCGAAGTTATTACAACTCCCTTTACATTTGCTTCAACTACTCATGCAATCGTCCGCAGCGGACTTGTTCCTGTTTTCTGCGATGTGAATGATGTTGACTATACAATTGACGTTACTAAGATTGAGTCGCTTATTACGGAAAAGACAGTTGCTATAGTGCCTGTTCACGTTTACGGAAATATATGCGATACAGAGGCAATTGACGCAATTGCTGAAAAGCACGGTTTAAAGGTAATCTACGACGCTGCCCATGCTTTCGGTGTAGTGAAGAACGGCGAAAATGCGGCAAATTTCGGTGACGCTTCAATGTTCAGCTTCCATGCTACAAAGGTATTCAATACTATTGAGGGTGGTGCTGTTACATTTGCTGATGATTCACTTGTTCAGATTCTCAATGATATACGCAATTTCGGTATCTGCGGTCAGGAATCCGTCGGATATGTAGGCGGAAATGCCAAGATGAACGAGTTTCAGGCAGCTATGGGTATATGCAATCTCCGCCACCTTGACGGCGAAATTGCAAAGCGTAAGGCTGCTGTGGAGCAGTACCGCAAGCGTCTTTCAGCTGTTGAGGGCATAAAAATATGTCCCGAGCAGGAGGGTGTTCAGTCAAATTATGCTTATTTCCCTGTTGTTTTTGACGGCTACAAATATACAAGAGATGATGTATTTGCTTCACTTGCGGAAAATGATATTATCGCAAGAAAGTATTTCTTCCCGTTGACAAACAGCTTTGAGTGCTATGAGGATTATCCCACAGCGGGAACTGAAAAAACACCCGTTGCAGCATATATTGCCGACAGAGTTCTCACTCTGCCCCTTTATGCAGACCTTACAGCAGAAGATGTAGACAGAATATGTGATATTATTTTAAAGTAAATACCAATCCGAGGAGGTTATGAAATGAAAGGAATTATCCTTGCCGGAGGCTCCGGTACAAGACTTTATCCGCTTACAAAGGTAACATCAAAACAGCTTTTGCCTGTATATGACAAGCCTATGATTTTTTATCCGCTGTCAACTCTTATGCTTGCAGGGATACGTGACATTCTGATTATTTCAACACCTACGGATACACCACGTTTCAAGGAACTTTTAGGTGACGGAAGCAGCATGGGAATAAACCTTTCCTACGCTGTTCAGCCAAGTCCCGATGGTCTTGCACAGGCATTCCTTATCGGTGAGGAATTCATCGGAGATGACTCATGTGCAATGATTTTAGGCGATAACATTTTCTACGGCGGTTGGTTCAGAAAAAATCTCCGTGAGGCTGTGGCAAATGCTGAAAACGGCAAGGCTACAATTTTCGGTTACTACGTGCGTGATCCCGAGCGTTTCGGTATAGTTGAATTTGACAAGGAGAGAAATGCAGTTTCCGTTGAGGAAAAGCCTGCAAATCCAAAGTCAAATTACGCTATAACAGGACTTTATTTCTACCCAAAGGGCGTAAGTGCTATGGCTAAGGAGGTAAAGCCCTCTGCTCGTGGAGAGCTTGAAATCACCGACCTTAACCGTATGTATCTTGAAAAGGATGACCTTAAAGTGCAGATTCTCGGCAGAGGTTTTGCGTGGCTTGATACAGGAACAATGGAGAGCCTTATGGAGGCGGCTTCATTTGTTCAGACAGTTCAGAATCGTCAGGACGTTGTAATTTCAGCTCCCGAGGAAATTGCATACTACGAAAAATGGATAACAAAGGAACAGCTTCTTGAAACTGCTGCGGCTTATGGAAAATCACCTTACGGCGAGCACCTGAAGCGTGTAGCAGAAGATAAATTTGTATTCTGAGGAGAAAATATATGACAATTATTGTAACAGGCGGTGCCGGCTTTATCGGCAGTAATTTTGTATTTCATATGCTTGACAAGCACCCCGATTATAGAATCGTGTGCCTTGATAAGCTGACATACGCAGGAAATCTTTCAACTCTCAAATCTGTTATGGATAACCCTAATTTCCGTTTTGTAAAGGCTGATATCTGCGACCGTGATGCTGTATTTGCTCTTTTCGAGGAAGAAAAGCCCGATATCGTAGTTAACTTTGCAGCAGAAAGTCACGTTGACCGTTCAATTGAAGATCCCGGTATCTTCCTTAAAACAAATATTCTCGGTACACAGACACTTATGGACGCTTGCAGAAAGTACGGTATCCAGAGATATCATCAGGTGTCAACTGATGAGGTTTACGGCGATCTTCCCCTTGACCGTCCTGACCTTTTCTTCACAGAGGAAACACCTATCCACACAAGCAGCCCTTACAGCTCATCAAAGGCTGGTGCTGACCTTCTTGTTCTTGCATACCACAGAACATTTGGTCTTCCTGTAACAATTTCAAGATGCTCCAACAACTACGGACCTTATCACTTCCCCGAGAAGCTTATTCCTCTTATGATTGCAAATGCACTCAATGACAAGCCTCTCCCTGTATACGGTAAGGGTGAAAATGTCCGTGACTGGCTCTATGTTGAGGATCACTGCAAGGCTATTGACCTTATTATCCACAATGGCAGAGTCGGTGAAGTTTACAATATCGGTGGTCATAACGAAATGGCTAATATTGATATTGTAAAAATCATCTGCAAGGAGCTCAACAAGCCCGAGAGTCTTATCACATATGTGGCAGACCGTAAGGGCCACGATATGCGTTATGCTATCGACCCCACTAAGATTCACAATGAGCTTGGCTGGCTTCCAGAAACAAAGTTTGCTGACGGTATAAAGAAAACTATTCAGTGGTACCTCGACAACAAGGAATGGTGGGAGGAAATCATCTCTGGCGAGTATCAGGCTTATTACGATAAGATGTACAGTAATAAATAATAAATGTTTTAAGGCAACATTTCACATGATTTGTGAGGTGTTGCCTTTAAATGAGTTGTGTGATAAATTTGATTTTGTTGAGAATCAAATTTATTTTTTTTGATATCAGACATATGCGTAACTCTGTTCGTGTTCGCTTTTAAGAAAACCCATTTGTATAAAACTACAACGGAAGAATTGGGTATATTTGTTAATTATGATTTTGCTTTTTTAAAGAAAAAACGATGAATTAAGGCGATATTATGAGAGTTTTAGGTTATTATGTCAAAAAATAACAGATAACTTCTATATCTTTTTACTTGATTTTTTTGGGGAATTATGATATAATTGTAAGGAACGCTGTTTTAAAGGCGTTTTGAATGTTAGTTGAAAATATTACGTTTAGTAAAGTGAAAAAATGGTTAGTGAGGTTGAAATTATGTCAGAAGAAAAAAATATTAATCTTGTGCTGAAAAATCCCGATGACTACGATAAACCTATTTTGACTATAGCAGGTATTGTCCGTGAAATCAAAAGAGTGTTCGTACTCTGGATAGTTGTATCTGTAGTTGTAGCTCTTCTTACAGGTTGCTGCACATTCCTTCTCGGAAGTTCTGCTGCCACAGCGCAGGCAATGGTTGAATTTACATTTGACGGTATTGAAAAAGGTAAGGACCCTGCCGGCAATGAATTTGAAGTTCAGCAGATAAAGTCACCTATCGTTATTGAAGGTGCTCTTGATGCTCTTATGCTTCCCGATGAAGAAGTTACTGTTGACTCAATCCGTAACAACATTAAGATTGAAAGTGTAATGCCTTCTGACGCTATTGACAGAATGGCTGCATATAAGAGCGTTTTTGATATCGGAAACAACGCTGCAATGAATGCTGTTGAGGAAATGCTTGATGTTTCTGTTTATCCTACTCGTTTTATCATTACTCTTGATCTGAAAAAAGCTAAAATCGATAAGGATGATGGTGCAAGAGTTCTCGATGCAGTTCTTGATTCTTACAAGAGGTATTTCTATGAAACATATGGATACAACAGAGCTCTTGGAAGTGCTGTTCTTGCAATTGACTACCATGATTACGATTATGAGCGTGCTATTGATGTTTTCGATTCAACTCTTGAATCTGCACAGAAGTACGTAAGTGCACTTGCAAATCAGG
Organism: Ruminococcus sp.; assembly: GCA_017558505.1. Classification (GTDB taxonomy): domain Bacteria; phylum Bacillota; class Clostridia; order Oscillospirales; family Ruminococcaceae; genus Ruminococcus. The sequence continues at coordinate 12,111 of JAFYUM010000019.1, read as the reverse complement.
ATTCTACAAGCTTCAGATCAACAACTACAGGTTATTCTTTCTCTGACCTTTCAAGTGCTCTCGGCACACTCAGAAGCGAGGATTTAGGCTGGATTTCTTCATATGTTACTGTCAATAATGTTACAAAGGATAAGGACATGCTCCTTACTTTCTATCAGTACACAATTGATAATCTCAAGAGAAAGAGAACAGCTGCAAAGTCAAATCTTGAATCTGTTGAGGCTTCAATCGAATCATATCAGAAGGATACTGTAATGGTTATGGCAGGTGCCAACACTGAAACTGCTAATCTTACTTTATCCCAGTCATCTCCTCAGTACGACCAGATGATCGATAGAAAACTTGCAACTCAGGCTGAAATTGCTGAATGTACAAAGGAAATCGATTACTACGAGGGACGTATTGAAAGCCTTAAATCCAATTCAGGAAGCTCAACAAAGGCACAGAGAGAAACTCTTGATGCACAGCTCGATTTACTTTACGAAAAGACAAACAATATCCTTGAACTTGTTGAAAAAACAGCAGATGAATTCTATGAGAATGTAGCATTCACAAACGCTTATTCAATTATCGTTCCTTCATCTGTTGAGAATGATTACAGCCTTCCTAATATTATTGTCATCATTGCTGTAGTTGAAATTATTGTTTTCCTTGCATTTGGTATGGTGATTATTTGTCGTGCTTTTGTAGAACAGTACAATAAGAATAATGGTATCGTTAAGGTAAAGAATACTTCTTCAGATAATGAAGAAAAGGAAGAAAAGAAGACTAAGGATAATAAAAAAGAAGAAAAGAAATAATCTTTACAACACAGCACAATGACTTTTTTGAGTGATTTGTGCTGTGTTGCCTTAAAGTCCGCCGATTTGCGGATATTATTGAGCAAAGGAGCAGCGTAAATGGTATATTTACTATGTTTCGGTGCTTCGGCACTTTTTGCACAGCTTGCGTACAAATCGAAGATAAAGCCCGCTATAATTATATGGTCTGTTCTGAGTATTGCGGTTACTGTAATACTGGCTGGTCTGCGTGATTACAGCATAGGAATTGACGTTGAGAACTACAGGACATTCAGATTGTACTGGGGACAGGCTTTTGCTTCGGGTAATCTTGGAGAATACCTTAAATTTTACAGCAGATTTGAACATGAGTATATATTTGCGTTGATTATAGGCTGTATAGCACAGTATACCGGTAGTTTCCGTCTGTTTCTGTTTGTATGCCATACGGTAATTATCACAGGAGTGTATATCGGTGCATACCGTCAGCGGAAGAATGTCAATCCCGCAATGGTTATGCTTCTTTTTTATCTGTATTTTTACAGTCATTCTCTTAACGTTATGCGTCAGTATATGGCTATGGCGGTTGTATTTGCTTTTCTTGCAGATGTTCAGGAGGGTAAATATATAAGGTACACAATAGCGGTATTGGTTTCGATGATGATTCATACCACAGCGATTATTGCCATTGCTCCGATGATTTTGTATATTGTCATCGGTCATAAGAAGTATCTTGGTGCACCGAAACGAAAGAAAAGAACAGTTGTAATCCTTTTGTTGTGTGGTATAGTTTTATTCGTTCCCTTAATCAAGGTTATAATGAGCCTTGGATTTCTTGGAGGATTCCGCTATTTTATTGAGGGTGATGAAAAAGAGTGGCCCTTGTATCTGACTGCTTTTCTGCTTGTTGAGCTTTTTGGAATATACGTATTCAGAAAACAATACCGTTTAAGTTCCCCGTACAGCGATTTTTTCCTTATGTGCAGTATTGCGTATATACTGTTACAGCAGTTGGGCGGATTAATGAACTACGGTAAGCGAATAGCCGCTTATTTTTCATTTCTTAATATTCTTACAATTGCGTCTTTTGCAAAATGTTCAAGACAGAGAGATAACAGGATACTTATAAATACAGCTGTAATATCAATAAGCTTGTTCTATTGGGTGTTCTTCTATGTTATAAAAAACGCAAGTCAGACTTATCCCTATGTATTAGGAATATAGGGTGGGAAAAGGAGATAATGTCTTTATGGGTAATTCAAATGGTACAGCCGCAAAGAAAACACTTGGCTCTGCTGTTGTATGGAAATTTATGGAGCGAATGGGAGTAAGCGTTGTACAGTTGGTACTCCAGCTTTATCTTGCACGTTTGCTTGGTGCTGAACGATACGGCGAGCTGAGTCTGATGATTATATTTACCAATCTGGCAAATGTATTTATTCAGAGAGGCTTCAACACAGCGCTTATCCAGAACAAGGACGTAAAGGAGGAGGATTATTCCTCTGTATTCTGGGTTACAATGGGTATTGCCTCTGTTTTGTACGGAATATTGTTCATCTCAGCTCCTTTAATTGCTGTAATTTTTGATAGTCCGAATATTGTTCTGCCGTTCCGTGTGATTTGTCTGATACTTTTCCCAGGTGCGCTTAATTCAATTCAGATAGCCAAAATAAGCCGTGAAATGGATTTCAGAAAGATATTTTTCGGAAATGTTGCAGGTATTGTTATAAGCGGTGTCGTAGGTATTGTAATTGCCCATAACGGCGGCGGACTCTGGGCATTAGTTGCACAGACTCTTATCAATACAACTGTTGCCTGCATTGTAATGTACGCACAGACAAGAATTAAAATCAAAATGCACGTTGACTGGGAGAGAATCAAGGTGCTGTTCTCTTTCGGCTGGAAGCTTCTTTTATCAAGTCTTATTGATACAATTTATCAGGATATCCGCAGTATAGTAGTTGGCGTAAAGTATAAAAAGGCAACACTCGGCTACTACGACAGAGGTAAGCAGTTCCCTCATTTTATTATAAATGCAGTTAATCTTACAGTTCAGTCTGTAATGCTTCCTGCTATGTCAGACAAGCAGGACGATAAATCAAAGGTTAAGGCATTGATGAAAAACTCAATGATTATCAGTGCTTACACAATTTTCCCTGCAATGGCAGGACTTGCGGCTGTTGCCTCAACTGTAGTTGAGCTTATTCTTGGCGAGGGCTGGCTGCCTTGTGTGCCTTATATGCAGATTTACTGCTTTACATTTGCATTTTATCCCGTTCATTCCTGTAACTTACAGGCGATTAACGCTATGGGACGAAGCGATTTGTTCCTTAAGCTTGAAATCATAAAGAAAATCATGGGACTTATTGCCCTTGTAATTTCTCTCGTATTCTTTGATTCACCAATTGCAATTGCATTGACAGGTGTATTTACAACTATTATCAGCTGCTTCATTAATGCAGGACCTAACCGCAAGATGCTCAATTATTCCTACAGAGAGCAGTTTATGGATATACTGCCATCATTTGTATATTCAATGATTATGTTCTGTGCAGTATATGCAGTTCAGTGGCTTAATCTTGGTCTTGTACTCACACTTATTTTACAGATTATCAGCGGTGTAGCTGTATATGCAGGTATATCCCTTATATTCAAGCCTGTTCCTTTCAGAATGTGTATGGAGGTTCTTAAAAAACGCAGGCTTAAAAAGGCAGGAAAATAATATTTTGTTTTTTATTTTATTTTAGGAGGAGAATAATCTTGAGTGATCAGATTATGGTTAGCATTATTTGTAATGCCTTCAATCACGGTAAATACATAAAGGACGCTCTTGAAGGCTTTGTAACGCAGAAAACTACATTTCCGTTTGAAGTTCTTGTACATGACGATGCTTCAACCGATAATACAGCTGATGTTATCAGAGAATATGAGGCGAAATATCCCGAAATTATAAAGCCGATTTATCAGACAGAAAATCAGTATTCCAAGAAGGTCGGTATAAATAAAAATTATCAGGTTCCCAGAGTGCAGGGAAAATATGTGGCTTTATGTGAGGGTGACGACTACTGGACTAATCCCATGAAGCTTCAGAAACAGTTTGACTTTATGGAGGCTAATCCGGATTTTGCACTTTGTACTTGCTCCACAGACTGGTACAATATGCGTTCCGGCGCTGTTGAAAATAAATGTCGTGCCGAAAAGGATATGGACGTTTCCCTTGAAGAAATTATTCTTGAAAAGCACGGAAGAATTTTCCAGTATGCCTCATTTTTCCTCAAAGCAGAAATAATAAAGGAGTTCCCCGAGTGGCGTGTAAAATTCCCCATCGGTGATTATCCTCTTGCAATTCAGTGTGCATTAAGCGGAAAAGTTCATATGCTTGCTGATTGTATGTCCGTATATCGTTATTATTCCGAGGGCTCGTGGACAGCAAGAATGGACGGCGATGAACACCGAATAAAAGTAAGTAAGAGAATGATCGAAGGACTTGAAGCTTTGAACGAGGCAACAGATTTAAAATATAATGATATAATTTCCCAGCGTATTAACAAGCATGAATATACACTTGCTCTTCATAACCACGATCTCGACACAATACGTAAAGGTAAATTAAAGGAAATGTATAAAAAGCGTCCTTTATTTTATAAGATATCAGATATTCTTCACTGCAAATGTCCTAAACTTTTTGTTATTGCAAGAAAACTTGCAAAAAAATAATTTTGCTATTGCAAATGCAGAGAAAATATGATATAATGTTATGGGCAATTTTATAAATTTGTAGAAAGTTGGTCTGGTTTAAAAATGAGAAATTTTCAGTTATTCATCAAGCGTGCCTTTGATATTGTGGCATCTTCAATTCTTATACTTATCCTTACAATAATTCCTGTGTTTATTATTGTACCGATAGCTATAAAGCTTACCTCAAAAGGCCCTGCTGTATTTGTACAGGAGCGTTCAGGCAAGGACGGAAAGGTGTTCAATATTTACAAGTTCCGCACAATGGTGCCGCCTCCGGAGGGTACATACAACGTGGACGGTGTTCTTTACAAGCCTAACGGCGAGGTACTGGAGCCTTCATCAACACGTATAACAAAGGTAGGTCGCTTCCTTCGTAAAACAAGTCTTGATGAGCTTATGCAGCTTTTCAATATACTTAATGGTACAATGAGTTTTGTAGGCCCACGTCCTACACTTCCCTATCAGGCAAAGGCTTATTCAAAGGAGCAGATGCGTCGTTTTGAAATGCGTCCCGGTGTAACAGGACTTGCACAGGTAAGCGGAAGAAACAATCTGACATGGACAGAAAAAATCCAGTATGACGTTGAATACATTGACAATTTCAGCCTTTGGAATGATATTAAAATCCTTTTCAGAACAGTTGCAGTTGTATTTAAAAAGGAAGATATTGACTTTACTAAAGAGGATTCACTTACAAAAAAGGAAAATCGTACAGAAAGCGCAGTGTCATCAGATTCTGCTGCTGAAAAGTAAGAAGCTGTATTTAGCAGATTGGAGTAGATGAGTATGAAGGCTTTAGTTCTGGCAGGTGGTTTACCGCAGATTACGCTGATAAATGAGCTTAAAAGCAGGGGCGTGACTGCTGTTCTTGCTGACGGTAATGAAAATGCCATTGCACGTCCTTATGCTGATGTGTTTTATAAGGTTAATATTTTCGATATTGACGCTGTAGTGACAATTGCCCGTAATGAACAGGTTGATTTTGTTATTACCTGTTGTGCTGACCAGGTACTTCTCGTTGTTTCGCAGGTAGCCGAAATACTTGGTCTTCCATGGTATATTGACTATGAAACAGCTAAGAATGTTTCCGATAAGGAGCTTATGAAAAAGGTGTTTGTGGAGAATAATATCCCCACTTCACGCCACGTTGTAATGGCTGAACTTGATATGGATAAGATCAAGGAGCTGAGATATCCTCTCATTGTAAAGCCTGTTGACGCTTACAGTTCAAGAGGCGTCCGCAAAGTTCTTAATGAAACAGAGCTTCGTGAGGCTTTCGGTATTGCTACTGAAATAAGCCGTAACAATAATGCTATTGTTGAAGAATTCTGCGTCGGTGAGGAAATCAGCGTTGATATTTTTGTATCTGACGGTAAGGCACACGTTCTCTGTGTTTCTAACAGCGAAAAGGTAAAGGACGAAGATAAGTTTGTTATTTTCAGAGGAAGATTTCCTGTTGCAGCTTCTGATGAGCTTCATAAGAAAATTGAAGTTGTTGCACAGCAGATTGCTGATGCTTTCGGACTTAAAAACTGTCCTATGCTTATACAGATGATTACAGATGGTGAAAATGTATCTGTACTTGAATTCTGTGCACGTACAGGCGGTGCCATGAAATTCCTGCTTATTAAGCGTTCATGTGGATTTGATGTAGTCAAGGCTGTGGTTGACCTTACAATGGGAATCAAGCCGGAAGTTGTTGTTCGTGAACCCGAAAACAAGTATATTGTCAATGACTTTATTTACTGCAGAGAGGGTGTATTTGACCGCCTTGAAGGCTTTGATGAGCTCGTCGAGAAGGGTATACTTACAGATTATCATCCGCTTCGACCACAGGGATTTAAATTAAGCGGACAGGTGAACAGTAGCGGTGACCGTATTGCTGGCATGACAATTCAAGCTGATACTCTTGAGGAGTTCAACCGTAAGCACAGATATATTGTTAAAAATGTAAAGGTGCTTGATGTTGACGGTAATGACATTATGCGTCATGACCTGCTTCCTGATTTAGAATAAATCAAAAAATTGCCGTACAAGGTCATATGTTGATTTTGTACGGCTTTTGTAATATCAAAATCTTTTTTAAAATACCCTTGACATTTGTAGTATAGTGTGATATAATAAGCATCGGAAGTTTTGAATAGTCATTGACTATTCTTATATTTTGACTGTGATATAGCAATTTTGACATACCATATAGCTTGAATGAAAAAAGCTTCATAATTGAAAGGCGGAATTGAATGAAACAGTATGAATATGTAGCGGCAATTGCGAAATATGGCAGCATATCACAGGCTGCTGATGCACTCGACGTTGCACAGCCGACGCTGAGTAAATATCTGAAAAAGCTTGAATCCGATTTAGGAGTGGAATTATTCGACAGAAGTACTATCCCTCTGTCTATGACAAAAGCAGGGGAAAAATATGTTGAAACAGGTAAACAGATACTTATGCTTGAAAATGAACTGCAAAAGTTCATTGATGAGTACAACAACCGACCTTCTGTTATACGGGTTGGTATAAGTACATCAAGGTCGCCGTATCTTATGCCTGTGATTATAGCTGCTTATCAGGAGAAATATCCCAATCACAGAATTGTTATATCGGAGGGAAAAACTGATGAGCTTCAAAAAAAACTGATACACGGTGATGTTGACCTTATCATAAGTCTGCTCGATGATGAAAGTGCTGCATTTGAACACATACCGCTGTTTAATGAAGATGTACTTCTTGCCGTTCCAAAGAGTGCCGCTGAAAAAAACAGTTCTGTTATGGAGATATTGAAAAACTCACCTCTCATAACTGTAGGCAAGGGACAGGTTTTATGGCAGTCAACGCAGGGTATTATTGATACTGTTGATACAAAGACGCCGCTTATTGAATGTCAGTCCGTTGAATCAGCACTTGCAATGGTGCGATGCGGTCTGGGGGTAACTTTAATTCCCTCGTATATTTACGAATTCGGAAATGCACAGAATCGGGAGATTTACTTTATAAAGCTGCCGGATGAATTGTCTGAGCAGGTTTTAAAGAACGGCAGACGCACAGTATGCGTTTTTTATAGACGGGAACAATTTCTGTCCAAGGCTGAAAAAGCTTTCATTGAATGTGCCAAGGAAGTAAAACAATTATATTCGTTTCAGATGCAAACGAATTTTACATAGATTATTAAAAATAACCAAGGAGGTTAAATTATGCCATCAGCATTTATTTATCTGGCTATTCTGCTCGTGACAATCGTAGTATGGTTTATGTTTTTCAAAAGACCTGTTTACGAAGCAATTCTCATAAGCTTCATTATTCTTCTCACAGTTACCGGAACATGGGGTAACATCGGAGGCTACATCGAAAAGGGACTTACAACATCGCTCCTTTACTCAATGACGGCATTTGTCGCCATGTCGGTACTTCTTACAAAGACAAAGGTAGTTGACAGCTGTATTGCAATTATTCTTTCAATTCTCGGAAGAATTCCGGGCGGTGCAGGCTACGTTTCAATTATCGCTTCTGCTTTTATGGGAGCTCTTTCAGGAAGCGGCCCCGGTAACGTAATGGCTACAGGTGCAATTACAATTCCCGCAATGAAGAAATCAGGTTTCCCTGCTGAACTTGCTGCTAACGTTGAAAGTAATGCAAGCTATATGGGAAATATGATTCCTCCTTCTTCAAATATCGTAGCCGCACTCGGTGCGTTTACAGCACTTTACCCTAACACAGAAATGACAACAGGTCAGTTCTGGGTTGTACTCTGGGGTATTTCAATCTGGTTTATTGCACAGCGTATACTTACATTACTGGCATTCTGCAAGTACTACAAGGTTAAGCCTATGGCAAAGGAAGAACTTCCTACTCTTAAGGAATCTTTAAAGGTAGGCTGGCAGGGACTTCTCCTCCCCGTTATTATTCTTCTTCCCTTTATTCTTGACTTTTTGTTCAAGGATACACTTTTCACAGACCGTCTTGGTGCAGATGGTGCAAAGGCACTTTCAAACAGCCTGCTCCTCTTTATCCCTGGTATAGCAACACTTTTCTCCTGTCTTATCGTAAAGGACAAAAAGACAGTTACACCACACAAGATAGCAATGATGTTTGCAAAGGCTGTAAAGACAATTGCTCCTTCAATTGCTGTATGTATCATCGGTTATATGATTGGTGCTATGTTTAATGACCTTGATGTTTCGGGTGAAATGCAGGTATTTATTGAGGGCGTAAACTTCAGCAAGTTTGGTCTTGTATTATTTATCTGTACCCTTACTTGCTTCCTCGGAATGGTTATTCCCGGTTCATCACTTGTTGTAATCTTCGGACCAGTATTCATCACAACACTTGCATCAGTTGGTGTTGATCCTATCCTTGCAGCTGCAATGCTCCCATGTATCTGCGGCGTTATGTGTGGTATCACACCTCCTCTCGGACTTGGTATGTACGCAGGTATGTCCCTTGCTGAATCCGATTTCAGTAAGACGTTCAAAAATAATATGTTCTGGGTTGCAGGACAGTTTGTAATGCAGGTTGTGGTTCTTATGGGCTGGCTGCCTATTCTCGGACTTTAAGGAGGTCAAGCTATGAAAGAAACAATGAAAAAAATATCCGATGTACTTAAGGTTATTTTCGGTTATGGAATTATGATTTCATTATTCGGCGGCGGCTTGACATTCTTCGGATATATGGTTGCTCTGATTATCGGTGGTGATACAGCTGCTGCTATCTGCGATGTTATGTATAACACAATTATTCCTGTTGCAATTTTCTTAAGTACGACAATGGTGCTTTTAGGAATTGTAGCAATGTATTTAGCAGGCGAGCTTGCTCTTACTCCCACAAAGAGAGAGAAGAATGTAAAGAAGTCTGATGATAAAAAAGAAGACAAAAAGGTAGAAAAAAAGTAATAATAAAGCCCTGTCGGATTTTCCGACAGGGCTTTTGAGTTAGTTGGAAAAAGTGTCTTTTATTTGAGCGAGCAATAAAGCAAACCGCATTTATTGCAGTACCAGACAAGCTTACCCATACGGAAAAGGGGGAGTGTTGCCTGCAAATTCCATTCGGGATACTGCTTGAAAATCATAGCGGAACTGTCGCCGCAATATGCCACAAATGAAATATAATGTTCCTTAGTCATAGGGTGGTCGGTAGTTATATATAAATTGCCGTCAATATTCTCGATTTTCAGCATTTCGCTTTCACCAGCGGCTCTTGGAGTGAGGGGAGAAAGTTTTTTTCCGCAGCAGGAAATTGCCGCTTCGGAAGTGGCGGTAATAATATTTCCGCATTCCTCACATACATAGAATTTCATTTTTTTCATATTTCCGTTTTCCTTTTCGTTTTTATTTATGCTGCCCATAAGGAGATTATGTACATCTGCTCCGAAAACATCTGAAAGGGCAGAAAATAAAGATATATCGGGAAATCCCTTGCCCGTTTCCCATTTTGAAACCGCCTTATCGCTTACGCCTAAACGCTCCGCAAGCTGTTTTTGTGTAAGCTTTTTTTCTGTCCGAAGCTGCTTAATAAGACTACCTGTCTTTGAATTATCCATAATATCACCTCATAGGTATATTATATCCTATGTTCGGTAATCTGTCAACCTACGATTGGTAGAGAAACAGAAGTTGCCATAGAAAAAACTATGGCAACCTTGTGGTTATTTTGGACAGTTTTTGTCAAATGCTGGATTGCAGGCGTAGAAATTCTTTGAATTGAGTCTGTCAGTAGTCAGGCGGAGAGCTTCGCCAAATCGCTGATAGTGGACGATTTCACGCTGTCGCAGGAACTTGATCGGATCACGGACATCGGGATCGTCAGCAAGGCGGAGAATGTTGTCATAGGTGGTGCGTGCTTTCTGTTCTGCCGCAAGATTTTCGTGAAGGTCGGTGATAATATCACCCTTGGACTGGAAATAAGTTGCGGTAAATGGTGCACCCGATGCAGCTACAGGATAAATTCCCGTTGTGTGGTCTACAAAGTAAGTGTCAAATCCGCTTGACTTGATTTCATCAATGGATAAATTCTTGGTGAGCTGGTAGAGTATAGCTGAAATCATTTCCACATGAGCCAGTTCTTCGGTGCCGATATCCGTTAAAAGTCCCTTTACTTCACCAAAGGGCATAACGTAACGCTGATTGAGATAACGGAGAGAAGCGGCTAATTCTCCGTCGGGACCTCCGAGCTGACTGATAATAACTTTAGCCAGTTTGGGGTTGGGATTTTTTATTTTTACAGGATACTGCAATTTATTATAATATCCTTGTTGTACATCTGCTGAGCTGTTTTATCTTGCATTTAAATATAATTTGTGTTATAATTATGACAGCAAAATCAATTCAATGGAAATATCGTGAGAAATAACCATACATAAGGAGGACGTGGAATGGGACGTATTTCAACTAAGAAGAACAAGAATATTTATCAGATAAAACGTGAGGAGCTTGGATTATCGCGAGAAAAAGCAAGCGAACTTCTCGGTACAGTGCCGTCTGAACGTATTGAAAAAATAGAAAATGAAAAGACAATTGCCCATCCGGAAGAAGTGCTGTCTATGGCTGAAAAGTACAGGATGCCTAATCTGTGCAATTATTATTGTGCAAATGAATGTCCTATTGGTAAGCTTTATGTTCCGGAAATAAAAATCAAGGATCTTTCGCAGATTGTTCTTGAAATGCTTGCTTCACTCAATTTAATGAATAGAAAGCAGGAAAAGCTGATCGAGATAACGGCTGATGGCGTTGTTGACAATAACGAGATAGAGGATTTTATTAAAATTCAGGAAGAACTTGAGCGTATTTCTATTACTGTAGAAACATTACAGATGTGGACTGAGCAAATGCTTGCAGATAATGTTATTGATACAGAAAAATATAATGAAATCAGAAATAATAATGTAAAATAGAGAAATATAGCATCGCAATTCTATAGAGTTGCGATGTATTTTTGTGTCAGAGTCAAAATAGAGGCTTCTATTTTGCTGAATTTACCATTTACTTTTAATTGAGCATATGATACACTATAAACATAGGGGTTAGGGGATAACTTCTTTTAAACTTTTATATTATTTTTCAGGAGGAAAAAGGAATTGAAAAAATCATTAAGAAGAATTAAGGCATCACTCATGGCTATGACAGCAGTAGCATCATTTGCAGCTGCACCTCTTGCAAATGCAGGAGTAACATTCGAGCTTCCGTCTTTAACTGCTTTTGCGGCTGACGGTGACGTGCTTGTTTATGAGAGTTACTTATACAAGGTAACTGATGACGGTATCGTTATCACTGCTTACAGCGGAACTGAAACAGAGCTTGTTATTCCGTCAGCTATTGATGAAACTCCCGTAACATCAATCGGCGGTTCAGCATTTAAAAAAAACACAGCAATTACAGCGGTGACAATTCCTGAAACTGTTACATCAATTGGCAAATCAGCATTTAATGGATGCTCAAAGCTTGAAAAGCTTACACTTAATGAGGGACTTACAACACTTGGAGAAGGAGCTTTCTGTGACACAAAAATCAGTTCTATCTATATCCCCTCTACTATCAAAAATGTTACCAGTTATGGCGGTCCTTTCAGAAATTGTGAATCTCTTAATAATGTTACATTTGGC
>JAFYUM010000018.1 GCA_017558505.1 Ruminococcus sp. | reverse complement strand
TATTGAAGAATCACCATATTCGCTTCGTGTTACAAGTCGGAAGCTTTTCTGCGGATAAACTCTTGTCCAGTTACCTGAGATTTTAGCGCCAAGGTCAGCATTATATACGGCTTCTCCGTTCTCGATTATCTGAATAGATACGGGGAATTCCGATTCTCTGCCGTCTTTATTGTAGTTTGTGGGGTTTCTTGTATCGGCTTTATCATATTCAGTATATTCAGAGCTATTGAGCCATTCATAATATTCTGAACCAATCATATATGCACCGTTATTTTCATCGAAAAGGTAATCGCTGTCGGTAGCCATTGAGATTACCTTCATATCCTTAAAGTATGAGTTTGTTTTGCCGATGAAATAACTGTTATGTTCAACATCACTGAATTTACCGCCGACATTTTTTGAGGCGGCTCGGATAACAATACCCTTTTCAACCTTCTGCGAGGTCGGGTAATATTCAGTAAGGGTAATATCTTTTAAGGAACTGTACTGGTTAGGTTCGTTTGTGTTGTTATAAATTCTTATGCTGCCTGTGTACAGCTTTGCAGTATCAGAGGTGCGTGGGTCACTTCCGTCGGTTGTGTAGTATATATCATAACCGTTGTTATCCGAAAGTGTAAGCTGGAATTCGCTGTCGTAAAATCCTCCGATTTGTGAGAATACAGGCTTTTCAACAACGTTCATATCTGTTGCCTCATTATTGGAGGTTCCGGGGGTATAGGAAAGAAATCTGAAGGTTGAGGAACCGTTTTTGTATCTTCCGTAAGTAATATCGGAGGCAAGTTCGGGAACCTGCACGGTATCAATTTCACTACCGTCGGGAGCAGTAAGGAAAACTGTTTCGCCATTTGCACTTAACTTGAATGGTGCGTGATATTCGCCATCTGCCTCTGTAACAGCGTCATCGCAGTAGATGAGGATATAATCATCAGCTTTTATAGTTGTGCCTTGCGGGAAAGCGAATTTGAATTTATTTTTAGAGCCGTCTGAAACTCCGACACCGCTTAAATCAATAGTATTGTCAGAGTTATTATATATTTCAATCCAGTCGGGAGAAGCACCGGAAGCGTCAGTAACTGATTTTTTTGCAGAGGAACATACCTCGTTTATGAGCAGACCTGTATAGCTCGTACCCTTGAACTGTTCACGGAGAATAATCATATCATATACATTGAGGACGTTATCCTTGTAAAGGTCAGCTTTTTTTCCCTGTTCGGCTGTCAGCCTGCCGCTGCCAAGGAGAAAGCTGCTCAGAAGCTGCAGGTCTTCTGAATTGACAATGGAATCACCGTTTATATCACCTTTTGTCAGAGGTATATCATCAGCGGCTGATATTGCCGGAATACAAGGCAGAATTGCAGAACAAACTGTGACAAGGGCAGTTATAACGGAGATAATTTTTTTTGAACTCATTTTATATCAACTTCCTTTCATATTTATATATGTACATTGTATCATAGTTTCTCAAAAAATTCAAGATATTTTTTGTTAATTTTTAATGTTGACGATATTTATATGTAATAGTAGATATATAATTCTAATCAAATATTGATATAGTCTGACCATATATTGCGGCATTTTCTTTGTTTATCTGTAAAATCACCCTTGCATTTCCCCGAATAATATGGTATAATTATTTTTGCTGTGATAAGCAGATTATTTGTATATGGAGAGATAACATGAGTATTCTTAATGTTGAACACGTAACCCATGGATTTGGTGCAAGACAAATACTGAACGATGCGTCATTCAGACTTCTCAAGGGCGAACATGTTGGTCTTGTAGGAGCTAATGGTGAGGGTAAATCTACATTTTTAAATATAATTATGGGCAAGCTTATGCCTGATGAGGGAAAGGTTGAGTGGTGCAGACATATTACCACAGGCTATCTTGACCAGTATAGTACTCTTGAAAAGGGTAAAACTATCCGTGATGTTCTCCGTGAGGCATTCAACCACCTGTCAGATCTTGAAGCCGAAATGATGGCTATGTATGACAGAATGGGGGATTGCTCCGAAGAAGAAATGAACGAACTTATGGAAGAAGTAGGGGAAATTCAGAGTATTCTCGACTATAGCGGATATTACATTATTGATGCAAAAATTTGTGAATATGCCAATGGTCTTGGATTAAATGAAATCGGACTTGACAGAGAAGTATCAGAACTTTCAGGCGGACAGAGAGCAAAGGTGCTCCTCGCAAAGGTTCTCCTTGAAAATCCCATGATTCTCATTTTGGACGAGCCTACAAACTTCCTTGACGAAAACCACATTGCTTGGCTTACGAATTTCCTGCAGAATTATGAAAACGCATTTATACTTGTTTCTCATGATGTTCCTTTTATGAACAGTGTTATTAACGTGGTATATCATGTTGAGAACGCAGTTATGACAAGATATACAGGTGATTATGATAACTTTGTGCGTATGTATGAGCTGAAAAAACGTCAGATAGAACAGGCATATGAAAAGCAGCAGAAGGAAATTGCTGACCTTGAGGACTTTATCGCACGTAATAAGGCAAGGGTTGCAACGACAAATATGGCGAAATCACGACAGAAAAAGCTTGATAAAATGGATAAAATTACTCTTATGCGTGAAAAACCTAAGCCTGTCTTTTCTTTCAGAAAGGCACGTACTCCCGGTCGTGTAGTTATTGACTGCAAGGACATAGTTCTCGGCTATGACGAGCCACTTACAAAGCCTGTTTCGGTACAGGTTGAAAATGGGCAGAAAATTGCTATACGTGGTGTTAACGGCATAGGCAAATCAACGCTTCTGAAAACGTTGCTTGGAATTATCCCTCCTATTTCGGGAACTGTTGAACATGACCAGTTTGTGGAATTCGGATATTTTGAGCAGGAGGAGGAAAGTACTGACCGTACATCGCTTGATGTAATCTGGAGCGAATATCCTGCTATGACAAATGCCGAAGTACGTGCGGCACTTGCACAGTGCGGACTTACAACGGAGCATATCACATCGCAGATGAGAGTACTTTCGGGCGGTGAAAACGCCAAGGTAAGACTTTGCAGGATAATGCTGAAAGAAATAAATCTTCTTGTTCTTGATGAGCCTACAAATCATCTCGACGTTGACGCAAAGGAGTCGCTGAAAAAGGCTATAAATGACTATAAGGGAACTGTTCTTATAGTAAGCCATGAGCCTGAATTCTATATGGATGTTGCTGATACTGTATGGAATATCGAGGAATGGTCAACGAAAATAATATAAAAATAAAGGGTATCATTTCTCGCTGAAATGATACCCTTTGATTTATTCATCAAGCTTTTTGAGTATTTCTTCCGCAGTAACAGGTCTGGAATAATAATAGCCCTGCAAACTGCCGATTTTGTTGTATTCCCTTACGCAAAGTCGGATTTCGTCAGTTTCAATACCCTCTGCACAGACATTTGCTGAAAAAGCACCTGCAAGATCAGAAATGAACTGAACGGAACTCTTGTCGGTAATGTTGGTTTTGATGTTCTTTACATATTCCCTGTCGATTTTTACAACGTCAACAGGTACTGCACGGAGAAAATCAAGTGAAGCAAAGCCTGTTCCGAAATCGTCAACTGCAATTTTAATGCCTTTGTTACGGAAATCTGAGAACATATTTTTCAGAAGTCCCATATCAAGAGTACGGCATCTTTCTGTTACTTCAAGACAGAGATGATCACTCGGGAAACCTGTCTGCTCAATAATCTCAAAGAGATCGTTGACAAATCCGTTCTTTTCTATCTGTGTATACGAAAGATTTACGCTTACAGTCATATCGGGATTTTTTTCAAGGAATTTCATTCCGTCGGTCATAGCCTGACGGAGAATCCACTTACCCAGTTCGGGGAAAAGTGCATCTTGTTCAAGAACGGGGATAAAATCACCTGGTGAAATTGTTCCAAGTTCATCGCTCTTCCAGCGTATAAGCGATTCCACACCGTTGATTTTTTCGGTGGCGGAATCGACAATAGGCTGATAGCAGAGGTAAAAGCCCTTGCAGCCCTCGGCAATACTGTTGCGGATTATATTTATGCGGCGGATAAAACCACGGTTGTCAGCATTGACAATATTGTCGAAAACAACAAAGCTTCCGCATTTCTTATGCTTTGACTGATAATAAGCATAACGCAGACATGAATAATATGCCTGTGAGCTTACGTCAAATTCTTCTGATATGATAGCACCGCCGTTGAGAGAGAGCACAATTCTCTGCCCGTCAACAAAGAAATCTGTTCTGAGGTAGGTATTGAGTTCATTGTAAATTCTTTCTGCTTCCTCAATTGTACAGTTGTTGGTAATAATTGCAAAGCGTGTACCGTCCATTTTGTATATGACACTTTCAGATGGGTACATTTCAATTATTTTTCTTGAAAAGAGCTGAAGTGTGCGGTTGCCGAAGGTGTAGCCGAATAAGTCATTGATATTTGAAAAAGCCGATAATCCGATCATTATAATAAGGAGAGGCTGCGGTGAAAATTTAACGCCTTTCACATCATCAAGGAAACCATACAGATTACGGAATCCCGTTACCTGATCTATGTGGTTGAGATGATTGTGATTGCGGATAATACCGCAGAAGTATTCGGCATTGTCATCGTCATCCCATATTACCGTCCCCTTACAGGTGCATACGGAATAAGAGCCGCTTGCATCCCTGACTCTGTACTGAACATCATGGTTTGCCAGTTCTCCCGAAAATACACCTTTGATACTACTTTTGTATGTGGCTATATCATCAGGGTGGATATGGTCAATCCACATTTTGTTTGGGCTTGAAATATATCTGCCCGGGAGACCATAATAATTTACAGCCGTATCAGACCAGCGTGATATGTTGTTTTTTATGTCGTAGACATATACATAACAGCCTTCTGATGTGATGCTTAATGCTTCAAATAAATTGTTTAGTCGTTTGCTGATTTTTTCCTTCACAAGGATCACCACCGTATTGTTAAGTCGACGGCAAATCAACAGTAGGTATGCTGTCGGTTTGTCATATTGTTTGTTGTTTTGATTAATTTATTTTTTGTACAAATATACTATTGCTATTCTAATTATAACATATTTTTTGTGCAAATACAATATACTTTTATGCCAAATTTTATGTGGTTGTTTTGTGTATTTGTTGTAAATATTGTGTGATATTATGGTGATATAGCAAAACAGCACCGCAGACTTGTCCAGCGGTGCCGATAAATTAACGATATTTATATACTGTTGCGGCTTCAAATCCGTCAAGAAGTGTGGTCATACTGCCGAATGCCATACCTGTACCCTTGGCAACACAGTTAACTGCGTCTTTGGCTATTGTGCAGTTAATGCCCAGCGTACGCTTGATAAGCTGTGTAAGACCGCCAAGTAGTGCACCGCCGCCTGTGAGGAGAAGTCCGTTGTCGTAGATATCGCCTACAAGCTCGGGTGGAGCATCCTCAAGAACTTTTCGTATCGCCTCCATTATAAGGAAAGTTTCGTCCTCAATTGCCTGATACAACTCTATCTGGCTGAGCTGAATCTGTGCAGGAAGTCCCTTTGCAAGGCTTCTTCCTTTTACTGTGTATGTAACTTCGTCTGTAGGGTCATAAAGGTTGCAGAGCTCAATTTTAACCTTTTCAGCAGTACGTTCGCCGATAAGCAGCTTGTATTTGTTCTGCATATATTTCACAATTGCACGGTCAATTGTATTTCCTGCATTCTTTATTGTATGGGAGGTTACAACACCGTTCATGGAAACTATAGCTACGTCTGTAGTACCTCCGCCGATGTCTACAATCATATGTCCTTTTGCCTTTGCTATATTCACACCAGCACCTATCATAGCTGCGATAGGCTCCTGAATGAGATATACCTGACGTGAACCTGCACTTTTTGCAGCTTCAACAACAGCACGGCTTTGGATATCTGTAATAAACGAGGGGACGCATATTATAATTCTTGGCTTTATAAGCTGCTTTCCTGTTACTTTTAGAATAAATTCACGAATCATGCTGTGGGCAAGGTCGTCGTCGGAAATAACTCCGTTGCTGACAGGTCTTGCAACGCATATGTAATCGGGATTTTTTCCAACCATTTCATAAGCTTCCTTGCCTACTGCGAGGACTCTTTCAGTGCGTGTGTTATAGGCAATTACTGAGGGTTCGCTTAAAATAACACCTTTTTTGCCCATTGTCATTACTATATTTGAAGTACCAAGGTCTATTCCGATATCTGTGTTTGCCATATTTCTTCCTTTCTGTGTGACAGCATATGTTTAAGACAGGTATAACGACCTGTCCGTCTGTTATTGTCAACCATTTTGTTTATATATTCTTCTGAACCGATAAGTATCAGCAGTTTTTTTGCTCTTGTAACAGCTGTATACAGCAGATTTCTGTAACACAGCTTTTCAAAAACACCCATTACTGGCATAATTACCGCCTCAAATTCGCATCCCTGACTTTTATGTACTGTAACGGCATAGGCAAGCTCTACCTGATTGAGCAGATCAAAGGTATAGACAGCTAATCGTCCATCGAAGTTTATATGAACTGTCTGTGCACCTTTTGATATGCTTATGATTTTGCCAATATCACCGTTGAAAATTCCCGTACCCTGTTCATTTTCCTTTTTCCAGACAATATCGTAGTTGTTGCGTGTCTGCATAACCTTATCGCCTACACGGTATGTATAGAGAAAACCCTTGTGTTCAGCCTTGTCCTTTGCAGGGGGATTCAGCTTTTCCTGTAGAACCTTGTTCAACTCTACGGTACCTACAACTCCCTTTCGCGACGGGGCGATAATCTGTATATCGTCCATGGAAGAATACTTGTAAGCGTTGGGTAGACGACGTTTTGTCAGGTCAACCACAAGATCAACAGCTGTATTGAAATCGCTTCTTCTGAAGAAGAAGAAGTCGCTGTCCTTTCGTGTTACATCGGGATATTCACCGGAAACGATTTTGTGGGCGTTCATAACAATTGAGCTCTGTTGTGCCTGTCTGAAAATTTCTGTAAGCTCCACCACGGGAACGCATTGGCTTGCAATGATATCTTTAAGGAGATTGCCTGCACCTACGGAAGGTAATTGATGAAAGTCGCCTACCATAATAAGGCGGCACCCAAGCCGAAGTGCACGGAGAAGCTTCTCAAAGAGTATACTGTCTACCATTGACATTTCGTCGATTATAATAACATCACATTCCAATGGGTTGTTTTCATTATGGGCAAATACAAGTCTGTCTGATGTGTCGAACACAACTTCAAGAAGGCGGTGAATTGTTTTTGCATCTCTGCCCGTAAGATCAGACATACGTTTGGCGGCTCTGCCTGTGGGGGCGGCAAGGAGTACCTTGTCGCCTCTTTTTTCAAATATGGAAATAATAGCGTTCAGGGTTGTGGTTTTACCTGTACCTGGGCCGCCTGTGAGTACCATAAGTCCCCGTGAAACGGCTGTAGTAATCGCCTGTCGCTGTTTTTTCTCGTATCTGATATTTTTTTCGGCTTCTTCCATATCAATAAGAGCGTCGTAATTGAAGTCCTCCGGGGACATAAAATCACGTATGACATTTATTCTGTCTGCTATAAATTCCTCGGCGTAGTAAAAATCGGGGAGAAATACATATTCCTTATCCTCTATGATATAATTGAAAAGCTCATTATCCTCAAGTCCTGCGGAGTAGGAACTGTAGAACTCCTTTTCGGATATTTCAAGTCTGTCGCAGACGACTTTCTGTAAGTGTTCCACAAGCATACAGGTATGACCTCTTTCGGAGAAAGCACGGAGAATATATTGTATCCCTGCAATTATTCTCTTGTCGGAGTTGCGTGGGATATCAAGTTCACGGGCAACAGAATCTGCACGGGCAAAATCAACGTCTATTCCATCGGAGCAGAGCAGATATGGGTTGAGCTTTATAAGGTCAAGAGAATTGCCACCGTATCGTCTGAAAGTATTCATTGCGAATTTAGGTTTTATGTTGAACTGTGAAAGAAAAGAAGTGACAGCACGGAGAGAAAAAAGTTTTTTCGCTTCAACGGCGATTTCGTCGCACATTTTTCTGGATATACCCTTTATTTCGTTTAAACGGTATGTATCGTTTTCGATGATGTCAAGAGATAAGGCACCGAACATATTGACTATCTTTTTGGCAAGTCCGGGGCCTATGCCTTTAATTGCACCTGAAGCAAGATATTTTTCAATATTAATTGTGTTTTCAGGAAGCTTACGTTCGCAGTATTCTGCCCTGAACTGAGTACCGTATTTTCCCGAGGTTATATAATTTCCTTCAAGAATAAGAACTTCTCCCTCCTCAATATCACCGAGAGCACCTGTAACGGTGATAAGCTCACCGCCTGCGTCCAGATCGAGGACAATGTATCCATTGGCTTCGTTTTTGAAAAGTATATTTTCTACAGAGCCCTCAATGTGAAGAAATTCTCCTGCCATTTGCAATTTCCTTTCATATTACGTTCATCTTATATTATACTATATTTTTTCATGAAATGCAAATATTTCAGCAAAAAAATTTTTCATTTCGGTATAATGAATAAAAGCAGCATCGGGATTATTGTTGACAAAGCGGCTGCACAGTTCGATCTGACGGTTATCTGCGGAGAAATCCACGAGTACAACTTTTCTTCTTCCGCCGCTTTTTCGCATAAGATATTCAAGACGCATATCAAAAAGTGAGTCTTCTGCGAAAACAGGGAGAACTGTAACATAGGCAGGCACACCTTCATCTGAAAGGTCTGTGAAAACCCCTGTTATTTCTATTAAGGCAATAACCGCAAGTACAACTGCGGCTGAAATAATAATTCCGTCCATAAAAAACACTCCTTTCGGCATATTATATGCCAAGAGGAGCATTTGTGCTATTCTATGCGGTTATAGTTTTTTTCTTTTTGATTCGGAAAAGGACGGCATAGAGGATTATCTGTACGGTAAATGTCATTGTCCATGAAATGATATATGAGATATACAGCGTTTCCAGCTTGTGATACTGCGGAATTGAGAAAACGGTGTAAATCCATACAATACGGAAAACACATACACCAGCAACCGTTATAATCATGGGAAGAATACTGCTTCCAAGTCCACGGAGCAGGCCTGTTGAAACGTCCATTATTCCGCAGAAACAGTATGGAACAGCGATATAAAGCAGTCGGGTAATGCCGTATCTTATAGCTTCTTCCGAATCTGGAATGTAAATGGAAAGGAGAGGACGGCTGAAAATATAGGAAGATACACCGAGAACTGCACCGACAGTAAATACAAATCCGAGGGAGATAAAAGCTGTCTTTTTCACACGGGTGAAATTATTTGCACCGTGATTTTGACCTGTGAAGTTGAGAGCCGATTGAGTAACGGAATTCATTGCAGTATAGACAAATCCCTCAATATTTCCTGCGGCGGAATTGCCTGAAACAGCAATTGAACCGAATGAGTTGATAGAGGACTGAATAAGTACATTTGAAATTGAGAAAAGTGAGCCTTGAATACCCGCAGGCAGACCAATTCGCAGAATTTTCCAAAGTGGCTTCATATATAATTTCATTTTTTTAGGAATGAATTTACAGGCATCTGTACGCTTCATCAGAGTGCGGATAATAAGCACCGATGAAAGGCATTGTGAAATTGTAGTTGCAAGGGCAACACCTGCCACGTCCATTTTAAAGACGATTACGAAAAGCAGATTGAGGAGAACATTTACAACGCCTGCAACTGTGAGGTGAATGAGAGGGGAGCGGGTATCACCTGCGGCACGGAGAATTGATGCACCGAAGTTGTAAAGCATACTTCCGATAATTCCGCAGAAATAAATCTGCATATAAATGGTTGAAAGGCGAATTGTATCATCAGGAGTCTGCATCAATTTGAGGATAGTTTCTGCTCCCGAAACTCCCACAATAGTGAGAATAAGGCCGCAAATAAGGGCAAGGGGAACTGATGTATGTACAATTCTGTGAATATCATCGTCTTTTCCTGCACCGATTGCATGGGCAACGGATACACCTGAACCTACGGAAAAACCGATAAAAAGATTTGTAATGAGGTTTATAACGGGGCCTGTTGCACCTACAGCACCAACGGAAACGCTTCCGCAGTACTGCCCGACTACGACTAAATCCGCCGCATTGAAAAGGAGCTGGAGAACACCTGTGAGAATTATTGGTATAGTGTAAAAAATGATTTGTTTCAGCAGAGGACCTTGAGTCATATCAATTGATTTGCTGTTCATATGGAAAACCTCCTTATGTGCAAGGTGTACAAATATTACAACTTTGGTTTGTTGCATATCACTATCGTATTATATTTTACTCCTTTGATTTCAATTTGTAAAGACATAAATAAATATTCTATGTATTATTCAGTTTTATGCAACTGTAGGTATAATTTTATGTAGAGTTTTTATACAAAATATCTCAGGGGCAGCTCTGTTGAATTTTTTGTGATAAAGCTCACAAAAAAGCCTGCCGGAATCGGCAGGCTTTGATATTACATTTTCTTTTTATAATACGTCCCTACTGCAACTGTTATAATTACACCCACTATCATATCAACAGCAAGAGTTATGCTGACAACCTCGCTGAAAAATCCGCTGATAATTACAGCAATGGCAGTCAGATAAAGCGAAATAAGACTTGCGGTCTGAGTTGTTTTCTTGGCTATTTCAGCATTTCGCTCATCTGTTTCTTCTATGTAACGCTTTTTAAGCTTTTCATCATCATGAAGAATAACATATGTACTGACAATCGAAAAAATTGTTGTGACCATTAATGCCGAAAACAAGCCTGTCACCAGTCCCTGTGAAAATTCGCTGCCTCCTTTGACAAAAAATTGTGCGGCAAAAAAAGCAATCGGCATAGTAAGACAAATTGAAATACTGATTTTTAACTTATTTTCATATTTTTTTCTGAACTCTTTCATGGTTTTATTTTCCTCCTAAATTTTCATCGCCCTCAAAGATAAAAAGCTCCTCAATTGTCATACCGAAGAATTGTGCAGCTTTGTGGGCAAGTGTCAGTGATGCGTTATATTTCCCATTTTCAAGGGAAATAATCGTCTGTCGTGTAACGCAAAGAACATCTGCAAGCTCCTGCTGTGTTACTTTACGACTTTTTCTCAATTCCTGTATTCTGTTTTTCAACTGTTATTTCCTCCTTTCCGAATCTCACCGAAAGTACAACAGCAACGGCTATTCCAATTGTAATCCACGGGAATGCTGCATCGGAAAATTCCTGAAAAGCACCGCCTATATAGCTGTCGAAAAGTCTGAGAATAATGGCTGTTATTACAAATATTATACCAACAATTCTTATAACAGCATTTTTAATTTTTTTGTTTTCACACATAAATACTACTCCTTTCATAAAAGTAAAGTTAACCTTACATTTATAGTGTAGCACACTTTACATTATTTGTCAAGTAGGCTTTACATATTTTTTGAAAGAAATTTCTATTCCATTTTATTACTCCACCAATTAAACCTTGCCGAAAAGATGAAAGCAGAAAGGAAATTTATCAAAGAAAAAATGCAGCTAATTCAAAATCTGACACAAAAAACAATATCCGCATATAATAAAATGTCACATCTGAGTGATAAAATAAGAAGAAAGGGTACCTAAAGGAGAAAATTTATGCCTGTAATTTTTTTAAGTCCCTCCACGCAGGAGTGGAACAAGTATGCCACCGAGGGCAATGAAGAACTTTATATGAACCTCCTTGCAGATAAAATGGAACCTTATCTGCGTTCAAGCGGAATTGCCTATGTGAGAAATGAACCCGACAGAAATGTGCAGGGGGCGATTGCAGATTCAAATGCAGGTTATTATGATGTACACCTTGCACTGCATTCCAATGCTGCACCTGAAAGTCTGACGGGCAGATTAAGGGGAGTTGATATATATTTTGCCCCTAAAAGTATTGACAGCGAAAGGCTTGCAAATATAATAGCAAATAATTTAAAGGAAATATATCCTATTCCTGAAAAATCCCGTGCAGTCCCTACAAACAGTCTTGGGGAGGTGCTTCGTACAAAGGCTGTTGCTGTACTCTGTGAGCTTGGATATCATGATAATTTATCCGATGAAGCCTGGCTGAAAAATAATCTTAATGCAATTGCAGAAAATCTTGTACGCTCCCTGTGCGATTATTTCGGAATACCCTTTATTCAGCCCGTACCCGTATTTTACGGTATGGTTGCTACTGACGGTAGTAATCTGAATATCCGCAGTTATCCGTCCTTGGAGGGCACTATTATCGGAAAAATTCCAGATAATGCCGCTGTATTGATAACAGGAGCAATACCTGGTTGGTATGTGGTTTCATATAATGGCATTATCGGTTATGCTGCCTCCGATTATATAATGACCTAAAATCGACGGATTTCCGCAATATTTTACTTGTTTCTGAATTGATTATATGTTAAAATAGATGTATCATTTTTAAGGATGTGAATTATAATGAGGCATTTCAGAAATTTAGTTTCCGTTCTTTGCGGAACAGTCTTTCTTGTTTCATCTCTTCCATTCATCGGAAATAGCACCGAAGCCATAGACGCTTCAAGAAATATTTCCGATGAAATAGGTCTTGTGTGTAATCTCTTTACAATAAGTGATGAAACATCAGCTGATAACACGGCAATTCAATGGGCGACAACTCTCGAAGCACAGAATTTTACCCTTTACCGTTCAGATAATCCCGATACGGGCTTTTTTCCTGTCTATACAGGAACAGGAAATTCATATGACGATAACAATCTGAATATTGGAAAGGAATATTATTATCAGCTTAAAGTTAATACAGCTGACGGCGCTTTTTATTCATCTGTGAAATCAGTTGAAACGCAGGAAGTTCCCGATAATCTCAATACATATGACAATCAGAAAGGTAGTAGTCTTGTGTATTCTACAAGCGGATTCAAATCGGGGGATAAGTATTACAGCTATTCGCTGAAAGCTCACGCAGGTCAGAATGATATTTACCTTGCGGAATCTGTTTCAACTGACGGCAGAAACTTCGGGGCGGAGCGTACAGTTGCCGATTCAAGCCAGAATAGTGATATGGCAAGCTGTAAAATTGAGTCAATACATATAGAATACGTACCCGAAAAAAATAAAGTCGTTGTGTGGGCACACTGGGAAAAGCCAAGCGGTTACAATGACGGTAAGGCACTTGTAATCACAGGTACGCCTGGTGGAAATTTCACGGTTCATCACGTGTATAATCCTTTGGGTATTCAGGTGCGTGATATGGCGGTGTTCTTCGATGATGATGCAAACAGGACAGGCTATATTATTGCCGCCGCAAATAAAGAGGGGCAGGGAGCAAATGCAACTATATACATTTTCAAGCTTAATGATGACTATAGTGATGTAACAGAAATCACAAAAACTCTCTTTGAAGATCAGTATCGTGAATTTCCGAATATGATCAAGCAGAACGGCTATTATTTCTTGTTTACTTCACAGGCGGCAGGCTGGTATCCCAGCAGCGGTGCTTACAGCGTAACCGATAACATAGCAGGGGAGTGGAGCGAACTGCGAAGCATAGGCAATACTTCCACATTCTCCTCACAGTCGGGCTGGATTGTGAATTTGCAGGATAAAAATTATCTTATGCACGCATATCGCTGGCTGAGGGCATCCTCCACAAGCGGAACAACTCTTTGTCCGTTGTATTTTGACAATACCTTTGCATTTTACGATTATTATCCATCTTTCAGGTATAGTACGGATACAGGCGATTTATTCCCCGTCCGTCAGGGTGAACTTCTTTCACAGGATAAGCCTGTAACTGCTTCACTTGCCGCTAAAGGTGAAAACTCCGCAGAAAAGGCTGTGGACGGCTCATATCAGTCATATTTTGCCGCTATTGGTGATTATAAAAAGTGGCCGTTTTATATTCAGATTGATCTTGAAGATGTCTGCGAGCTGTCTAATATCCAGACTTCGTGGTATATCTGCAAAGGCTCCGAGGGATATTACACATATACCGTTGAGGGAAGTCTTGACGGCGAAAACTGGGTACAGCTTCTTGACCATACCGATAAAAACAGTGATATAGTAAATTCAACATATGGCTTCAACAGCGATATGCTGTCGGGAAAGGCAAGATATGTGCGGCTCAATGTTCTCAATGCCACACTTCACAACAATCCTAACAATAACTGGTATACTCCTACTGTTTTTGAAGTAAAAGTATATGGAAAACCCGTTGAAAATGGCAGCGTTCCCTCTCCGGCTGCTGTATACGATTTTGAAAACGGAAGCGGAAATATGAAGCTTTTCGGAAATGCCGATATATCAGGTAAAACTCTTGTTCTTGACGGTTCAGCTGATACATATGCACAATTGCCCGACGGATTACTTGACGGATGTAATGATTATACAATTATTATGGATGCAAAATCAAGTTCAACAGGAGATTTCTTCACATTTGCGGCAGGTCAGGACAATATCAGCTACTCATTTTTTAAAATAGCACAGGACCATTTCAGATTTGCCACAACCATTGATAGCTGGGGCGGCGAAAGTGGTTTGCGTTATGATCTTGACGGCACACAATGGCACAGGTATATGCTTGTTGTAAATGGTGCGACTGCAAGGCTTTACATTGACGGCAGACTTGTTTCGGAAACAACCGAGCTTACATCTCTTGTGTCAGAAATGGGAGCAGGCTTGAAATATTATATCGGTAAATCATTATATGAAGCTGATGCCAATTTCAAGGGTGAGATTGATAATCTTACTGTGTATCGTACTGCTCTCAATGAGTCTGAAATTGCCTTTCTTTCACAGATTGAGGGAGATGTTAATGCTGACGGGCAATTCTCTGTAGCTGACCTTGTGTGTCTGTCGGAATTTCTGTTGAAAGGCAAATCAATTCCAAACGGTAAGGCGGCTGATGTTGTAAAAGATAACCGAATTGATGTTTTTGACTTATGCAGATTGAGAGAAATGATTGTTGAGTAAATATTAAGGCGTATGCAGTAAAGCATACGCCTTTAATATTAGGGAAAATAAAATTACTTAACAATAATCTTCTTGAATGCCTTTTTACCCTTACGGATAATTACATCGCCTTCAAGCTTAATCTGAGCCTTGCCGTCAGTCATTTTTTCATCGTTTACAGTGATACCGCCCTGCTGAACAAGTCGTCTTGCCTCTGAAATTGAAGGAGCAAGTCCAGCCTTTACAACAAGTGTGAGAAGTCCCATAGCACCGTCAGTAAGCTCTGCGGAATCAACCTCAACTGTAGGCATATTCTCGTCATTTCCGCCGCCGCCGAAAAGTGCCTTTGCAGCTGCATTAGCCTTTTCAGCTTCTTCCTCACCGTGAACAAGCTTTGTAAGTTCGTATGCAAGGAGTTCCTTGGCAGCATTGAACTGTGCGCCCTCCATTGTCTTTTCCATTTCTTCAATTTCCTCAACAGGAACGAATGTGAGCATTTTGAGGCACTTGATAACGTCAGCGTCAGCTACATTTCTCCAGTACTGGAAGAACTCGTAAGGAGTTGTCTTTTCAGGGTCAAGCCATACAGCACCTTTTTCAGTCTTACCCATTTTCTTACCCTCAGAGTTGAGGAGGAGAGTGATTGTCATAGCATAAGCGTCCTTGCCAAGCTTACGGCGGATAAGTTCTGTACCGCCAAGCATATTAGCCCACTGGTCATCGCCGCCGAACTGCATATTACAGCCGTACTTCTGGAAAAGCTCCATAAAATCGTAGCTCTGCATAATCATATAGTTGAATTCAAGGAAAGTAAGACCTCTTTCCATTCTCTGCTTGTAGCACTCGTGGGAGAGCATACGGTTTACGCTGAAATGAGCACCGACATCACGGAGAAGTTCAACGTAATTGAGATTCATAAGCCAGTCAGCGTTGTTTACAACAATTGCCTTATCCTCGGAAAAGTCGATAAAACGGCTCATCTGCTTCTTGAAACAGTCAACATTGTGCTGAATTGTTTCGGGAGTCATCATCTTTCTCATATCTGTCTTACCTGAGGGGTCGCCAATCATAGCTGTACCGCCGCCGATAAGAACGATAGGCTTATTGCCTGCCATTTGCAGACGTTTCATAAGGCAAAGTGCCATAAAATGTCCAACGTGGAGGGAGTCAGCTGTGGGGTCGAAACCGATGTAGAAAGTAGCCTTTCCTGCGTTTACAAGTTCCTCGATTTCCTTTTCGTCGGTCAGCTGTGCAAGCAGACCTCTGCGTCTGAGTTCTTCAAAAGTAGTCATAATTTTTATTCTCCTTTAAATTTTTATTTCCATTTTATATGTGCGTGGAACAAATCCCATCTCAGAGTAAAATTCAACTGCGTTATAGTTTTCGCACCACACACCAAGCTCCACCGACTGACAATTATTTTCAGCGGCAAGCTTTTTAACGTAATTCATAAGCTTTTTGCCAATGCCTTTTCGCCTGAATTTTTCATTGACAGCAAACTGCTCTATAAGGCATTTTCTGAAAGGAAAATTAAGGGGTTCAGTCATTTCTACATAAAGGATAATTGCGTATCCCATAATTTCGGAATTATTATCATAGACAAAAACCGTCAGTTCTTCATTATCCATAAATTTTTTCATTTGATTTTCAAAGAAATCAATATCAGGCATTTTATAGTAATCTCTTCTGATTTCACAATGAATACTATGCAGTTGTCTGTGAATTTCAGCAAGCTGTGGAATATCGGACATTTTTGCTTTTCTAATCATAAATCCATCTCACTTTCAAAAATATTTTCATAAAAGTGAAACATAAGCGATGAAATCTATCGTAGATTTCACGGATACCACCGCCTTTCAAAAAATCTCATTAAAAATTTTCTTCAATATATCTGAAATAATCCTTGCGGACTATCAGTTCACGATTGTTTTTAAACCATTCATATGATTCTTTCAAGCCGATTTCAAGGAGCTTCAAATCGGTGAGTAATTCTGTTTGTCTTGTCACATCAAGATAATATTCATAATCTCTGAAAGGGAAATACTGCCGCTGTTCGTATTCAGCCGAAACATAGCGTATATCAGGAGTTTTTCCGAGTATACCATAACAAAGCTTTACCCATTCAGCCGCATCTGTCGCCTGTACATTTCCAGTATTTATAACGTGATAATCAGGCTTTTTTTCTACAATAGCCTCAATAAGCCTGCACAAATCCTCAACATCAAAAAATTGAAGTTTAAGTGAGCCGTCTTTTGGCATATAAAATGGGAGATTTTTTTCTGCACACTCAAAAACGAATGCCTCACGGTAGAGATTATTCATTTTGCCGTAGAGATATGGGGGACGAATTATATAAGCTTTCGGCAGATTTTCAAGGAGATATTCCTCGGCATCAATTTTATTTGTGCCGTAAGCTTTCCAATGAATGTTATAGCCTGTTTTCATATCCTCCGTGAAAGGCTGTGGTAGAGTTTCGGGGTAAACCGCACTTGAACTAACCATAATATATTCGCCGAAATCACCAAGAGCGTTTAATAAATCCCTTACATCTTCTTTGTTATATGAAGTAACATCAACAATAAGGTCAAAGGGAATATTTTTCAGCTTATCACCCAGTTGTCGGCGGTCAGCTTCAATGAGATGTACACCATTGGATTGAGGACGGCTGTTTCTGTTGAGAACATACACCTCGTGTCCCTTTTGCACAAAATATTCCGCTGTATATCGGCTTACAAATACTGTTCC
This sequence comes from Ruminococcus sp., assembly GCA_017558505.1. Lineage (GTDB taxonomy): Bacteria > Bacillota > Clostridia > Oscillospirales > Ruminococcaceae > Ruminococcus. The sequence goes on along the minus strand of JAFYUM010000018.1, from coordinate 62,006 downwards.
GCCTGTTACAAGAATTTTCATAATACGGTTTACGCCATTCTCATCGGGGAATTTTCTAATATCCATATTGCCTCTCTAAAAACAAAAATCCCCGTACAGCAAAAACTGTACGAGGACGAAATTACTCGTGGTACCACCTCGGTTTATCGGGAAAATTCCCGACCTCAAAGGGCTATAACGTGCCGAAACGTCCCTGCCTACTTGGCTTCAACAGGGCAACTCCCGAATGTAATTCTCTGCGGCAGCTGACTTTCTCACACCAACCGAAAGCTCTCTGAACAGGCATAATCCCACAGATTTTATTCGTTCACCGTTTTTTATATGATAACATATCAGATAAAAAAAGTCAAGAGATTTTTTGATTAAATCATAAAAATATATACCCGCCTATTGACAATTAATTGCGGATGTTGTATAATATTTAATGTTGATGCTGATGTGGCACAGTCGGTAGCGCAACGCCTTGGTAAGGCGTAGGTCGTCGGTTCAAGTCCGATCATCAGCTCTTTATCTGTTGTATAAAATAGATTACAGACAAAAAAGTCCGATGTTTCGGACTTTTTTGCGTATCTGGAGCCGAAGGATTTACACTGAAATCGCAGATTAGATATTTTTACAATTTGGTTAATTATTTCTTGCAATATATAGGTCCCCATTTGATAATAACACAGATTAGATGATTAATAAGATTAAAATACAATAAAATCATTGACATAAAAATAACAGTGTGGTATAATAATATAGTAATCTTCGGGGCAGGGTGAAATTCCCTACCGACAGTACAGCCTGTGAGCCGCTATATGCGGTTGATCCGGTGAAATTCCGGGGCCGACGGTGAGTGCGGATATTCCGTATAAGTCCGGATGTGAGAGGATTATCTGCTGATAAGACAGATTTCGTCCCCGATTTTTCGGGGATTTTTTTGTTGAAGGAGGTATGTATGTCCCACGAAGAATTTATGGCAGCGGCACTTGAACTTGCCGCAAAGGGCGTAGGATATGTAAATCCTAATCCTTTGGTTGGTGCTGTAATCGTCAAAAACGGTGAAATAATCGGACAGGGTTATCACCGTAAATGCGGAGAGCTTCACGCCGAAAGAAATGCTTTTGCGGATTGTGACAGCCGTGGAATTGACTGTACAGGGGCGGATATGTACGTTACCCTTGAACCCTGCTGTCACTATGGAAAAACCCCTCCTTGCACAGAAGCTATTATAGAGCATAAAATTAAACGTGTATTTATCGGTTCTTCTGATCCTAACCCACTTGTAGCAGGGAAGGGAGCCGCAATTCTCCGTGAAAAGGGAATCGAAGTTACAGAGGGAATTTTAAAAGAGGAATGTGACAGCCTCAATGAGATTTTTTTCCATTACATTACGAAAAAAACGCCCTTTGTCACAATGAAATACGCAATGACTATGGACGGAAAAATCGCCTGTTATACAGGAAAATCCCAGTGGATAACAGGGGAGGCGGCAAGAGAAAATGTTCACTTTGACCGTTTGAAGCATATGGCGATTATGGTGGGAGTCGGAACGGTTCTTGCGGATAATCCTATGCTTACCTGCCGTATTGAGGGCGGAAAAAATCCTGTCCGTATCGTATGTGACACAAATCTGCGGACTCCTCTGGACAGCAATATTGTCCGCACAGCAGGAGAAACTCCCACGGTTATTGCCTGCTCAAACGGCGATACAGCGGCATTTGAAGCGGCAGGCTGTCAGATTGTGAGAGTTCACGAAAAGGACGGTCATATTGATTTGAATGAACTGATGATTATTTTAGGCAGGGATTTCAAAATTGACAGTATTCTTTTAGAGGGCGGCGGTCAGCTTAACTGGTCAGCATTGAAATCGGGTATAGTCAATAAAGTTCAGGCATATATCGCCCCTAAAATATTCGGTGGAAAGACTGCTCCTACGGCGGTTTCCGGAATTGGTGCGGCTTCTCCGGATGAGTGCGTAATGCTGTATGACAGGCAGATTAAGACAATCGGCGACGATATTCTCATAGAAAGCAGGGTGAAAAATGTTCACGGGGATAATTGAAGAAATTGGCACGGTGAAGAATATACAGAGAAACGGCAGTAATTCTTTTATAGTAATTGAGGCGAAAAAGGTGCTGGATGACGTTCATCTTGGTGATAGTATCGCTGTAAATGGAGTCTGCCTTACGGTTACGAAAACTGACGGTTCTGTATTTCACGCAGACGTTATGAATGAAACCCTCAGCCGTTCATCTTTAGGTGAACTCCGTCAGGGCAGCAAGGTTAACCTTGAACGTGCAATGGCGGCAAATGGGCGATTTGGCGGCCATATCGTTTCGGGGCATATTGACGGTACGGGAACAATCACCGATATTGTAAACGACGGAATTGCCATATGGTACACGATTTCGGCAAATGCCGATATTATGCGGTATATCGTGGAAAAAGGCTCAATTGCAATTGACGGCATCAGCCTTACCGTAGCAAGGGTAACTGACAGGGATTTCAGCGTATCTGTCATACCTCATACCGCAGAAATGACTATTCTTTCCACGAAATCAAAGGGACAGACGGTCAATCTTGAAAATGATATTATAGGAAAATACGTGGAAAAGCTTATGAAGCCTGCTGAAAATGTGAAAAATAGCGGCATTGATATGTCTTTTCTTTCATCAAACGGGTTTGTTTGAAATTAAAGGGGATTTTATTATGAAAAATTTTATTTTAGCATCAACAGTTTTAGCCGTAATGGCTTTAAGTTCTTGTTCCGTAAAAGTAAATGGCAATGATATTCAAGTGAACAGCGACTGGAAATTCAAGCAAACAAAGTCGGAAACATTGAATATTGAGCCTGAAAAGGCAACAAAGCTTGACGTCAATATTGATGTTGGCAAAATCAGCGTTGAATATGGCGATACAAAAAATGTTGACGTAGATGTGAAATTCACAAGCAATGGTGTAAATGAAGATAAGGTTAGTGCAGCCATTGAAAATGCAAAGATTATCACAGAAGTGAAAAATAAAACGGTTTATATCAAATCGGCTGAAAAGGATTTTGATACCCGTTTTGTAAATCTGACAGCTGACCTTGAAATCATGCTGCCAAGAGAATTTTCCGACTTTAATATTGAATCCGATGTGGGCGATATTCACCTTAATAAGCTGAAAGGTTCATTTGATGTTACGGCTGATGTGGGAAATGTCAAGCTTGACAGCCTTGTGGGCGATTTCAAAATAGATGCAGATGTTGGAAATATTGATTGCAATAATTTAACAATTAACGGCAATTCCGAAATTAATGCCGATGTGGGAAATATTGACATTTCCCTTGAAAGCGTTGATGAATGTAATCTTCAGCTTGTTGCTGATGTTGGAGATATTGATGTAGATACACAGGGACTTGATTTTGAAGAAAAATCCGAGTCAAAGGATTATGTCGGCAAGAAACAAGAGGTTGTAATTGACGGCAAATGCAATGTTACCCTTAAAGCTGATGTGGGTAGTGTTAAAGTAAATAAATAAGATTGAGGAGAATTTTGAATGTTTCAGTACAATACCGTAGAGGAAGCTCTTGAAGCTTTAAGAAACGGCGAAATTATCCTTGTTACCGATGACGAGGACAGGGAAAACGAAGGCGATATGATATGTGCCGCTGAATTTGCCACAACGGAAAATGTGAATTTTATGGCGGCACAGGCAAAGGGACTTATCTGTATGCCTATGAGTGCGGAGCTATGTCATAAGCTGCATTTAGGGCAGATGGTTGATTATAATACGGATAATCACTGTACAGCCTTTACCGTATCAATTGACCATGTTGAAACAACAACGGGAATTTCAGCAGAGGAGCGTGGATTTACGGCACGTATGGCTGTTGCTGACAATGCAAAGCCGGAGGATTTCCGCCGTCCCGGTCATATGTTTCCGCTTATGGCAAAGAAAAACGGAGTTCTTGAACGTGAGGGGCATACAGAAGCTACAGTTGATCTTATGCGTCTTGCAGGCTTGAAAGAATGTGGTCTTTGTTGTGAAATTATGCGTGATGACGGTACAATGATGCGTGCGGAGGAATTGCAGAAAAAGGCTGTGGAATGGGGAATGAAGTTCATTACCATTAAGGCTTTGAAAGAATACCGCAAGGTGCATGAAACCCTTTTGGAGCTTGCTGCAGATACAAAGCTTCCCACAAAATACGGCGAATTCCGTGCTGTGTGCTTTGTTAATAAGCTCAATGGCGAACATCACGTTGCACTTGTAAAGGGCGATATTGGCAATGGCGAAGATATTCTCTGCCGTGTTCATTCGGAATGTCTTACTGGTGACGCTTTCGGTTCACTTAAATGCGATTGCGGACAGCAGTTTGCTGCTGCTATGACGCAGATTGAAAAAGAGGGCAGGGGAATTCTGCTCTATATGCGTCAGGAGGGCAGAGGAATCGGACTTGTAAACAAGCTCCGTGCCTATGAGTTGCAGGACGGCGGAATGGATACCCTTGACGCTAATCTTGCACTTGGTTTCCCCGGGGATATGCGTGAGTATTACATCGGCGCACAGATCTTGCGTGAACTTGGCTGTAAAACGCTCCGATTGCTTACAAACAATCCCGAAAAGGTGTACGGTTTAAGCGGATTCGGGCTTGAAATCAAGGAGAGAGTGGCTATTCAAATGGACGCAACGGCTTATGACCTGTTCTATCTCAAGACTAAGCGTGACAGAATGGGGCATATTTTAGATTATTAATAAAGGAGATTTTTAATATGAATATTTACGAAGGCAATCTTATTCCAAAGGATGTAAGAATAGGAATCGTAGTTGCACGATTCAACGAGTTTATCACAAGCAAGCTTTTAGGCGGAGCTGTAGATACTCTCAAAAGACACGATGTATCAGAAGATTCCATTGATGTTGCGTGGGTACCCGGGGCATTTGAAATTCCCCTTATTGCAAAGAAAATGGCAGACAGCGGCAAGTATGACGCAATCATCTGTCTTGGTGCAATTATCAGAGGCAGCACATCACACTATGACCTCGTATGCAACGAGGCTGCAAAGGGAATTGCTCACGTATCACTCAACAGCGATATTCCTGTAATGTTCGGCGTTATCACAACTGAAAATATCGAGCAGGCTATTGAGCGTGCAGGCTCCAAGGCTGGTAATAAGGGCAGCGAATGTGCAGAGGGTGCAATCGAAATGATCAACCTTATCAGAGAGATTGAGGACTAATGGCAAATCTCATTTTTGACTACGACGGCACACTTCATCAGTCAATGCTGACTTATGCACCTGCATTCCGTGCAACCTGCAAAATGCTTGCGGATAAGGGATATATGGCTGAAAAGGAGTTTACCGATGAAGAAATCAGCTATTGGTTAGGCTTCAATTCAACGGATATGTGGAATAATTTTCTCCCCGATCTGCCTGCTGACGTTAAAGAGAAAGCCCGTATATTTTTAGGGCAGGATATGGGAAAGCGTGTGGAAAATGGCGAGGGAGCGTTATATCCCCATGCCGAGGAGGTTCTTGCAGAGCTGAAATCACAGGGGCATACCTTGATTTTCCTAAGCAATTGCCGTGTGAAGTATATGGAGCGACATTCGAGAGTGTTCGGACTTCACCGCTTTTTCGATTATTTCTACTGCTGTGAGGAATTTGATTTTATCCCGAAATATCAGATTTTCCGCTTATTCAGCTTGCAGCATAAAGGCGAATTTATCGTAATCGGTGACAGATTTCACGATATTGAAACTGCCGAAAAAAACGGCTTGAAGTCAATTGGCTGCGGTTATGGCTACGGAAATAAAGATGAATTATCCTCGGCAGATATTATTGTTGGTAATATAACTGAAATCCCCGATGCCGTTAAAAAGTTGCTTGCATAAAAAATGCGTACCGAATTTGATTTATTCGGTACGCTTGTTTTTTATGCCTTTACTTTAAGTATTCTTGTGCGGAGTCTATCCTCAAATTCTTCAACGGGGAGTGGCTTGTCAAAACAGAAACCCTGTGCATGGTAGCAATTATTATCCTTGAGAAATGCAACGTGCTCCGTAGTTTCTACGCCCTCAACCATACATTCAAGTCCTAATTCCTGTGCAATTGCAATTGTATGTTTCAGCACAACTTCCTTTTTCTTGTTGTATTCAGCATGGTCAGGAAGAAAGCTCTTGTCAATCTTCATTGTATCCCATGGCAGATCACGTATGAGATTTATTGAAGAATAACCTGAACCGAAATCGTCAATGGATGTACATATTCCTGTTTCGTGCAGTCGTCTTACAACCTTTGTAAGTTCGTGCAGATCAAGTTCAGATGTAGTTTCAGTAATTTCTATTTCTATACATTTAAATGGCACATCATATTTTTCAATAATTCCGATAATCTGCTCTGCAAGATTCTGATTGGCAAGATTTACTCTTGAAAGATTTACAGAAATTCTTACAACATCCATGCCATTGTCTATCCATTTGCGTATATCACGGCATACATGCTCCAGCATATACATATCAAGAGTGCATATACTGCTGCTCTGTTCAAGAAATGGGATAAATTCTCCTGGTGAAATAAGCTTGCCGTTATGCTTCCAGCGACATAATGCCTCTGCACCACAGAGAGAGTAATTTCTGAGCTCAACCTTCGGCTGATAGTAAACAAGAAATTCTTCATTATCTATGGCGGTAAGAAAATTATCCTCTATTGTCCGGAGATTGTACTCCTTTTTCTTTACTTCGTCATCATAAATAACGTGAAGAATGCCCGGAGTATCCTTGAGGGTATTAAGGGCGATAATTGACCTGTCGATAATGTCAGTCGGAGTATGGCATTCGTCTGTTATAGAGAAATATCCGGCACGTGCCGAAACCTTGATAAATGGTGTTTCGGGATCATTTGTGGGTGTCTGTGCACCATCGAGGTAATCTACAGCTAAATCAAGTTTTTCCTTCGGGAAAATCATGACGAAATTATCACCGCCAAGGCGGCAGATATAGCTGTTTTCTCCTAGCATATCTGAGAGGATATGCACATAGTTTCTCATAACAACAGTTCCGTTTTTTCTTCCCAGAATTCTGTTGATAAGGGTGAATTTTCTGAGATTGAAACGGCAGCATATATATTCAGAAGCCTTTTGCTGTGCAAGGAGCATGGCGATAGTTTTAACAAGAAATTGAATGTTATATACGCCAAGCTCACTGTCGTGATACGTAAGATATCCGCAGAGATCCATACTTCTTGCTCTGCTGTTAAAGACGTAGAATGTGGTGAGGAAAAGATATATATTGTTTAATTCTTCCTCACTCCACGGTGCATCTCCGGGTTTCTGTGAAACAAGATAAGATACAGTTCCACCCTGGTTGGTCTTTTTTATGGAGTATGACATATCTATGTCAAATTCACCGTCGGAAAAATATACAATTTCGTTTAATTCCTGTCTACCGTTGGATAAATCGGGATTAACTTCAAGTGTTGCATAAAGACGGGCAATACGAAAAAATCTGCATAAATCAGAAATGACTACAGTTGTATCAGGGTGTTTTACATCAGGCGGCAGCATCTCCATATTGAAGATAAACTGCGAAAAAAGATCTTTGAATTTGTGTTGATAATCAAAGCTGTTCATATTATTTCACCTTCAGGTCGAGCTGCGGTATACATAACCGTGCTGTTATTGTTTTATTTTCAGTTCTACTGATATTTATATCGCCATTCAGCATATGGGTAGTTACATTGGTGATGAATGAAGCACCTTCGGGGCGTTCATCGTTATTTATATTAAAACTGTTTTTAATATCGTTGAGATAATCCTCATTAATATTTTCACTTTCAACTGTAATGGTCATAACAAGTGTATGAGAGTAGTTGATTTTATCGCATGAAAAGCGGATATCTATCAGGTTGTTTGTACAATATGGAACAAGAAATGATACTAATCCTTCGATAACGTGCTGAATAGCGTTGGGATTTCCGTAAAGCTCCTTGGGCACCTTGCTTATTACGCTGATTGTCGGAGTTATTTCGAATTTCTTGCATATCATTACAATACCTGCCTTAATTGTACTTGTCAATTCGTGGATATTGTATATTCTGTCTTTGCCGATATCATCAGGTAGACTTCTGGCTTTTGAGTAGGAGGAAACGGTGCGGAGGTGATTGCTTTTCATAAGTATGTAATTCTTATAGATAGAAGCTGAAATAAGCTTTGCTAATGAATATACATATTCTGCAATATGTTCGATTTCAACGTATGTCATTTCTTTGATGTCTGAGCTGTTTTCAGAACCGGAATCACCGTTTTCATCTGCACATAGAATCTGTCCGCATACCATAGAACCGATAATCTGATCGTTCAGTGTAATTGGTGTGATTACATAATAAAGATTTTCGTGGCACTTTCCTATGAACGCTTTGTTGTTCGCAAGGCTCATTTTAGCACCGTCAATGTATAATTTCATGCATTTTGAGATGTTATCGGCTGACATTGTCAGATTTTCAAAACAGCTGCAGTTTTGTCCGCTTGCACGGGTTATGCACACACCGTCTGTGTCGGTGATAACCGCCGCAATACCTGTAAACTGTGAAAAAGAATCCTGAAAACCTTGTAATAATTGACTGTCTATAAAATCGTTGATGTTATATTCCGGCATTTTATCACCCCTTTTAAAAATATAAGACTAGTGTTGCATAAACGTATATGATTATCAATTTTCATACTAATTATAACACATAATTGTAAATATTTCAAGATGTTTACAAAAAAGGTTACAAATTGTTCAAATTTAGTTGAATATGACCAAATTGAATGAGTTTTTTTCTACGATAAAAGCAAAGAAATTGTACTTTGAAAACCTCAAACAAACTATATTTGATTAATTAAACAAAACATTATACATATGTGCTATAAATTTACAAATTTTATGAAAAAATTTGTTATTAACTATAGACATTTATAAAAAAATATGTTATAATATATCATATTGAAGATTTATCTATAAATTTTCTGATTCAGTTGACAATAAAATTAAGGATTTCTCCTAAAATGTAACGCTATTAGAACTTCGTGTAGTGAGTGTGGTTTCCATAGATTTACGCAGGATAATCGGGGTGATAAAAATGAATGTTAAAAGATTTATAATTACAGCTATGACTTATTTTGCAATCCAGAATTTAATGGTACCTGTCTGTGGGTATGCGCAAGATGAAACGATACAGAACGAATCAATAGTCGTTGGATATGATTTTGAGGACGGGGATGCGGGAGTATGGCAGCCATTCGGAAATTGCGGATTAGCTATTGATGATACCAATGGTCACATAAGTTCATCCTCTCTCAGGGCTGGGAATCGTACAGCTGCGTTTGACGGACCATCATTTGATTGTACCGATAAGCTGCAGCCCGGTGAGGAATATTCTTTAAGCGGCTGGGTATATCTTGAATGCGATAGTATACAGAATGTGTCATTTACTTTGAAATCGCAGGATGGTTACGGAGTTGATACGTATACCCAGATTGTAGCCTCCAGAATTGAACCTGAACAGTGGGTGAATTTCACTGGTACAATTGTAATTCCGGAAGATGCGCGCACATATCTTCTTTATGTAGAGTGTGAAAATGGTTCGACAGATTTTTTGATAGATGATATTTACATATTGGGTGAAAGTTCATCTGTATCTGACAGTAGCCAAAAGGAATACATGGATAAATACACAATGGATTTTGAAAGTGATTTCGATGGCTGGAGTGCAAGAGGTGATCTGACTGTAGCACGTACTGATGAATACAGTAAGAATGGTACACATTCAATTTATTCTACAAGCAGAAAAGAGACATGGAATGCACCCATGGTAAATATTTCAAGCAAAATAATAAAAGGCGAAAAATATTATTATTCTTCGTACGTTATGTATAATGGCAAAGAGTATGAAGAATCTCATGGTTTCAGAATGGAATTGCAGTACACTCTGAATGGCACCGGAGTCTATAATCTGATTCAGGCTAAAACTGCTAAAAAAGGCAAATGGACCAAAATAGAGGGGTATTTTACTATTCCCGAAAATGCTCAGAATATTGGTCTTTACATACAGACAGATAATGTCGAAAATGGCGAACAAAAGACAATTAATGATACAATGTCTTATTATGTTGATACGGTTACTATTGCAAAGGCAGACGTCATAAAAAAAGAGCAGAATATAAAAAATGTTATAATCGCTGTATGCGGTATTGTTGTTACACTTATTCTTTTACTGGTTGGTAGAGTATTATACAAGCGGGCAAAAAAGAAGAATGAAGCTCTTGAACTTGTTTCAAAGGATGCTATGACAGGTTCATACAACAGAAATGCATATGAACAAAGAATAAAAGAGCTTTCAGATGAAGCAATGCAGTTCAAAAACATGTATTTTGCCCTTTGCGATGTGAATTTCCTTAAATATCTCAACGATAATCACGGACACAAGACAGGTGATGCGGCACTTATACGATGCGCAGAAATACTCAAAGGCATAGTCGGTAAATCGGGTAAGGTATACCGAATAGGCGGCGATGAGTTTGTATGCATATCTGATAATTCTCTGGCTGAGAAAATACTTGAAGCAATGGAAAAAGAAAGTAAGATTGACGAGGGATATCCTTTTATGGTAGCCTGTGGTTTTGCACAGTATGACGAGGAGAAATATCCGACTATTACAGATATAATAGCACAGTGTGACAAGGAAATGTATGCACATAAGCTGAAAATCAAAGCTGAAAATCATGAGTTTTCACGCAAATAAAAAATATCAGGGCGACCATTGGTCGCCCTTTGGTTTGGGCAGGCAGTAAAAAAACATGAAAGTTTTAAGAAATTTTCAAATCAGCTATTGCATTAAATATTAAAAAGTGTTATAATATAATTTGATATTAATTTCAAGAAAGAAGTGGTCTTAATGACAAAAATTACAATATTTTCAGGTTTCCTCGGTGCAGGAAAAACCACACTTATAAAAAAGCTTATTAAAGAAGGATATAACGGCGAAAAGCTTGTGCTTATCGAAAACGAATTCGGACAGATAGGCATTGACGGCGGATTTCTCAAAGATGCAGGAATTGAAATTACTGAAATGAACTCCGGCTGTATATGCTGCAGCCTTGTAGGCGATTTTGGCAAGGCATTGGTGCAGGTGCTTGAGGAATACAAGCCCGACCGCATTATTATTGAGCCATCAGGTGTTGGCAAATTAAGCGACGTTATCGCTGCTGTACGCAAGATTGACAGCCATGATGTTGAGCTTGATGGTTTTACAACTGTAGTTGACGCTAAAAAATGCAGAATGTATCAGAAGAATTTTGGTGAATTCTTCAACAATCAGATTGAACACGCAAGCTGTGTAATTCTCAGCCATACCGCAGGACTTTCACAGGAAAAAATAGCCGAGGCAATTGAAATTGTCCGTAAGTTCAACGAAACAGCTCCCATTGTTACAACAGACTGGGATGAACTTGACGGCAAGCAGATTGTTGCTGCTATGGTGCAAAAAAATACTCTTGAAAACGAGCTAAAGGAAATGATTGAGCATCAGCATGAGCATCACCATCATCATGAGGAGGGCGAGTGCTGCTGTGGTCATCACCACGACCATGAGCACCACCACCACGAGGATGGCGAGTGCTGCTGCGGTCATCACCACGACCATGACCATGAGCATCACCACCATGAGGAGGGCGAGTGCTGCTGCGGTCATCACCACGACCATGACCATGAGCACCACCACCATGAGGAGGGCGAGTGCTGCTGTGGTCATCACCACGACCATGACCATGAGGACCACCACCATGAGGATGGCGAGTGCTGCTGCGGTCATCACCACGACCACGAACATCATCACCACCACGCAGATGAAGTATTCACAAGCTGGGGTGCTGAAACTCCCAGACCGTATACTGTTGAAGCTATAACAGCAGCACTGGAGGCACTTGCAGACGAGGAGAAATTCGGAATTGTTCTTCGTGCCAAGGGTATTGTTGCGGCAGAGGACGGAAAGTGGATTCACTTTGACTATATTCCCGGAACACCTGATGTACGCTATGGCAGTGCAGAAACTACAGGCAGACTTTGTGTAATCGGCTCAAAGCTTAACGAAGAAGCTGTTGCAAAGCTTTTCTGCCTTTGATAAGGAGATAGATTATGCCTAATTTCAGACAGGAGCCAATTCCCGTATTTTTATTCTTGGGATTTCTTGAAGCAGGAAAAACCCGCTTTATACAGGAAACCATGGAGGATAAACGCTTCAATTCAGGCGAAAAGACACTCATACTCTCATTTGAGGAGGGTATTGAGGAGCTTGATAAGTCCCGTTTCCCTAATAAAGGTAAGAATGTTACAATAAAGACAATCGAAGATAAAGAGGAAATGAATATTCCCAATCTTGCAAGAATTGCCTACGAATCAAGAGCAGAAAAAATCGTAATCGAGTATAACGGTATGTGGCAGGTAAATGAGCTTCTTGCAAATATGCCCGATAACTGGGGTGTATATCAGGTTATGTTCTTTGCCGATGGTTCAACATTCCTCAGCTACAACGCTAATATGAGAAGTCTTGTTGTAGATAAGCTTAATTTTGCTGAACTTACTGTATTCAACCGATTTGATAAATCCTATGATGTACAGGAATTTCATAAAATTGTCAGAGGTGTAAGCCGCAGAAGTGAAATCTGCTACGAATATACTGACGGACAGGTTGCATATGACGATATTGAAGATCCTCTGCCCTTTGATATTGAGGCTGACCATATTGTAATTGATGACCGTGATTATGCAATCTGGTATAGAGATATTATGGACGAACCAAAAAAATACGACGGAAAGAAAATAACATTCAAGGGACTTGCAGCTATTAACAAAAAATTCCCGGAGGGTTCATTTGCATTTGGCAGACATATTATGACATGCTGTGTTGACGATATACAATATTGCTGGGCAGCGGCTGTATGGGATAAGCCTGTGGATTTTGATCCGAAAAAATGGCAGATAATTACAGCCGACATAAAGGTACAGAAGCACAAGGTATACAAGGGTGATGGACCTGTACTCTACGTTACTTCCCTTGAAGCAGCAGAAGCACCTGTGCAGGAAGTTGCTACATTCTATTAATCAGGAGATAAAAATGGAAAAAATTAAAATTGGATTTATTGGTGCAGGAAATATGGGTGCCGCAATTATGAAAGGAATTTCAGCCAGTGAAGCAGGAAAGAATATTGAGCTTTATGCCGCTGATCCAAATGCTGAAAAGCTTGAAGAACTTGCGGAATACGGTGTTATAGCCTGCTTTGATGCGGTTGAAGTAACTGAAAAGTGCGGATATGTTTTTCTTGCAGTAAAACCACAGGTTATTGAGGGTGTACTTGAATCAATTGCACCTGCTGTAACAGCTGATAAGGTGCTTGTATCGATTGCCGCCGGAATTTCAGATGAATTTATAGCTTCAAAGACAATAGCAGATGCAAAGGTTATACTTGTTATGCCCAATACTCCCTTGCTTTTAGGAGAGGGTGCGTCGGCACTTTCAAAAAATGAAAATGTAACGGACGAGGAATTTGAGATTATCCTCAATGTATTCCGTGCCTGTGGAAAAGCTGCGGTTGTTCCAAAGAACAAGATGAAAGAAATTATTGCAGTAAACGGCAGCAGCCCTGCGTTTATATATCTTTTTGCAAAGGGCTTTGTTGAATATGCTGATACTGTCGGAATATCACCCGAAGCAGCACTGGAGCTTTTCAGCCAGAGTCTTATCGGCTCTGCAAAGATGCTTACAGAGTCGGGATATACAATTGATGAGCTTATTAAAATGGTATCCTCTCCGGGAGGTACAACGCTTGCAGGTCTAGACAGACTTTACGAGGGCAGGCTTACAGATACGGTAAAAAACTGCTGTGAAAGTTGTACAAAGAGAGCATACGAATTATCAAAGTAATATAACCTGTCCTTTCTGCATATCCTGTATTATAGGGATATGAAAGGAATGAGAGGGCATGAAGGGCAGAATATTTATATCGGGTGAAAAAAGCGGTGGATGGATTATTCCGCTGCTGTTTACGGAGCTTGCAGGCATTGCTGCAGGTTCTTTTGCGGCTGTTTTTTTTGCAGATAGTGAAATACTGCAAAAATACATATGTCCTGAGGTTTTCGGGGGAACCCTTTTTCAGATTATTTTCGGGACATCTGTCACCTGTCTTATGTATCTTGTTGTTTCATTTTTACTTGGGCTGTTTCTGCTCGGACAAGGCGGCGGTATTGCATTTTTAGCCGGTCTTGGTGCAGAAATAGGCTGTACTGCGGCTCTTATGTATTGTGAAAGAGGTGCAGGTGCAATTATGTGGGTGCTTTTGCTGTATCTGCCTAAAACGGCAGCACTGTCAGCTATAGGCATTCTTTCAGCCAGGGAGGTTATACGCAATTCCACCGCTCTGTTGAAAAGTACAATATCGTCGGAAGAAGCTCCGTCATTGAAAAAGTATTGTCTGCGGTTTATTTTTCTTGCAGCAGGAGTACTAATTGTATCAGTTATATATGGAATTGCAAACTACTTCGTATGTTAATGATAAAATTGGAGGAAGTAAAAAGTGGGTTTATTTAGTAGTTACGAAAGTTCAGGACCGGGTATATCCAAATATGCACCGAAGAAAACGGGAGTTGCTTTATTCTGGGATATATTTTTCAGTAAATTCTGGAAGCTTACGGGTTTGAATTTGTTGTTTTTCATATTCTGTCTGCCATTATATATTGCATTATTTATATTCTTTCTTGTTAAGGATGTCAGGGTAATGTTTGCTATTGAATGTGTGCTGTTTCTTTTGTTCGCTGTGTTCATAGGCCCTGCAATGGCGGGAATGACTAAAGTTATACGTTCCTTTGTAATTCAGAAGCATACATTTGTAATACGAGATTTTTTCAGAGGATTTCGTGAGAACTTCAAAAAATCAGTTGTTGTCGGAATACTTGACGTAGTTGCGGCAATGTCGGCTTTTTCTGCGTACAATATTTATCCCGACTGGGCAAATCATTATGAAAGCAAGCTGTTCTATATTCCTTTGATTATAACAATGAGCGTTGCTTTTGTAATACTTCTTATGAATTATTATATATTCCTCATGATGACAGCAACCGACCTTTCTATGAAAAATCTTTTTAAAAATTCATTTGCTCTTGCGTTTGCTGCATTGAAGCAGAACTTTATTGCCACTTTCTTTTATGTTTTCTTTGTAGGATTTATTGTGGTAATTTTCTTGTTGATGCCATTTATAGCTCTTACGATTATACCGTTTTTTCCTATGGCAGTTTCATGGTTTGTGGTATGCTTCAACTGCTACCCTGTAATTCAGAAGTATGTTATAAATCCTTTCTACGAAAGTAAGGGCGAGATTAATCCGGAGCTTACTGACGAAACAGACGATATAGACGTAGAAACATTATTTGAGGATATGGGCGGAAAGGAAAAGCCCATTGAAAAACGTAAGAAGACAAAGGGTAAGAGAATATCATAAGTGAAACTATGAAACCATATTCAGGTTATCAGAGTGTTATATAACCAAAATCCCGCACGGTGTAGAATCGTGCGGTTTTCCCTTAATAGGAGCTGATTTATATGAAGATTTTTCATCTTTCCGATTTGCATATAGGAAAAAAACTTAAAGAATATTCCATGCTTGAAAATCAGAAGTACGTGTTATCGCAGGTATATGAAATATGCGACGGGGAAGAAATCGACTGCGTTGTTATTGCCGGTGATATCTATGATAAAACCGTACCGCCTGCGGAGGCTGTGCAGGTGTTTGATGATTTTCTGTATAAGTTGACGCAAAAGAATATACCGGTGCTGATAATAAGCGGAAATCACGATTCAGCGGAACGTATTTCCTTCGGCGGACGAGTTATGTCTGCCGGTGGAGTTTACATCGCCCCAGTTTATAATGGCAAAATACAGCTGGTAATTCTCAGCGATGAACACGGTGAGGTCAATTTCTATCTTCTTCCTTTTATAAAGCCTTCTAATGTAAGAGGGTTTTATCCTGACAGAAAAATAGAAAGCTTTACTGAGGCTCTGGAAGCTGTAATCGGTGATATTGAAATTGACGATGCAAAGAGAAATATACTTGTGACGCATCAGTTTGTTACAGGCTCACAATTGAGCAAATCAGAAGAATTCTTTGTTGGCGGAACTGAAAATGTTGACTGTGGAATTCTTGATACTTTTGATTATGTGGCATTAGGTCATATTCACCGTCCGCAATTTGTGGGAAGCAGTAAAATCCGTTACTGCGGAAGCCAGCTGAAATATCACATCGACGAGGTAAATCAGGAAAAGTCATTTACAATAGCTGATATTGACGAAAATGGAAATGTAAGTATAAAAGAAATCCCCATTAAGCCGCTGCGTGATGTAAAATCCTACAAGGGCACATATGAACAGCTTACGGACAAAAACTTCTACAGCAATATAAATACGGAGGATTACATCTATATAACGCTGACCGATGAAGCGGATATTCCTGACGGTGCAAGAAAGCTTAAAAAGGTATATCCGAATTTGTTGCAGCTTTTTTATGATAACAGCCGTACAAGAAAAAATAATGTTATATTGTCGGATGTAAGAAATGAAAAAATGCCGCCTATTGATATTTTTTCTGAGTTTTTTGAATTGAAGTGCAACCGCAAAATGACAGATGAACAGAAAGAGTTTATGGACTCCCTCATAAAATCTGTATGGGAGGAGGAAATCCTATGAAGCCACTTAAGCTTATAATGTCCGCTTTCGGTCCCTATGCAAAAACAGAAGAAATAGATATGACACTTCTCGGTGACAGAGGTGTGTATCTTATAACGGGTGATACAGGAGCAGGAAAAACAACAATATTTGATGCTGTAACATTTGCACTTTATGGCAGAGCAAGCGGAAGTGCACGAACTTCAAATATGTTCCGTTCAAAATATGCAGATCCCGATACAGTAACAGAAGTTATTCTGGAGTTTGAATATAACGGAAAGGTGTATAAAATCCGCAGAAATCCTACCTATGAAAGAAAATCAAAAAGAGGAGAGGGGATGGTAATTGTTTCAGCTGACGCTGAGTTTATCTGTCCCGACGGATATATTGTCACTAAGTCAATGGAGGTTACAAATTATGTGAAAAATCTTCTTGGACTTGACAGGGAGCAGTTTACACAGATTTCAATGCTTGCGCAGGGAGAATTTATGAAGCTGCTTCTTGCGGAATCAGCAGAACGGCTTGAAATATTCAGACGAATATTCAAAACAGAATATTTCATGCGATTACAGGAACGTCTGAAAGCTGAATTGCGTAATTGTGAGAGTCGGTACAAATCTCATGAAGCTTCAATATTTCAGTATATCAGCGGTGTAAGATGTGATGAAAACTCATCTTATACAGAAAAACTTGAAAAAGCAATATCAGGTATGCTTACCAACGTGGATTTACTTGAGCTTGTTTCGAAAATTATTGCTGAAGATAAAATAAAAGCTGATGAGTACAATAAGCAAAAAACCATTATCAGCAGCGAGATAGAAAATATAAACAACGAGCTTGGAAAATATGAAACTGCATTGAAACTTTGTGAAGAACTTAAAAAGTGCAGAATTGAATATGCCGGAACAGTTGAAGAAAAAGAAAAGCTGACGGAGATATACAGCAAGGCAATTGAAAAAAAGCCTGAAATTGAAAAAAATACCCGTGAGTCTGCTGTTATTGAAGCTGAAATGGAGAACTATTCAAAGCTTGATAAAATGCAGGCGGAGCTTCAGAATACAGCTGCGGAATGCAAAAAGTATTCGGATATAAGAGAAAATGCCGAAAAAATACTTAAAACCGCAGAAAAGCAATTGAATAAATGTAAAGCTGAATATAAATCCCTTGAAAATGCGGCAGCTGACAGGCAGAAAACGGAATACAGCATAAAAGAAGCTGAAATGCGTGCGGAAAACGGAAATAAGCTATGTGCTGTCATCAGGAGTTTTACAGAAACGGAAAAACAGCTTGAAAACATGCGTAGTGAGTATATTTCTTCTGCTGACACGTTTGAAATAATGAGCCGTAAGTTTGATGAACTCAACCGACGTTTTCTTGACAGTCAGGCAGGTATAATTGCTTCAACCCTTAAAGCGGGGGAGCCCTGTCCTGTATGCGGTTCAAAGGAGCATCCCGCACCTGCTGTTTTATCAGATAATCCGCCAAGTGAACAGGATATAAAAAATTCAGAAAAAGAACTGAAAAAAATGAGAGCAGAAACGGAAAAACTCAGTAACAAGGCGGCGGAACTCAACACAAAAGTCAATGGCCTGAAAGAAAATATCGAAAATGCCGCAAACGTATTTTTTGCAGACACTGTTGATATTTCTGATAAGGTGAAGCTGATGTACAGAACGCAAGCAGAAGTTGACCATGTTGAAATGGAAATACCTGTACTTCGTGAGAAGCTTTCTTTGTCAGAGAAGCAGCTGAAAAGAAAAAAAGAACTTGACGGGCTTATTCCCGAAACAGAGGCTGAATACAGGACTGCAATAAATGATTTCAGTGAGGCTGAAAAACAATTATCTGTGCTTACGACACGTCTTGCAGAAATGGAAAAAAGTGTGAATTCCGCAAAATCTTCACTTCGTTTTTCTTCTGTTTCTGAAGCGGAGGAACACATTCACACGCTTAATGCTGTTAATAATAAGTATAGAAGATTAATTGAATCGGCTGAAAGAAATCTTACAGAATGTCGGGAAAAGTATGCGGAGCTTGACAGCAGAATAAAACACCTTACAAATCATATTCCGGAGGGTGTTATTGAAAAGGCTGAAAATGCACAGAAAAAGAAGTCGGAGTATGCTGAAAAACTGTGTCACATTGAAGAAAATACTAAATCTGTGGTGAGCAGGATAAATTCAGCGGAATATGCATTTTCGGGAATTAATAAGGAATCCGCTGCAATGGCTGACTGTGAAAAAAAGCTTGTTATGCTGAAAGATTTAAGTGATACAGCTAACGGAAATTTAGTGGGCAAAGAAAAAATAATGCTTGAAACATATGTTCAGATGAGCTGCTTTGACAGAGTTATTGCCCGTGCAAACAGCAGGTTTTCAGTTATGACAGACGGCAGATATGACCTTAAAAGGCGAAGTATCGCCATTGACAACCGAAGTAAAAGTGGTCTTGAACTTGATGTTATCGACCATTATAACGGTTCGGAAAGAAGCGTCAGAACTCTTTCAGGCGGAGAATCCTTCCTTGCATCTCTTTCACTTGCTCTCGGTTTATCGGAAGAAATTCAGAGCAGTGCAGGTGGAATAAGTGTTGATACAATGTTTGTGGACGAGGGATTCGGCTCCCTTGATGAAGAAACGCTGAATCTTGCCCTTAATGCTATACAAGGGCTTGCAGAGGGCAATCGTCTTGTGGGGATTATTTCCCACGTATCTGAATTGAGAAAACGCATAGACAGGCAGATAATAGTCAGAAAAAGTCACACGGGCGGAAGCCGTACTGAAATTATGGCATGATAGTGTTGCATTTTTCTTGGAATTCTGTTATAATAATATTGCTGCGTAAACTGAATCTTACTGTCAGACAATGGTACAAAATAATAATCTGTATTTGTCCTGGGGATAAGACGGGATTTATGGAGCAACAATATATGAATGGGGATATGATTATGAAAGTTACACATCAGGAAAAAGAGCTTAAACAGCTTATAACAAAGGAAAACAGATTTCTCGAGGGGCGTAAGAATCACAAGGAATCTGCTATAAATCGTTTTCTTGCAGATAAAGTTCCTGAAAAGTTAAGTGATAATATTAATGTGGCTTTTTCAAAGGCTTTTTCCGTTATTTTTGATAAGGGTACATCTGTAATTGAATTAACTTATAAAAAAGATGAGCTTGAAAAAGATTTTCAGGTTGATTTGTATTCTGCACGTATTCGCGGAACGAGCAAATCACTGAAAAAACTGTCAAATAAGGCAGATATAGCAGGTGGAGTAAATCTTGCTGTTTCGGGAGTTTCAGGAATCGGCATGGGACTTCTCGGCATGGGATTGCCTGATATACCTGTTTTTACAGCAATGATTTTACGCTGCATTTACGAAATAGCAATAAGATACGGCTTCGGTTATGAAACGGAGGAGGAAAAATACTTTATCCTGCTTCTGATTGAAGGTTCGGTATCATATGAAAGTCATCTTGAAGAAATAAATCGTAAAATTGATGAATTTATAGTTAATCCTGTTCTTCCGGCCGGTTACAATCGTTCGGAACAGATATTGAGTGCAAGCAGTGTGCTTTCTTCAGAGCTGCTATACATGAAATTTCTTCAGGGAGTACCTGTTGTTGGTGCTGTCGGCGGTGCTTATGATGTGATTTACATGAATAGCATATCAAAGTATTCCCGAATGAAGTATAAAAAGCGTTTTTTGTTGAATTATAATAAAGAAGTAAATGTATAGGAACCTGCAAAAAGTTTTTTGAATGGCTTTATATTTAATATATATTATTTATTAAAAAACACTTGAAATATTTTTTTAAAAGAGGTATAATAGTAAAGGATTGATTGAACAGAAAAGGAGAGCGATTATGGAAAAAGGCAGAAATGTTCAGAGAAGGAAAATAAGAAAAAAAGGTGGGCCGAAGCTTAAATTCAAATTCAGCGTTATCTTTACCTTGTTTTTCCTGTCTGTGGCTTTGTGTTTTCTGATTTATATGTTCAATGTAAATGTAAATGATAGCTTTCTTAAAGAGGAATTCGGTTCAGAGCAGCTTGTTTCCTCGCAGGACGAAAGTTCAGAGGCTTCTGATGCGGATACCAAAGAATCAGAAAGCGAGACGGTAGTGAATACCTCGTTTTCAAATCCCGTTCCGCAGTCTGAAACAATGGGCAGTGATTACTTTTCTTCATGCAGCCTTATAACTGATAATACCCTTGCTGATATGGCAGGTATTGGTTTTGGCGGCGATACAGTATTCGGAGGTAAGGATTTCACACTTTCTGCTGTATCGGTAATAAAGCAGGAGAGCAGCTTCGGAAACTTGTCACCTTATGAGATAATAAAGCAGAAAAAGCCTGCTTCGCTTTATCTTATGTTTGGTGCCGAGATAGAAACTACACCTGTTGAAACTGTAATCGAAGAATATTCAAAGCTTATTGACAGCCTGAAATCTACTGTACCTGAAATGAAGATATATGTTATGGAGTATCCGCCTGTTATATATGACACAGATGCTCTTTCAAATGAGAAAATAAATGACTATAACAGCAAATTGGTGAATATGTGTGACGGTAAGGGTGTATATTGTATCGACACAAATACTGCCCTTAAATCAGAAGCAGGCAAGCTGGATGAAAAGTACTGGTCGTATGAAACTCTTACGCTTTCACAGGAGGGCTTCAGTAAAGTCAGTGAATATATCCTTAATCATGTTGTTCAGTAAGTACAAACAATATTGCTGACTTCTGAAACTTAATTGCTGTACATAAAGCGGACTACTATATATTGTGGTCCGCTTTAATCGGAAACACAATTATTGCAAATGTCGTAATATAGGCGAAAATGCTTTCTTACGCTAATTTTATAATGCAGGATGTATAAAAATAGAATTTTCAACAGTTTATTTGTTGTTAAAATGCATAATTGACAAATGGGCTGTTTTGCATTATACTTATATATGAAGAAAAAAGAGGAGATACAATATATTGTGTTGGAGGTAAGGTGAAATGATAATTCATATTATTAAAAGGGACAGGCGAAAAGTTCCCTTTAATGTGGAGAAGATTGCAAATGCTATCTTTAAGGCAGCACAGTCATGCGGCGGTACGGATATGACAACTGCTATGGAAGTAGCTGCAGAAGTATGCAGACTCTATGAAGAAACAAACGGCAGTAAAATCCCTACTGTTGAAGAAATACAGGATCTTGTAGAAAAGGTTCTCATTGAAAAAGGACATGCTAAAACTGCAAAGGCATATATCCTTTACAGATATGAGAGAACACGTTCAAGAGAGATGAAAACCAATCTCATGTGTGTTCTCAACGAGCTTACATTCAGCGACGCAAAGGACAGCGATATAAAGCGTGAGAATGCGAATATTGACGGTGATACTGCAATGGGTACAATGCTGAAATACGGCTCTGTATCTGCTAAGGAATACTATGGAATGTATGTTCTTGATCCGAAGCATTCTAAAGCACACCGCAATGGCGACATTCACATTCACGACCTTGATTTTTATACTCTCACAACAACCTGTACACAGATTGACCTCAAAAAACTCTTTAATAACGGATTTTCAACAGGACACGGCTTTTTAAGACGTCCTAACGATATTTCAAGCTATTCAGCCCTTGCTTGTATTGCAATCCAGTCTAATCAGAATGACCAGCACGGCGGACAGAGCGTGCCTACTTTTGATTATGCAATGGCTGACGGTGTAAAAAAGACTTATGCCGCAAAGTATATCCAGAATGTGGGCAGAGCTCTGGAGCTTATCGGCGGACTTGAAAACGGAATTGACGTTTCAAAGGAAATTAAGGCAGAAATGCTTGATAAATATAATCTCATTCCAAATCTTGCTGATGATAACGGCTATCGTGAAAAGGAAATTGAACTCCTCTTCAAGTATACAGATAAGGATACAGCAGAGAAAATTCAGGAATTTTCAAAGAGAAACGCAGAAAAGGAAACAGACAGAGCAACATATCAGGCTATGGAGGCTCTTATTCATAACCTTAATACCATGAACAGCCGTGCAGGTGCACAGACTCCTTTCAGCTCAATCAACTATGGTACAGATACATCTCCGGAGGGAAGAATGGTTATAAAAAATGTTCTTCTTGCACAGGAGGCAGGACTTGGTAACGGCGAAACACCTATTTTCCCCATACATATTTTCAAAATAAAGGACGGTATAAACTATAATCCTACCGATCCCAACTATGATTTGTTCAAGCTTGCGTGCAGAGTATCTGCAAAACGACTTTTCCCGAATTTCTCATTTATCGACGCTCCCTTCAACCTTCAGTACTACAAGGAGGGTAATCCCGATACAGAGATAGCTTACATGGGATGCCGCACACGTGTTATCGGCAACAATTATGATAAGGAAAAGGAAATTGTAACAGGCAGAGGAAATCTCAGCTTTACATCAATTAACCTCCCTCGTCTTGCTATAAAGGCTAATCACAATGTAGGGCTTTTCTTTGATAAGCTTGAAGAAATGATGGACCTTGCAATTGAACAGCTTATGCACCGTTATTACATCCAGGCACAGAAGCGTGTGAGAAACTATCCTTTCCTTATGGGACAGGGTATCTGGATTGACAGTGACAAGCTTTCCCCCGATGATACTTTAGGTGAGGTGCTGAAGCACGGTACCCTTTCTGTAGGCTTTATCGGGCTTGCAGAAACATTGAAGGCACTTATCGGCAGTCATCACGGCGAAACCGAGGAGGCAAGAGAGCTTGGACTTGAAATCATTACAGCTATGAGAAATCGTCTTGACGAGGAGGCAAAGAGAACAGGTCTTAATTTCTCACTCCTTGCAACCCCCGCTGAGGGTCTTTCAGGCAGATTTGTACGTATGGATGCAAAGAAATTCGGCATAATCGAGGGTGTAACAGACCGTGATTATTATACCAACTCTTTCCATGTACCCGTGCATTTCCCTATCAGTGCATACGAAAAGGTGAAAATTGAGGCTCCATATCACGAGCTTACAAACGCTGGTCATATCAGCTATATTGAGCTGGACGGTGATCCGCTTGAAAATCTTGCGGCATTTGAGAAGATTGTTCGCTGTATGAAAGAGTCCGGTATCGGCTATGGTGCAATAAATCACCCTGTTGACCGTGATCCTTGCTGTGGATACACAGGAATTATCGGAGAAGTATGTCCTTGCTGTGGCAGAAGCGAGCATAATGCGGCTGTTGCATTTGACAGAATAAGACGTATTACAGGTTATCTTGTAGGAACTCTTGACCGTTTTAACAATGGTAAACGTGCAGAGGAGCACGACAGAGTAAAGCATACTGTATAAAACTAAACCGCACGGGACTATGTTCCGTGCGGAATTTTGTAGGAGAGATATATGATTTTAAGAATTGCAGGCACAGTAAACGATTCTATTGTAGACGGTGTGGGTATAAGATTTACGATATTTACACAGGGATGCCCTCATCATTGTGAGGGATGTCACAATCCGGAAACCCATGATTTCAACGGGGGATATGATATTGATACAGCAGAACTGCTGAAAAAAATCAAATCAAATCCACTTCTTGACGGTGTTACTTTCAGCGGTGGTGAGCCTTTCATGCAGGCTGATGTACTTGCAGATTTAGCAGGGGAAATAAGGGCTCTCGGACTTGATATAATAACGTATACAGGTTTTACTTTTGAGGAGCTTTATGAAAACAGAGATAAAAACGGCTGGGGAAAGCTTCTTGAAGCTACGGATTACCTCATTGACGGAAGGTTTGAAATTGCTAAAAAGGATTGGACTGTAAAATTTCGTGGCAGCAGTAATCAACGGTATCTCGACTGTAGGGCAAGTCTTGCACAGGGTAGGGCTGTTGAAATTGAACCATAACCGCCAGAAATTAACGCTTGCAATTTCCGATAAAATAGTGTATAATAGATTTATCAAATGGCGGATATGCCGAGAAGGAGTTAAATTATGTCTGAAATGAACGAATACACACCTGAGCTTTTTGAGCTTGTTGACGCAGAGGGTAACAAGAAGAATTTTGAACTTATTGACGCTGCTGAACTTAATGGCGAGCAGTATTTCGCAATGGTTCCTGCAATTGAAGATGAGGATTTCCTCAATGCTGATTGTGACCTTGTTATTCTGAAATCCATTTTCGAGGACGGCGAAGAAATTCTTGCCTCTATCGATGATGATGAGGAGTTTATGCAGGTTTCAGAATTTTTTCTCCAGAGAATGGAAGAAGCAATGGAGTACTGCGACGACGAAGAATTTGAGGAAGAATAATTACATAAAAAAGGACGTTCATTGTGAACGTCCTTTTTTATGTAATTATGATTATTTAGCCTTTAATTCAGCATTAACAGCGTCAAATTCTGCAATCATATCATCAGCAGGCTTTGCTGTGCAAAGTGAAACGATTACGTTTACAACAATTGCTACGACAAAAGCGGGGAGAAGCTCATAAATTGCAAATACACCACCGAGGTTGGCAATAACAAACTTCCAGAGGAATACCATTACACCGCCTGTGATAAGAGCTGCAATTGCACCGTACTTGTTGGAACGCTTCCAGAAAAGAGCAAGAAGCATAACAGGTGCAAATGTAGCACCAAAGCCAGCCCATGCAAATGAAACGATACGGAATACAGAGCTGTCAGGATTCCATGCAATAAATACAGAAAGTACTGAAATAACTACGAGAACAATTCTTGCTGAAAGCATTGACTGCTTATCTGTAAGCTTGATTTTCATCATACCTTTAAGCAGGTCTTCTGACATACTTGAAGAAGCTGCAAGAAGCTGTGAGTCGGAGGTTGACATAGTTGAAGCGAGGATACCGGAGAAAATAAGACCACCGAGAATAGCAAGGAGAAATCCGTTTTCGCTCATGAATGTTGCCATTTTCATAATAACTGTTTCTGCTTCTGAACTGCCTACAAGCTTGTCTATAGCACCCTGTGCAGAAAGTGAATTACCGATAATACCGATAAAGATTGCAACCCCCATTGAAATTACAACCCATACAGAAGCAATTCTTCTTGAGGTCTTAACCTTGTTCTTGTCCTCAATTGCCATAAAGCGGAGGAGAATGTGGGGCATACCGAAGTAGCCGAGTCCCCATGCAAGAGTTGATACAATTGATAAGAAGCTGTAAGGAGTAGACTCTCCGCCGTCGGGATTATGAAGGGCAGTGAATGAGAGATAATCTGTAAGACCTTTTGCGTTAGTCATAACATTGTCCATACCGCCTGCTGCGTCAATTCCAAAAACAACGAGGATAACGAGAGCAAGAGTCATAACAATACTCTGAATAAGGTCAGTTGTGGAAGCTGCAAGGAATCCGCCGACTGATGTATAGGCAACAATGATAATAGCGCTTATAACCATGGCAAGATGATAGTCAATGTCGAAAAGTGTTGAGAACAATTTTCCGCAGGCAGCAAATCCTGATGCTGTGTAGGGAATAAAGAAAATAAGGATTATGATAGCAGAAATACCCATAAGTATTTTTTGGCTGTCGCGATAACGATTTGAGAAGAATTCGGGAATAGTAATTGAGTTGTTGCACTTGTGTGTGTAGACACGAAGTCTTTTTGCAACGATAAGCCAGTTGACATATGTACCGATAGCAAGTCCGATAGCAGTCCAGCCTGCCTCTGCACAGCCTGTAAGGTAGGCAACTCCGGGAAGTCCCATAAGCAGCCAGCTGCTCATATCGGAGGCCTCAGCACTCATAGCGGTTACAATTGGTCCGAGTTTTCTGCCTCCAAGGTAGAAATCACCGACATTGTCGTTCTTTTTGGAACAGACAAGACCGATTACCACCATCATCAGCATGTATGCTACAATAGTGATAAGCATAATAATCAGGTTTTTTTCCATAAGATTGTTGTATAAATTAAAAGATATATTTTAATTTATACCCTCCTTTCAATATAATTTTTGAGCCATACAGAAACGTATGGCTCATTTTCGGAAATACCTGTAATAATTATATCACAATTTGAACACAAAAGCAATTGTCACTATGCACAAACTACCTATAACAATTTTGTAACAAATGAGAAGGCAAATTATGTTTCATACATTTCACGGAGCTTTTCCAGTGCTTTTTTCTCAATGCGTGACACATAGGACCGTGAAATACCAAGTTTTTTTGCTGTTTCATTCTGTGTATGTGGAAATCCGGAATACAGCCCGTATCTGTAGACGATAATTTCAAGTTCACGTTTATCAAGACATTTTCCGAGGAAGCTGTAAAGCTGCTTTGAACGTATTTTTAAGTCAACCTGTTCATGAATGTCAACACCATCGTCGATAATATCTATGAGAGTCATAGTGTTACCGTCCTTGTCAGTATCAATAGGTTCTCCGAGATAGATATCACCTGAAGTTTTCTTTGTCGCACGGAAATTCATAAGAATTTCATTTTCAATACATCTGCTTGCATATGTAGCAAATTTTGCTCCCTTGCTGTAGTCAAATGAGGTTACAGCCTTTATAAGTCCGATTGTCCCGATAGAAATCAATTCGTCCTGTTCAGCAGGTGATTGTGAATATTTTTTTACAATATGAGCTACAAGCCGCAGATTATGTTCAATAAGCATATTTCTTGCTGCTTTGTCGCCCTGTGACATTTTGTGAAAACATTCAATTTCTTTTTCAGACGAAAGAGGTTTGGGGAATACATTTGTATTTTCAACGTGAAGAACAAAAAAGAGCAGATTTTTCAGTAGTTCAAAAAACATAGCGTACACCGCCTTATAAATATTGACGGTAAAGTATATGCAGAAAATCGACAGAAAATGACAAAACTGCATTGAGTAATTCTCAATGCAGTTTTCTGATTATTTTATCTGTAGTTCAGAGTCTTCTATAAGTCCTGCGTCAAGCTTCTGAATAATAAGTGCGTCTGATGCGGTTATGCCTTTTTCACCGTCTACATCGGCATTTATCATGCCTTTTTCAGAAAGTGCATATTTATCGCTGTTTCCGATAGACTGAAAAATAGCTGCCGCATCTGCTATGGATACCAATCCGTCACAATTTGCGTCCCCTGGACAATATTCGGAAACGTCATCTACAACAGTTATTTTAAAGGCAGGAATTGTTTTTTCAACGCCCGATGAAGCTGTTATTTTTACACTATATTCTCCCGCCTCGGAGGAGGTTATATTTTCAAGCGATAATTTATCAGATGTGAAATTGTGGAGTAATTCACCGTTTCTGTACCATTGGTAGTCTGTATCGCCCATTGTTTCAGCAATTACGTTATATGTGTAATTTTTGCCATTATTCAGCCTTACATCGGTAAATTGGGAAATTACAAAGAAGTCGGAACCGACAACAGCTGTTGCAGATTTGACATCGCTCTTAACTACCCATTCATTGCCGCTGTCCTGCATAGAAATACGCAGATCGGTTAATTCAGTTCCTGCGGACAATCCCATTACTTCAAAAGGAATTTTAAATTCCACCATATTGTCGCTCCATACACAGCGACATCCGTTATAATCATCATGGTTAAAATAAATAAAGCCGTTGTTTGCGTAGTATATCCAGTAAAATTCACCGTTATTCCTCAGTTGGAGATTATATACGGGTGCGATTGCATTCTGTTTTGCTGTGCTCATAACGTAGAAATTATGGTCATCAGCTTTGGCATAAAGTTTTATACCTTCCTCATTTTCAGCTACAATCATATCTTCTGTCCATTCAAGGGGCGAGGATACAATGCCGTCGATAACTGCTCTTCCGTTAAGCGAATAGAATTGAACAGGTGTTCCATTGCTGCTACCGTTTACTGTTATAGAATTATCAGTTCCCTTTGAGTCGGATTCAGTTACGGTTACAGTACCAAGAAAATTTGCACCGATAGAGGAATCCCATACATCTTTATTTGCAAAACGTATGCTTCTACCTGTCATATTTGTAATTGAGAGGGGAGTTCCCATATTCAGCTTCAGCATAACGTTCCATTCTCCTGCGGGTAGATTGTCGGGAAGCTTAATATTTAGGGTATTATCTGTTGTGACACATGAAAGCCATTGACGGCAGTCGGTATCAGCCTCTGCATAGGCGAAAACACCGTCTTTTTCAAGTACGACATATGACTGTACAGCTGGAATAACACTTGCAAAACCTGTATTTTCGATACTGAAATTTACGGTGATATTTCCACCCTGTTCAGTGGTTGGAGTAAGCTCTGATTTGCGTATAACAAATCGGTAGCCTATATGGTCACGGATGAACTGAAACACATTCTGTCCGTAGTAAGCAGAGTTATTCACGCCCTCCACTGTGTATTCCTCGGAAAATGTGAAATCCTTGTAAAACGGGAAAATATTGCTGTTTATATAGCTTAAATGAGTCTTGTACATTTCCGGGATTGCGTTTTCGGGGAGATATGTTTCAAAAGATTTTGCATAATCATGAGAACCGGAAAATTCACCGCCGTAATATGATGTTACAGCCTGATGACCAATCCAGTCTGTTTCAATTTCACGGTTTGAGAAAGTGCCAAGGTCATTGATACTTCCCATATAGCCGTCGTTGAAAAGACCAACTCTATCCTTGTTTTCATGTATGGTAGTTGAGTATTCACTTTCTGTTATACTGTCTATCAGCTCGTAATTATTCAGTTCCTTGCGTTCTATTCCGGCCCATTCAGCAAATATATCGGGAGTTCTTACAGTTACCGGAATAGGCGACGGAACAGCCTGAAGCATTGCTTCAAGGACTTTTGCCTTATAATCCACGGTAACATATTTACCACCGTGCATTTCGCCCCATTTTCCGACGAAACCTGCCTCAACAAAAGCGATTATATCAGCATACTTTTCAAGAAGTCCGCTTTCCTTTATTTGTCCGATGTGACGAAGCACCTGCTCGAATGTTGCTGGTTCGGGATTATCCTTGCCAAGGTCGTCATAACGGAAGCGCATAGCAATCATACAGCCGTTTTTGCGGCAGTTTTCAAAGGTTTCGTCCCATGCTTCAAAAAAAGCCTCATCAAGATCGTAGTCAGTGCCCTCGGTATAGGTATCGTCTTCATGGTATGTTCCGTTGACACCGCATGAAAATTCGCCTATATCAATAAAAAAGAGAGCGAGTTTTGCTGTGGGATTATATACAGGCGTATTTCCTGGACGACAGGTAGGCCATATGGTAGAAGAATAACCTGCGGCAGGATTTGAAATAGTTTCAACACTCTCGCTGTAGTCAATGCCGCTGTCTTTTAGTTTGGCTTCCTCTGCAAAAGTTTTTGCCGGAACTATAGAGGATAGAATGACTGTTGCAGTTATAACTGAAATGGCTCTTTTAATTTTAAGTATCATGATAATCTCCTTATAACAACACCGCACAATTTATGTGCGGTGCAGATTTTAATTTTTACGTTTGTTTGCAAGCTTGTACACATACATTTGTTCGTCGGCTTTATCTATAAGCTCGTTAATATTGAGATCCGTATCTACAATTGAGTATGAACATCCGATACTTGCACGGACATTGTAAGGTTTGTCGGAGTTTCTGTTGTATTCAACAAGAGCATCAAGAAATCTGACTTTGAATTCTTCGAATACCTGTTCAGGGTCATTGCTGTAGGTAAATATAGCACAGCAGAATTCATCTCCGCCAAATCTTGCACAAAGTCTGTTGTGGAGAGAACTGCTTACAAGGGCATTTGCAATGGTAATTATTGCAGAGTCACCCTCGGAGTGTCCGAATGTATCGTTAATGTGTTTCAGGTTGTCCATATCAATGGAGATTATTAACAGGGTAGCGCCGATATAATTGTTGAGAGTAAATGTTTCATTCATTTTCTCAAAGAAACCGCGTCTGTTAAACAGCCCTGTCATGTAGTCACGCTGGGAAAGCTTTTGCAGTTCGTCGTTCATACTTCTGATTTGTACACGGCTATGGAAATATCCAAGAGTTGTAGCGATTGCTGTCATCATGGTATTTACTTTTTCATATTCGTCAA
Source organism: Ruminococcus sp. (assembly GCA_017558505.1). Lineage (GTDB taxonomy): Bacteria > Bacillota > Clostridia > Oscillospirales > Ruminococcaceae > Ruminococcus. Next base: position 31,307 of record JAFYUM010000018.1, on the reverse strand, counting down.
TATCTATTTCAGGTTGGAAAACGCAATAACCCATAACCATATCTATATAATGGGAACAGCAGATAATGATTGGATTTTCATTTTCCATAAGCAGGTCAAATCGTGGAAGAAGCCTTGAAGTCGGTATTTTGCACCGTTCATATTCGTGATTTCTATAGCAATGATACATTACATCAACTACATCGCTGTAGCAGTTTTCACCTTGACAAAGACTTCCAAAATACGGAGGCTCAAAAACGTTGTCATTGAGCAGAAATACGCAGGTGTCAAATTTGAATCTTCTCACAAGGAAACGTGGCAGTAAATTAATATCCGAGAGATTAAGCATAGAAGTCTGTGTATGGCAGATCATTTTTTGTCTGTCATCAGATTTCCGCACACTTGTAAGCAACGCTCTGATTGAAGATTGAACATTTTTATAACTTATAGGCTGACAGCCACAGGATTGAGAATAATCAATGCTGAAATCAACACAGTAGGATTTTTCGACAGGAACATTATTTAACATTTTTTCAAGTGTATCAATCAGCAGAGTGCACATTTTTTTAAAATCCTGTCTGCAAGTAGTAATGCGGGGTGGGAGGTATTCAACCTGTTTGATACCGTCAAATCCGGTTACAATACAATCATTGGGAATTTCAACTCCCATATTCTGCAAATAGTCACTGACAGTAATCGCCATAAGGTCATTGGCACATATAATTGCGTCGGGGATTTCACGTTTTTCTTCAATAAACCACTTGTTCAGGACTTCGATAGTAGGCTGTTCCCAGAAGCATCCATAGCCGACATTTTCAGGTATAAATGGCAGATTATTGATTTCTAAGGCTCGCCGAAAAGCTTCTACTCGTTCCTGCGAATATACATTATCTAAAAAACCAGCCATAAGGAAAATATTTTTTGCATTATGAACTTCAATAACGTGACGGCAAAGTTTTTCAAATACGTTTGAATTATTAAAAGTGAAGGTAACACAGCCCTCCATATTCTTATCCATAGATATTATTGGAATATTACGCTTGATACAATTTACACGGATTTCCTCAACAATATTAGGGTCATAGATAATATTTGGGAAAATAATAAGGGCGGACAGTTTTTCGTACGGAATAAGTCTGAACACAGCAGTAGCACCCTCGTTGCTTTCGGGGCTTTGCTCATACATATCAGCGCAGGAATTAAAAACAAGCAATCGATAGCCGTTTTTGACAGCGTGTTTATTCAACTCTGCAACAAAATTAAATCTGTCTTCTTCATGAATAGTTGAAAAGCAGATACCAATAAGTTTAACTGGCTGCATATTATCACTCCTTTCCATATTGCCTGAAGCTTCTGATAATTTTTCAAAATCATGTTTGTTAATCCATACAATCATTATAACATAAATAATACAAAAAGTAAAGAGTTTTTTGGAAAAAATATGTGAATATATATCTTGTTTAAGTTGATTTCAGAGATGCCCTGTATTTAATTGCTATTGAAATAGGATTACGGTTGTGATATAATGAAAATATAGTGGTTTTGATTTCACATTATGTAAACTGCGGTTTACAGAAATTACGGGTTAAAGAGAAATGTTTTTATTTTTCTTTTTTTAATAGAAGTGTGACTATGCAATATATCTCGCGATGTATAGCCTAAAATTCATTTTTGAAATTTATTTGTTAGTGCGTGATAACGGTTTTGTGGATTTTTTTGTGAAAACTTTGTTTTTTTTGCCTGAAAAAAACACTTGATTATGAAAGCTTTCATAAGAGCGGTATTCTCCGCCGATTTACAATCAGGACTTGTTGATACGCTCTGAAATGACATACAAAACGACAGAAAGGTTATATAACCAGATAAAAAATCTGATGGAGGTGAAAAGACAATTGTGGATAACAGAAATAGTATATCAATGGAAAACGATGGTATAAATGTGAATGAGCTTATAATGAGCTGTTCCTACTCAAAGGAGAGTTTGAAGAAATTATACTTGATGTTTAAAAACAATGTCTTTGCCATTGGTTTTGGAATTACCTCGGATTATCAGCTTGCAGAGGACTGCGTTGCAGAAACTTTTGTAAGACTTGCACAGGCAAAGAAATTTAATCCCGAGAAGGGCGATGGAGTAGGCTATATTATAACAATGGCACGAAATATCGCAATGGAGCTTCGCCGCCAGCATCGTCATGACGATGAATCTTTTATAATGCAGAGCTACGGCGTGGCTGACCGTACTGTGGAAAACAGTATTTACATAAATGAGCTTCTCATGTATCTTAGCGAAAAACAGCGGCAGATTGTAATTATGAGGTGTATCTGCGAGCTGCAGTTCAAACAGATTGCAAAGATTATGAAAAGCCCTGAATCGTCAATAAAATACAAATACAACAAAGCTATGGCAATTTTAAAGGAAAAGGCAGGTGTTAACAGTGAAAGATAAAAAATTCGTACAGACAGAAAAAAGTGACATTGAGAAATTATTAAGTAAAAAGATGAACGACCTTTCTGACTCTGTTGACTGCTTTGACAGAATTTCAGAACAGGTATTTTCAGAAAGCTTACAGGGGATTGAGGACAGTGCCTATGTTGTTACGGAACTTGAAAATATAACAGGAAAATCACAGGCACCCCGTTTCCTGAAATGGGCTGCAGTTGCTGCGGCAGCTGTGGCAGCAATAGTTCTGATACCTGATACCAACTTTGGCAGACAGCTTCTCTCTGATGTTGCCAGCGACACTGACAGCAGCGACTTCAAGGCTATAGTCAGGGAAATAGACGCAGAGCTTTCGGGGAATTCTTATAGAGTAACCGATGTATCGCTTGATTATTACATTAAGAATGATATTCTTGTAACGCCTCTTTTTTGTTGTCCTTTTGAGGACTGCGGCAGGGATGACGCTAATGTAAGAATTTTCACAAAGCAGATTGACGGAATTGACACGACGCAGGTGTATGCTGTTCTCTATAGCGGCACATACACGGAGAATAACTTCATAGCGGCGGCAGAATCAAAATACAACTTTATGGCAGAGGATATGGCGGCGAAGCTTGATGACGGACATAAATTTTATAATTCCGCTGAAAGTGCACTTGAAAAGCTGTATTATGCAGATGACAAAATGGGTTGTCTTTATGATGAAACAGGCAGTCAATATTCTGCAGGAGCATTTGACAACACGATGATAACCAAAAATGAACAAGGCGAAATTGTTAAGGTGTTAAGTGAAATTATAATTATCAATGATAATACCGGAAAGTATCAGTACGATATTATTTTCGATGAAAATGGAATTGATAATTTTTCCCGTGAAAAAATGTGGGGACGTTCATTGTATTTCAATGGAAACTCATCATTTCCTGTAATTATGAATTCGGATTTTGAAGAAAAGGATTTAATACAGACAATCCCTGAAAATCAGCAGGAAAAGTCAGATCTGGTATTTATATACCCCTTTGAAGTATCTGAAAATCCGCTGGACTCATTGGGTGAATTATTCACGATTTCAACTGATGCTTTAAGCAGTTACGTAAATGTAATGCCTGTTCCTAAAAATCCCGAAGCTCTTATCACTCTCAGAATGTACATTCCTGCAATATGTTCAGATAGAGAAGAAAATCTGTATTTAGATAATACCGTGTATCAGAATTCTCTTGATACTGTTAATGATATTACAACGTCGAGGGAACAACAGGAAGCTGAATACAAAGAAAAAATGGCGGAAATGGAAAATCTTCTTGAACTTGAAAGGCTTTATCTTGAAGAAATGTTAAAGAAAAGAGAGGCTGAAAAATCGGATGAAATCAGAAAAGAGGCTGTACAGAGAACAGAGGCGCTTATAGAAGAAATTCGGCAAGAGGATGAAATTCTGCAAAAGGCAATTAAGGAACAGCAAAAGTTAGAAGAAGTTACAAAACCGATTGGGAATTGATATAAAATCATTCCCCCCAGAAACACCGCACAGCTTATCTGTGCGGTGTTTCTGAAAAAAGGAGAAAATTATGAAAAAGATAATTATTTGTATGACTGCATTGATGCTGTCAGCTGTTTCGTGCAGCGAGGTAAAACAAAGCGAAAATATAACTGAGAAAACAGAAAACATCACAAATTCAGCGTCAGTTGATGAAAAAGAAAATATAGTCCTTACCTATGCTTATTACAACGAAATCAATAAGAATTTACGGGATATGGTAGAAGCTTTCAATGAAGAAAATAACGGCTATAAGGTTCAATTAAAGGATTACAGCGATATGCTTGTATATGAAAATCCTGAATTTAAATCGGGAATTACTGATGAAAGCCGAAAAGCTCTTAAAATAGAGGTTTATCAAGATATAATCAAGGGCGAAATAGACATTGTCAGTTCATCAATACTTGACGAACCTTCATCCTTTGAAATAATGAAAAATCAAGGAGCATTTGTTGACTTGTATCAATTTATGGCAAATGACGCTGACGTTAACCGTTCAACCCTTAATGAAACTGTATTAAGGCTAAATGAAATTGACGGAAAGCTTTACAGTATACCGACTTTCTTCGGTATTAATACAATGGTTGGAGAAACACAGTACGTTGGTATAAAAGAAAACTGGACTTTTGAAGATTTAAAGAATCGCTGGGAACAGATGCCCAATGGAGCAACAATTGGAGGTCACAAAACAAAAGACTATGTTTATATGGTCTTATTGAGAAATATGCTTCATGAATTTGTAGATTATAAAAATGGTACAGCCTCTTTTGATTCGCCGAAGTTCAGAGAAATACTTCAATTCTGCAATGATAATTTTGCAACTTTGGATTACGGCTGGGGTTCTGATCCTGTTGACTTCAATTCTCCTATGTTCATTAATGATTTCCCTATACACGGAATAATGAAATATTACGAATATACCAAAGGTGAAAACACTCTTGTAGGCTATCCCTCAAATGACGGCAGCGGTGCATATATTGAGCAGGACATTAACTATAATTTCGCTATAAATGCCGCATTATCCACAGAGGAGCAGGAGGGTGCGTGGCAGTTTATACGCAAATTCTACGACTATGACTATCAGCTTGACCAGTATAATCCAAAGTTTAAGGACGGTAAAGGCGGATTTTTTTATCAGGAGGAAGTTGGTATTCCCATAAACAATAAAGCCTTCGAGGAGGGTGCAAGACAGATTATAAACGGCGAAATTTATGATTCTGTAATTACAGCCGGCGGAATAGAAGTTAATAGGGGACTTCCCACACAGGAGGATTATGAGGGACTTGTTGAATACATAAAAACGGTTAATATGGTAGAAACACGTGTTCACGATGATTTATGGCAGATTATTCAGGATGAAATCTATGCTTATTTTGGTGGCGGACAGGACATTGACACAACCATCGACCACATACAGAACCGTGCGTCTATTATGGTAAGTGAAAAAGCGTAAAATTACTGGACATTTTCGCAGATATGTGGTATAATATTTAAGGGTATCTCTAAAACCCCTTTTGAGAAAAAGATATGCATGTCATCTGCTTTTTCTTTAATCAAACGGGTTTTCAGAGGTGCCTTAAAAGCAAATGTAAATGCGAAAGGAGTGCCGTATATGTCGGAAAATCGTGATAACAGCGTTGTATCTCATTTTTTCAGCCACCGTGAAGAGGATTTTGAATATGCTCCCTTTGACAGAGAAATGGCGTTTTATGAGAGTATCTGTTCAGGCAATATGGAATTTGTGAAAATGTTTGCAGAGCCGCTTTTCTGCGAGGGATGCGGCACTTTAAGCCGTGATCCCTTACGTAATATGAAATACCATTTTACTATATCTACTGCTCTGATTGCCCGTTTCTGCGTTGGAAGCGGAATGACTCCTGAACAGGCGTATAGTTTAAGCGATGTCTTTATTAACCGTGCTGATGAATGTACATCTATTCAGGCTGTACGAAGTATGCATGATGAGATGATTGGAGAGTATACAAGGCAGATGCGTATACTTCGCAGCAGTAAGCTGTATTCAAAGCGAATACTGCGTGCAGTTGAATACATCAGCGAACATCTTCACAGCAGGGTACTCATAGAGGAAACTGCTAAATCCCTGCGTATTACTCCATCATATTTATCCAGACTGTTTAAATCAGAAACGGGTATGACTTTTTCTGCTTATGTCAATCAGCGCAAGATTGAGGAAGCGACAGGACTTCTGCGGTATTCCGACTATTCCGATCTTGAAATCAGCAGTCTGCTTTGTTTCAGTTCGCAAAGCTATTTTATAAAGATTTTCAAGAAAGTTATGGGAATGACTCCAAACGAATACAAAAAGAGATACAGATTGCCTGTTTTTAAGGAGAATTAAGGGTACCTCTGAAAAACACTTTTGAGAAAAATCAGCTATGTATGTCATCTGCTTTTTCTTTAATCAAACGGTTGTGAGGCGCCCATAAGATTATTTCTGGAAAAGACTATGCCGGAATATTCCGTTGTAGTCTTTTTTTGCTAAATATTTTGGTAAATGTGGTGTTTCTTCAACTGTTGAGTTTATGTGTTTTCACGAAAAAACCATTGACTTTTATGTCTGTAAGATGTATAATAAATATGTGTCGGTCTGAATAAAGTCCGATAAAAAACAAATGGGAATGACACAAGGAGGAAACTATGAAGTCTTATAAGAAGTTATTAATGACAGCGGCTTCAGCGGCATTATGTCTTGCTGTAACAGTTCCTGCTGTTGCTTTTGCGGATGAAAAGACAGATGTTCTTTATGAATCTGCAAACATTGCTGAAATATATTCAGCTGAATGGGTAACCGACAGCGACGGAAGAATATTCTACTATGATGAAGCAGGAAATATGCTTACAGGCGAGCAGGAAATTGACGGCGAAATATATATTTTTTCAAAAAACGGCGTACTTAAAACGGGCTGGCGTACAGTTAACGGAAAGCGTCTTTATTTCAGCCCCGAAACAGGAAAGCCTGTATACGGCAGATTTACTGTATGCGGTGAGGAGTTTTTCATATTGCCCGATGAGGGAAAGCTTACAGACGCTATCTATAAGGCTGAGAATGGCGACCTGTATCTTGTAAGTGAAAAAGGTACCTTTGTAAGCGAAGAAGGCAGAGTTGAAAAAGACGGCGATTACTACTGCGTAACCGAGAACGGCACTCTTGCAAAAGGATTTACAAAAATCAAGGATATTCCTTATATTTTCGATGAGGACGGAAAGCAGAAGCTTGGCTGGGTTGAGGATAACGGAAAAGAGTATTATTACGATTTGACAAGCGGCGAAATTAAACTTGGTCTTTCAATTATTGACAACAGCTGTTATTTCATTGATATCAACGACGGTAAAATGAAAGGCGTAGTTGATATCGACGGAGTTGAGTACTATTTTTCCGAAGAAACAGGACAGATTCAGACTGGGCTTCTCGAAATAAACGGGAATATAAAATATTTCTATGATGATGGTACATATGCCGTAGGAGTTACGGAAATAAACGGTAAAAATTATCTCTTTAATGAGGACGGTACTCGTGTAAGCGGACTCAATACAGTTAACGGAAAGCTTTATTATGCCAACGATGAAGGAGTTGTTCTCAACGGCAGACTTAAAATAGGCGAGGATAAATACTATTTCGGTGAAGATTATGCTGCAAAGTCAGGACTGCTTGAAATTGACGGAGCTAAATATCTTTTCGGAAGCGATTTCAGAATGTTGACAGGAAATCAGGAGTATAACGGCGATTACTATTGCTTTGATACAAGCAACGGAAAAATGTTAAGCGGAAGACTTCTGATAGATGAGAAGAAGTATTACTTTAGTCCCGAAACAGGTAAAATGATGAAGGGGCTTATAGTATTGGATGACGGTACTTATTATTTCGGTGATGACGGTGCAGCTGTTAGTGGCATACTTGAAATAGAAGGAAAGAGTTATTATTTCCATGTTGACAGTAATCTTCTTACAACGGGCAGACTTATTGTAGACGGCAAGAAGTATTATTTTGATCCTGCTGACGGCGGAGCAATGGCCAAGGGCTGGGTTACACTTGACGACGGAAAATATTTCTTCGGTGATGACGGTGTAATGGCAACAGGCTGGCAGACCATAGACGAAAATAAGTACTATTTCAATGAAACAAACGGCAAAATGGCTACAAATACAGTAAAGGACGGTTACAGTATTAACCTTGACGGTGTAGCAGGTCCATTTTCAGAAGTACAGCAAAGAGCACAGAACGTATTAAATACTTATGGCAATGATATAAAGAGTATTTATAACTTTGTCTGCAATAACAATAAGTACAGGCTTATAGAGTCAACACGTACTCTTGCACAGATAAATCAGGCTGGTTGGGGTTATTTTGCCAACTACGCACTTAACAACAGATTTGTTGTATGTTATTACTTTGCAGCTATAACAGATCTTCTGTTCAGACAGGCAGGCTATGAATGCCGTGTTGTATACGGAACAGGCAGAGGTACAGGTGATCATTACTGGAATCAGGTATATGATCCGACTTCAAAGACATGGCTTAATTACGATACCTGCAATGGATATTATGGTGTATCATTTGCTTATCTCCAGACGCAGAATTATACATTCAAGCAGTATGTATACCCGACATTTTATTGATTTTTGAAAGGATAATTAATGATGAATAAGAAATATGTGACACTTTTTGCAATGACAGCAGTATTGACATTATCTTCCGTTTCCTGCGGACCGGAAAATGAAGAAAATAATTCAGTTCCTGAACTTCCCGTACTTTCTACAGAAGCAGATACAACAGAGGAAACAACAACGGAAACAGTAACAGAGGTTAAAACAGAAGCTGCTACGACTGTTTCAACAGAAGCAGATGAAGAAACAACTACAGAGGCAACAACTGAAATCACAACAGAGGAAGAAGAAAAAACAGAGGCTCCCACAGAAGAACAGGAGGACGAGCCTCAGGAGGAAGAACAGCCCGATGAGCCTGAACAGCAGGAACCGCAGGAGGTGAAGTTCAGCTTTGATACACTTCTCAATGATGTAAGCGGAGTTGTTGCATCACTTGGCGAGCCTGTCAATGTATCAACTGCCCCCAGTTGCTATACAAACGGTGCGGATTCAAAGATTTATGAGTACGACGGTGTTAAGATCGAGTGCTATGTTCTTGACGGTGTTGAGAATGTATGCGTTGTAACAATTACAAACAGCAATTACTCAACTGACAAGGGCATTACAATTGGAAGCTCACAGGCTGATGTTGAAGCTGCATACGGAGCAGGGGAGACAGCAGGAGATTATACTATATACTACAGCGGCGACAAGGAGCTTGATGTAAAATTCATTGACGGAGCTGCTGCAGAGCTTATATTCTACACAGCAGTATAAGGAGCAAATATGGTATTCAGCAGCCCTGTATTTCTTTTTATATTTCTCACGGCGGTATATATCCTTTACAGGATTATACCGTCTATCCGTATGAAAAACATGATATTGCTTCTGTTCAGTCTCTTATTTTATACATATGGCGAACCTAAAGCAATAATTCTTATGATTTTATCAATTGTAATGAATTATCTGTTCGGACTTGCTATGAAAAAAGAGAACAAGAGCAGAAAAGTCTGTCTTGTTTTTTCAATAATTTTTAACCTTTCCATGCTTGGTATATTTAAGTATGCAGGTTTTGGGGCAGAAATGCTCAACAGACTGCCGTTTTTAAGTGTTTCAATTCCAGATATTGCTTTGCCTATAGGTATATCCTTCTATACATTTCAGGCGATGTCATATGTCATTGACGCTTATAAATCTCCCGATTACATACAGAAAAGCCTGTTCAAGCTTGCTCTTTACATTACATTTTTCCCCCAGCTTGTAGCTGGTCCTATTGTAAAATATTATGACTTCGCAGATCAGATTGATCGCCGTGAAACAAATCCGAAAATGACAGCGGAGGGTATAAAGCGCTTTATTACAGGTTTGTCAAAAAAATTACTTATTGCCAATACAATGGCATATGCGGCTGACTATGTGTATGACCTTGACACAGCAGAGCTTTCAATTCCCCTTGCATGGCTCGGAGCGTTATCCTATCTTTTTCAGATATACTTTGATTTCAGCGGATACAGTGATATGGCTATCGGATTGGGAGCAATGTTCGGATTTACATTCAAGGAGAATTTCAATTACCCGTATATTTCCCAGAGTATGCAGGAATTCTGGCGTAGGTGGCATATTTCTGTATCCACATGGTTCAAAGAATATTTATATATTCCCCTTGGCGGCAACAGAAAGGGTAAGGTAAGAACAGCATTGAACAAGCTGATAGTATTTTTCTGTACAGGATTATGGCATGGTGCAAGCCTTAATTTCATTGTATGGGGACTTCTCAACGGTGTATTCCTTATGATTGAGTCATACAGGATTATAAATACAGAAAAGTGGTTCAAGCCATTCAGACATATTTATGCCATATTTGTAACGACTTTGGCATTTGTTTTTTTCAGAGCAGACAACCTTATAACAGCATGTCGTTATATAGGACATATGTTCAGCCCTTCCGGTGGCATTGAACAGACAGCAATGTTTATGAGCCGTCTTACACCGCTTTATATTATAGTATTTGTTTTAGCTGTGATTTTCTCAATGCCTGTCATGGATAAGTTTAAGGCAAAGGCAGAAAATGGAAAATCTGCTGCAATATACGAGTACGGCACATACGGCATATCAATGGTACTTCTGGGACTTTGCATATTATCTCTTTCGTCAGCGTCCTATAATCCGTTTATTTATTTCAGATTTTAGGAGGCCTTGGATATGAAAAAAGAAAATTTTTACAGAATATACGCAGCCGCTTTTATAGGCGTCTGCCTTGTTCCAGCAGTAGGTACCCCTTTTTTCAAGGGTGATGCTGCAAAGGAAAAACGTGAGCTTGCAAAATTTCCTTCACTTGTACAAGAGGGAAAGATAAATGTAAACTTTTTTGACGAGTTTGAAACTTATTTTTCCGAGAATTTTGCGTTCCGTCAGCAACTTGTTAATGCAGACGGACGTCTGAAATCAGCCCTTACGCATACATCAGCCAATGATGATGTAATTGTGGGGAAGGACGGCTGGCTATATTATAATGAAACAATCAGCGATTTTCAGAGAATTAACACTCTTAAAATCAGAGAAATAAATGGCATTGCCAACAATCTCCGTATTATTGACAAATACTGTAAAATCAAGGGAGCAGACTTCATTTTCTTTTCCGCTCCAAATAAAAATACACTTTATCCCGAAAATATGCCTTATAATTACATACAGACAGACAAAAAGAGCAATCTTGAAAATCTGACTGAAACACTTTCTGCCGATGATTTTTATATGGATATGAAATCACAGCTTGAAGCGCTTAATTCTTCTACGGCATTATATCACAAAACAGATACCCATTGGAATAATTTCGGTGCATATGCAGCTCATACAATGCTTATGAATAAGCTTGGGAAAGGTTCATGCGGCGTAGGTAATGGCTGGTATACAGCCAACGACAGACTCGGCGATCTGGCGGCAATGCTCTATCCTGTGGAGGATGCAAAGGATATGCAGCTCCATAATGACTATGAATATGAGTATACTTATACAAGTAGATTCAGAGGTCTTGACGATGTTTCCATTACAACTGAAAATCTCAATGCCGCAGGAAATCTGATTATGTTCCGTGACTCTTTCGGTGAAGCAATTCTGCCGTACATGGCGGAGCAATTTGCCACAGCAGAATTTTCCAGAGCCGTACCCTACAATTTAACAAAGGTTAAAGAGGGTGACTCTGTAATAATTGAGCTTGTGGAAAGAAATCTCGGAAATCTTCTTAAATCAGCCCCTGTTATGGAAGCCCCTGTTGTGGGAGTCTTTGATATTGAAGCCGAAAAAGGCGACAGTTCTGACGCTGTTTTAAAAATAGCTGAAAACAACGGCATGACGCATATTTACGGTATTCTTCCCGAAAGCTTTTTCAAGGGAGAAAATTACAGGATTATAGTTGAAGCAGAGGGAACTTCTTTTGAAGCTTTTAACTGCTTTGAGGAAAATCAGCTTAAGGAATATAAGTGTAATTCTTATGGATTTTCACTTTATCTTCCAAAGGAAACAAATACAGACATCATAAAAGTAACTGTTCTTAATGAAAACATCGGAGCAGTTTATACTGAATTTTTAAACTAAGAGGTAATGACAAATGAGATATACAAGGATTTTATCAGCTATAGCAGCTGCTTCATTGGCGGTTTCGCCTATTTCAATGAATGTATATGCACAGGGAGAAAATACAGCCAATGAGCCTGTGCAGACATCTCCCACAGTTACAGATGAGGAAGTTACTGTCACAACTGCTCCTGTTACTACTGAAGCAACAACATCAACAACTGTAACTACAACTGAAGAACCAACACTTACAGTTACAACCTATACGACAGAGGCTACAACAACTACATCAACAAAGACTACAACAAAAACCACATCCACAAAGGCAAATACAACAACAAAAGCAACTACTACAAAAACCTCAAAATCTACAACTACTACCACAAAAGTAACTACAACAACAGTTCCTGCTGATACATCTGTAAAGGTTCAGCCTGTATGTGAGCACGTAATTAATGCAGATATTAACGGAAAGCTTTACATATCAATTCCCGAAGATGTAACTGCAAAGGTTGACATAGTTTATGCTTCTCCCGAATATGACAGTCATGAATATTATAACAGCACACTTTCTGGCGGAAAGACATATTCATTTGCAATAGAGGGCAGAGATACAACAGACGACGATTACCGCGATTATACATTGACAGTATCTCTTACAGGCGGTAAATTCAATCTTACATCTGACAGCTATACACACACATTCAATGTGCCCGACGGAAATGATAATCCTGATTCTTTCCGCACTGTGAAGTACAATTTTACTGTTGATGATATGATATCTGATGATTCGTTCACAATTGTAAAAGATGAAGAAAATGAAAAGGAAATTGCGGTACATTTTAACTCAGTAGTACTTGGTGATGTCAACGGTGACAATTCTGTTGATGCTTCTGATGCTTCACTTATCCTTACAGAATATGCAATGACTTCTACAGGTGCATCAGCAACATTTGATGCAAGGCAGAGAGCTGCTGCTGACGTAAATAAGGATAAGCTTGTTAATTCATCTGACGCTTCAAAGGTTCTCGGTTATTATGCTGAAATATCAACTGGCGGTAAGCCTTCATGGGATTGATTGAAATGAATATAAACGACAAGATTTATGGATTTACAATAGAAAATATACGCAGCACAAAATTCGGTGAATTTATTGAGATGCGTCACGACAAGACAAATGCTTCTCTTGTCTGGATGAAAAACGATTGCGAAAACAAGCTGTTCAGCATATCTTTTAAAACTGTTCCTGAAAATGATACGGGAGTATTTCACATACTTGAACATTCAGTTCTTGGAGGTTCAGAGAATTATCCTGTAAAAGAGCCGTTTTTGTATCTTCTCAAAGGCTCGATGAATACATTTCTCAATGCAATGACATTTCCAGACAAGACAATGTATCCTGTATCAAGCAGAAATAACAGGGATTTTCTTAATCTTACAAGGGTTTACCTTGACGCTGTATTCAAGCCCCTTATATATTCTGTACCGAATATATTCTACCAGGAGGGACACCACATCGAATACAGCGGAAATGACGATGAAGCTTCATTCAAGGGTGTTGTATTCAATGAAATGAAAGGCTATATTTCGTCGGTTCATGAGAGAATTGAAAGCGAGATGAACAGTCTGCTCTATCCTGATACCTCATACAGATTCGAGTTCGGCGGACTTCCTTCTGCTATAACTGATCTGACATATGAGGAGTTTATTGACGTGCACAGACGATACTACAATCCCGCAAACTCATATATATATCTTGACGGCGCAATAAATCCTGATGAAGTACTTCCTCTTATAGACAGCTATATTTCGGAGTTTGATAACACAGGTGAAAAGCCTGATATCAGATATCAGCAGCCATGTGAAAGCCGTGTGTGTGAACTCTGCTATGATTCTTCTGCTGAAAGCGGAGAGGAATCCCAGACATATATTACTGTAGGAAAAATTCTCGGCAGTTGGAATGAAATTGAAAAAATAACAGCATACAGTGTTATTTCAAGAGCGATTGCAGGGAGCAATGATTCTCCGCTGAAAAAAGCAATACTTGATTCTGATTTGTGTCTTGATGTGGATTTGAGTGTAACAGACGGCAATTTACAGCCTAATGGCATGCTTAAATTTTACAATACCGACAGAGAAAACGGAGAAAAGCTTCTCGAACTGACTGCCATTACTGTGAGAAAGCTTGTTGAAAACGGCATAGACAGGGATTTACTTGAAGCAGCTATTAACCGCTGTGAATTTATTTACAGGGAATCAGAGGAGCCAAAGGGGCTTACCCGATGTGTTGACGCTATGTCATCATGGCTTTACGGCGGTGATCCTCTTATGTATATTGATAAGGATGAAGTGTTCAGCAATCTTCGTAAAAAGCTTGATACTGACTATTATGAAAATCTCCTTGAAGAATGGCTTCTTGATGAAAACGGCAGAGCTGTTCTTTATATGCTTCCCTCCGACACTTATGGAGAGGAACAGACACAGGCTGAAAAATGTCGTGTACAAAGTGAAATTTCAGCTATGTCAGATGATGAGAAGTCGGAGCTTATAAAGCTGAATGAGGATTTAGGTGAGTGGCAGGATACTCCTGACAGTTTCGAATGTATTGATATGCTCCCTAAACTTCCGCTTACTGAGATTTCTTCTGAACCTGTCAGATATATAACAGAGGAGAGTGTTGTTGGTGGCATAAAAGTACTCAATCACCCTGTAAGCGAAAAAGAAGTAACAGTAATGACGCTTTATTTTGATGTAAATGATTTTACCGCAGATGAGTTGAGAAAGTTATCAGTAATAAAACGCCTGATAGCTGAACTTCCTACAAGAAAATCAGACGGCGTTGAGCTTCAGAAACGAATTGAGGGAACGCTTGGAAGTCTTACAGCGGATATTGTTCCTATAGGTAACGAGGAAACTCCTGAAAGCTGTCGTGTGTTCTTTGAGCTTAAGACGCGTTTTCTTTCTCGTAATTTCGTACGAGCTCTTGAACTTATTTCGGAGCTGCTGACGGAAACGGATTACACGCAAAATGACCTTGCTTTGCGCGAATTGAAGCAGGATGAGGAAAATATGAAGCAGGACATTATTTCAGAGGGACATCGTTTTTCTGTTCGCCGTGTAACTGCTAATATGTCGGCGGAGTCGGCAGTAATTGAGTTTATACGTGGATTTGAAGCTTATGAAGCACTACATAGTATTAATAGAATGTCTGCCGATGATTTTTCAGAATATCTTGTAGAGCTTAACAAACTTGCAGAGCGTACTTTTTGTAAATCCCGACTTACTGTTAGTATTGCCGCAGAGAAGGAACAGGATATAAAGCTGCTGTTTGATACACTTCCACAGGGGGCACCCTCTGAAAAAAAGAGTATGAATTTCAGTACTTGCGTTTCAAAGAACAACTGTATTGTTATTCCGTCAGCTACAGCTTATTCAGGTGCAGTTCTGGGCGGTCAGATTGAAGATAAAGCTGCATGGTCTGTGCTGTCTACGATTATTTCATATGAGTATCTGTGGAATGAAGTGCGTGTAAAGGGCGGAGCTTATGGCTGCGGTTGTAGTGTAAACAATATGAAAGAAGCGTGCTTCCATTCGTATTGCGATCCGTCGCCCCGGAACAGCTTCGGAATATTTGAGGATACAGCCTGTTTTATAGGTGATTACTGTGAAAATGCAGAGGATATTTCGCAGTATATTATCAGCAGTATTGCATCAGGGGAGCCTCTTGTAAGTGATGCTGAATATGTTGAAGCTGCCGACGGTATGTATTTCAGAGGAATTACTCAGGAAAGCCGCAGAAAGCTTCGGAGGGAAATTCTCGGAATGACAGCAGAAAGACTTTCAAAGTCTGCAAAGGATTTCGGGAATAATATGTATTTTTGTGCTGTTAGTTCAAAGGATACAATAGACGAGGTAATAAAAAATTATCCCGACAGGCAATTTGATGTTAAAAATATAAGTGAAATATAAAGGCATAAAAATAAAGGGTATCGGAATTAATCCGATACCCTTTTAAATTATTCTTCATCAGCTTTAATAAACTGGGATTCGTGACGTGTGAAGAAGTCTGTTCTTGGCGGGAGGAATTTCAGCTGGTGATTTTCACCTGTGAAGTAGGTGAGTGGCTCAAAAATAGTATCCCATGACCATATTCTCTCGTCAACCTGTAAATACTCACGCACCTTTTCAGTTCCGAATGGAGCTAATGGGTGGAGAAGTACAGCGGTTGTACGAATTATGTGGAACAGGTTTGCAAGAGCCTGTGCTGTCTG
Source organism: Ruminococcus sp. (assembly GCA_017558505.1). Lineage (GTDB taxonomy): Bacteria > Bacillota > Clostridia > Oscillospirales > Ruminococcaceae > Ruminococcus. Next base: position 14,905 of record JAFYUM010000018.1, on the reverse strand, counting down.
CTCCTTATCTGATGTATCGCCGTTGAGCGCCTTAGCCATATACTTACTGCCGTTTCTTATGTAGCTGTCAAGAACGTAAGTACACTGGTGGAATGCGAATTTAGCCATATAACGCTCATATTCAAGAATTGCTTTTTTAGCCTCTGCAAGAATATTTTCTTCAGGAGCAACAGCAGGAAGTATACCGTCGAATTCCTTCTGTGTTGTGTAGAAAGCTGTACGTACCATTCTGTTGTATACGTTGGAAAGGAGTAAGCCGTCCTTTACTACGGGATCTGCATCGTCGGGGTTAGCGTCGGGATTGAAAGGCTTAGGCATAAAGCTTACGGAACGCTGACCAAGACCAAGTCCCAGCCAGTGCATACGGAGCTGCTCCGGTGTGTAATAATCGAGGAGATCGTCTGCCATAGGAGGCTTGACCGCACCTGAACTTGAAGCCTTTTTGTCAAGGAAAAGAATGTGGTGATTTGCCACGATTATAGGCATCTGTAACTCACCGTCGGGAACATCGGCAGTCTTTGTTTCTGATTCCTGCTGTGCCATCCACATTGCAGGCTCAGCAATACCGTAGAAGTAAATATTATCCTGTCCGATGAACTGATATACGGTTGCATCCTTGCTGCACCAGTAGTCCTTCCACTCGTCACGCTGGTGACCTATGGATTCAAGATAGGTCTGTGTAAAGGAGATAGGAGCCCAGAGAGATTCTGGCCATACCCATACTGTAAGACCGTCAACACCGTCCATAACAGGTGCAGGTACGCCCCATTCGATATTACCGGTAAGGCGGAAAGGAACGAGAGTTTTACCTGTTCTGTAGCGTATTCCGTTTTCTGTGAGGATTCGGCAGGCTGTATCGCAATCGGAAAGCTTGTCAAATTCAATTGTAAATGAGGGCTTTTTCTTCTCCTCGATGTAGTTGTGTTCGGGCATAGTTTCCTTGATTTCAAGGTATTTTTCCTCAAATTCACGCTTTACATAAATAACAGGTTTTTTGAGGAATTCATCAATTGTTTTCCATACAACAGGGCGGACGTCCTTACGCTTTTTCAGTTCTTCAATCCAGTTTTTCATAAGCTCCTCATAGTCACGGAGCTTGAAATACCAGTTTGTAACGGGCTTCATTGAGGGTGTCTTGCCTGTGAGAGTGCTGACAGGGTTAAGCAGATTTTCGGGCATATACTGATGACCGAGGTCACATTCGTCAGCGTATCCCTTTTCGGAAGTACATCCCTCAACAGGACATTTACCGATAACCTGACGACCATTGAGGAAACAGCCTGCTTCTTCGTCATAGAACTGCATTGTTGTAATCTGGTTGAGCTGTCCTTTTTTGTGGAGTGAGCTGATAAACCAGTCGGTTACTTCTGCATGGATTTCCTTGGAGCGTCCAAGTCCTGATGCTGCGTAGAGATTGGGAGAAATGCCGTATTTGCCGAGAGTTGCTTTCTGCTTGTCGTGGTTGGACTGAACGAAATCAACGAGAGAGCCCTCAAATTCGCCCTTTTCAACCTTGACACGCCAGCCCTCAGCGATAGGGGAACCGTAGCAGTCTGTACCTGTTACGAAAATTACGTTATCCTTGCCGATTCTGTCACGGAGAAAACGTGTGTAAGTATCGGCAAAAACAAGCATTCCGCCAACGTGGCCGAAATGAAGCTCCTTGTTGCCGTAGGGCATTCCGCCTGTAACAACAGCTCTTTTCGGAAACTGTGGACGGGGGATTTCAAAATTCTTTTTATTTTTATCGGACATAGTAATGTTCCTTTCAATTTTGGATTTTAACACAACTTATATTATATCACAATGGAAGTGGTTTTGCAAGAGTTTTGGAGAAAAATGTTATGGGATAAAATTTTTGAGCTTTTTCAATTGGAAATATATGGTCTCCTTCCACCATTTCCTGTACATTTTGATTTTTATTTATTGTATTTTCATTGTATAATAATGGAGTTAGCAAATCATTTGAGCTTTCAACAGGAATAGATATATCTTCATTTAAACTAAAATTCTTCCTGAACTTCTTAAATGTACAAGGTTGTGAAATTTTAGGATTCTTATATTCAATTTTTATCAAATGATCACTCTTTTTTGATGGAGCATTAAATTCACGTTCTATTTTTACCTATTATTGGATTTATAAAGCTTTTCCACCAGACACTTTTATTACTTGTCCTGTAATCATTCTTGCCTGTTCACTTGCAAGGAATAAAACAGTTTCTGCTATATCTTCTGGCTGAATTAATTCCCCCATTGGAATTAAAGGAACAACTACTTTTTCAAACTCGTCATCAATCCAACCTGTTTGAGTTGGACCGGGTGAAACACAATTTACAGTTATTCCATACTGTGCAACCTCAAGGGCAATGCTACGAGTAAGGGCTTCTAAAGATGCTTTACTTGCCCCATAAGTAATTTGACCTGCAAAGATTTGTGATGCATCTGTGGAAATATTGATAATTCTCCCATAATCGCCATGATGTTTAATAAACTCTCTTGTCATCAAAATACTTCCACGAACATTAACTGCAAATGTATTATCAATCACATCCTGTGTAATTGTTTCTATAGTATCACAGCCCGTTTCATCATCTGTTGCTGCATTATTAAATAAAACATCAACTCGTCCATACTTTTCAAGGACTATGGAATAGATTTCTTTTACAGCATTTTCATTAGAAATATCACTTTCTAAAATAATGTAATCTGCACCCATTTCTTTAAGTTTAGATTCTACTGCATCTGCATTTCCAGCATTTGCTCCGTAATATCTATCCACACCATTTCTATCCATTTTGGATACATCAAATGGTCTGAATACTTTCTTATACACTAAAACAACCTTCGCTCCTTCACGTGCAAAAGTAAGTGCTGTTGTTGCTCCAATCCCCCATGGATTATTTGCTCCTGTAATTATAGCTACCTTATCTTTTAATCCGTAATCAACCATTTATATCACCTCGTCAAATTCTTATTTTCCGGACTGTCCGACCTCCTATATTATACCACATATTCCCTCAATTTTCAATATGTACAGCCCGGATAATCGGACTTTTTTGGTCTGTCATCTATTATGTATAACAGATATGTCCGTCTTGTATAAAATAGATGACATTAAAAAGCGCTAATTCTACAAGGTTTTTCAAACATTTCATTGCTTGAAAAATTTTTTTAAAAAACCTATTGACAAAGTGTAACACAGGTGTTATAATTGTATACAAAGATGTTATACAATTTATACTTGCAATACTATCCGGAAATCTTGCAGGTATATAATCCAAAGGAGTGTACACTAAATGAATATTAACATCAGTAATGCAAACGGTGAAGCAATCTATATGCAGATTGTGAACCAGATTAAAACGCTGATACTTGAAGGACAGATGAAAGAGGGGGAAATGCTGCCCTCTATGCGTAACCTTGCAGTAGAACTTCATATCAGCTTTATGACGACAAAACGTGCCTATGAGGAACTTGAACGTGAGGGGTTTATCGAATCCTTTACAGGAAAAGGCTCTTTTGTAAAGGCGCAGAACATTGAATTGTTCCGTGAAGAACAGATTAAACAGATCGAGTCCCTTCTTATGGAAGCAAGCGATAAAGCACGAAAGGCAGGACTTGATATGCAGGAGCTTCACGAACTTCTCGATCTTGTAAATGAAGGAGAATAGATATGGCTACTTATGAAAACGCAATTGAAATTTCAGGCGTTACAAAAAAATACAGCGGTTTCACACTGGACAACATAAGCTTTAAAGTGCCGAAAGGCTCTATAATGGGCTTTATCGGGCAAAATGGAGCAGGAAAAACGACTACTATACGTTCTCTTCTGAATCTCATTTCCATTGACAGCGGTGAAATAAAGCTGTTGGGGCTTGATTATCTGAAAAATGAACAGAAAATCAAAGAACGTATTGCCGTTGTCTTTGATGAACTTCCATTTCACGATATTTTCACTGCAAAGGATATGGCCCGTATCTTTGAGGGGATTTATCCTAAGTGGAGCAATACCGAATATAACAGCTATTTAGAGCGTTTTAAGCTTCCTACAAAAAAGAAAATCGGTGATTTTTCCAAGGGTATGAAAATGAAGCTGCAAATTGCCTGTGCTTTATCCCATAGTGCTGAATTGCTTGTAATGGACGAGGCTACAACAGGTCTTGACCCTGTTGTGCGTGATGAAATACTTCATATTTTTATGGAATATTTACAGGACGGAGAACATTCAATTCTGATGTCGTCCCATATTACCTCTGACCTTGAGAAAATAGCTGACAGCGTTACATTTATTGACAGGGGAAAGCTGCTTATTTCAGGGTATAAGGACGAAATTCTCGAATCTCACGGTATTCTCAAATGCGGCAAATCCGAAATCTCAGATATTTCGGTGGAGGATATTGTAAGTATCCGTATGAACAGCTTTGGTGCGGAAATTATGATTAATAACCGACAGGAAGCGTCATATAAATACAGCGGTGCAATGGTAGATCCTGCAAGTCTTGATGATATTATGCTTTACTATGTTCACAGCGGCGAAAGGGAGTGGTCATTATGACAAAACTGCGTTCACTTTTGTTTCGTGAATTAAAGCTTACCCGAAAGACCAATATTCTGATGTTTTTTCTGCTCATTGTTATGTCGGGATTTTATACAGTTGGAATATATGCAGTAAAAAATGATCCCGAATCTGGCAATATGGCAGAAATTATGGTATTAATGTTATCATCAGTATTATCTGTGCTATGTTCAATGCCCGGTTTGATGCAAAATGAATCATTTGTGAAAGACATCAATTCAAACTGGCTCAGGTATTCTTATACGCTTCCTGTAACTTCAAAGGAAAGGGCAGTTGTTAAGGTTCTGCATAAAAACGGTGGAGTCATTATCCTGATGTTATTATTCTATCTCCCTGCTGTAGCGTTATTCTGTCATATAGCAGAAACAGAATTTCTTGGAACTTATGTGACTGTATATGCGTTGGTGTATGCGGCAATGATGCTTGTTGGTATGCTCAGCAGTTTTTTCACATTAAGTGCAAGAAGCGTAGATGAGTATAAGAAACAGAGTACTCGTTATGGTCTGACATCTTTGGTTGTTTTAATCATAGCTGCACTTATCTTTTACAAAAAAATAAGATCTGTTTTTAATAATTACGTCGGGATTGAGCTTGATAAGATTTATAATTTTATAAATGCAAGCTGGCTTATCTGGCTTATTCCACTTATTATTCTGCTTAATATTGCGGATTATCTTGTTATAAAAAACAGAATGAAAAGTGCATTTTCGGATATTTCCGTAAAGAAAAAAGCAGAAATTACAGAAGCTATCAGCGATACCCACGATTACCCTACAGGCTTTTTCTATAAGGAACTCAAACAAAATCGTCTATCCATAGTCCTTGTAGCCATTCTGCCTCTTTTGATAACCGTATTGTCACTGGGAATGATGTATACTGTTTCGCTAAGCGAGGAAATATCATTTAAATCCGCACTGGCAGACGGCGAGTGGAAACTTTTACATTATATTTGCATAGTTTTGGGTGTGTTTTTCGCAAGCAGTCTTATTATGAATGTTTTCTCAGGAGATGACAATAAGCTCTGGGCATTCTTTGCCGCAAGTACTCCTGACGGTGTAAAGCGTTTTATGTATAATAAGTATGTTCTCTGCTTTGCAATGACAGGACTTTATATGGTAATGTCAATTTTTTCGGAAAATCTTTACGATACAATAAAATTTATTATTACAGGTAAGGAGTCATCAAACATAACAACAGTTTTTATAATTATATTCTATATGCTGATTTTTTTTAATTCAATAGATATTCCTCTGATGTTTAGATTTGGTCAGAAAAAAGGAAGTATTATCAAAACGACTGCTATGCTTGTAATTGCAATAGTCGCAGTAATTATCTGGGAAAATATTCCTTATGAATGGCAGGATGCAATTTTTTATGCTGTTGACGGCGTTTTAAAAGGACAGGCCAGTGATGAAATGCTTCTTATAACGCCGATTTGTATTCTGTTATGTCTGGCTGCATATCCAATGTCCTATAATATATCCTGTAAACTGTTTATGAAGGGGGTAAATAACTATGACAAATAAAAAAACAGAACTAAAACGGCTTTTAATATTTCTATTTTTTGCATTTGCCATAAGCTGGATACCTGCAATTATATTCAATAAAACACTTGGATATAACGATTGGTTTGAAACAAATAAATATCCCGTCCTTTTCTGGATAGGGGGATTTGCTCCCGCCCTTGCCAATGTTTTAACACGTGCAATCACAAAAGAGGGCTGGCACGACAGTATGCTCCACCTTAATTTAAAGGGAAATATAAAGTATTATGTGGCAGCATTTTTGATTGTTGTTGTTCTTGGAATTGCAGAGGGAATTACAACTACAATTATTTACGGAAACGGTGATTTTTCCGATATGGGAGCAGGCATGAACGGTATGCAGATTACAGGAACTATATTGACTGTACTTGTTACTGTTCCGCTTCTGGCATTCAATACATTTGGTGAAGAATTCGGCTGGCGAGGATATATGAATCAGAAAATGGAGCCTTTGCTGGGTACAACGGGAACTGTCATTGTCGGCGGTATTATATGGGGGCTTTGGCACGCTGTACTTACGGTTGAGGGGCATAACTTCGGCAAGGATTACTACGGCTACCCATGGCTCGGCATTTTGTTTATGTGCCTTTCCTGTACATATAAGGGCATAGTGCTTATGTGGCTTACAAAAAAGACAGGCTCTGTTTACCCTGCCGCTATTATGCACTCCGTTAATAATAACGGCGGAAGTGTTATCGGTCAGCTTTTTATTAGCGGTGTACCCGAAGATTTCTCTCCCCATATTACAGAGTATATGATTGTATCTATTCCGTCATTTGTCATCTGTTGTGTATTCCTTGTACTTATGATTAAGGAGAAAAAAAGAAAAGCAAATTAAACTAAGGCGATGCCGCACAGAAATTGCGTGGCATCGCCTCAGTTTGTGGAAAGAAGGCGGACACATCAATGATAACAGTATTGTTATGCTTGCTCCTGTTTCGGTACACGCTGATTATTTTCATCAGCATGTGGGAACTACTATGCTTAAACTCGGTATCGAGAAAGTAAAAGAGCATGGCTTCAAGGGCATAAACGTAGAAGGGGACTATCATTTCTATAACCGTGTTGGGTTCAGAACCTCATCGGAATGCATCATACGGGTGTCACCTCCTCTTTTCTGTTTTGGGTATAGAAAAAGCCTCCTGTGATTGCTCACAAGAGGCTATGTATATGTATTGGGGTTAGTTAATAGGGGTATTTCCCCTCAAGATACTGATATTCTTCATTAAAGAAGTCTCTGAATACTTTATCGTGTTGTTCAACAAGATTTCCTTCAGGCATCTGATAACCAAGATCAACATGAAAACTATAGTCATCTTCGATAGTCAAGGAATAGGTGTACCATATTTTTTCTTCTCCATATTTTTCAAGGTATGCATTAAATAAGTTTCGAGTGAGTTTGTTAAGTTTAACATACGCAGCCATTTCTTCATACGGATAAGCTGAGTACCTTTTCCAAAATGATTCCTGGGTACAAATTATACCAGTTTTTTTCTCGATGAGAGCAATCCATGACGAACGACTTCCTGTGGAACACTTCGAGTAGTAGCATATTTTGCTCCATTCTACTGGCATTATGTTAATGAGGAATTCACAAAGTTCTTTCTGAGCATTTTCGATTTTACGCATAGTTCAACTCCTCTTAAATTATGATTTATCGATCCGTCCAACCATCTATATTATACCATATCCCACCCCAATTTTCAATAGGAAAAAGGTTACAGATTCAAGAAAAATGGATCTGTAACCCGTACTTTCCTACATTCTTATGTCTTTTGTTTCGTTCATGTCCTTATCAAATTTCAAAAGATTCCTTGCAAGTGCCTCCACAACATTCACCGTGACGGCATTGCCTGCCTGTTTGTACAGCTGTGCATCGGAAAGTCCTGCGGCTTCTACCTTACGGAACTGCTCAGTTGTAAAACCCTGCAGTCACCAGCACTCAATTGGCATGAGTCTGCGGATTCTGCCCTGATGAACAATGCCATGCCTGTCCACCACAGTCAGCGTGAACATCGGCTCATTGGGTTCTTTCACACGCCTGCCGTTCTGATAGACTTCTTCCTTAAACGGATTGAGGATGGCTCTCGGTCCATCCTCAACAAGTACTCCTGAAACCTCCGATGCCCGAAAAAGCGTCGAATACTCGAATCATCTGACCAACTCCTTTCTCGTTTTTTGGAATTAAAAAAGCCGTCTGTGATTGTTAGTCACAGGCAGCTATGTAATCAAAATATTTTAGCAGTGTAGCTGCTTTTCCTATTTATCTCCTATATTTATTCAAAAAAATACAAAGACCTTCTAAAACGTTTAAACCATATTGAACTCCATGATCATCAACTAACATCCCATCAGTTGTTAAATATAAATATCCCATTGAACTATCGTTATCTCCAATCAGTACAATATTGGTGCCGAACACAACAGTTAAAGGATGAAATTGTGGATCGTTGTTATCCGATGACATTTTTTTATAATATGGAGAATATGGTTGTCTTTTATCAGATATATATAATGAAAATTCGTTATTTAAAGGTAATGTTATATCACCAAATTCAGAAATTACTTTTCTTTGTGATTCTGACAAAAATAATCCGTCTTCTTCGCATTGAGAAACAAGTCCAGAAATATCAATATTTCGTTCAGGATACCAACCCGCATCACTAAGTATTTTTAACGTTTCTGCTGAAACAGGTTCGTGATATTCACATTTTACCGTTAATAAATGTACAAGAAAATCTTTGGTATTGCCAGCTATTTTTTCATGATTTTCATTAAAAAACACGGAGTTTTCAGACATAAAAAAGCTTGTTTTTTTATGTGAAGTATTATACATATATGCCACTTCTGCAACATACATATTTAAATCTTCCCAGATATGAATTCTGTCATAAAACATTTCAGGACGACCATAAGTTATTGTAACGTTTTTTATATCATTTTTTATAGTGCCTTTCATTTTTAAATGTATATGACCATATTCTTTTAAAAATTCGGCAACATTTCCAGTGCAGTCCCACTCAATTTCTTTGGCTTCCTTTAAAAACAAATTGTATTTGTAAGATGTAGCATCCCATTCTCCGTCAATTACTGATTCGCATATACTTCTTGCTTGTTCTAAGAAATAGCTTCTATTCATTATAAACTCCTCAATTTAGTTTTCCCTCTTCAATAGTTTTTTACAAAAATTAAAGAGAGAGAATTGCTTTATTAAAAATATTATATTTTAGTGTAATTAAAAGTTTATTCAGTAAAACCCACCTACATTATATCATATCCTACCGCATTTTTCAATAGATTAGAGGTTGCAGAGCTCAAAAAGAAACCTGCAACCTCAATCGTTTTACATCGTCATATCCACATCTTCGGTTTCGTCCATACTTTCATCATCCGAGAACGCAGCATTTTCTACCTCATGCTGCATCGGAACCAGCACCTTGAGAAGTTCCTCACGGTACTCCATATCCGAGATTTTATTGATATAAATTCCGAAAGTGTCAATCAGTTCTTTGCCTTCCATCGTTGTAATCCGCACATCGCTGTACCTTCCATGCTTGCAGATAAACTCGGCAACCTCCTGAACATTGTGGAGTCGCTTGTTACCGTCAATTGCGGAGCCAAGCAGATAAGCATAACGCTCAGCAATGGGAACATTCAGCCTGTTAATGACATGGAAAATATCTGCATCGGTAACAACTCCCTGATTCCGTCCGTTGTCAAAAGTGCAATGAAGCGTACCTCCATCGTCTACATAGTCAACAGTACCTTTCGTTTCTCGTTCAATCGGATGATAAGGATCCTTCATCCTCTCAATCAGAATCCTTGTACCCTTGGGGTACATCTTCTTGATTCTTTCTACTTCTTTTGGACTTGGAAACTGGCTCATAAAATTTCTCCTTTACATCGACATATCAACGCAATATTTTTAAGGGAGACGATTCCTACTCCATTCGCTTCTTGCCGTCCATCCAATATAGCAAATAGCTTTTTCATATTATGGAATATTCTGTTGGGAATTATAAAAGGAAAGGATCGGATTGCTCCGACCCTTTCAGATGCGCATCCGAAAACACGCACCCAAATTACTACTATTATTATACACTAAAAACAGAAATATGTCAATACTTAAATAGAAATTTTTAGTGCTGAAATCTTTCTAGACAGATTCGCATTTACTACAATTTTAGAAACTGTCGCATCTACTGTTCGAATGTATCCATCAGTTATTCTCTCAAATTCTCTAACAAATGCACGTATTTCTGTCTTAGAGACTTTGAGAAGATTAAGGTAATAACATACCATAATCACATAATCATCAATTGTCTGAAAATCCACCTGTTGAGAAAGATTGAATTCCTGCTGAAGGCACTTTTTCATAGCTTTAGATGGATCAAATTTTTTAAATTTCGTATCGAAAACCACTGCATTATGAGAAACTGCGTTGCGTAAGTCCTTCAAAAGATAAAGATATCTATAAATAAGTTCACGATTGCTGTCTATTGAAGATACATGCATTCCAAGATCAGTCGTAATTCTATCCCTCGTATTAAAAGTCAAACACGAAAGCAGATTTGCAAAATCTCCGAGAGTTAGGATTTCAAACAGTGCCCATAACGGAACACCACTATTACCTGGAGAATTATAAAAATGAGTTATCTGTGGATTCTCGTTATTATAAGCCTTAAGAATCGAACCTTGTATGCGAGTTTCAAGATTCAGTTTTGATTTCTGAGCTTTTTTTCTTGTATTTTCGTCAGTTCCATTTGGAAAGCTATTATATCCTGCAACGACTTTTTTCAGCATTTCTTGAATACTTTCAGAATTAGCATCAAGCAAGATTCTGTTAAGTGCAATATTCTTCACTGCTGTTTCAATGAACATTATTTTTCCATAAAAAAGTGCTTTCAACTCCGAATCGTACTTTATTGTTGCATAAATATCACCATAAGTAAAAAACGGAATTGGATTATTAGACTTCTTGAAAAAACGATATCCCTTATAACCATGAAAATATCCCGTATTTATTAATTGCTGTTTCTGTGTACTTCCAGCAATATCAATACCATTGTTTCGCAAATGTTTCATAAGACCGTCGACAGTTTTATAGCCCAACTCATTTCGCCACCTTGCTTTTGAATTATATTAGTAAGATTATATCATATTTTTATGCAAATCTCAAGTATCAAAGCGTGCGTTTTGAACTTTTTTAGACTCTTGAGTTGTATTTTATACTTTCAGTATTTTAATTGGTGATAATGCCTTTTTAGCGCCAATTAATTAACTAACTTCTCACTTTCCTTAGCAAGGTATTTGTACAGATCCTCAGCTGAAGTCAGGAAATAAATCTCAATCTTGTTGCCATTGGGAATACCGAAGAAGTATTCATTGTTTACATCTCTGTCATAGAGATAATAACGGATCACGCCGAAGCGGTCAATCATGATGCAAGTCAGCATGGTGATTAGATCTATAGATGTGAATTGATACAATAGAAAAGTAATCGAGTAGGTCAAAATTGCTCCACCCTCTCACACCACCGTACGTACCGTTCGGCATACGGCGGTTCAATTTAAAATTAAATATGTACTAATGCATAGTAATCTGAAATACTGACTAAGCCATGCTTTGTCAGTATTTCTTTTGATACTACACTTCCCAAAACGGATTTTGTAGCTACAAACTGATAATGATTCCACCATTGTGACACCTTATTGGTTATCCATTTCGGTACTCCGAGTTTAGGAACCCCATAACCTTTTCTTTCCTGTCTTCCACTGTTTCCATATTATCACTGTTATGTTTGTAGGTGCGTATCAAACCATCGCCATGCTGAATTCATCCTCTTGCGTTTCATCATTCCAAATTCCGATTTCGGTGAAGAGAATGGGATGCAATAATTTCTGCCGTTCAGCATAACCACATTGCCTACGACCGGTCGGACTGCTTCTGACGTTGTGGTGATACGGACATCACATGCTCATCTACATGGGAGAGAATTCTGACATATTTCATGTCGATATAGTATAAATTTATTTCTCCATTTTTACAAAGCTCAAATAAAACGGCTGTGTTGCTCGCAACACAGCCGTTTTCCTATTTAGTGCGGTAGGGTTCCCATCTTTTAAGGCTCCCAGTTTTGCACGGCAATGAAGACCGCTGTCAACAACTCTCTTGCCTTCTTATGTTATACTCTGTTTTATGTAATTTATCAAGTATCTGATGAGCTTTTTGCAGAGTATATTGTATACGTACAGTATAATAGCGAAATACTTGACAAACCAATATAGAAATGCTATAATTATATTTATTAACATTGCGTCCACATTTAATATAATCACACAGTGGGGAATGATATATATGATCTGAGTAATTAAGCCGTATATACACACTTTTATTATTATTGAAAGGAATGATGAAATTGTACTTATTTAAAAGAGAAAATACCCGCATTCGCAGATATCTTTCTGTTTTTCTTGCACTTATCTTTACCGTAAATCTTTTTGCAATGATAAGAATAACTACACATGGTATGGATAAAAGCGATTATACCGCTGAATGCAGCAGGATAATAGAAAACGCTGCTGCATATATCAACAGCAAGCAAAACTGCGACTATAGCTTCGGAGACAATAAAACGATTAATGATACCGCTGACTCCATTATGGCATTAGAATATGCACAAGCCGCTATTCCTGAAAGCAGTGAAAAATGGATTTCAGATAATATCTCGACCTCAAATATTGATATGGTAGCATGTCTCGCTTCTGCAACCAAAAATTCCGAATATCTTACACACATAGAAAATTACCAGAATAAAGACGGTGGATTCGGACTTTATCCCGATTATTCAAGTGATATACTTGACTCTGTACTCGTACTCGATGCTATCAATGAAACAGGATACAACGGAAGTGCGATTTCAGCCGATTCTCTTTGGCTTTATCTGCTCAATTCCGTTAACGAAGACGGCGGCTTATCCTACAATAAAGCCAATAACAGCGATGTAGTATTATCTGCAATGACCTTATACAGTATCAGCAGATATTTTAACGCCCAAAGTCGTGATACGCTCATTCTTACAAATATCGCCGATTATCTTAAAAATAATATTAAGGATAATTACAGCGATGATACGCTTGAAAAGACAGTATACAAACACCTTGCTCTTTATCAGTACGGCGAAGAACCTGACGCTGTTGAAATTCTTGAAAGTCTTGCTGCTGTTCAGAAAAAGAACGGAAGCTTTGCAGACAGTGTTCATATTACTTCACTTGTTATCAGACTTTTAAAATCAGTTAATTATGAAAATCGTATCAAGGTTACTTCATTCAACACTGAACTCAGCAGCAATACAGGCAGCACATCTGAGACTACTTCTATTCAGGCTGCTGCAGCCATTGAATATTCAAGTAATTATGACGCTCCCCTGACTCTGAAATTTACAGTTTTCAACGGTGATAACATCATCTATGAAAACAAAAATGATATTATTCTTCCTGCAGCTGAATCCAAATATGAAACAACTGCGGGTGAATTCAGTCTTTCAGAGCCTTCTAACGAGGGTATCTATACGCTTACTGAGCTTTATAACGGAGATACTCTTATAAAATCACAAAAAATCGAAATCGAAATTACCGATGCTGAAGAGGTATACTCAACAGAAATCAATAATCTGGCAGTAATTCTCGACAAGCAGTCCTCATTTACAGGTACTGATGAGGAGGTCAATATTTCCTACAAGCTGCTTTACGCTACAAATATTGAGCGTACAGTAGAAATGAAAACGATTGTAACCAAAAACGGTAAAGAAATCAAATCCGCAGCCGAATCTGCTGTTCTTCTTCCAGAAAGCAACGGTATCAGTAATAATTCTCTGAAATTCACACCCGATACTACGGAAGCAGGCGTTTATGAGATTTCTGTTATCTGCTTATACGAGAACGAAGAAATATGCAGAAATACCACAAGATACACCGTTTCAGAAGCTCCTGTAATCGAGGAACCTTCCGAAAGTGAACCTCTTCAGTTTGAGGTAACCTGGTTCGGTCCTATTTTAAGTGAATATTATGTATATGCAGGTTATGAAACAGACATTTCTGCAGGTGCTGAAATCAATTATTATTCAAACGACATATTCAACGGCTCCGTTGAGCTTTCTGTTAATTGCAATGAAGAATGTGTTTCAGAAACCAGGTTTGACGTTTCTCTTGAAAAGGGTGTTCCGACATATTTTGAGGGAAAAGCAAATTATCCTGTATATAAAAATGAATCACAGCTTACATTTACTGTGAAGAATGCAGGAGAATATACAGTATCCGCAAAATTATATGATGCTGAGGGCAATCTCATTTCAGAAAGCAGCCGCAAGCTTCAGGTTGTTGAAAAGCCTGTTCAGGAGCTTATACTTAACAGTGAAATCGATCCCGAAACAGAAAATATGGTAAACCTTTCATGGAATGATATAAGCAATGAAGCTGAAAGCTACAGCTACCAGCTTTTCAGAAAAACAGACGGTGCCTCATGGGAGCCGCGTTCTATATGGAATGAAGAGGAAACAATTGATGTACTTAATATATATCCGCTGAACCCGTATCTCGTTGAGTGGATGAATAATACTATAAGCAATACGGAGCTTCCTGCAGGAAAGGGTATCTTCAACATTGATTCGGTACACATACATGATTTTAATACCGATCCATATACCTGCCTTATTGACGAAAATGGTGCATGGAAATATGATGTAATCTTCTTCGGTTCATCAGACTGCAACAGCGGCTATGATCTT
>JAFYUM010000017.1 GCA_017558505.1 Ruminococcus sp. | reverse complement strand
GTCAGGCTGATTGCCAGTATTACGTACGCTGCAAGCTTTTTTATCTGTCCATTATCACGTACTGAAAAATGCACTGCATCAATGAATACTATCGGGTATACATCGTCTAATGGGCGTTTCTGCCAGTCCTCTATCTGCGGTAAAAGGCGGTCTGTTACATCTGAAACAAAACCGTCACTAACCTCAAAACCATAGATATCCTCAATGATTTCGCTAATCTGGCTTGTTGTCATGCCTTTTGCATAAAGAGAAATTATTTTCTGCTCCACTCCAGATATGTCCTTCTGACGCTTTTTGACAATCTTAGGTTCAAATGTGCCGTTACGATCCTGCGACACTTCAATTTCAGTTTCACCGAAATTTCCGCGTATTTTCTTTGTTTTATTTCCATTGCGATAGTCAGGATTATCAGAACGCTTGTAGGCATTGTAACCCAGATACTCATCCATTTCGGACTCCAGCATCTCCTGAATTGTACCGCCAAGCAAATCCTTAAGAGCATCCTCGATGTCTTTTGCACTTTGGATGTCATACTCCTCCAGCAACATTCCGATGATGTTCTTCTTGCCTTCGCTCATTCTTTCTCTTTTTCTTCTTCCCATAAAAAATCAGCCAACTGTGTTTTCTATTATACCACAGTTGGCTGATTTTTTACAGACTTTTTTTCAGAGGCTCTTTGAATAAATTTTCACAGTCATACTCCTAACCTCATTTTACAAAAAATCAAACCACAACAAAAACGGCAGGATTCCCACAAGGGCCCTGCCGTTTTGAATTACGACTTGGTTTAAGTTGATTCACCATGCCCTGCGTCCAGTACAATAACTGGAGTTTCCTCATATACCCCCATAACTGATGCAGGCACGGTTTCAGCCTTTTCTGTAATTATACTTCCACTCCAAATAGCGGCAGCGGTGCATGCTGAAAAAACAGCTCCTATAATAATTTTTCGTTTGGCATTTTTCATTGTAATTCTCCTTTTTTCAAAATATTACAATAAAAAATATGCATGTGTGGATAAAAAAATTCCGCAGCAGGTGGATATTGCACAATTGTAAGCAGGGGAATTTGGCAATTTGTCCAAATCCCTTTGTATTACGTTATATTCTCTTGAAATGTTTCAGATTTTATGCTATAATTTGGGTGTTGCCTTTTATTTCCGGCAAAGAAAAAATCAAGGAGGAATGAACAATGTTGAATCGTTTGTTCAAACTAAAAGAAAACAACACCAATGTTAAAACCGAAATTACCGCAGGTATTACGACATTTATGACAATGGCATATATTCTGGCGGTAAACCCAAGTATTCTGGGTGATGCAGGTATGAATCCTACTGCTGTACTGCTTGCAACCTGTCTTGCTTCGTTTATCGGAACAGCCTGTATGGCGTTTATGGCAAATATGCCCTTTGCCCTTTCCGCAGGCATGGGACTTAATGCTTTTCTTGCATATACGGTTGTAATCGGTTTTGGTTATTCGTGGCAGACAGCCTTGCTGGCAGTATTTATTGAGGGTATAATATTCATTATCCTCTCACTTACAAATGTCAGAGAAGCGATTTTCAACGCAATTCCATTATCCCTTAAACATGCTGTATCTGTGGGAATAGGCTTGTTTATTGCATTTATCGGCTTACAGAATGCAGGACTTGCTGTTGACAACTCATCCACACTTGTTTCTATTGTAAGCTTCCGTGATAATTTCTCAACCTCCGGTATTTGTGCATTGCTTGCCGTTGTCGGAACATTCCTTACAGCGATACTTTACATAAAGAAATTCAAGGGCTCAATTCTCGTTGGTATTCTTGCAACATGGGTTCTCGGAATTATATGCCAGCTCACAGGAATTTACACTGTAGATGCGGCGAATGGTTACTATTCACTTCTGCCGACATTTGAAATAACTGATTTTTCAAAGCTTGGTGAAACATTTGGACAGTGCTTCAATGTAGATTTCAGCGGTGTGGGAATCTTCAATTTCATTGTTATCATTTTCTCATTCCTGTTTGTTGATTTGTTTGATACACTCGGTACTCTTATAGGAGTTGCAACAAAGGCTGATATGCTTGATAAAGAGGGTAGACTGCCGAAAATTCGTCCTGCACTTTTAGCTGACGCTATTGCTACTTCTGCGGGTGCTGTACTGGGAACTTCCACAACAACAACATTCGTTGAGTCCTCCGCAGGTGTTGCGGCAGGCGGAAAAACAGGTCTTACAGCATTTACTACAGCTATTTTATTCCTGTTGTCAATGTTCTTTGCACCTGTATTTACAGCAATTCCCTCATTTGCAACTGCACCTGCACTGCTCGTTGTAGGATTCCTCATGTTCAGCAATATTGCAGAGCTTAAGCTTACAGAGGAGAACTACACATCAGCAATACCAGCATATCTCTGTATACTTGCAATGCCTTTGTTCTACAGTATTTCCGAGGGTATTTCCATTGGTGTTATTTCATATGTGATTTTAAATCTCGTATGCGGTAAGGCTAAGAAGGTAAATCCCGTAATGTATGTACTTGCAGTACTGTTTATTCTGAAATATATATTCTTATAATCATAAAAACGGCAGGATTTTCAATGTTAATCCTGCCGTTTTGTGTTTTTACAATTTTACTTCCGCCTTGAATTCTTTGTCGGAGCAGGAAATTTTCAGCTTCATATTGTTTGAAATTGCCGATTTATCCGCAATTGACAAGCCTAAACCGCTGCCTTTTACGTTGCTTCGGGATTTATCACCACGAACAAAGGGTGTTTTTAAATCCTTTGTATCAATTTTATCCGCAACCGTATTTGTAACGGTAAAGGATTTGCTATTGAAAATCCCCTTTATTTCCCCATTTTCCTGCGTATACTTAACCGCATTTGATACCAGATTTTCTACCAATACTTCAAAGGAAACAGGCTCAGCCTTGACCTCACAGCTGCCGTTTACCGTGTATTTTATGTTTTTCTCATCAAGCATGGGAGCGTATTTCTGTATAGCCTTTTCAAAAATTTTCTCAACCTTAATTTTTTCCTTATTCGGCTTGGTTTCGCCCATTTTATTAAGCTGTAACGTGCGGTTTACGAGATTATCCGCAAAGCTGACATTTTCAAGGATATGGCTAAGATAAGCCCTTTGTTCGCTTTCGGTGAGGTTTCCCTCCATAATATTCTCCGTGTAGCCGCCGATTGCCATAAGGGGAGTTTTTATGTCGTGGGCAAGATTATTTGTCAAATCCCTCTGATAGTCCTCCATAGCATATTTTGCCTTATTTTTCGTATTCTCAAACCATACAAGAAGCATAGCCGCAAACAGCACAAATACGCCGAAAATAATTGACCATTTGATATGAAAATTCACAACGTCTTTATCGTTATAGTCTACTATATAGCCTACAAAGAGGTAATAAGGCTTTTTATTTATATACACACGTTCATATCGTTTATACTGCTCAACTCCGTCTTCTATTTCCCATGAGCGATCTCCTTCGGATTCCAATTTTCTGATTGGTGTGAAATCAAAGCTGTCTATGATTTCCTTTTCTTCGCCGTAATAACCTATAATAGACTGCCTTGGGTATGTCCTTTCATCATCAAAACTGCCTTTAAACTTTGAAAGCTCTATAAGTTCATATTCATCGCTGTCAATTGTTATATCAATATCAACTGTTTCTACAACACTTATTTTTGAGTTATATTCTTCTTCATCGTAATAATAAGAAACTCTATTTTCATTTTTAATAAGCGTTGCTGTTCCTTTATGAGGGATAAATGTAAAATTCTCTCTGTTTACATAGACGCTGTCAAAATCATACTCATAATAAAGGTTAAAACTCTCTTTATTAAGATACTCATCATAAAACTTATCTACTTCCGGAAGATTTATAAGCTCCCTGTTGCAGGAATAACAACCATTGTCTTTATGATTTTTGCCGAATCTAATCATTGATACAAAGCTTTTTTCATTTGTAGCAACTATATTTTTATTTTCGTCAATAATCGCCGTTGCAAAATGACAGTTTTCTGAATATAAGGGGTTTATCATAACATTTTGATACATCAAAGGGTCGTCTATATCTATCTCAAAAACGCCGAATATAGGTAATCGTGCATTCATTCTCTTCAATATTTCTTCTTCGGAATAATCTATTTCCAATTTGTCTATCTGCTCTTTATAATCTTCAATATTTGAAAAAACTAATTCATGTGACTGCCTGTTGATTTCATAATTCAGATACTCTCTGTATCCACTTGCAAATATAAAAATAACTACTGCCGATGCACACAAAGCCTTTACAAGAAGTGATGCCAATGTAACACGTTTTTTCTTCTTTTTCATAAATCTCTCTCCTTACTCGTCGGTAAGCTTATATCCTCTGCCGATAACGGTGTGGATTTGCTTTCCTGCACCGCCTAACGTCTTGCGTAGCCGCTTGATGTTGTTGTCAACTACCCTGTCAATTCCGAAAAAATCATCTCCCCACACCTTATTCAGCAGGGTTTCGCGGTCAACTACCCAGCCCTGATGCTCCATAAGATAGCGGAGTATACCGAATTCCTTTGGTGTCAGTTCAACCTCATTTCCCTCCGCAAAGCAAACAAGCTTTCGTGTGTCAAGGGAAATATCACCGCATTTCAGAATATTTTCGGAATTGCCGTCAACACGCTTTACAATAGCCTGACATTTGGCATAAAGTGCTGACAGCAAAAACGGTTTCACAATGTAATCATCACAGCCTAAGTCGTAGCCGTGGAGAATATCGTCCTCCAGTCCTCTTGCGGTTATGAAAATTACGGGGATACTGCTCTTTTTGCGGATTGTACGGCAAATGGTGAAGCCGTCCGCTTCGGGCAGCATAATGTCAAGCAGTACAAGGGAAAAATCATCAAGGCGGCTTTCAACCATTTCAAGTGCCTCTTTACCATTATTTACAGCAGTGATATCTGCCCCTTTGTTTGTGAAATATTTACGAGTTACCTCGCAGATTTGCAAATCATCTTCAATAATAAGTATTTTCATAAATAAGAAGCTCCTTAATCTTATATCTGTATTATAGCATACCTGTGTGTCATTTGTATATCATTTTGATACAAAATACCGCACAATGCTCAAACAAAGCTTTGTGCGGTGATGTTGTTACTCAAATGTGTATTTCATCGGCATGCAGCATAGACTGTCTTCGATAAATCCCAACTTTTTATAAAGAGGAAATCCGTCTTGCGTTGCTTTAAAATTTATAATATCAAGATTAATTTCTTTAGAAAAATTTAAAAGCATTTCCATAATTTTCATAGCGTTTCCCTGTCTGCGGTATTCGGGAAGCGTATATACGCTGAAAACCTCTCCTGTTTTGCCTGTAATAAATCTTGGGTTGCAGGGTTTTTCGATTATCAACAGCAAAGCAGTTGAAATAATATTATCATTTTCCATTGCACCAAAAGCAAATAAATCATTATTCAGATGCTTTTCAAAATAACTGTAAAGATTTTTTTCAATTTCAGTGAACTGTTCATCTGTTGATTCCGTGAAATCTTCACGTAAATACATAATACGCATTTTTACAAGCGAATTAATATCATTTTTCCCTAATCTGCAAAATTCCATTATAATTCCTCACAAATGCTTTTAATCCATCCTGTCACACCGTCGGGAATTCTTTCATCAGCAGGCTGACCATTGTCAAACATAAGATTATGCTGAACCCAGTTAATCATGCAATGCTGTCCCATTTCCAGACCATAGAAAACAGAAGATACACCGCCATCACCGTTATACACCCACTCAGGGAAAAAGCAGATGCAGTTTTTCATCTGTTCCAGTTTTGCAATTCGTGGAACTATACATTCATCAAAATCCGCCATTTCATCATGTCTGCCGTGGGCGATAATGAGAGTTGTTCCGCTTTCTGAAATTCTGTCAAGGGCTTCATCAGCGGGAACATAAAACGATGAAATCGGAATTGCTCCGTCAAAATATCCGCAGTAGTTCTCTAAAAGCCGCCATGTGAAATATCCTCCCGAAGAAGCACCCATAACAAATTTCCTGCCGATATTGTCCTTGAAATCCTCACAGACTTTATCATAAATTGCTTTGATTGGTGCAGAATGTTCCTTTGACCATGTGCCGAGAATTCTGCCGTCCTCCAGTCGCTCCTCATTGGCAAGGGGAACAATTATAAACGCTCCGCCCATTGCCTGCTGATATTTCGGTGACGCATACTGCTCCGCACCACAGCACATTATACAGCCCTCCTCCATAAGAGAATTGCTTGCACCGTGAAGCCACATAAGCACAGGATATTTCTTGTTTGCGTCTGCACCATGCTTTATGGGATTATAGACATAATAGCGGATATTTCCTGTTTCTTCACAGGGGTACACGTATTTGTCAAATAAATCAAAGTATATCTTGCTTTTGTATGTGTTTTCGTAGCTTATGAACTCTCCCTCTTTAAGATATTTTGCCCATTCGGGTACTGCGTTCTTATTCTGTTCGAGTTTTTTGAAATCAGGTAGTGCCATAATTCTTCCTCCATTGTATTATTTTGCTATACGCACATAATATTTACACTCATCCTCGTGATGTATATATCCTTTATTATTGAGCATTACTTTCAAAGATGCAGTATTATTTTTATCACATCGAAGATATATTTCATCTTCGGGAATGATTTGTCTTGCTTCTTCCAATATGAGTTTTAATCCATTTGTTGCATATCCCATGCCCCGATATTCGGGTGAGATATAGTATCCGATATGCCCTGAGCCGTTCACAAGGGACTCACAAAGATAATGTCTTAGGTGAAATGTTCCGACTATTTTCTCATTGTTCCAAAGATAGAATACAGTCTGCGGCACATATCCTTCGGGAAGCTGAAGTCCCTTTGACTGTTCTATCATCGTATCAAGGGCAGCATTGAAATCTTCTCTGCTGATATCGTAATATTCATTGATAAAACTGTTTTCCTCAATGGGAATATTCCGCTGAAACTGCCATTCTTTTTCTATATCTTCATAATTTGCCGATTTAAGATATAACATAGTTGTTTTTCCTAATTTTTACTAATTAAACTTAAATTCGTTATATTCCGATTGATTTTAAAATTTCTCGCAAATCAGAAAGCTTTGTCAACACTCCGACAGCATTATCAACCCTTCCGAAACCATATGAAGCGTGAATAAACGGAATTCCTGCTTCTGCCGCAGCATCACAGTCGCCCTGGGTATCTCCTATGTATACACACTCGTCAATTCCCTGACGTTCCATTACAAGACGTATATTCTCGCCTTTGGATTTCCCTGTTTTTCCTGCACTTTCAAAATCACAGAATAACTCAGCAAAACCGCATTGCTCCAGATATATCTGTATATAGCCATCCTGACAATTACTGACTATTCCAAGTTCATACTCCTCTGAAAGTTCTGAAAGAATTTCATACTCATCGGGATAAAGCTTTGCCTTATGATTTTGCAGATATTCTTGCTCATTATCCGTACAAAGTTTAATAATACGCAGTTGTTCACCTTTAGATAATTCAGTCAGCATTAATGCCGCTATGGCTTCAATGGTTTTACCCATATACCCATGCATATCGTCAACTGTTATCTGTTTTGTAAGATTTGTCTGTGTGCGGAGGCACTCATTCCATGCCTCAGTACATTGTTCTGAAGAATTCCATAATGTACCGTCAAGGTCAAATAAAATAGCTTTTTTCAAATTTCTCTCCTTATTCTGTTACCGTCCCATAACTCCAATCAATAATACCGCCGAACTCCTTAACATTGGTATATCCCATTTCTGCAAGCTCAGCGGCAGCTAATTTGCTTCGTCTGCCGCTTCTGCAATAGACAAGTATCAGCTGATTTTTGTCTGTGAGAGTTTCCCCAGCCTTTTCCCCGATTTCATAATCGGGGATGAGAATTGCTCCCTCAATATGCCCCTCGTTGAATTCCTCAATTGTACGCACATCAAGGATAATATAATCTTTCTCGGTGTCCATAATGGCTTTTGCTTCTTCCTGTGAAATCTGCATGTAGCCGTTAACAACCATTGAGGTGCTTTCAGTTGATATGGTTTCAGCAGTTGTTGACTGTTCTGTGCTAACGCTTGTTTCTGCTGGCTCATTACAGCCAGTCATTGTTAAAATCCCCATAGTTATAATCACCTTTGTAATAATTTGTTTCATATTCTTACCGCCTATTTTTTACTTACCTATATTATACCAGAATAAACATACAAGGTCAATATTTATGATAAAAAATCCTGTACCGATTAATTACCGGTACAGGAGAAAATGTTTATAATAATGATTTGTAGAGCTCGATTATGTCTTCAACGGATGTGTCCTTTGGATTGCCGGGGCGGCAAGCATCTGCATATGCTGATTCGGCAAGGAACTGAACATCTTCGGGCTTTACAATATCCTTAAGGTCGGCGGGAATGCCAACGTCAATTGAAAGCTGGCGAACAGCGTCTATAGCTGCCTTGCGATATTCCTCAACTGACATGTTTTCAGTGCCCTCAACGCCCATTGCTGCTGCGATATATTTATACTTATCGCCTGTTGCTTCTGCGTTGTATTCCATAACTGTAGGCAAAATAATTGCATTTGCCACACCGTGCGGTGTATCATAAAGAGCACCAAGGGGGTGAGCCATAGAGTGGACAATGCCAAGACCTACGTTTGAAAATCCCATGCCTGCAAGGTACTGACCAAGAGCCATGCCTTCTCTGCCTTCGGGTGTATTGTTAACAGCACCAGGTAATGAAGCGGCAATAATCTCGATAGCCTTGAGGTGGAACATATCAGTCATTTCCCATGCACCCTTTGTGATATAGCCCTCAATTGCGTGTGTGAGAGCGTCCATACCTGTTGCGGCTGTAAGGGATTTTGGCATTGTAGCCATCATATCGGGGTCAACAAAAGCCACAATGGGGATATCATGTGTATCTACACAGACCATTTTGCGGTTGTTTTCTTCATCTGTAATAACATAGTTGATAGTAACCTCTGCGGCAGTACCTGCTGTTGTTGGAACAGCAAGAATGGGAACACAGGGATTTTTTGTAGGAGCAACACCCTCAAGACTTCTGACATCAGCAAAGTCGGGATTTGTAATGATGATACCGATAGCCTTTGCAGTATCGATTGCGGAGCCGCCACCTACAGCGATAATGCAGTCGGCTTCAGATACCTTGAATACCTCCACACCGTCCTGAACATTCTTGATGGTGGGATTTTGCTTGATTTCGGAAAATACTTCATAGGGGATATTGTCGGCGTCCAGAAGCGAGGTTACTTTCGCAGTTAAACTAAGCTTAACAAGGTCGGGATCTGAACATACAAAAGCCTTTTTAAATCCTCTGCTTTTTACTTCGGTGACAATATCAGCGATTGCACCTTTGCCATGATAGGATGTTCCGTTTAATACAATTCTCTGTGACATAATAAATACTTCCTTTCGTAAATGTACATTAATTTGGCGTTACAGCCTTATTAGTGTAATTATAACATATATTATACATAATGTCAATGAATTTTATGTGAACTTATCGTTAAGAAGGAAGTGAAAATGAAATCTGCCATAAAAATCCCCGTCTGCGTATATGCAAACGGGGATAAAATATCATTTCATACCAAGACTATTATTAAGAATAAGTGTGCTGTAAAGGAAAAGCACATCCTGATTTTCAAATTCAACAAAGCTGCCAATCGCACTGCTTTGTATATAGCGGATATCAACGAGAGTAATTTTTGAATATTCCTCTACAAGCAGGGGTATAAGACTACTGCCGAATGAGTCACGGAATACAACAAGCTCCCTGTTAGTTGTGGCATTGGGATTTTCGATTGTCACAAGTGCATCGGAGCCGCAGAGAAACATTTCATAGGGATCTCTGCCCTGTGCTTTTTCCATATCATACATACTTTTTTCAACGGGCACCCCTGTGTTATAGCTTTTAACAGTACATTCGTCAAGGATTGAATTGTTGAGATAAAAAAGTGTATCAGGTTCAACAGGAAGTGCAAGCTGGCCATAGTATACGCCGTAAAAGTCTTTATCAAGTTCAAGAGTAGCATATTCAGCGTCGGGATTTATGCCCATTGCCGAGCCGATTGCAGCAGCAACATCTGTGATTTTTTCCTGTCGCCAGTGAGTATCGGTGCGGTAATAATCTTCAATTGAAAGAAGCGGAAAGATGTCGATATATTCCATATATTCCGTTTTATTACGCATTTCGGAAACAAGTTCGTTATAGTCAAGGGCAAGTCTGCCGCTTTCCTGTGAAAGAAAATAATGCTTATCGGGGATGATTGAGAAGTATACGTTTGTTTCCGTATCTTTAAGAAAAGTATC
Organism: Ruminococcus sp.; assembly: GCA_017558505.1. Lineage (GTDB taxonomy): Bacteria > Bacillota > Clostridia > Oscillospirales > Ruminococcaceae > Ruminococcus. The sequence continues at coordinate 15,279 of JAFYUM010000017.1, read as the reverse complement.
ATGGATATACTGAAAACGTTCTGCCGCATGGTTGAGCATTTCATCGGAAAGTTCCGTTTCAGCTTTGGCGAGATATCCGTCCTGCATATATAGTCCGTTTGTTTCAAGCTGTCCGAAAATACCAAGCACCGACGCTGATTTTATTCCTCTGAATGTATCACGCATAGGGAAATGATCGAGGGCATAATCTTCAAAATCCGACATAAAACGTCCTGAAAAAACTGTTTCAGTGCTGACGTCGGGGAGTTTGGCAAGAACACGTCGTTCACTTTCGGAAAAATCGCTTTTATTGCCGAAAATTCCACATAAAGAAAGAATTGCCACAGTAAGACCTGTGCCTATTACAGACGCCGTATTTTTAAAGTTGTATTTCATATCCATGCCTCCTTAAAAACGGAAATAAAGGAACGGATTAAACGAGCCGTCCACCAGATAGGCTGTAGCAAGAAGAAACAGTATCACAATTGCAACAGGTTCAGCAATAGCAGTAACTGCGGTGAACTTCTTTTCTGCCATAGTATAGAGCTTTTTGGGCAGGGGAGTAGCCCCTATTAATGCAATAGCGAAAATTACTGCATAACTACGCAGATAATAGAACGTTTCAGCTGTAGCGAGAGGGAGTCCATTCATACCGAACATTCCCTTTATGCAGTCGAAGGCAAGTCCGAAGTCAGGCATACCGAATATTACAAAGCTTATCATTACTGCAACAAGAACGTAGCAATGTCCTATTGCCTTGTATTTTGACAGGAATTTTCCCAGCCAAAGTTTTTCAAGAATGAGAAAGAATGCGAAATAAAGCCCCCATACAATGAAATTCCAGTCGGCACCGTGCCAGAATCCTGTAAGCATCCATACAACGAATATATTGCGGAACCATTTAAGCTTTGATACACGATTTCCACCAAGAGGAATATACACATAGTCACGGAACCATGAACCGAGGGAAATATGCCATCTGCGCCAGAATTCAGTTATACTCGACGAGATATACGGATAGTTGAAGTTCTCCATAAAGTCAAAGCCGAGAATTTTACCCAGACCTACTGCCATATCGCTGTAGCCCGAAAAATCGAAGTAAATCTGCAATGAATAGGCTGCGGCATACATCCAGCAGTACAGTACAGATTGTTGTCGGGAGGCGAGAAAAAGACCAGCAAGCTCACCGAGAACATTGGCGATAAATATTTTTTTGGAAAGACCGCAGATGAAACGTCTGATTCCGCAGGCTGTCTTGTCAATGGAATGGCTGCGTTCAGCCAGCTGTTTTGCAACGTCGGAATAGCGGACAATGGGGCCTGCTATAAGCTGTGGAAACATTGTCACATAAGCCGCAAGATCAACGGGATTACGCTGTGCAGGAACATCACCACGGTACACATCGACGGTATAGCTTAAAATCTGGAAGGTGTAGAAGCTTATGCCGATAGGCAGGGCAAGTTTCAGAAGCGGCAGGGAAAGTCCTGTTGCGGTGTTGAAATTGGTGATGAAAAAATCGGCGTACTTAAAGTAGCAAAGCATACTAAGACTGATTACACAGGAAGCAATCAATGAAATTTTTGAGGCAGGTTTACCTCTGAATTTTTCAATGAGAAGTCCGCAGATATAGCCACAGATTATGCTGAAAACCATGAGAAAGACGTATTTTGGTTCGCCCCAGGCATAAAAAACAAGGCTTGTAATAAGAAGCACCGTGTTTTTCAGCGTTTTTGGGACGATAAAATAAAGTATCAGCACAACAGGGAAGAAATAGTATAGGAATGTTATACTTGAAAAAAGCATAGAAAATCCTCCTTGTACAAATGGTATACATAATTATCTGTCTGACACTTGTCAGCTCTGTAATATATGATAATCTTATTGTATCACATTTTTTACGAAAAATCAATAAAAATCCAAATTTTTCCGGATTGATTTTCTGATTTTATTTCGGCAATGTCACAATTGACAAGAAATCAAGTTATACGTTGTGTAATTTGCTGAAAAGGGGCTGAAAGCGTTGACTTAAAAACGTTGTTCTGATATAATAAAAATAGGAAACATGGCAAAAAATAGCTGTGTTTTAAAGATTTTCATACTGCATTCCAAGTGCGGTAATGAGAGAAATTTTAATCTGGAGGGATTTACTATGAAGAAAGTTTTTAAGTCAATTGCTGCAAGTCTTGTTTCGGTGGCTATGATAGCACCTTCCGTTGCGAATTTCAGCGTTTCAGCTTCCCAGCTTATCGGCGAGACAACATTCGATAATAAGATACTCCCGTGGCAGGCGGTGCAGTGTGGTAATGCAGAACAGAACGTGCAGGTTCAGAGCGGTGCGTTACTTGTCGATATTTTTTCTGCAAACGGTGCCGACAATGAAAGATGGGATTTACAGTTAAGACACAGAGATCTTGATTTCAAGGCAGGTCATACATATGAAGTAAGCTTTAAGGCAAAATCAAACAGAGATGGTCTGGAGCTTTGTTCCCAGATAGCAACCATAACAGGCGATGAGTATTATTTTGTCCTTGATAAGGACAGTATGAAAACGGGGCCTGCTATGGGCGGTGTATGGGGTGAAGCTGCAAAGCTTACTGAAGAATACCAGACATTCACAGGTACGTTTACTCCCGATAAGGATATTCAGGATGCGGAGTGGTCCTTCCATTATGCATACGGAATGAAATATCAGGGTAATGCACAGGCTGGCGACCAGATCTGGTTTGACGATATGTCCATTATCTGTACAAGCTGCGCTGAATCCGATTATCCTGTATGCGGATATGAGGAAGAACCGGTGAGAGATTCTGCTGCACAGCTTCTCGGTGAAACTACCTTCGATGAGGGAACAGGCTCATGGAAATTCGTTGAGGCAAGTCCTGCAAAGCAGAATTTTTATGTTGATGACGGTGCGTTACACATTGAAATTCTTTCAGCAAATGGTGCAGACCGTGAAAAATGGGATCTCCAGATGAAGCATGAGGAACTTTGCTTCAAGAAGGATCATAGATATGAAGTCCGCTTCAAGGCAAAGTCCGCAAGACAAGGAATGCAGATTTCCTCACAGATAGCTTCTCCCAGCGGCGAGGAATACTATTTTGTCCTTGATAAGGACTGTATGGCGATGGGTCCTTGTATGGATGGAATGTGGGGAAGAATAACATATCTTTCTACAGAATATCAGACATTCAAGGGAATTTTCACACCTACACAGGATCTTGAAAATGTTGAATGGACTTTCCAGTATGCCAACGGTACCCAGTATGATGGTGATACTGTTAACGGTGATGAACTCTGGTTTGATGATATGTCGATTATCTGTCTTGACTGTGAAAAAGTACAGGTTCCTGAATGTGGTTACAAGAGCCCTGTGACCGAAAATCCTGAGGAAGAAGTTACAGTTCCCACTGTTGAGGAGACATCTGCTTCAGATAAAACGATTTTTGGTGATGCAAATGTGGACGGTAATGTTACAATAGCAGACGCTACATCAATTTTCCAGGCATTGGGAAATCCCGATAAGTATATTCTTTCCGAACAGGGTAAAGCTAATGCCGACGTTGTCGATAACGGTGACGGAATTTCGGCTCTGGATGCCCTTGCAATTCAGGCTGTGAATGCAAAGCTTGTTGAGTCCGAATTGTTCCCGATGACTCGTACAGAGTACAGCATTAAATTGCAGAGATAAGATAATGCTTAACAAAAACTCGCCGTTAAGGCGAGTTTTTTGTTTTATTACGGATATATTTTCTGTGTGGAAAAATATCAGCCTTCAAGTGACTTAGGGCACATTACGAAGAATACCTTATTGCCTACCTGCTCACATACGGTTTCCTCAGCCTCAACGCAGATGTTCCATCTTGGGTCAGCGTTGTCCTTGAGTGTCTGCATAAATGCTGCTACGTCTGTACCTTCCTCAAGGTCGAATACATAGCCAACAAATGCGATAGAGCCAATCATTGGTGCAAATGTTACGCCTTCCTTGAAGCCTGTGATTTCAGTGTTGCCGAAGCCTGTGAGAAGTCCCTGCTCTACGGGCATTGTAACAGGTCCGAAAAGGATTGCAGGATTTGTCATAAGACCGTCAGCGATTTCCTGTGCTGTAGCTGCTTCATTAGCTGCTCTTTCTGTAAAATCGGCAAGGAGAGTTTCTCCCAATGTATCGCCTGATACAGCAGTTTCGCCGTCTTCGCCGTTTCCATCAGCAGGTGCGTCTGTTTCTTCTTCAACAGGGGGTTCTTCTATAACTTCGTTAGTTGCCTCTGTGGGTTCTTCTGTAGCTGCTTCTGTGGTTGCCTCTGTAGGTGTGGAATTTTCGATTGTTTCCTTCTCACCTGTGCATGCTGTCATGCTCATAACCATTGTTGCCGCCATAATCATTGCTAATACCTTTTTCATTTTACATTTCTCCTTTAAAATAATTTTTCCTTTATTTATCCGTGGTCTGCATGATATACCATGCACCTGAAGCGGATTCGTAATACATTTCAAATGTCTTTTTCTTGCCGTCAGTATCTGTTGTCAGATAATATTGTGTATTCTCTGTGGGTAAATCAACAATCCAGCGGATTGTTATATTGCCCTTTGCTGTACATTCCGCACCGCCGCTTATAAACTCATTGGTATCGGTGTCGGTCAGTTCAAGACTTCCGTCTGAAACTGTAATAACAGTATTTTCCGGGAATTCCGCAGAAATTTCAGCCATATATTTCTGCACTGTTCTTGCTGATGCAGCCATTATTCCGCTGTTGTTTTCGTTTAACAGGAGAGCATCACTGCCGATAGCTGTTCCGTTGACGGTAAACGCGGGATTTTTTTGCGGAAGCCTGCTCAATAGCGGGATTGCTGCTACAAGCAATAAACAGGCTGCAGCGCTGCTTATGCTCAGTATAATCCGTCTGTTGTTATGTGGCTTTTTCTGCTCTAAAGCAAGAACTTTTTCTTTCAGTTCCATTGGTGCGGAGATACTGCGGAAGGCGTCTGTCTGTTCTGAGTCAAACATTCTTCTCCTCCTTTCAGAGTTTCCCTTTTTCCATTGCTGATTTGAGGGCTTCTCTGCCACGGGAAAGCCGCATTTTAACTGCGGATTCAGATATACCGAGCATTTCGGCGGTTTCTTCAACAGAATAGCCTTCAAGATAATGGAGCACAACAGCGGCACGATTTTTTTCGGGAATTTTTGCAAGATATTCATTCACCTCGGCTGCAAGTGCAGCTTTTTCGTCCGTGGGCTGTGCTATTGTTTCTGCAATTTCGTCAATCGGAATATAATTCCGCACCTTTTTGCGTCGGAGCAGGTCAAGACAGCGGTTTACGGTCACCCTGACAAACCATGCCTTTTCGTGAGAAGTATCCGTGAACTCTTTGGTTTTTTTCAGATACAAGGCAAATACATCCTGTACTGCATCCTGTGCATCGGCACTGCATTGCAGATAAGAGAGTGCCAGTCGAAAGAGTGTATCAGCATTCCGTTCATATATAGCAGCAATATCTGCTTTTGTATTTCTGATAATACTCATTTCTCACCTCTCTGCCTATATAACGCATCAGAAAACCGTCAGGTCACATTTTTCTGAAAAATTTTTGAAAAGTTTTTTATTCTGTTATACAACTATGCTATTATATCACATTTTTGCGGGAAAATCAAGATTTTTTTATCCGGAGTAGACTTCCCTTAATAAAAGTATGGGAAGATGCGGGTATATAACAGCATATACGAGTGTAAGTTGCTTATTATTAACAGTAAGCTGTATTGACAATGTTATTCGCGTGTGTTAAAATAAAATTAACCAATGGTGTTTATCGTTTTGATTTGCAGCGATATTATAAATACATAGGTTGACAGAAAAGAAATGCATATATAAAATATATGTGATATATATATATATTTAAAATATACATATTTCTGCAACCTTTTTAAAGTCTGAAATGTGTATATTATAGAAAGTCGACAATCGTCTTTTAAAATGCATATACACACATCGTATATGCACATTGAAAATTTTTTATTTTTTGGGAGGGTTTAAAAATGAACAAAAAAATTTCCAAAGCATTTGCGTCAAGTATTATGGCTGCCGCAATGTTCACATCCACAACCGCAGCCTATGCGCCTTTTAATGCATCAGCCGAGCTGCTTGCTGAAAATACCTTTGACAGCAAGATGCTGCCGTGGCATACAGTAGAATCTGCTCCTGCTGAACAGTATTTTGCAATTGAGGACGGTGCGGTTCACATCACAATCAATGAGTCCGAGGGTTTAGACGGCGAAAAATGGGATTTACAGTTCAGATACAGAAATCTCAGCTTCCAAAAAGGTCACACCTACAAAATTCGCTTTGACGCTAAGGCAAAACGTAACGGCATGCAGCTTTGCAGTCAGATTGCTACTATTAGCGGCGATGAAGAATATGTTGTCCTCAACGGAGAAGGATTTGAGGAAGGTCCGCATATGGGCGGTCAGTGGGGCAAAGCTGCTACATTGACTACCGAATATCAGACCTTTGAGGGTGAATTCACCTGTACAAAGGATTTAGAGGATGTTGAGTGGGGCTTCCATTATGCTAAGGGTACTCAGTATGATGGTAACGCTGTTGACGGCGATGAAATCTGGTTTGACAATATGTCAATCATCTGTACATCATGTGATGAACTTTACGGCTGCAACCAATATGATAATCCCGAGTTCGCAACACCAACTACCACAACTGCAACTACAACAACAAAACCTAAGACAACTACTACAAAGCCTAAGACAACTACTACAAAGCCCAAATCCACCACAACTACGTCAACTGCAACAAAGCCTAAGACAACTACCACACCAACAACTACTATAACACCTCCTGCTGCAACAAATGAAGTGCAGGTGCTTGGTGAAACTTCCTTTGACTATAAGCTTCTCCCATGGCATTTTGTAAGCAGCAGCCCTGCAAAGCAGCAGTATGCTATCGAGGACGGTGCAGCTCACGTTACAATTCTCATTCCTGTAGGTGCTGACCACGAAAAATGGGATCTCCAGTTCAAACACAAAGACCTCAGCTTCAAGAAAGGTCATACATATGAGGTAAGCTTTAAGGCTAAAGCAAGCAGAAGCGGTATTGAGCTTTGTTCTAAAATAGGCGATTACAAAGGTGAAGAAGAATATTTCGTTGGAAACGGCGATGAATTCCAGATGGGACCACACATGGACGGTCAGTGGGGCAAGGCATTTATTCTGACAACTTCCTATCAGACATTTGAGGGTACATTCACACCTACAAAGGACATTGAAAATGTTGAATGGGTATTCCAGTATGCTGACGGTACTCAGTACGAAGGCAACACTCAGGACGGTGACGAAATCTGGTTCGATGATATGTCTATTATCTGTACAACCTGTCCCGAAGATACCACTACCTGTGAATACGATAAAACAATAATGTTATATACAGACCGTGACAGTGCGGCAAAGCTTAATCCTGACCAGCTTATGGTTGACGGTGAAATGGTCAACTTTATCTCTGTAAACCAGCTTGGTTATCTTCCAAATCTTGCAAAGGTTGCAACATTCGGCGATAATGCAGGTTCAATTACTCCAAATTCATCAGAGATAGAATTGACAGAGGATTGTTACGACTTTGAGCTTGTTGATGTAAAAACAGGCAAGGTTGTATATGAGGGTGTTTCAGGCAAGAAGTTCAAGGATGCCGATTCAGCTGATAATGTATGTAAACTTGATTTCAGCGAATTTAAAACTCCCGGTGAGTATTACCTCCGCATTGCCGCAACTAACTGGCGTTCATTCAATTTCAGAATTGCAGATGATATTTACAGAATGGCTGATAGAAATATGCTGACAGATGCAGTTAATGTGTACTATCAGAACCGTTCAGGAATTGATGTGACATCCGATTACATCACATCTGGCGACAAGCAGATGCTTGCACACGCTGACCCTAACAATGCCGACTTTGCATATGTACAGAAAATCTGGAAAAACACCTACAGTACAGATACAGAAATAACATCAACATACGGTTCATCTGAAATTGACGTAAGCGGCGGCTGGTATGCTTGCGGCGAACACGCTAAATATGTTGTTAGCGGCGGTATGACTGCATGGACTCTCCAGAATATGTACGAGAGATCACTTCTCAATGAAAAGGCTGATAAGTTTGACGACGGTTCAGGTCTTGTAGTTGTTCCCGAAAACAAGAATGATGTTCCCGATATTCTTGACGAAGTGGCATACGAACTCGACTGGATGTCAAAGATGAAGGTTCAGGCGGATGAGCCCACATGGGGCGAATATGCTGGTCTTTACTATCACAAGGTTCAGGATTACAAGTGGTATGACCTTAACACAATGCCTCAGTATTATAAGTATAGCTGTGAAAACTTACGTGTTGTAAAGCCTCCTACGTTTGCGGCTACATTGAACTATGCTGCTTGTGCTGCACAGGCTGCAAGACTCTGGGCACCTTACGATGCAGAAAAGGCTGCGAACTATCTCAACAGTGCTGTTGAAGCATATGAAGCATATCAGAAGCACTATTATGAGTATGACGATACTCATAAAATACATCCTGAATATCAAATGAGTACTACAGCTGAGGAACTTCGTGAGGATTCACTCTATGCTCCTTCAATGCAGGCAAAGGGCGGTGCGGCTTACGGCGATAACAATGTAACAGACGAAGCATACTGGGCAGCTTGTGAAATTTTCGTATCAGCTTCAAGAATGGATGCAGGCAAACTTGCTAATAAGTATCTTAGCGAGCTTGCTGAATACGAGAATGCATTCAAGATTCCAACAGAAATTATCGACCCATATCCGGGAATGCTTAATGAGGAAGTAAATTCTTCACTTAACTGGCGTGATACTGGTGCAGCAGGTACACTTACACTTGCACTTAACAGCGACCTTCTCCCCGATTACGCAGCAAAGGATGTAAATGATGCAATTGTTGCAGCTGCTGATAAGTACATTGAAATTCAGCAGAATCAGGGCTATGGCATACCATATGAAATTACAGACAAGGGTTATAACGATCCAATTGGTTTAACTCCGCATATTGAGCTTAAAGGATACAGAAAAGGTTCAAATGCTATTGCTTTAAATAACGCACTTATTATGGCTTACGCTTACGATATTACCGATAAGGCAGGCTATATCAACGGTGCCGCACAGACTCTTGACTATCTCCTCGGAACTAACCCGATGTCATTCTCATATGTTACAGGTTACGGCTCTTACTACGCAAAGAATCCTACACACAGATTCTGGATTGGAAGCGTTGAGAAGTCATATCCATACGCTCCCGACGGTGTTCTTGTTGGCGGTTCAAGTGGTGAACTTACAGATGATTATGTACGTCATTTAGGATTTGACCCCGGTGCTTATGATAATCCGGCACAGAGCTGCTATGCAGACTCAATTGAAGCTTATTCAGTAAACTCAACTAACCTTGAATGGAATGCACCATTTGCATGGGTTCTCTCATTTATCAATGATGAATCAGCCGATGTTGTTAACACAGGAGATGTTGAAGTAAAGGCAACATTATACGGTGACGCAAATAACGACGGCGTTGTTTCAATTGCAGACGCTTCAGCAATTTTACAGGCACTTGGCAACTCTGACAAGTATAAGCTTTCTGACGAAGGTGCTGCAAATGCTGATGTTATCGACAACGGCGGCGGACTTTCTGTTGCTGATGCACTTGCAATTCAGGCAGTTGACGCAAAGCTTGTTGATGTAAAGTTATTCCCTATGACACAGGAAAGCTATGATGCTGTTTTAAAATATGATGCTGTTATAAAAGGAGAATAATCTTCTGTATACTGGCTTATACCGCGCAAAGTACGTCTGTGCGGTATAACCACAGAAAAACTCGCCATATCGGCGAGTTTTTCTGTTTTGTTAATCTGTTTCAGAGGTACCGTTATGATACTTTTCGTTGAGAGCCTTATTAAGCTCTTTTATTTCCTTTTGTGATGTGAACATATAAGATAGAGCAGTAAAGATATATACAACTCCCACAGCAGCAATCATAAATATCACGCCCATAATACTATGGGGAATCCAGTTGAAGCTGAATCCGATTATAACCATAATGACGCAAAGGGAAATATAATGAAAGGTCAATCGCAGAAACATATCTTTTTTGCTTTTTGGTTCCCCTGTGAGGAAAAATGTTGTTACAAGAGCTGTTATTGCACCTGCAAGTACTGACTGTAAAACTGTGGCGGATGGTATCATTTCGTTGGATAATACGGTTATTCCTGATACAATTACAATTCCTGTTGTGATATAGCAAAAGTATTTTACAAATTCTGATATATATTTCATCGTTTACCTCCTTCTTCAAGTCCGAGCTTGCGTTTCAAATCGGGCACATACTGTCTTGATATTATAACCTTTTCGCCGTTTTTCAGTTTAGCTTCCAGCTTGGCGGCAAATGCAGTTGAGAGAAGTGTGATTTTTGATACATTCACAATTACCGATTTTGATATACGGAGAAAGTCGGAATAAGGGTACATTTGTTCCAACTCATAAAGCTTCTGTTTTACTTCATATACCTGTGACTCACAATAGGCGAAAACATGGTTGTCAACTGACTCAAAGTAATAAATATCCTTTGGTGAAAGCTTGACAATGCCGTTTTCCGTGTAGCCTGTGAGGGCTTTGCGGCGGGATTTTATGAGATATATCAGCTCCATGATTTCTTCATCGGCTTCAGCACATCGTATTATTATTTCGTCCTCCATATCGGGATTCTGTGTTTCTATGGTGATTTTCATATGTTCTCTTATCTGTCCTTTCTGCCGCTATATTTTGTAACTGCCGCGCCAATGAGCAGAAATACAATACCGCATATCAAAAGTACTGTAAGGCAGCCTGTAATTGTTACATTATGTTCAAAGGCTTCAAGGGTAATACCCATGACATCACTGTATTTTTCAGCCATTTCAGCAGGAGCATTTTCAAAACAAATATCACTTGCCTGCTCTGTCATTATTTTGCGGAACATAACTGTTCCGTAGAGAATGGGTGTGCATTTCAGCACATTGGCAATACCCTCGGCAAGTGAACCGATAGGAAGGTAAATTCCCCCAAGAAATCCCACAAGAGTTCCGATGATTGTACCAAGTCCGCTCCATGCACCTTCACTTTTTACAATAGCGGCAAGTAAATACATAATGCAGGCAAATGTAAAAGAGTTTACACATATCATGCCGAAAAGCTGTAAATTCTCAATTACGTTAAACGGCTCTGCACCGAGGAATACACAGTATATTTCACCGAGGATGAGCGTCAGCGTACATATAATGACCGAGGAAATCCATGCTGCACATATATAACTCAATGCAATACTTATGCGGCTTACAGGAGAGGTGTATATTGACTGTAATGTACCATTGTTTTTGTCACGTATCATTGAGGTTAGAACTGAAAGAGTGACAGATACGGCATTTATAGAAATTACGCCTGCAAGCGTCCATTGCAGAACAAGCAGTTCAGCATTTTTTTCATCCTGTTCAGTGTTTCTGTCGGGGAGCTGTGAAAGCATATCGGTTATGGCTGAAATGTTCATATCGCCAAGAAAAAGCACCATAAGGAGAATTACAATAAACATGGACAGCAGGGAGAAGAAAACAGCACCCTTGTCACGGAGATAAATGCGGATATTTCGTTTTACAAGTTCGGTAAATGCTGACATAATCATTCATCTCCTTTCGTTTCATCACCAACAGCGGCAAGGAACACATCATCCATAGTTCCCTGGATGACTTCAAATCCACTGATTGAGACTTTTATTTTTTCAAGTACAGGCAGAGCTTCCATAGTTGAAGCGATTGCAATTTGTATGCCGTTGTCATTCTCTTTTGCTGTGGGATGAAGTTTTTTTAATTGGGGAATATTATTCCTGTCGCAGTAAATACGGAGAGTATCTGCAGCATATCGGGTTTTAAGCTCATTGGGAGTGCCTTCTGCAATGATGTTGCCCTTATTGATAATGATAATTCGTCCAGCCTGTGCCGCTTCTTCCATATAATGAGTTGTGAGGAAAACGGTCATTTCCGTGTTTTTGCGGAGAGCGTCAATGGTTTCCCATACTTCATTCCTTGTGGCAGGGTCAAGACCAGTAGTCGGCTCGTCAAGGAAAAGTATTTCGGGGGTGTGCATAAGTGCGGCTGCAATTTCGCAGCGGCGTTTCTGGCCTCCTGAAAGTGTGCGGTAGGATTTTTTCAAGAGCTCATCTAAAGCAAAAATACCGCTTAATTCCTCCAGACGTTTTTTAGCCTGCTGTTTGTCTGCGCCGTGGAGAATGCCTCGGCATAGAAGATTTTCACGCACTGTCATGAGATTGTCAAGACAGTTGTTCTGGCTGACAATGCCAATTCTGCGGCGAATTTCAGAATTCTGTCCACCGAGTCGGAAACCGCATAAATCTGCACTTCCATTGTCTGGGCGGATAAGGGTAGAAAGCATATTTATAGTTGTTGATTTTCCTGCACCGTTAACGCCGAGAAATCCGAGTAATTCCCCTTTGTTTACAGAAAATGAGATATTGTTTACGGCAGTAAGATTGCCGTATGTCTTTGTAAGACCATTGATTTTTATAATTTCCATGATTTTAAATCCTTTCGTCAGCTGCAATTGTATTATAGCATATTTTTGCATCAACATCAAGGAATTTCTGGTAAGATGCAAAATGATAACGGTGAAATACAAAAGGCAATACCGCACAATCTATGTGCGGTATTGCCTACTTATTTCAACTGCCTGTCTTTAATTCTGATACAGGCCTCAATATGCATAATCCAATGTCTTGAAAGGGGCATCTGAATTAAACCTCTTACATCTTTTTGACACCAGTAGTCAATTAACCAATAAGCATTTTCATCTGTGCTTACTACGTTGAGTGACTCCAGTTTTTTTCTTTTCTCATCGGAGATTTTTTCTTTCAGGTCATGAAATGTAAGTGATTTTAAAATTTGTATTGTATCCCTATCGACATCAGCGATATAATTATACAGTTCATCAATAGATAGCCTGTCTGAAAATGCCTTTATTTCTTCTTTTACGAGTTCATTGGCAGTTGTAATAATGGGGGATTTTATGCGTTTCTGATAATCACCCACAAATAAGATCTGCTCGACATCTTCAATAAGAGAATGCGTTACAATATCCTCTATACGAAAGATATGCCACAGGGAATAAGCAATTGTTTTGTTGTGATAACCTTTGGCATTCATATATGGCATGGCGCAGAAATCAGTATCAGAAAGTTCAATTCTGAATTGCATAATCTGCTCCATGAGAGTTCTGCGTAGCTTCAATAACGTGTTTATGCCAGCTGAAAACGTTTCCTTTTTCTTAAGCTGCTGCTGCAAGATCCTGTTCAATTCTGACCATTCTTTATTCATAGAAGCCTCTAATTCCAAGTGGGATTCTTGCCTGTTGAAAGGGCTGCATAGTAGTCAAGAATTTTTGAGGCGTCAATTGAATCGACTTTTCCGTCGTTGGTGACATCGTCCGCTTTTTTTCTGTTTTCTGGTAAATAGTCGGAATTGCCTGTTTGTATAAGAGCGTAATCTTCAAGGACGCAGGAAGCGTCAGCAGCGTCAATCTTGCCGTCTCCGTTTGAGTCGCCTGTGTTAATTTGCGGATAGCGTGTTATATGCTGAATGAAATCATCACTTATTTCAACGTTAGTAACCAGTCTGCCCCATTTTACAGCCTCGTTAAGACTACCTTCGGCTACGATAAACCCGTCATTTTTTATTTCGAGTACAACAACAGAATGGTTGTGGTAGTGTATTATATCACCGATACGGACATCGGAAGGGTTGAATATCTTTGTTGTTCTTGCAGGTAGATTTCCAAAAGCGGCGTCGCTTAACATAAATGCAAAAGCCGCACAGCCGTAACCTGTTGTGTATATGCCGCCTTTCCAGTTGTAAGATTTGTTCTTGCCCCACGGTGTTCCGTCTGGATATTGTTTTTTGAAGGAAATAAGAACATCGTATACTGATTGACTGTCGGGAAATGCGGATTTTGTATCTGTTAAAACAGTAAGTGAAGTCTGTGTGGTGATTGCATGTGTGCTTAATGACATTGTAAGTCCGAAACTGTTCAAGGCTGTAATCGCTGTTAATGCTATGGCAACGATTTTCTTGTTGTGTGGATTCATAAAAACACCTCTTCGTTGTTTGATATATATTTATTATACATCTGTTAGGACGGTTTGTCAATACTGTTCAAAAAATGTTAAGAAATTCTGTTTGGAGAGGTGTATGAAAAAGTCGTAGAAATCCAAAGATTTCTACGACTTTTCTGTTTATAATTCTTTTAATCCCATGTAGGTTCTTTACCTGTGGAGATCATTGCGTAATATGCAAGAATTTTTGAAGCGTCAGCGGAATCTGTTTTTCTGTCGTTATTAACGTCGGCAGCTTTTTCTTGTGCTACAGTGAATGAAGCATTTCCGCCTGTCTGTATATTTGCATATTCTTCAAGTACAGCTGAAGCGTCAGATGAATCAACTTTGCCGTCCTCGTTGACATCGCCAGGTGTGTAAGCAGGTAAAGTTGTTGTTGGCTGTGTGGTAGTAGTTGTTGCTGTTGTTGTTACAGTGGTTGTGGTGGTAGTTGTTGTTGCAGTTGTGGTTGTTGTTACGTCTGCTTTCGGTTTTATTTCAAATGTAACTTCCAATTTGATGTTATCCTGACAATGGGCTGTAAGTGTAACTGTACCGGCGTTATAAAGCGAAACAGTTCCGTTCTGGCAGCTTGCTTTGCTATAGTCACTTGATTCTACCCAGTATATCTGCAAGGGAGTTCCGGCAGGTGTGTTGTAATTCAGCGTAAATTGATTTCCCGCATACAATTCAGACTCATCAGGTAGAATTAACTCATATTGTACGGGAGTTGTAGTTGTTGTGGTTGTCGGTTCAGTAGTAGTAGTGGTAGTAGTTGTCGTGGTAGTAGTTGTAGTAGTTGACGTTGTTGTCGTAGTAGTTGTTGTAGCAGGAGCTTTAACTGTTACATAAAAATATGAATAAACTGAATTATCATATGCGTCATGAACGTAAATGAGATAACCGCCCTCTTGGTCTGATTTAAAGCGTGAAGAATCCACGACGAAATAATCACTTGTAATAGGCTGGTCTTTTACCTTATAGTCATTTCTGTCGGAATAGATAGAAGCGGTGATATTTGATAAATCCAGTTCTTCACCTATAGTGTATTCATTTTTGGCCGGTGGATTTACTAACAGATACCAGGTAGGAGCTTTTGTGGTTGTTGGAGTAG
>JAFYUM010000016.1 GCA_017558505.1 Ruminococcus sp. | reverse complement strand
GAATTCAAGATTAACAGTGAAAAGCCTATGGCTCTTGAATTCACAATAGATTGTCTTTAATTATGAAAGGAGCAGTTTTATGAATATTCTTTGTGCTTTACAGGAAATAAAATATAATGGTTTTATACAGAAATTCAAGGAGCTTTACGGTTCAGATGAAACAGTACTTGAATACCAGAAACAGCGTTATATTGACGCAGTAACAAAGTTCGGTAAATATTTCCCACAGAGAGAAGATTTAAGAATTTTCTCTGCTTCAGGCAGAACCGAGATCGGTGGGAATCATACCGATCACCAACACGGATGTGTACTTGCTGCGGCTGTAAATCTTGATACAATTGCAGTAGTTTCATTTCATAACGACGGTATTATTCGTGTACATTCCGAGGGATATGAACCATTTTCAATCAATCTTAATAATATTTCTGAACTTTCAGAAAAAACAGGTACAGCTGCCATTGTAAGTGGTATAGCGGTAAGCTTTATGGAGAAAGGGACAGAAATAGGAGGATTTGACCTTTACTGCACATCTGATGTAAAAAGCGGAAGCGGAATATCTTCATCTGCAGCATTTGAAACGCTTATTGGTACGCTAATTGATACTTACTATAATGGAAATGCCGCAGGTGCAGTTGAAATCGCTAAAATCGGACAATTTGCTGAGAATGTATATTTCGGCAAGAACAGCGGTCTGATGGACCAGACTGTTTCTTCTGTCGGTGGTCTGGTGTTTATCGACTTTTTCGATACTGAAAATCCGAAAGTTGAAAGCTTCAGCTTTGATTTTGAAAAATATGGATATTGCATTTGTATTACTGATACAAAAAGCAGTCACGATGATTTAACAGACGATTACTCTGCAATAAGAAATGAAATGGAAAGTGTCGCAAGAGAGTTTGGAACAACTCATCTCAGATTTGTAAGTGAAGCGGCATTCTATAATAACATCCCTGAACTCCGACAAAACTGTTCGGACAGAGCAATTATCCGTGCAGCTCATTTCTTTGAAGAAAATACTCGTGCCAAGCTTGAAGCGACAGCTTTAAAAGAAGGTAATATAGAACTTTTCCTTGAACTTGTAAGAAAATCAGGTCATTCCTCTGCTACACTTCTTCAGAATCAGTATTCCTGTTCTGCTCCCGAAAATCAGGCAATAACCCTTGCTATTATGATGAGCAGAAAGCTTCTCGAAGACAATGGTGCAGTAAGAGTTCATGGTGGCGGCTTTGCAGGAACAATTCAGGCATTTGTACCAGTTAATCTTGCAAATGAATACATCAATGAAATGAACAGGATTTTCGGTGAAGGGTCATGTATAAAAATGAGAATCCGTCCTGTCGGCGGTATTGAGATTACAGAGGAGTGATTTTATGAAAATTTTGGTACTCGGCGGTGCAGGCTATATCGGCTCACATACTGCACTCGAACTTGTCAAGGCTGGACACGAGGTTGTGATTGCAGATAATCTGGTGACGGGTTACCGCAAGGCGATTCCAAATGGGGCGAAATTCTATGAAGGAGACCTCCGTGATTTTGATTTCCTCGATAACCTTTTTCAGAAGGAACAGATTGATGCAGTCATTCACTTTGCGGCATATTCTCTTGTGGGTGAGAGTGTCACAAATCCGCTGAAATACTACGACAACAACCTTTGCGGCACGAAAATTCTGCTTGATGCGATGGTAAAAAATAATGTGGACAAAATTGTATTTTCCTCCACAGCGGCAACCTACGGAGAGCCAGAAAACATCCCGATTTTGGAAAGCGACCGCACCTGTCCGACAAATCCCTACGGCGAAACCAAGCTTGCAATGGAGAAGATGTTCAAGTGGACAGCAAATGCACATGGTATGCGTTTTGTATCGCTCCGTTACTTCAACGCCTGCGGTGCTGATGAAAGTGGAGAAATCGGCGAAGCGCATACTCCTGAAAGTCATCTGATTCCGTTGATTCTGCAGGTGCCAAATGGCAAGCGTGAAACAGTATGCATCTACGGCACGGACTACGGCACACCCGATGGTACCTGTATCCGTGACTATATTCATGTGACTGATCTTGCACAGGCACACATCCTTGCTGTGCAGTATCTGATGAACGGCGGTGAGAGTGACATTTTCAACCTCGGCAATGGTGTGGGCTACTCAGTCCTTGAGGTGATTGAAACCGCAAGAAAGGTCACAGGACATCCGATTCCTGCGACTGAAACTCCCAGACGTGCAGGCGATCCTGCAAGACTTGTTGCGTCAAGCGAAAAAGCAAAGAAAATTCTTGGCTGGAAACCTGTTCATGACAGTCTTGAAGAGATTATTTCAAGTGCATGGAACTGGCACAAAAATCATCCGAATGGATATGACGAAACATAATGAGGTGATTTTATGATCTGTAATGCAGTACAGAAACTCATTGATTACGCAATCAAAAGTGAGCTTATCACAAGTGACGATATGTATGTTATCCGCAATCAGCTTATGGAGGCATTAAAGCTTACCGACTGGGAGGATAATGACGCTGTGTACAGCGGAGAATCGGTTGACGAGCTGCTTTTGCCGCTGATTGAGTATGCCTGTGAAAACGGCATCATTCAGGATACCGCCAATTCCCGTGACCTCTTTGATACAAAGCTGATGGGAATCCTCACGCCCATGCCGAGAGAAGTAATCGCTGAATTCAAGAGAAGATATGCAGTTAGCCCCAAAGAAGCAACCGACTGGTACTATGATTTCAGCAAAAAGCTGAACTATGTCCGTGCCGGCAGAATTGAGAAAGATATGAAGTGGACATATGACTGCGAATACGGAACTCTGGATATCACTATCAACTGCTCCAAACCCGAAAAAGACCCTCGTGACATTGCAGCAGCAAAAGCACAGAAAGCAGCGGCATATCCGAAATGTCAGCTCTGTCCCGAAAACGCAGGCTTTGCAGGTCATGCCACACATCCGGCAAGACAGAATCTCCGTCCGCTTCCAATGACTGTGAACGGTGAGAGATGGCAGCTGCAGTATTCTCCCTACGGCTATTACAACGAACACTGCATTGCATTTAATGAAGCCCATGTTCCGATGAAAATTGACGCTTCTGTGTTCGGAAAGCTCTTTGATATTGTGGATTACATGCCGCATTATATCATTGGTTCCAATGCGGATCTGCCGATTGTCGGCGGTTCGATTCTGAGCCATGAGCATTTTCAGGGCGGTAATTATACCTTTGCCATGGCAAAGGCTCCGATTGAACACGAGTTCACCATTGAAAGATATCCTGACGTAAAAGCTGGTATCGTGAAATGGCCGATGTCCGTGATTCGTGTATCCTCTGAAAACAGAGAGGAACTTGCCAAATGCTGCAATCATATTCTGGAAAAATGGCGAGCATACAGTGACGAAGCAACGGGGATTTTCGCTGAAACTGACGGTGTTCCTCACAATACGATTACCCCTATTGCAAGAAAGAACGGAGACTTCTACGAGTGTGACCTCGTTCTGAGAAACAATATGACAACAGAAGCACGTCCGTTGGGCGTGTTCCATCCGAATCCCTCGCTGCATCATATCAAGAAAGAGAATATAGGTTTGATTGAAGTAATGGGACTTGCCGTACTTCCTGCAAGACTTGCAAAGGAAATTTCATTGCTGGAAGATGCAATGCTTAATGGCGAGAATCTCTATGCCTGTCCAGAACTCACGCATCATGCAGAATGGGCGGAGGAGATTCTGAAATGCTATCCTGATTTCTGTAAGGAAAATGCGAGAGCAATTCTGGAACAGGAGATTGGAAAGGTGTTCCTTGAAGTGCTTGAGGATGCGGGCGTGTTCAAAAGGGATGATGCAGGAAAGACGGCATTTCTGAGATTTACAGATTTTCTTCAGAAATAATGATGGTATAAATATGATTGTAAATCCCGATCAAATCGGGATTTACAATAGCTTTTCCAAAAAAATGAAGTTAGTTTTCTTACATCACCTTTCGCTTTTCGACGAGTTAAACTATAAAAAGGTATTTGTTTGTCTTTGCATTCTGTTGTAAGTACTATAAAATCCGAGATAATCAAACGAAAGAAGGTTTAACGATGATGCAGACTTATGATCTTACAGAAGGGAAAGTTAGTCGGCTGATTCTCGCATTTTACTTTCCGATGTTATTCACAAATTTGCTGCAACAAGTCTACAACATTGTCGATACTGTTATCATTGCACAAGGACTTGGTGACAATACAACAGCAGCGGTGGGCAATATGGCGTCGCTGATATTACTGATTGTCGGTTTTTCAACTGGAATGATAAATGGATTTTCTGTATCAGTTGCTCAGAAATATGGCGCTAAAGATTATTCTGGGCTACGCAGAGTGATTGCTTCTGCTATCAAGCTTTCAGTATGCTTTACAATACTTATTACACTATTAAGCATACTGTTTTTGAAAGATATGCTGATTCTGATGAAAACAGACCCTATAATTCTTGATGACAGCCTTCTGTACGGCTACATAATCTTCGGTGGACTTGCGACTACAATTGCATATAGTCTTTGTGCTGCAATTCTACGTGCATTCGGCGACAGCAAAACATCATTGATTTCCATCATCATATCTTTTATTATTAAAGTTGCTCTCAATTGTATTACAGTATTTTGGTTGAGGACAGGTGTAGAAGGTCCTGCTGCAGCAACATTGATTTCTCAATTGATATCAGCTATTATCTGTTATATACGGCTGCATAAGATTGAAATTATCAAGCTTACAATGACTGATTTTGTACGGGACATGCGAATTTATTTTAGTCTTCTGAAAGACGGCCTGGCTATGGCGTTTATGAATTCAATCACCGCTGTAGGCAGTATGGTAGTACAGTATTTCGTCAATAATTTAGGTGTTGCGTATACCTCTGCATATTCTATATGCATGAGATACATGGATTTCTTTATGGATCCTGCCTGCACAGCAGGTTTTACCATGTCGTCCTTTGCTAGTCAGAATTACGGTGCAAAGAAGTATAGCCATATTAACAGTGGACTTAAGATATGCTTAATGATTGTATTCATTACCTATCTGATTTTCGGTTCAGTAATGGTATTTCTGCCGGAAACGATCGCAGGATTCATGCTCAATGAGAGTGAGCGGATTGTCATTGCCGCGCGCTACCTACCGATTTGCGGTTCAATGATGTTTGCTGTGAATTTCCTGTTCGTATTTCGAGGGGCTGTACAAGGCATGGGATTCTCATTCATCTTAATGTGTTCGGGTATACTTGAAATGCTTATGCGAGTAATAGTGGTTATACTGTTGATTGAACCATTTGGGTTTGAAGCAACTGCTTATGCAACTATTTCCGCATGGTTCGCAGCTCTTCTGCTTAATGGTATTTCATATGCAATTATCCTTAAACGCAAGCTGAAACAAAACAAAGCTGATTAAAAACGATGGGAGGGATGCCAATAATTGCAAGTATCTCATTGTGAAGAATGTCGATGCACGATGTTGATTTTTAGCTGTTAAGTTTTTTACTTGACATCAACAAAGACGAGGAGGTTACTTTATGAATATCGGAATTTTGGGCACTGGCAGCATCGCAGAAAAAATGTCTGCTACTATTAATAAAATGGACAATGTCCATTTATATGCTGTTGCTTCAAGAACTGCTGAGAAAGCAAAAAGCTTTTCTGAAAAATATCATATTGAAAATTACTACGAAAGCTATGAGGAACTTGTAAAGGACGAAAATATAGATCTTGTTTATATTGCAACTCCACATTCCAGACATTATGAAGACTGTATGCTGTGTCTGGAGAATGGGAGAAATGTGCTTTGTGAAAAAGCTTTTACAGCTAATGCAAGGCAGGCTGAAAAAATTCTTGAGTATGCAAAAGAGCATAATGTTTTTGTTTCAGAAGCTATTTGGACAAGATTTATGCCTATGAGATCTGTACTTGATGAAATTATAAAATCAGGTGCCATTGGGGAGATTTCTTCTCTGACCGCAAATATAGGGTATAATCTTTTGAATAAAGAAAGAGTTCAGAAACCTGAATTGGCAGGCGGTGCATTGCTTGATATAGGCATATACACCATAAATTTTGCGCTTATGGCATTTGGAAATGACATAGCAGAAATCAAATCCACATGTATAAAAAATAAACATGGTGTTGACATCATTGATAATATTCTTATTACTTTTAAAGATAATAAAACGGCTCTTCTTCATAATAATACAGCCGCCGATACTGATAAACTTGGTGTAATATACGGAACAAGCGGCAGGATTGAATTTTATAATATCAATAATTGCGAAGGTATCAAGGTAATTTTAAATAATGGTGAAATTCAGAACTACGAAACACCGCCGCAAATTTCAGGCTATGAATATGAAGTTGAAGAGTCGTTGAATGCAATAAAAGCAGGAAAAATCGAAACAGATTTTATGCCTCACTGTGAAACCTTGCGAATAATGAGAATAATGGATAGTCTACGTAATGAATGGGGAATTAAATACCCGTTTGAATAAACAACAGGAGTATACATTTTCTCTGTATACTCCTGTTTTACAATATTCTTTCAAATCCTATGCCGTATTTCAGAATGTAGATTGGCATCCTCAACAATTTATATCATTTTCAAAAAATACTCGTGAACAGCTTTCGAATTGTCCAGCTCAGGATGAAAAGCAATGGCGAGCTGGTTGTTTTCACGTGCCGCCACTGCCTTGCCGTCAACCTCAGCAAGAATTTCCGCTGTCGATACATCTTCTATATATGGTGCTCTGATAAAGGTCATTGGGATTTCTCCGATCCCTTTAAATTGTCCAGTGGTATGAAAGCTCCCAAGCTGTCTGCCGTAGGCATTTCGTCTTGCGGTAATACCCATTGTGCCGATATGTACTGTATCATCTTCAGCAATATGTTCTGCAAGAAGAATCAGCCCTGCACAGGTACCCATGACAGGCATCCCACCTAGTATCTTCTCACGAACAGGTTTCTTGAGTTCAAGTTCATGAAGAAGTTTTCCAATAACAGTACTTTCTCCGCCCGGAAGTATCAGTCCGTCAAAAGAACATTCAATATCGCGTCTTTGCCTGATTTCAAAAGCCTCTGCACCGCATTCTATGAGTTTCTTTTCATGTTCAATAAATGCTCCCTGCAGGGCAAGCACACCGATTTTCATTACTTGCCTCTTTCTGCCATCAGCAGGCTGATTTCGTCCTCATTGATACCAACCATTGCTTCGCCGAGATCCTCCGAAAGCTCTGCCAACATTTTGGAATCGTTAAAATTAGTAACAGCTTTGACGATTGCAGCGGCTCTCTTTTCGGGATTGCCCGACTTGAAAATACCTGAACCGACAAACACGCCCTCTGCACCAAGCTGCATCATCAGAGCAGCATCCGCAGGTGTTGCCACACCGCCTGCTGCAAAATTTACCACAGGGATTCTGCCATTTTCATGCACATACTGCACCAGTTCATAGGGTACCTGCAGCACCTTTGCTTCGTTGAAAAGTTCGTCTTCGCTCATAGACTGAATTTTGCGGATTTCACTGTTCATCATACGCATATGACGTACTGCCTGCACAATATCACCTGTACCCGGTTCGCCCTTTGTACGAATCATGGAAGCTCCTTCGTTAATTCTGCGAAGTGCTTCTCCCAGATCCTTTGCACCACATACAAAGGGAACATCAAATTTTCTCTTGTTGATATGGTATTTATCATCCGCAGGTGAAAGCACCTCGCTTTCATCAATATAGTCGATTTCAATTGCCTGCAAAATTTGTGCTTCTGCAAAATGACCGATTCTGCATTTTGCCATGACAGGAATTGAAACTGCATCCTGAATCCCCTTGATCATCTTCGGATCGCTCATACGGGATACGCCACCTGCCGCACGAATGTCTGCCGGAATGCGTTCTAATGCCATTACGGCACAAGCGCCTGCCGCTTCTGCAATTTTCGCCTGTTCAGGTGTGGTAACATCCATAATAACACCGCCCTTGAGCATCTGTGCCAGTTCCTTATTCAGCTTATAACGATTCTGTTCCATATTATTTTCCTCCTGCTTGTAATTTTGCGGATTGTATGCTATAATGATAACACAGAAGCGACTATATCACAATGTTCAATTCTGAAATATTTTATAAGGTCAGTTATGATATGATTACATGCAATCTGAATACAAACAGCAAAAATCCCCTGTATATGCAGCTTTACAGCTTCATAAAGCATGAAATAGAATCGGGAAATATGGGGCGTGGAGAGAAACTCCCCTCAAAACGAGCATTGGCGGCTCATCTGAAAATCAGTGTTATCACCGTAGAAACCGCCTATGCACAGTTGCTTGCGGAGGGGTATATCATCTCTAAACCGGGCAGTGGTTTCTATGTCGAAAGCCTTGCAGAAAAGAATAAGGTCAGTTCATCATTAAAAGTCAGTGAAACAGCAACAGACACCATGCCAATCCAATATGACTTCCGTACAAACCGAATTGACACTTCGGATTTTCCTTTTTCCACATGGGCAAAGCTGTCCCGAGAGGTACTCAGCGAACAGAGTGCCGATCTGCTCAATGCCTGCCATCACCAGGGAATATTGGCTCTGCGTAACGAAATCGCATCCTATCTCAAAGAATTTCGAGGAATGACGGTTGTTCCCGAACAGATTGTTGTCGGTGCTGGTTCGGAATATCTGACAGGACTCATTATTCAGCTGCTTGGCAGAGACAATGCTTATGGTGTGGAAAATCCAGGCTACAGCAAGATTTACAAGATATTCAGTGCCAACACATCAAGAGTATTTCCCATTCCCATGGACGAAAAAGGGGCAAGTGCAGAGGCAATTACAGGATTTGGAATCAACGTGCTGCATATCACTCCCTCACATCATTTTCCGCTGGGTATCGTGATGCCTGTCAGCCGAAGACAGGAGCTATTGCAGTGGGCAAATTCCCGTGAGGACAGGTACATCATCGAGGACGACTACGACAGCGAATTTCGCTATGCAGGCAGACCGATTCCGACACTCCAAAGTATGGATAATAACGGGAAAGTCATCTATATCAATACATTTACAAAAAGTCTTGCTCCATCAATGCGAATCAGTTATATGGTGCTTCCAAAACAGCTTTGCGGAAGATTTACATCACATCTCGGATTTTATTCCTGCACGGTTCCTGTGTTTGAGCAGCTGACGCTTGCCAAATTCATGGAAAAAGGATATTTCGACAGGCATATCAACCGTATGAAAAAAATCTACCGCCAGCGAAGAGATATTTTATGCAAAAAAATCTCAGAGAGTAAACTCGGAGATTTCGTGAAGATATCAGGCTGTGACGCAGGTATGCATTTGCTTTTGACGGTTGAGAACGGTATGAAACAGAACGAGCTTCTTGCCAGTGCTGCCATTGAGGGCGTGAAAGTATACGGACTTTCGGAATATTATTCATTTCCTGTATCAAATATGCCTGAAAATATTGTTATTGCAGGTTTTTCGGGGCTAAATGAGCAACAGCTGATCTTGGGAGCAGAGGCACTGGAACGGGCATGGACAAATAAGTAAATTTACAATACTACTTATGTTTTAATTTAAAAATCCTTTATCTCATAATTACTTGAGCCTATCACTTAACCAAGGCTATAACAGTTGCAAAAAACAGAAAAATGTGATATAATAAATTTACAGCAACAATAATAATATATTGATTAGTTTCTTACATCATTACCACCTAACTGCCTTGCTAACGTTAAATAACAACCACTGTATTAAAATCAGTATAACGTTTATTTTTTTTCGAGAAAAATCGGTAATGTAAATGTAGCTAAAATTCACATTGGCACATTCGTCACTTCGTTCCTCTCTGAGAATACATAATTTATGAAATATATAATAAGGAGATATTTAAATGAAAGATATTAAAATTCGAGATTTGTATGCAGGAAAACCTGATGCTAAGGACGAAATCAATTTTGATGGATGGGATAAATTTATAAAAACTTTTGTTGTTGCTGATCATTTTAACTTAGATTTACTAACAAATGGAAATCATTGTTTTATTTCTGGTTTTAAAGGAACAGGAAAAACTGCTCTTCTATTTTATTTGGATGATAAGCTAAAAAACAATGATCAAAGCACCTGTTCTTCTTTTATTTTCTTCAAAGAAGATTTTACTGATGCTAAAAGAGCCGAATTGCAAGAATTATCCAATCGTGTCCTATCATCAATTTCCATAGAACAAGGTGCATTGACGGAAGCTAAGGAATTTGAATATGTTTGGCGATGGATAATGCTTAAGCAGATCGTCAATGATAATAATGAATACTGCAGAAACTTATTCATCGATGATGAACATTGGCAACAGTTCGAAAAAATTGTAGGTCAAATAAAGGATCCACGAAATAAAAGAAAAATTTTTCTTCCCAACAAAATAAAATTTGCACTTTCGCATAAAGATCCAGCAACCATGGCAGAATATTCTCCCGAAGTAGAGGTCGACTTTCAGAATCCATCCAGCCAACAGTACCAAGATTTTGTTGCACTTGTTGATGAAGCAGAAAAAGCACTCGCAAATTCGATGCGAACAGATATTCCGTATTACATTTTCATAGATGAACTTGAAGCATATTACGGAGATGAACAGATATTTTTCCGTGATTTGCGTATGATTAGGGATTTAATTTTTACTGTAAAACGATTCAACACTATATTTGCTAGTGCAAACATGAGACAAATAAAGATAATTTGCTCCTTTCGTAGTGAAATTTTAACAGCTATACAGCGATTTATTGTTACAAAAGAAATAAATAAGATCACATCGGGTTTTTCCGTTCCTCTTAATTGGAATTACACAAACAATAACTCATACGCACACCCGATAATTCAAATTCTTTTGAAACGCATAGCTGTTTGTGCAGAAACTACAGTCACAGATAATTTACAAATTTATCGTAAATGGTTTCCCGAACAGATTCGTGGCATGGAACCAGCAAACTATATACTCAACAACAGTTGGTGTAAGCCAAGAGATATTGTACGTCTAATAACAGTAGCACAAAGTAGCTTGCATAATGGCACATCTATGTTTTCTCAAATAGTGTTTGACTCAACATCAAAGGCATACTCCGAAGATAGTATGCAAGAGATTAAAGAAGAGTTGCGAGCACTATATACCGCTGAAGAGATAAACGATATTACTAGCTGCTTTACAGGATATAGGACATCATTTTCTGTGAATGATTTACAAAAAAGAATTGATCAATATTTTCCAGATACCATTTTAAAAACAAAATTTCATCAAGTAATCAAAGACTTGTATCGGTTAGGTTTTTTAGGCAACTTTCTGCCTGCATCACAAATTTACCGATGGCAGCACAAAGGTGACTCCTCGGTTATATTTTCAGATGAATGGCGACTTTGTGTGCATTATGCACTTCATGGAGCTTTATCTATTGGCGCAAGAACAAATAGAGGTATCAAACACAACGCACAGGTTGGTGATACCGCCATAGCCACAGTATATGATGTTATTTCTCAATTTGCACTAGTAGAGTTTAGACTATTCGGAGAGAAATATAAAGGAAGAATTCATATTTCAGAATTTGGCAAACGTGGATATGGATATATCAATTGTCTTTCAGATATAGTTAATGATGGTGACCAATTTAATACATTGCTGCTAGAATACAATGAAAAACATTCAAATTGGGCATTGGGCATTTTAGACGAAAAGAACCTGTAATATCACTTTATCAACAAAAACAAACCAATGGTTAATTTTAAAAAAATCTCCCACTAACGTGACGCTACCATTAGGTTCTCGCGCCGCAAGGTGTGCAGGTTCGATTCCTGTCACCCGCACCAAAGCTCCTAACCCTTTATGTTTAGGAGCTTTTTTATAAAAACATTAAAAATATCATTCTTAATAATAGGTCAGGTGATTGGTTTGAATATTATTGGAACGTGTGTTATTCATAAAAAATTTGGAAACGGAACTATTGCAAGTTATGATAATGGAATTATTAATGTTCAATTTCATAATAAAACTGTGCGTTTTCAATTCCCAGAAGCCTTCTTTAGTGGCTTTTTAATGCCAATTGATAGTAAAGCAGAATCAAATATTAATACTTGTATAGAGGAACTAAAATGCGATGTTTGCGGCTCGTTACATACTGCTACAGAACTAATTGATGAAAAACGTTACTGTCCGAAATGTAAGAAAAAAGAAACTACACCTTGTGGATTGTGTGGGAATTTGCACGAAAAACTTAAACTTAAATCAATAACCAATCAAGAGCATTTATATCAAACAATCTCAATATGTCAAGAATGTGCAGAGGATAAAAGTTTTGTATGTGAGAAATGTGGAAAAAGGTATCTTAAAGAAAATAGCTTTATGAAAGAACTCGACAACGAACTTTTATGCAAAAAATGCTTTGATAAAGTAGCGAAAGAATGTCATTATTGCGGAAACGCATTTCACATCGAAGAAGGTAACAGTTTGTATTATCATGGCGATTATATTGATATTTGTCAACAATGCATACCAACTCAAACATTTACATGTAGTGTATGCAATGATTTAAAGCTAAATAAATTACTTGTTAATTCTAAATACATTCCTGCTACAAAACAAATCTGTTCTGACTGCGTATACGTTTGTTCTAACTGTGGTGAAGAAGTAGAAGAACATCAATTACATATGTATTATGGAAGTACCTATGGAAAAGGATATTGCGATTCATGTTGGAATGAAATGAGTACTGTATGTCGTTATTGTGATAACATTTTTATTCCCGAATCTTTTGAACAAATCTCTTGTCCGGATTGTATTGAAATGCAAGCATACATAAATCGTTTAAAAGAATTAGATTTCATCACTCGTTCATATAAGGAAATGAGTTGCTATATGTTGGAAAATATTAATCGCTGTGATCTGTTTACTAAACTTTATGAAAATTGCGAAGAACTTAGTGGACATAAATTTAGAAATACTGGCGAATCGCCTTATCATTTCATTGTAATGAGGATTATCAACTACAATGTTGTAATTACTTATTTGCCCTCAAATGTTATCGGAAAAGTAAAACATTCTCTAAATATAACTATGACAAAGTTTAGAAGTAGGAAAGGTCGTTTAGATGTTCATTGTACAATAAATAATTGGGATAAAACATCAGAAGATTTTCTGATGACTTCTGCTGGTAAAATGAAGATACTTAACTATCCAATACTTTTACGTGTACAAACAGAATGGGATAAGATTTATGGTAAAGAATGGAATGGACCATACGATTATACTGAAATCGGCAACTATGGTGATACCACAAAGTTTTATATAATTGGTCTGCTTTAACCATAGTCTTAAATCATGAACAATATCATAAAGCCGCAGGCACACACCTGCGGCTTTTCTCATACCCCTACGCCGACTCTCCCTCCACATATACCGCCACACTATTCTCAAAATCACCATTGAATTCCAGCCTGACATCAAGGCTTTTATCCTCATTCTGATGCACATAG
>JAFYUM010000015.1 GCA_017558505.1 Ruminococcus sp. | reverse complement strand
TGTGGTTGTTGTTTCTTCTGTTGTAGTTGCCTCTGTTGTGGCTTCCGTTGTTGTGGTTGTTGTTTCTTCTGTTGTAGTTGCCTCTGTTGTGGCTTCTGTTATTGTAGTTGTTGTTTCTGCTGTTGTATCCGATGTTAC
Organism: Ruminococcus sp.; assembly: GCA_017558505.1. Lineage (GTDB taxonomy): Bacteria > Bacillota > Clostridia > Oscillospirales > Ruminococcaceae > Ruminococcus. The sequence continues at coordinate 21,184 of JAFYUM010000015.1, read as the reverse complement.
AGGCTCTGTTGGTGTAACATCGCCACCCTCAGGATCGATAAACTTATTACCTACAACAATAAGTTCCTTTGTGCCGTCCTCGTTTGTATCAGAAGCCTTGACATATGTACCATTCTCATGTATAACATCCTCAGCTACAACGACACCGTTTTCTACTGTAAATTTCCAGCTTTCGCCGATTGCTTCATAATTCTCAGGAGCCAGAACTTCTGTAAGTGTATATTCACCGTCGGGAAGTTTAGTAAGCTTCATTTTATCAGTATATGAAATCCATGTAAGGACACCATTCGAAATATTATACTGACCTCTCTGTAAATTATCAACAGTATCAGCATGAGTGAATCCCATTGGAACCATTTGTTTTGTTATCTCAATACCTTCGCCACTAAGCATAAGCTTAGCACCAGGGAGCTCAGCTTCATTTGCAATATCCACCTTACTGATTGTGATTTCACTTTCTTCATCAGTAACCTTAATGGTATTGCCAGTGAATTTAACACCATTTATATTTTCTGCATCTTCTAATGATAATGTTTCTTTATCTACCTTAATTTTAAAAGACTGAACACAAGTATATCCGTCAGGGGCCTCAATTTCTTCAATAATATATGTACCGTTTTTAAGTCCGCCTATCATTGAATTACCGTCAAATTCAACTGACTTAGTGCCTCTTTCAACGGCAACACCATTAACTGTAAGATCATTGAGTTCTTTTGGATGATCACCGCTTATCGACAATCTGAAACTTGAACCGCTGACAGCACCCTGTCCTGATTCAACAGATTTCGCCAGTATAAACGTTACTCCCTTTTTACCACCGGGACCGCCATTTCCAGGTGCGTCTGAACTATTCGTGTTTGTATTGTAAGGGAAGAAATGTATTTCCTGTCCAATTACAACCTCATCAGCAATAACGCCGCCTTCTCCACCGAGAATAACCACTTTAGCTTTAGGAGCAACGATATGACCTGATGTTGGACTAACAAACAATTCGCCCTCCACATCGGGGAAGTTCCACACAAGGTTCATACCATAAAGGTTAAGTTCTCCCGAACCATTTGAACCGTCAAGCTCCTTAAACGCACCCTCAAGCTGCTTCGGCATACCCATACCCATTGCACCAGGCACCTCATATTTAACGAGCATGTTAAGACTCAGATGAGGGTTAGAAGGGCTCGCTTCGTTTGCAGTATTATATACCTTTGGCTGTCCCTGTATTGTAATGGTAAGTCCCATACGCGCTAACTTCGCAAGATCAGGAGCCTGTCCATTCTCACCAACAAAGTAAATACCTGTTAATGAATTATAAATTTCTTCGGGGATAACAATATTTTTGTTTACTGTATCCGTTACAGGTATTCTGAGCGTACAAGATTTCATCCACGGCATATCAATTACTTCTAAATCCGATTCTGAAACTACCCACGCATCTGTCGCATTACTCTTCCCCTCAGACCATGTTGTTATTGCATTCTTTGCAGCAACAGCATCGAAATAAGGCTCATCAACTTTAACAAATGAGGGATATTCAACTCCATCAACTATATAAGTCATGCCATCAATCTCGTTCTGGGCATCTTCAACACAATTAAGATAATAAACGCTGTACAACGCAAAATCGTTGGCATATTCATCTTTAAAATAAGCATTACCATTAAATCTTCCTATTTTCTCGATATTTCCAAAGTAGGAAAATGCCTTGGCACCATCACCGAAGGTTCCTCCGTTGCTTACGGACGATGAAACTGTACCTCCTGCAAGAACAGCGCCAACGGTATGGGTATTCATATAGAGATCTCCAAAAGAAACAATGTTGTAATCCGTAAGCAGATTTTCAACGGTGTATTCCTTTGAATATTTCGGTGAATTACCTTCCACCGCCTTTGCTTTCAGTACACCTCCGTTACCGAGGGGTACCGCCTGCGTAAACGCAGACATACCGATTAATAGCGAGGTAACGCCGCTTATCAGACGTTTCCCCAATGATTTCTTCATAAAAAATCACCCTTCCTTTAAAATAATATAATATATTTTAAAAAACGAGGACTACATCAATATCCCTTCATGAACACATAGTCCCACATTTTATCATTATAATTATAGCACAAAAATACAGAAATGGCAATACCCATTAATAACTATCGGTATATATTTTTTTGCCTGTTTTTTGTTACTTTTGCCAAATAACATGTATAAATATCGATATATAATGATTTTATAGCCAAAATTATTTGACATTAATCAAAAAATCGTGGATTCCCATGATAATATTCAGTATATTCCGCTTCTAATTATACTGTTTGTAAATCTGAACACAATAAAAACGCCCCCGAACTAATCAGGAGCGTCAGTATGAACATTATTCGATTGTTCAGGCAATAACAAATCCGCCAACCTTTTCGTCAACAACATAGTAAACCATATTGTCTTCTGGCTTTACGTAAAGATTGATATTCTTGGGAGCTTCAACTCCGGAATCAATCTTTGCTCTTTCAATAAGATCGGCATAGGAAAGCTCTGCACCCTGATACTGAATGAACAGATTAGTCTTAGGAGCTGTCTTTCTTGTAGAAGTCTTCTTCTCAACAGGCTTTTTCTCTGCTGTTTTCTTTACAGCAGGCTTCTTTGCTGGTGTTTTCTTTGCAGCAGTTTTTTTAGCAGCTGTCTTTTTAGGAGCTTCTTCAACAGGAGCAGCTTCTGTTACTGCTTCAACTACGGCTTCAACAGCCTTTACTTCTTCTTTAACTTCTGCTGCCTTTGCAGCTGTTGCCTTCTTTGCCATATCTTTTCCTCCGTTATTACTTGTTAACAGCGCTCTTGAGAGCCTGACCTGCCTTGAATGCAGGAGCCTTTGAAGCGGGAGCGATCATCTTCTTCTTTGTCTGAGGATTGATAACCTGCTTTTCCTTTCTGTCACGCACCTCAAAAGTACCGAAGCCAACGATAGAAACCTTGTCTCCGTTTACGAGAGCCTCTGTAATAGCATCAACCATTGCGTTTACAGCAGCCTCTGCGTTCTTCTTTGTGGAATCTGTCTTGCTTGCTACAGCAGCGATAAGTTCAGATTTTGTCATTTCATATTTCCTCCATTTCATTAAGATACTTGCATTATATACCTATTTTCCCCGTTTGTCAAGGGATTTAAACGGTATTTTCAAAAAAATGACATTTTGCTATAATATGATGCATATTTTCTGCCGTTTTTATAAAATCCGACTATATAAAACCGCTGTTTTTCCCTATTATTCCGCAATCAGTTTTCCGTCGTAAACATCTATCGTTATTGTATCTCCACCTGATACACCTCCGCCGAGAATAAGTCTTGCGGCAGCAGTTTCCACATTACGCTGAATATATCTTCTCAACGGTCTTGCTCCGAAGTTTGGATCGTAACCATTCTCCACAATATAATTCTTGGCTTCTTCCGTTACTTTTATACGGATATGTTTATCGTCAAGACGCTTCTGAAGGCTTTCAAGCATAAGGTCAACAATACCCATAATCTCACTTTTTGCAAGGGGCTTATAGAAAATTATTTCGTCAAGACGATTGAGAAACTCAGGGCGGAACTGCTGTTTCAACAGGCTTTCTACCATTTTTCTCGCTTCCGCAGTTATTTCTCCGTCATCGCCGATACCTTCCAGTATATAAGGAGAACCAAGATTTGATGTGAGAATTATTATTGTATTTCTGAAATCCACCGTTCTGCCCTGTGAATCGGTTATACGTCCGTCATCAAGTATCTGAAGGAGGATATTGAAAACATCAGGGTGAGCCTTTTCAATTTCATCAAAAAGCACAACGGAATAAGGCTTTCTGCGGACTGCTTCCGTAAGCTGACCGCCCTCGTCATATCCAACATATCCGGGAGGCGCTCCGATAAGTCGGCTTACGCTGAATTTCTCCATATATTCACTCATATCAATGCGAACAATGTTCTTTTCATCGTCAAAAAGTATCTCAGAAAGTGCCTTTGCAAGCTCTGTTTTACCCACACCTGTAGGGCCAAGGAACATAAATGAGCCGATCGGTCTGTCGGGTGACTGTATACCTGCCCTTGAACGGATAATAGCCTCGCTGACTTTTTCCACAGCCTCATTCTGTCCGATAACGCGCTTATGAAGAAGGTTTTCAAGTCCCAGTATCTTCTCCTTTTCGCCTTCCATAAGCTTCGATACGGGAATGCCTGTCCAGCGGCATACAATTTTCGCAATTTCGTCCTCTGTAACCTTATCACGGAGCAGACGATTTCCACCGCTGTCACGTTCAGCCTGCGCTTCAAGCTCCTCAAGCTTATTTTTAAGACTGGGCAGTCTGCCGTATTTCAGCTCTGCCGCCTTATTAAGGTCATATTCACGCTCCGCCTGTTCAATCTGACCGTTTACGCTTTCGATTTCCTCACGAAGCTTCTGAACTGCCGATATATCGTTCTTTTCATTCTCCCACGCAGCTTTCATCGCATTAAACTGCTCACGTAATTCTGACAATTCCTTTTGAATTTCCTCTAAATGCTCCTTTGAAATTGTATCGCTTTCCTTTTTCAGAGCTGTTTCCTCAATTTCAAGACGGACAATTTTTCTTGATATAACATCAAGCTCTGTAGGCATAGAATCCATTTCCGTGCGGATAGTCGCACAGGCTTCATCTATAAGGTCAATTGCCTTGTCGGGAAGAAATCTGTCGCTGATGTAGCGGTTTGACAGCACAGCCGCCGATATAAGAGCATTATCGCTGATTTTAACACCATGAAAAACCTCATATCGCTCTTTAAGTCCACGGAGAATGGATATAGTATCTTCAACCGTAGGCTCATCAACCATAACAGGCTGAAAACGACGTTCAAGAGCTGCATCCTTTTCAATATATTTGCGGTATTCGTCAAGAGTTGTCGCACCTATACAATGGAGCTCGCCTCTTGCAAGCATAGGCTTAAGCAGATTTCCTGCATCCATTGCACCGTCATTCTTGCCTGCGCCCACAATTGTGTGAAGCTCATCTATAAAGAGAATAATCTGACCGCTGCTGTTTTTTATCTCATTGAGAACAGCTTTCAGTCGCTCCTCAAATTCACCACGATATTTCGCACCTGCAATAAGTGCGCCCATATCAAGGGAGAAAACCTTTCTGTCTTTAAGGCTGTCGGGAACATCGCCTGCCACAATTCGCTGTGCAAGCCCTTCAGCAATAGCAGTTTTACCAACACCCGGCTCACCGATAAGCACAGGGTTATTCTTTGTTTTTCTCGAAAGTATACGCATAACATTGCGTATTTCGCTATCTCTGCCGATTACGGGATCAAGCTTGTTCTGTCGGGCAAGTCCTACAAGCTCCTGACCGTACTTTGACAGAACGTCATATGTTTCTTCGGGATTTTCTCCTGTAACACGTGTATTTCCACGAACTGACATAAGCGCCGACAAAAATCTCTCCCTGTCAATGCCGAACATCTGCATAACAGCAACAACATCCCTATCCTTACTATCAATTAAAGAAAGCATGATATGCTCCACAGAGATATACTCGTCCTTCATATTTTCGGCGATTTCCTCCGCAGCTACAAGCACCCTGTCACATTCCGCAGAAATTCCGATATTACTGCTTCTTCCGCTTCCTGTAACCTTTGGCAAACTGTCAAGACGCTTATCAGCTTCACGTTCAAACATATCGCTGTCAATTCCCATTTTCTTCACAAGCTGGGGAATAAGTCCACCCTCTTGTTTGAGAAGTCCCCCGAGAATATGAATAGGCTCAATAACGGAATTTGCCCGCATTACAGCCAGACTCTGAGCTTTTCTCACCGCATCCATTGATTTTTGTGTAAGTTTTTCTGCATTCATAATCATTACCCCCCTATATTATGTGTTTTTCAACAAATGCCGAAAATACGGCATTATAAATATTTATTGAATAACGGAGTTCTTTCGGATCAGCGAAAAATTCTCTGACAACACCATTTAGCATATTGAGATACTCACCGATAATCCCGCCCTTTTCCTCGTTTGTATATCTGCTGTCATTGAACAGTACTCTTGTGAAGCATCCTGTCGAAAGTGACGCATTATAACCGTCAATGCCTTTATCAGCATAGATTTTTTCTTCCACATGAGCAATTCCGCTGAAAAAAGCATTAAAATACTCTGTGAGCAGCGTATTCTGCGTTCTTATCTGCACTTTCAGCCTGCCCATATACATATCCGGCTCACGCTCCAGCTCAACCCTGTAATTGACTGTAGGGCGGTATTTATACTGCAAAGCAGTACGAAGCATAAGCACCGACGGCGAATTCTGCTGCATGAGAAGCAGCTCCCTGTGCAGGAGCATTTCAGCAGAATCAAAAATTTCCCTCATCCGCATTTCAGGAGTTACGCAGGACAAATGCTCCGCAAGTATCTGATTAATAAGATTTGAACGGTTAGTCCCCAATCGGTAAGCCTCCGCATCAACGGCACGTATTACGTTATCTGTCAGCACGATACTGTATACATTTTTATTCACTATACCGCCTCCTTGCTTATATTATATCACAGTTTAAATAACTCGTCAACGAATTTATATAAATTTTCACGCAAGTTTCACATAATAAAAAAATACACCTCTTTTGAGGTGTCGGTTTCACTCCATACGGTAAACCGCTTAGCACTGAGGAGCAAGCCATAAATAATAAGTTAAAATAAGTTATTGAGAATAGAAAACATGAAAAAATCACAAATGAAAGGAATTAGTTCAAAAAATAACCAATTCGTTTTCTGCAGTAAGCAGTTGTTTGACGTCAAGTCTTAAACACATGAGAGGGAAGGATGTTCAGCCCTGAACGTCAATATTCTCAATTGCTGATTATATTATATTGCAAATCTCAACACTATTCAATGAATAAAAGTTCACAATTCTGCACTTTCGTTCGTTCTGGTGTTTTTTCGCCTGAAAATAATATAAATTATTTTTTAATATGTTTTTTATTTTTATGTATTAACAGTTCGATAATCTGTTTCAAAAATATTAACCCTTAAACTGTTTTTTATTAATTCCAAACATGTAATTACATTTTACTTGATTTCCAGCAAAAAAGGCGCCGGATTACCGGCGCCCTCTGCTCATCATTCAATAACAAATAAATTCTGTCCATCTGCTACGGTAAAATCGCCATTGCCATTTCCGTCAACAACAGGAGTAAATCCGTCACCAACAAGTATATCAGGCGCAAGCATCATTACACATCTGAAATTTGTTTTGGGTGTAAGAGAAGCAAATTCTGTACCACCAAGAATAAATCCTACAGTACTGTTTGCCGGCAGACCATTAAGCCAGTTCACTACAATGTATGGATTCGGAGTTTCAGAAGGCGGTGTTACCTGATTCCCAGCCGCATAGACATATCCACCTCTGTAGTAAAGTCCTGACGCAGCATAAAGAGAACTCTTTTCCTCCTTACTTCCACCGCAGATCCACATAGTACCGTCGTTTATAATCATAGTTCCCTTGGATTTCAAGCCGTTTGTACCACCGAATATCGTCAGCTCTCCGCCATTCACCGTAATATTATCATTTGCAATAATTCCTGATTTTATGGAGTTTATGACATACTCGCCGCTTTCGATTATAACATCATCATCACTGGCAATTCCATGCGCATTGCCTGCATTGATTTCAAGATATCCGTCACCCTTTATTCTCAATGTATCATTGGAGAAAATAACACCGTCGTTAATCTTATCATTTCCGCCGTCGCTCAGATAATTGATACTGCCCTCTTTAAGCTTTAAAACACATCTTTTGGCTTCATTTACGAAAATAGCAGGGCCTCCGCCGCAGGTAATATCAACATTGTCAAGGGTAATTTCAACCTTTTCTTCTGTTGCGGTATTTATGTAAATCTGTCCGTTTGAAGTGCTGCCCTTTATGATATAATCACCACCCGCAACAATCTTTACAACTGAACCGCTTGCTTCGGCATTTATGCCTTTTACAGAAGCCGTTTCATTGAATGTTATTTCAGCATCAAATGTCTTTTCAGGCTGTGTTGTGGCTGTTGTAGTTGTTGCTCCCGTAGCCTTTTCTGTAACCTTTGTAGTAGTTGCATCTGTATTTTCTTCACCGTTTTCGTCATTTCCAGCATTTGTTGTTTCTGTCTTATTTTCTTTTTTATCGGTTTTCTTTGTCGTTTTTGCAACTGTAGTCTTTGTATCCTTGTCCGATTTTTCAGTAACAGCTGTAGTTTTCTCCGACTTCTTTTCAGTAGTTTCTGCAGAATCATTTTTCTCTGTGGTTTCTTCTTTTTCTGTGGCTTTTTCAGTTTCAGCAGAATCCGTCTGATCTGTAACAACAGGTGTATCAACATCGGACTCTACAGGCTTATCAGTTTCACAGGAAACCGATGCCATAACCATAAGCGAAGCTGTCAGCGCAGCTAAAATTCTCTTGTAATTCATAAAAAACTCCCCTTTATGGAAATACTGCACAACAAAATATTGTGCAGTTTTCGATGTTATATTTTATTAGCCCTCGTAAATCTTATCATCATACTTGAAGAATACAAGGTTGATTGTCATATTGCCGTTGAGTGCACGAAGCTCGTCAATGAACTTCTTCTGGTCGATATCCTCAGATACATCCACAGAATAGATAAGCTCGAAAAGTGTTCCGAAGTTTGTTGTCTTAACTCGTCTTAACTTATGAAATCTTGTGTACTTTGAAAGTACGGGATCGAAAACGCCCTGATAATCAAGATTTTCCGGAATTGTTATTTTCAGCGTCATATGTCTTGTCTTGCATCCGCCGAAGTTCATCTCTGAAAGAACAAACATCACAGCACCAAGAACAAGGAAGAATATCACTGCAAAACCGATATATCCTATACCGCATGCAACACCTGCCGCCATTGCAAAGAAGATATACGCTATATCCTTCGGATCTCCGGGAACGCTTCGGAATCGAACAAGAGTAAATGCACCTGCAAGACTCAATGCTCCTGCTGTTGTATTAATGAGAAGAAGAATAAGTGAAACGATTGTGGGAAGCATAATTATTGTGAATACATAGCTCTGTGAATAACCCTCTTTTCTGTGGCAGAAGATATACACAAGGCTTATGAGAAAACCGATAATCAATGCAGCACCCACGCATATGCAGAACTGTCCGGCTGTAATATCGCTTACAGTCTGTGCGGAAGGTGAAGCAAAAATATCAGTTCCTATCGCCTCCGCCTCGTTTCTTAATACATTTCCAAAAAAGTTGATTGCCGCCAACATATTTTTACACACTCCTGTTAATTAATTTCTGGTTATTTACCATTGATATTCCTGATATATAAATACGGCTTCTTGAAGCCTGCTCCTGTACATATGACATATATGCCCTGCCATATTTTGAGAAGCTGGTTTTATATATTTCCAGTTCCGACAGCTTATGAAGAAGCCAGTCGGGCATCGAATCAGAAATTTTGACTTCCATTATTCTCTGATCGGCTTCAATAATAAAATTTCCGTAGCTTTTACACTCAAGACTTAAATCGTATCTTCTTTCCGTCAGCTTTCTGTCAAAGGTAAGGCGGAAATCCTTATTGTCCTTGCCGAAAAACGCCTCTCTCTGATAGCTTATATACTGCTTGGGCGAAACAGGATAATGTTCAAGGAAAGCGTCAAGTTCCTTGAAAACCTGATTCTGTATGTACTTGTCCGACTGTGGTTTTCTGCCTGTTGCAAGATATTCCTGACTTTCTCCCAGAGTCATTGATACACGTCTTTTTGTAACTATACCGCCTATTTTTTTCTTTATTTCAAGAAACACAGGCGAATCCTCATCCGCAGGGGAATAATAGCTTCTCAGACGGATTTTCTCTTTATAATAGGGCTTTGAAAGGGATTCTCTTATAAGAAAATCGTCGGGAGTATCATAATAGATATTGTAAATACCGTATTCCTTACCGCCAACGCAGTATTTATCGGCATTCATATGCTCGTTGATAACTTCCATAAGACCGTGATACTGCTCCATATTAAGGAGAAATTTTATTTCCTTTCTGGCAAAGCTGCATATAGCCATGAAAACAACTCCTTTCCGTAAATTCACGTAATCCTAAATCCTATATTTACATTATAATCCTGTTATCTTAAAATAACCTTAAACTTGACATTTTATAAAACAATTCATAAAATATACACAAATTTCCGTCAGATTTATAACGCTTTATTTATCTTTTATTATTATAACATATCATTTATTGCTTTGCAACGTCTTTTTTGCTCTGTTTTCAGCAATTTCTGATTATTTTTCACATTAGCAGAATTATTTGTGCTTTTTCAACATTGCCCGAAAAATCCCCTGCAAAAATTTCAAAAAATTCCTCAATATATATTGACTTCTCTTTATAAAAGGAGTATAATATTCATGTACGGCAAATGCTGTTTTTATTAATCGGATGGATTGACAAAATAATGTCACTTCATCCGGTACTATATAATGGAGGTTTTTACAATGAGCAGAGTTTACAATTTCAGTGCAGGCCCCGCTGTTCTTCCCGAGGAAGTTCTCAGAGAAGCAGCAGAGGAAATGATGGATTACCAGGGTTGCGGTATGTCCGTAATGGAGATGTCCCACCGCTCAAAGGTATACGATAACATCATCAAGGAAGCAGAGCAGGATCTCCGTGACCTTATGAATATTCCCGATAACTACAAGGTTCTTTTCCTTCAGGGCGGTGCTTCACAGCAGTTCGCAGCTGTTCCCATGAACCTTATGAAGAACAAGAAGGCTGCTTACATAGTTACAGGTCAGTGGGCTAAGAAGGCTTACCAGGAGGCTCAGATGTACGGTGAAGCTGTTGCTGTTGCTTCTTCTGCTGACAAGACATTCTCTTACATTCCCGATTGTTCAAACCTCGATATTCCCGAGGATGCAGACTACGTTTACATCTGCGAAAACAATACAATCTACGGTACAAAGTTCCGGGAGCTCCCCGATACAAAGGGTAAGGATCTCGTTTCCGACGTTTCTTCATGCTTCCTTTCTGAACCAGTTGACGTTAGCAAGTACGCTGTAATCTACGGCGGTGTTCAGAAGAACATCGGACCAGCAGGTGTTGTTATCGCTATTATCCGTGAAGATCTTATCACAGACGATGTTATCCCCGGAACTCCCACAATGCTCAAGTGGAAGACACAGGCTGACAACGACTCCCTCTACAATACACCTCCCTGCTACGGCATCTACATCTGCGGCAAGGTATTCAAGTGGCTCAAGAAGATGGGCGGCCTTGAGGCTATGAAGGCTCACAATGAGAAGAAGGCCGCTATCCTCTACGATTTCCTTGACAGCTCAAAGATGTTCAAGGCTACAGTTGAGAAGAAGGATCGTTCACTCATGAACGTACCTTTCATCACAGGCAGCGACGAGCTCGACGCTAAGTTCATCAAGGAGTCGAAGGCTGCTGGCTTTGAGAACCTCAAGGGACACAGAAGTGTTGGCGGTATGAGAGCTTCTATCTACAACGCTATGCCTATCGAGGGCGTTGAAAAGCTTGTAGAATTCATGAAGAAGTTCGAGGCTGAGAACGCTTAATCAACTGAATAAATCTGGGCGGATTATTTCCGCCCGCTAAAAAAATCGAAAGAGGTAATTGAAATGTTTAATGTTTATACACTCAATAAGATTTCATCTATCGGTACTGACATCTTCGATAAGAGCAAGTATGCTATTACTGAGGATTGTGCAAATCCCGACGCTATTATGGTTCGTTCCGCAAAGATGCACGATATGACTTTCGGCGATAAGCTTCTCTGTATCGCTCGTGCAGGTGCCGGCGTAAACAACATTCCTGTTGAGAGATGCGCACAGGAGGGTATCTGTGTATTCAATACTCCCGGTGCTAACGCTAACGCTGTTAAGGAACTTGCTATCTGTGCACTTCTCCTTGCTTCAAGAAAAATCACAGAGGCTGCTGCATGGGCTGCTTCACTCAAGGGTACAGAGGATGCTCCAAAGACTGTTGAAAGCGGAAAGTCTAAGTTTGCTGGCCCTGAAATTGCAGGCAAGACTCTCGGTGTTATCGGTCTTGGTGCTATCGGCGGTAAGATTGCAAACGCTGCTGAAGCTCTCGGTATGAAGGTTATCGGTTACGATCCTTACCTCTCTGTCGGTGCTGCTCTCCAGATGAACCCTGCTATCAAGATTGTTGCTGAAATCAACGAAATCTTCAAGAACAGTGATTACATCACAATTCATATGCCTTATACACCCCAGACAAAGAACACTATCGATGCAGAGCAGATTGCTATGATGAAGGACGGAGTTCGTCTTATCAATCTCGCAAGAGGCGAGCTTATCAACAGTGCTGCTGTTGTTGAGGCTATCAAGGCAGGTAAGGTTGCAAAGTATGTTACTGACTTTGCTGATGACATTGTTCTCGGTGAGGAAAATGTTATCGTTCTTCCACACCTCGGTGCGTCAACTCCTGAGAGTGAGGATAACTGTGCAGTTATGGCTGCTGATGAGATTATCGACTACCTCGAAAACGGTAATATCAGAAACAGTGTAAACTACCCCAACCTTTCAATGAATGCAGTTGGTACAAAGATTTGTATCATTCATAAGAACGTTCCCACAACAATTGCTTCTATCACAACGGTTGTAGGCAACGAGGGTATCAACATTGAGAATATGGCTAACGCAAGCAAGGGCGATTTCGCTTACACAATGCTCGACGTTACAGGTGAAATTTCACCCGCTGTTGAGGGCAAAATCAATTCTGTTGACGGCGTAATCCGTGTAAGAGTTATTGGTTAATCAACACATAACAACAGCCGGCGTTTATTCGTCGGCTGTTACTTTATTTTGGGAGAATTATTATGGCTATTAAATTTTCGCTTGAAGCTGTTCAGCATAGTGAACAGCACAGCCTTGCACATAGTCTGCTCAGGGATATGCTGAAAGGCTTTTACAATATCGACTACACAGAAGAAATGACAAAAAAAACAGAACAGGGGAAGCCATATTTTGCGGATTTTCCCGATTTACACTTTAATCTCTCCCACGCAGAGGGAATAACAGCCTGCATTATAGAAAATCGTGAATGCGGCATAGACTGCGAAAAAGTTCGTGAATACCGCCCGAATGTCATGAAACGTACATTTTCCGTGAAAGAGTGCGAGATGATTGAAAACGCTCCCGAAAGTGAACGTGATTTGCTGTTTTTTACCCTATGGACGCTGAAAGAAGCCTATATAAAGGCAATCGGCAAGGGGTTATCATACCCTTTGAATGAGGCTGAATTCATTATCGAGGACGGAAATATCACCAGCAATATAAAGGATTATGAATTCCGCCGATATATTATCGAGGGCGGGAAATTTGTAATTGCTACGGCAGTTAAAATTGATGAGTAATTTCATAAAATTAAGGGACGGAAAAATTTCCGTCCCTTTCTATATACTGTAATTTACATTAATTCGCAGATAAGATTTGAAAATTCAACAGGATTTTCAACGGGCATACCCTCAATGAGAAGTGCCTGTGTATAGAGCAATTTCGCATATTTTTCAAGCTTTTCGCTGTCGGAAGAAACCGCAGTAAGCTTTCCGAAAATCTCGTGGTCGGGATTGATTTCGAGAACTCTCTGTGCCTTGACTTTCTGGTCGCCAGGCATGGAGTTAAGCACTTTTTCCATTTCAAGAGTAATTTCACCCTCGCTGGAAATACATACAGGGTGAGATTTCAGGCGCTTTGAAAGCACAACCTTTGAAACGGATTCACCAAGAAAATCTGCCATGGTTTTTAACATATCAGCATTTTCTTCCTCTTTTGCCTTTAATTCTTCCTGCTTTTCAGTATTTTCAATTCCAAGGTCGTCAGAGGAAACATTCTTGAATTCCTTTTCCTTGTAATTCATAAGCATTTTAAGTGCAAATTCGTCAACATTATCTGTGAGATAGAGAATTTCAAAGCCCTTGTCCTTAACAAGCTCTGTCTGTGGGAGCTGTTCAATACGTGCCACACTTTCGCCTGTTGCATAGTAAATGTACTTCTGTTCCTCAGGCATGGCTGTTACGTACTCATCAAGAGTTACAAGCTTGCCCTGTGACGAAGTAAAGAGAAGTAAATCCTGCAACTTGTCCTTGTTCATTCCGTAACCGCTGTATACACCGAATTTCAGTTGTACACCGAACTCTTTCCAGAACTTTTCATAGTTCTCACGGTCGTTTTTCAGAAGCTTTTTAAGCTCGCTGGAAACTGTCTTTTCAATGCTCTTTGCAATGACTTTAAGCTGTCTGTCGTGCTGGAGCATTTCTCTTGAAATGTTGAGGGATAAGTCCTCGCTGTCCACAAGTCCCTTTACAAAGCAGAAGTAATCAGGGAGCAAATCAGCACACTTGTCCATAATGAGAACGCCGTTTGAGTAAAGCTGCAAGCCCTTTTCAAATTCCTTGGAATAGAAGTCATAGGGAGCTTTTGAGGGAATATACAACAACGCATTATAGCTTGGCATACCCTCGTTTACAACGTGTGAATATTTCAGAGGCTCATTGTAATCATAGAATTTATCTGTGTAGAAACGCTTGTAATCCTCCTCTTTAAGCTCAGACTTGCTCTTTTTCCAGAGGGGAACCATGCTGTTGAGAGTTTCAATTTCGATATAATCCTCGTATTCAGGAGCTTTTCCAGCCTCCTTTTCTTCCTCTGAAAGCTCTATAGGACGGCTGTGAGTCACCTCCATTTTAATGGGGAAACGGATATAATCGGAATACTTTGTAATAAGTCCCTTTAAGCGATATGTGTCAAGGAACTCACCATATGTTTCGTCGTCTGTATCGTCAAGGAGTTCAAGGATAATTTCAGTACCAACAGAAGCCTTGTCATCCTCGCTGATTGTGTAGCCGTCAACGCCCTCGGATTCCCAACGGTAAGCCACATCAGAGCCGTAAGCCTTTGTGATTACAGTTACTTTCTTAGCAACCATAAATGCAGAGTAGAAGCCAACACCGAACTGTCCGATAATCTGGCTGTCCTCGTCAAGCTTATTTTCTGTCTTGAATTTGAGTGAGCCGCTGTTTGCGATAGTACCGAGGTTATTTTCAAGCTCTTCGGCAGTCATACCGATACCGTTATCAGTAATTTTAAGAGTTCTGCTGTCCTTGTCAGCTGAAATCCAGATAGCAAAATCGTCCTTTGCAAGTCCTACTTTATCATCGGTGAGCGACTTGAAATAAAGCTTGTCAATAGCGTCGCTGGCATTTGAAATAAGCTCACGGAGGAAAATTTCCTTGTGGGTATATATTGAATGAATCATCATATCAAGGAGTCGTTTGGACTCGGCTTTAAACTGTTTCTGTTCCATTTTATTACATCTCCATACAAATATTAGCACTCTACATCTTTGAGTGCTAATATATAGTATATAACTTTTCGCGACTGATGTCAAGACAGTACAGAAATGTTTACAATTTGTTCATATTTACTCGTGTGCCTTCAGACTGGAACACAACTATTTTGCAATTATACTGGACAAATTTACGGAAATATGGTATAATAATTTCTGCACGAAAAAACAGCCTTACAGGAGGTAATTCACATGAACAAAAAGGAAACAGCAGAGATAAAAAAGAATTTTTCCGACAAAAGCGGATTTTTTATAATGGACAGAGTACTCACAGGCTTTGTTGACGCTGAAAAAAACGTCCGCTTTGTGAAAACATATTCATGCCTTACTATGTCCGTTGAGGAGCACGATGTATACGACGAGACACTTAAAAAGGTGCTTAATACAAACGTAGGAAAGAATTTCTGCGAGTATCAGTTTCCTAATGAGGCATACGAGGAGGGACAGCCGCAGGAAATCCTCTACAGCCTGCTTCGTTCAGAGC
Source organism: Ruminococcus sp. (assembly GCA_017558505.1). Lineage (GTDB taxonomy): Bacteria > Bacillota > Clostridia > Oscillospirales > Ruminococcaceae > Ruminococcus. The sequence continues at coordinate 5,333 of JAFYUM010000015.1, read as the reverse complement.
TCAAAGATGAGCTTGTATGTGAGAATTTCATGAACCACATCGCAAACAATTTCGCCCACGAGGGACCTTATGCCGTTATTACTGCTTATTGCTCCTATACTATCCGCCGCAAGGACAAAAACGACGAGTTTTCCAACGGTGAAGATGAAATGTACCGCTACATTCTCACGGCTATCTGCCCTGTGAGCACAAGCAGCGACGGCTTTGTCTTCGACAGCTTCAACAACGAGATAACAAAGAAAATCAACACTGAGCTGATTATCAGTAAAGCTCCCTCCGAGGGCTTCCTGTACCCCGTTTTCAGCAACAGAAGTCCTGATATAAATCACGTCATGGCATATATGAAAACCGCTTCAAAACCCAATATATCACTTATTGAGGACGTTCTCGGCTGCACATTTGTTATGTCGGCTGAAAATGAAAAGGCAAGCTTCCAGAATATTCTCAAAAATATTGTAGGCGACGACTTGGACTATATGGTTATTAAAACAGTCAACGAGAAAATCCAGGAGGTTGTTGAGGAAAACAAGGACGATACCGACAAGACTGTTATCGACAACACAAAGCTGAAAGATATTCTCACAGATATCGGCATACCACAGGAGCGTGTGGCTATGACTGATCCTGTTTACGAAAAATTCTGCGGTGATGCACCTCTTACGGCTGCAAATCTTGTAGAGACAAAAACTGTTCTTACATCTCCCGGAATTACGGTTAATATCAAGCCTTCTGCCGCTGATAAGGTACGTACAAGCGTAGTGGGCGGCAGAAGATGTCTGCTTATTGATATTGACGATCCCACTATTGAAATAAACGGCCTGCCTGTTCGCCTTGAAGAAAAAACAAGTGATACGGAGGCTGTACCTGTTGGTTGATTGCTATGGTTGAAATGGATAATATACTTAAAAATGAGCACGTAAAAGAGACGAAATTCTTTCTGAAATGGCTGTCTATAGGCGTTATTATGGGCGGAATTATTGGTCTTACAGGAGCGTTCTTCCACTTCTGTTCAGCAGAGGCGGAGCATTTCCGTGGCGATAATACATGGCTTATATATCTGCTACCTGTTGCAGGTGCGGCTATTGCCTATTTTTATGACGCTCTCAAATACAGTCACGACAAGGGCACAAATTTAGTGCTTCTTGCTGTCCGTGATAATAAAATCATGGGTATACATCATGCTGTGTGCATATTCGTTGCAACAGTTCTCACTCATCTCTGCGGCGGTTCCAGCGGCAGAGAGGGTGCGTCTTTGCAGATTGGTGCGGCTCTTGGCTCATTTTCAGGACGCAAGCTGAAATTCAGCGACGATGATAAGCGGATTATGACAATGTGCGGCATGAGTGCCATGTTTGCGGCAGTTTTCGGAACTCCCGTAACTGCAGCGATATTCTCTATGGAAGTTGTAAGCGTGGGAATTTTCTACTATTCCGCAATTATTCCCTGTGTTACAGCGGCTCTTACTGCAAGCTATATTTCCTCACTTTTCGGAAACACACCTATACAGGTCAGTGTAAATGTACCTGAAATTGACCTGATTGTGTATCTTAAAGTGGCTCTTATAGGTGCTCTTTGTGCAGTTATAAGCGTTGTTTTCTGCATGGTGCTTGGTAAAGTTCACAAGCTGTTCAAGAAGATAAAGAACCACGCAATACGTGCGGCTGTAGGCGGTACTATTGTTGTAATTCTGACTCTTATTGTTGGCGATTACACCTACAACGGCACAGGCGGAGAAATGATAGTCTCTGCCTTTACTAAAAGCCCGTTTTTTGCTGCATTCCTCATAAAAATGATATTCACGGCAGTTACTCTCGGTTCAGGCTTCAAGGGAGGAGAAATATTTCCCGTATTCTTTATCGGCTCATCATTCGGCAGCGTTTTTGCACCGTTACTCGGACTTGACTGTTCCGTTGGTGCAGCTGTAGGTATGACAGCGCTGTTCTGTGGAGTAACAAACTGCCCTATCGCCTCTATTCTGCTAAGCATTGAGCTTTTCGGAAGTGAGGGTATAGGTATGTATGTCCTTGTATGTGCTGTAAGTTATATGCTGTCCGGCTATGGCGGACTTTACAGCGAACAGAAAATTCTCTATTCAAAAAAGCGTATGAAATTTATCAATAAACGCACGGGAAGCTGAGTTAATCATGAATTAAAGCGTAATTACGCATAAAACTGCAATACAACAATTCAGGGACTGCCAAAGGCAGTCCTTTTTTTGCAATAGTCTTTTTTGAATGGGGATAATTTCATTTGTCCGTAATACCAATCATTACTATAATACAAAACAATCACCAAATTTTCATCCGACAATTTATAAAAATCTATAGACAAACACAATGAAATGTGGTATAATTAGACAAAAGAGCAAAAAATAAATCATATATGACAATGAAATATAATTAAAGGAAGTGTTTGACAATTATGAAAATGATGTTTATCGGTGCAACTCATGAGGTTACAGGCAGCTGCACCTATGTTGAAGCCTGCGGAAAAAAATTCCTTGTGGATTTCGGTATGGAACAGGGACAGGATATGTTCGAGAACGTGCAGATTCCTGTTGCACCCGGAGATATTGACTTTGTTCTCCTTACTCATGCACATATCGACCACTCAGGACTGCTACCATTCCTCTTTGCAGGCGGTTTCAAAGGCGAAATACACTCCACAACTGCAACAGCAAATCTTTGCAGCGTAATGCTCCGTGACTCAGCTCATATACAGGAATTTGAAGCAGAATGGCGAAGCCGTAAGGCAAAACGTCGTGGCGAGCCAGATTATGAGCCGCTGTACACTATGGATGACGCAATCGGTGCAATAAGCCTGTTTGTCCCACACCCCTATGATGTTACAGACGAAATCTGCGAGGGTATTTCTGTTTATTTCCGTGATGCAGGTCATCTTCTTGGCTCAGCCAGCATCGTTGTAACAATGACAGAAAACGGTGAAACACGGTCAATTGTATTTTCAGGTGATATCGGAAATATCGATCAGCCACTTATCCGTGATCCCCAGTACATCGACAAGGCCGATTACGTTGTTATGGAGTCCACATACGGTGAACGCAGACACAATCGTCCCACAGACTATGTGACAGCTCTTGCAGAGGTTTTACAGCATACATTTGACCGTGGCGGTAATGTTATTATCCCTTCATTTGCAGTTGGCAGAACACAGGAAATGCTCTATTTTATCCGCCAGATTAAGGACGAGGGACTTATTAAAGGTCACGAAAGTTTTCCTGTTTATGTAGATAGCCCCCTTGCACTTGAAGCTACAAATGTATTCATAAACAACCGTGAAAGCTGCTACGACGAGGAGGCTATAAGCTATGTTCGTGAGGGAATAAATCCCCTTGTATTTGACGGGCTTATCCGTGCAGTTTCAAGCGATGAATCAAAGGCTATCAACTTCGACTCACGCCCCAAGGTTATTATCTCCGCCAGCGGTATGTGCGAGGCAGGACGTATCAAGCACCACCTTAAACATAATCTCTGGGGTGCGGCAAATACTATCCTTTTCGTTGGCTATCAGTCCACAAATACTCTCGGCAGAAGCCTTGTTGAGGGTGCAAAAACTGTAAAGCTTTTCGGCGAAACCATCAATGTTTCAGCTGAAATCTTACAGCTCCCCGGCGTAAGCGGTCACGCTGACGTTGACGGTCTTATGAATTGGGCAAAGGCTGTTTCGGGAGTTAAAAAGTACTTCATAAATCACGGTGACGCGCCCTCTGCTGACAGTCTTGCACAGCGTATCCGTGAGGAACTTGGTGCAGATACCTATGCTCCATACAGCGGTGCGGAATTCGACCTTATTTCAGGCGAAATCACTGTTGACGCACAGCCTAAGCCGATTACAAAGAAGAAGTCAACAGGTGCAAATGTCAGCCCCACATACAGCGACCTTGTATCCGCCGCAGACCGTCTCAGCCGCCTTATCAAGACATCAGACGGCAGAGCAAATGCCGATATGCGTAAGCTTACCGAAGCTATCAATCGCCTTTGCGATGATTGGGAAATCTGATATAAGTATTATAAAAAAATACCGCACGAATCAATTGTGCGGTATAATCTTTCAGAAAAGAGGAATATATTGAAAACACCTGAAATTGAATTAATTGATTATCTCATTAATGAGGGGTATTCCGACATTGCGGAAAGTATCAGACCTTACAGAAAAAGTGCTGTAAAAATATGCACCAAAGAGGGCGAAACGCCCATAGGAACAAGCAAATTCGGAGGATTTCCCGACCTGCCGCCTGAAATTCCATATCCCACTATGTCAGGCTATACCTGCAAGCGTAGGGAAACTACAGAACGATATGAAAAATCGGCAATGCAGCTTGTGGCTCAGATTAATCTTGCGGATATTGCCGAGGCGGACGCTGAAAATAAACTTCCCCACACTGGCATATTGTACTTTTTCTGGAGTGGTGAAATTATGCCAATTCACGAAAGTAATAAGTGGGTGAAAAGCGTTGCTGATAATCCCGAAAATTCAGCATATCACAAGGTAATATGGTATAATGGCGATTTATCGCAATTAAAGCGTACTCCGCCCCCTGTGCCTTATTACACAAAATATTTTGAAGAAGCTTTTGAGGAAAAGGCTGTAAAATTTGAAAAAACCGCAGATTATAGGTCACTTGGCGATGTCCTTGACTGTGACCAATTTGACCGCCTGTGCGAAATTGCTCCCGATTATGATATTGATTGTCTTTACTACAAACGAAACAAATTGTTCGGCTATCCGACAGGCGGAAATGTTCCCTATGTTGACGAAAAAAAGCATCTGCTGTTTCAATACAACTACTATGTTGGCTGTTTATGGAATATTTTCTGGCTTATTTCCGATGATGATTTAAAAAACCGCAATTTTGATAATGCCTTTTTTGATTGTGATTTGGATTAAAAATTTAATTGCCATGTTGTTCTTCCCGACTTTTCCAACACAACGCAGAATGGAGAAAATGAGATGAGAAACGATATTATAATTCGCCCCGAAACAACAAAAGATTAGATGTGTCAGGAAACTTTTGAGGGTTCACTGAAAGGAATAGAAGGTTATATTGTTTATGATATGTATCATAATGCGTAACTTTCAATCTATCAACTGAAAAAAGTAAAAATCCAGAGGTGTTTTTTTCTCTGGATTTTTTTATAGAATTTTCGTATAAATGTTTTTATACAAATTAAAAAACTCCCTTTTCAGGGAGTTAAAGTGGGCCATTAGGGACTCGAACCCCAGACCGTCCGGTTATGAGCCGGATGCTCTAACCAACTGAGCTAATGGCCCTTGAATATGAAAAACGGAAGTCGATTGCGACTTCCGTTTTA
>JAFYUM010000014.1 GCA_017558505.1 Ruminococcus sp. | reverse complement strand
GTTATTATGAGCGAGGAAAGATTTATTTCAAGACAGATTTCAAAATACGCGACAACAAAGAAACTGATTGAGTTTAACGATAAAATGAGACTTCCTCCGGTTGAATACTATGCACATGTACAGGCAACCGGTGATAAGAATCATGAGGGTAAGAATGTTACTTCGTTAATCGGCATAACAATGCTTGATTATTCAAACGGTACCGGTGATAAAACTGTATCGGTCGAAGCGAACATTACCCCTGATGAACTCATGTATATCTTCTCAAAGCTTAATCAGGGCGTTGAGAAATTCGAGATGTCCCAGGATAAGATTTTCGGAGAACCTGATGAGAAGGGAAAGTGCAGTGTAACCAAACTAAAGATTATACGCGCTACCGTTGATACAGCAGGAAAACCGAGAAACTATCCGTGGTTCATTCGGATTGAAAACGGAAAAGGAATTAAAGCCGTTAATAGTACCAGCGGCGGAAGTTATATACAGCCGAAATCATATGTTGAGGAATCGAAAGTTTCTATCAACATCAATGATTTTGATTTGTTTAAGCTTCTTTCGAGAGTACAGAGCTTTATCAATGTTTGGGAGCTTACATATGCTCCTCAAAGGATAAGGCAGGCAAAAGAAATTGTGTTTAACAGCACTAAGGAGGGAACAAGTAAATGATTTGTACAAGAGCAGGTGAAGGTGTAATCACAGAAGGCATTGCACTCGCAGTTGGTCAAAGAATAATTGCGACCGACAGCGATTACGCAGGCCTTAAAGGATACATAACCGAGATCAGGACGGGAGCGGATAAAGAAACTGAAAACGAGACGAACGATATTTATTGTTGTTTCGATATTCCGGAAAGCAAAGAGGAAATCAAGCTTTTAGAAGAGCATTTTTCCGACTTGTTTCAGGAAAAGAAAACAATAGATGAAATCTCACTCGATTTAGTTATTATGGCTCCTGAAGAACTCAGGAGGCTTGGTGAAAATGAGTAACTTCTATGGCTTGTTTCAACTTATCGGCGGAATCATTATGTCGGTAGGGTACATACCACAGATTGCTCAGATTTTAAGAACAAAATCATCCGAGGGACTTAACTTAAAGTCCTTCGGTATGATATTTGCTGGGATATTGCTATATGAAATTTATGCAATAGCTCTGGTTGTTCTTGAATCAAGCGGACATATGTATCTTATCACCAACAGTGTGTCTACACTGCTCAGTGGATTAATGTGTTTGCTGATTATATGTTTCAGAAAGAAAAGATGAGGTGATTGAATTGTTCAGATCAACAGGTATAGTTCGAAGGATTGATGTTGCAGGGCGTATTTCCATTCCAAGAGAACTCAGGAAGAAGTATCGTTTAGACGAAGATGTTCCTGTAGAAATCGGGGAAGATGAGGAAAACCTTGTCTTAAGGAAGTATAGTGCTGTCGGTCAGTTTTCGGATTCGTCAAAAAGCATTCTTGAAAGTTTTTCAAGTGTTACAGGGCTTCCGGTTATCCTGTGCGATACTGATACAGTTATTTATTCACAGAAAACGGCTTCGATATCCGGTAAAAGGATATCAGATGAGCTGTATGAGCATATCAAGAAGAAATCAGAAAGGATTCCGGCTACGCAGGTGTTGCAAGAGGGAAATGTAGTTTCTTCGGAAACAGAAATCATATACTCT
>JAFYUM010000013.1 GCA_017558505.1 Ruminococcus sp. | reverse complement strand
TTCAAGTCCTGTTTCAGGCTTGAAAAGGCAAAATGTCATCTACGGTTTTACACTAAAAATTTTTAGCTCCAGATACGCAAAAAAGTCCGAAAAATCGGACTTTTTTGGTCTGTCATCTATTTTGTACAACAGAGATGGTCTGAGTGACGGGACTTGAACCCACGGCCTCTACCACCCCAAGGTAGCGCGCTACCAGCTGCGCCACACCCAGACGTACGGGGTATTGAACTGTTCATTCAACGTTAATTATTATATCACTTTCAGATACAAAAGTCAAGCCTTTTTCTGTAAATAATACATATTTTTTTGTTTTAACAATTCGGTGCTGATAAACAAGGACGTTTCTGTGAACGTCCTTGTTGTTTTTCTGATTTGTATTATATTTCAGCCTTAACAGCGATATTGAGAATTTCAGAAACATCAGCAGCTGAAAGCTGAACGAAGCCTCCTGTTTTGCCGTCGCCAAGTCCGTGTTTTTCAACGAGGAGGGGAATATCCTCAGCCTTTGCACCAAGTTCTGCAAAATTAATGGGCATACCTATACTGCGGAGGAACTTTCTGAACTCCTTGATACCTGCCTTTGCAGTTGCTTCCGGATTTTCAAAATTCATCTCACAGCCCCATACTCTTACAGCCATCTGAGCAAATCTCATAACGTCATGATTCATTACGAAATCCATCCATGCAGGCATTACAACAGCAAGTCCTGCACCGTGAGCAACGTCATAAAGGCCTGAAAGCTCATGTTCAATACCGTGGCTGTTCCAGTCCTGATCTCTGCCTACACCAACAATATCATTATGTGCAACTGTTCCAGCCCACATAATATTGGCTCTTGCTTCATAATTATTGGGGTCTTCGATAACTCGGGGAACTTCCTTAATCATAGTGAGAAGTACAGCCTCGCAGAGTCTGTCTGTGATTTCAACTTCTTTTGTATTTGTGAAGTATCGCTCAAAAACGTGAGCCATAATATCTGTAGCACCACAGGCTGTCTGATATGCAGGAAGTGTGCAGGTAAGCTGTGGATTAAGTATTGAAAACTTCGGACGGAGTAAGTCAGAGCCAGTATCACGCTTGAGCATTCCTTCTTCCTTAGTAACAACAGAAGCACCGGAACCTTCACTGCCTGCTGCAGCAATAGTGAGGATTGTACCAATGGGGAGTGCCTTTTCAACAGGTTTACCTGTGCCGTAGAAATCCCAGAAATCTCCGTCATATGGCACGCCGAGAGCAATACCCTTTGATGAGTCGATACAGGAGCCGCCGCCTACTGAAAGAATGAAGTCTACATTTTCCTTGCGGCATAACTCAATTCCCTCATAGATTTTTGTATCACGGGGATTAGGCTGAACTCCACCGAGCTCAACGTATGGAATATTCTCTGCTTCAAGGGATTTCTTTACTCTGTCAAGAAGTCCGGAGCGTACAACAGAGCCTGAGCCGTAGTGGATAAGCACCTTTGTACCACCGTGCTTTTTAACGTATTTTCCACATTCATTTTCTGTTTCCTTGCCGAAAATAAATTCGGTAGGGCTGTAAAACTGAAAATTGTTCATAATAATTATTTCCTCTCATTATCTGTATTGGTGGATGTTTCCACTATTTAATTGTACAATAGATTTATCTGTTTGTCAAGTAAATATGACAATATGACAAAAATTGGTTGGTATGTCTTTACTTTAGCAAAAATGTGTGATATTATATATAGAAGTAAAGCCATATGGCTGAATTAAAAGGAGATTTATTATGAAAAAGTCAACATTCACACGTATTTTAACAGCAATTGCAGCTGCATCCATGCTGTCATTCACAGGCTGTAATGCCGGCGAAAGTTCAACAGTAACTGAGTCTGATTCTTCAAGCGAAAGCATTGCTGAAACAGAGGCTTCTACAGAGGAAGCAACAGAAGCTGCTGATGCTGACCAGTCACTTCAGAAAGTTCTTGACAGCGGAAAGCTTATCCTTGGTCTTGACGCTACATTCAAGCCTATGGGTTACACAAACGAAAACGATGAAATCGTAGGATTTGACATCGACGTTGCAGAGGAAGTTTGTGCAAGAATGGGCGTTGAGCTCGTTAAAGAGGGTATCAACTGGGAAACAAAGGAACAGGATCTCAATGCAGGCAGAATTGACTGTATCTGGAACGGTATGTCCGTAAGCCCAAGCCGTGCAGAGGAAATGAACCTCTCTGAGCCTTATATGACAAATGCTATGGTGTTTGTTGTTCCTGCAAGCAGCGATGTTGAGAATATGGAGCAGCTTGCTGATAAGATTATCGGTGTACAGAACGGTTCAACAGCAGAAGAAATTCTTATGGCATCTGAAATCGGTTCAACAATCACAGAGCAGCCTATGGCTACAAATATCGAGGCACTCCAGCAGATGGAACTCGGTCTTGTAGATGCTGTATTCCTTGATTCAATCGTAGCAAACTATGAGATTACAGCGGCAGGCAAGGATTACAAGGTACTCCCCGACGGTCTTGAGGAAGAAGAATATGCAATCGGTTTCCGCAAGGCTGACCAGGCACTTCGTGACGAGGTACAGAAAATTCTCGGCGAAATGAAGGCTGACGGCAAGCTTGGTGAAATTTCAACAGAGTGGTTCGGCAGCGATATTACAACAGTTAAGTAAGAAAAAATTAAACCGTACAGGAAAAATGAAATCCTGTACGGTTGTTTTTTTATTAATCCTCACCCTCTGTATAATCAAAAGCATCGGGTTGAGATTTTTCTTTCTTGCAGAACTGAGTTTCATAAAGCTGTGCATACACACCGCCCTGTGTTATCAGTTCATCGTGTGTGCCACGTTCGGCAATTACACCGTTATTGATTACAAGAATTTCATCGGCGTTGAGAATAGTTGAAAGTCTGTGTGCTATGAGTATGCTTGTACGTGACTCGATAAGCGGCTCAATTGCGTCTTGTATCTTCTGTTCGGATATAGAATCAAGGGCAGATGTTGCCTCATCAAATATCATAAGTGCAGGGTCTTTCAGCAGTACTCTTGCAATAGAGATACGCTGCTTTTCGCCGCCTGAAAGTTTTAATCCACGGTTGCCCACAACTGTATCAAGTCCCGTTTCCTGTTTTTCCACAAAGTCGTAGATATTTGCCTTTTTGCAGGCTTCAATCAGTTCTTCCTCGGTGGCGTCGGGCTTTGCGTAAAGGAGATTTTCACGGATTGTACCGTTGAAAAGATATGTTTCCTGACTTACTATGCCGATATTTTCACGGAGATAGGACAAATCAAGCTTACGGACATCTACATTGTCAAAGCTGACAGTTCCCGAAACAGCGTCCCACAATCTTGGAATAAGATTTACGAGAGTACTTTTTCCCGAACCAGAAGGGCCTACCACAGCGATACATTTTCCGCTTTCAAGAGTGAAATTCACATCTGAAAGAATTTGTCTTTCCTTTTCATAGTAAAATCCCACGTTTTCAAATTTAACCTCACCCTTTGCAGGTTCAGTAGGAATTATTGCGTCAGCAGGGGATTCTATTTCCACAGGCATATCGTAATATTCAAAAATTCGGGTAAACATCGCCATTGAGCGAATCCAGTCAACCTGTATGTTAAGCAGTTGATTTACAGGGCCGTACATTCTGCCAAGCAATGCCACAAGAACGGTAATATCGCCCACTGTGAGAGTGCTGTCGTATTTCATCATAAGAATACCACCAGCAAGGTAAAGGAGCATAGGCCCGATGCTTGAAAATGTGCTTAATGCAACTCTGAACCAGCGGCCTGCCATACCCTCACGGATATTCAGCTTCACCATGCGCTTGTTGGCTTCCTCGTATTTATCGTATTCAACTTGTTCCATACCGAAAAGCTTTACTAAAAGCTGACCGCTTACGGACATTGTTTCGTTGAGTATACCGTTGATTTCATCGCTGCAAGCCTGTGATTCCGTAGTAATTGACCAACGGGTTTTACCTGCGCTTCTTGTGGGGATAATGAACAGGGGAATAACCGCAATGCCTACAAGAGCCATTACCCAGTTCTGTTGGAACATAACCACAAGTGCCACAATAAGAGTTATTGAATTGGAAAGTATACTTGTAAGAGTGCCTGTAATAACCTGCTGTACTCCGGCAATATCGCTTGTCATTCGGGTGATTATATCGCCTTGATTATTGGATGTGAAAAAGCGTTGTGACATCTTTTGCAGGTGTTTGTACATCTTGTTTCGCATATCGTAGGTGATATGCTGTGCAATCCATGTGTTCATATAGCTTTCAAGAACGCCGATAAGATTTGCTCCAAGGGTTACAGCCAATGACAGTACAATGAAAAGTACAAGCTTTTTCATACTTCTGCCGATAAGTCCCTCGTCGATTATTTTACCGGTGAGTACCGATGGCATAAGATTGAATATGGACGAAATTACAATTGCGATAAGTACAATGAGCAGTTGTTTCCAGTATGGTTTCAGATAGGAGAAAATTCTCACCAACAGTTCTTTTGTAACCTTCGGGCGATTTTTCTTTTCTTCTTCTGTGAGAAAACTCTGCCTTCTCGGACCTCCTACAGGTGGCATAAATATCCCTCCAATCAGTTGTTCTTGAATCTGCTAAGGAATTGTTTTGTACGCTCTGAGGCATTTTCTCCGAACAATTCTTCGGGTGTACCCTCATCGGCGATAACTCCGCCCTCCATAAAAATTATGTGGTCGGCTACATCACGGGCAAATCCCATTTCGTGTGTAACGATAACCATTGTCATACCCTCGGCGGCAAGGTTCTTTATTACCTTAAGAATTTCTCCTGTAAGTTCAGGATCAAGTGCCGATGTAGGTTCATCGAAAAAGAGCATTTCAGGCTGTAAAGCCAAAGCACGGGCAATTGATACACGCTGCTGCTGACCGCCCGATAATTCGCAGGGGTATGATTTTGCCTTGTCGGCAAGTCCCATTTTTCCAAGCAGTTCCATAGCTGTTTTTTCAGCTTCTGCCTTATCCTTTTTCAACACACGAATGGGAGCCTCCGTAATATTACGGAGTACGTTCATATGGGGGAAAAGGTTGAAATTCTGGAAAACAAGACCGATATTCAGTCTGATTTCACGAAGTGTACTGGCAGGAGCGTAAACAGTTTTACCGTTATTATTTTTTATCAGCATTTCCTTGCCGCACACGTTAATTTCACCGCCGCTTGCCTTTTCAAGCTGGTTGATACAGCGTAAAAGTGTCGATTTACCGCTTCCCGATGGGCCGATTATTGCCCATACCTCGCCCTTTTTTACGGTGAATGATATATCCTTCAGCACCTCATTGGAGCCGAAGCTTTTTGAAAGATTTCTTACTTCAAGCATTGACATAGTTTACCCCTCCTTATTTGTAGTAATCCAGCTTTTTCTCAATAGCTGCTGAAATAACTGTGAGAATCATTGCAAGGACGAAATAGAAAAGACCTGCAATGAAAAGAGGAGTGAGGGAGCTGTATGTCTGCATCTGCTGTTTAGCCTTGAGTGTGATTTCGGCGAATGCAATTACATTGGCAAGGGAAGTATCCTTGATAAGCGTAATTATTTCATTGGAGCTTGCAGGGACAACTCTTTTGACAACCTGCGGCAGTATGATGTGGAAGAATGTCTGCCCTTTTGTCATACTGAGTGCAGCTGCGGCTTCATATTGTCCTTTGGGTATGGATTCGATACCGCCACGGAAAATTTCGGCAAAATATGCAGCATAGTTAAGGGAGAATGCCACAATTATTGAGTTGAACATAAAATTTTCGTCCTGGATATTTATGCCGCTGAAAAGTGAGCTGAAAAACTCTTTCTGTTTAAGCATGGGTACAGCATAGTATGCTACGATAACCTGAAGCATAAGAGGCGTACCTCGCATAATGAGTATGTAGATATTTGTAAGCCATGAAATAGGCTTGAATTTACACATTTTCAGTAATGCTACAATCATTCCGAGAGGAATTGAAAACAGCAGAGTAAATCCGAATATTTTTAACGTAGGCCCCAGATACTCCAGAAGTATCAGAAAGACCTTTTTAATTTCTTCACCAGTCATATAGAAACCACCTTTTTCGACATTTTTTATGATACTATTATAACATATTATCACACTGAATTGCAAGCTATTTTTTCGCAAATCTGTGATTTATTGCAAATTGGGCACATAGTCCCGTAAATGCCCCTGCAATACAGCCTGAACAGATAAGCAGAGGAAGATATGAGAGGACGGCGAAAGTTCCCGTAACGGCGATTGCAGCAAAAATCTGCCCGATATTATGGGAAATTCCACCTATTGTACCGCATAACCAGATGTATTTTGGGGGAATGAATTTTTTCAGCATAATCATAGCTGACAAGGCGAGAGTTGCTCCCGATAAGCTGTAAATTATGGCGGAAATATTTCCACCGAAAATTGTACCGATGATAATTCGTGCAAGAGTGACGAGGGCAGCGTCCTGCCATTTATACTTATACAGGGCAAAAACCGTAATTATATTGGCAAGGCCTGCTTTGACTCCGGTAATGGGGATAAGGCCGGGGAACTGCAATTCCACCACGAATATGACAGAGGCTATGGCTGTAAGCAGGGCAAGCCGTGTAAGCTTTTCAGTTTTCATTGTCCACTACCTCCAGCGGCAAGTCGGCAGTAAGCTCAAAATGTCTGGAAATATTTTCGGAAATTGTTATATTTCCGTTTTCTTCCGCAAGTATATATGACATATTTGGGCGGTCAGCCATAAATTCCACCGCCTTTTCTTTTCCCATAACAAAAAGAGCTGTGGAAAGAGTGTCGCACATCAAGCCGCTTTCGCCTATGACCGTAACAGATGCAAGACCGTTTTCCACAGGATAGCCTGTGAACGGGTTGATTATGTGACAGTAGTTTTTTCCGTCATCGCCTGTGAAATAACGCTGATAATTTCCCGATGTAACAACAGCTTTATCTGTTACCATTAAAATACCGAGGGTATCATCGGGGGAAAGGGGATTTGTAACAGCAACATTCCACATGGAGCCGTCGGGCTTTTTACCAAGAGCATGGACATTTCCGCCGAGATTGATTATTGCTGATTTTATACCATTTTCTTTGAGTATATCTGCAACCTTATCAGAGGTGTAACCCTTTGCAACAGCTCCGAAATCTACCTCAAATCCGCTGGGGAGTGTGACTTCGTTTTCATTTGTATTTATTTTTGAATAGTCAACATATTTCAGCATATTGTCAATTTCTTCCTGTGTAGGGATTTTATAATCTCCTGTTGTAAAGCCCCACAATCGGAGTAGAGGGTATATGGAGATATCGAAATAGCCCTCTGTTTTTTCAGCAAATCCCGTTGAAAAATCGAGGAGATTTACAAAATCCTCGCATACGGCAACGGTTTTGCCATGTGAATTGTTAAGCTTGTACACCTCGCTGTTTTCGTCTGTAACTGAAAGTATTTTTTCAAGGCGGTATATTTCACTTTCGGCTGAATTGAGTGTAATATCGGCATTTTCACCGTATGCCACAATGTTCATATATGTATCCATGGCGAAAATATCACGGCTTTGGGGAGCTTCATCTGTACAGCTGCATAAGAACAGCGGGAGTACAGTGAGAAGCAAAGGATTTTTTTTCAAAATAATCACCTTTAAAAAAAGCTTCTGCATAAACAGAAGCTTAAAATCAAAATATAAAAAATCCGCCTTGCCGTTCATATAGCGAATAAAACCCGCACGAAGCAGGTGGGTAAACGCCCGAATGATTCTCGCTCCCTTCTTCCGCAGGGCGGGAGGTCTGCAGTCCACACACGGAGCCGAATTCCCTAATTAGAAGTGTTGGATTATAAAAACTATAATATATCGAACAAGGCAGAAATTTTATTTCCTTTTATGTATATATTATACCACATCTTTTTGAAAAAATCAAGGGTTTTTCAAAAAAATCACAAAAAATAATGTGAAGTTTTGATGAATAAGAAAAAATGCTGAATATCAGCGATATTCAGCAAAGAGAAAATTATTCAAATCTGAGTGCGTCAATGGGATTCATCTTTGCCGCACGTTTAGCAGGAGATGAGCCGAAGATTATACCGATTAAAACCGAACATATTACAGAAATTATTATTGCAGGTATTGAGGACGATATGGAAATAGTTATTGCCATTGCTACATCAGGAGCAAATGTATTTAATGCGATTTTTGCAATATAGCCTAAAAGATAGCTACCTGTAAGCCCGAATATAATACCTAAAAATCCACCTGTGGAGCAGATTATTATAGCTTCTGTTACGAATTGTCTTTTGATTGATTTGGTTTTAGCACCAAGAGCCTTGCGTATACCTATTTCGCTTGTACGTTCAACAACACTTACAAGCATAATATTCATAACTCCCACACCGCCAACAATAAGGGAAATAGCCGCAATAAGAGCAAAGGCTATAGCAATTATATCTATAGTTATTGTGATGTATTTCATATCGTCAAACATGTTATAGCTCCATATTGTGACGTTGGGGTTGTTTTTATATAAATTTTCAAAATAACCGACGGCCTGTTGATACATTTCATTTGGGTCGTTTTGCGGATTGAATTGTATGTATACATATCTTGATTTAAGGTTTGATAATCCCTTTAGTTTTAATGCGAGGGAATATGGTATTAATAGCTCTGTCGAAATTAATTCTCCATTTTCAAGAGATTTCAAATTGGTTTTATCGTTGTAAACACCAACAACTGTAACTTTGAAATTATATAATCCATTAAGAGAAATTGTTTTACCTATAATGGATTCGTCAGGACAGTATTGTTTTTCAAAGGCTTCTGATACAACCGCAACATTTTTCATTTCTTTTACATCACGATATGTCAGATTTCGTCCCTTTATTATTTGCTTCATATATGATTTCAGATATCCCGGATATACTCCATAGGTGTCTAAAGCGTTTGCTTCGTTTTCGTTATCTATGCACTCAAGAGTATAAAGATATTCCTCGTCACGCAAATCATAATCACCGGGGTATTTATCAAGCAGACCCTGTACCATTTCATCTGAAATTTTATCGTTTTCCGAAATGGGCTCTTCTCCTGACAAATCATTATTTGACATTACTCTTATATAAATATCATTCATACCCATACCATAGAGAGAACTGCTTACCGTCTTTTTAATAGTGCTGCCAATACTTGAAATGGTAATAACAGATGAAATACCGATGATAATTCCCAGCATAGTAAGGAATGAACGCATTTTATTCATCTTCATTGACTGGAACGCCATTTTTACACATTCAAAAAAGGTCATAATTCGTAACCTCCTTTATCAGAAACAATTCTTCCGTCGCTTATGGTGATAATTCTGTCTGTTTCCTGTGCAAGCTCACGGCTGTGGGTGATAAGGACGATGGTCTTACCGTTTTCCTTGTTAAGCCTGTGGAAGATATCCATTATCATATGGCCTGTAACAGTATCAAGTGCACCTGTAGGCTCGTCAGCGAGAATGATAGCGGGGTCGTTAGCCATAGCTCTTGCAATAGATACACGCTGTTTCTGACCGCCTGAAAGCTGGTTTGGCTGATGAGTCATTCTGTCGCCCATACCAACCATTTCCAGCAGCTTTTTAGCCTTTGCTGTACGTTCTTTCTGGGGGATTCCCTTGTACATCATAGGAAGCTCGACATTTTTCAGGGCGTTCATTCTTGGTATGAGATTGAATGTCTGGAATACAAAGCCGATCTGGGAGTTGCGGATTTCACTCAGCTCGTCGTCCTTCATATAGCTTGTATCAATGCTGTTGAGGGTATATCTTCCCTGTGTTGGCTTGTCAAGGAGCCCGATGATATTCATAAGAGTGGATTTACCTGCACCTGATGAACCAACGATTGAAACAAATTCACCCTCTTTTATGTCAATGCAGATTTTGTGGAGAATTTCAAGCTCATTTTCCATTCCCACGTTAAAGGTTTTTACCACATTATCAATGCGAATAATAGATTCTGACATTTTTTCTGCACTCCTTATTCTATTGTCACATTGATTTTCTGACCGTCCTTGAGACCTGTGGGCTCGGAAATTATAATCATATCTTCTTCAAGCTCGTCGGAAATAATTTCAACATAATATGAACTTGCCTCGCCCATTTCAACATTGATTTTTCTTGTAACGTAACTGTCACCATCAGGCTCGGCTACCATTATGTAAAGATCGTCAGGATTTGTTATATCTTCAGAGAAGCTATCATAGGGAACGGCAAAAACATCAGCTGTTCTGCTTGATATGATTTCAGTTCTTGCTGTCATTCCTATGTATAAATCCTTGTTAAGTGTTTTTTCATCAATGTCAATTTCAACAGGATAGGTAACACCGGCTTCAGAATTAGTGTTTATATGGGAAATTCTTTTTATAGTTCCATTGATTTCATCTGTGTCTGTTGCGGCTGTTTTGATTATAACATCCATATCCTTATTGACGGAGGAAATATCGTATTCCGAAATATTTACATTTACATAGAGATCGGAAGTATCAACAATAGTAACGAGAATTTCCGACATGGGGACGCTTCCTTCAATTACCTGCGGAGCGACGATAACGCCTGAAACGGGAGCTGTAACAACGCAGCTTTCCATTTGTTTTTTCAGTTCTTTCAGTTCGTCCTTTTCAACGGAGTTAGTAACGAATTTCCCGTTTTCGATTGTATTTTCTGCATTTGAAATAGCCTCATTAAGCTGTCTTTCCTGATTGCTGTAGTTATCACGGGCGTCATTGACAGCGTTTTCAAGCATTTGAATATTGCTGTCAAGCTGTTGGATTTCAGCGTCAAGAGTCGAAAGCTTTTCTGTTGCTTCAATTATTTTTATTTCAAGCTCGTTGTATTCTTCATCGGATGTTGAGTTGTTCTGCTGTATTGTCAGATCGTTTCTCTCGTCAAAAGTGTCGTCATACTGTTTTGACAATGTTTCACGGCGTTTTACAGCTTCATCACGGGCAGAAACAGCCTCGTCGATTTTACGCTGTGCCTGTGAGAGGAGTGCCTGTTTTTCCTGTTTTGCAGAATTGAGGTTATCTTCGTTTATAGATTGCTCGTGTTTGATTTTGTCGTCCTCGATTTCGTACTGTGAAGAAAGCTTGTTATATTTTTCCTTAAGGTCTGTGCTGTCGAATTCAAAGAGTACATCGCCTTTTTCAACGTAATCGCCCTCGCGCACATTAACTTTTATCGCCTTGGTATTCTGTTCGCTTTTTACATCGATGCGGACGCCGTCGACGCTTCCTGTTGCGGAAATGCTGTTGAGCAGTTCTTGTTTTTCAAGCTTGAAAGCTCTGATGGGGGCAGAGGCTGTTGTAGTTCCACAGCTTGTAAGTGAAGTAGAGCTGATTGCCATTGCGGAAAGCAATAATGCAGATGTAAGGATTTTTTTATTTTTCAAGGATAAACACTTCTTTCTGAATAAAATTACTTTAATATTATATCATATTGATAAATAGTTGTCAATTGAAATAAATTGATTTGTGTTAACAAATTGTAAATTTCAGCTCATATATTACAGAAATGAAAACGGACTTTCCATATGAAAAGTCCGTTGTGATACTATTCAGAATAAATCGTTGTAGTCAAGTGGAATGAGATTTCTGCATGAATCTGCATAAATATCATCAAGGTCAGCGTTGGAAGAAACAGAACCGCCGTTGTATGTCGGGATACTATCAGCATTGGGTGTGCGTGCGGGATAAGTACCGATGTAATTTCCGCTTTCAGTAGCACAGTATACAGCTCTTCCGTTTTCAACGATAACAAACCAGTCACCGTACAAAACGTCATCATTGTAAAAGGACAGAGTTTTGTAGAGTTTGTCTGTATCGACGTGACTGCAGAACAGGTTGTCAGACTCGTCTGAGCTTATAACATAAGTACCGCTTACGTCGTGGCCTGTTTCGTCCATTTCCTCTAAAGAAGCCTCAAAAGAGTATAGAAGTGTTTTAGCGTCTGCATTTGCCGTCTGAATTTTTGCTTTGGATGTGTATCCGACCATGGCAGGTACAAGAATTGCCCCCAGAACCGCAATTATTACAAATATGACAAATGTGACTACAATAGCGATAATACAGCCTGTGTTGCTCTTTTTTACTATGGGATTGCCATTTTCATCATAAGTTATAGGTCTGCCGTTGGGGGTGAATAAAGGTCTGCCCAGATGGTCATACATGGGCTTACCGTTATATGTAGGCATGGGTGGGGGAGTTGTCCCCTGTGTGGGATTGGTGGTCTGCTGATTTTTACAGCTGCATACTTCATTTTCGGCAAGCTGTCTGCCGCAGTTAGTACAGAATGGCATATGTTTTTCTCCTTTATACATTTTTAGTACACCCTTATGGGATTTCATTATGTTTTATTATTATACAATATTTTAGTGCAAATTTCAAGTAATTTACAAAATATTTCTAATTTCGTCAGAATGTACAAATACAAACGGTATAGTCTATTCAACTATACAAAAGTGATTAAAAACTTTGAAAAAGTGATAAAATACTATTGACATTTGCCAAAAAGTATGGTAATATATAATCAAGGAAAGGGAGTAAGCCAAATAAAATTACTCCAGCGAAGTTTACTTGGTTTGGGTTTGTACCCGATGTAAATTATTTTAAGCGGAAAGGGATGTGAGTCCAATGGAATCGTCTATTGAATCACAGCGTAAAGCCGACGCGGTAAGGAAGTAAGAAAATCATTAAAGTGGGAATATAGGTCTGTATGACTTGTTCCGTGAATTGAAAGTGAATGAAGTAAGATTTGCTTATGGAAAATGCGTTAATGCTGAATGAAATCTACGGCTTTAATCTAAGCTCATAAAGGTACAGGATTACTGAAATTACGACGTGAGTCTTTAGATATATCACAAATTAATGTAAAGGTGAGTCCAATGAGAAACTGATTTTTCTTGAAACGATAACTTAAAAAATAATCTTTTGAGGTATGTTCCAATGGAAAAGTAACTTTTATATATTGATAATTCTCCTTGATAAAGGGTAGTGATATATATGAAAAATATCCGTATTAAAGAAATTTAAGCCGAAAGGATTGAGTCCGACAAAGAAATCAGCCAAGTGATGAAAGTCGCTTAATTTAACAATTGAATATTTACAGAGCCCCGAAATTATTCGGGGCTTTTTTTGCAAAAATCAAATGAAGGTATTGACAAATCCCATTTCCAATGATATAATAATGATATAAAATGCAATGACGAAGACAAGTAGCTTTGGAAATCGTTTTCAGAGAGCGTGGGGTGGTGAAATCCACGTATCAGAGCCAATGCGAATAACACTTCCGAGCAGCAATCCGAAAGGGTGCAGTTTTAAAGGGGCTGGATTTTGTATTCCCCAAGCCGCATTTCAGTAGGTGATGCCGTAATCTGCACGTTACAGCAGACAAGAGTGATCGCTTTTGTAAATTTAAGCGGTAATTTCAGGTGGTACCACGGGTTTATCTCTCGTCCTGTTTCAAGGGCGGGAGTTTTTTGTTTTATCCGTCCTGTATCAATCTCATATATGAAAGGAAAGATTATTATGAAGCACATTGATGTCAAGGAAATCGTAAAATCAAAAGATTATGTAGGCAAGGAAGTAACTGTCTGCGGTTGGGTACGTACATCACGTAACTCCAAGAGCGTTGCTTTCGTTGAGCTTAATGACGGTACATCTCTGAAAAACATTCAGGTTGTTATCGAAAAGGGCGAAGGCGATTACAAGGAGCCTCGTGTTGGTATGTCACTTAAAGTTGTGGGAAATGTTGTTGAGGGAAGAAATAACACAGTTGAAATCAACGCTGTTCCTGAGGGTATCACAGTTTTAGGCGATTGCCCTACAGATTACCCACTACAGAAAAAAGGCCACAGCCTTGAATTCCTCCGCAGCATTCCACATCTCAGAAGCAGAACAAACACATTCAACGCTGTATGGCGTGTTCGTTCAGTTCTTGCAGCTGCTCTGCATGAGTTCTTCCAGAAGAACAACTACGTATACATCAACACTCCTCTCATCACAGGCAGCGACTGTGAGGGTGCAGGCGAAATGTTCCAGGTAACTACAAACGGCTACACAACAGAATTCAAGAACGAAGAAGAATACTACGCCAACGACTTCTTCGGCAAAAAGGCAGGACTTTCCGTATCAGGACAGCTTGAGGGCGAAATGGCGGCTACAGCTATGGGTAAGATTTATACATTCGGCCCCAGCTTCCGTGCAGAGAACAGCAACACTCCCAAGCACCTTGCTGAATTCTGGCATATTGAACCTGAGGTAGCATTTGCAGAGCTTGATGATGTTATTGAAATTGCTGAGGATATGCTGAAATATGTTATCGGCAAGCTTCTTGAACTCTGTCCCGATGAAGTTGCATTCTTTGACGCTCATTTTGAAAAGGGACTTAAAGCACGTCTTGAGGACCTCATTTCCCACGATTTCGGCAGAGTGACATATACAGATGCTATTGAACTTCTGAAAAATTCAGGCGAGGATTTTGTATATCCCGTAGAATGGGGCTGTGACCTCCAGACAGAGCATGAGAGATATATCTCTGAAAAGGTATTCAAAAAGGCTGTATTTGTAACAGATTACCCCAAGGAAATTAAGTCCTTCTATATGAAGCAGAATGCAGACGGCAAGACAGTTGCGGCTGTTGATCTTCTTGTTCCCGGCGTTGGTGAAATCATCGGCGGAAGCGAGCGTGAAGCTGATTACAACAAGCTTGTTGCAGCTATGGAAGAAAGAAATATGAACCTTGAACTCTACACAGATTATCTCGACCTGAGAAAGTTCGGTTCAGTTCCTCACGGTGGATTTGGTCTTGGATTTGAAAGACTTATCATGTACACAACAGGTATGGCTAATATCCGTGACGTTATTCTCTACCCCAGAACTGTTGGTTCAATCAGATAAATTTTAAGGAGTGATTTATTTGTCACGTTCATTATATATCCCCGAGGGTTACAAGTCAGCCCTCACGCTGAGAGAAACTCAGCACGCTATAAAATATATCAAAGATGTTTTTCAGCAGGCATTGTCCTTTGCATTAACCCTTGACAGAGTATCAGCTCCCCTTATTGTTAAGAAGGGGAGTGGTATAAACGATGACCTCAACGGCGTTGAACGTAAGGTTGATTTCTCTATGAAAGAAATTGACGAGGACGGCGAGGTTGTTCAGTCCCTTGCTAAGTGGAAGCGTATGGCACTTTACCGCTACGGCTACAATGCAGGTGAGGGAATTTATACCGATATGAACGCAATCCGCCGTGATGATGACAGCGATAACATCCATTCAATTTTCGTTGACCAGTGGGACTGGGAAAAGGTTATCACCAAGGAGCAGAGAAATATCGACTATCTCAAAGAAACCGTAAAGGCTGTTGTAAAGGCAATTGCCTTTACAAAGCGTAAGGTAGGCTTGCGTTATCCCGATATTGCAGGGGATTTCTGCGATGAGCCGTACTTTATAACAACACAGGAACTTGAAAACCTCTATCCCGATAATACTCCCAAGGAGAGAGAGCGTCTTATCACAAAGGAGCATAAGGTTGTGTTCCTTATGGCAATCGGTGGAAAGCTTGAAAGCGGCGAAAAACACGGTGGCAGAGCTCCCGATTATGACGACTGGTCACTTAACGGCGATATCCTCATCTGGAACAGCGTTCTTGATGACGCACTTGAAATTTCCTCAATGGGTGTACGTGTTGACGCTGAAACTCTCAAAGCACAGCTTGTCGAATGCGGCGAGGAGGACAGAATGAAATATCAGTATCATCAGATGATAGCTGACGGCACGCTTCCCCTTACAATCGGCGGCGGAATCGGTCAGTCAAGACTTTGTATGCTGCTCCTCAATAAGGCTCATATCGGCGAGGTTCAGTCCTCAATCTGGTCTGATGAAACAATCCGTATTTGCAGTGAAAACGGCATAACTCTGTTGTAATTGGTGAATTGAATGATAAAGGAACTAATGCACGACACAGTTTTTCTTGCCTGCAAATCCGCAGATGCAACGGCTGAGGACAGAGAAATTGCTGAAAATCTTCTGGAAACTCTGAAAGTGCACAAGGAAAGCTGTGTGGGAATGGCGGCAAATATGATAGGGGAGAGAAAGCGGATAATTGCCTTTGTTGATGAAAAGGAGAATTACACCGTTATGCTCAATCCTGTAATTCTGAAACAGGAAAAGCCCTATGATACGGAGGAATCCTGCTTATCCCTGCTGGGCGGTCCACGTCCCTGCAAGCGGTATAAGGCAATAAAAGTGCAGTATCAGACAGTTGATATGCAGACGAGAATTAAAAGCTATAAAGGCTTTACAGCACAAATCATACAGCACGAAATTGACCATTGCAATGGTGTGCTTATATAAAATCAACCCCCGGTTCAGGTGATTGAATCGGGGGTTATATTTTTATTTCATTTTCTTAACAAAATTTTCTCTCATTACGATAAAGTCATAAACGTCAATTTTTCCGTCCTCGTAAAGGTCGGCACATTTCCAGTCGGAGAGGATAGATGTCTTTTTGCCCATGATGTACTTCTGCACTGTTACCATATCGGCAATTGTGAAATCTCCGTCGCCATTTGTATCGCCGCTTGCAATTTCTTTAGGCTCATCAGCTTCATCAGTTACAGTTACTTCAAAAGTTGCCCACGCGTGCTCATAGTTAATGTAGATAGTGCAGGTTCCCGACTTTGTATCATAGAATTCTGAATCATCTACCTTAATTTTTTCACTGTCAATAAGAGTCTGTAAATCCTCTGTGAATTCGGTATCGGGTATAAATCCACCGTCACCTCTTGCCCAACCGTACAGCACTGCACCTGTAAAGTCAAGTTCCTCACCGTAGGTATATACTGTTTTATCGGGGAGTGATTTTATTTCAAGAATATTATTAACCAGCGGACATCCGACTCTTACATCAAAGGATTCCACAGCTGTACCAACCTTGACATAAATTGTATAAGTGCCGATTTCAGAGCTGTTGTACGCAGAAGCGTCAACTTCAACTACACCCTTTTCAATCATATCAATGATGTGTTCGCCATGGAACTCATAGCATTCGCCCTTTTCGCCATAGCTTCCTGAGATTATAGCACCTGAAAGGTCAAGCTCCATATTGAGGTCATAGTCAAGTCTGTAAGGGTAGCAATGAAGTGTAAGTTCGTCGGGGAGGTCAGTTTCGTCGTCTATAACCACTACTTCAAATGAATCTGTTGATGTTTCGTAGTTTACGTGAATGGTGTATTTTCCTGCCTTTGTGTTATCGAATTCAGATGCGTCAAGGGTAAGTGTTCCGTTTTCGATATACTCGGTCAGGTCACAGTCGAAATTATTTCCGCTGATGCCCTGTCCTGGACAGTATGAATCAAATGTTGCCCCCTCAAGATTAAGTTCCTCACCGATTTTGTAAACTGTTTTCTTTGGAGGATTAACGAAAACAGCATAACCGATATCTTCGTTAAAAGATATATCGGTATCATCGGCAGGTAAGACCTTTTCCTCGGCTGAGGTAGCAAAAGTGTATATTCCTGCATTTATGAAAAGAACTGCACTTGTCATGGCGGCAATGCTTCTGAGTTTTCTTTTTAACATAATTATCACCCTTTCGGTATATTTGGAAAATCTTTCCTTATCATCATTATATCAGAAGTATACCGGGATGTCAAGTCATTTTTTGTGAATATTGCGATAATTCGATGTTTATGAAGTTTTTGTCGAATAACCTTTAACGGAGTAAAAATATGTAGCAATAAATAAAAACGGTACCGCTTTTACACGGTACCGCATGGTATAAATTACTTTAAATGTTTTATGAAAATCTCTCTCATTACAATAAAGTCATAAACGTCAATTTTTCCATCCTCATAAAGGTCGGCGGATTTCCAGTCGGAAAGTATAGCTGTCTTTTTGCCCATGATGTGCTTCTGTACAATTACCATATCGGCAATTGTGAAATCACCGTCGCCGTTTGCGTCACCATTAGGAAGCTTAGCGGCATCTCCGAGAACTGTAACCTCAAATGAAGCTTTAGCTGTTCCGTAGTGAACATAAATTGTGTATGTGCCAGCCTTTGTGTTGTCAAATTCAGATGTATCAAGGGACATCATACCATTTTCAAGATAGCGAGCAAGGTCAGTTGGGAAAATATCGCCCACAAGTTCGCCGTCTGTATATGAGCCGTATATTTTTGTGCCTGTGATATCCAGTTCCTCGCCAAGCATATATAAAGTTTTTGTTGGGAGTTCGTCAATGTAAATGCTGTAATATTCCTGTTTTTCTGTTGGGGTTGTGTTTTCTTCAACAGCTGCGGTAGTTGTATATGAGGGATAGGGGCAGAATATAGCTGTAGTTGTAGTACAAATCGCTTCGGAGATTACAACGTTGATTGACATTTCTGTACCGTCGGGCAGAATAGCAGTAAGGATTGTTTCGCCTGCTGAAATTCCCCTGATATTGACGATTGAGCCTTGTATCTGTGTTATTTCGGCAACTGTTTCGTCTTCAACCTTGAATTCAATTGGTGATTCTCCTATTTCATAAAATCTGTCCAAGGTATAGCCGACAATTTCTGTACCAGCATAAGTGCCTACTTCTGCACAAAGGTTACCTGAAAGTGTGGCAAAATACATTTCGTCAGAAATATTTTTTGTGTTTTCTACAGCAGGTATAGTTGTCTTTGCAGCTGAGGTAGCAAAAGTGCATATTCCTGCATTTATGAAAAGAACTGCACTTGTCATGGCGGCAATGCTTCTGAGTTTTCTTTTTAACATAATTATCACCCTTTCGGTATATTTTCGGGAAATCTCTCCCTATTTTCATTATACAGAAAGTTTATTGTAAAGTCAAGGATTTACTGAATAATTCTTTCAGAATATTTATATATATTATAGATTAGATATATGGAATAAATATACAAGTGTTCATGTGCATTTTACATTTCTGAAAAATCCAGAATTTTAATATCAACCCTTGCATATAATTAGTTGTAGAATTTATGGGAGGTGCTTTATGGATATAAAAGATATTGAAGCTTATAAAAAGGAAATGATGAAGCTTTACAGTAAAGGAAAGCCTGCGGAGCAGGCGGAAAGCAGTGATGAGATATCAGCCGCTGAATCAAAAATGGCGGAGGAGTTTACCGCCGAAAAGGAAAATAACGTCCCTGCGGAATATCAGAACAGGGGACAGAAAAAAAGTGAAAACGGAGAAAAAGACTATGACGACAAAGACTATGCAGACGCAGAACACGACACATCATACTACCCATACACAGCAGACGAGGAAGAAGCTGAACTTGAACGGATTATCTACGGAGACGATTTATCCGATATTGAACGGCTCGATGAACAGGACAGCACTGCACCGACGGAACTGGGCAATTCAACTGGCTTTATACTCGTTAACGTCAGAGCAGGAAATGAAGCCACGCCAATTGTGGGAGCGTCGGTAGTAGTTACCGCCATAGACAACGGAAAAAGACTTCTTGCGGCGGTTGGTATAACTGATATAAGCGGAACTGTCACGGGAATTGAGGTGCCTGCACCCGATAAGGCATATTCCCTTACCCCCGATACAGAAGTTCGTCCATACAGTCTTTTTGACATAAGCGTAAGAGCAAAGGGATTTTTCAATGCACGCAGTATTGATGTTCCCGTGTTTTCGGGTATAACCTCCGTGCAGAATTTCAATATGGTACCCTTGCCCATAGGTTCAGCGGAGGGTGAGGAAACCCTCACATATCTGAACAGCGGACAGTTCAGCTGAGGAGGAATGACAAATGCTTACAGGAACACCTTTTATACCGCAGAATATTACAGTTCATCTGGGTACGCCCGATTCACAGGCACCAAATGTAACGGTGGATTTCCCCACATACATAAAAAATGTTGCCTCAAGCGAGATTTTTCCCACGTGGAGCAATTCCGCCTTAAGAGCAAATATTTACGCCATAGTCAGCTTTGCCCTCAATCGTATCTATACGGAGTGGTACCGTTCGAGGGGATATGATTTTGACATAACTTCTTCAACCCAGTATGACCAGAAATTTATAAATAACAGGGAGTATTTTGAAAATATCGGCTTTATTGTTGACGAGCTTTTCAATGATTACGTTCAGCGGCAGGGGAGCGTCGAACCCCTGTTTACTTCGTTCTGCAACGGTACGACTTCAACCTGTGACGGCTTGTCCCAATGGGGGACGGTTGACCTTGCAAACAACGGTTTTACGCCGTATGAGATTTTGCAATACTATTACGGAGATGATATAAATATCGTGAAGGACGCACCTGTTCAGGCAGCGGTACCCTCATATCCGGGGTTACCTCTGCAATTCGGCTCTGCAAGCAACGATGTTAAATCGTTGCAGATATTCCTTAACAGGATTTCAGGGAATTATCCTGCAATCCCGAAGATACCGCAGGCGGACGGTATTTTTGATACGTCCACAGAGTCGGCGGTAAAACTCTTTCAGGCGATTTTTGACCTTGCTGTAACAGGTGTTGTTGACGAAGCGACATGGTACAGGATTTTGTACATATATACCAGCGTCAAGCGGCTTGCAGAGCTTGATTCCGAGGGAGTCCGCTGGGATGAGGTATCGCCTCAGTTTGATGAAAATATAACCATAGGCTCCGAGGGGAATGTTGTGCGAAATCTGCAATATTATCTTGCGGTAATCGGGGCATACTATGAGGCTGTTGAGCCTGTGGAAATTACGGGATATTTCGGGGAGGAAACTGAAAATTCCCTGAAATCCTTTCAGCGTGTTTTCGGCATACCGCAGACAGGCAGGCTTGACCGTGCAACAAAGAATGACCTCTACCGTGCTTATATGGGAATTGTGGAGTCTGTCCGTCCCGAATATGTATCGGTGGTTCTTTACCCCGGTACTGTTCTCCGTGAGGGTGCAAGAAATGACTATGTGCGTATACTTCAGGAGTATCTGACGTTTATCAATCAGACCTATTCAAACATTTCTGCGGTGAGCAATACGGGTTATTTCGGACCGCTTACAAAGCAGTCGGTAACAGCCTTTCAGCGGCAGTTCGGATTGCCCGCCAATGGTATTGTAGGTGGAGCTACATGGGACGCTATTGCAGGAGTCTATTCTGATCTGCGTTTCGGATTTGATAAACGCCCGTATCAGAACCCGGGCTATATAATAGGAGGATAACCATGCCATATACAGAAGAACAGAAAAGAGAGCATATAAGAGAGCTTCAGAGGTACCTCCACGGCATTGATATGAGCAGGGGGAAAGTGCCCTCTGTTATTCCCGACGGTGTGTACGGCGAGCGTACAGCGGCGGCTGTGGCGGAGTTTCAACGTGAAAAGGGTATCCCTGCCACGGGACGTACAGACAGCGAAACGTGGGATATGCTTGTGAGGGAGTATCTCAATGAAACGGGTAACAGACCAATACCGTTCTCGGTTTTCCCTTCTGCAGATTATGTGTGCCATAAGGGCTGCGGCGGTGTGCTTGTGTGGGTTATCCAGTCTGTACTTGCAGAGCTGGGCAGGCGATATGACAATATGACGGTTATAAAAATAAACGGGGATTATACGGCTGAAACCGAAACGGCGGTGAGGGAGTTCCAGAGGATATGCGGTATTAATCATACAGGAAGTGTTGACAGCAGGACATGGAATTTAATGCTTGCGTGCTATGAGAATAAATTTGAATGATTAAATAATATAAAAATAGTTTTTGGCTATTGCAATTCTTATAAAAAAATGATATAATATTATGGTTGGATATTTCGTATCCTCCATATGTCCCAATAGCTCAGTAGGATAGAGCGACTGCCTCCTAAGCAGTAGGTCGGGGGTTCGACTCCCTTTTGGGACGCTTTTTCTCCCTGTTTAAGCAGGGAGATTTTTATGGGTTGATATTAGATTGTGCTAACTTAATATTGCTTTTATCCCTTGACCTTTTTGTCGAAATGGTGTACAATATATATGGTAAATTTATAACCCGTTTTCTATGGGTATTTTATGGAGGTATAAAACAATGGCAAAGAATTTTATCGTTGAAACATCAGCAAGACACATTCACGTAACACAGGAACACCTTGAAATCCTTTTCGGTAAGGGACATGAGCTTACAAAGAAGAAGGACCTTTCACAGCCCGGTCAGTTTGCTTGTGAGGAGAGAGTTACTATTGTAGGCCCCAAGAAGGAGCTTGCAGGCGTTTCTATCCTCGGACCTGTACGTCCCGAAACACAGGTTGAGCTTTCCGCTACAGACGCTCGTTCAATCGGTATCGCTGCTCCTATCAGAGAGTCTGCTGATATTGCAGGTTCAGGTGCTTGTAAAATCGTTGGTCCCTGTGGTGAAGTAGAAATCAACGAGGGCGTTATCGTTGCAAAGCGTCACATTCACCTTACTCCCGCTGACGCAGAGGAGCTTGGCGTAGTTGACAAGCAGATTGTATGGGTTAAGGTTTGCACAGGCGAGAGAAGTGCTATCCTCGGCGATGTTGTTTGCCGTGTATCACCCAGCTATGCAAGAGCTATGCACATTGATACAGACGAGTCCAACGCAATCGGTGCAGGCCGTGAGCTTTTCGGTGAAATCGCTGTTATCGACTGATTATAAATAATCAAAAAGAAGCAGTACCGCAATGGTACTGCTTTTTTATTCAGAAAGAATTATATTTCGTTAATCTCTTAATTATTCCAGTAGTCATTGAGATACTCAATTCTCTTTGTGAGCCAGTCGTACAGATATTCCGAGGCGTCGGAGTGGGTACGGCATTTTTTTGCTTTCATGGAAAGTTCTGCCACGAAAGAGTCGTTTTTGATGATGTTATTCCAGCGTTTATAGTTTCTTTTAAATGCTTCGGAGTATTCTTCCGTATCGGATTTAATCATATCGCAGACGTCGGTCAGGGCTCCTGAATTATAGAGTTCAGACCAGTTTTCACGGATAATGTCGGTATACCAATCCTCATACATCAGCACAGCGAGCCATGGGTTAATTGTTTCGTAATCGCCATTTACATCGGGGACGATATTAGCGGCATAAAGCCCTGTGCTGTCGGCACATCTGTCCTTGTTGCCCATAGCGGAATCGAAATCCCACGGTGCATTGAATGTGAGTTTCTTATCGCCGTTTTCACCGAAATCGGCAGTCATAAAGAAGCTTGACCAGTAAACATCGGCATCGCAGGCAATTTCGTTGAGAATATACATATCAGCAAGGGATTCGACATTGACAACTCTTTCAACAGCCTCCTGCGGTGTAATATCGCTTGCAGGGATAATTTCGCTGTAATCCTCGGTGAAAACATAAGCCGCATCGTTATAAGCTGCTTCATACATAATTTTGTAGGTGTTGTTGACGAATGAGCTGATGAAATCGTGCTGCTCCTGTGAGTAGATATCATTTTTAATTGTGAAGCCGATATCGGAACGGTAATCGCTTTTGCTTTCGGGAAGGCAGGTCATAGTCCTGTCGTTGCCGCCTTCGCCGTCATAGGGCACAAGGGGAGCATTGTCCGCATAGTCAACGTGGAACATCTGCAATTCGGGCTCTGTGTAGAAGTAGCCGTCAAACTCCATAAAATAGCCTATATCCGTACCTGCATAGTCAACAGTTGCAGGCTCTGTGATATTAATTCTGTCGGGGTTTATCTGCTGTTGTTCGGCGAGAAGATAGACTCCCCAGTATTCGCCGTTAATAACAACCTCCGCAAATTCTGCGTCGGAGGCATATAAACCGTCCTCTGCCAGAAGTTCGTTTGCAATGGCGAGAGCCGCTTTGTCACGGAGCATTGAGCCATCCTTGTACTCTGCAAGAAGTACCCAGTTTTTCATCTCTGCACCGTCATTAAGTCCGAGAATATTGCGTCTTTCAACGAATTTTATACGCAGTGGCTTTTTGTCATATGTTGTAGTCCAGTTTCCGCGGACTTTTACCATAGCACTGGCATTTTCAATTGTAACGTTATTTTCCTTATCTGTGACAGTGACAAGGCATTCTTCGTAATAGGGTGCAGGGGGCATTTCGTAGTTGGGAGTCCACGTTGCAATCTGTGCGGAAACGTGGGAAGCAACAGGCTTTTCAACGAAATCCATAACATTTTCAGCCTTGTTTATTGTTTCAATGCTGATTAAGGCAATGCCATTTCCTGCTTCGGATTTTGTTTCTTCCGTAGCTTCTTCTGTGACGGCTTCGGTAGAAGGCGGCGTACTGTCTGACGGGGTGGAAATATCGCTTTTTTCCGCACAGCCCCACATCATCATTGAAGCGGCGATTATGGGGAGAATTTTATAAGCTTTTTTCATAAGAAATTTTCCTTTCGGTATCCTATATTTTTACCCTTATATTATAATATTTCAGCCGCAAAAAAACAACCCATTTTTCAGAAGTGGTTGGTTTTAATGCAAAAGCGGTTAAGACAACACCGCACGAAGTCTGTGATATGACTCTGTGCGGTGTGATTTTTTCGGAAGATAATTATTCGCTGTAATTTTCACGCAGGAATTTTATTTCCCTTGCATATCCCTCAATATCGTTGGGAGTTTCCAGTATAAAGGGCAGATTTTTCAGCTTTGGGTGGTTGATAACACGTATAAGCGCATCGGCACCGATTTGTCCCTCGCCAATTTTAGCGTGTCTGTCCTTGTGACTTCCAAGAGGATTAAGGCTATCGTTGAGGTGAATTGCTTTCAGTCGGTCAAGTCCGATTACACGGTCAAATTCCTCGAGAACGCCGTCAAGATTATTGACAATATCATATCCGCCGTCCCACAAATGGCAGGTGTCAAGGCATACGCCAAGCTTGTTTTCAAGCTCCACACCGTCGATTATAGCACGGATTTCCTCAAAGCACCGTCCCATTTCAGAGCCTTTTCCAGCCATAGTTTCAAGGAGAACCGTTGTTGTCTGCTCCGCTTTAAGACACTGGTTCAGATGTTCCGTAATAAGCTTTATTCCCACATCAACACCCTGTTTTACGTGAGAACCCGGGTGGAAATTGTAATAATTGTGCGGTGTAGCTTCCATACGGATAAGGTCGTCAGCCATAGCCTCTCGTGCAAAGCGTCTGATATTTTCATCAGCGGCACAGGCATTCATAGTATATGGTGCGTGAGCCACAAGCTTGCCGAAATTATTGGCTTTCAGAATTTCACCGAGAGCTTCTGCGTCGGCGGTATCAATCGACTTTGCAGCTCCGCCACGGGGATTTCTTGTGAAAAAAGCAAATGTATTTGCGTCAATATCAAGAGCCTGTCTGCCCATGGCTTCATAGCCCTTGGAGTAAGAAAGATGACATCCTATATAAAGCATAATTCTACCTTATTCGATTGTAACCTTTTTCATAATCTGGGGAGTGAGTGGGCAGTCGGCATAGTTCTTGGGCTGCTCTGCGATTTCGTCAACAACCTCGATACCCTCAATAACCTTACCGAAAGCGGCATACTGACCGTCAAGATATGGTGCGTCATCGTGCATGATGAAGAACTGTGAGCCTGCTGAATCGGGGTGCTGAGCACGTGCCATTGAAAGAACGCCTCTTGTGTGCTTTAAGTCATTCTGAACACCGTTAGCTCTGAACTCGCCCTTGATATTCCAGCCGGGACCGCCTGTGCCGTTACCCTTGGGACAGCCGCCCTGAATCATAAAGCCGGAAATTACACGGTGGAATGTAAGTCCGTCGTAAAATCCCTCTTTAACCAGTCTTTCAAAGTTTGCACAGGAAACAGGAGCGATTTCGGGATAAAGCTCCAGTTTAATCTTCTTTCCGTTTTCCATTTCAATAATAACCATTTGTTTATACCTCCGTTTATTCAATTACAATAACAAAATCAGGGGGAATTGTGGGAACTTCATTTCCCTCATCATCATAAACCCTGTGGTCGTTGCCGTCAAATCCCGGTGGGATTGTCGGCGGCTCTGATGTTTCGGCAGTGGGATTTTCAGCAGTTTCGCCCTCGGGAGTTGTTTCCCCGCTGGCGGTCTGCTCCGAATCCGACACGGTTGTATCAGTAGTTTCCGTAGCAGCTTCGCCCTCTGCGTTTACCGTAGTTTCCTCTGTCGGCGGTTCGGTAGCATATACAGGCTTGCCGAAAAAATCATAACCTATGATTGGTGGCTCGGTAATCTGCTGTATATCCGGCTTTATGATATTGAATTCGGGTCCTGTTGAAGCTTCTGAAGCTGTATTGGTTGAATTGGTTTTCTGAGTGGGAGTGGACATACAGCTTTTGCCAACTATGACAACAAGTAAAAAAGCCGCTATTCCACAGCTCCATGCAATAATTCTTTCCCTGTACACGTTATTTCACCGCCTTTTATGATACTGTAAATATTATAGCTTATTTTATGGATTTTGTCAAGGGCTGCGTGATTATAGCAAACGACAAAATTTTTTGACGTTCACTATGATTACATTATTCCCTGCGCGAGCAATTCAAGAGTACAAAATAAATTCAAGAGTACAAACACAAAATTATCTGTACTCTTGACCTCTTCTTTTTGCATAAAAACTGCTGTTAATATTTATGCAAAATGCAGAACTTTCAAATTATTTTTCAATATTCAACCATTTTAGGTTGAAAAAACCTCAATTCTGCCAATTAGTGAGAGGGTATTCTTTTACACAGAAAAAGTGGTCAGAATGAATTTTTATCGGAGGTTTGAAAAATATGCAGATTTTATGTATGGAAGATGTAATTTCAACAAAGACGGAATGGCTGTGGGAGCCGTATATACCATCAGGCAAAATCACATGTCAGAGTAATGGCACAAATCAAGAACAGCCTTGCTCCTATCTGTAAAAGCTATTGAAATACGGATTTCCATAAGTACTTTAAAAATGCCAAGGTTAAGCTTAATGTTAAGTCGAAAAAAGTCGGAAATGAGAGGTACTGGTATATGGAGTAATTTGGTTTGTTGAATATGCACATATTTTCTGATTATTTTTGTACAAAAAGAAGAGGGCAAGAGTACAGACAATTTTGTGTTTGTACTCTTGAATTTATTTTGTACACTTGAATTTTATCCGCCCCTACACGGATTTACGATATACCGTCAGATAATGCGTGATTGCGGACACAGAACGCCGTGTCCCTACTCATTATACAAACTGCACAAATACAATTGCTGATTTTTGTGCAAAAAGAAGAGGTCAAGGGTACAGATAATTTTGTGTTTGTACTCTTGATTTTATTTTGTACACTTGAATTTAGGGGTTACTGCCCCTACGAAATATCAGCAAAAAACGGACGGCAGAAAAAATACTGCCGTCCATTAAATAATCACACTTATTCAAATTTAACAGCTTTCACCTCGTAAATACTCATACGCAGGTTATCTGTTCCGCCGAGAGAGAATACAAGCTCCCCATCAGCCGCAGTCACATCGGCTTCAAATTCCTTTTCATAAGCCGTCTTTGAGCCTGTCCCTGTGAAGCTGTCCTCAAAAATTATTTCACCAGTGGATTTACTGCGGATTACAAAGGGGATTTCCTCGCCCTCACTTGTTTCAAGCTTAAAGCTTAAACGGTATTTTCCGCCCTTTTTAAGGTCAATTCCGCTTACGAATGCCTGTATATCTGCCTTTTCCGTACCGCCTGTCACGGTGGTTATATGGTAGGAATTATCCCACTCGGAGTAATAACCATACATATTTGCACCATTACTCTGTGTTGAGGAAAATTCTGCGTCAGCGGCAACATTCAGACCGATCTGACTCGACTCCATACCAAGTGCCTGACAGATTTTATCAGCAAGCACATATGCACTGTTCTGCTGTGTAACAGGGGAGGGGTGCCAGTCGGAGCCGTAGCCGTCGGACTGGTTCTGCGTCTGACAGAGATATGACATAATCCTGTCGTAACCTGTGGAGTTCTTAAAGCTTTCAACGGCTGTTTCTATGTAGGGATACATTTCGGCACAGCCCATAGTTCCGACGGTGCAGATAATATATGCGTCGGGATTTGTCTCGTGGACGTGTGCAAGGAATTCAGCGTATTTTTCAGCATATTCCATGCCTCTTGTATCATAATCCTTTGAGCAGTATGTATTGTCATTTGTGCCGAGGTTAATAACAACTACATCATTTTTATGGGATTTGAAATCCCATGGAGTCTTATAGCTGCCAAGCTTTCCGACATAGTCGTAATAATCGGGCACAAGGCTGTCTGTGACGGCATCCCCCGTGGAGCTGTATCCCGATACGATACCGTGGCCGCTGTAGCATACTGCGCTGTAATCAGCGTCAAGCTGTTTTGCTGTAAGGTAAGCATAGGACTTCATAAAATTTTCCGTTGAAGTCATAAATCCCTCGTACTGACTTTCGCCCTCAACGCCATAAGCACAGGTGATAGAGTCGCCTATAAATTCAATTGAAAGTTCCTTTTTAGCTGTGGGAGCAACCGGAATAGGTGCGTTGGAGTTTACCTTTATACTGCTGATACCTACAGCACCGTTATTTGCTTCTGAAAGGTGAATAACCTTTACAACAGCAGTTCTTGTGGAATTGTCATCGAAAAGCACAACTGTCTTTTCTTCTTCGCTTAAAAGTTCGTCAAGGATAATTTCATCGTCCACGATTATTGCATATCTTGGACGGTGGTCATCGCTGTTTTTAATAAAGCTATCGCCGTTTATGGTGATTTCCGCCGATTTTGCATTTACCCTGAATTCAACAGCAGAACCACTCTGGACAAGCCACGTAATACCGTCCTCGTCATATATATTTCTGCCGATGTATTTGGTGTTGCTGTCGGTTATGCCGATAACCTGTTCGGAAAATTCACCTGTGCCAACGATAAAAGTTTCACGCATTTTTATAAGGTCATAAACATTAATAACATTATCGCCTGTTAAGTCCTGACCTTTTATGAAATCTGTTTCGCCGAGAAGTGCGCTGCTTAATTTTTTTAGATCGTCTGCGGTATAACCTGAAGCCGCATACACGCTTGTTCCTGCCAGTGCAAAAGCAGAAACGATAAAAGCAGCGGTAGTAATTCTTTTTTTCATTTGTGATTCCTCCGTTTTATTTTTGGAAAATATATTATTTATGTTACCTGTTTTCAGAGAGTAATTAAATTAAAATTAATTAATTTTCGGATTAATTTCACGTAAATCTATATCTGATTTAATTATACACTATTTCTTTTATGATTTCAATAGGGTTTTATGATTTTAAAATGAAAAAATTATATAATCCGTTGTACATATTTGGAATACTGTTTCCAGATTTCATTTAAGTAAATACCGCCATTTATAGTTCTGTTTTATGTTAAAATAGTGAAATTTACTTGTCTACTATTGCAAAACCTGAAGAAGTATGTTATAATTACTTTATCTGTTTATGATAGCATAGTGTAAAATTATTTTAAGAAGGAATGATGGATTTATGAAGATAAGTTTTTCAACTCTCGCATGCCCAAACTGGTCTTGGCAGGATATATACGGTGCTGCAAAAGACCTTGGATTCAACGGAATTGAAATCAGAGGACTTGGTGAGCAGATTTTCTCTGTTAAAGCACAGCCTTTTACTGATGCACAGCTACCTGCTACAATTGATAAGCTTAACTCTCTTGGTCTTGAAATTTCCTGCCTTTCATCCGGTGCCTGCCTGAAATTCAAGGATAAGTATGCAGAGGCTGAAGCTGAAATAAAAGCTTATGCACAGCTTGCGTCAAAGCTTGGTACATATTACATAAGAATTCTTGCAGATCTTGAACCTGCACCTGTTGACGAGGTTGACGACGAATATATTGTTGAATGTTTAAAAAAGCTTGCTCCCATAGCAGAGGAGTACAATGTTACATTTCTCGTTGAAACAAACGGTGTTTATGCTGATACAGCAAGACTTGCTGCTGTTCTTGACAAGGTTGCAAGCCGTAAAATTGCAGCCCTCTGGGATATGCACCACCCATACCGCTACAATAACGAATCTCCTGAAACAACAGTTGCAAATCTCGGTCAGTATATAAAGTATACTCATGTAAAGGACAGTGTAAAAACTTCTGACGGAAAAGTTGAGTATCGTCTTATGGGCAGCGGTGATATGCCTGTCAAGAAAATGATAGCTGCTCTTGAGTCTATCAACTATGACGGATATGTTTCACTTGAATGGGTAAAGCGCTGGGCATCTGATTTAAGCGACGGTGGTATTGTTATTCCACAGTATGCACAGTATATGGAGCCATACAAGAAAAAGCACAAGCACGCTTTACAGACAAGTATAAAGGGCACAGGTTATTATCCCTGGCCAAAGGAAAAGATACTCAATTATACATTCCCGGATATTCTTGACCGTATGTGCGAGGATTTCCCGAATCAGTACGCATTCAGATATACAGAGCTTGATTATACACGTACATATTCCGAGTTCCGTGACGATGTAGATACATTTGCAAGAGCACTTCTTGCAATGGGCGTTAAAAAGGGCGACCACGTTGCAATCTGGGCTACAAATGTTCCCCAGTGGTATATTACATTCTGGGCAACAACAAAAATAGGTGCTGTACTTGTAACAGTAAACACCGAATACAAGATCCACGAGGCTGAATATCTTCTCCGCCAGTCAGATACAAATACCCTTGTTATGGTTGACGGTATAAGAGATATTAGCTATGTAAATATTATCAAGGAGCTCTGTCCCGAGCTTGAAAACTGCGAGGCAGGAAAACTTGAATCCGCAAGACTTCCCATGCTGAAAAATGTAATTACAGTTGAATCTGTCAACAAGGGCTGTTATACATGGGAGGAGGCTGTGGCACGCTCAAAGGATGTTTCCTACAGCGAAATGGAGAGAGTAAGAAAAACTATCAGTGTTCACGATGTCTGCAATATGCAGTACACATCAGGTACAACAGGCTTCCCCAAGGGCGTAATGCTTACCCACTACAACGTAGTAAACAACGGTAAGGCAATCGGTGACTGCATGGATCTTTCAACTGCTGACCGTATGATGATACAGGTACCTATGTTCCATTGCTTCGGCATGGTGCTTGCTATGACTGCCTCCATGACACACGGTGTTACAATGTCGCCTATTACAAGATTTTCACCTAAGAAAGGTCTTGCCTGCATAAATAAGGAAAAGATTACCTGCTTCCACGGTGTACCTACTATGTTCATTGCTATGCTTGGCCATGAGGATTTCGACAAGACTGACTTCTCATATATGCGTACAGGAATCATGGCTGGTTCTCCTTGTCCTATAAAGACAATGGAAGAAGTGCTTGAAAAAATGAATATGTCTGAAATATGTATCACATATGGACAGACAGAGGCTTCACCTGCCTGCACTATGAGTAAGACAACCGATACTATTGAGCAGCGTGTAAATACTGTAGGCGGTGCAATTTTCGGTGTCGAATGTAAGATTGTTGATCCCGAAACAAATGAGGAGCTTCCGGACGATACAGACGGCGAATTTGTTGCCCGTGGATATAATATCATGAAGGGATATTATAAAATGCCCGAGGCTACAGCTGCTGCAATTGATGCTGATGGCTGGCTTCATACAGGCGACCTTGCAAGACGTCGTTCAGTTGACGGATACTATAAAATTACAGGACGTATAAAGGATATGATTATCCGCGGCGGTGAGAATATCTACCCAAAGGAAATCGAGGACTTCCTCTACACAAATCCTAAGGTAAAGGATGTACAGGTAATCGGTGTGCCAAGTGCGGATTATGGTGAGGAAATCATGGCATGTATTATTCTTCAGGATGGTGTAACTGCTACAGAGGAAGAAATCAAGGGCTTCTGTCTTGACAGAATGGCAAAGCATAAATGTCCGAAATATATTGATTTTGTTGACGGTTTCCCAATGAATGCCGCAGGAAAAATTCTCAAATATAAAATGCGTGAACAGGCTGTTGAAAAGCTTAATCTCCAGAAAGATAACGCAATTGTGACTGCATAAATTATCAGGCTGCTGTAGTAATACAGCAGCTTTTTAATAGAAAAAAGCGTGTCGAAAATATACGCAAATGAAACTGTAAGATTGTCTAAAGTGCCGAAAATAAAGATTAAATAATAAAGTGGCTTGCATTTTTCTACAATAGATTGTATAATATTAATGTATATATACATAGCTGTATATATACATTTAGTGTGCTTATTGCCCGATATTGACTGATTTTACAGCACCGTGGGATTCGGGAAAAGTATAAATATATTTAAGGAATAGGAATGTAGCCGCAATGGGAAAAAATATTTCTTCAAAAAGAACCATGATTATTGGTGGTGGTAATGCTGCCAAAACCCTGCTCAATGAGATTTATAATGCTAAAAAATCTCCGCATAGGGGCGATAAATCCGCTGCAATTTACGATCCGATTTGTATTATCGACTGTGATCCCGAGAAAATCGGCACATATGTACACGGTGTAGAAGTTATCGGCGGAAATGAACTTATAATTGAAAAAGCAAAAGAACTTGAAATTGAAGTAATTATCCTTGCAATACCCTCCTTGTCTGAAAAGGACAGAAAAAAGATTATTGATATATGCAACGAAACAAAGCTCCCGTTGAAAATTATACCTTTTATAGGTTCACTCATTCTTGAAAATTCAATCCTCAATCAGGTAAGGGATATCAATATCGAGGAGCTTCTCGGACGTGACCCCATAAAATTTGATAATGAGGATATCAAGAATTTCATTCACGGTAAAAAGTGTATGGTCACAGGCGGCGGCGGAAGTATCGGCTCCGAGCTTGTACGCCAGATTGCACGTTATAATCCGAAGCAGATTGTAATTGTTGATATCTATGAAAATAACGCATATGAAATCCAGCAGGAGCTTCATATGAAGTACGGCGAAGAGCTCAACCTTGTAACACTTATTGCCTCTGTCCGTGATTACGACAGAATGGAAAAGATTTTCGGTCTGTTCAACCCTGAAATCGTATTCCACGCAGCTGCACACAAGCACGTACCCCTCATGGAGGTTTCACCTGCCGAGGCTATCAAGAATAATGTCGTGGGTACGCTCAATGTAGCCACACTTTCACAGAAGTACAATGCAGAGAAGTTTGTTATGATTTCTACTGATAAGGCTGTAAATCCCACAAATGTTATGGGTGCTTCAAAGCGCTGCTGTGAAATGATTGTAACATATCTTGCACAGACAAAGACAAGCGGTACAGAGTTTGTAACAACTCGTTTCGGAAACGTTCTCGGCTCAAACGGCTCTGTAATTCCTCTGTTTAAGAAGCAGATTGAAAAGGGCGGTCCCGTAACAGTTACACATAAGGATATTATCCGCTACTTTATGACTATTCCGGAGGCTGTAAGCCTTGTTATGGAGGCTGCTGCTATAGCAAACGGAGGCGAGATATTCGTAATGGATATGGGTGAGCCTGTAAAGATAGTAACACTTGCTGAAAATCTTATCCGTATGTACGGTAAGGAGCCGTATACGGAAATAGATATCCAGTTTACAGGACTCCGTCCAGGTGAAAAGATTAAGGAAGAACTTCTTATGAATGAAGAAGGTCTTGGCAAAACAAAGAATGAACTTATTTATATAGGTCATCAGATTGAAATTGATACAGAGTCATTTATGGACAGACTTAATGTTCTCATTGGAATTGCTGAAACAAACGATGATGAAAATGTCGTTGTTGAGCTCCGTAAAATGGTTCCCACTTTTGTAAAGCCTGAAGAATTCAACAAGAAGGAATTGCAGAAATTTGAGCAGAGTGAAAAATCTGCTGAAGAAAAAGAATTACAGAAAATATAAAGAGAATTACAGAAAATATAAAGAGGTATAACATGACAGTATTGCTTGCAGGCGGAGCAGGATATATCGGTTCCCATACTGCTATTGAGCTTCTCAATGCGGGGTATGATGTTGTTGTTGCTGATAATTACAGCAATAGTTGCCCTGAATCAATAAATAGAGTAGAAAAAATCACCGGTAAATCTGTAAAGCTTTACGAGCTTGACATAAAGGATACAGACAAGCTTGAAAAGGTTTTCGAAGAAAATAACATTGACGCTGTTATCCATTTTGCAGGTTTAAAGGCTGTTGGTGAATCTGTCAGTAAGCCTGTGA
The DNA here is from genome assembly GCA_017558505.1 of Ruminococcus sp. GTDB lineage: Bacteria > Bacillota > Clostridia > Oscillospirales > Ruminococcaceae > Ruminococcus. The sequence continues at coordinate 126,448 of JAFYUM010000013.1, read as the reverse complement.
TGTACTACAGGAATAATATTGATACAACCCTTTCACTTCTTGAAACAATGGGTAGGTATAATGTGAAGAATATCATTTTCTCATCAAGTGCTACTGTTTACGGTGAGGAAAATCCCGTACCCTATGTGGAAACTATGAAAAGGGGTGTATGTACTAACCCCTACGGCTGGACAAAGGCTATGATGGAGCAGATTTTTGAGGACACGGCAAGGGCTGACGCAGAACTTGCCGTTATACTCCTGCGGTATTTCAATCCTATCGGCGCCCATGAAAGCGGAATGATAGGGGAAGATCCCAACGGTATTCCGAATAACCTTATGCCCTACGTTTCACAGGTTGCAATCGGCAAGCGTGAGTGCCTTACTATTTTCGGTAATGATTACCCGACTGCCGACGGTACCTGCACAAGGGATTATATCCACGTAACCGACCTTGCAGTGGGGCACGTCAGAGCCGTGGATTACATAATAAAGAATAAGTGTGTTGAGATATTCAATCTCGGCACAGGCGTACCATACAGCGTAACTGAAATCGTCGAAACCTTTGAAAGGGTGAACGGCGTAAAGGTTAACCATGTATATGGTGCAAGACGTGAGGGCGATCTGGCGGAGTGCTATGCAAATGCCGACAAGGCTTATGAAATTCTCGGCTGGAAAACTGAACGTACCCTTGAGGATATGTGCCGTGATTCATGGAACTGGCAGAAGAATAATCCCGACGGTTACTGCAAATAATTAACGCATACCCCTTGGAAAATCCGAGGGGTATTTGTGATTGAGGAGGTATTTATGGAGCGATTTGTCCTGCATTCGGACTATGCCCCCGCAGGGGACCAGCCCGAGGCAATAGAGGCTCTTGTTAAAGGACTTAACGAAAAGAAGAAAGAGCAGATTTTGCTTGGTGTAACAGGCTCGGGTAAAACCTTTACAATGGCTAATGTAATTGCAAAGGTAAATAAGCCTACCCTTGTGCTTGCCCATAACAAGATACTTGCGGCACAGCTTTGTTCTGAATTCAAGGAGTTTTTCCCTGAAAATGCCGTAGAATATTTTGTTTCCTACTACGATTACTATCAGCCTGAGGCATACGTTGCAAGCACCGACAGCTACATTGAAAAGGTTTCGGCTGTAAATGATGAAATAGACAAGCTGCGTCATTCGGCGACTACCGCCCTTGCGGAACGTCGTGACGTTATTATAGTTTCAAGTGTTTCCTGTATCTATTCACTTGGAAGTCCGGAGGAGTACCGTTCCATGGTTGTTTCTGTCCGTCAGGGAATGGAAAAATCCCGTGAACAGCTTATTGCGGAGCTGGTGAAGATACGCTATGAAAGAAATGATATTGCCTTTGAGCGAAATCGTTTCAGAGTCCGTGGAGATGTGGTGGAAATTTTCCCTGCTATGTCAAGTGATACGGCAATCCGTGTGGAATTTTTCGGCGATGAAATCGACCGTATCTGCGAGATAAATGTTCTTACTGGTGAGATTAAGGCTACAGTTTCCCATGCGGCAATTTTCCCTGCATCTCATTATATCGTAGGCGAGGATAAGCTTGAAGCAGCACTTGCGGAGCTTGACAGGGAGCTTGCGGAGCGGATTGAATATTTTCAGCAGAATAACAAGCTTATTGAAGCACAGCGTATAGAACAGCGTACCCACTATGATATGGAAATGCTCCGTGAAGTTGGATATTGCAGCGGAGTTGAAAACTATTCAAGAGTGCTGTCGGGCAGACCTCCGGGAAGCAGTCCGTTGACGCTCCTTGACCATTTCCCTTCGGATTTTCTCCTTATAGTTGATGAAAGCCACGTTACTCTGCCGCAGGTAAGGGGAATGTATGCAGGGGACAGGGCAAGAAAAACTACCCTTATTGACTACGGTTTCAGACTTCCCAGCGCCTACGATAACAGACCGCTGAATTTTGAGGAATTCAACGCACATATAAATCAGGCGATTTATGTAAGTGCAACTCCGGGGCAGATTGAACGTGAAAAGACGGATATAGTAGTTGAACAGCTTATCCGCCCCACAGGACTTGTGGATCCCGAAATTATCGTAAAGCCTACACAGGGACAGATTGACGACCTGTATTCCGAGATAAACAAGCGGATTGAAAAGGGCGAGAGGGTACTCGTTACAACTCTCACAAAGAAAATGGCGGAGGATTTGACTTCCTACTATGAAAAGCTTGGTATGAAGATACGCTATCTCCACCACGATATTGATACAATTGAGCGTATGGAGATTATAAAGGATCTGCGAAGCGGAGTGTTCGATGTACTTGTGGGAATAAATCTTCTCCGTGAGGGACTTGATATACCCGAGGTAAGCCTTGTGGTAATACTTGACGCTGATAAAGAGGGCTTTTTAAGAAGTGAAACTTCACTTATCCAGACTGTAGGACGTGCCGCAAGAAATGCCAACGGACAGGTTATAATGTATGCGGACGAGGTGACAGGCTCAATGGAAAGGGCGATTATGGAAACGGAACGACGTCGTTCACTCCAGATTGCATTCAATGAAAAGCACGGCATTGTGCCGAAAACAGTTATCAAGGAAATACGTGACGTCCTTGAAATCAGCTCGAAGAATAAGGTTGAGGCAAAGACGAGTAAAAAGAAAATGTCAGCGGCTGAAAAGCAGGAGCTTATTGACAGGCTGACGGTTGAAATGAAAAATGCGGCGAAAATGCTTGAATTTGAACACGCTGCTTATCTCCGTGATAAGATACGTGAGTTAAAGGGAGAATAGTATGATAGATAAAATAAGAATAAAGGGTGCAAGGACTAATAATCTGAAAAATATTGACCTGGAACTCCCCCGTGATAAATTTATTGTAATGACAGGACTTTCGGGTTCGGGAAAATCCTCCCTTGCCTTTGATACCATATATGCCGACGGTCAGCGTCGCTATGTTGAAAGTCTTTCCTCTTACGCAAGAATGTTTCTCGGACAAATGGAAAAGCCCGACGTGGACAGCATAGAGGGGCTTTCTCCTGCAATATCAATCGACCAGAAGACCACGTCTAAAAACCCCCGTTCAACAGTTGGTACAGTTACGGAGATATACGACTATCTGCGACTTCTCTACGCAAGAATAGGCATACCGCATTGCCCTGTATGCGGCAGGGAAATATCGCAGCAGACCATAGACCAGATGGTAGATAGGATAATGGAACTGCCGCAGGGTACAAAAGCACAGCTTCTTGCACCCATAGCAAGAAATCGTAAGGGACAGTTTGCAAAGGAGCTTGAAGCTGCAAGAAAATCGGGATTTGTACGTGTCCGCATAGACGGCATAATCTATGATCTTTCAGAAGAAATAAAGATAGACAAGAACAAGAAGCACAACATTGAGATTGTGGTTGACAGAATAATTATCAAGGAGGGGATAGAGAGCCGTATAACCGACAGCCTTGAAACTGTATTCAGACTTACGGAGGGACTTGCCCTTGTGGACGTGATTGACGGGGAGGAAATGCTGTTTTCACGCAATTTTGCCTGTCCCGAGCACAACATAAGTATCGGTGAGCTTGAACCTGTTATGTTTTCCTTTAATAATCCTGTGGGTGCCTGTCCTAAATGTACGGGACTTGGAGTATTCAGACAGATTGACCCCGACGCAATAATTCCCGATAAGGATTTGACAATTCTTGAAGGAGCTATAAATGCAAGCGGCTGGAACAGCCTTGATGATACTTCAATTGCTATGATGTATTATAAGGCTATTTCAAAATATTATGGTATCCCTCTTGATGTTCCTGTCAGGGAGCTGAAAAAAGAGCAGATTGATATATTCCTCTACGGAACGGGAAGTACAGAGCTTGAGCTCCAGAGACCGTCTTCGCTTGGGTGCGGAAAGTACAAAACTACATTCGAGGGCGTCATTCCGAACCTTGAAAGAAGATACCGTGAAACAAACAGCGACTACAGCAAGGCTGTGATTGAGGAGGCTATGACTGAGTGTGATTGTCCCGAATGTAACGGAAAGCGACTCCGCCCTGAATATCTTGCGGTAACGGTTGGGGATAAGAATATAAGCGATGTTACGGATTTTTCCGTTAAAAATTCTATTGAATTTTTTGAAGGACTCAATCTTACGGAGCAGGAAAAGCTTATCGGCGAACGTATAATCAAGGAAATCAGGGAGCGTCTGAATTTTCTCAACAGCGTGGGACTTGGCTATCTTACTCTTTCACGTTCATCAGGAACCTTATCGGGCGGTGAGTCGCAGCGTATACGTCTTGCAACACAGATAGGCTCCTCTCTTGTGGGGGTACTTTATATCCTTGACGAGCCCAGTATCGGACTTCATCAGCGTGACAACGACAAGCTTATTGCAACACTGAAAAGACTTCGTGACCTTGGAAATACACTTATTGTAGTTGAGCACGACGAGGATACAATGCTTGCTGCGGATTATATTGTTGATATAGGTCCCGGAGCAGGTGTTCACGGCGGAAATGTTGTATTTTCGGGAACTGTTGATAAGCTTATGAAATGCAGAAATTCAATCACAGGTCAGTATATCAGCGGTAAAAAGAAAATCCCCGTACCGAAGAAAAGACGTGAGGGCAATGGTAAATTCCTTACAGTCAGGGGTGCGGAGGAGCATAATCTGAAAAATGTTGATGTTGATATTCCTTTAGGGGAGTTTATATGCGTTACAGGTGTTTCGGGAAGCGGAAAATCCTCTCTTGTAAACAGCATAATTCACAAGCACCTTGCAAATAAGCTGAACAGGGCAAAAACTGTAAGCGGCAAATTCCGTGAAATGATTGGAATAGAAAATCTTGATAAAATTATATGTATTGACCAGTCGCCTATCGGACGTACACCACGTTCAAATCCTGCCACATATACAGGTGTTTTCAATGATATACGTGAACTGTTCGCAATGACTCCCGATGCTAAAGCAAGAGGCTACAACAGCGGACGTTTCAGCTTTAACGTAAAAGGGGGACGCTGTGAAGCCTGTGAGGGCGACGGTATAATCAAGATAGAAATGCACTTTCTCCCCGATATATATGTTCCCTGTGAGGTCTGCAAGGGCAGAAGATATAACCGTGAAACCCTTGAAGTTCATTACAAGGGAAAGTCAATATATGATATACTCGAAATGACGGTTGACGAAGGTGTTGAGTTTTTTGAGCATATTCCGAAAATTGCCCGTAAGCTCAGGACATTACAGGAAGTAGGGCTTGGATATATAAAAATCGGTCAGCCTGCCACAACCCTTTCGGGAGGTGAAGCACAGCGTGTAAAGCTTTCCACAGAGCTTTCCAAGCGTGCCACAGGGCAGACAATCTATATCCTTGATGAACCTACAACAGGACTTCATACCGCTGATGTCCATAAGCTTATTGAAGTATTACAGCAGCTTACGGATCAGGGTAATACAGTTCTTGTAATCGAGCATAACCTCAATGTAATAAAATCAGCAGATTATATTATAGACCTTGGCCCCGAAGGTGGTGACGGCGGCGGAACAATAGTTGCTGTGGGAACTCCTGAGGAGGTTGCGGAATGTGAAAATTCCTACACGGGAAAATATCTGAAAAGTTATTTATAAGAACGGCTTGGCAATATATTATAAATATATGGGTATAAGTTTGTGCAAATGTACAAATCTTTTTGAAAATTTACTGAATTACTTGCAATAAATATAGCATTGTTGTATAATATATTTGGGTAATTGTATTTCCTTTTGTAAAAAGGATAATATCAGTTTTTTTACACATTTGAGGGGTTCTCTAAAAACCGAGATAAATGCAGAATTTTGTAAATGACCGGTATTGTATGCCACGTTTAATAATGCAGCAGATAAATATTGATCATGAAAATTATTCTGTGAGTGGGTTTTTAGAGATTTCCCCATTGACAAAATTATGAGAGGAGTATTAATATGAAAAAAACCGAAAAAACTGCGTTGACTGCCGCAATTTTTGCAGCCGCTATGTGCGGAACTGCAAATGTGGCTTCAGAACCTGTTGAGGCTGCTGCATATTCTACAACATCTACTACAACAGTTGTTGGTTCTGAATTTGTGGAAAATCAGCCTGCAATTCCTCCTGATGCAATCAAAGAGCTTAATTCAAAAATGTCAGCTGTATACGGCCCTCCGCCGTCATATGACGAAAGTGATAATATAGAAGAAGATGTTGTTACAGCAACAAGAAACAGTACTACTACCGTTTACGGCCCTCCAAGAACAACATCATCAAGCTCCGTTGAGGAAGATGACGTAGTTACAACAATAAGGATAACAACAGTACCTCTTTATGGCCCTCCAAGAACAACATCAACAAGTGTTCCCGAGGAAGTAATAACAACCAGCTCAATGGAGGATGAAGATGTTGTCACAACAACAAGGACAACAACAGTAACTCTTTATGGACCGCCAAGAACAACTGTTACAACAACAGTAACCACAGAAGATGAGGTTATTGCCGAATTAAATACAAACGTTCAGCCTGATTACGGCCCTGTTCCATTCTACGGCGATGTAAATAATGACGGCAGAACAGATGTTTTCGATATGATTCTGCTCCGTGAGAAATTCATACAGGCAAATCCAAGCTACAGCTTTGCAGCTGATGTAAACAACGATATGAAGATTTCTGTTGCTGACCTTGTTCTTCTTCAGAAATTCCTGTTAGGAAAGATTGATGATATACGTCAACCTGAAAATGCAGTAACCACAACGATGGATGAGTTCCAGGATGTATATGGACCACCGCCTACACAGACAACAGCTGTTCCCGAAGATGATGATCCGACTATTTTAACAACCAGAACATATCCTGTATACGGTCCGCCACCGTCAAATTATTAAGGAGAATTAATCAATGCTTGACGTAAATAAGAAACTTGAACATATGAAAACAATAGAGGCTTATCGTGCAGGTCTGATGATTAAGCCTGAATTAAGACATCTTTTCCTTGAACTTACAATCAAATGCAACGAGAAATGTCTCCACTGCGGAAGTAACTGCGGCGATGTGTTCTATGACGAACTTACACCACAGCAGTATTCCAAGTTCCTTGCAGAAATAAAGGGCGATTTCGGAACACAGGATAAAATGCTCTGTATAACAGGCGGAGAGCCACTTCTCCGTAAGGATTTCTTTGATATTATGGCAATAGCCAATGAGCTGGGCTTCAGCTGGGGTATGACAAGTAACGCTACCCTTATTGATAAGCAGGTTGCAAAGGATCTGAAACGTGTGGGAATGAACACAATTTCCGTTAGTATCGACGGACTTGAAGAAACCCACGATGCGTTCAGACAGACTCCCGGTGGCTATAAAAGGGCTATGGAGGGAATTGAAAATCTGCTTGAAGTGGGCGGATTTGAGTCGGTGCAGGTAACAACAGTTGTTACCCATGAGAATATCGGTCAGCTTGACGAGCTTTACAAGATTTTCAACGGTATGGATATTGACTCATGGCGTATTATCAATATGGAACCTATGGGCAGAGCAAAGAAGTATCCTCATTTGCTTTTAACTCCCGATGATTACCGTTATATGTTTGAATATATCAGAAATAAGCGTATAGCAGGAGAACCTGTCTGCTACGGATGCAGTCATTATCTTGGTCTTGAATATGAGCGTGAGGTGCGTGACTGGTATTACCTCTGTGTTGCAGGTACATATATTGCAAGTATCATGGCGAACGGAGATATTACCGCCTGTCTTGATATTGAGCGTCGTCCTGAATTTGTAAGGGGTAACATTCTGAAAGACCGTTTCAAGGATGTATGGGAGAATAATTTTGATATTTTCCGTAAGGACCTTGGCGACGAAAATGAGAAGTGCCGCAACTGCTCCGAGAAGTGCCGCTGTCATGGTGATTCCTATCACAGCTGGGATTTCGACAAGGGCGAGCCGCAGCTTTGTTTTAAAGATATTTTATTCTGATAATTATAAAGCCTGTATCGTCAGATACAGGCTTTATTGCATTTTTAAAAACCATTTTTGAGAAAAGCAGCCATGTGCGTCATCTGCTCTGACAACCTCCCTTGTAGTGCGACAGCACGCCTTAGGAATGCTTGCTTGTAGTTGCCACAACTATCTTCTTTTTAGTTTTAGATGTGCCTTTGAATTTTTAACCATTAAGAATTTTCTTTGCATTTTCAAGAACGTCAATAACCCTGTCACACCATTCGTCAAATTCAGGATCCTCAATCTGACATTCGGGATGTGAGAGTACGTATTCCACAGTATTGCGTATTCCCTGTTCAACGTGGACAGTTGCCTTGAATTCGGGTACAACACGCTTTATTTTCGAGTTGTCGAATACTACCGTCTGTGCCTTGTCGCCTGTAAGACTTCCTGTGAGGTCATAATCGCTGACATCTGCAAGGAAGTCAGAGGAAACGTGATAAGGTATAAGTTCAACCCCTAAAGCGTCGGCAATTGACTGATATATCTGATTCCATGTAACGGATTCATCGGATGTGATGTGGAAAGCCTCGCCTATAGCATGGGGATTTCCCATAAGTCCTGTAAATCCTACTGCAAAATCTGAGTTGTGAGTTATAGTCCAGAGGGTTGTACCGTCACCGTGAATAATAACAGGCTTGCCCTCCATAATACGCTTTATAACCTGATAGCTGCCGTTTTTGCCGTGAACGCCAAGCGGTACACTTCTTTCGTCATAGGTATGGCTTGGGCGGACGATAGTAACAGGGAAACCGTCCTCACGGTAGTGCTTCATAAGGAGCTCCTCAATGGCAATTTTATTACGTGAATATTCCCAGTACTTATTTGCAAGGCTTGTGCCCTCTGTTATGATGTAATCGCATACAGGCTTATGATAAGCGGAAGCGGAGCTTATGAAAATAAACTGTTTTGTTCTGCCGTTAAAAAGGCGGAAATCTCTTTCAGCCTGCTCAGGAACGAAGCATATAAAATCGCAGACAACATCGAATTTCATATCTCCAAGAGCAGTTGTTGCTTCGGGTTCGTTGTTGATGTCAGCGGTGATAAGCTTAACGTTTTCGGGAACGTTGCCGTTTCTGTTGCCACGGTTAAGGAGATATACCTCCCAGCCGATTTCAGCCAGTCGCTTTGTGATTGCGGAACTTATAGTACCTGTTCCGCCGATAAGTAGTGCTTTCATGGTAGTTTTCCTCTCATTTTCTTTATTTAAAATAGCAGAGAATGTTTTACACTCTCTGCTGTAATTATATCATATTATTTTGCGGATTTCAACGTAATTATTGCTATTTTAATTGAGGGCATCTCTAAAAAAACCTTTTGAGAAAAAACAGCTATGCGCGTCATCTGCTTCGTCAACCTCCCTTGGGGTGCGACAGCACGCCTTCGGAAGGTTTCATTGTGGCTGCCGCACCTATCTGTTTTTTCTTTAACCAAACGTTTTTTTAGAGGTGCCCTTGAGTCGGAAACAGATTTGTATAAACCAAAAGAATATCATAAATACCCATAGCAATTGCAGCTATCGACAGGGAAATTGGAAGTGTTACAAAATATTTTTTCCGCATTGCTACAGCAATAATAATGGCGATGATACCAAGAATAATGGGAATATAGAAATATGACGGAAACAGCCAGCCTGCAAGTATTCCTAAAAACGCAACGACAAGAGCCGAATTGTTGGATTTTCTCTCAATCATAAATAACCTCTTTCGAAAAGTGTTGCTGTGTAATAAAACAGCAGAGAATGGAGAAATTCCAATCTCTGCTATTATTATAACATATTTATTTTAATATTGCAATATGTTTCCGATTTTTTGTTATAAAGGAAAGAATAAGCCGGTATGGAATAGAAGAAAGTCAAATATTCCCATAACTATAGCAACTACAGACAGAAAAACAGGTAGTTTTACAAGATGAGTTTTTCTCTTTTTGATGGCGATGATAATTGCGGTTATGCCAAGTAAAATTGAAACAAAATAGAATGGTCCACAAAACCAGCCTGTAAGTACAGCTAAAGCTGAAATAATAAGTGCAGGTTTATTGAATTTTTTCTCTATCATAATTAACCCCTTTCCCAAAGTGTATGTTTTTCGCCTGTTTTTGCGTCGTAGTATACTACGGATTGGATATTTGTTTTATTTGTATTTAATAATGGTGTTCGTTTTTCCTGTGAAGGAACGACAACTTTGAAAATGTCATTTATTCTGAAACGGTAAAGAGTAACACCATAGCAGTCTTTTTCATCATTGTTAAATGCTTCGTCCCCGATTTCATTTCCGTCGCTGTCCCAGACTGTCGGATATGCGAAATCATATGATGAAGCCTGGTCATAGGTACAAAGCCAGAGCTTTCCGTCGGCATCTTCTTCAACTTTCACATATTTTTCCATATTGTATTTTTCGTAATTCATACTATTTGTCGTGTTTGAAAGAATAAACACGGTCATAAACATAGCTGTGCATATAAATACAATACTAACAATTGAAATAACAACCTTTTCAATCCTTGCACGCTTTTTTATACGCTTGAACATTGATACATCGGAATCAGCCTGAATAGCCACATCGGTATTGATTTTTTTTAATTCATTTCGGCAGCTTTCACATTCAGCAATATGTTCCGCCACCATTTGCCTGCTGTCGCTGCTGCACATATTTTCAGCATAGAGAGGGAGCAGGTCTTTTATTATGTCACATTTTTTATTCATAGTTTTCCTCCTGTTTTTGAATAGTGTCGATTATTTTTAGTTTCGCGCGGTGGAATGTCACCGTCGCCCAGTTTTCGGTCTTGCCGAAAAGTTTTGCAATCTGCTTAAAGGAAAGTTCTCCGAATACTCTCAGCGTGAATACCTCTTTATAAGGTTCTTTCATATCGTGGAGTATCTGATGTATCAGCTCAGCTGTTCTCTCGTCCTCAAGAGCATTTTCAATTGAAACGCCTGTATCAACGGTATCTTCAGGGAATTCTTCAAAGTCACGGAGTTTGTTTTTGCGGCAGTAGTCATAAAACGTATATTTCGCAATCTGACACAGCCACACTCTGACATCGCAGTCGCCTTTGAATTTGTCAATGGATTTAAGTGCCTTGAAAAAGGTTTCCTGGGTAAGTTCCTCAGCAAGATTGTCTTCTCTGCACAGAGATTTTGAATATAAGAATATATCGTGGAAGTATTTTTTGTAGAGCTCTTCAAACACTGCATTTCCTCCTTTCTGTCTATAAGACGTATGACATTCGGAAATATTACAAGATTTTTCAAAAAAATTTTTTCAGGAAATATTATAGCATATTTTATGACGCAAATCAATAATATTTAAAAAATTTATATTTCAAAAGCTCTTGACATTTCCGACAAAATATGATATAGTATTATACGGACACTTTATTGATTTAAAGCTTTTAAGCTTTTAAGTATTACATATCTGGAAGGTTGTGATTGTATGAGTTCAAAAGCCGCTACCTTTATAATACTTGCAATCTATGTTGCTGTAATGATTGGTATAGGTTTTTACACCTCAGGAAAAACAAAATCAGCAAAGGATTTCATGCTTGGAGGCCGTAACGTCGGTTCATGGCTTACTGCATTCTCCTATGGTACTACATATTTTTCAGCGGTGGTATTCATCGGCTATGCAGGACAGTTCGGCTGGAGCTACGGTGTATCGGCTGCATGGGTTGGTATCGGAAATGCAATTATAGGAAGCCTTATTCCATTCTTCCTAATCGGACGCCGTACCCGTCTTATGACAAAGCAGCTTCGTGCAAAGACAATGCCTGAGTTCTTCGGAAAAAGATTTAATTCTGATATGCTTAAAACGGTGACATCTCTCATCGTGTTTATATTCCTCATTCCATATACTGCTTCTGTTTACAACGGTCTTTCACGTCTTTTCGGAATGGTGTTTGAGCTTGGCGAACACGGCGGTACAATTATAATTCTGCTTATGGCTGTTCTTTCTGCTATATACGTAATCCTCGGCGGATACAAGGCTACAGCTATAAATGATTTTATTCAGGGAATTATCATGCTTGTCGGAATTGCTACAGTTGTAGTTCTTACAGTTAAGGGTAAAGACGGACTTTCAATTGCGCTTGATTCTCTTAATGCTGTTTCTGATAAGAGTACACCAGCAAATACACTCGGTTCACTTTTCGGACCTGATCCGTTCAATCTTTTCGGTGTTGTAATTCTCACATCTCTTGGTACGTGGGGACTCCCGCAGATGGTACAGAAATTCTACGCTATCAAGGATGAGGACGCTATTAAAAAGGGTGCGGTTATCTCCACATTTTTCGCCCTTGTAGTTGCAGGCGGTTCATATTTTATGGGCGGATTTGTTCGTCTTTACTGCACAACAGATCCCGCAGTTACAGACAGAACTCTCATTGAAGTAGTAAACGGCAAGCCTGTATATGATACAATGGTACCTGCACTTATTCAACAGGCACTGCCTAATATGCTTATCGGACTTGTAGTTGTACTTGTTCTTTCGGCTTCACTTTCAACACTTTCTTCTCTTGTTCTCACTTCCAGTTCAACTCTTACAAATGACCTTATAAAGCCAAGAGTAAAGGACTTCGACGATAAGAAACAAATGTTCTGCATACGTATGTTTATTGCAGTATTCCTTGTTATTTCAGTAATTATCGCCTGCAATAAGAATGCTTCCATTTCAACTCTTATGTCATATTCATGGGGAGCATTGTCGGGAGCATTCCTCGGACCTTTCCTCTATGGTTTATTCATGAAAAAGGCTTCAATTGCAGCTGTAATTTCAAGTTTTGTAACAGGTCTTGGAATTACTGTAGGACATATGATACTGTTCAGCATGAATATTTCTGCATTTGACGGTTTGAAACAGGCTGTAATTGATCTTAACTGTCCTTTAAATCTTCTTTCTCCTGTAAACGCAGGTGCAATTGCAATGATCGTTTCACTTATAGTTGTTCCTGTAGTAAGCTGCTTTACAAAAGCACCTGATGAAAAGATAGTTACAGAGGCGTTCGATTGTCTTAATAAAGAATAAATTATGAAAATATCCGCAGAGGAAATTATACTCTGCGGATTTTTATTTGGTGATATTATCGACTGTGGATAAATTTATTAATCTTCTATAAACCGTATGTATAATATGTACAAAAACATTTACTATAATTCTTGTATTATGTTAATTGAAATTTGTAAACAATCATGGTATAATATAATTGTAAAATAATATCGGAAAAATCTGATAGGGAGGGATATAAATGAAAAAGAACAACAGATACTTTATTGCTATACTGGTGATGTCAATTCTTATGTTTATATCTGTTCCTTTCAGCGTATTTGCTGATAGTAATACGTCAGATAATTATAAAGCACTTGTGGATACAGGTTTTGAATCCGGCGAATACAGTGGTTGGACATCTTTTGGAAGTAAGTCAGAGCTTGTTATAACAAATGAAAAGGCATACAGTGGATTTTCCAGCCTTAAATCACAAAACAGAGAAGTCACATGGAGCGGTCCGTCTCTTAATCTCACAGATATTGTAATACCTGGAGAAGAATACCTTTTCAGAGTGTATGCTATCAGTGAATCTGCGGAAGAAATGGAATTATTCCTTACAATAAAATACGTCGATATAAACGGTGCTGAATCCTATAACAATATGGTTGCTGAAATTATAGGCAAGGATGAATGGACATTTATTGAATGTACGGCTGTTGTTCCTGACAATATAAAAGATGCTATATTCTATATAGAAAGCGGTACGGGTACAGATGAATTCTGTATTGATGATGTTTCGATATATGGCGTGGAAAAACTGAAAAATGATAGTGTAAGCGAAAATGAAACATCTTTTGAATTTGACTTTGAGAATAATACTGATGGTTGGATTCCGAGAGGTGAGATAGAATTGGAAGTCAATGATAATTTCAGCTATTCAGGCAGCAGTTCGCTTTTTGTATCTGAAAAAACAGAACATTGGAACGCACCAATGGTTCGGTTAGCAAGTGTTATGCCAGGAGTTAATTATACATATTCCGGTTATGTCATGTTTATAGCAAAAAGTGGTGATAATGCCCACCCGTTTTCAATTTGTCTGCAATATAATCTTAACGGCGAGGAAATCTATGCAATTATAAAGAGCAAAATGCTTCAGAATGGTACATGGTCAAAGATTTCAGGTGATTATGTATTGCCTGAAAATGCAACAGATGTTTATTTTTATGTTCGTGCTGACGACGATAATGATGAAAACTTTGAAAAGCTTTCATTTTACATTGATAATGTAAAGATAGTGGACAGTACATCAGCTGTAAGGATTCGCAGACGCAATATGCTTTTAATGGCGGCGGCTTCATTGGTTTTGGTTGTCTTAATATTCCTGATTTTAAGATATTTCATCAGAAAAAATCTTGAAACAAAAGCTGCTCTACGTGCTTCTACAATCGATTCAATGACAGGGGCCTGCAATAGAAATACATATGAGGAATATATTGCGGAGCTTGATAAAAATCCTGAAAAATGCGAGAATCTTTATGTGATGGCTTGTGATGTGAATTTCTTAAAGTATATCAATGACAATTACGGTCATGACAGCGGTGATAAGGCGATTATCAGATGTGCAGGCGTTCTTCTCCGTGTATTCGGCAAAAAAGGAACTGTTTACAGAATTGGCGGAGATGAGTTTGTGTGTTTCTCAACAGTAAATCTGCTGGACGCTGTAAATGTTGAATTTGCAAGAGAAAATCTTGATTATAAAGGCTATCCGTTTTCTGCTGCTGTAGGCATTGCACATTATGATACGCAGGTTGACCTTGACGGAGCTGACATAAAGGCTATTATAGCAAGAAGTGATAAAGAGATGTATAAAAATAAAGTTGAAATAAAGAAAAATGTAGATTTTATTGACTGATTGGTTTTTCCCCGACTTCGTAGAGAGGTCGGGGATTTTATTTGCGATTTGCACTTGACAAATACGATTTTATACTGTATAATAACAGTATATCATAAAGGCTGGGATGAAGAGGAGTAGTCATATTTTCGATTTCAGAGAGCTGTTGTCAGGTGCGAAACAGTATGAGATGTATGATGAAGTAGCTTCGGAGCTGTATGGGCGAAAGCGGACAGGCTGTGTAGTTCATAACGTGTTTCTCACGTTACAGGGAAAGAGGTTGAATGACTTCGCAGAGTGCGGGATTTTCCCGAATTCAGGTGGTAACACGGACATTTGTTCGCCCTGAACCTATTTTACGGTTCGGGGCGTTTTTTGTTTATAAGGGGGAGTGTTTATGGCTAGAATAACACAAAATGGGTTTGAATTTGACATTGATTTTAATGAGATAATAAAAAATAATCTTGAGGAAGTTATTGAAGAAGCAAAAAAATTAGATTTGGAAGATAATACAAACGAGATTACTAATATTGCAAAAGATTCAGTTTCAAGTGAAATTTTAATTAGTACATCACAAGCCTATATAATCCTTGATAAACTTAAAAAACTTATTATGCGTATTAGAAAACACCAAAGACATACTATTGATACTGGTGAATTTCTCAGTATTGCAAAAACATTGAGAGATAGCCGGAAATTAGATAATAAGTTTTATGAGCTTACTGAAAATCTCAGCGTTAAAATAAACGGTATTGTTATATATGGTATTGATAATATGATAGAAGCTTATGAAAACGGTGCTGAAAAGGTTGGAAAGATTAAATATATTCCCTCAGAATCAGACCTTACATAAGTTTTAAATAAATTGAAAATAAATATTATTATAAAAGGAGAAATTTAAAATGGCAAAGGAACTTGCTAAATCCTACAATCCCAAGGATTTTGAGGACAGAATTTATGCGGCATGGAATGACAAGGGATGCTTCCGTGCAGAGGTTGACGAGAAGAAAACACCCTATACAATTGTAATTCCCCCTCCGAACATCACAGGACAGCTCCACATGGGACACGCTCTTGATGAAACATTGCAGGATATTCTTATCCGTTGGAAGCGTATGAGTGGCTATTCCGCACTCTGGCTCCCAGGTACTGACCATGCCGCAATTGCTACTGAGGCTAAAATTGTTGAGGCTATGCGTGCAGAGGGCGTTACAAAGGAAGACCTCGGACGTGACGGCTTTATGGAGCGTGCATGGGAATGGAAAAAGCAGTACGGCGGCAGAATTTGTGAGCAGCTGAAAAAGCTTGGTTCATCATGTGACTGGTCAAGAGAGCGTTTCACAATGGACGAGGGCTGTTCAAAGGCTGTTAAGGAAGTTTTCGTAAAGTACTATGAAAAAGGTCTTATCTATCGTGGCGAGAGAATTATCAACTGGTGTCCGAAATGTAAGACATCTCTTTCTGACGCTGAGGTAACATATGAGGATCAGGCAGGTCATTTCTGGCACCTTCGTTATAAGATAAAGGACGCAGACGGCTATCTTGAACTTGCTACAACCCGTCCTGAAACACTCCTCGGCGATACAGCTGTAGCTGTTAACCCCAATGATGAGCGCTACAAGGATTTGGTAGGCAAGACAGTTATTCTTCCTATTGTTCACCGTGAAATCCCGATTGTTGCCGATGATTATGTTGAAATGGACTTCGGAACAGGCGTAGTTAAGATTACACCTGCTCACGACCCCAACGACTTTGAAGTGGGACTCCGTTACAGTCTCCCTGTAATCAACGTAATGAACGACGATGCAACTATAGTTGACGATTATCCAAAGTATGCAGGAATGGACAGATTTGAGGCAAGAAAGGCTATCGTAGCTGACCTTGAAGCTGAGGGTGCACTTGTTAAAATTGAGGATTACAGCCATAATGTTGGTACTTGCTACCGTTGCAGCACAACTGTTGAGCCGAAGGTTTCAACACAGTGGTTCGTAAAGATGAAGCCTCTTGCACAGCCTGCAATTGACGCTGTAAAGAACGGCGATACAAAGTTTGTTCCCGAAAGATTTGACAAGATTTATTTCCACTGGCTTGACAACATCCGTGACTGGTGTATTTCCCGTCAGATTTGGTGGGGACATCAGATTCCTGCATTCTACTGTGACGAGTGCGGTGAAATGATAGTTACAAAGGAAGAAGGAGCAGTTTGTCCCAAGTGCGGCAAGGCTATGCGTCAGGATCCCGATACACTTGACACATGGTTCAGCTCTGCATTATGGCCATTCTCAACTCTCGGCTGGCCTGAGAATACAGAGGATTTAAATTACTTCTACCCCACAAATACACTTGTTACGGGCTACGACATCATTTTCTTCTGGGTAATCAGAATGATGTTCAGCGGACTTGAAAATATGGGTAAAGTTCCTTTTGATACAGTTCTCATTCACGGTCTTGTACGTGACGCACAGGGACGTAAAATGTCCAAATCCCTCGGCAACGGCATTGACCCTCTTGAAGTTATCAACGAATACGGCGCAGACGCTCTCCGCTTTATGCTTGCTACAGGCAACTCACCCGGAAACGATATGCGTTATATTGACGACAAGGTTAAGGCAGCACGTAACTTCGCTAATAAGCTGTGGAATGCTTCACGTTTCATTATGATGAATCTCCCCGATGATTTTGAGTTCACAGGACTTCCTGATGACCTTGAAACAGAGGATAAGTGGCTTGTAAACAAGTTCAATAAGCTTGCCAAGGAAGTTGGCGAAAACCTCGATAAGTTTGAACTTGGCGTTGCTTCACAGAAGATTTACGACTTCATCTGGGACGTTTACTGCGACTGGTACATTGAAATCACAAAGCCAAGAATTCAGGCTGGCGGCGAAACAATGGCAAAGGCACAGGCTGTACTCGTATGGGCAATGCAGGGTATGCTGAAACTTCTCCACCCATTCATGCCATTCATCACAGAGGAAATCTGGCAGGTTCTCACAAATGAGAAGTCAATGATTATCCTTGAAACATATCCCACATACGACAGCACAATTGACTATTCCACAGAGGAAAAGGCATTTGAGAAAATTATTTCAGCTATCAAGGCTGTAAGAAATACACGTACAGAAATGAATGTACCACCCTCGGTAAAGGCAAAGCTTATCATTGAAACAGACGAGCCTGAACTTTACACATCATGTGCGGCATTCTTTGAGAAGCTTGCATCTGCATCCTCTGTTGAAGCAGGTGCAGCTGTGGAGCATGAAAACTGTGCAAATGCAGTTACAGATTCCGCAAGAATTTTCATTCCTATGGACGAGCTGGTTGACAAGGAAAAGGAAATTGCACGTCTTGAAAAGGAAAAGGCAAAGGTTCAGAAGGACATTGACTTCCTCAGCGGAAAGCTGAACAATCAGGGCTTTATTGCCAAGGCTCCCGAAAAGCTTATTGAAGCTGAAAAGGCAAAGCTTGCAGTAGCAGAGGAAAAAATGGCTAAGATTGAGCAGTCAATCGCTGCATTCAAGGCATAAAATGAAAATCGACAGGGAAGAAATCTTCCGCTATGTCAAGGAAAAATACAACACCTCTCCCGGTTACCCTTGGGAGAGGGATGTTTTATCCGCCGTTCTCCGCAAGCCAAATAAAAAATGGTACGGACTTGTGATGAACGTACGCAGAAGTGTTATTGACGGAGCAGGGGAGGGGAATGTGGATATTCTCAATGTGAAAGCATCTCCTCTTGTCCGTGAAATTCTCATAGGCGAGGGCAAGGCGATTCCTGCCTATCATATGAATAAGCGGCTGTGGATAAGTATTCCCCTTGACGGCGGTATATCATTTGCTGAAATCTGCGGTGCAATTGACGAAAGCTATGAACTTGTAAAATGAGGTGACGAAATGGAATTCACAGTACCAACAATTGAAACAGAAAGACTTATTCTCCGTCCGCTTACGATTGACGACGCAGAAGCCGCTTTTGAGTGGACAGGTGATGAACGGGTTGCAAAATATATGATATACTCAACTCACGAAACAATTGAAGTCACGAAAGACTGGCTGAATACCGCTGAAAATCTTGAAAATGAGTATTTATGGGGATTTGTCCGCAAGTCTGACAATAAGCTTATCGGAGCAGGAAGCATGAGATACCGCACCGATGAAAAAAAGTGGAGTTTCGGCTATAACGTAAGGTATGACTGCTGGAATATGGGATATACTACAGAAGCAACATTGGCGATGATGAACTATGTCCGTGAAAATCACAATGCTCACAGATTTACAGCTCAATGTGCAGTAGAAAATATCGGTTCCGCAAGAGTTATGGAAAAATGTGGACTTCATTTTACTGGCAACGGCGAATATCAGAGCTACGACGGAAAGAAAACCTTTATTTCTAAGATTTACGAACTGGAGGATAAGGTAAATGATTAAGCACATAGTAATGTTCAAACTCAAAGCCACAGAGGGAATGAGCGAATACGACAACGCACTTGAAGCGAAAAAGCGTTTCGAGGACGTAATTGCAAAGGTAGAGGAGCTTAAAAAGGGGGAGCTTGTTATCAACTCCGCTGACGCTCCCGAAAGCAATTACACTATCGCTCTTATCTGTGATTTTGACGATATAGAGGGACTTAACGCATATCAGGTGCACCCTGCACACGTTGAGTTTGCAAAATTCATCGGCACGGTAAAAACAGAGCGTGCCTGCATTGACTATGAATTTTAAGGAAAATAATATATAGAAATATATTATTATAAATTTATTTCGCCGTTGGCACTGACGGCAGAAAACGGAGGGAAAAAAACATGACAAACGTAAAAGGAAAATGGGCGCTTTTAACAGGCGCAAGCAGAGGTCTTGGCTATCTCACAGCTATTTTTATGGCTGAAAGAGGCTGTAATCTGGTACTCCACAGCAGAAAGAAAGAAAACTGCGAAAAGGTTCTTGCGGAGGTAAAGGCTCTCGGAGTTGAAGCGTATGTGGTTGAAGCAGAGCTTTCCGACCTTGATTCCGTAGAGAAAATGCTTCAGGAAATCGACGCAAAGGGTACTCAGATTGACATTATCCTCAACAACGCAGGCTTGCAGATTGCATACCGCACAGAGTATCTCACAACACCTGCATCTGATTACGACATCAGCTTCAAGGTAAACACAACTGCACCTATGATGATTTGCTACCACTTCCTGCCCAAAATGCAGGAGAGAGGCTTTGGCAGAATTGTCAACACGACAAGCGGTATTGCTCTTGAACCTGAACAGGCTGGCTATTCCGCTGCAAAAGCTGCACTCAATAAGGTAACAATTGACCTTGGTTCAAAGTATCAGAACAGCGATATTGTGCTGAACCTTGCAGACCCGGGCTGGTGCAGAACTGAATTGGGCGGTCCTAATGCTCCTAATTCTCCCGAAAGCGCACTCCCTGGCATTCTTGTAGGTGCGTTTGTGGACGACAAGAAGTCAGGACGTATCTTCTCTGCACAGGAATTTGCAGGAATGAGCCTTGAAGAGGCCGTTGCAAAGGCTGAATCACAGGAATCTCCATATTAATCTATGAATTACAATGAAGCAATGAGCTTTGTGAACTCCTATAGCAAATCGGGAAAGGCAGTTACTGACCTTTCCCGTGCAAGGGAGCTTATGAAGCGTGTGGGAAACCCCGAAAAACAGCTGAAATTCGTCCATGTTGCAGGTACAAACGGCAAGGGGTCAACAGTTGAGTATATTTCAAATGCGCTGATTTATTCGGGGTATAAGACTGGGCAGTTTACTTCCCCTTATATCACCCATTATGCCGATAGAATTCGCATAAACGGTGTAGAAATTGATGAAAACTCCCTCTGCGAAATTGCGGAAATGGTGAAAAATTCCGTTGCAGATGCGGAGTATTCGCAGTTTGAAATCACTATGGCAATTGCTTTGCTGTGGTATGCCTGTGAAAAGTGTGATATTGTTGTGCTTGAAGCTGGAATTGGCGGACTTCTTGACTGCACAAATGTAATACCGCCTCCTGTGGTTTCGGTAATTACATCAATTTCCCTCGATCATACGGCGATTTTAGGCGATACCGTTGAGAAAATTGCCATGCAGAAAGCTGGAATAATCAAGGAAAATTCCGCAGTAGTGCTATCTATGTTCAACAAGGAAAGCGTGGTTGAAATTGTGGGAGAAAAGGCGAAGGAGCATAACAGCCTGCTTATTTCTCCTGATGAAACCGTATTCTCAATGTTGTCTATATCAGCACAGGGGAGCCGTTTCTGCTACTTTTCTAAAGAATATACTCTTGCAATGATAGGCGAGTGTCAGTGTGTAAACGCAGTCACCGCAATTGAAACGTGTCGATATATGCGGAAATGTGGTTTTAATATATCCGAGGAAAATATCGAAAAGTCCCTTGAAAACACACGTGTCAGGGCGAGAGCGCAGTATATTGAGGGAAATCCTCCTGTAATAGTTGACGGCGGACATAATCCCGACGGTGTAAACAACGTTTTATCCTATATTGAGGGTATAAATCCTGCAATTGCAGTTATGGGAATGGTTGACTCAAAGGATTACGAAAATTCAGTAAAAAGAGTTGCAGAATACTGTGAAAAGATATTTACTGTTGACGGCTTCACATATAATTGTATATCAGCTGAAAAGCTTGCGGAAACAGCGGGTGAATACACTGTCTCTGAAGCCTGCGGAAGTCTTGCGGAAGCTGTGGAAAAGGCGAAGAAATTAGCTGTGGAGAAAAACACAGTTGTTCTTGTCTGCGGATCATTATATCTTGCAAGCGAGTATCTCAATAACTGTGAAAATAAATGAAAAAAGATTAAGATGTCGGGTAGGATTGTGTAACTATACAAATCTACCCGATTTTTAAATTTATAGTCATTTACCCCTTGAAAAATCTGTCGGAAATTGGTATAATTTATTTAGCTGCAAAAGAAGTTTTTCCGTATCAGCCGTGATTTCAGGGTTGATTTACGGAGTAGTTGCAGAAATATTTTGAAGGAGGTTTTTTAACAATGGCGTTAAAGAATCAGTATCTTATCGACTTACTTGAAAGAGTTAAACAGAGAAATCAGGGCGAGCCTGAGTTTATCCAGACTGTAACAGAGGTTCTTGAAACTCTTGAGCCTGTTGCTGAAAAGAGACAGGATTATATTGATGCAGGCGTATTTGAGAGAATTGTTGAGCCTGAAAGACAGATTATCTTCCGTGTACCGTGGGTTGACGACAACGGTAAGACACAGGTTAACAGAGGTTTTAGAGTACAGTTCAACTCTGCAATCGGACCTTACAAGGGCGGTTTAAGATTCCACCCATCCGTATATCTTGGAATTATCAAGTTCCTCGGCTTTGAGCAGACATTCAAGAACAGCCTTACATCCCTTCCTATGGGCGGCGGTAAGGGCGGTTCAGACTTTGATCCCCAGGGTAAGTCTGATGCTGAGGTTATGCGTTTCTGCCAGAGCTTCATGACAGAGCTTTCAAGACACATCGGTCCCGATCTCGACGTTCCCGCTGGTGATATCGGCGTTGGTGCTCGTGAAGTTGGTTACTTATTCGGTCAGTACAAGAGACTCCGCAATGAGTTCACAGGCGTACTTAC
Source organism: Ruminococcus sp. (assembly GCA_017558505.1). Lineage (GTDB taxonomy): Bacteria > Bacillota > Clostridia > Oscillospirales > Ruminococcaceae > Ruminococcus. The sequence continues at coordinate 104,036 of JAFYUM010000013.1, read as the reverse complement.
AGGCAAGGGTATTTCCTTTGGCGGTTCACTTATCCGTCCCGAGGCTACTGGCTACGGTGCAGTATACTACACAGTAGAAATGCTCAAGCACTTCGGCGACAGCATCGAGGGCAAGACATTTGCTATTTCAGGCTTCGGTAACGTTGCTTGGGGTACAGTTAAGAAGGTTAACGAGCTTGGTGGTAAGGTTGTAACAATTTCCGGTCCTGACGGATACATCTATGATCCCGACGGTATCAGCACACCTGAAAAGGTTGACTACCTCCTCGAGATGCGTGCTTCATGCCGCAACAGAGTTCAGGATTACGCAGACAAGTTCGGCGTAGAGTTCTTCCCTGGTCAGAAGCCTTGGGGTACAAAGGCAGATATCATTATGCCTTGTGCTACACAGAATGAGGTTGACGTTAAGGAAGCAGAGCAGATCGTTGCTAACGGTATCAAGTACTACGTTGAGGTTTCCAATATGCCTACAACAAACGAGGCTGTTGCATACCTTAAGGAGAACGGCGTAATCGTTGCTCCTTCAAAGGCTGTTAACGCTGGTGGTGTTGCTGTTTCAGGACTTGAAATGTCACAGAACTCTATGAGATATTCATGGACAGAAGAAGAAGTTGACGAGAAGCTCAAGGGCATCATGAAGAACATCTTCAACGCTTCACTTTCTGCTGCTAATGAGTACGGCTTTGGCGATGACCTCGTTGCAGGTGTTAACATCGCAGGCTTCCTCAAGGTTGCTGAGGCAATGAAGGCTCAGGGTTGCGTTTGATTAATCAAATAGCATATTATTTCAAGGGTATCAGTTTCGTCTGATACCCTTTTTGCTTGACATAAAAAAATAATGATGTTATACTTATAACGTATGAAAAAAATTTCTTATGAATCTGTCCTTTTTTCAGTAATTTACTCGAATGTATTATATAGAGAAGAAAATAATTTCTCAAAAATAAAAAGGAGCAGATTTTATGAAAAAACATAAGAAAGTGATTATTCGTGCAGCGTCAGCAATTTTAACAGGAGCAGTAATGATATTCTGTCTCTTCTGCTATCCTGTATTTCCACGTATTTACCTTGGGAACAGAATTAAAGGTGATTTAACTATTACCTGTGACGGAATGCCTTATGAACTTACTTCAGATCAGTTGATTTCATCCGCTAAAATCAAAGAAATAGAAGTCGGTAAGTATCACATTGAGCTGAAGGGTGGAAATTACGGAAACAATCCCTTCGAGTTTTTAATCAATCCCGAAACGTTAGTAGAAGTGAATTTCTTTCATTCAAACTGGTGGTATGCGACAAAATTCAATCTTAATATTAATATTGACACATATAAAAACGAGATAACATATAAAGTTGATTATAATATGCAGGGTGACAGTGGATGCTTTGAAACGAAGCAGACAATAGGAAAAGAAAAACTTGAATTGAGAATTGGTTCTCCATGATAAAAAGGAGATGAACGGATGTTAAAGAAAGAAAAGAAAAAAGCTGAATATGCAAGAAAAATTTTCGATGAATATTGCAATTACGTATATATCATTGTTTTGAATAAAATAAAAAGCTGTGGTACAAAGGAAGATATTGAAGAATGCGTCAGTGACGTGTTTGCTGAAATATTCCGTAATACTGATAAAATTATAGATTTTGAAGGCGATCTGAAGTGCTATATCGGCACAGTAGCAAAGCGACGTGCAATTGATACATATCGCCGTTTAAGTTCTCACAGCGGCAGGGTACAGCCCCTTGATGACGGGATTATTTCAGAAACGGCTTCGGCAGAAGATATAGAAAAATCCTATGAAACAGCAAGCAGAAATGCACTTATACTTGATAAAATCAAATCATTGGGAGAGCCTGATACAACCATTATTATAAAGCAGTTTTATTACAATATGAAAGTTGCAGAAATAGCAAAGGCAATTTCAATGACTGCTGCTTCAGTTCAGAAACGAAGTCTGCGTGCAAGGGAAAAGCTGAAAGCTATGCTTGTTGAAGCCGATATAACTTTGTGAGGTCAATGATATATATGAGAAAAAATTTACTTGAAAATATAGATTTTGATACAGCTAAAAAAATAGCTGATGAATATCCCGCACTTTCAAAAAAGGATATGGACAGAATGTTTTCGGCTTCTATGAAAAAGTCGAAGAAATTGTCTGTTGAAGGTGAAAGCAGGGAAAAGATATTCAACTCTGCAATTGCAAAGGCTGTTGACGAAAGTTTTGAAGATGTTCAGTTGCTGAAAATTGAAAAGTACAAAAAGCCTGTAATAAGCCGATATATTGGAATTGCGGCTTCGTTGGGGATAATTGTCGCAGGTATAGCGACTATGGGTATACTTCTCGGCAGAAATTCAGATATGTCAGATTCTTCTGTTATTGAGCCTGCAACACAGTTTACTGTAGAGTTGCCTACAGAAGCTTATACTTATAGTCATGACTATAAAGCTGTTGCATACAGAATTACAGATGAATATTTTAATATGGACAGATATATTTATACAGGCGGTTTTGAATATAAGGAAAGCAATGGTTTGCCTCCTGCTGACAGTGAAATAGTAATTCATTACATAAAAGACGGTGTGGACGGAGTAAAGTCATATTATCCTGTAATTGATGAAAAATTCCCTGATATGGAAGCTTTCAAGGCGTATTATTATTTCTACAGAAAAGACGGATATACTGTAAATGCTGATATGGAAACATACAGTGACAACATTTTCGGCGGGAATATAACGGATGAGGATATTAATTCTCCCGAAACAATAGGCGAAAAGCTGTATGCAGAGGACGGTATTTTCTATGAGTATATCAATATAAACGGTAAGCTTTATATGCTCGAATATCCTATAGTTGAGGGAATTGAGGGAATAAGCAAGCTTAAATGGGTTAGTGAGCCGGTTATTTCAGATATAACTGAAGACAGCTTTACCATAACAAGAGTGTTTAATTCGGTTGAGGATACAACAATGACTGATGTTACAGTTGCATTTGAAATTGTATGGGATGAAACAGCACAGGATTGGCGTGCAGCATCAGAAACAATAACATGGTGAATTATAGAACATGATTGACAATTTTCAGATATTAGCAGAAAAGAGGATTTGTATGAATAAAAAATCAGTTGATACACCTGCAAATGGCAAGAAAAATTTGATTATCCTGATAATTTTAGTTGTGGCTGGTTTAGCTGCATTATACTTTCGCGTGAATCCGAAATGGAAAGCAGCGGACCTTAAAATCGAAACAACAAGGGTTGATTATAAAATTCAGTATGTAAATTCAGAGGGAATGACTCTTGAAACCAGAATAACTCCACCTGATGGTTACAGCCGTGTTAAGGTTGAAAGCGGAAGTTTTGCTGAATATCTGCGTAAATATTCCCTGCACCCCGTTAACATAAATCTTCCTGTATACAATGGAAAAACTTTAAATACAGATTCCCCTGCAATTTTTGATATAAGTCTTGGTAAAGAGGGGTATCAGCAATGTGCTGACAGTATTATAAGGCTCTACAGCGATTATTTCTATGAAAACGAGCAGTTCGACAAGATTTCCTTTGAGTTTTCAAATGGCGATATCTGTGACTATAACCGTTGGCGAAATGGTAAAAGAATGCTGGCACTTGGCAGCTTCTCCTGTGAAATTCCTGCTGCATTACCTGATGACAGTCTACAGGGTTATCGGAATTATCTTAAAACTGTTATGAATTATGCAGGAACGCTTTCTCTGCTCAATGAATCCGAGCCGATTTCTCCCGATGAAATCCGTATTGGTGATATTATCTGTAATGAATATCACGTTGTTCTCATAGTTGATGAGGCTGTCAATAAAAATGGGGAAAAAGTCTATCTGATTGGGCAGAGCTTTATTCCAGCCGTCTGTTTTCATATAGTTACAAGATATGAGGGTGGTGTTACTACACCATGGTTTACACAGGAACAGCTTGAACAACAAGGTTTTGTTATCGACAGCGTTGAATTCAGCAAAAATGATATACGCCGTTGGAAAGACGGTTTCTAAAGGGAACATCTAAAAATCCCTTTTGAGAAAAAGCAGTTATTCACGTCATCTGCCTCGTCAACCTCCCATGGTGTGCGACAGCACGTCTTCGGGATGTTTCCTTGCAGCTGCCGCACCTATCTGCTTTTTTTTAATCAAAGGGATTTTGATAGATGCCCATAAACCAGAAAATTGCATTTTTTCACCTTTGTCCGCATATCCTTTACAGAGAAAATGTAAAGGAGTGTTTCAATATGGGACTTACCGAAAAGGAAGCCGCTGAAAGGCTTAAAAAAGACGGCGAAAATGTACTTGAGGATAAGAAAAAGACATCGGCTGTGAAAATATTTGCAGGGCAGTTCAGAGATGTTATGGTTATGATTTTACTGTGTGCAACTGTTATTTCCGTCCTTCTGGGCGAGGTCACAGACGCAATAACCATTATACTTATCGTGCTGATTAATGCAATTTTAGGCTTTATTCAGGAGTACCGTACGGAGCATACCCTTGAAGCCTTAAAGTCTATGACTGCCCCCACCGCCAAATGCTACCGTGACGGCAGACTGCGGCAGATTGAGGCTTCACAGCTTGTTGTTGGGGATATTGTGGAGCTTGAAGCAGGTGACAGAGTGCCTGCGGACTGTGTTATTCTCTCCTGTACAGGATTTTATACCGATGAAGCCGTACTTACGGGAGAATCTGAGCCTGCGGCTAAAAAGGCAGGCTCTCCCGATGACAACGACAACAGCATTAACAAAGAAAACATCGTCTACTGCGGTACATCTGCTGTAAAGGGTGTGTGCCGTGGCAGAGTCATAGCAACGGCAAAAAATACGCAGATGGGTAAAATTTCGAAGCTGCTTGCGGATATTGACAACGAGCCTACCCCTCTGCAAAAACGTCTTGGGGAGCTTGGTAAAATAGTTGCAATTATCTGCCTTATTGTATGCATTGCTGTTTTCGGAGCAGGAGTACTCCGCGGCGAGGATATCTTTGATATGCTTATGACTGGTATTACAATCGCCATTGCCGCAATTCCCGAGGGATTGCCTGCAACGGTTACAATTGCACTTGCTCTTGCCGTCAACCGTATGATGAAGCACAAGGCACTTGTAAACAGGCTTCATAGCGTAGAAACTCTTGGGTGTGCATCTGTTATTTGCTCCGATAAAACAGGTACTATAACCGAAAATAAAATGACTGTGACGGAGTTGGCAACGATTGGGAGCGACTATTATTTCAGCGGGTCAGGATATAAAATAAGTGGTGAAATTACAAAGGGTGAGGATAATATTGCTGTCAATCCCAAAACTGAAAAGGCTCTTACGGAATCCCTCAAATGCGGCGTTATATGCTCCACAGCGGATATTTTCACCGATAAGGCCGGTTTAAGCCGCCGTCGTGGTTCTCTCAAAGGAAAGGGAGAATGGAACGTTACAGGAGACCCTACAGAGGTTGCGCTCCTTGTGGCGGCTTCAAAAGGCGGCATAACAAAAGAGGTATTAGGAAAATATGCTGAAAAGCTTGATGAGCTGCCCTTTGACAGTGAAACGAGATTTATGGCTGTATACTGCCGCGAGGGCGGTACAAAGCGGATATATTTCAAGGGTGCTGAGGAGGTTATGCTGTCACGCTGCTCCCGATATCTTGACGATAATGGGAATACAGCGGCTTTAACTTCTGCTGTGAAAAACAGTATACATAAAAAAGTCCTTGAAATGTCCGATAAGGCTCTCAGAGTTCTTGTGCTTGCTTACTCAGAAAGCGACGAATTTTCGCCCCATATGGGAAATCTTGTATTTCTCGGTGTGGCAGGTATGCTTGACCCTCCCCGTGAGGAGGCAAAGGTGGCAATTAAGAAATGCGCAGCCGCTTCGGTTAAGACTGTGATGATAACAGGGGATCATAAAAATACAGCCGTTGCCATAGCTAAAAAGGCAGGATTGCTGAAAAACGGTAAGGCGGCTACAGGTGCGGAGCTTGACGCAATGAGCGATGAGGAGCTTGACCGCAGAATAGGGGAGTACACTGTCTTTGCTCGTGTAGAGCCTGCCCATAAGCTTCGTATTGTACGCAGCTTCAAGCGTAAGGGCGAAATTGTTACAATGACAGGTGACGGTGTAAATGACGCTCCGGCTATAAAAGAAGCCGATGTGGGTGTAGCTATGGGAATAACAGGCACAGATGTTACAAAACAGGCGGCTGATGTAATTCTCCTTGATGACAACCTTGCAACCCTTGTGAATGCAGTAGAGCAGGGGCGTTGTGTTTATGCGAATATCCGCAAATTTGTGCGGTATCTGCTTTCCTGCAATATAGGCGAAGTTCTCACAATGTTTTTAGGCATAATTATGGGCATGCCTGTTGTTCTTCTGCCTGTGCAGATACTTCTTGTAAATCTTGTTACAGACGGACTTCCTGCCATAGCCTTAGGGCTTGAACCACCTGAAAAGGACATTATGAGCCGTCCGCCCAGAAAATCCACCGAGGGATTTTTTGCAGGTGGACTTATGTGGAAAATCGTAATACGTGGTATACTTATAGGCCTTTCAACCCTTGCTTCATTCACCTCTGTAATGCATATGGGTGGCAGTCTTGAAGCTTGCCGTACTGCCGCACTTATAACCCTTGTAGCGTCACAGCTTATACACGTTTTTGAGTGTAAAAGCGAACATGGAAGTATATTTTCTATAAATCCATTCAGCAATATAAAGCTGATACTTGCTGTAATAGTGTCTGCACTTGCACTTGTTGCGGCTGTTATTATAACACCATTACAGGCTGTTTTTGAAACAGTTTCCCTTACAAAGGAGCAGCTTTTTGCGGCAGTGGGATTCAGCGTGATTATACCAATTTTAAGCGGTATTTTCAGTAATAAAAAAGCAAAATGATAAAATAAAGGGTACCTGAATCGGTACCCTTTATTAATTATTCAATTGTTGTATCTGTTTCTGTTGCTGTGTAATCTGTATAGCCTGAACGGTCGATTATGTAATCACCGTCGGGAACTTCCTGATAGGAATTCCCATAAGCACTTTCAGTCTGTGGTTCAGCAGGTGCAGTCTGTGCAGATGCCATTCTACCGCCAAGGAATCCTGAAAGGATAGCCTTTATGTCAACACCTGTAGCCTCAGTAAGACCGTCAGTAATCTTTGTTGTAGAATTGATGATATCACCTACAAGACGGCTGGAGTTGCCCTCACCGTACATTGTAATCTTATCAACATTCTCAAGAGGAGCAGCAGCATTGCGTACAACTTCGGGGAGAGCCTTGAAGTACATTTCGAGAACAGCAGCCTCACCGTACTTCTTCATAGCCTCGGCCTTTGCGTTGATACCTTCAGCCTCAGCAAGACCTTTAGCTCTGATAGCGTCAGCTTCAGCCTGACCTACGGCAGCAATACCTTCAGCCTCCTGCATTTTTGCGAACTTCTGAGCCTCAGCCTCAGCCTTCTGTGCCTCAGCCTCCTGCTCACGCTGGAAACGGTCAGCTTCAGCTTCTTTCTTTAACTGGTAAAGTTTTGCGTCAGCTTCCTGCTGTGCCTTATAACGCTCAGCCTCAGCCTTTTTCTTGATTTCAGCATCGAGAGATTTTTCCTTAACCTCTGCTTCTTTAGTTTTAAGTTCAACATCCTTTTCAGATGCAGCGATGTTAGCATTAGCCTTTGTAATTTCGATTGTCTTACGCTGTTCTTCCTTCTGGATTTCGTAAGCAGCGTCGGCAATAGCCATCTGTGTATCTGATTCCTTTTTCAATTCAGCCTGACGGATAGCAAGCTCGTTGTTCTTCTTTGCAATTTCAGTTTCAGCAAGAACCTTTGCGTCGTTAGCTTCTTTCTTTGCCTGTGCTTTTGCAATTTCGATTTCCTTTTCAGATTCAGCGCGTGCAATAGCAGCCTTTTTCTGGATTTTTGTGGTATTGTCAATACCGAGGTTTTCAATAAGGTTCTGGTCATCTGTAAAGTTCTGTACGTTGAATGAAACGATTTCAAGACCCATTCTGTTGAGGTCGGGAGCCGCATTCTCCTGTACCTTTTCAGCGAAAGCCTTACGGTCGTTTACCATTGCTTCGAGGGACATCTGACCAACAATTTCACGCATATTACCTTCAAGAACCTCACGAGCAACCTTTGCAACGTAGATAGGCTCCTTGTTAAGGAAGTTTTCTGCTGCAAGCTTGATGAGCAGGGGATCGCTGCTGACCTTTACGTTTACGTTAGCGTCAACGTTGATGTTGATGTAATCAGCTGTGGGAACTGCACTTGAAGTCTTTACGTCTACCGCAATGAGCTGGAGCTTCAGCTTATCCACACGCTCGAAGAAAGGAATTCTGATACTTGCCTTTCCGATGATGATTTTCTTTCTCAGACCTGAGATGATGTAGGCTGTATCGGGTGGAGCCTTGATGTAACCCATTGATACGATAATAATCAACAGGATTATAACGATTCCTCCGATAATGATTGCCATTTTGTCCATAGTGTTAATCCTCCATATCATAAATATTTGCGGCTTGCGGATGCCGTAAACGTTGTGTTTTACAACGTTGAATTTATTATACTACATTTTTCTACATTTGTCAAGTGGGTGGAAAAAATTTTGTTCATAATTGGTAAAAGTTATATATCATACCAAGTCAGTATGATAGTGAAGTGCAGGAATTGCGATATTATTACATGAAAATGCAAAAGCCTGTTCATTTCCTTGGAAAGAACAGGCTTTAAAAAGTCGAGGTGACAGGATTTGAACCTGCGGCCCCTACGTCCCGAACGTAGTACTCTACCAAACTGAGCCACACCTCGATATAAACATATAAAAGTTACTATAATATTATACTACAGAATTTAAAAAAAGTCAATAGATTGATTATATATTTAAAACATTGAAATTATACAGCAGGACAATACCTCATAATCCTGAACGGATTAATAGAGGTATTGTCCATTTTCTGTATAAACGGGAAAATTACTTGAAAGTAACGCCCCAGTTATTCTTACTAACCTTACTGTAAATAGCAAGTATCGCCTTTTTACGCTTGTTCTTGTAGAGGAACAATGTTGCGACAGTAGCTAAAAGTGAGAGTATAACACCGATAGCAATACCTGCAGCACCGCCTACAACTGCAAGCATTACAACCCAGATAAGTATAAGAGCAATAATCAGAACAGGCAGAAATAATCTTGTAAAACCGCCGTTAGTGATTTTCAGATACTGCATAACATCTCTGCGTGAAAGGCTTTCATAGTGACGGATGAGAATTTTATCTGTTCTTGCCCAGTTACAGAATTCTTTAACAGAAGCAAATCCCTGACTGAAATCCTGGCCAGTTTCGTTTACTCTGTACCAGACTGTATGAGCTCCATTTCCCTTTGGAACACAGTCGAGGACGTGAATCATTGTACCAACTTTAGCCTGACCGCTGACGGTCTTGGTAACAATGAATTTTCTATCAATAGCTTCCTCAAACTCTAAAAGATATTGTGCCATAAGTTTCTTCCTTCCCATTTATAAACTTGAGACCATAGCCTGTTCTCATACAGGCTACAGCGTTAAATACATTAAAATCTTGCCCGAAAGGCTACAAAATTGTCAGTAGAGAACCGCGGTAACAGTCAGATTATTTCTTGCGGATATTGAAATTAGCTCTTGCAACTTTTTTTCTCTGTTTAGCCTGTTTCATAAGTTCTGCCTTTGACATTGTCTCAGGGGGAGCTGTTCTTCCGGCTTGCTGAACGGGAGCGCTTCCGTTAGAATTGCCCTGAGCATTATTTGCGTCGGAGATGTCTGCAAAGTACACTACGTCATTGTTTCCTTTTGAGCTTTGTGGATTTCCAAGGAACGGATTATTTTCATCTATGTTAACACCTGTAGAGTATTGTTCCTCCTGTGGTGCTGATTGCTTTGCAGAGAAATCAGATACATATTCATCGGGAGCAGTATTTGTAATAAATCCCATTTTTTCAAGTTCTGAACTATCGGGAACATCGGCACTCTCGGCATCGTCATCACCAAATCCACTGAAAAATCCTGACATAGCTGATGCAGGTTCTGCATTATTGGATGCAGGTGTATTTTTTTCAGAATTGCTGACGGATGCAGATGATTCAAATGGAGATTCAGTGATATCCGGGACACTGTATCCACTGTTGTTTGCCGGTGCTGAATAATCAGAATCCATATCTTTTGCAGAGTACACAGGTTCTTCTTCTGCCTCGTCATTGTCACCGGCTTCAATAAGTGAAGTTATCGGAACATATTCGGAGGGGGAGATATATACATTACACTTTGTATTTGCAGGATCCATTGACTGAACAATCATAAGTTCAGAAGGGTTGGGAATAACAACGCTGAAATCTGCAAGAGAAAGAGTAATCATCTGTAAAGCCCTTGTCATATCTGCATTGTTCATTGCAACAACTGCCATATATTCAGCTGGAATAATTCCCGCTGTCTGATTAATCATATATATCGAAGAAACGCCTGATATGATATCATAATTTTTAGCAAGGATAGCACAGATGCGTGCATTAGCAGAAAATGCAAGCTTGGGCTCTCTGCGGACAATCTGTTCAGCAGCTTCTCTTACCATGCTGTAAAATACGTTTAAAGCCATATAAATCACCGATTATCCTTTCATTTCTTCGGTTTAGGTCTACGCGCAAGAAGGCGTCGTTTATTTTCTTCAATTTTATTCTTAATAACCTCGGAGTTAGCTTTGAGTATTTCTTCATCGTATACACAAGAAAGTGAAATATCATCCTGTGTACCGAAATTAGTACGTTTCTGGATATTTTTGCTTACAGATTCAGCGAAAGCATCTGACTCTGAAATCTGGTCTGCAATAATAGTATGATAGTTAAGAAATTCAAGGTCACTGCCGAATGATGTGTAAAGACCGTCTGTTGAAACAAAAACAGCACCTATTTTTTTATTGTCAACGTAGTAGCTGTTGAACATTGAAATGGCATTTGAATTACACATAGAGGCAGTAATATTAGCAGGATTTGATTCCTCATAATCAATAATCATTGAAGTATGACCGTCCTCAAAGACTGCAATAAGGCTTCCGTCGCCTATCTGAAAACCAAATGTAAAATCCTTGCATATAACAGCGGCAACAAGAGTAGTACCGTAGAAGGATTCTACAGAGATTTCAGCAAATTCTTCGGGGGTAAACTGACTTTTTTCCTCATCTGTGACAGGGTTAAGGTTGAAATGTTCATTGACCTTGGTGTTCCATTCAGAGATAATCTGACGTTCAATGTTTCTCATAATTCTCTTATGATTTTTCGGGAATTCCCTGTTGAATTCGTCAGCATCGGCATAAAAACGCTTTATAACTTCCAAAGTACAGTTTACTGCAATTTCTGAACCGATATTACTTCTGAAGTGTTTTTTACTTCCATGTCCGTCAGCAACAACAGCAACGGAAAAATCCTTTGCGGCATAGTGAGCAGCACTGTCCTGACATACCTTATTCTTAGCAATATGACTTGCACCTGTCATAGAATAGCTGAAACCTTTATACATAGTCTATACTCCCTTTTGGATTATATTTTTACCAACCTGTATCGAAAGATATATCGTCGGAATCTTCCTGTGATACGAGCTCCTGAATCTGCTGACCGAGGAGCTTCTGTTTTGAAGCAAAAACGTCATCAGCATTGAGTTCCTTGCCGTTGTCGTCGGAGAGAGTCATACTCTTACTTCCGATCTGTGATGCTGTGACAGCAACAATCTTAATCATCTGTGCAAGCTGACTACCTGTATAGGCGTGAACAACAGTATCCTTTGAACCGGTAAATTCAGCAAGCATATCGTCGTTAGCTTCGTTGCCGATACCAAGAGCTGCTTTAAGACCAAACTTGTACCAGCTGTTTGAATAGAGCTCACGGAGTCCCTTCTTGTAGTCATCAGAGGGATAACCGTCTGTCATAAGGAATATAACAGGTGCAAATGAAAGTGAAGGGGAGTTGAGGAAGCTGTTACGTGACATTCTTGCAGAAAGCTCCTCAAAAGCAGCACCCATACTTGTAACACCTGATGCATTAAGACGACTCCATTCGAAATCTTCGATAGAAATAGGTGCGGAGTACATCCACTTTACATCTGTAGAGAAAGTGAGAACTGCAACCTTGACATCAGTGTCAGCTTCACCAACCTTGCGTATTTCAGGGATAAGCTCCTCCATTACAGTATTGAGCTCACCGATTTTCTTACCTCTCATACTTGCTGATGTATCGATTACGAAGAATATAACAAGGCTCTTTTTAGAAACGCTTGTAGCACCAAGGGGATCATCGTCATCAAAATCAAAAGTATTTGCAGGAGAAGTATTTTCTTTTAAAGCTGCATCATAATTCATATTTTCGCTCATAGTGAGTACATCCTTTCAGACTATATTTTAGCTTTAACTTCGCCGAAATCAATTTCAAGCCCTTTCCAGATGGGGAAACCGCTTCCGGGAGCAATATCATAGAATTTACCATCGGGCATTTTAACATTCCATGGCTTAGCGGAAAGGTTTTTAATGCCGAGGATACCGGGGCGAAGCTTATTTTCAACAAGCTCGCCTGCAACGCTTAAAAAGTCGTCGCAATCGGGATAGACATCACACTGATAGAACTGTCTGCCCAGATAAAGGGGAACACGGAAATCGCTGTTTGAGAATGCAATAGTAGAGAAAGTCATTCCGCACTTGGGGCATCTGTATGAAACGTCATCGGGCTTTTCAAACATGGAAGTGAAGTTTGTTCTTCCGCAGCCGCACATAATTATTTCAGAGCGGAGACGGAGGAAGATATTCTGCCATTCATTTTCAATAATACGCTTGTTGGGATCGTGAACACCCTCTGTAAATGAACGGAGGAAAGCTTCCTTGATATATTCGGGATAAAGTCTCCAGAATTTGATGACATTATCATGAATACCTCTTACAGGGCGGTTGGACGTATCGTTGGGATCATATACAAATACAGCATCCTGACCGTAATGACGGAGTTCTGAGGACTCTGTAAGGCATATATCCTTTACAACCTTTTGTCCCTCCATGGGATCGCCTCTGAAAAGAAGCTTGAAAAGTACAACTGCAAGGGAGTACTTATCTGTCTGTACATCAGGCTTGGCAACACCACGCACGATTTCAGGAGCCATATATCCCGGCTTACCGCCGATACCAAAGTTACTTCCTTCGGGGGCGATATTATCACAGTCGCAGACAAGAACGGCACCTGTTTCTACGTTAATAAAGAAACCGCCGTCGTTAAGGTCCTGATAGCTCTTACCTGAACGGTGGAGCTGACGGAACGAATTGACGATATTGATAACAGCTGTGACCATAGCATAAAGACTTGCGAAACGAACAGTCTTTTTTGCAGCCTTGCCTGTGAGCGGGTCAATAACAAGCTTATATGTATTGAGGATATCAACAAAGGAATCAAAGCTTTCAGGCTTTAAATCCATAAGGTATCCGAAGCCGCCGTCAGCGGTTTCCTTTGTAAGGTATTTAGGCCAGAGAAAACGATTGCTGGGGGGACCGTCGGCAATATTGTTTCTGAGGTTTTCACGGAAATCCTTTGGTCTTTTAATCTTGTCAACGTCGTACCATTTCAGAGCCCACTCCATACCGTTGAATTCAACGAGGTAAACGCATCCTTGTCCGCCGCTGCCGATTTTCTTAAGAACCTTGGCTTTACCGCCGAACTCCATTTCAATCTGTTCACCGAATTTAAGTTCGATCATTTGTTTCTACTCCTCTCTTTCAGAATATTAAACTATTATAAAGATCCATTCCCATGGATACAGTTTTGCAGTTGATATTGTGTGTGAGACAATATTTGTGTGCATATGAGTTTTCATAGCATTTTACAGTAAGATTAGGACAGAATACAAATGCATTTTCATCGATGAATTTTACACTGTCTGGAATATAGACAAGAGAAAGTTTTTCACAGTTAGAAAATGCCTGTACACCAATACTTGTTACTGTAGGTGGAATATCTGCCATTGACAATGAGAGACAGCCGAGGAATGTATTGTCCTCGATTTCAAGTACTCCGTGGGGAATCTTGATTGATTCAAGTTCAGAACACTGATCGAACGCACCGTGACGGATAATACGCAGTGATGGTGGAAGCTCTACAGAGCGGAGATGCTTACAGCCTGAAAATGCATATTCTTCGATAGCCACAAGAGTAAGAGGCAGCTTTATGCTTTTCATTGAAGTGAATTTATCAAAAGCAAATGCTTCAATTTTTGTGTATTCCTTGTTGATAACAATATTCTTCATGAGCTTGTATTTCAAAGCGTCAATAGGACGTAAAACAAGGGAATCAATATTTACAGTTTTATGAATTTTGGGCTGGTTTTCCTGAACAGGATCAGCCGTCTGTACCGCAACAGGCTTATTATCTCCCTTGAGTGGTGTGAATTCCCACTTCAACATATATGTCAGACAGGCAAGAACAAATTCAACTGCCTTATCGGAAATAAAACATTCATTGATGAGGAAGCTTCTTGCCCTCATAATTGCAATGTTTCTGTCTTCTTCCACAAACATATTCTGAAGTACACCTGCGTTAATAGTATATATGAGAAGACGGCATTCAGCCCTGTAATCAGCAAGATAGTCCATCAGCAGAGCTTTGAGATTTCTTACAACTATGGGTTTTGTACTGAAATTCTCAATAACGAGGTTATAGAGTAAGCTCTGTATTTTAAGCGAATTATCAAATCCTTCGATTGCATGCGGAACAGGAGCACCGCAATTACTGCATGAAAGGGCATTTTCATTAAGCTCTGAATAACAGATTTCGCACTGCATAATAATTCTCCTTGTAATTTATTTTGAAGTATCAATATCAATTGTTTCATTTAAGGTCTTATTGATATTTTCGATTGACTCCTTTACTTCGTTAAGTGATTTTGTTATCAGTTCGGAGCTGCTGTTTGTTGTATCAATATTTTCATCAAGGGATTTTAAGGAATCGTGAGTTGTTTCAAGGATAACAATCATCTGATTGATGCCTTCCTTGTCGAGGTTTTCATTATTTTTGCAGAATATGATAATATTTGATAAGAGGTCGTTTAATACCTTTGCTTTTTCCTTTGTTTTATTAGCGGAATCATCAATTGTAGCCACATTTGTATTGATACCCTCAACCTTTTCCTGAAGGCTCTCAACAATGTCACGACATCTTCCTGTGATTTCCTCACATTTTTCCTGATATGTTGTATACATCTTTTCTTGTTCACCAAGTAATTTCTTTTGGTTGACAATACAGCTGCTTGGAGTATTGATGCCACGGCATACAGCAGTAGCCAGTTCACGGCAGGAATTATATCCGCATGCACGACAGTCATAACATTTGTCAGCATCCGAAGTTTTGCCCATCATTTTGAAAACTGTGTCAAGCTGGGTTTCAGAGGGGAGAGGTGAGGGTGACTGACTTGTGTATGATCTCTTGAAATCTTCAAGTACGAGTTCCTCATCGAACTTCTTGAAAAGCTTATCCTCGGTCTGACGGAAAACGCTTGTTTTACGGCGCTTTTTAGCGTCTCTTTCTATATTGCGGATTTTAGTCATTATAGAAAATGGTGAAGAACTTCTGTCAGCGCCGGGGCCGATAGAACAGCCGTATTCACAGGAGAGAACATCCATTATTTCAGGACGGAGAGACTCCTTTGTATCAGCGTAGATGTTGATATCTTCATATGCCTTTTCAACACCTTCGGAGTTGAAAACATTGAGCTCGGGTTCGTGGAGCATAAGATTATCCTTGAAACCATTGGGACGGATATATACAGAGCCAAGCTGTCCCTGCTGGTCGTCAAATTTGTATTCATATATATCATCAGCATTAGTATGAATAACAATACCATTTGCGTCAAAGTATTCCATAAGTTTATTGAAAGTTATGGTATACTCAACAAGTCCTGTTTCTGCAAATTCATTTTTCTGTGCAATACACGGTGTAAGAACTGCGACAGGATTTGTTCTCTTGAGATATTTTTTAATGTATGCTACAGTACACCCTACAGGACTGTGTATAGGTGAAAGGTTTCTGATGATATTGGGCTGATATGTTTCTATGTACTTTACAACAGCAGGGCACTGCTGTGAAATGAACTTGATTCGGCTTTCCTCATCCATAATTTTCAGATGAGCCCATGTGCATATATCAGCACCAAAACCGATGTCAAAAATTGCACAGCCCTTGCTCTTGAACCAATCGAGAACGCTTACCCAATGATTTGGGAGAGCTGTTCTTATAGCAGGAGATACGAGTATAATAGTCTTGTCCTTTTCAAGACGCTGTAAGCATACTCTTGTATCGTCGATATAATCTCTTGCACCGTGTGTACAAGCCTTAAGGCACTGACCGCAGGCAACACATTTATCGGAATTTACAGAGGTAACGAATCTACCGTCCTCAAACATTTTTGTAATATTAGCTTCAGGAGCGGGGCAGCTGCGTACACAAGCGTTGCAGCCGACACATTTTTCAGGTTTAACAAAAATTATATCATTCATTTATCTGCTCTCCTCAAATTAAATTAACTGTTTTATCTCGTTCTTTGGAATACAGAATGAGAAATATATCAAGGAATCCCTGCAAAGCAGGTTAAACCTTGTTAAGTTCTTTAGCCTGTTTCAGAAGGTCGTCCAGGTTAATGCCACTGTCTGCATCGTTATTATTTACAGTAGGTTTTGCAGTAACGTGGACTTTCTTTTTATTTTCTCCCGCCTGTGTAGCTGCGGGTGTGTTGGTGTTTTCGGCCTTGACAGACTCAGTCTGTGGAGCGGGCTGAGGTGTAACTGTGACAGGTGCTGGTGCAACAGCAGGTGTAGTGGCTGGTGCTGCAACATTCTTTTTCACTGGGGCAGTTTCATTTACTTCTTTTATTTTACTTTCTGCTGTGTCAATTATATCTTTTGAGCTGCTTATGAAGTCGGCGGAAGCCGTTGTAAATGTATCTACTGAATCTTTGATTTTATTTATTTCGCCGTTAAGAACTTCAAGCTTTTTGAGTAAGGATTGTTTAAGCTTTGTTTCCTCATCAGTAAGGGCTTTCTTTTTAATTTCAGCTTCTTTTAATACGTCTGAAGTCTTTTTATCAGCACTTTCTATAAGCTTTTTGATTTTTGCATTAGTTTCTGCAATAAGATTCTCAGAAAACTTTTTAGCCTGTTCCATGCATGTTGCAGCTTCCTGCTTGGCATTGTTAACGATAAGGTCTCTTGATTTTTTTGCCTCTATGAAAATAATTCCAAGGTCTTCGGTGTCGTTGTTTTTAAGAGCAACCTGTTTAAGGCGGAGCTCTTCAACTTCCTCTTTAAGCTTGGTTATTTCTTCAATGAGCTTTGCGTTTTCCTCTTCTTTAGCTTTAAGCTCGTCATAGCGAGCTTTATTTTTTTCTGTAAGGGTTTCATTTTTTACCTGAAGCTGTGTAAGCTGGGCCCTTTCAACAGCAATAGCACTTTCATATGCTTTGTCCTGACTGGATCCTTCTTCATATTTTTTCAAAAGCTGTCTGCATTCACGAACCTCATTTTTAAGATTATAAATGAGAGAGTAGAGGGCTTCCAGTCTTTTGTCTACATCAGATTTGTCGTAACCTCCGAAAGCTGCTGCTTTAATATAGAGTATGTCTGCCATTTTTTAATTCTCCTTGATATATCCTCATAATATACTTGAATCAAAATCCTTATCCCAAAGTTACCATAACGGCTGTTTATCTATGATTTCCGGAGAGAAATCATTATTTCTTTTTTAGAAAAAAGTACCTCTCTATATTATAACATATTTTATTCATAATTACAATGTTGAAAATCAATAAAAAAACCCATCGTGTATAGTTTATTTTTATATATGGTATTTTTTTACAATATATCATTGAAAATAAATTCGTAGATTATATACAAAAACTTTATATTTATTATATCATATCCTATATAGAATTTCAAGTCTTTTTTGCGAAATATTATATATTTCTTTATGAAAAATACCTGTTTTTAGAGTTGTTTTTAAAAAATATGCAAAAACAGGATATCAGAATTGTTTCTGATATCCTGTCTGGTTATCTTTAGCTGAAGAAATAAACTGAACCGCTGTTCTTTTCTACGGCATACTGAACTGCATTGTCTGCATTTGCCATAAGTTCCTCGGCTGTCTTTCCATCTCTCGGGAAATGCGTTACACCGGAGGTAACAGTGATTTCCTTAAGTGAACCGCCAAGTGAAATAGGCTCGCAAACTTCTGCTGTAAGGTCGCTTATATAGCTTGTAACGGACTCGCGGTTTCTCTGTCCTGTAATGATAAGGGCAAATCTTGAAGTACCGACTCTTGCTGTGATGCCGGAATTTCCGCAGAAATTATGGAGTCTGTAAGCAAATGTCGAGAGAATCATATCTGCATTTTCCTTGCCTGATTTAACGATTGAGTCGAAATCATTGATTTCAAGGTAAACAACAGTGAAAGGAGTCTTATCTTCGTTGTTGAGGAGTTCGCCGATTTTAACAGCAAGCATATCCTTATTGTAAAGACCTGTAAGGTTGTCGTTATAGACAATACGTGAAAGACGTTCGCCCTCTTTGGAAATAACGTCGTTTGTTTCAATAAGGTCTTCGTTCTGCTTTTCAAGTTTTTCCTGTGCCTTGAACAACTTCATTGAATAGTAGTGAATAAGTGTACATACAATGAGAGTGATAAGGGGAGAGAGAACACCCGGAGCTGCGCCGGGGTTATGACTTAAAATAACACCGAAGAAAAGTATGTAAAGGGAATTGACAATACACATTACGATTGAAGTATAAATACCTTTTTTAGGAATCATAACAACCATAGCAACAGAAATGAGTACCTGTATCTGTGAAACTATACCGTTAATACCACCTGATGCCTGCTGCGGAAGCATTCCGTCGGCAATCATTTTTGTTACTTTTCCCTGAACAACAAGGGTGGAAATAAAAAGAAGTATTCCCACTATACGTACTAAAGTCGGATTTAAATAACTGTTTTTTGATTTTCTCATTATATAAATTCCTTTCATATGTTATTCCTGCCATTTTATGATAAAGCAGTTACTTTTTTCTACTATAATTATAGCTCAATTAAACTTAAATGTCAATAGCGTTAAGAATAATTTTACATATTGCCACTGTTAAGCGTTATCTTTTCCGCAGAAGAAATCATCCCATGTGATTTCAGTATCTGATGTTGATGAGGCTGCGTAATATTCGAGTATAACAGAGGAATCGGCAGCATCTACTGTAGTATCCCTGTTGATATCGTATACGAGCATCTTTTCATCTGTAATATCAACCTTGCCGCCTGTTGAAATGTCGGCATACAGCTCCAGAATAGCGGAAGCGTCGGAGGAATTTACGGATTCATCTGAATTGATATCTCCAAGGCCCTGGAATTGTGTTATGTCATATTTCAATATGGCTTTGTTGCTTCCGGGTGGAGTAATTCTCACCTGTGCCTTATTACCGCCTTTGAATGCTTCCGCGACTGTAGCGGGGGAAACAGAACAGGTTTCGGTAATATCAATAACTTCCTTGTGTGTAATAAAAGCTCCGTTTTCATCCCGCTGAGGAAGCTGTGTATATTTTGTGATAATAACACTGAGTCCGTCGGTATTGATGTTGCCTTTGTCGGAGTAATATTCATTTTTCTTTGGCGTTTCGGCACACTGAATATTCATACGGATGAAAAGGGCATGTATAGCCAGATCCTCCGTAACGCTGGCAGGGTACATACTCCAGCCGTTGAAGCCTACCTGTGTATATTCGTCAATGTGGTATTCCAGTGAAGAAATGTCAACCTTACTGAAATCTACCGGACTGCCGTGGGGGACAGTAAGAGTTGTCAGAACCTTTCCGTTGAAGTCAATGATAGTGACGGTATGTGTTTCCGCACACAATGCGGACAACGGTGCAGCAGATGCTGCAAGTACGAGGGAAACAGCAGCTGCAATGATTTTTTTGAACTTAATCATTATTGTCCTTTCTGCCCCTGATGAAGAAAACTCTTGTTCTGTTCAGAAGCTTTTGTACTAGTTCGAGATAAATATCATATGGAATTTCAAGGAGCATAAAATTAGCAGAAATAAATGTATGCTCATTATACTCCAGTATTGCATACAGAATTATATAATTCGGGGGTACAACCTCTGCCATTTTTTCAGCTGATTTGCGATAATCGCTGAAATAACCCTCAATTGTTTCGAGTTTCTGAAAACCCGAGTAATTTGAATTGATGTAGAGATCTATATCCTTTCGGTATTGACGTTCACGATAGGGGAGCATTGTACACCTCCTGTTTATTTCTTACTGTCCGCAGCTTTGGGATTTTCCTCCTTGTCAGCCTGTAATTTAAGACTTCGGCGTTTGATTTTATATGTCAGGAACCCGCTTATAACAGTAGCAGCTATAAAAACAGCAACGGCAATAATAATTATTACAGCATCTGAAGGCTGTTCAGTATGAATGGCACAGATACTCATAGTTATAAACTCAATTATCTGTAAGGTCATATGTTATTTCCTCATTGTTCAGAACAAGGTCAATTACCTTGCTGTAGAAACAGGCAGGATTGAGCATGATTTTTTCGCCGATTAATTTTGCCTGCGTCATATCGGGGGCAAACAGTTTCAGCTCCATAAGGTCGCAGGCTATATCATGACAGACAGCTTTTACATAACAACCATTGTCCTCCTCGATATATTCCACAGTGACTTCCTGTTCAGCTTTGAGGCGTGTGAAATATTTAAGTGCAGCAAGTACAAGGTTGTCACGGTATGATTTGGGAGCATATTTCTTCAGTTCTCTTGCACAGATTTTACCCTTTGGCATAAGAACGTAGTATTCTTTGCCTTCTTCGTCCTTTTCTATAGTAATATGTCCGTTCTCAAGGAGAAAGGCAATGGAATCCTGATAGTAAAAATAGTTTACAAGACCTGTTGTTATAAGAATATCATACATGTGTTCCGTATTGATAGGCTTGTCAATTTTTTTCATAAGGTAACAGATAAGGATATTGAGGGTTGGAACGTCCTTTATAACCGTATCTGCCAACTGTGCCATTTTATATATATTTTCGTTGGTCAAAAATATCACCTCTGCATTAACAGAAATTCGGATAATCAAGCATAGCTGAAAGAAGTGCAGTATTTACTGCTGATTCCACATAAACGACAGCTTTAGCAATGGTACAGCAGGGGGAAGTGCCTTTTCTTGGCGGACGGAATGCCGTATTTACAATTATTGGCATACCAGATGTCAGTCCGTTGATAATTCCTCCATGACTATTGGTTTTAGTTACAGAATAGCCCTGTTCTGTGGTATAGGATTTGTCGGCATACTGACTTCCTACCATTTCAGCGGAAGAAAAACCTGCACCAAATTCAACTCCGGTAATATCCGGGATACCGAAAAGAAGCTGTGCTATATTATTGCTTAGTCCGTTGAAAACAGGTGAACCCACACCTGACGGGATGTTGATTGAAGCACATTCCACAACACCGCCGAGAGTTTCGCCGGCTTCGGCAGCCGCGGCTATGTCATCAAGCATCTTCCAGCCGTTTTTGTCGTTTATAACAGGAAAATCCTTGATACGGACGCTGATAATACCGTCCCTTGTAAGTCTTACAGCGTCAAATGGATTATCCTTTATATTGTGCATACGTAAAATATGTGCGCCTGTATAAATTCCCCGTCTTTCAAGAATCTGTCCGCAGACAGCACCTGCAAAGCAGATAGGAGGAGCAAATATTTCGGATGTACGTGATTTTTCAACTGTATCGCAGTAACCTCTGCTGCATACGGCACCTGTATAATCCGCATGACCGAAACGATAATTTTTCGGTTTGTTATCAGGTTTTTCAGCAGGGACACTGACCTTCATTACAGCACACAAAGCACCACCTGTTGTACGGTCGTTTTCTATACCCGACATAATACGGGGCATAGCTATTCTTTCACCACCTACAGATTTGGAAGAAAGTCTGCGGAGATAGCGTTCGATTTCTTCGGGATTGATATATTCTCCGGCAGGAATACCGCTGATGGTTATACCCGCAATTCCTCCGCTTTCTTCACCAAAGCAGGAAACGGAGATTTTATTGTTCCATATCAACGACATCAGCTTTACCTCCGAGATTTATGTAATCCTGGAAAAATGTGGGATAGGATTTTTCGGCAGCTTCCGCACCTTTTATAATAACATCACCCTTGCAGGCAAGTGCTGCTATAGCCGCCGCCATAACAATACGGTGGTCGCCGTAACTGTCAACAATGCCGCCTTTCAAGCCATTTGTTGGCATGATTTCAAGACCGTCTGCAGTAACGGTCACATTTCCACCTAAATTGTTGAGCATATCTGCACAGGCTGCAAGACGGTCGCTTTCCTTTATGCGGAGTCTTTCAGCATTGAAGATAACAGAAGGTTTGTTTCCGTATGCACCGAGAACTGACAAAATTGGCACAAGGTCGGGTATATCGGAACAGTCTGCTTTATATCCTGTGATAATTCCCTTTTTAACCGTATCAGCAATAATGGCAGTTATAGCCTTATCGCCTTGTACACTATCCTGTTTAAGGTTGAGAATATTGACATCGGAACCAAGGGCGTTTGCCACAAAGAAGAATGCAGCCTGTGAATAGTCGCCTTCAACGTGTTCATCAAAGGGAGTGTATTTCTGATTACCCTTTATAATGAAGCTGCTTTCTGTTTCTTTTATCTCAATACCAAAACGGCGGAGAATATCAATGGTGATATCAACATATGGACGGGATTCAAGATGCGAAGTCATTACAATTTCCGAATCCTCCTTTATAAGGGGGAGAGCGAAAAGAAGTCCCGTTATGAACTGGGAGGAAACATTTCCTTCAATTTCATATTTACCGCCTGTCAGTGTTCCGCTGATTTCGTATGGCATTTCCTCTGTATGGAATGTTATGCCATGATTTTTAAGCTCGCGTTTGTATATATCAATGGGACGCTGTGGAAGTCTGCCTCTGCCTCTGAAAACAGAATCGATTCCGAGGGCGGCGGCAACAGGCATAATAAAGCGAAGGGTAGAGCCGCTTTCGTTGCAGTCTATATCGGCATTGGCATTTATACTGACGCTTATACCCTTTACGGTTACAATATCACCGCTGATTTTAAATTCAGCTCCGAGAGCCGTCATAGCTGAAATGGTGGCTTCAATATCCTTGGACATAGTTATTCCGGAAAGATGTGATACACCGTCTGCAAGTGCAGCACATATCACGGCTCTGTGTGCACAACTCTTGGAAGCAGGGATATTCAGATCACCTTTAAGTGTTGAGGGGCTTATTTTTATATCCATAGCTTAACCCTCCATAAGACGGAAGAAATCCGTTGTTGCAGCTTTTACAATTTCTGACATGCCTATTTCGGGGCAGATAATGTAGTTGATAGAACTTGATTCGCATTTCTTATCTTTTGTACAGAAGGGGAGCAGTTCGCTCATGGGTGCTTCCGTGGAAATGGGAAGCCTGTATGCTTCTACGCATTTTTCAAGGCGTTCCGCCATGTTACTGCTGCATAAACGGCGTGTAATCATGCACATACCAGCAGCTACTCCCATACCGTGGGTGTAGTCTGTGTAGTTGTGCCAGCCTTCAATAGCGTGTCCGAGAGTGTGACCAAAGTTGAGAATCATACGTTCGCCCTTGTCAAATTCGTCATTTTCGACAACCTGACGTTTAATGTCAACACAGGTGGAAACGATTTCGTCCATAACCTCGTGTATATTTTCTATATTGTGACTTTCGCAGAGGTCAAACAGATTTTTGTCACGAATCATGCCGTATTTTATGACTTCTGCCATTCCGCAGGCGAGTTCTTCTTCGGGGAGAGTTTTAAGAGTATCGCTGTCGCATATAACGAGAGCAGGCTGCTTAAAAGCTCCTACAAGGTTTTTTCCGCCGGGGATATCAACTGCTGTTTTGCCGCCTACAGAGGAATCTACCTGCGAAAGCAGCGTGGTGGGAATCTGAACGAAATCAATACCTCTGAGGTATGAAGCTGCGGCAAATCCGGTAATATCGCCTACAACACCGCCGCCGAGAGCTATAAGAAAGTCGCTTCTTGTAATTCCTTTTTCGCAGAGAAAATCAAAAATATCACCGAGAGTATGAAGATTTTTTGATTGTTCACCGTGAGGGAAAACGAAGATATCAAATGAAATCCCTGATTTTTCAAGGCTTTCTGCAAGTGTGTTGGAGTACAGTATGTCCACTGTATCATCTGTTACAATTACAGCTTTTTTTGAATTGATAATATCAGAAATAAGTTTGCCGCTGTTTTTCAGGCTGCCTCTTTCGATATGTACATCGTAAGGGCGGCTTGTGCCGACTCTGATACTCTTCATTGAAATCACGCTCCGTAGTTCATAGTTTACCTTTATAATTATATCATAAGCGGTATATCTTGTCAAGGTGTTTTTGTGCAAAAGCACGAAAAATAACCTGTCAAAAGGAGAGAAAATGTAGTGAAAAATGTGAGGTTTTGCTGAAAATGTGAAAGAATTGAAAAAATTTTCATTTAGCTATGGACAAATTGAAAAAAATGTTGTATAATAAAAAAGCATATGAATACAATAGGAGCTTTACATAAGAGTTCCGCTAAATTTAATATACCGGAGGCAAAATTAAAATGAAAACACTCAAGAAAATTGCAGCTGTAACAGCTGCTTTAACAGTTGCATCATCTTTTGCAGGCTGTTCACCTTCAATCGGTGGCAATTCACAGAATGCCGCTACTATCGGTGAGCAGGAAGTTCCCGCAGGCGTATTTATTTACTATACTCTGCAGGCGTACAGCGAGGCTTCATCAATAATTCAGGGTGACGGTGAAACTGCACCTGAAGCGGATGAAATCAGAAATGCAAATATTGACGAAATTGATTCAACAAGCTGGATTCAGAACAAGGCTACAGAATACTGCAAGGATTATGCAGGACTTGTAACAGAATTTGAGGCAATCGGCGGTAAGCTTTCTTCCGAGGATATTGATGAGGCTGCTGAAATGGCTGAGTATTACTATTCAATGGATCCCAGACTTGCTTCAAATGGTGTGAGCCTTGATTCAATGAAGGCTATTGCTGAAAGCACATACATGGAAACTGAAATCTTCAAGTACCACTATGGCTTTGACGGCGAAAAGGGTTGCTCTGAGGAGGAACTCAAGGATTTCGTTGACGATAATTTTGCACGTATAAAATATGTATCAATCAGCCTTAAAGATCAGGACGGCGAAAAGGTTGATGCTGCCAAGGAGAAAGAAATCCGCAAAATGGCAGATGATTATGTAAAACAGGTTAATGCAAAGTCAGGCGATCTCAATAAGATGCACGAAATGGATGCTATAAGCGAGGATTATAACGAATATGTTGCTGCTAACACAACAACCGCAGTAGGTGAAACTACTACAACTACAACAACTACCACTACTGCTGCCGGTGTAACTACTACAACAGATCCTTACGCAAATGAAAGACTTATTCAGAAAGCTACAACCACTACAGCTGCTGTTTCAACAGGTACAGAAACAACAACTGAAACAGCAGAAGAATCTGAAACAGATAAGAATACACGTCTTTTCAATGAATATGTTTTCAATGATCTCAAGGCTGGCAAGGCTGTAATCTATGAGTTCAGTGAAGATACAATTTACGTTGTGCTTCGTGCTGATTTAAGAGAGCGTATGACAGAGGATGACTACTGGAGTGAGGAATACATTACACAGTTCCAGTCTATCAAGTACTATGATGAGTACATTAAGTATCTTGATGAAAAGACAAATGCACTTGAAGTAAATAAGAATAAAACTGCTTATAGAAGATATGAACCTTTCAAGCTTGAACTTTTAGTTGAGTAATTGATATTAAAAATAAGACTGAATGCTCCCCGTTATGGGGAGCATTTTTATTTATACAGTGCGTATCCGTCTGCTGTATAAGAGCTTTTTACAAGTTCAATCTGCCGTGGTATGATGTCGTCATTTTCAATCCATTCAAGTTCTCCTGAAACCCCTGCCCATTTGTCATATTTGTTCTGCTTGTATTCAGCAAGTCCGATTATAAGTGAAACATTGTTGCTTTCAGCAAGTTCTTCCCATTGATGTAAAGTCTGCTCAAAGGGGCAGACTTCATTTTCAAAGCCGTAATAAATCTGAGGTATTATGTAATCAGCATAACCTTTATTTTCTGTCCATAACTCAACATCAGCAAACTGTGTGTTATAGTCGGCATTTATATTGCCTTGCGGGCTTATGCCGAATAAAATCCGTTCATCATAATCTTTTACTGTATCAAAAACGGCTTTTACCATTTCTGTTACATTGTTTCTCCGCCAGTCGGCAAGATCGTCCTCACAGGATAATTCAAATGCTTCAATATCAAAATCTTCTGATGTAGCGGGATAAAAATAATCGTCAATATGTATTCCGTCAACAGAATAATTTTCTATTATTTCCTTAACTGTATCTGTAATCAGTGCAGTAACTTCATCATAGGCAGGATTCAGATACCAACGGTCAGCTACAAGCTTTACCATTGGACTGCCGCTGTTTATCCATTTTTTTACAATGAAAGTATCCGGCAGCTGCTCCATTTCATCGGCGGACTGCATACGATATGGATTTATCCAGCCGTGAACTGATATGTTCATGGAATGTGCTGTATCAATGACTATTTTAAGAGGGTCATAGCCGCAGTTGTTGTATTTACCTTTTGGGTATATAGAAGAATTGTAATATGCGTCGCCTTCCGGATGAATGTGAAAATATACAGTGTTTATTCCGTTCTGTGATGCATCAGTGAGCTGTTTTGTAATTTCAGATGTAAATTCATCTTCCGTTTTATCCTGCATATAATCAGGAAAAGAGATATACGGAAACCATTGTCCTGTCTGATAGGCAAAATTCAGAGGGATATATTTTTCTTCTTGTATACATGTCGTGTTTTCTGTGGTTGTAATATCGTGATTTTCTTTAACGGGTAAATATTGGGTGCAGCCTGTGAGTAAAACGGATATACCGAGAAATAGAGATGTGATTTTCTTCATGCCAACGCCTCCTTATTGTAGATTTTATGATATTACACCGATAATTATACCTTGCCGGATATCTGGCGGCAGGGCTTGGTATAGGAAACAATAAAAGGTTAATGAATTATTACAATTTATATATGGAAGCATTTTATAATTCACCATATATTGACATTATACACTGTTTAATGTATAATATAATGTGGACTGATAACTTTCAGGCTATACTTGTTATTTCGGAGTTGGTTAAAATGAATATAAAATCAAAAAGATATATTTCGGGATTAGCCGCTGTTGTATCAATGGCTGCTATGACCTCATGCGGAGAAGTTGTTCAGAAAGTCGATTCGCCTGCTATAAGCACAGGAGTTGTTTCAAAGAACAGTATTGTATCAACTGCTGAAGCAACTACAGAGGTGGTTGATACAACTGAAACCACAACTGTGACAACTACCCCTGTTGTTCCATCTGATAAAATTATGCGCGGAAATCTCTATGACGCAGACGGTGATTTGCTTATGTTCAGTGAACTGGATGAAAGCGGCAAGGAAGTCCGTATGACAAACGATGCCAATAAGGTAGCATTTGCCAATGTACTCAATGAGATGTCGGAGGGAATAGACCTTACCCTTGACAAAAAGCTCCGTGTGCAGAATCCCACTGCCGTTGATGGCGGCGATTACGGACAGAGTATCCAGCTTACATTTGATGCAGATGCACAGAATGCGGTATATAACTATATGGCTGAAAAGAATGTAATTGGTGCGGCTGTTGTTATGAGAAGCGACGGATCAATAATGGCACAGGTATCATATCCCTCTTATGACCCTGATGTGTATTATGGAGTTGAAACAGAAGAAGACCTTGCATGGGGAACATACGGCAACAAGGCTTTTCAGAATTTTCCTCCCGGTTCATGCTTTAAGATTATGTCGGAGGTTATAGCAGACAAGCACGGTGTATATTCACTTCCCGATGAGGGAGAGTGGAAATTTGACGGTGTATCAATCGTCAATTGGGATCATGACACGAACGGCGGATATCCAATGCAGAGAAGCCTTTATTCTGCATTTGTAAATTCAAGCAATATTTTCTTTGCAAGAGCATTTGACCAGATAGGACAGCAGGCTGTTCTTGAAGATCTCAATACGATTTTCCACTTTGGTACGGATATTGAATGTGATTTCGGTGTAATCGGAAATAATATCGAGATATACTGCAATGACGATTTAAGACGTACAGCTTTCGGTCAGTCCTATACCCTGACCTGTCCTATATACCTTGCAGCACTTGGCAGAGAGGCGGCATACGGTGATATGGTGCGTCCTTTTGTTGTGAAAAATGTTGTGGATACAAATGATTTTGACACAATAATAGAATCGGGCTCACAGCCTAATGATGTAATCGGAACAATTCCTGTTGAATGCAGACAGAATCTTCTTGACGGTATGAAGGGCGTTGCAAGCGGTCTTGGTGTATACGTACCCGAGGGTTACGAATTTTACGCAAAGACAGGAACTGCGGAAACATGGGAAAATGACTTTCTTTACATAACAGGTGTTGTAAAAAATGTGAATGACGACGGAACAGGAGTTTATACAGATTACAACGATTATAACGGCTCATACATAATCGCAATGCAGATAAGAAATCCTCAGTATTTCGGCTTCAGCTTTGCCAGCGAATCAGCTTCGATTTATCAGGGAATTATCAATGCAGTTTTAAATAGCTGATAACACACCGCACAGAAGAAAATTTCTTTTTGTGCGGTTTTCAATGCAACCTTATGAGCTTCTGCGGTGTATTACTTATAACAGGGGAATTAATTCTCATAAAAAATATATAATTGGTGGATTTAAAAATGTTTTCAGAAAAATGCAACTTTTGAACACTTGGCGGTGTATTACTAATGAAAGGGGGAGGTAAGAAAATGACGGACATTGAAACAAAACAGTTGTTTGAAAAGGCGGTAGAAGAATATTCGGATATGATAACAGGATTATGTCTGGTTCGCCTCGGAAACCAGCATGATGCCGAGGACTGTTATCAGAATATATTCTTAAAGCTGTTCAAGAATAAGGAAATGCTGAAAGAGAAACCCGAATATCTCAAATCGTGGCTTATAAGGGTTGCATTAAACGAGTGTAAAAACAGATTCCGTTTTCTTAGCCGTCATAAGACTGAACCTCTTACTTTCGCTGACGATT
Organism: Ruminococcus sp.; assembly: GCA_017558505.1. Taxonomy (GTDB): domain Bacteria; phylum Bacillota; class Clostridia; order Oscillospirales; family Ruminococcaceae; genus Ruminococcus. The sequence continues at coordinate 74,751 of JAFYUM010000013.1, read as the reverse complement.
GCAGTATCGAAATGGAAGACAGAACTATTCTTGACACCGTAATGACATTACCCGAAAAATACAGAGAGGTCATATATCTCTTTTATTATGCAGGTTATTCCGTACTTGAGCTTGCAGCTATTCTCAATGCAAAGGAGAATACTATAAAAAGCAGACTTAAACGTGGACGTGAAATGATGAAAGAACTGCTGACCGACAAATTGGATGAGGAGGTCATTATATGAAACGACTTGAAAAAGCATTTGACAGCATAAAAACACCTGAAAGCTGGAAAGAAAATCTTTATAAAGCTGCATATGCAGATGAAAAAATCACTGTAAAAAAGCGTGCGGGAATTTCCATAAAACGTGCAATTTCCGTTTCGATTGCCGCAGCTACAATCTGCCTTGCAAGTGCGTTGACAGTTGGGGCGATTACAGGAACATTCAATATTGCTGAAATTTTACGTGGTGGATTTTCAGATGAGGTATCTGCCGATAAGTATATCAGAGGACAATATCAGCCCCTTGATGTGAAGTGCGAAAACAAAAATATTTCCTTTGAAGCAATAGCATTTATGGGAGATGTTGATGAAACCTATACACTTTTAGTTGCAAGACCAAAGACGGATATGGTGTTTGACAATATGGCAATCGAAGTGAGTGTTCTTGAAAATACAATTACCGACCTTGATGCATATGCAACATTTACAGTCAACGGAATTCCCGATACCGATGAATCAGGAAATACTGTGTATTTCTTCAATGTGAGAAATCTCCCGAGCTGTGGATTATATGAAGAATACTGCGATAGCCTTGTTGTAAGAGTTCACAAAATAATTTACTATAACAACGGATGTCCTGTTTATGACAAATCAAATTTGAAAATGGAATTTGTTCCCGATCTTACAAAACTTTCACCTATTGAGTTTGTTGACCATATGGAAGAAGTCAGCATAAACGGAAATGAATGTATCGTTCAAAGTACACATATATCAGATTATCAGGCAAGTATCTATATATTATATGAATTCCCTGAAATGATTGATGAGAATTTCTATGATGACACAAAAGGCGACGGATATATAAGAGATATTTTTGATTTAAAATCTGAAAATGCATATCTGCCTGTTGCAGAGGAATTTCCTGTTAAGCTTGTTGTTGACGGCAATATAATTGACTTTATTGAATTTGATGAAGAAATAATGCATTATCCCATTGAACACGCTGCGAATATATATGAGGGAAAAGGTGTTGCTTCATTGTCAATCGCACTAAACTATGAGCCATTCACATTTTCAGAAGCAGAATCTGTTGCCTTCGAAATCACAACTACAAATGGCGAAACAAAGATTTTCAAAATCAAATAACAGCTTGAAATCCCACCCGTTATTATCGGGTGGGATTTTTCATACAATTATCATTGAGTAAATATAATAAATGTGTTATAATATAATAGACGAAAAAGGGGGACTGCATGAAAAATAACAGAAACTCAATTGAACTATTTAGGGATAATAAAACGGTTCTACTGCTGTGTATCGCTATTGTATACTTTTTTATTGTCCTTGATATAACACTGATTGACCGCACAGTTGGGCAGCGTCGCCATATGCTGGAGCCTTTCTGGGAATTGTCGCAACTTTTTCAAAGCGGAAGATATTTATACTGGTTATTCCAGATATGCGGCAATGTACTTATGCTTATGCCTATGGGAATGTTTTTTTCTATGATTTTCAGGCGTTTTGACAATTTACGTACCACAACTGCGGTATGTCTGGTTTTTTCCCTGTTCATAGAATTAACACAGTATTTTACTGGCCGCGGATTATGTGAATTTGATGATATAATGCACAATACATTCGGCGGTGTTATAGGATTTATAATATACAGGAAAATCGCCGATATATCAGCAGAATACAGGAGGATGAATTATCATTGAAAAAAATTGCTTTGAAAATATATCTGATTATATGTGTAGTGATAGATTCGATTTTATCACTTCTTGGTTTGCTTTGTATTTCGACCGAACTTATTCTGGGTGACGGAGAAGTACTTTTCTTCATAGGTCTTGAAATTGTATTTGTTTTATGGCTTGTAATATCTATTGTTTCACTATGCAGAGTAAATACAAAAAGGAAAAATATAGCAAGTTCATCAATGCTTATGAAAATTTCAATAGGCAGTTTTGGATTTGGTTTTTCATTTCCTTCGATGGAAGACGGAATTTATCCTTTTGTATGTTTTATGATTTTAGGTGTGATGATAGGTTTTGCAGCATATGCTGTTACAAAATTCCCACTTAAAGGCAAAGATGTATATCGTTTGTTTTTTCAAGGTTATAATGCGGCTGAAAACTGGTACAGTGCAGCTGTTGAATACCTTTTGCTGAACAATCGGGAGTTGTCACAGTTGAACACCGAAAAGCCGAAACCGACATATACCTGTGTCAGGGATTATCTTGAAACCGATTTCAGGGGACTTACAGAGGAGGATAAGGAAAAAATCACCGATTATGCCTGTAATCCGATAATCTATCTTACACAGTGGCTTATAGAAAATAAACATATTGGGCATAATTTTTATGTGAATTATAATCGTGAAAATGTAACGAATGTGTTGAACGGATATATACCTGTTACAAGATTTTTCAGGAATGATATGGATTATATGCTTGACAACAATGATATCAGCGATAAAATAAGAGAATTTCTTGTATATTATTACGGAACATTTTATAAAACGAAAATATTCAGACGTGATGATGACAATTATTTTTTTGATTACTGCGAGCTGATACAGAGTAAGGGTGCATCTTTCTTCTGCTGCGATTATCACTATGATATTTACAGGGAGTTCAAGACGATTTTTGACAAGCGATATGAAAACTTCAGATACTCATTCGATTATTATAAATCAGGTAAATATGTCAGTTTCCCTGAAATGGTCCGCTGGAAGCTGTTCAATGCTGACCTTGACATCTATACATATGAGGGGCATACAGAGGAACATATAAAAAAATGCAGTGATACTCTCAACAATCTATCCGTGAAAGAACTCAACAGGCTGAAACGCAGGATTGAAAGTATTTTTGAAAAAAATGACAAAAAGATAGATTTTGAAAAAATGTTCCGTCCCACAAGAATTTGCATTTATGAGTCAAGAAATGATGATGTGTATTTCTATGTAGACGGTGAAGCTGAATTTGAAGGGGAGCATGGAATAGGTTTTACAATTCTCAATGGTATTGTTCTTGATGTGGGATATGCCTTTGACAATAATCCGCCATACAGCCGCAGGGATATGGATTTGTATGAGCTTGGAAATAATGATATTGATTTTGCAGCTCTTACGGAGCAGGCTGCTGTTGACAAGCATGTATCTGAAGGAGAGCTTGTTGCTGTTAAAATGGAATTTGACGGTATGAAACAGCACGGTGAAAACAACAATGGCAATGAAATATATCTTACACCTGCTGCAGAAAAGATATTCCGTGATGATATGCGCAGGCTGAAAATACTCTGTAAATGCGGAATTGTTAGGAATATCGGGATTTCCTGCAAGAAAAGCGGAAATGTAATTGTTCCCTCCGAGGTGTACATGAAGGGATTTGTAAGTGTCAAAGAAAATGGCGAAAATAAGAACTTATGCCGTTATACAAATATAATTAATGTGTGGTATTAGTATATAAGTAAGAAGCCTCCGCAAGTTGCGGAGGCTTTATCTGTTTATTTTTCTTCAAGTTTTTCTTCAAGCCATTTGATCATGGCTTCAAAGCCTTCTTCGGATTTCTCAAATTCAGCTTCGTTTTCTATGACAGCCTTTTCTGAACATAACTTTCCGTGCCATGTGAGAGCTTTGAGATTTTCGCCATTTTTAACTTTATAGGAAAAATCACCGGAACTTCCCGAATAATCATTTCCGCTGCTGAAATAGTAATACTTCGGAATATCAAGCAGCTTTGATGAACTTGTTGCAGTTGACATACCTATATCCTCCCTTTGAAATATTCTGCGGCGGCTTCAAGATTATCGTAGACTCCGCTTAACAGAGTCATCAATTCTTCATCCGGGGGTGTCATATCAGGTATCATTATTGCCTGACAACCTGCCGAATATGCCGATTTTATGCCGTTGGGAGAATCCTCGAAAGCTGTGCATTCCGTAGGGGAGAGCCCGAGTTCCCTTGCGGCTGTGAGGTATATTTCGGGATCGGGTTTTCCTGTTGTAACCATATCTCCGCAGACAATAGTGTCAATATAGTCAAGCACATTGATTTTTTCAAGATAAAGAAGAGTTCTTTCACGTGGAGTTGCGGTAGCAACAGCGATTTTTATGCCATTTTCCTTGAGAAATCCGAACAGCTCAAAAAGCCCTTTTTTGATATCAATTCCGTTTTCTTCAATGTGGGCATTGATAAGTTCCGTTCGTCTCTGGCGTACATCGTCAACAGGGAAATCTTCGCCGAAAAAGCTTTTAAGCAGAGGATTTGAAAACTTACGTGCCAGACTTCTTATTGCGTAAACGTGCTTATCTTCCATGGGGTAGCCGTAATCCTCCGCCGCTTTTTTCCAGTAGCGGAGGTATAACTTTTCTGTGTCTATCATCAGACCGTCCATATCAAAGACAGCACCTTTTATAATCGTTTTATCCATATAGTCGGCTTACCAATTAATCATCCAGGAATACATACCCTCATACTGACGGGCAGAACTGTTCCATGAGAAGTCGGCTTCCATTCCTCGTTTTACCATTGCGTCCCATTCCTTGCGGTGATCGAAATAAATGCTCTTTGAGTAGTTGATAGCACCCAGCATTTCCTCACCGTTGTAATTTGCAAAGGAGAAGCCTGTACCTGTTCCCTCAAATTCGTTGTATGGAACTACTGTATCTTTAAGACCGCCTGTTTCACGAACTATCGGAACTGTGCCATAGCGGAGGGCGATAAGCTGCGTAAGTCCGCATGGTTCAAAGAGAGAAGGCATAAGCATAGTATCAGCGGCAGCATAAAGTTTATGTGCAAGCTGATCGGAGTAGAGAATATTTGCAGAAACTCTGTCGGGATATTTCCACTGATAGTGTCTGAACATATTTTCATACTGCGGATCTCCTGTGCCTATGATTACGAATTGTGTATTTTCATCGCATATTCTTTCGATAGCATAGTTTACAAGGTCAAGACCTTTCTGGTCAGTCAGACGGGAAATTATAGCTATCATATACTTGTTTTCATCAACAGGCAGACCAAGCTCAGCCTGTAACTTCTTTTTATTTACAGCCTTCTGTTTCTTGAAATTCTTTGTGGTATATTTTGCGAAAATCTGGCTGTCGTCAGCAGGGTTGTACACAGCGTAGTCAATGCCGTTTACAATTCCACGGAGTGAAGCAGAACGTGCACGGAGAAGTCCGTCAAGCTGTTCGCCGTAGAATGGATATTTTATTTCCTCTGCGTAAGTTTCGGAAACAGTAGTGATATAATCGGCGTATACAAGACCGCCCTTGAGCATATTTGCATCTTTTTTGAATTCAAGCTTGTCGGGGGTAAACATATAGTCGGGGAGAGATGTGTTGTACTGGAATGTTTCAATATCCCACACGCCTTGGAATTTGAGGTTGTGGATTGTCATAATTGATTTTGTTCCGCTATAGAAAGGATTTGTTGCAAAGGTTGAGTGCAGGAACACAGGAATAAGTGAAGCCTGCCAGTCGTGACAATGAATAATATCGGGACGGAAGCCCAATACGGGAAGAATTGCAAGTACAGCCTTACAGAAGAATGTGAAACGCTCAATATCCCATTTAAGGTCACTGGAATAGGGGGTATCACACTTGAAATAAAACTCGTTGTCCACAAAATAGAATTTGATGCCGTTGTATTCATATTCCATAATACCTACGTGAACACTGTTTCCGTTCATACCGTAATCCATATAGAAGTGTGTAATATATTTGAAATTATCTCTGAACTTTGCAGGTATACAGGTGTAGTAGGGGAGGATAACTCTTACGTCAAATTCCTCCTTGTTGATATAATAGGGTAAAGCACCGCAGACGTCAGCAAGTCCGCCTGTCTTTATAAATGGGACACATTCTGATGCAGCAAATAAAATGTTTTTCATATTGAAACTCCTTGTGTTAATTTAGTGTTGTACCGTACAAAGTATGTGTTACTGCTTCGTGCGGTATTGCCTTAATATTTCTGTTATGTTATTATTATACACCAAAACAATGGTTTAGTCAATAGAAAAATATTAAATTTACACAAATTTATCTTTTGTTGATTTAGGACTTTTCAAAATTGGAAAAGTATGGTATAATATAAGAGGACTTGTGAAAATTCCGCTTGTATCCGGTTTTTCAGAGAACCTCATAGGTATACATTTATTTTTGGTAAACTATTATTAATCGGAGTAGATATTTATGGCTAACAATTCTTTTATCGTTGCAAAACAGGCAGCCCTGAAACATTATTTCAGCCGAATGAACGAAATGCAGCAGCAGGCAGTATTTACCGTCAACGGTCCTTTACTTGTTCTTGCAGGTGCAGGAAGCGGTAAAACTACTGTTATTGTAAATCGTATAGCAAATCTTATAAATTTTGGCAACGCTTACTATGATGAAAATGCATCATATTCTGATGATGAAGTACAGTTTTTAAATGACTATGCAGATGGTAAAACAGACGATTTTGATACCCTCCGTGACATAGTTGCTGTTAATCCTGTAAAGCCATGGAATATACTTGCAATTACTTTTACAAATAAGGCAGCAACTGAACTGAAGGAACGTCTTGAAGCAATGCTTGGCGAGGAGGGCGGTGGTGTTAACGCCTCTACCTTCCATTCAGCCTGTATGAGAATACTCAGGAGTGAAATTGAAAATTTAGGCTACGGCAGGGATTTTACAATATACGATTCCTCAGACAGCCAGCGACTTATTAAGAACGTCATGGCTGAACTTGATGTAAGTGAAAAGCAGTTTGTTCCGAGAACGGTTTTAAGTGAAATCAGCTTTGCAAAGGATAAGATGATAACTCCGGAAACAATGCTTGAAGATGCAGGCATTGATTACCGCAAAAAGGTAGTTGCACGTATTTACAAGACATATATGGAGCGTCTTAAATCTGCTAATGCCCTTGATTTTGACGACATTCTATGTAAAACAGTAGAACTTTTTGACAAGTTTCCTGAAGTCCTTGAAAAATACCGTAACCGTTACAGATATATAATGGTTGACGAATATCAGGATACAAACCATGTTCAGTTCAGACTTGTATCACAGCTTTCCGCAGGACATAAAAATCTCTGCGTAGTCGGTGACGACGACCAGAGTATTTACCGTTTCAGAGGTGCAAATATCGAGAATATTCTCGGATTTGAGGAACAGTTTGAGGGTGCGGTTGTTATCAGACTTGAACAGAACTACCGTTCAACCCAGACAGTTCTTGATGCTGCAAACTCCGTAATTTCCAACAATTACGGACGTAAGGAAAAATCTCTCTGGACAAATGGAGAACAGGGTGAAAAAATAGTATGGTACAAGGCTGCCGATGAAAATGATGAAGCTGCTTTTATTGTAAATACTATAAAAGCAGACTATGAGAAAAACAGCAAATACAACAGAAATGCCGTGCTCTACCGTATGAACGCACAGTCAAATATAGTTGAGCGTGCCTTGGTGAGAGCTGACATTCCCTATAGAGTATATGGAGGAATGCGTTTCTATGACCGTAAGGAAATCAAAGATGTTACATCATATCTTGCTTTCATAAACAACCCTAATGATATGCTTCGTTTCAGACGAATTATAAGCGAGCCGAAAAGAGGTATTGGCGATTCTACAATTGCATTGATTGATGATATAAGCCGTGACCTTAAAATCTCCCCATATGAGGTTATGAGGGATTGCGAGCAGTTTGCGCCTCTTTCAAAAAAAGTAACTGCCCTTAAAGCCGCTGCTGAAATGTTCGGCGAGTTGATTGAAATGGTTGATGATACACCTCTTGATGAACTTCTTGACGCAGTTCTGACAAAGTCAGGATATCTCAATTATCTTAAAAATCAGGAAAACGGTGACAATAAGATTGAAAACGTAGAGGAACTCCGTACTTCAATTATCCGCTATATGGAGGAAGCCGATGAGCCTACTTTAAGCGGATTTCTTGAAGAAACAGCATTGTTTACCGATTCTGATGAGGATGACGGAGGAAATGATAAGGTTGCACTTATGACAATTCACTCTGCAAAAGGACTTGAATTTGACAACGTATTCCTCATCGGCATGGAGGACGGAATTTTCCCCGGCTCACGCTCCCTTGACAATGAGGATGATATGGAGGAAGAACGACGTCTTGCCTATGTGGCAATAACCCGTGCGAAAAAGCAGCTTTATGTTACAAGTGCAGGCAGAAGAATGATATTCGGTCAGACACAGCACAATGTCACATCACGCTTTATACGTGAAATGGGCAAGGAGCATTACATAAAGAAAGACAACTACAGCAAAAACAAGGATGTTCATGATAATTCTGTTACAGAAACCCAGTCATTAAGCCTTCAGCAGCAGATTGCAATGGCTAAAAGACAGACAGCTGTAAAGGCATCTAATGTAACATATGAAGCAGGGGAGAGAGTTGTACATAAGATTTTCGGTGAAGGTACTGTAATATCTGCAGCTCCTGCTGCAAATGATTATATGCTTGAAATAGCATTTGACAAGGTTGGTACAAAGAAGATTATGGCTAATTTTGCAAAGATAACAAAGCTGAACTAATGGAGGACAATATGAGAAAAACCAAAATTGTATGTACAATCGGCCCTGCAACTGATGATGAAAATATTATGCGTGAGCTTATGCTTGCGGGTATGAACGTAGCAAGATTTAACTTTTCCCACGGCGATTATGAAACCCATGAAAAGCGTTTCCGTCAGATAGAAAAGTTACGCAAGGAACTGGATTTACCCATTGCTACACTTCTTGACACAAAAGGTCCTGAGGTTCGTCTTGGAAAATTTGTGGATAATAAGCCTGTTGAGATTTTCGACGGTGACGTGTACACACTTACAACAGAGGATGTACCGTGTACAGCAGAAATAGGTAGTGTAAGCTTCAAGAAGCTTCCGAGAGATGTAAGTATCGGTACCAAAATCCTTATCAATGACGGTGTGGTTGAGCTTGTAGCTGAAAAGGTAACAAAGACTGATATTATATGCCGTGTAGTTCATGGCGGAATACTTTCAAATAATAAGGGAATTAATGTTCCTGGGGTAAAGCTTTCTATGCCTTACCTTAACGAGCGTGATATGGATGACCTTGAATTTGGTTCAAAAATGGGGTTTGATTTTATTGCGGCAAGCTTTGTCCGTTCTGCGGCAGATATAAATTACCTCCGTAAATTCACACACAGTCTTGGCTGGTTTGATGTGCGTATTATTGCAAAAATCGAGAACAGCGACGGTGTTGAGAATATTGACGAAATTCTTGAAGCAGCCGACGGAATAATGGTTGCCCGTGGTGATATGGGTGTTGAAATTCCCTTTGAGCAGATTCCTGCAATTCAGAAAACGCTTATAAAGAAGGGTTATCATGCAGGTAAACAGGTTGTAACAGCAACACAGATGCTTGAATCTATGATTACAAATCCCCGTCCTACACGTGCGGAGATTACTGATGTAGCAAATGCTATTTATGACGGTACAAGTGCAATTATGCTTTCGGGCGAAACAGCAGCAGGTTCATATCCTGTTGAAGCAGTAAAGACTATGGCACTTATTGCGGAAAATACAGAAAATCATATTGATTATAAGGGCAGATTTGCTGAACGCCGTTCAAATCCCGACGGTAATATTGCTGAGGCAATTGCACACGCAACAGTAACAACAGCCCATGATCTTGACGCAAGTGCTATTATTACAGTATCCCTTGGCGGACAGACAGCAAGACTTATATCGAAATATCGTCCATGCTGTCCTATTATCAGCTGTACAATGAGTGAGGTTGTATGCCGTCAGATGAATATGAGCTGGGGTGTAGTGCCTTATATCATTGACGAAAAGAACAGTACAGATGATTTGTTTGCTGCTGCGGTTGAAGCTGCGGAGGAGCATCGACTTGTAGAGGATGGCGACCTTGTGGCAATTACCGCAGGCGTACCTCTCGGAGTTTCGGGAACTACAAATCTGATGAAGGTTGAAAGAATAGGAAATCAAGGATAATATAAAAGGCGCTCCATTCACGGAGCGCCTTTTTTGCGTTATTTGTCTGTTATATTTTGTTCTGTTCCGCCGTTTTCATTTTCTTTTTTCTGGACAGTCACAGGCAGATTGTTATCAGGCTGTGCAGGTGGAATGTTATAAATATCTGCTGTATATTTTGGCTTTCTGCATTTTGCAATTGCCTTGCAGATAAGCACAATTATAAACACAAAAATACCGATTGTGATTATATGCGGCAGGAGATAAATGAAAATGAACAGCAGCTTTTCCATAATTGTAAGAAATACGGAGAAAGAATTGCTTACAGTATCCATGAAACGCTGACCGAATGTATCTTCTTTGACTTCCACAGGCTCATCTTCCACATATTCACGGACTTCGTTGATTGTGAGATGAATATAGGAATAGGCGACATCTGTCTGAATTTCATTCATACGAGTTGTAAGCTTTGAAATTTCAATCTGAATATTTGTAAGCTCCTTTTCAACGGCAATTGCAGTTGTTTCATCATTTATTTCCGCCAGCAATTCAATATATCTCTGTTCTTTAGCCTGATAGATTTCAAGAGTAGTGGATAAGTCGTTGTATTCTCTTGTAAGGTTATCCACGCTTGCTTTTTTACTTCTTAAATCGCCGAGATTAGCGATATAATCGCAGAATTCATCATAATCCTCACTGGGAACACGGAGAGTTGCACTATATGTTTTCCAGCTTTTAACATCGTCATAAACCCATTTATCAGAGGATTTTCCGTCGGTGTAGTTTTCATTTTCGGGGAATGCGCCATAGGTATCAAGGCTTTCTCTCAGGTCATCTATAGCAGCGTCGAAGTCGAGAACATCAACTGTCATATTGCAGGAATAGACGAGCATTTCCTTGCGGATTACTTTTTTTGAAGTGTTGACGTTTTTTTCATCGCTACTTGCGGAATCATCGGAAATCTCCGCAGATTCGCTCTGGGCTAATTCGGAATTATCGTAATTTTCCTGAGGAGATTCGTAATAGTCCTCTGCCGCATTGTCATATCTTATACTTTCATTTACAGAGGCTTTTTCGTTTGCACCACAGCCTGTGAAAAGAATTGAGCTTATAAGTATAGGTATAAGTAATTTTGATTTGTTTTTCATAAGTGCTCCCTCCTGTGAGTTGTATTTTATATATATAATAACATATTGAGTCGACAAAGTCAATATAAAATGTTGTATTTTAACAGATATGTAAATTAAATGTAATAATATAGTGTTAGAAAAATTACATATGGACATACGAGGTAACAAAAATGCCGCATAAAGCACGAGACTTTATGCGGCGTTTTTTAATTATTCAATTTCGGGAAGTTCAGAAATAAGTTTTGCGTCGAATTTCTGGATTGAAAGAGCGTCAGCAGCTGTAATACCGCTTCCGGGTTCAAAGCAGTCTGCATTAAGAGAACCCTGCTCGGATAATGAATACTTATCAGTGTTACCGATAGCCTGATAAATTGCAGCAGCATCAGCTATAGTAACTGTACCGTCAAGGTTAGCGTCACCGTAAACTACATTACCGCTGTCGCTTGGAACTGTTACGTCAGGAGCAGTAGTTGTTGTAACAGGCTTTGTAGTAGTGGTAGTTGTTGTAGTTTTAGTAGTAGTAACAGTTGTTGTAACGGGCTTTGTAACGATAGATACATTTCCGTCAGCAGAAGTGCCGTCGGGTTCTTCGCCGTAGTAAAGCTCGCCGTTGATATAAGTAGGAACATATTTTGTAACAATTCCTGATACAGTTCCTGCTGCATCAGTTGTACCCTTAGCATTTGCAAGCTCCTTGTATGAAGGATCGTTTGAAGAATCCCATCCGCTTGCATAGTCTGGCATTACGAGAGCAAGAAGAATTTCACATTTCTGCATACCCTCGGAAACAGGCATAACTGCACGACCGTCGGGGAGATTTACTTCAATATAATAAATATCTCCGTCATACTGGATAGGCTTTGAGATTTCAGCGCTCTTAACACCCTTTGAAGCATACATGGCGGACTGGTCACGGTCGCAGCGTATAACGAGATTTTCGGGATTATATCCTGCTGCAATTACTTCGCTCATATCCATAAAGTATCTGAAAGAGATGTTATCCTGTACTCTTGCAGGCCAAGCGGAATGGTTAGTAATCTTGAAGCTGATTGTAACACCTGATGAGTCGCCGCCCTTTGTAAGACACTCTACGAAAAACTCAGGACCGTCGTGCTGTTCAGGCTGAGGGAAGGTAGGATCGGATTTACCGCCATACTTGTCAATCATCTTACAGAGAATAGCTGTAAATCCTGCGTTATAGTCGGTAGCAACCTCGTTGTTGATGTAGTTGTTTCTGTCGTCCTCATAGTCGCCGCCCTCTGTGGGACCGCCTACGAGAGCACCGTAGAGGACGTGTCTGTTCTGAACAGGCATATAGATGTCATTTTTCCATGAAGCATGAGCAGTTCTGTGGTGAGCATTGTGGGCAGGCTTGTCGCCGTAGCCTACAACGTAACTCTGACCTGTGGAGTTATCGCCGAGAACAAAGTTAATCTGATCCTCATAGAATTCAACGTAATCAGATGTATCCGTATCAGCAAGAACAGTATCAGAAGCAACAGCTGTGATAAACGCAGCAGCCTGAGCGTATCTTGCACAGCCCCAGCTGTCGATATAAGCAAGCTTTCCTTCAACCTTCTTTGAATCATATGTAAGGTAATCAACGTGCTTTTTAACGTGGTTTACGTATGTAGAATCTCCTGTATTGATAGCGTAAAGGAGCATAGCACCCTGCATTACGTCATCCCAGCACATACACCATGTATATTTCAGAACATCCTGACCAAGCTCTTTGTCGAGATTTGGGATATAGTTTGTAGCCTTGTCAAGATATGCCTTGTCGCCAGTAGCAATGTAGAGCCAGTTTGCAGCATAGAAAAGCTCGTCGTAGAAATGGCTTGAACGGTAGAAGCCTGATGCGTTACTATCGTTATATGTATCATTTCCGGGATTTGTAGCTGCAATCTTGAAGATATTTTCAGCGTGTTCAAGGTATTCAGCACGTTTGCTGTCGTCAACTCTGCCGTCAAGAGCACAGTAACCTGCGGCAAGAGCAGCAGCCATTCCGCCAAATACAGCGGAACAACCCTTAGAAGCTTTATATGTCTGACGAGCTTCCTCATAGGAAGTACCTGCATCCTCCATGCCATACTGGTATACTTCAACAGGTCCCCACCATGTATGGTCAATTGTACCGTTACCGACCTGGAAAACTACCTCGTCGCCAAGGTCGCAGTCAGCGAAGTAATCCATAACAAATTCAAGGTTGTTTACGTAATTCTGCATTTCACCGCAGCTTTCAATGCCGTCGGGATACTGATAAAGTCCCCATGCAAGAACAGATGCGGTATATGCCATAGGCATATTGAATTTTACGTGGTCACCGGCATCGTACCAGCCGCCTTTGATTTCGTCAATCATAGTTGAATCGGCACGCCACTCAACTCTGTTCCAGTCGGGAAGTGGGCCAGCCTGCTGGCATTCGTAGAAGAAAAGGGATTTCTGCAATGCTTCAGCATAGTTTGGATTGTCGGCAGCTGTTACTGTCGGAACTACATTACTTCCGATAGATGCAGCAAGCATAACAGCCGACATAGCACCTGAAATAAATTTCTTTAACATAGTAAAACTCCTCTCATAATTTTTGGATATATCTCCACATTTTACTATCATCTAATTTTAACATATTATTAACAGAACGTCAAGTCAAAAAGTGCAATATCTGATAATTTTCACAAATATTTTTTCATGTTGATATGCTCGCAGTATTCTTCAAAGTATGGTTCACCGTACGGGGTGTAGCCGAGACGGCTGTAAAAATCGGCAGCACGCATCTGTGCACCTAAAGTGATGTATTCAGCTCCTTGTTCTGCAGCAGTTTTTTCAAGAATTTCCATGAGATATCTTCCCACGCCTGATTTACGGTATTCTTTCAGTACGGCAACACGTCCGATGTGAGGAATATTATTCTTATCAAAGAAAAAACGTCCTGCGGCAATGGGCTTATCACCGTCACAGACAAGGGCGTGAAATGCAATTTTGTCTATATCGTCAAGGTCGTATGAAAATTTCTGTTCGTCAATGAAAACGATTTTCCGCACTTGTGAAGCGGCTGAAAAATCGGGAGAGTTCATAGTATTGAACACTTTATAGTTTAGTTTCATAAATATCACCTGATTTCAGAATTTTGTAAGGAAACCCTCAAAGACATTATAACATATTGAAAATGATAATGTCAATAAAAGTGGCTGTGTACGATAGTGTACACAGCCAACAGGATTATTCAGTTAGAAGCTTTCTTAATAATATCATGTCGTAGACATCAATTCTGTTGTCGGGGTATAAATCAGCCTGACTGCTGTTAATATTCTTTTCAGTTCCAAGGAGGAATTTTGAAAGAAGTACAAGGTCAGCGGCAGAAACATTTCCGTCAGAGTTGACATCGCCTATAGTTCCGCCCTCTGACTGGCTGTAAACAGCTGTAATTGTCATATCGGAAGTAAGGGTGATTTCAGCTGTTGCGGAGTTGATCGTCTTGCCGTCAGATGTTTCCCAATGAGAGAAACGGTAGCCTGCTTCGGGCTTTGCTGTAACAGTAATTGGATAATCCGTGTAATACGCACCTGTCCACTTGTTATCCTTGAATGTGGGAGTAATTGTGTTGAGAATTACTGTACCCTGTGCGGAATTGTTGCTGAGAGTCACATTTACCTTATTTCCCGTTAATCCGCAGGTATTACGGAGCTGCTGTGTAACATTCTGATTTCTGTCACGATAGAATGACTTAACAGCGTCAACCTCGTTGTTGAAAATTGTAGTGTTATCCTGCTGAGTTGTATTTCCACCCCAGTTGCCGCCCCAGTTACCGCCAAAGCCCGGAATACCACCTGGATTCTGTGGGTTTTGTGGATTCTGTGGATTCTGCTGATCGTTCGGAGTTTCTGTCTGAGTTACATTCTTAGGCTCAAAGCGGTCAAGAGTATCAATTGTCATTTCACGGTACTCATTTGTAAGTTCTTCAATCATTGCCATAACTCTGTCAGAATTGAAATTCTCGTTTGCCATATCCATAAATGTAGTTGCAAACTGACGCTTGAAAGTATTGTTTTTCAGGGCATTTTTGAAAAGCTCTGAGAAAAATCCCTTATTCTGAAGCACCATATTGAACGTATTATGTGAAGCTGTAGGTCCGGAGAAGCCGTAAAGACCTGTACTGTATTCTGTATCAAAGAGGATAAAACGCCATTTTCCGTCGCCCCATTCGTTGTCGGGGTAAACAGATGTAGCTTTCCAGATAGCGGTATTGTTGGGTGAGAAGTCCATATTTGCATAGTAGATTTCAGCACACATATAGTCGATAAATGACTGCATATCAACCTTTTCACAAAGCTGATTATAATTTGACTCCTGTGATAAATCGTTGGAGTTGAACCAGTTCTGCAAGCTTTCCCACTCTGCAAAATCAGCCTCTGTACCTTCTTCAAGTTCGCCGTTTTTGATTAAGCAAACATCGTTTTTGTCAATGCCGTAGTGAGCCTCAACGTAGTCATCGCTTAATTTTTCGGTGATTTCATAATGTCCCCAGTATTCGCCGTTGATGAATACAATGCAGGGTTTCATAGCCTGTGAGAGCATATCACGGTCAGAAACAAGCGCCTGATTGAGCTTATCACGGAAACGGGTAGCACTTGCGTCATTACCGCCGTTTCTAATCATAAAGCTGTCAAATTCCTTGATTTTCTTGCCTGTGTATTCACTTTTTAAATCACCGTCAAATAGGTTGAAATCGAATTTTGACACGCCATAATCAGCACGGGCATAAATGTTGAAGCTTTTTTGCATATGACTTCTTGAAGCACCGCCGTGAATACGGATGCCGACGCTTTGTGTATGCTTTACCTGTCCGTCCTCGTAAATCTGTATAGTAGCTGGACGTTCCCATTCTCTTCCCTTA
The DNA here is from genome assembly GCA_017558505.1 of Ruminococcus sp. GTDB lineage: Bacteria > Bacillota > Clostridia > Oscillospirales > Ruminococcaceae > Ruminococcus. The sequence continues at coordinate 58,557 of JAFYUM010000013.1, read as the reverse complement.
TTGGAGTAGTTTCCCGGAATCTGCCAGTCCTGAGCAAATGCACCGTTGCCATTGGTGCTTAACCATTCGTCATATGTGGCACCGAGTACATAAATTCCCTTGTCATGGTCGAAAAGGTTGTCCTCATCAGTTGTAAGGGAAATTATCTTTACATTCTGATAATATGAAGCACGGTTGCCGTAGCCGATGAAATATGCGGCAGAAACTGTATCGCTGACATTGCCGCTCTGGTCAATGGCAACAGCGTTGATAACCATAGCCTTATCAACAGGCTCCGTGGGAGCTGTAACTGTGCCGCCTCTGATATCAGTTCTTGCGCTGAGATAATTGGGCTGTGATGTAATATCGGAAATTGCAATAGGGGAGCTGTATCGCTGCGAACTGCTGTCAGGAACACTTCCGTCAGTTGTATAATAGACGGTTGTACCTTCGGGGACGGTTATATTCAGGCTGAAACCGCTGTCGTAGAAACCGCCCTCTTTTGAAAGAATCGGTTCTGCAACATCCTTTTTCAGCACTCCGCCCTCACTGTTTGCCTTGTTGGGGGAAACACTCATTGTAGCGAATGAGTCGGAGCCGTCAGGGTATCTTCCGTAGGACTGGTCACTTGCAAGAGCTGGAAATTCTACGATGTCTACTGTTGATGAATCGGGAGCTGTAAGGTATACGGTTTCGCCGCTTGTTGAAAGACCGAATGATGCTGTATAGCTTCCGCTGATTTCAGGCATAACGGAATCGCAATAAATGACAAGTCGCTGACCTGCACCTATTGAAGCACCCGAAGGGAAAGTGAATTTGAATAATTCAGTTTCCTTGTCGGATAAACCATATCCGCTTAAATTAACAGCTGATGAGCCCCCGTTGTAAAGCTCAATCCAGTCGTAGCATTGACCGTCTGGGGCAGTATGAGTGCTGTTTTTTGCACATATTTCGTTAATGCACAAGCCCTCGCCTGCAGCTGACGCATTAAAAGTCGGCACAGGGGCAAAGGGGATTGTAAGTGCTGCCGCAATCGTCAGTGAAAGGGCGGAAAGACATTTTCTTTTTTTTGATTTCATAAAAATCACTCCATATAATAATATTTGGATAATCCCCAGAAAATAGTTCTTTATATATATATTTATTATAATCTTATAAAAATGAAAAATCAATTCAAAAAATGCTTTTATTCAGTAAAAATAAAAAAACGTGGTTATAAACAAATACAGTCAAATAAATATGTGCAGAATTACATTGCTTTAAGGTTGGTTTAAGATTGTTTCAAGGTATTTGTTAATAAAATAAAAATAAGATAAAATAAAAATATAAATATAAACAAAAATAAGCTGCCCCGAAAGGCAGCTTATGTAAATTTGATTAAACGAGTTCGTTACCCTGTGCATCTGTTGTGATATACTTACCGCAGAGAATTAAAATTCCCTCGATAAAACCCCATAATCCAGCTACACCTGTTAAAAGTGTTAAAACGAGCTGAATAACAGCCTTCTTTGTGTAGCCAAGATAGAAGTTGTGAACACCAAAACCACCAAGGAAAATACCAAGAAGTCCGGCAGCCATTTTTGACTTTGCACCGGGAGCAGCAACGGGCTTGTTGTTTACAGCAAAACCACAAGACATACATACAGCAGCACCGGGAGTGAGTTCATTTCCGCAGTTTCCGCAGAATTTTGTTCCCTGTCCTACAGGAGTACCACAGTTAACGCAAACAGCAGCCTGTGAATCTACTGCATTACCACAATTTTTACAATACATAACAATGTACCTCCGTATATAAATAAATGAAAATTCAGGTTAGTAAAAATCCCCATTAACTTAACCCTTGGGATTATTATACCACAGTTGTAGAAATTTGTCAATATGTGATGAAAAAATATTTATGGAATAAAAAAATAGTTGACTGTGCAAAAAATATGTGATATAATTATAAAAAACTTCGGAGGCGAGATAATGAAAAGAACAGATTATATAGGCTGGGACGAATATTTTATGGGAATTGCCATGTTTTCGGCACAGCGAAGTAAGGACAACAACACGCAGGTCGGTGCTTGTATTGTCAATGACGAGAGAAAAATTGTAGCGGTGGGATATAACGGAATGCCCACAGGCTGTAATGATGACGATATGCCGTGGGAGAGAGATGGCGAAACCACTCTTGATACAAAATATCCCTTTGTGTGCCATGCGGAGCTTAACGCAATTCTCAACAGGAATTCCGCTAATTTAAAGGGCTGTACACTTTATGTAACGCTTTTCCCCTGTAACGAATGTGCAAAAGCAATAATTCAGTCGGGAATAAAAAAAGTTGTGTACAAGAGCAATAAATATGCCGATTCCGAAAGCACAAAAGCGTCAGCGTTTTTATTCAGAAAATGCGGTGTTGAATGTGAGGAATATGTACCGACAACGAAAAACATTATACTTGAATTATAAGAAATGGCGGTCATATGACCGCCATTTACTTTATTCAAATGGGTAAACTATGCCCCAATCATTGCGGAGTCTGTCCATAAGCTCCATAATGAAAAGAGTTTCCCTGTGAGTCATTTCTGAACATTCCTTTTTGCCCTCGGAAATTGCTTTAAGTGATGCAATTACCTCGTACTCATAGCCACTTATCTGTGGGGGAGTAGGATAATGTTTCTGTGTGCCGTCGTGGAGAATTACATCAATTCCCTCGCAGTTATTGATGTTGTGGAATTCAATTCTGCCCTTCGTGCCGTAGATTATTCCCTTTCTGTCAAGAGGACAATAGCAATTGCTGTGAAGTACAGCGGATTTTCCGTCGGCATAAGTCAGGATAATTGAGTTGTGCATATCAACACCGTATTCGTTTTTGGTACAGTGGGATTTAATATCAACAATATCCTCTCCGAAAGCCATAACAGCGAAATTCAGAGCGTATACACCAAGGTCGAGCAATGCACCTCCTGCAAGTTCAGGCTTTACAAGTCTGTCCATATGAGCAATGGGATAGCCAAGATTTGCAGTAAGCGACATAATATCGCCGATAACTCCGCTTTCGATAATATCGTCAAGAGTTTTTCTCATTGGGATATATCTTGTCCAGATAGCCTCGGTAATAAATACATTTTTCTCCTGTGCGGCTTTGAAAAGCTCCTCTGCCTGTTTTTTATTTGCTGTAAAAGCCTTTTCGCACAGGATATTTCTGCCCTTTTCAATGCAGAGCATACAATGCTCGTAGTGGTGTGAGTGGGGAGTGGCAATATAAATCAGGTCAAGACGGTCATCAGCGGCAAGCTCCTCATAGCTGCCGTAATATGTGGGAATATCATACTTTTTCGCAAACTGACGTGCCTTTTCATCAGACCTTGAACCAATTGCAAGAATTTGTGCATTTTCCATTTTTGCTACGGTTTCAGCCATAACTCCTGCAATTATGCCTGCACCTAAAATACCGATGTTATACATTATTTCTGCTCCTTTTCTTTAAGAAATTTCTTATAATTCCTGTTGATATATCTGCACATTGCCTTGTAGTAACTTTCATCATAGGGAACAAAAAGATATGCTTCATTGCCAAATTCCTCGCAGTTGTATTTTTCCTCTCCGAAGAAATCCATAGCCACGTTGTCTACGTCGCCGGGGAAGCAAGGCTCGTCCTCACCGTGATAGAAATTGTAGTAATAATCGGCAAATGCCGCACCCTCGTCATTGAGCATATCCATAAGAAATTCGCCGCCGAGGGAGTTGATTATAAACTTTCGTATATCCGCTTTTCCCTGTTTTATAGCGGCGATTTCTTCTTCGAAAAAGTCAATAAACTCGTCATTGAGCATATTATGCTCCATAATCCAGCGGAAGTAAGCTGAAATATGATTTGCGCCGTTTATCATAGGTGTATCAAGCTGTTTCTGTTCTATTTTAGAAGAATGGGACTCAACGGTATCAATGATATTCAGGAAATCCTTTGTGACAACAGGTGAACGTTCAATGTCAGCCATAAAGTCGTAATCTGCATCAAATTTGTCAAGAAGCGCTCCCGAGCCATTAAGGCATTTGAATTCAAGCTCGCTGTTGTAGAGAGGGAAAACACGGTAGAAATTTATAATTTCACCGTCGGGAAGTTCACATCTGCAAACGTCCATATCTTCTGAAACAGGCATAATCATTATTGAGGTAAATTCAGTATTTGAAGCAAAGCAGGTGCCATAGTCAATTGTGTGGTAAGGGCCCAGCCATGATTTTTCCTTTATGGGAAGTCTTGAAATGAGTTTAAGCAGATGCAGGGGCCAGACATTTTCCAGTTCCTCACCATGAATATCCCAGTCGGGTGGAAGCGTCATAACCAGCTCACAGCGACTCAGTTTGTTGTCCTCAAGTTCATCGGGAACTTTCATTTCAAGTGCACCCATACCTGCTGTAACGAGGGTAAGACAACGGTTATTTACAGTGGGAGGGAGTGCGTATATATTAAGTTTTATATCGTCTGTATCGGACTCCTGCAAATAATTTTCAATCTGTCCGAAGTGTTTTTCTATGTGATCCTCGATTTTTTGCAGCTGTTCGTATGTGTAAACAGTCGGTTCGCTTATTTCAGTTTTCTTTTTTCTTGCCATGTGATATCTCCTATCTGTTTAGAAGCTGTGTAAGAAGCTCATTTGTTTTTTTTGTTTCAGCAAGTATCTGACGGAGAAGTTCTGCTGTGTCGTCAGTCTGTGGGAGTTCAGCGGGAATTGACTTTTCCACGGGGTAATCTACAACTGTTGGAGCAGGATTTCCGCCTGAAATGTTTTTGAGGAAGTTTTCACGCATGGAGCATATTACCTTGTAATCAGCGCCGAAGTGGTCAAGAGTACGCTGAACACGTGGACATGATGTGTAAAAGATATACATGAAATTGTCGTAGGCATTGAGGAAAACCATACAATCCTTCTGACTGAACTCCATTTCAGGGAAATCCGATGTATATACAGTGCGCAGACTTTTCATTGAAGCAAGATAGGTTTCAGCGTCATCGTTAAGTTTTCCAGCACGGCGGAGTATTATTTCAGCCATTTTACGGCATTCCTCCTCATATGCAGGCCTTGTATCCATTGCCCATACAACAAGAGCGTCATTAATATTATTCCACAAGGAGGGGATGAGTATAATATTGGGATTGAGAGAATGATTACTGAAATCCGTGGCTTCAATAATAGCTGTAATTCTCTGGGAATGTTCAATTATGTTTCTTATGAATGAATCTGAATCGTATACCATTTTGTCACCTCAAAATAATTTTTGATATATCCTCTGTTTTTTCTGCTATAAAATCAGCTCCGGCAGATAAAAGCTCATCTTTGCCACGGAAGCCCCATAAACAGCCGATTGAAATAAGTCCGCAGTTTTTAGCCGTCTGAATGTCAACATTGCTGTCGCCTATCATATAGACGGTGTTGTCTTCGGGGAGTCCACAGAGTATTTCTTTTATTATAGTTGAATCAGGTTTTTTCGGACGTTCATCACATCCACCGAGAACTTTTGTGAAGTTCACATCGGGAAGAAGCTTTTCAACGACTTTCCTTGCAACATCCTGCGGCTTATTTGTGGCGACCGCAAGAGTAACATCCTCTGCAGAAAGAGTGTACAGAACGTCTTTTATTCCCTCGTACACCCTTGTTTTGTCAAGGTAGTGGACGTCGTAATATTTGTGAAAAAGATTGAGCAGAGTTTCAGCCATATCCTTTTTGTCATCGGGCAAGGCACGGATACACAGCTTCATCGCACCGTTTCCCACAAATTGCTTATAGCTTTCAATGTCGTGTTCGGGGCAGTCAAGCTGTCGGAGTCCGTAATTGACAGCGTCGGCTAAATCTTCAATAGTATCGGCAATAGTACCGTCAAGGTCAAATATTGCTGTTATCATTATATCACCTTAAATTCTTGTTGCGAGAAGTACGGAGTATTTCTGACGGAACTGCTCAAAGCGTCCCTCGTCAATAGCTTCGCGTATTTTTTCTGTGAGAGTGTTGTAGAAATAGAGATTGTGCTGTACTGCAAGTCTGCCTGCAAGCTGTTCATTTGCCTTGAAAAGGTGGCGTACATATGCACGGCTGAAATTGCGGCAGGTAGGGCAATCGCACTGTTCATCAACGGGACGTGGATCGGTTTCGTAGCACTTATTGCCGAGGTGCATTATACCGCTCCATGTGAATACAGTAGCGTGACGTGCGTTTCTGCTGGGCATTACGCAGTCAAACATATCAATACCCCTTGCAACGGCTTCAATAATATTTGAGGGAGTACCTACACCCATAAGGTAACGTGGCTTATTAACAGGCATAAAGGGCTCTACGACGTCGATTACTCTGTACATTTCCTCGGTGGATTCACCTACGGCAAGTCCGCCTATAGCGTAGCCGTCAAGGTCAAGCTTTGCAATATCCTCCATATGCTTTATACGGAGATCGTCATATGTTGAACCCTGATTTATTCCGAAAAGCATCTGCTTTTTGTTGATTGTATCGGGGAGGCTGTTAAGACGTTCCATTTCCTCCTTACAGCGATAAAGCCAGCGTGTTGTACGCTCAATTGAATCCGCTGTGTATTTGTATGTGGAGGGATTTTCAATACATTCATCAAAAGCCATGGCAATTGTTGAGCCGAGATTTGACTGAATCTGCATACTCTCCTCAGGTCCCATAAAAATCCTGTGACCGTCGATGTGTGAGGCAAAGTATACGCCCTCCTCCTTTATTTTGCGTAATTTAGCAAGGGAAAATACCTGGAATCCGCCGCTGTCTGTGAGAATGGGCTTATCCCAGTTCATAAACTTGTGAAGTCCGCCCATTTCCTTTACGATTTTATCGCCTGGACGGAGGTGAAGGTGGTACGTGTTGCACAGTTCAACCTGTGTTTTCAGTCCTTTAAGGTCAATTGAGGATATACCGCCCTTTATAGCGGCAGAAGTTCCCACGTTCATAAAGCAGGGAGTCTGGAATGTTCCGTGAACTGTTTCTACCTGTCCACGACGGGCTTTGTTTTCTGTTTTAAGTAATGTATACATAAATTCTCCTTTGAGATGTATTTTTCTGTTTAATTGTAACTTTAAAAGAGGAATATGTCAAGAGGGGTTATAAAATACACATAGAATCACCGAAGCTGAAAAATCTGTATTTTTCTTCAACGGCAGTTTTGTAAGCGTTCATTGTGTTATCATAGCCTGTAAATGCGGATACAAGCATAATAAGCGTACTTTCGGGCAGGTGGAAATTAGTGATAAGTCCGTCAATACACTTGAATTCATAGCCTGGGTAAATGAAAATATCAGTGTAGCCCTCACGCTCGGAAATATCCCCGAAAAAGCTTGCCACACTTTCAAGAGTACGGCAGGTAGTTGTGCCTACAGCAATAACACGTCCGCCCTCAGCTTTTGTCTGATTTATTAAATCGGCGGTTTCTTTCGGGAGATAGTAGTGTTCGCTGTGCATTTTATGGTCGAGGACGTTATCCTCCTTAACGGGGCGGAATGTGCCGAGTCCCACGTGAAGCGTTACAAATGCCGTTTTAATACCCTTTGCACGAAGCTCATCAAGCATTTCCTCTGTGAAATGAAGTCCTGCTGTAGGAGCTGCTGCAGAGCCTGCCTCGTTGGAATAAACCGTCTGATAACGCTCCTTATCTTCAAGTTTTTCCGTGATATAGGGCGGCAGAGGCATTTGTCCCACATCTTCAAGGGCAGTAAAGAAGTTGCCCTCACATTCAAACTGAACAATTCTGTTGCCGTCGTCCTTCACTTCCACAACCTCTGCAATCAGTCTGCCGTTTCCGAATGAGAATTTTGTGCCGACTTTTGCCTTTTTACCAGGGCGGCATATGATTTCCCACAGCTTATCGCCCTTTTGTTCAAGAAGCAGGAATTCGATGAATGTATCGTTTCCGATTTTTTCACCGTAAAGCCTTGCAGGAATAACTCTTGAATCATTCATAACAAGCAAATCACCTTTTTTCATGCGGCTGCATAAATTATAGAAGTGGTCGTGGGTGATGTTGCCTGTGTTTCTGTCAATGCACATCATACGTGAAGCGTTTCTGGGTTCTATGGGAGTCTGTGCGATAAGATCCTCAGGAAGATCGTAGTAAAAATCTGATTTTAAAAGCTGCATATTGTAAAAGCTCCTTATCTGTTATGAATTATATGATTTTTTGCGACATTTTACATAGTTTTCGCCAATATAATTCAAAAATATTTTTTTTATAAAGATATTGACATATCACAAAGAAAGTGATATTATAGATATTAGGTAGAGGCGCGGCTGAGATCAGTAACCTCATGGAGGATGACCATATCCCGTGAAATGAGATGAAAGGCAATGCCGCCGAGGTATGATATCTGGTAAGTATCATTCCGGCTGTAAGTTTAACAGGCTTGCGGCTGTCATCATGTTTATGGTGGAGTGCTATCGGCATAAAAAATTATCAATGCCAATACTTCTATTATAACTCATGATGGACCGGTTTGCAACCGGTTTTCTTATTATTTAAAAAATTTTTTTAAAAGGAGATTATTTATGAAGCAGTTTAATGTAGGTATAATCGGAGCTACAGGTATGGTTGGACAGAGATTTGCAACACTTCTCGAAAATCACCCTTGGTTCAATGTAAAGGTTCTTGCAGCTTCACCAAGAAGCGCAGGCAAGACATATGAGGAAGTTGCAGGTGAGCGTTGGAAGATGGCAGTTTCCATGCCTGAGGCTATGAAGAATATGATTCTCATGGACGCAACGGCTGATATCGAGAAAATCGCGTCTATGGTTGACTTCTGTTTCTGTGCTGTTGATATGAAGAAGGACGAAATCAAGGCTCTTGAAGAAGCATATGCAAAGGCTGAGTGTCCTATCGTTTCCAACAACTCCGCACACAGATTTACAGCTGACGTTCCTATGGTAGTGCCGGAGATTAACCCTGAGCATATTGAAATCATCGCTTCACAGAGAGAGCGTCTTGGTACAAAGAGAGGATTTATCGCAGTTAAGTCCAACTGCTCAATCCAGAGCTATGTTCCTGCACTCCACCCCTTAAGAAAGTTTGGTATCAAGAATGTTCTTGCTTGTACATATCAGGCAATTTCAGGCGCAGGAAAGAATTTTGACACATGGCCTGAAATGGTTGATAATCTTATTCCTTTCATCGGCGGCGAGGAAGAAAAGTCCGAGCAGGAGCCACTCAAGGTATGGGGTACAATTGAGAACGGTGAGATTGTAAAGGCTTCCACACCTTCAATTACAACACAGTGTCTCCGTGTACCTGTTTCTGATGGTCACACAGCTGCTGTATTTGTAAGCTTTGAGAACAAGCCTTCCAAGGAAGAAATCCTCCAGCTCTGGGCTGATTTCAAGGGCGTTCCACAGGAACTTGAACTTCCATCTGCTCCAAAGCAGTTCATTCACTACTTTGAGGAGGATAACCGTCCACAGGCTAAGCTTGACAGAAATCTTGAAGGCGGTATGGCTGTTTCAGCTGGCAGATTAAGAGAAGATACACAGTACGATTACAAGTTTGTATGCCTTTCACACAATACATTAAGAGGCGCAGCAGGCGGTGCAGTTCTTCTCGCAGAGCTTCTTGCAGCTAAGGGCTACTTTGATTAATTCGTAATGCGAATATGTAGGGGCGGATATTATCCGCCCGCATTTCAAAATAATTACGCATTATGAATTACGCATTAAACGAAAGGGGTTGAGTGTATGAAGAACACTATTTTTACAGGTGCGGCTATTGCTATTATTACACCTATGAACGAGGACGGCACTATTAATTTTGACGTTCTCGGAGAGATGATAGATGACCAGATTGCCAACGGCACAGATGCTATCGTTATCTGCGGTACTACAGGCGAGGCTTCTACAATGTCTGATGAGGAGCATCTCGAATGTATCAGATTTGCAGTTGAAAAAACAGCAAAGAGAGTTCCCGTTATTGCAGGAACAGGAAGCAATGACACATCATATGCCATAAAGCTTTCCAAGGAGGCAGAGGAACTCGGTGCAGACGGACTTCTTCTTGTTACTCCCTACTATAACAAGACAACACAGAAGGGGCTTATTGCACATTTCACAGCTATTGCTGACGCAGTAAATATCCCGATAGTACTTTATAATATCCCTGGCAGAACAGGTATGAATATGGAGATCTCAACAATCAAGGCGCTTGCCAGTCATAAGAATATTGTTGCTGTCAAGGAAGCAAGCGGAAATATCAGCTATGCCGCACAGCTTATTGCCGAATGCGGGGATATGATTGACGTGTACAGTGGAAATGATGATATGATCGTTCCTCTTATGTCACTTGGTGCAAAGGGCGTTATTTCTGTTCTTTCCCATGTTATTCCAAAGGAAACACATATGATGACACAGTATTGTCTTGATAACAATTTTGCTGAGGCTACAAAGCTTCAGATTGATTATCTTGACCTCATCAATAATCTTTTCATCGAGGTTAACCCTATTCCTGTAAAGGAAGCTATGAATATGATGGGCTGGAATGCAGGTAAGTGCAGACTTCCCCTTGTTGATATGACAGATGAGCACAGAGCTGCTCTCCGTACTTCACTTGAAAAACATAATCTTATATAAAATCCAAAGGATGTGGAATTATGACAAATGTGGCAATATGCGGTGCAAACGGTAAAATGGGCAAGACCATTTACAACTGTATCAAGGACAGAGAGGATTGCAGTGTAGTTGCAGGTATTGACCTGTACACAGAGCAGTATGCGGATTTCCCTATAGTTGACGCTCCTTCAAAGCTTCCCGTGAAGCCCGATGTTATAATTGATTTCTCAAATCCTGCTTCACTTGATGCATTGCTTGAATACTGTCTTTCAACAGGAACACCTATTGTTGTTGCTTCAACAGGCTACAGTGATGAGCAGATTGCAAAGATTAAGGCTGCCGCAGAGCATATTGCTGTATTCTTTACATTCAATATGTCGCTTGGTATAAATCTTCTTGTAAATCTTGCCAAAAAGGCTGCAGAGGTTCTTGGTGACAGATTTGATATTGAAATCGTTGAAAAGCACCATAATTTAAAAATAGACGCTCCCAGCGGTACGGCTATTATGCTTGCCAATGCCATAAATGAAACTTTTGACAATTCAAAGCAGTACGTATATGACCGCCATTCACGCCGTCAGAAGCGTGAAAAGTCAGAAATTGGAATGCACGCTATTAGAGGCGGCACTATCGTAGGCGAGCACGATGTAATTTTTGCAGGAAATGACGAAGTTATAACATTATCTCACTCTGCATCTTCAAAGACAGTTTTTGCGGAGGGTTCAGTTAAAGCGGCAATATTTCTCAAGGATAAGCCGGCAGGACTTTACGATATGCAGGGACTTATATAATCGCAAAAGAGATGAAAGGATTGATTTGAAATGAGCAGAATCAGAATTGGTATCGCAGGCTATGGTAATCTTGGCAAGGGTGTTGAGCTGGCTGTTGCACAGAATGATGATATGGAACTTGTAGGTGTTTTCACAAGACGTGATCCTGCAACTGTTTCAACTGTTACAGGCGTTAAGGCTTACAGCATGGATGATGCAATGAATATGGCTGACGCTATAGATGTAATGATTATCTGCGGCGGCAGCGCTACTGATCTTCCCAAGCAGACTCCTGAACTTGCAAAGGTTTTCAATGTAATTGACAGCTTTGACACTCATGCACGTATTCCGGAGCATTTTGCATATGTTGACAAAGCGGCAAAGGAAAGCGGAAAGCTTGCATTTATTTCCCTCGGTTGGGATCCCGGTCTTTTCTCTCTTAACAGACTCTATGCAGAGGCAATACTTCCAAAGGGCAAGACATATACTTTCTGGGGAAAGGGCGTAAGTCAGGGACATTCTGACGCTATCCGCCGTGTTGAGGGTGTAAAGCGTGGTATTCAGTACACTGTGCCCATTGAGGTTGCTATGGATGCAGTAAGAAGCGGAAGTCAGCCCGAGCTTACAACTCGTCAGAAGCATCTCCGTGAGTGCTGGGTAGTTGCTGAGGAGGGTGCTGACCTTGCAAAGATTGAGGAATCAATCAAGACAATGAAGAATTACTTTGACGAATATGATACAACTGTAAATTTCATTACAGAGGAGGAATTTGACGCTGTTCACAACAAAATGCCTCACGGTGGATTTGTTATGAGAAGCGGACTTACAGGCAATGGCGAGAAAACACATCAGATGATAGAGTATTCTCTCAAGCTTGAATCAAATCCCGAATTTACAGCAAGCGTTCTCGTATGCTATGCAAGAGCAATTTCAAGACTTAGTGCAGAGGGTGCAACTGGCTGTAAAACTGCATTTGATATTGCTCCTGCTTATCTTTCACCTCTCAGCGCAGAGGAACTCCGTGCTACTCTCCTTTAATTGAAAAGGTGGAATTATGAAAAAGATACTGAGTGTTGTATTTCTTATTGTGGGAATTTTAATTGCAGCTGTCGGCGGTGTGATCATTTCGGGAATAGCTTTTGGTGGAACTTCAAGCGAAAGTATCGGAATAATCGGCGGTGCTGACGGACCTACAGCGATTTTTTTAATTTCAAGGTTGGGAATTTTTCCAATAGCCGCCCTTGTGGTAGGAATTGCAATTATTATTATATCCGCAATTGGCATAAAGAAAAATAAAAGTAAATAAAAGAATAATCACATCTTTTCAGCTAATAATAATGGTGAAAGGATGTGATTTTTTATGGTAGAACAGGATACTATAAAGCTGCTTCGTGAGTGCGATGCAGGTATTAAAATGGGTATTTCCGCCCTTGATGAAGTAACGGAGTACGCACACAGTACGGATATGAGGAAGTATCTGCGTGAGAGCACAGAGGAAAATGAAGCTTTGAAAAACGATTTACAGAAAGTTCTTGCAGATTATCACGACAACGGTAAGGAGCCTAATCCCATTGCTTCTGGTATGTCCTGGATAAAGACAAATATGAAGCTCAAAATGGACGAATCCGACGCAACGATTGCTGAGCTTATGACAGACGGCTGCAATATGGGAATCAAATCCATCAGCCGTTATATGAATCAGTACAAGGCGGCAGATGAGCGTTCAAAGGATATTGCAAAGCGGCTTATCAAAGCGGAGGAAAAACTGTCACAGAATATGCGGCAGTTTTTATAAAACAAAAGGCGGACAAATCGTCCGCCTTTCGCTTTATAATTTATCATGGAATGTTCTTGAAATAACATCATCCTGCTGTTCTTTTGTAAGCTTTACAAAGTTTACAGCATATCCCGAAACTCTTACAGTAAGCTGTGGGTATCTTTCGGGGTGAGCCTGTGCGTCAAGGAGAGTTTCTTTTGTAAAGACATTGACGTTGAGGTGGTGACCGCCTTTTTCAACGTATCCGTCAAGTAAATCAATAAGATTATCAATCTGCTTCTGATTTTCCATAATTATTCCTCCTGTTCATTGTCGATTGCGTTTTCTGTAGGCTGACAGCAAGCACCTTTTCCGCAATATTCCTTGCTTCTGATAACATTCAATGTCATATCCTCCTCGTCGTTGACAATTACATTGATATGACCGCTGCCCTCTAACATAAGAGAATCTATAAGCTCTGCAAGCTCCTGCGGATTGTTTGGATTGTTCATATTATTCCTCATTTCTCAGCTTGTCAAGGTCAATATCTCCCACAAAAATCTGTGAATCCTTACCCAGTGCATCGGGAATGATTGAGAATGTGTTGGATATACCGTCCTGTGCCTGCTTGAAAGGAAGCTTTGCAACAGACGCAAGTGAAGCTGCCGCACCGTGAGTATCTCTGCCGTGCATTGGATTAGCACCGGGGGCAAGGGGGATACCCATTTTTCTTCCGTCAGGGGTATTTCCTGTTTTCTTGCCGTATACAACATTTGAAGTAATAGTAAGAATTGACATTGTAGGTACACCGTCACGGTATGTGTGGTGCTTTCTGATGCAGTCCATGAACTTGCGTACAACGCTAACTGCGATTTCATCAACACGGTCATCGTTATTGCCGTATTTCGGGAAATCTCCCTCAACCTCGTAATCGGTAACAATGCCGTTTTCGTCACGGATAACCTTGACCTTTGCGTATTTTATAGCTGAAAGGGAGTCGGCAACAACTGAAAGTCCTGCAATTCCCGTAGCAAAATAGCGCTTTACATCTCTGTCGTGGAGAGCCATCTGGATTCTTTCATAGCTGTATTTATCGTGCATGAAGTGAATTACATTAAGTGTATTTACATAAAGACCTGCAAGCCATTCCATCATTGCCACGTACTTGTCCCATACGTCATCATAGTCGAGGTAATCACCTTCAACGGGACGGAATTTAGGACCTACCTGTACTTTTATTCGCTCGTCAATACCACCGTTTATAGCGTAAAGCAGACACTTTGCAAGATTTGCTCTTGCGCCGAAGAACTGCATTTCCTTGCCCACTCTCATAGAGGATACACAGCAGGCAATTGCGTAGTCGTCACCGTGGATAACACGCATCATATCATCATTTTCATACTGAATTGATGATGTTCTGATAGACATTTTAGCGCAGTATTCCTTGAACTTTCTGGGGAGCTTCTGTGACCAGAGAACGGTCATATTGGGTTCGGGAGCTGTACCGAGGTTATCCAGGGTGTGGAGATAACGGAAACTATTCTTCGTTACGAGATGATGACCGTCAACATCGACACCGCCTATTGATTCTGTAATCCATGTAGGATCGCCTGAGAAAAGTTCATTATATTCAGGAGTACGTGCAAACTTGACAATACGGAGCTTCATAATGAAATGGTCAATAAGCTCCTGTGCCTGTTCTTCTGTGATGACACCGTTGTCAAGGTCGCGCTGAATATATATATCAAGGAATGTTGAAGTACGTCCAAGTGACATTGCAGCGCCGTTCTGTTCCTTTACAGCTGCAAGATAGCCGAAATAAAGCCACTGTACAGCTTCTTTTGCATTTGCGGCAGGCTTTGAAATATCAAATCCGTAGATTTTTCCCAGTTCTTTCAGTTCTTCCAGTGCACGTACCTGTTCTGCAAGCTCTTCACGGAGTCTGATGTTCTTGGAAGTCATACGAACAAGGGAAGTATCAATCTGGTGCTTCTTGTCGTTGATAAGCATATCTATGCCATAGAGAGCAACTCGTCTGTAATCGCCGATTATACGCCCTCTGCCGTAGGCGTCGGGAAGTCCTGTAATAATAGCGGATTTTCTTGCAAGACGCATTTCGGGAGTGTAAGCGTCGAATACGCCCTGATTATGAGTTTTTCTATATTTCGTAAAAATCTTAACGATTTCAGGGTTTACCTCATATCCATACTGTGAGCAGGAATTTTGTGCCATACGTATACCGCCGAAGGGCTGAAGTGAACGCTTGAAGGGCTTGTCTGTCTGGAGACCGACAATCTGCTCAAGGTCTTTGTTGAGATAACCTGCGTCGTGTGAGGTTATAGTTGATACTATATCAGTATCCATATCGAGGACGCCGCCTTTTTCACGTTCAAGACGTGTAAGCTCCATAATCTGTGCCCAGAGCTTATTTGTAGCGTCGGTGGGAGGAGCAAGGAAGCTTTCGTCGCCGTCATATGGGGTATAATTCTTTTTGATGAAATCACGGACATTTATATTGGATGACCAGCGTCCCTGATTAAATCCGTCCCATTCTATCGGATATTTGTCTACTAAATTAAGCATAGCATCAGTTCTCCTTTTTCCTGTATATTCATTGTATATCATCATTCATCTTTATTAAATTATAACATATCCCTTATAATATGTCAATCTGAAAACACATCTTTTTTTATTATGATATTATATGTACTGGTTAGAAAATATACAAAAATACCGCACTTTTTTTAGTGCGGTATAGATTTTATTTTTTTGTTTTGGTATTTGTTGATTTTTTTCTTTTTTTATTATCTTGCTTCTTAGTAATGTTAAGTTTCTTTTTACTTTCCTTTTTTTCAGTTTTTTCTTCAATTGGCTTTATCCCCATTGATTTCTCCTTGTTACGGAGATATTCAAATATAAGCTTATAAGTGGTAGCGGTCAACGGGACGCCTATGAGCATTCCGATAATTCCGCCTAATCCTGCACCTACAGTTACTGCTGCCAATACCCATATGCCTGGGAGGCCGACGGAATTTCCCACAACCTTCGGATAAACAATGTTTCCTTCAAGCTGCTGAAGAATAAGGAGAAATACAACGAATATGAGTGCCTGCATCGGATTTTCGGTACAGATGATAAATGCACTGATACCTGCGCCGATAAAACCGCCGATTACTGGAATAAGCGCTGTAACACCCACAAGAACAGAGCTCATAGCGGCATAGGGGAGCTGTAAAATTTTCATACCGATGAAGCAGAGGCAGCCGAGTAAAATGGCTTCAATAAACTGTCCTACAAAAAAGCTTTTGAATGTATCATCTGCCGTTTTAAAAACTTTATTGACCTTCTGATTTGTGGTATCCTTGAAAAGTACGTTCTGGAAACGGTTTACATCGCTGTGAAGTTTATCCTTGCGTGCAAGCAGATATATAGCAAAAATTAAAGCGATAACAACATTTGTTGTAGTTCCTGCAACAGCTCCGACAATTCCTACGGCAGATGTAATAATACCCATTACGCCTGTTTTGAGGAAACCAGCTGCCTTTTCAGTAATATTAGCCCAGTCAAGGGATTTTACATCAAATTCGCTGTAAAGTGCTATTGCTTCTTTCTGTATATCAGGATATTCTTCAAGCATTTTGAAAGCATAATTGCTGATATTTTCAATAAGCGGTGGTATTTCTTCAAATATGAGTTTGAATGCACCGAACAATTCTGGAATTACAATTTTCAGAATAAGTGCTATAATGGCGAGAACTATGAGAAATGACAGTATAATACATACAGGCCTTCGGGCTTTTTGTATACCGACTGATTTGGTGTTGGGAAAGTATCTTTTTTCAAGTCCGCTTAAAATTATGTTGAAGATATATGCAATGATTGAACCTAAAATAAGTGGATATACAGCGGAATAGATTACCCCGATGAATTTTGCAAATATACCGAAGTTTTTTACGGCAAGACAAATGCCGATAACAAACAGCGATATAACTGCATAGCGTTTGATTTCCTTTTTTTCCATAAAATCCTCCAATAAAAATTATACGAAATTATTATAAGCTATTATTGTGTATTTAAGGTGTTGATAATGTAAATAAAATATGAACAAAAATAATATGTTAAAATCCTGTTATTTATTGACCTTTTGTGCCTTTGATGATATAATAATAACATAATATTACAGTATAAATGGAGGAAAGATATGGAGACAGAAGTATACAGAATAGGCAGAGTAATCGTAGACAAAAGCCTGCATACTCAAAGCGGAAATGAACGCTTTTTCAGTTATTTCGGAAATGATGTAACTTATTCTATTCGCCGTACAATAAGCGATGAAGACTATCCACGATTTATTGAGTGCATAGAAAACGCACAGCAGGGGACAGTGCAGACTACGGTTATACGTATGAGGGGAGTCAGCGGACTGCTTCGGTGGGTACTGGCATCAGTACGGCTCATGGATGACAACGGAGAGCCAATGTACATTGTGGATTTCAGTGATATTTTATCGTTGAATCGTATATCAACGGAAAAGGAACGTCTTGTATCGGAATACCGTTATATAATGAGTCTTTCATCTGATATAGCCTTTGAATACAGCTTTGAAACCCGTCATATCCGTATATACATACAGGATTGCTGTCGTGAAATTGTTATTGTTGATGAGGAGCTTGACAAGTGGCAGGCTGAATCTGTTGGAAATGGCTGGGTATTATCACGATATACAGATATATTCAATACCCTGTGCCGTGATATTAAAAACGGTGTATACCGCTTCGATTATGAGCTTGAATGTTCTGTGCTGACACATGGAAAAACAAGAGAAATGTGCCTTTTCAGAGGTATTACACGGTTTATCGATCCGAAACAGAGAAAGGTAAGCGGACTGATTTCCGTTGTTAACTCACGCCAGAAATCCAAGGATATAAATCTTGCCATTGAGGCTAACAGGGATTCTCTGTCAGGACTTCTTAGCAAACGTGCAGTTACTTCATATGCTACGGAACTTCTTGCGGAAAAGCCTTCCTGCAACGTCAATCTTGTCATTGTTGACATTGACAATTTTACTGATGTAAATGCAAATTACGGCCATTTGTTCGGCGATGAGGTTGTTTATACCATTGCGGGAATTATAAAAAAAGAACTTGGTATAAGAGGAATTGCAGGCAGAATAAGCGGTGGCGGATTTCTTATTGTCCTTGAAAATACACGTGATGAGGAGGATTTGCGAGGTGTTCTGCGTGCCATACGTACAAATACGGAAATTGCATTTAACGGCAGGTTTGAAAATCTGCGTCTGACTTGTTCTATGGGCATATCAACTTATCCGAAAGATAGCTCTGACTACGACGAGCTTTTTATGCAGGCGGATAAGGCATTGTATATAGCACAGCAGAAGGGACAGAACAGATATGTTATATACGACATTGAAAAGCATGGAGTTGTTGAACGTGACGTTGAAAATAAAATTGCGTATCTGGGCGGAAATAAGGATTCAAATGATAAGCTGACCTTTGCGGCAAATCTTTCGGAAAGTCTTGTGTATGGACGAATTCCCGATGTTTCAGTTTTGTTGGAGCAGATACGCTCTGCCTTCGGAATTGACGACATATGCGTATTTGCGGGAAATGACATGAGTCTTATTTTAAGCTGTGGAAATGCTTCAAGCAGAAATGCGTCGTATCTCCTTGAAAACAATTATACGGAGCGTTTTTCAGGTGACGGTATATTTGCAATTGACAATGTAAATGAGCTTGAAGGACGTGATGATAATGCTTTTTCACAGCTTACCTCCGAAAATATTGGGGGAGCTGTTCAGTATCTCATAACTGATGAAAGTATGATTAAAGGCGTGATTTCATTCTGTTACATAGGCAGATTCAAGAAATGGTCTGTTTCTGATATGAATTATTTTGCTATTCTTGGAAGATTGGTTGCTTCAATTCTGAAAAAACAGGCATTTATCTGATAAATTGAAAAACTCCTCACAGCGTCTTATTAATCGCTGTGAGGAGTTGATTTTATGCAAACATTTTAGCGAATACCTCGGGGAAACCATAGCAGAGAGTACACATAATTGCAGCTGCAAGGCACAATCCAAGGAAAATAGCAGGTACAGCTTTTTTTAGTGGAATTTTACGGAGTGCTGCAATAAGCGAGCCTGTCCATGCACCTGTTCCCGGAAGGGGGATGCCTACGAAGAACATAAGGAACCAGAATTCACCCTTTTCCATAGAAGAACTTTTATTCAACGCCTTTTCTTCAAGATATACAACCATTTTGGTGAGCAGTGGAACTTTATGTTTTTTGAGAAAATCAAAGATTTTGTCAATAAACAGCAGAATGAAAGGGATAGGGAGGATGTTTCCCAGCATACATACCCATATTGCCTGTATAAGCTCCATGTCAAGAACACGTGCGGCAACTATACCGCCTCTCAGCTCGATAATAGGCAGAATAGATACAAGAAAAGGTATGAGCCATTCAGGGATACCATGTTCCGCCAGCCATGTTGTCATTGATTCTGTGATTTCACTCATATTAATTATTCCTTTCAAAATACAGATTAAAGTAATTATTGCATATTTCCGAAGAATAGTCAAGATTTTTCAGAAATTTTCAGAAATGTTCGCTTTTTATTATGAATTTTACATTTAGTTGTTACTTTCTTTGTTGAGAATAGCCATAAATTCCTCGCCTGTGATAGTTTCCCGTTCAAGGAGAAATGCTGAAAGTTCGTGAAGTTTTTCTACGTTGTCCTTAAGTATCTGCATAGCTTTTTGATGTGACTTGCGGATGATGTCATTTACCTCTGCATCGACTTTAGCTGCTGTTTCTGCAGAGCAGGCGAGGGAGGTATCTCCGCCCAGATACTGATTGGTAACAGTTTCAAGGGCGACCATATCAAATGTGTTGCTCATACCGAAGCGGGTAACCATAGCTCTTGCAATTTTTGTTGCCTGTTCAATATCATTTGACGCGCCGCTTGTACAGGTATTGAACACCAGTTCCTCCGCGGAACGTCCGCCTGTGAATGTGGCGATACGTGCAAGGGCTTCCTCTTTTGTCATAAGGAACTTTTCGTCCTCGTCAACCTGCATTGTATATCCCAGTGCTCCGCTTGTACGGGGAACTATAGTTATCTTATGTACGGGGGCAGAGGATTTCTGCATAGCCGCAACAAGGGCGTGACCGATTTCGTGATAAGCAATTATTTCCTTTTCCTTTTGTGAAATAACGGCATTCTTACGCTGATAGCCTGCGATTACAACTTCAACGCTTTCTTCAAGGTCTGACTGATTTACAATCTTTCGATTGTTTCTGACAGCACGGAGAGCTGCCTCATTGATAATGTTGGCAAGTTCAGCGCCTGATGCACCAGCTGTAGCACGGGCTATGGCGTTATAGTCGATACTTTCCTCTGTCTTGATTTTCTTTGCGTGAACTTTCAATATAGCCTCACGTCCGTTGAGGTCGGGCAGTTCAGCAGGTATACGCCTGTCGAAGCGTCCTGGACGGAGGAGGGCGGGATCAAGAGATTCAGGACGGTTTGTAGCTGCAAGGATTACAACTCCTTTTGTACCGTCAAAACCGTCCATTTCAGTAAGCAGCTGGTTGAGTGTCTGTTCACGTTCATCGTTGCCGCTGAAATTGCCGTCACGTTTTTTTCCGATAGTATCAATTTCGTCGATGAAAACGATACAGGGAGCCTTTTCAGCAGCCTGCTTGAAAAGGTCGCGTACTTTAGCCGCACCCATACCAACGAACATCTCAACAAATTCGGAGCCTGATATTGAAAAGAATGGTACTTCTGCCTCACCTGCAACAGCTTGTGCAAGGAGAGTCTTACCTGTACCGGGAGGGCCTACAAGAAGTGCACCCTTGGGCAGATTTGCGCCGATTTCAGCATACTTTTCCGGATTATGGAGAAAGTCAACGATTTCCACGAGGGCTTCTTTTGCTTCATCCTGTCCTGCAACGTCAGCGAATGTCTTGCCTGTCTGTGCCTTTACGTAAATTTTAGCATTACTTTTGCCGAAGGACATAGCGTTGCCGCCCATACGCTTTGACATGCCCTTTATAACTATATTCCATAGGATAATGAAGAATACAAGCGGCAGAATCCAGCCGACGAGAAATTCCATAAATATGTTGCTTTCCTGGAAATTTTCAGTAAACACAACATTTTTATCTTTGTGGAGCCTGTTGACAAGTTCGGGGTCATTCATTCTTCCTGTTGAATATATCTGCTTTTTATCTTCAGATTCCACTTTGAACTGTATTTCGTTGTTTTCAACCTTGACCATTGTTATGCTGCCTTCTTCCAGTTTATCGAGGAAGAAGCTGTAATTTGTTTCTTTTATATTTGGCTTGGTAAGTTGCGGCATAATCAGCATATTAAAAATAACTGTAAGCAGAATACTTGAAATAATAAAACCGATTATATGTTTTGTGAAGTTTTTTTCATTATTCATGATAATCCTCCTTAATATCATCTGATAAAATTATAACATACTTTTTCAGAAATTTCAACAGGAAAATTGTGATATTTATGACAGTCTGGTGAAATGTAATTTATTGCAAATAAAATGCTCCCGAGAGTGATCGGGAGCAAGTAACTTTCTAACAGATTAATTATTAACTAATGATTTGAGTGAAAATCAGGATTAATAAAAGTAATTGCGATATCCGTCACCGTAGAAGTAGAAATATCCATGTCCGAATGATTCCTTCTCCGTAAAGTAAAGTGTAACCGCATCCTTAACGTCCTGAGTCACGTGTTTTGAAAAACCTCCAAGGTAAACATAGCTTGAAGATCCTGTGAACTGATAGGGCTGTGTGAGAACGCCGAGAATTGTATTGGGGAAAAGATTACTTTCAACCCTGTTCATAATAACCTCGACTACAAGAGCCTTATCGTAAGTGCTTATCCAGTTGCATCCAGCTTCGTGAGCAACTGCATTACATAAAATGATAAATTCCTCATCTGTGATGGGGAGTGAATCCTCTGAATCTTCGGGAATTACCGGGGTTACAGTTTCAGTGGATTCTGTAGGAGGAACGATTTCCTCAGTAACAGGCTCTGTATATGTAGGAGCCTCTGTGGTAGTTTCTGTAGCTGTTGTTGTGACTATTTCTGTTACGACAGGAGTTGTAACAGTTGTTGCAAGTGTTGTAGAAGCTGTCGTTGTAGTGGTTGTTGCTGCTGTAGTAGCAGTAGTAGCTGCTGCTGTTGTGGTGGTAACTGTAGATGTCACAGTTACAGTTGTGGCAGGTGCTGTAGTAGCAGCCTGTGTTGAAGGCTCTGTAGTGCCTTCGTTTTTATTTTCCTTGTAATTGGGTTTTGCCATTGCACCGTTAAAGGATACACTGATTGTAGGTAAATCCTTAAGTGCGGACGAACCATTCATTTCTGATGTTGTTACGGTACTTGTAGTAACCGTATAAAAGTTTTTGCTTGTTGTGGTTCTGGGTGTTGTTCTGATAGAAGTTACTGCAGCTACATTAGCCAATTCTTCGCTTTGGACTTCATAAATGTTTTGTACGTCGTCATTCGGAGTAACGGATCTGACAATCGGTGAAGTAGCAATTACACCGAAAGTACCGCCGAAGATGCATGCGGAAACTCCTCCGATAACTAGTGCTGCAACTTTAGCTTTTCTCATCAACTCATCCTTTCCTCGAAAAGCATTCGTATTACATATAATCCGAAGGGGACTATATGGTTGACTGCGGCATAAACTGCCTCTCAATCAACTGTGATAATACTACCACATCTTGAAAAAAATAGCAACACTTTTTAAAACATTTCCATTTTTAAACCAAATAAGAAGAACGGTATTTTTTTGTTTTTAGTCATATTGCCTATAAATTATATGAACTGAAAATGAATACAGAATATAAATTAACACGAATTTGAAGAAATACCGATTGTAAATGTTGCAAATCGGTAACAAGCGAAAATGTCGAAATAATACTAATCGTATTTTTTAGTTCGGTTTAACGGGTATAAAAAACTTATATATAAAACAAACCTCTGTAATACGTATATTTATTTGTTTGTATGAATACGGAATGTATTGTGTGTATAGCAACGTCAGGTAACAATTTGTAACCATGTGGTAACGGTCAAAGTGTCGAATTTGATTTTTTATTGGTAATTTTTAATAAATGAGAGGTTTTTTCGCAAAATACAGCGGAAATTGTTACGAAAATAAAAACAACTGCTGTAAAATTGGTGTTACAGCAGTTAATTCTTTTATTTTAATGATGCTCCTCTGGCTTTTTTCTGCAGTCTGACATCATCGCCTTTGAACTCAAGGCAGTTATAAATTGTTGTTATTCGTGAGGCAACCTTACCTCCGTATCGAAGTGAAAGTGCTGAAAAATCCATATTTGTATTAATTATAGTAGGAAGTCCTTTTACAAGTCGGCTGTTTATAATGTTGTAAATAGCTGAATTATAGAATTTTGATTCAAATTCAGTGCCAAGGTCATCAAGAATAAGCAGGTCGGTATCGCATACAAGGTCGAGCATTTCTGTTGATTTGTCATGGCTGAAATGTTCCTTTTCGATATCTCGGAGAATGTTCATTGTTGAATCGTATATAACGCTGAACCCCTTCTTTAGAACTTCGTTTGCAATTGCGAGGGAAATATGAGTCTTTCCCAGTCCTGTATTGCCGAAAATCAGGATACTATCGGAATTTCTGCTGAAATCAGCAGCATATGCGCGTGTGAAGTTGAGTATCCGTTCCATAGCCTGATAATCGCTGCCTTTGTAGTAATCAAGGCTGAAAGTACTGAAATTGGACAGTGTAAGCTGAGCCTTTTCATTAAGGGCGGCTGTAGTAAGCTTTGCAGTAAGACGGTTGAAACATTCACAGAATTTTCCGCCGATATAGCCTGTATCGCCACATTTCTGACAGCTGTATTTTATATCGAGATAATCGGTGGGGTATCCGTGTGCGGAAAGAAGCTGTTCTGCAACCTGCTGTGCTCCGAGGTTATTTCTCTTGATTTGTTCTATTTTATCGGAAACATCGGCACCTTTTGCTGATGTAATAATCTGAATAAGCTGTCTGCCTGTGTTATACAGTGCGTCGTTTATTTCTCTGACTTCGGGAATTTTATCATTTATTTCCTTTATACGTCTGTCATTTTCAGCAATAGCTTTTGCACGACGCTGTGAAAGAATGGCATGTGCCATATCGAAGATTTCGCTGTCCAAAAAATCAACTCCTTACAGTTTATCCCTACACATTATTAATAAGTATCTTATATTTATCAGGGTCATATCCGTCAGAAGCAACGGATTCGCTTGTTTTTTTCTTTCTGAAATCGTCTTCGGCTTTTTTTACGTCGCTGACGCTTGTATATCCGGAAGCTTTCCATGAATCAAGAATTTTATTTATGTATTCAAAAGAAACCTTGTTTATCTGTTCGACGGTTTTTTCATATGCCAGATGTATCATGTCAATAGGGAAACCGTCATTCTGCCATTTGAAAATCAATTTCTGCTGATTTGTTGTAGGGTTCTGTCTTAATTCGAAAATGCTTTTTATTTCGTTTGAGAAATTGCGTGCGCTGTTCAGATGCTCTACCTCTGCTGTTGCTGTTTCAAGAGTGTTGATTTCTTTTTCAGCCCAGTCGGAGGCTATTTTTTCAATAATCTTCGGATTTGTTTTGTTTGATTCAACGCAGAAGCTTATTAATATAAGTATAACTTCCTTTTTGAGGTTCAGGTAGTTATACATCCAGATAAGTGTATTCTGCATTGAAGGGTTGAGAGGTCCGAGAAGTGTTTCGGATATTTTGAAAAGCTCTGCAATGTTTTCGTCGCTGCATACAATTTCAGCTATTTCCGACGGATGAAGCTGTGTAGTTTTCAGCGGTGTATTTCCAAGGGGAGGGGCCATCTGTTCGGGCTGTGGATTGACAGCGGGAACTGCGGGCTGGAGTTTCTGTTTTATTTCATGTTTTACCGGTGCGGAGGGTACAGTGGTTGTAATTTCCTGTGAGAGCACATTGACCTGCTGCCAGAATAAGACGGCATCTGTTACTTTATCGGTGCTGACGCCGGTATTTAAGGAAATTTCTTCTGCTGTAAGCTTTATTTCGCTGTATCGTAGAAGATACAAAAGAACCTTTATCTGACTTTCGTCTGCCAGTTTAAGAAGATTATCAGCAACAATACACGGCACACCAAACATTGTGCCCCATATGCCGCTGTTGACTTTATATTCCACGAAAAAACCTCCTTTATAAAAGTGCTCCTTACATTAATATTAAGTATAGCAATAATTATTATATCACATTTTATAAATTTTGTCACTATGGCATTTTAAACAATCAATGGTGTATAATTTTGTCTAATTTTGAAAATGAAACACCATCGCAGAAATGCAATGGTGTAATGGTCAGTATGTACTTTCGTGTGCGACAATCTGCTCGTATGCTGAAGTAGTATCAAGATAGTTGAACAGATAATTGAGCATAGCGGAATATGCGGAGCTGTTGAGATGAAGTCCATCTGCCCCTGCGTATTCCCAGCCGATAGAGCCTGTGTTCCAGTCGCAGAGAACATCGTGATTGTTGAAATAAATTGCCTGAGGAGACTGCATATCATTTATAACCCATTCAAGAGAACTGTTGAATTCTCTTATTCTGTCGTTTGTGGTATAGTAATTTCCGTCTGAAACGGGTGTGATACTGCTTACTACTATAGTGGCTGTGGGAACTCTTGCGAGAATTTCCTCTGCAATTCCCCGTATCTTCCAAGCATAATCGTCGGCTGAATATGTGTAGATATCATTCATACCTATACTTATATAATAGAGAGGGGAGTAGACATACCCTGCGGCATCATAAACACCCATTGAACCTCCGCCAAGATCAAAGCTGTAATTATTGATATTCCATACGGCGAGGGATTCAGCGGCAATGTTATGCTGATATGGTATATAGCCATATGCGTTGAAACCATATGCAATTGAATCGCCTATGATAACGAGTCTGTCCTGATAAAACGAACTGTTTGGAGAATCGCCTGCGGGTATATAGTTGTATGACGGTGTGGTGTATTCTGTATCATCGGATACATCCTCGTTTATTTCTGCTGAAGTTGTAGTAGTCGTAGTAGTAGTTGTTGTGGTGGTGGTAGTAGTGGTGGTAGTTTAAGTAGTTGTGGTAGTCGTAGTTGTGGTGGTAGTTGTGAGGGCGGCGTATCTGATAGCTTCAATTCTTTGTGAAACAGCAGGAGCTGTTTTTTGTGGTCTGACAAGATTATCAGCGGTAAAAAATACTGCAAAAACAGAACATAAGACGACAGAAGCCCAGAATACGGGATTTCCGTAAAAAGACCTGATTAAACTTAAAAAGAAATTTTTCATAACAATCCTTACATATAATAATATAATGATATTATATCATGTTTTGATTTTTTTGGCAATAGTTTCCGATGTTTTGTATTCAAATTGTATTATTTGAAAATATAACCCCGATTATTTAAATCGGGGTAATCTACTATATTTTATTATCTGCGATTATCCGTTTAAAAGCTGTGTCTATTGGTTTCCCAAGCAATAAGGCGGCTGTGAAGTTTCCTGCACAGTGAAGTATATCGTACTGTATTCCTGAAATCCAGTAGGATAGTGCGTATGTGGGAGATACAACAATATAAGGCAGGGCAAAAATAGCGCCAAAGCATAAGCCGAATGCTCCGTTTATAATTGCCCAGATGATCCAGCTGTTGATATTTCGCAGCTTGTATGCCAGCAGAGCGAATAAAGGCCATACAATGATATATGTCGCCCACCATAGTCCGACTCCGGCAAATATTGCGTTTAATGTTACGTACACAAAACATGCTGTAATTCCATCCTTGCCTGTGTGTTTTGTGAAAATAACAATAAGCAGTGTTACTATTTCTATATTCGGTAGAAAGGCGAATACGGCTTGTGCTGCGTAAAGGACGGTACCCATTATGGCGATACGTGTCATCCGGAAAATTTTTTCGTGTGTTACCATCCGATTTTCAGTTCAAGTTGATATACGTCGCCGTCCTGAATAACGATTTCATCAACGCCTGTTACAGAAGATTCACCATTAACCATAATGCACCACCATGACTGGTCTGAGTCGTTGGCCTCGAAGCCATGTGCGGATTTGATGAATCTGCCGTAGGTCGATGTTTCGAAACCTATGAGATTTTCTTTTTCAAGAAAGTTACCGAGATATTCTTCATCTGTGGTATATTGCTGCTTGAAATTATAGTTATCTCTTTCAGAAACTATCTGCACGGTAATTGACTTGTCACCGCTGACAGTATCCTTTTTAGCAGATTGGCTGATGAACCACATTCCAGCGCAGAGAATAGCGAGAATAAGTATTCCTGCAATGCCAATGACGATTTTTTTTGTGCCTGACTTCTTTTTCATTGTAAAATTCCTTTCAATTACGGGAAGTCGGGTGCGAATAAATCGCACAGGCATCACAAAAAAACTCTCCGTGATACAGGTGTACACGGAGAACGATTTTGCATAACTAACGTATTACAGTTCATCGCTCGTAAACTGTAATCAATGAAGCGATCCGACTCAGCGAATAAATTCGCAACACGGTAGCGTGACTGCGCGGGATTCTCACCCGACTTCCCTTATTTTTACATTTGAATTATATCATTAATATGAAGATTTGTCAAGTATTATTTCAGCGTTATTGATTGACTGTCAGAACTTATAATTGTTTCAGGAAAAAGTTTTTTCATAAATTCCTCATAATCATAAGGATTTGTAAGTGCAGGGCTGTAATGAGTAAGCCACAGTCTTTTTGAGTGTGAATTAATCGCAAGCTTCCCGCTTTGAGAAAATACCATATGACCTTTTTCGCGCATTTTTATGATGTATTCATCATCACCGTACATACCTTCACATATGAGCAGGTCGGAGTTTGCGGCAAATTCTTCAAGACCGCCAAAATATCGTGTGTCGGTAATGTAGCTTACTTTTATAGGGCTGCGGCTTTCAGCTGTAACCATATCGGGGGTGATTGTTTTGGCGTTTATATCAATGCTCTTTCCGCTGTGCAGTGTTTTCCAGTACTTAACATCAATTCCAAGAGCTTTTGCCTTTTCGGGGGCAAATACAGCCTTTCTGTTAAGCACAAAAGAGTATCCGAGACAATCGATACTGTGGTCAAGTGGGAGAGAAGATATAACTATATCATTCCACATAAAACTTGATTTTGTATTTATCGGAAGCTCTACAATTTCTATACGAAAGGGTAGTACGGGACATATACAAAGAAGCTGTCGGATAATTTCCGTTATTCCGGTATAACCGTAAATTTTCAGTGTATCTGTTTTTCCGCAGTTGCCGAGTGAGAGGAGAAGTCCTGCAAGTCCGGATATGTGGTCGGCATGAGTGTGGGTTATTAATATAGTGTCAAGGTGACTGAGTTTCAGTTTGTGCTGTGCTATGGCTATCTGGGTACCCTCGCCGCAGTCGATGAGACATGCTTTACCATTATATTCCAGCCACAGGCTTGTAAGCCAGCGGTCGGGGAGGGGGAGCATTCCGCCTGTTCCGATAAGTGTTACGTTTACCATATTCCACCTGCTTTCGAAAATAATAAAAAGATAACCCTTGAATAATTCAAGGGTTATCAATTCATCTTTAATTAGATGGCGCGGATTGAGAGATTTGAACTCTCGCGCCGGTTTCCCGACCTACTCCCTTAGCAGGGGAGCCCCTTCACCACTTGGGTAAATCCGCAAACCGACGAAAATCGCCGTTAAATAAAATTGGCGGAGAGGGTGGGATTCGAACCCACGTGACCGTTAAGTCAAACGGTTTTCAAGACCGCCTCGTTATGACCGCTTCGATACCTCTCCATTTTTATCATTGCTGTTTTTTCACTCTCGTGTTTCAGCTTTATTATTATACCACGAATTTTCAGGTTTGTCAACAAAAAAATAAAAAAATACTGCACAAAGAAAATTCAACAAATTTGTACACTATAACCAAACAACACTTAAAGAGTATAATTACCGCGGTATTGTCGGAATATGAACAAAGTTAAAAGAATAAAATTAAATAAAAATAAAAAAATAGACTTTACATAAATGGAATTTTAGTGTAAAATATATATAGTAAGCGTCTGCTTGTAAATTGAAGCTTACTATATGTAAGAATTATAAATCTAATGAGGTGCAAATTATGGAACCAAAGTACAAAAGAGTATTGTTGAAGCTCAGCGGTGAGGCTCTTGCCGGTGATAAAAAAAGCGGTTTGAACTATGACGTTATTACAGATATCTGTACAAGTATAAAAAAGGTTGTTGACGCAGGTGCACAGGTTGCAATCGTTGTCGGCGGCGGAAATTTCTGGAGAGGCCGTTCAAGTGGCGCTATGGACAGAACACGTGCCGACCATATAGGTATGCTTGCAACTGCAATGAATGCTCTTGCTGTTGCCGATGTTCTTGAATCACTGGGCTGTGAAGTACGTGTACAGACTGCTATAGCTATGCAGGCTGTTGCAGAACCATATATCCGTAACCGCGCTGTACGTCATATGGAAAAGGGCAGAGTTGTTATTTTCGGCTGTGGAACAGGTAACCCCTTCTTCTCAACAGATACAGCAGCTGCTCTCCGTGCAAGTGAAATAGAGGCTGATATCTTCCTTAAAGCTACTCTTGTAGACGGTGTATATGACAAGGATCCTCACAAGTATGATGATGCAAAGAAGTATGATACTCTCACATTCTCACAGGTTATTGCTGACGGTCTTGCTGTTATGGATTCCACAGCTGCTGCAATGTGCCGTGATAACAAGAAGAAAATGCTTGTATTCGATCTCAGCCGTCCCGATAATATCCTTGATGCTGTCATGGGTGAAAATATCGGAACAGTTGTTTCAGAAGACTGATTTATAAATTTAATAATATAATTACTGAAAGGAATGATTTGAAATGAAAGAAACAATCAATCTCGCAAAGGAAAAAATGACAAAGAGCCTTAACGCTCTTGATAAGGAGTTTGCAGCTGTACGTGCAGGCCGTGCAAATCCTGCTGTACTTGATAAGGTAATGGTTGATTACTACGGAGCTCCCACACCTGTAAACCAGATGGCAGCAATCTCTGTTTCAGAGGCAAGAATTCTCGTTATTCAGCCATGGGATAAGTCTTCACTGAAGCTTATTGAAAAGGCTATTCAGGCTTCTGATATCGGTATCAATCCTACTAACGACGGTAATGTTCTCCGTCTTGCTTTCCCACAGCTTACAGAGGAAAGACGTAAGGAACTCTGCAAGAGCATCAAGAAGTATGGTGAGGATTGTAAGGTTGCAATCCGTTCAATCCGCCGTGATACAATGGATAAGCTCAAGGCTATGAAGAAGAATTCTGAAATCACAGAGGACGATCTCAAGGATTGCGAGAAGAAGGTACAGGATCTTACAGATAAGTTCTGTGCTGACGCTGATAAGGCTGTAGCTGATAAGGAAAAGGAAATCATGACGGTTTAATGGTGGCGTATGGCAATATTCAATAAAAAAGAAATTGCAGTTCTGCCTGAACAGCTTCCGCAGCATGTAGGCTTTATTATGGACGGCAACGGCAGATGGGCTAAAAAAAGAGGTCTGCCACGTCCTTTTGGTCATAAAGAGGGTGCGAAGAATTTCAAGAAGATTGTCCGTTACTGTAAGGATATCGGCTTGAAAAACATCTCATTCTATGCCTTTTCGACGGAGAACTGGCAGCGCCCTGATGATGAAGTAAACACCATTATGGAGCTTTTCCGTGAGTACATAGTTGATGTACGTAATTTCTTAAGTGAAAACACACGTATGATTTTCCTCGGCGATAAATCAGCTTTTGATGAGGATTTGCAGCAGAAGATGATTAAGTTGGAGGAAGATACGGCACATTATACAGAAATGACTCTTATGATGGCTGTAAACTACGGCGGCAGGGATGAGCTTGCCCACGCTGCGAGAATACTTGCACAAAAGGCTGTGAACGGTGAAATAAAGCCTGAGGATATAACAGAGCAGTCAATTTCTGATGAACTTTACACCAAGGGTATACCCGATGTTGACCTTGTAATTCGTCCGTCGGGAGAAATGCGTCTGTCAAATTACCTCATCTGGCAGTGTGCATATGCAGAATATTATTTCACAGACATTTTATGGCCTGATTTCACACCTGCTGAGCTTGACAAGGCATTAATAGAGTTCGGCAGACGTAATCGTCGGTTCGGAGGTGTTTGATTTGCGGACTCGTCTTATTTCAGCCGCTGTGGGATTAGTAATAATGATAACAATGCTGATTCTGCATGACACCTTTGTTCTGCCTTTTGTAACGTCAGGCATTATCGTAATTATGTTGTATGAGCTTTTACGCGCTGTAAAACTTGAAAAGAGTATCCCTATACTTGTTTCGGTTATGGCTTATGGAATTACAGTTCCTGTTGTGTACAGCCTCAATTACAATTTTATTGATTCGCCTCTCACATATGCGCAGTACAGAGAAAATCGTGGTTTGATTCTCTTTGGCGTTGCACTTTTGTGTTCAATGGGAATTTTTGTAATCTGGCTTAATCAGCATAAAAAAATCCGTTATGAACAGGTGTTTTTTGCACTTGCCGCAATGATTTTCGTACCGAATGCTATGAGTACAATGGTGCGTATCGACAGAGAAAATATCCAGCACGGTGTATTTTTCCTTGTTCTTGGACTTTGCGGAGCGTGGATTGCTGATTCAGGCGCATATTTTACAGGAGTTGCAATAGGAAAGCATAAGCTTTGTCCTGAAATAAGTCCGAAAAAGACTATTGAGGGCTTTATCGGAGGTATGATTTCCACAGCTGTTGTTTTTGTTGCTTGTTTTGCGGTATATAACAATATGATTGCGAGATACCCGATGAAAGACGATATTGGCAGTTATATTGCGGTAGCCGTTACAGGTCTTCTCTGTGCAGTTATCGGTACTGTAGGCGATCTTTCCGCTTCTATGATAAAGCGTCAGATAGGCTTCAAGGATTACGGAAAGATTATGCCCGGACATGGCGGACTTATGGATCGTTTCGACAGCGTACTTTTTGTTCTGCCTACATTCTATTGTCTTATAACCATAGCTAATAATTTAAACATATTATAAAGAATGTATGAAAGGCGACTATGGTTGCCTTTCGTATTTTATGGAATAAATTTTCATATAGTTTTCTGTATGAATTGTTTATCTCTATACAAAGGAGTAATAATATATAATGAAAAGGGTTTCGATTTTAGGTTCAACAGGTTCTATCGGCACGCAGTCAATTGAGGTCTGTGAAAAGCATGGACTTGAAATTATAGCCATAGCTGCCCACAGCAGTATTGATATGCTGGAGGAACAGGCGAGGAAATATCGCCCGAAATATGTTGGAATTTTCAGAGAAGATAAATATGAGGAGCTTAAAAGCCGTCTTGCAGATACAGATATTACCGTACTTTGCGGAATGGAGGGCTTGTGTCATATTGCTTCTCTTGAAGAAAACGACATTGTTCTCAATTCCGTTGTGGGAATGGTCGGACTTCTGCCGACTCTTACCGCAATTAATGCGGGTAAGGACGTTGCTCTTGCCAACAAGGAAACACTTGTTGCAGGAGGTGCTCTTGTAACCTCCCTTGCAAAGGAAAAGGGAGTAAAGATCTATCCCGTTGATAGCGAGCATTCAGCTATATTCCAGTGTTTGCAAGGTAATAATCCTCAGCAGGTAAACAAGATTATCCTGACAGCTTCGGGAGGACCTTTTTACGGCTATTCCTACGAACAGCTGAAAAATGTCACAAAGGCTGACGCTCTGAAGCATCCGAACTGGGATATGGGAAACAAGATTACAATTGATTCCGCAACCCTTATGAATAAGGGACTTGAATTTATTGAAGCGAAGTGGCTATTTGACCTTGAACCGGAGCAGATTGATATTGTTGTTCATCGTCAGAGTGTTATACATTCTGCTGTTGAATACAAGGATTTTGCGGTAATTGCACAGCTTGGCGTACCTGATATGAAAATCCCCATACAGTATTCTCTACTTTATCCCGAAAGAGTAGAATGTCCTACAAAACAGCTTTCCCTCACGGATTACGGAACGCTTACATTTGCAGAGCCTGACTACAAGACATTCAAGTGCCTCAGTGCCGCAATTGAAGCTATTTCAAGAGGAGGAGCATATCCCTGCCTTGTGAATTCAGCCAATGAGGAGGCTGTAAAAGCATTCCTCAACGATGAAATTCAGTTTGTGCAGATAGGTGAGATAGTTTCTTCTGTGCTTGATAAATTCCCTTATACCGAAATAAAATGCTACGAAGATGTTACTGCCGCTGATAAGGCTGCAAGAGAATATGTAAGAGATATTATCGGATAACGAGGTAAATTGAAAGGATAAATATGGGTATAGTAATCGCATTATTGATATTCGGACTTATTGTAACAGTTCACGAATTCGGTCATTTTATATGTGCAAAGCTCAGCGGTATAAAGGTACTTGAGTTTGCTGTAGGAATGGGCCCAAAAATCGTTCAGAAGCAGATAGGTGAAACCATGTATTCACTGCGGCTTCTTCCCGTAGGCGGATATTGTGCTATGGAGGGTGAGGACACATCGGGAGATGATCCGAGAAGCTTCCGCAACGCAAAACTCTGGAAAAGAATGATTGTTCTTGTCGCAGGTGCGACAATGAATTTCGTACTTGGCATTATTTCAATTGTAATAATGGTATGTATGATGACTGACATTCCCACAACGCAGATACTTGGTTTTGCAGGTGTAAAGAATGACGACGGTTCAAAGACATATTATGCAGAAAGCTATCATTCGGGACTCCGCCACGATGATATAATAGTTGAGGTTGATAATACAAAAATATACAGCGTTCTTGATTTGAATTTTATGCTTATGCTCGATGCAACAGATACTGACCACGACCTTGTTGTAAAGCGTAACGGGGAAAAAATCAGACTTGACGGAGTGAAGTTTACAAATACCCAGACAGGGGATAAAATGGATTTCGGACTTGTCTACCTTGACAAAACTCCCGTCAGTGTTCTTAAATATTCGGGACAGACATTCGCTTCTATGAGTCATATTGTGGGATTATCGCTGAAATATCTTGTTACAGGGCAGGTAAGCAAGGATCAGGTTTCAGGTCCTGTGGGAGTTGTTTCAACAATAAGTGAAACAACGGAACAGGCGGAATCCACTGAGGATGCAATATTCAATCTGTTTTATATGATGTCCCTTATAACAATAAATCTTGGTATATTTAATCTTCTTCCCGTTCCCGGACTTGACGGTGGTCGTCTGCTGTTCTGCTTTATAGAGCTTATCAGACGAAAGCCCATAAAGCCTGAACATGAGGGATATGTACATCTTGCAGGAATGGTTCTCCTGTTTGGTATAATGATATTTGCCACATTCAACGATATTATGCGTTTATTTGAGAAATAACACAAATTTATGCCGTACAGAGCAATGCTTTGTGCGGCATATCTGAAAAAAGGAGTAGATTTTATGAGAAATGTCAAAGCTGTAAAAGTCGGGAACTGTGTTCTTGATGGAAATCATATCTACATACAGTCAATGCTCAATGTCCGTTCAGACGATATTGAGGGCAGCGTAAAACAGGCTGTGGAGCTTGAAAAGGCAGGATGTGAAATAGTACGTGCCGCAATTCCCGATATGGAGGCGGTAAAGCTTATTCCTGCCATTAAGGAAGCGGTGAATATTCCCCTTGTAGCCGATATTCATTTCGATTATCGCCTTGCAATTGAAGCAGCGGCGGCAGGCGTCGATAAAATCCGTATAAATCCAGGAAATATCGGCGGACTTGACAGAGTAAAGGCAGTTGTTGACGCTTGCCGTGCAAGAAATCTGCCAATCCGTATAGGCGTTAATTCAGGCTCTCTTGAAAAGGAGCTTTTAGCGAAATACGGCTCTCCTACACCCGAAGCCCTTGTTGAAAGTGCGCTGAACCATGCCGCACTTTTAGAGCGTTTTGACTTTGATGATATTGTAATTTCCATAAAATCCTCTGATGTAAACCGTATGCTTGCTTCATACCGTTTAGCCGCTGAGAAGTGCTGTTATCCCCTTCATCTTGGAGTTACCGAAGCTGGAACAGAGCGAATGGGACTTATAAAATCCGCAATCGGCATCGGTTCACTTCTCTGTGACGGAATCGGTGAAACAATCCGTGTATCACTTACCGATGAGCCTGTGAAGGAAATTGCGGCGGCAAAGGATATTCTCAAATGTATCGGAAAGCGTAAGGGTGTTACAATTGTAAGCTGTCCCACCTGCGGCAGAACGAGAATTGACCTTATCGGAACGGCTAAAAAGGTTGAAGCGGCACTTGCAGATTCAGAAAAAGATATAACAGTAGCCGTTATGGGCTGTGTTGTAAATGGCCCTGGTGAAGCACGTGAAGCTGACATAGGAATTGCAGGTGGTGACGGCTGTGCTGTAATCTTCAAAAAAGACGGTACACAGCGTAAAATCAGGGAGGAGGAAATCGTTTCCGAACTTCTTGCGGAGGTTGAAAAACTTTAATGGATATAAATCTATCTGAATTTTTAAAGGAATTCTGTCCCGATATTCCTGATAGTGTGCGGGCGGGACGGATTTACAAGCTGACATATTCCGATGACCTGAAAAATTTCAGCTTCTTTGCGGAATATGGCTGTATTGTGCCTTATTCCGATATATCGGCATTTAATGCGTCTGTTACAAAGGCTCTGGAGCTTGAATCCGCAAGTCTCAACCCACGTTATCCAAAGGAACTTTTTGCACCGTCCTGTATGCCCGATCTGATAGAACGGCTGAAACGACAGGTATCTGTTGTAAACGGATTTCTCAATGACGCAGACATTGATGTAAAGGAAAATGAAATAAACATTACCCTGAAACATGGCGGAAATGATATACTTGCAAAATGTGGCTTTAAACGTGAGCTTTCCCAGCTGATATACAATCAGTTCGGATTGAGTATGAACGTAAATCTTGACGGTGCAGATGCTGTTACTACTGATGAATATGATGAAATAATAGAAAAAGCTGCGGCTGAACTGCCCGATTACAGCGAGCAGCTTATACCAGAAAAAACGGCGGAGGAGCTTCATTCCGAAGCGGCTGCGGCTGCTGTTCCGAGTCAGTGTATAGACAACACAATTGCCGATCTTGTTTTTGATCGTGAATCCGCTTCAATTCTTTACGGTAAAGCAATACGTGAAACTCCACGACCGATAGGCGAGGCTGTACAGAGCCTTGGAACAAAGGTTACAGTAGTCGGTGACGTATTTGCAAAGGAAATCAAGGAACTGAGAAACGGCAAGAATGTTGCAACATTCAGCATTACCGATTATAGCGGTTCATTGCTTATAAAATGCTTTATCAAGGCGGAGGAAAAAGAGTATCTTGATACTCTCAGCGGTATAAAATCGGGAGTAACCCTCCTTGTATCGGGAAAAATCGACTATGACGAATACGCAAGGGATATATGTATTCTTGCAAATTCCATTATAAAGGTCAAGAGAATTCCCGAAATGGATAACTACCCCGAAAAGCGTGTTGAACTTCATTGCCACAGCAATATGTCGGCAATGGACGCTGTAACCGACCCTGTAAAGCTTATTTCAAGGGCAGCGGAATGGGGACATCAGGCTATGGCGATTACCGACCACGGCTGTGTACAGGCATTCCCCGACTGTATGTATAATATGCCCAAGAATTTCAAGGTCATTTACGGTATGGAGGCATATGTAGTAAATGATATTGACCGTCAGCTTATTCTGAAAAAGCCAGATAACCGTGATTTCAACGATGAAATAATTATTTTTGATGTTGAAACAACGGGATTGAGCTTTAAAAATGACAGATTGACAAGCATTGCCGCTGTTAAGGTCAAGAATTTGCAGAATGTGGATACCTTTGAAACCTATGTAAATCCGGGTATGCACATTCCCGAAAATATAACTGAACTGACAGGAATTACCGATGAAACCGTTGCCAATGCTCCCACAGAGGATGAGGCAGTACGGAAATTTATGGAATTCTGCGGTGACAATCCCATACTTGTTGCCCATAATGCAAACTTCGATATTACGATGATAAATGAAGTTCTGCAAAGGCATAATATAAACTTTGAATATAACTGGCTTGATACGCTGATTTTCTGTCAGGCTATGCTGCCCGAACTTGGACGACACAGGCTGAATAACGTGGCAAAGGCTTTGAAGCTTGGCAGCTTTGAGCATCATCGTGCAGATGAAGATGCACTTATTCTGTCAAAGATTTATATTGAACTCATAAATCGCCTTAAAACTAAAAAGGGATTTACAAATTTAGGGCAAATTAATGAAATTGTCAGCGAAATTGACGTTAAAAAGCTGAAATCGTATCACCAGATTATTCTTGTGCGAAATCAGGCAGGCTTGAAAAATCTCTACCGCCTTGTTTCCATAAGCAACCTCGAATATTTCTACAAAAAGCCGCTTATTCCGAAATCAGTACTTATGGAACATCGTGAGGGACTTATTTTCGGAAGTGCCTGTGAAGCAGGAGAACTTTTTCAGGCTATGCTTGAAAAAAAGCCGCAGGAGAAAATCGAGGAACTGGCAAGATTTTACGATTATCTTGAAATCCAACCCCTGTGCAATAACGAGTTTATGGTACGTGAGGGAGTTGCCTCCGATGAGGAGGATTTGCGTGATTTCAACCGCTATATAATCGACTTGGGCGAAAAGCTGAATATCCCCGTATGTGCTACCTGCGATGTTCATTTCATTGACCGCAAGGACGCAATTTACCGTAAAATTATCCTTGCAAGCATGGGCTTCAAGGATGCTGAAAATCAGGCAATGCTCTATTTCCGCACAACAGAGGAAATGATGAAAGAGTTTGCGTATCTTGGCGAAGATAAAGCGAAAGAGGTTGTAATCACAAACACAAATGCCATTGCGGATATGGTTGAAGTTGTCCGCCCGATTCCAAAGGGAACTTTTACCCCTACCATTGACGGTGCGGAGGAAGACCTTGTACGAATTACTCATGAAAAGGCATATGAAATTTACGGCAATCCCTTGCCTGAACTTGTTGAAAAGCGACTTGACAGAGAGCTGTCCTCAATTATAAAGCACGGTTTCTCGGTGCTTTATATCATTGCTCAGAAACTTGTGTGGAACTCTGTTGAAAACGGCTATCTCGTAGGCTCACGAGGCTCTGTCGGTTCGTCATTTGTTGCCTCTATGGCTGGAATTTCCGAGGTTAACCCTTTGCCCCCCCATTACATCTGCCCAAATGCAGATTGTAAATTCAGCGAATTTATCCTTGACGGTAAATGCGGTTCGGGATTTGACCTGCCTGCGAAAAAATGCCCCAAATGCGGAACTGATATGCTTCGTGAGGGACATGATATCCCCTTTGAAACATTCCTTGGCTTTGACGGTGATAAAGCTCCCGATATTGACCTTAATTTCTCCGGTGAATATCAGTTCTATGCCCACAGATACACGGAAAAGCTGTTCGGTAAGTCAAATGTGTTCAAGGCGGGAACAATTTCAGCCGTTGCAGATAAGACGGCATTCGGCTATGTAAAGAAATACTGCGAGGAAAACGGCATAAACCTCAATAACTCGGAGCTTACACGACTTTCTATCGGCTGTACAGGAATTAAGCGTACCACAGGACAGCATCCGGGCGGAATGGTTGTTGTGCCATCTGATTATGAGGTGTACGATTTCACACCAGTCCAGCACCCTGCGGATTCTGCTGACTCCGAGGTTATTACAACTCACTTTGACTTCAACTCACTCCACGATACAATTCTGAAACTCGACGAGCTTGGCCACGTTGTACCGACTCTGTACAAGCATTTAGAGGACTTGACAGGACTTGAAATAAAAAATATCCCTGCATATGACGAAAAGGTAATTCAGATGTGTACCGACTGCTCCGTTCTCGGAGTTACAGAGGAAGAAATTTACTGCAAGACAGGAAGTCTTGGCATACCCGAAATGGGTACGAATTTCACAATCGGTATGCTTCTTGATGCCAAACCGTCACGATTCAGCGACTTTTTGCAGATTTCGGGACTTTCTCACGGTACAGACGTATGGCTTGGAAATGCAAAGGATTTAATTGAAAACGGTACCTGTACAATTTCCGAGGTTATCGGTACCCGTGACAGTATTATGACATATCTGCTTTATAAGGATGTTGAGCCGAAAATGGCTTTCCAGATTATGGAGTGGACTCGAAAGGGTAAGGCTTCAAAGCAGTTTACCCCTGAAATTATAGAAATGCTGAAAAGTCACAATGTTCCCGAATGGTACATTGAAAGCTGTCTGAAAATCAAGTATATGTTCCCTAAGGCTCACGCTGCTGCATACGTTATAGCCGCAATGAAGCTGGGCTGGTTCAAGCTTTATAAGCCCTTGGAGTACTATTCCACCTATTTCTCTGTACGTGGAGAGGACTTCGACGCTGAACTTGCCACAAAGGGCATTGACGCTGTGCGTGCAAGGATTGTGGAATTGAAAGAACTTGGTAATGACCGTTCAAAAAAGGAAAGCGACTTATACGATATTCTGTTGATTACAAATGAAATGATGTCAAGAGGGTATGAATTCCTGCCTATAAATCTTTTCAAATCCCACGCTGTTGACTATCTCATAGAGGACGGAAAACTGCGTATTCCCTTTGCTGCAATGTCGGGAGTCGGTGAAAATGCCGCACGTGGACTTTATGAAGCGGCACAGGCAGGCGGGTTTATCTCTATTGAGGAGTTCCAGCAGATGAGCGGTGTGTCAAAGACCACAATAGATATGCTCAAAAGTATAGGAGCTTTTGGTGATTTACCCGAATCTACACAAATGAGTTTCTTTTAACTTGACTTTATTATAATATTGTGGTATCATATTATCATGTTAGCACACTAAAGTAAACAAACTGATATAGAAGGAGTTTTTTATGAAAAACTATGATCTTATAACTCCCGAGGGCACAAAGGATCTGCTTTTCGGTGAGAGCGTTGTCAGAAGAACAATTGAAGATACGCTGTTAAAGCTTTTCAAGAGCAGAGGATACAGCGAAATTATTACCCCCGGACTTGAATTTTTCGATGTATTCAATATGAAATCCCGCTATTTTCCACAGGAAAACCTCTATAAGCTGACTGACAGCAAGGGCAGACTTATTGTAATGCGTCCCGAATCTACAATGCCTATTGCGAGAGTTGTGGCTACAAGACTTCGTGATGCTGAATTGCCATTGAAGCTTTGCTACAATCAGACAATTTACCGCAACGAATCCCTGTTAAAGGGCAGAAGCGACGAAACTGTTCAGGCTGGTATTGAGCTTATCGGTTCTGAAATGAAAATGGCTGACCTTGAAGTAATTTCTGCCGCTGTTGATGCGCTTAACGCATTCGGTCTGGAATTTTCACTTGAACTTGGTCATATCGGTGTATTCAAGTGCCTTGTTGACCGCCTTGAAGCTGATG
Source organism: Ruminococcus sp. (assembly GCA_017558505.1). GTDB lineage: Bacteria > Bacillota > Clostridia > Oscillospirales > Ruminococcaceae > Ruminococcus. The sequence continues at coordinate 17,936 of JAFYUM010000013.1, read as the reverse complement.
AGAAGGATAAGAATTACATCAGAAAGCTTATTCAGAATAAGAATTTCCCTGCACTCAATGATTTCCTTGATACATTCGGAAACAACAGCATTACAGCCGCTTTGAAGAAACTCCCCACACTTTTCGGCGGAGTTGAGGTATTTGAAAAGGCTGAGGAACTTATTCCCGATGAAAATGTAAAGCGTATACTTGATGAACTCCGTGAAATCTACTGCGATATTGCTGAGGTTTACGGCAGCGAGGGCAATATTACAGTTGACCTTGGACTTGTAAACAAAACCGACTACTACACCGGTCTTATTATTAAGGGCTACCTTAAAGGTCACGGTGACGAGGTTGTTACAGGCGGAAGATACGATAAGCTTATTGCTGATTTCGGCTATGATATTCCTGCTATCGGTTTTGCTGTAAATGTAAATGCCATTTCAAAGGTAATTGAGAAAAACGGAATTCTTCCCTCTGAGCCTGCTCCAGATGTTATTGTATTTGCTGAGGAAGGCTTTGAGGCTGCTGCTATCAAGCAAGCAAGAGAACTTCGTGAACAGGGCTTTATCGTAGAGAATGCACTGTTTACCGATATTGAATCAGTACGTGAGTACGCTAAGGAAAAGAAAATTTGCAAGGTTGTTGTAGTTGACTGCGACAGCGTGGAGGACGAGATATGAGCAAACCTATAAGAATAGCACTTACAAAGGGCAGACTTGAAAAAGATACAGTTGGACTTCTTGAAAAGCTTGGATTTGACTGTACAGCAGTACGTGAAAAGGGCAGAAAGCTTATACTTCCTGTTCCCGATGCAAATCTTGAAGTTGTACTTGCAAAGGCAAACGATGTTATTACATATGTTGAACACGGCGTATGTGATATGGGCGTTGTAGGCAAGGATACAATTATGGAGATGAAAGGCAAGTTCTTTGAGCTTGTTGACCTTGGTTTCGGCAGATGTAAATTTGCCCTTGCAACTAAAAAGGGATTTGATTTTTACAGCGGTTACGGTGTAAAAACAATTGCTACAAAGTATCCCAATGTGGCAAGAAGCTTTTTTGAGAAAAAGGGCATGGATACAGATATTATCAAGATTGAGGGTTCTGTGGAACTTGCACCAATTCTCAACCTTGCTGACGGTATCGTTGATATTGTGGAAACAGGTACAACTTTAAAGGAAAACGGACTTGAAGTAATCGAGGACGTTGCACCTATTTCTGCAAGACTTATTGTAAATACAGTAAGCCTTAAAATGCGGCAGGCTGAAATTGAAAGACTTATTACACTTATTGAGGAGAATTTATAAATGAAAAAGATATACGCAAACGGCACAGACGAAAAAGCATTTCTTGCAGAGCTTAACAAGCGAGCAGGTGAAACAAATAAAAAGGTAACTGAAACAGTTTCCGCAATTATTGATGATGTCCGTGAAAACGGCGATGAGGCTGTAAAGAATTATACTCTTAAATTTGACGGAAATCTTCCACAGTATTATGAAGTTCCCCGTGAGGTTATCAATGACGCTCTCACAGAGGCTGATCCTGAATTTGTAACAGCACTTCTCAATGCACAGGAAAATATTGCTGATTTCCACAACCGCCAGAAAGAGCAGGGATTTATCAATCCCAAGGAAAATGGCGTAATTCTTGGTCAGAGAGTACGTGGACTTTCACGTGTTGGTCTTTATGTTCCAGGCGGTACAGCTGCATATCCATCCAGTGTTCTTATGAATGCAATTCCCGCAAAAATTGCAGGAGTACAGGAAATCGTAATGGTTACACCTCCCTTAAAGGACGGTACACCCAACAAGGATATTCTTGTTGCTGCTGCTATCTGCGGAGTTGACAGAGTATTTATGTCAGGCGGAGCTCAGGCAATTGCGGCTCTTGCATACGGTACAGAGGAAATTCCAAAGTGCGATAAAATCGTAGGCCCCGGAAATATCTATGTAGCAACAGCAAAGAAGCTTCTTTATGGTGTTGTTGATATTGATATGATTGCAGGTCCAAGTGAAATTCTTGTAATTGCCGATGAAACTGCTGACCCTAAATTTGCTGCGGCTGACCTTATGTCACAGGCTGAACACGATGTTCTTGCATCTTCAATTATGGTAACAACAAGCGAAAAGCTTGCAGATGAAACAATTGCTGAAATTAACCGTCAGAAAGAATACCTTTCACGTAAGGAAATTATCGAGAAATCCCTTGAAGATTACGGTGCAATCATCATTGCTGACAGCCGTGAAAAGTGCGTAGAACTTGCAAATGAAATTGCTCCCGAACACCTTGAAGTTCTTATGGAAAATCCTATGGAGCTTCTGGGAAGCCTTGACAATGCAGGCTCAATCTTCCTTGGAAATTATGCGTCAGAGCCTCTCGGTGACTACTATGCAGGCCCCAACCACGTACTTCCCACCAGCGGAACAGCACGTTTCTTCTCACCTCTCGGAGTTGCAAGCTTTACAAAGCGTATCAGCTACACATACTACACAAGAGAGGCGCTTGCAGAGGCACACGATGATATTGTTCTCATTGCAGAAAAAGAGGGACTTACAGCTCACGCAAACGCTATTAAGGTAAGATTTGAATGAGTCGAAATATAATGACAACGGATATAAAGCAGATAAAATCTCCAAGGCTGAACAAGGCATTTATTATAGTTTCATTGATTATATCTGCTTTATTATCCTTATTATTTCTTCTGCTGTTTATTTTCACTAATAAAGGGAATTTCCGCTTTATTATAAGCGGGATATGGTTTATTCGTAATCTGATATGTGTTAAAAAAGGAGCAGAAGAAAATCATTTTTTCAAGAGCATAAAATGGTGTGTGATTGTTATTCCTGTAATTGCGTATTCAAGTTTGTTTGCACCAGGAATCAAGTCCAAGTCAGCTTGGAAGTATGATTTCCAGCGTAAATATATTGAATTTTATAATCATAATGCTTTGGCAAATATGCCTGATGAGTTTCCTGATGAAATGAATGATTACAGATTGGATTATATGCCCAGTGTGCTTCAGGGGACTGGACATTCCAGTGTGCGTTTCAAGGCTTCACAGGATGTAATAAAAGCTTACGAGGAGGAGTATTCAGCAAAGGCTATATATACATATCCTCTAAGCGTGTTTCAAGATGGAAGCATCGATGTTGAACAAGTCAGTCCAAAAGCAGATATAGGAATAAAAGATGATAAATCTCTTTTGGTTTACAGAGATACTGATTTCTGGAAAGGCAATGCCACAGCAACAGTTTATGTAACTTCAGCAGTACATAACTGGAATCACCCTCACAGCACAGCTGTAATAATCGACAGCGAAAAAAATATGATAGAATTTGCTCAGTTAGGATAATTTGGAGTGATATATTATGAGTAACAATTGGGAGAGCTATGTCCGTAAGGTTGTACCATATACCCCAGGCGAACAGCCACAGGTAACGGACGTTGTAAAGCTCAACACAAACGAAAATCCATACCCTCCGTCACCCTCTGTAAGGGCGATACTGGAGGATTTTGAATACGGCAGAATGCGTCTTTACCCCGACCCCGATTCATCGGTACTGGTTGACGCAATTGCAAAGAGATACAATGTAAAGTCCTCACAGGTATTTGCAGGAGTAGGCTCTGACGATGTTTTAGCCATAGCCTTTATGACATTTTTCGGCTATGAAAAGCCTGTGATTTTCCCAAATATAACATATTCTTTTTATGATGTATGGGCTGACGTTTACCGTATTCCATACAAGCAGATTCCTCTCAACAGCGATTTTACAATCAACAGAGAGGATTACATCACAGAAAACGGCGGTATAGTTATCGCCAATCCAAACGCTCCCACGGGAGTTATGGAAACAATTGAAAACATTGAATATATCGTTAAAAACAATCCCGACAGCGTAGTTATCATTGACGAAGCTTATGTGGATTTCGGCGGTGAAAGCTGTCTGCCCCTTGTGGAAAAATACGAAAATCTCCTTGTTGTGCAGACTTATTCAAAATCACGTTCAATGGCCGGTATGCGTATCGGTTTTGCAATTGGAAGCGAAAAGCTTATAAAGTATATGAACGATGTGAAATTTTCTATAAATTCATATACAATGAATCCAATTACACAGCTTTGCGGTGCGGCATCAATGGCTGACGAGGAATATTTCCGTGAAACCGTTGACAGAATTATTGCCACAAGAGAACGTTCAAAGGCACGTCTTACAGAGTTGGGATTTGTATTCCCCGATTCAAAGACAAACTTTATTTTTGCAAGTCCCCAGAAAGTATCCGCACAGTTTATATTTGAGGAACTGAAAAAACGCAATATTTTTGTCCGTTACTGGAATAAGCCCATAATTTGTGATTATCTCCGCATATCCATAGGCACAGATGAGGAAATGGACAGATTATTCAATGCATTGGAGGAAATCATAAATGGATAATATCAGACGAGGTGAAATCACGAGAAAAACCCGTGAAACCGATATTTATATTGTCACAGAGCTTGACGGAAAGGGAAATTCCGACATTGATACAGGTGTGGGATTTTTCGACCATATGCTCACTGCCCTTTCAAAGCACAGCGGAATAAGTATGACTATTAAAGTTAAGGGCGATTTGGAGGTTGACTGCCACCACACAATTGAAGATACGGGAATTGCTCTCGGTCAGGCACTTTATATCGCATTAGGCGGTAAATCGGGAATTGTCCGCTATGGCACAGCTTATATCCCTATGGATGAAGCGCTTGCAATGTGCAGTCTTGACCTGAGCAACAGACCATTCCTCGTGTTCAACTGCGATTTTACAAATCAGTCATGCGGCGGTTATGACCTTTGCATGACTGAAGAATTTTTCCGTGCATTTGCTTTCAATGCAGGAATTACAATGCACATAAACCTCATGTACGGCACTAACGACCACCATAAAGCAGAGGCAGTTTATAAGGCTGTTGCTCACGCTTTAAAGGCGGCTGTGGCTTATAATGCCGACGGAACTACACTTTCCACAAAGGGGGTACTGTAAATGATTGCAATTATTGATTACGGTGCTGGTAATATTTTCAGCGTAAAAAATGCCCTTGACTATCTGGGACTTGACTGCAAGCTTACAGCTGACAAGGACGAAATAAAAGCGGCTGACGCTGTTATTCTCCCTGGAGTTGGTGCATTTCCTGCCGCTATGGCTATGCTTGAAAAAAGCGGACTTATTGACACTATCAAGGAAGAAGCCGCAAAAAAGCCTCTTTTGGGAATTTGTCTTGGTATGCAGATGCTTTTTGAAAAAGGCTATGAATTTGAGGAATGTGACGGTCTTGGACTTATAAAGGGCAGCGTCAGATATATGGACGAGCCTGACCTGATTATTCCACATATGGGTTGGAACAAGCTTGAAAAGCTTAACGATTGCAAACTCCTTGAAAATATCGGGGACGATGAATATGTGTATTTCGTTCACTCTTATAAGGCAGAGTGTGCAGATGAAAATATAGCCGCATACAGCGAATACGGCGGACGAGTTCCTGCTCTTGTTTTTGACGGAAAATTCGTCTACGGTGCTCAGTTCCACCCGGAAAAGAGCGGAGATACAGGTTTGAAGATACTGAAAAACTTTGGAGAATTAATTTAATTAATAGCGGAGGAATTTAAATGAAAAAAATTATATCTGTAATTTTAGCAAGTGTTTTAGCTTGCACAAGTATGGTTGCTTGTAATTCGGCTGATTCGAATAGTGATAATGGTGGAAGTAAAGATAGTAAAAAAAGCGAATATGGTTGCGGAAGTAAATATGCTTTAAATGATGAGGATTACAGATTCTTGGATCAATATAAAAAAGATGAAGTGTACCTTCTTGCAGGAAAATTATCTTGTGGCGAGGAAAATATATTGTCTGACTCTGATACTAAAAGTATTCATTTTTATTTAGGTGAACAGACCGATTATCAAGATAATATTTATTTTGGGTTTACTTTATATGGTATGGATTTGAAAAATGCTCATGATAATGGTATATATGACGGTAGCGATGTTTATTTATTATATAAAAATCCCTGGGATACTTTCGATGAAATCAGAGGGTGGAGTTTTATCTCTGAAGAAAATAGCGAGAAAGTTTTTTCATTAATTCAACCATTTACTTCTGAAGAATTTACAAATGTAAGTTCATTGAAAAATTGCAACGTTTTGGGCGATGATGGTTATATTTTTACATCTGCAAAAGAAGCAGACGCAGCATATGAAAAAATGATAGCTGAGGGCGGTATAAGCACAGAAAAGTATAGAAGTGTAAATTCAGAAGAATAATAAATCCTTTCTCTTGTGGTAATTTCATAGCCTGCTGGGGAAAACCTTTCTGAAGAAAGGTTCTTCCCCAGACCCCTTTCCAAAGACTTTCAGTTTTAAATTTTCTATACAGGGATAAATCTCTGTATAGAAAATTAAGATAAAAGTTTTAGGGAGGGAGTTTGAGGGAGGACCCTTTTTCAAAAGGGTCTCCCTCAATAAGCTATGAAAACACTACAAGAGCAAGGGATTTACATCAACAAACGGAGGATTTGTATGATTATTTTACCTGCAATTGATATAAAAGACGGCAACTGTGTACGCTTATTCAAGGGCGATTTTTCCACAGTTGAAAAGGTAGCAAGCGATTACCTTGAAACTGCAAAAGGCTTTGAGGCGGCAGGCAGTGAATGGATTCACATGGTTGACCTTGACGGAGCGAAAGAGGGCAGACCTGTAAACACAAAGATTTACACAGATGTTGCCGAAAAGACTAATTTGAAAGTAGAACTGGGCGGCGGTATTCGCTCCCTTGAAACAATTGACGAATATCTCAAAATGGGCATAACAAGGGTAATTCTCGGCTCTGTAGCTTTGAAAAATCCTAAGCTTGTAAGCGATGCCGTTGAGAAATTCGGCAGCGAAAAAATCGTTGTTGGGATTGACGCAATGAATGGTATGGTTGCAACTGAGGGTTGGCTTGAAAGCTCCGATGTGAACTATATCGACCTTGCAAATAAGATGATTGAGGTTGGTGTGAAATACTTTATTTTCACTGATATTTCCAAAGACGGTACACTTAGCGGCGTAAATGTGGAGCAGTTAAAGGCTCTCGCTGACGCTACGGAGGGACGTGCTAACATCGTGGCAAGCGGCGGAGTTCACACAATGGCGGATATTATAGCCTGCAAGGAAATGGGACTTTACGGCACAATCTGTGGAAAATCCATTTATAAAGGCACTTTAAATCTCAAAGATGCCATTGATTATGCAACTCAGGGTTGATAGTAAGTGCAACGCTTACTGGGGAAAACCTTTCTGAAGAAAGGTTCTTCCCCAGCCCCCTTTCCAAAGACTTTCAGTTTTAAATTTTCTATACAGGGATAAATCCCTGTATAGAAAATTAAGATAAAAGTTTTAGGGAGGGAGTTTGAGGGATGACCCTTTTTCAAAAGGGTCTCCCTCAATAAAGTGTTGTATTTACTATCAAACACGAATTAAATAAACAAAGGAGCGTGAAATAATGCTTGCAAAAAGAATAATTCCCTGTCTTGACGTGCGAAACGGCAAGGTAGTAAAGGGAGTAAATTTTGAGGGAATACGAGATGTAGGCGATCCCGTTGAATGTGCGGCAGAGTACAACAAGCAGGGTGCAGATGAAATTGTATTCTATGATATAACAGCGTCATTTGAGGGACGTGGAGTGTTCCTTGATGTTGTAAGAGAAACTGCAAAAAAAGTATTCGTTCCTCTGACAGTTGGCGGCGGAATAAAGACAGTTGACGATATACGTGAAACTCTCCGTGCAGGTGCGGACAAGGTTTCTGTAAACTCACAAGCTGTAAAAAATCCGCAGCTTATCAAGGACGGAGCAGATATATTCGGCAGTCAATGTATATGCGTGGGAATTGACGCTAAAAAAATAGCCGACCACAAGTGGACGGTTTACATCAATGGCGGACGAGTTGATATGGGAATTGACCTTATCGACTGGGTGCATACAATTGAAAAGCTGGGTGCAGGTGAGATATGTCTGAACTCCATTGACGCTGACGGCACAAAAGAGGGCTTTGACATTGAAATGCTGAAAGCCGTATGCGACAACTGCTCAATTCCTGTAATTGCCAGCGGCGGTGCGGGAAAAATCAACGATTTCTATGAGGTTTTCGAAAAAACAGGAGCAACTGCGGCTCTTGCGGCTTCTCTGTTCCATTTCAGAGAGCTTACTGTAGGCGAGGTTAAGGATTATTGCAGAGAACGTGGAGTAATTGTGAGGTAAGGTAAGATATGATAAAAATAGATTTAAACGACCTTGACAAATTCTTTGAAAAGGGAGAGCTTATCCCTGCTATTTGTTACGAGGTCAACACAAAAACAGTTCTTATGCTTGCGTATATGAACAAGGAAAGCCTGAAAAAAACTCTTGAAACGGGTTACACATGGTTCTGGAGCCGTTCCCGTCAGGAGTATTGGAATAAGGGTGCAACATCGGGACATTTACAGAAAGTCGTGTCAATTTATGGTGACTGCGATAATGATACCCTGCTTGTAAATGTGGAGCAGACGGGAGTTGCCTGTCATACAGGAAGCTACAGCTGTTTCTTTAATGAATTATATAATACGGAGGAATAAAAAATGAACGTATATCACGAAATTTTTGAAGTAATCAAAGAGAGAAAAAAACAGTATGATAACGGATGTGCTGCTGAAAATTCCTATACCTGCTACCTTTTTGACAAGGGTGTAGATAAAATCTGCAAGAAAATCGGTGAGGAAGCTACTGAAACTGTTATTGCCGCTAAAAATAACGACAATGACGAGCTTATGAATGAAATCAATGACCTTTTATACCACATTATGGTACTTTGTGTAAATCAGGGACTCGAATGGACAGATGTTGAGAGAATTCTTGATGAGCGTAATGAAAAAATTGGCAACCTTAAAAAGTTCCACACAGTTGATAAAAATTCATAAAAATCAGCAATACCGTACAAGAGTAAGCTTTTGTACGGTATTGCTTTTTTCTTTTTATTCTACTTTTGCTTCTGGGTTTCCACTGAATTATTCATGGAAGAAATAGGGGAGTGCATCGTATACATAGTGTCTTACAAAACCCCACCAGTGTGTAAGACCGGGAGCTTCAAGGAAGTAGAAATTACCCTTTGAGAAATCTGATGTATATGTAAATACAGACATATTCTTCATGGCGTTAATCTGTGGAACCATATTGCCGTATGCAATATCTTCTGTACCTGTAGCTGCAAGAATATATGTTGAATCCTTATACTTGGAATTTGCAACAGCCTGACCTACGGCATCTGCTCCACCCCAGCAATGACCGCTGAGAGGCATTACATATGCAAAGTAGTCGATATCGTTTATGAGTACATTCCATGTAGAGCCGCCGCCCATGGAGAAACCACCGTATGCTCTGTGCATTCTTGAAGCTTCAAGGTCAGCAGGCGAAGTTGACTCAGCATATGTTGAATATTTTCCTTCGACAAATGGAACGATGCTTTCTTTCATTTCTTTGTATACTGTTTCAGCTGAACATCCACCGTTGTTGAATGTGGGCGTTACAACAATCATAGGCTCTATTTCGCCATTCTGAATCATATGGTCAAGCATATTGTTGAATTTTACATCGTCGCTGAATATTGTATTTTCATTTTCTCCGCCGCCGTGCATGAGGTAGAAAATATTGTACTTCTTGTTTTCATCATATCCATAAGGCAGGTATACATTGAGCTTCTTCTGTCCGTGAATACCTGTATATGTTTCGTTGATTACTTTACCCTGTTGGCTTGCGGGCTCATTGACATATTTGTCGGGAGCGGCATGGTACTGGAGATTAGCGTTGTATTCAAAAGGCTCTTTTACAGGTTCATCCGGAACTACGAGCTCACCCTGCGGGAAGTCATCAATTTCGCCCATTACAAACTGATGAATAAGAACAAGGTCATTGATTGCTGCTTCACCGCTGTTGTCGGCATCAGCATTTTTAGCAACCTGCTCATTTTTAAATCCGTTTATATAGCTGATTCTTGCTTCAATTACGTCATATACATCAACTTTGCCGTCGCAGTTGATATCTCCTCTTATAATAGCGTTTTTAAGACCTGCACCTGAAATTTTTGTGCCCTTTGAAGCAGCAACTACATCATCAATGTAGAAATCATTCTGACCTGTACTTGTTTCTACATAAAGCTGTAAATCAGCTGCACCTTCGGGAATTTTATAATTTGGATTTGAAAGCTGAATCCAGTTGCCATTCATTGCAACGCCTCTTGCAATCTTGTCATAATATGTCTCATCGTCAGCACCTGTATACTGGAGTGTGAGATAGAATAAGCTTCTTTTGTTCTCTGTGGGGCACATTACATTGACGCTGAAAGAAAATTCCTGTCCGGGAATGAAAGTATCAGTGCTCAATGCTTTTGTTGCACCGTTCCATGAAGCTTCACGGTCATCTACAAAGAGTGCTTTGCTTCCCTGATATTTTGCATCTCCGCTTGCTGAAACTGTAGCAGAACCACGCCCTGTCCAGTCGCCCTCGCCGCTTTCAAAAGTATCACGGAAATATTCCTTTCCGCTTGTGCTTGTATTGGTATCATCTGTATTTCCGGTCGGTTTTGTTGTAGTCTGCTCTGCTGATGTACCTGACTTTGTAAACTGCCACCAGTCAACATTAAAGAGATAACCCTCACCGCCCGAAAATCTCAGGAACAGGTCGTGTTCGCCCTTTGCTCCCATTATGTTTGTTGTTACCCTTGTATAATCCTGCCAGCCGCCTGTTGAGGTAACGTCAACTGTTCCGATAATGGGACCTGTTGCGCTATCAAGGTGGATTTCGATTGTTCCGCCATCTGTAGCAGAAGCAACGCTTGCTGTAAAGGAAGCTGCACCTTCACCAAAGTCAACGCCGCTGATCTTTACATAGTCGCCGCTTTCAATATTTGCAACATCCATACCGCCGTCACCACAGACTTCTGTTTCAATTCCTGAGCCGTAACTCATTTTTTCAGCCTCATTTTTTTCGTATGGGTTTACGGATTCAAGCTGTGTAGGACCGTCCTCGCTCATATGAATTGTGGGGAAGGTGCCGTCGCTGTTGTAGGTAAATTCCTCCACGGCAACAGAACGGTTAAATCCACCACCGCCGGGCAGACGTTGATTGTGATAGAAGAAGTATGAGTGACCTTTGTAATCAACTACACCGGGGTGATTTGTGAAAGCTGCACCATCCTCGCCGTTGGGCATAATAACACCACGATATGTCCAGGGACCTGTGGGAGATGTGCTTGTTGAGTAGCTTACATTTTCGGGAATACCATTTGCGGCGTAGAGCATATAGTACAAATCGTCTCTTTTATAGAACCATGGCCCTTCTGTATAAAGAGCACCTGTGCGGCTCTCGGGATCGTTGCTTTTGCCAAAACCAGAACTCATATCAACCTTCTGAACATCTCCGGAATATGAAATCATATCTTCGTTAAGCTTTACATAATAAAGCTGTGGATTGCCCCAGTAGAGATAAGCCTGTCCGTCATCGTCGATATAAACTGTCGGATCGATGAAATCCCAGTTAGGACCTACAAGAGGCTTGCCCAGAGCGTCTTTAAAAGGTCCGGTAGGGCTGTCCGAAACGGCAACGCTAATTACACGACCGCCACCTGCCGCATTATTGAGAGGACAGTACATATAGAATTTTCCGTTCCTTTCAATACACTGTGCAGCCCATGCAGTATCTTTTTCAGCGTAGGAAAAATCCGTATCAGATAAAACTGTACCGTGATGAGTCCAGTTTTTCATATCTGTTGTGGAATAGCACTGCCAGTCGGGCATATAGAAATAGTCGGAATTATCTCTATCATGACTTGTGTATAAATAGAGAACACCGTCATGTACCATAGGTGCAGGATCAGCAGTGTAAAGACTCTGTGCAAGTGGATTTTCTGCGCTTGTTACAATCGGCATTGCGCCACATAACATTGATAAAGCCGAAGCAACTGCTACAGTGGATTTGAGTAATTTCTTCATTTAAAATTCCCCCTTGAATTAATTATGGCAATACTGCACAGAGGTTGTACAGTGTTGCCGTGACTTTATATTTATATTTTATCAAATAACATTATTTATGTCAATGGAGAATATGAATATTTGGTGGATAAAATGAATATATTTTTCAAATGTTTTTGGATATAATATTCTGATTTCAAAAAAAACACGAAACAGTAAAGTTTCGTGTTTTTTTGAAATTTGATTTAAATCTTTGGAAATTCATCAGATATAAAATGATTTATAGAGCCTCATCTGTGATAAGTCTTTGTATCATAATAGCATCATTGACGGTGATACCGTTGCCATTATCAGCTATATCCGCATTAACCAAACCCTGTTCTGATAATGAATACTTGTCTGAATTTCCCAACGCCTGATAAATTGAAGCTACGTCTGCTATTGACAATGTTCCGTCACAGTTAGCGTCGCCTTTTATATTTCTTGCTGCGGAAGTTTCGTCCAACGCTTTAAACGGTATATCATTTTCTAATGCATATTTTTCAGCTGTTGAGCCAGCATAACCATATATTGTTAAGTCATATTGTTTGCTTCCAGATGAATCTGATTCTATACCGTTATTTATGGTATCATCAGACATAGGAATTATACAATCGGGATTTTCAATAATTACTGAATTCAACATTGTACAACTGTTAAAAGCAAATTCTCATATTTCCAGAACGCTTTTCGGAATTGTGACACTATACAAAGAAGTGGATTCCGAAAAAGCATTATCACCGACGGACGTTATACCGTCCTGAATAATTACTTTTTTTATGCTATCAATGTATCCATCCCATCGGATAGATTCTCCTGTACCACAACCAAAGGAAATATCGCCTGTGCCGCTGACGGTTAACGTGCCTTTTTCGTCTAATGTGAAGCTTGCATTTTCGCCACATTCACCGCTTATTATTTCTGGTTCGTCAGATTCTTCCGATTTTTATTAACAGGTTTGCCGTCAATTGTAATATAGTTCTTCTTTACCTCTGCATAGCCTGTAGAATCAAATCCATATACAAGTAAAGATACCTCTTGAATTGAATCAGGTACAGTTAGTTCAAGCTTTTTCCATTCATCAAAATGACCTGTTACATTAATAGCTCCACTTGAACTTTTATCATCATCACGGCGTACGCTGTAGTAGGTTTTGTAGGTTATACCGCTTATATCGTGAAATCCGCTTTTATAAACGTCATATGTAATTCCGTCAACTTCAATGTCGTCAACATATTCAATTGTTTCAGCAGGATCCCAGTCACTGTAATTTTCCACAATATAAAACTGAAAATCAACTTGGTAACCACCATAGCCGAAAGCACAAAGGGTTGAACAGCCCTCAGGCCGATAATCCACGTCATAATTGACTATAATATTACCATTTTCTTCCCATTCATAATATTTATTAGCATAACTTGGAGTATCAGCTTTAAGATCCCATTTTATGCCTGTTCTTGCCATATATTCCTGAACATCGTTCCATTCAGCAATAAATCCGCCATTTCCCGTCAGTTCCATTTCGCCTGTTCCCTGACCGTCGTAACTATACCATAATTCCCAGTCAAGACCATCCTGATAGCCCTGTTCACTGAATTCAGCAGCTTTTGTTTCAAATCCGGTTTCTGCAGGAAATGAAACTGTAGCAACCGTAGCAGATAACATACAAGCAAACAGTTTTTTCAATATCCCTTTTTTCATACCCAACACTCCTTTATATTATTGATTTGTAAGAGGTTTATATTTTTATATATTTTTATTATATCATCTCAATATGAAGATGTCAATAAATCTTTCAACAAAAAAATACAAATCTTATACAAAACAGCAACAAATAAGAATCGCGAAGGTTTTATCGCAAAATATGATTATAAGCAATAATTCAGTTATAACTTTGAAAACAATACTATATTGTGGAGTTTTCTTTTCTGCTATTTTAGGATTATACCGGAATAGGCTTATCTATGACTAATCATGATAGATCTGACTTTTCAAAGGTGGAAGGACCTGATTGGTTTGGATATGTTTTGATGCTTGTATGTTAAAAAAATGCAGCAAACCACTTTACAGGAAATTCCGTTAGTGTGTTTGCTGCATTTTGTATAGGGAACCTATATTTTTCTCAATAACTTATTTTTTATAGGAAGCTCATTCAATTCAACCAATCCGGCATCAACTTTCTGGATTACAAGTGCATCATCAGCTGTAATACCTGCTTCACCGTTTACATCAGCATTAAGTGCACCCTGTTCGGAAAGTGAATATTTGTCAGGATTACCGATTGACTGAAGAACAGCTGTAGCGTCTGCAATTGTAACAACACCGTCATTGTTTGCATCGCCATAGAGGGTTACCTCAGGATTCTCAGAAGACTCAGTTGGCTCTGTTGTAGGTTCTGTTTTATCCTGCTCACCTGTGTTTTCGTATTCGTAAACAACTTCTATCTTTTTATACTCTACAGCAATTACATCTTCGACATCTTCCTCAGCCTTTTCAGATGCGTCCCACCATTTTTGCATCTCAATTTTTCCGTCTGCAACAACACCGTTTACGATTTCACTTTCATCGTCAACAGTTTTTGTAAGTGTGCCGTCAAATTCAACGGAAGCAAATGAGTTTTTGCCAAGAGGCAAATTATAGCTCTTTGAAGTCCAGAAATCATTGCCGTCTTCATCAACTGCGTTGATACATACAGCACAGCCTGCTGTTGCCCAGCTTGAACCTGCACTTGATGTTACATCGCCTGTAATGTCAATTCTTACAAGATGTTCGGGGTCAGTAATTGGTACTTCAACATAGCCGTTATTATTAATCATGTTTTCTATATCTTCAAAAGTTTCTGTTTTGTATGTGAATTTATCGGGATTATAGAGTTCAAGTCCTTCAAAATCAGATGCATCATCTGTAATTACTACCATAGCAGCAGAATAAGCAGGAAGTTCAACATTTACTACGTTATCCTTTACATCATCCAATATTTTGATAAGCTTGATTTCAGCAGAATCGCCATAAATAGCATATACAGCCGCAGCTTCATAGGTTGTATCCGCGTTTTTAAGGTTAATTACAGCATTTTCGGTATTTTCCATATCCTTATTTGTTATCATAGCAGTTACAGTTCCCTGATCATTGCCCTTGATTGAAGCGTAAGCGCTTGAAAGTGCAACATCATCAGTTTTTGTAGGAAGAAGCATATCACCGAATGAACTGCCGTTGCCGTCGTAGTTTGTGTAGAGGTTAATAGCGGAAGCCTGATAATTGTTGCAGCCCCACTTTGTGGCGAGATAAACTTCAGCGTCGGCAAAACAACCGAGAGCCTCTGCCTGTGCAATTGTTCCGCTTATGTTATCGCCGCCGAAATCATATTCAGTAATGGCAAGCTTTGTACCTGGGTAATACTTATCAATAGACTCCTGAACAGTGGGCAGAATTGGCAGGTTATGCTGACACCATTCGCCTATCCAGCTGTTTTCGATAAATCCTTCCTCATAAAGGGAACGAACAGACTGCATTCTTGCTTCAGCACAGGCTACGTGAGAAGAATCGTTACATTGATTTACACGGCAATCGCCAGTCATTTCTGTATAGTAATGGATGTCGAGGACATCAAGGAGTCTTATACCAGCTTCATCTGATGCTTTTTTCATTGTATCGAGATAACAGTCAAGATACCAGTGATAATTGTTTTCAGCCTGTAAATTCTCCCATTCGTTACTTGTTTCATCATCATCGAGGTGGTCAAATGCTGTGTATCCGTAAAGAGCAGGTCCGAAAATTTCAGCCTTTGGATCAAGTTTTTTTACAGACTTTGCAAGCTCAATTGACTTTGAAGAAAGCTCCTCGTGAGTAAGGTTGTTTGGGTGGATTCTGCTGTGAGTGTGATCCCAGAGAGCAGGCTCATTATCAAGGCTGTAACCCTGAATACCTGTAGGAGATGTGGAATCACCAAGCATATTTATGATATAATTAACGTATTCGTCCATATATACCTTGCCGTCTGTAAGGTCAGGAGTTTCGTCAAAAGGTGCATTTTTGGTGAACAGCACCTCATTCCAGCGGTCAGAGGGAGCAGCTTCTTCTTCGGTAACAGTACCGTCCTTATCGGCGGATACATAACCAGCCATTTGTAATGTAGTCAATTTATAGCTTACATTATTTTTTGCAGCTGTTTCTGAAAGAACCTTTACGCAGTCAGCGGGCTCGTCAGAATTTGAAAGGTTGTTATCGGAGCTGTGCTTCCAGTCAGAACCAGCATTAGAAGCGTTATTCTCCCAGTTGTAGGCAGTCATTCTGTTGCCGCCCTGACGATATGCAGTAGCGGTAATCTTATTTACATCAATACCATACTGATTTATACCGTAAATATATGGGCTGATTTCCTTTTTTTCACCTGCAAGGTCAATATTGATATTCATTTTGTTTTCAGCAGCATTTACAGCTGAAAAAGGAGCAGTAAGTGCAGTTGCCATTACCATGACAGCTGCAATGATAGACTTACATTTCTTCATAGATTATTCCTCCTCAGAAATAGTTGAATTATTATCCCAAAAATCTGCTTGCGGAACGGGAGTTGAGTTATCTGTCGTTTTACATCTGAAAGGACCACGGGAGTATGTGTCAATATTTAAATCATGAAATCTTATATATCTTGAAATTGTTTTTGCAATGACAAGCAGAAGAGTAAGAGCTGCATTATAACTGTAACCATAAATAATTGTGGGTGTGTCACTGATATCAGCGGATACACGCCATACTATCCCAAGCCTGTCAAGGTTATCCATTATTGGTTGAACTCGTTTAACAGGTATGTTAACCTGTTTTGAAATAAAATCAAGGGACTGCATCCTGTTACGATAACAGCTGCCAAGATAATGAATAATCGATATAGCATCTTTGCTTGCAAGAGTCTGAAACAGATGAATCATATTATCGCATACTTCTGTATATGAATCTACGCCGTTCTGAGGGATTTTGAGGAAACAGCAGTATTTCAAATCATCATTGAGTCTTGCCAATGCAAATTCATTATCAGTTCTGAGTTCAGCATAGGTTTCAAGTTCAAGATTTTCAGGATAGTTTGCAGCAGACAACGTGTAATCGTTATAGGCTGATATAGCTGCATAATAAAATTTCATAATTAAATTGGCACGTTCTTTTTCCGGTGTCTGCCTGATTTTTTGGGCAATCAGCTCCTCGATATTCTGTTCATGCCGTTCTTCTTTGATTCCGAACAGTACATCGATTGAAACACCTAATATACCTGATATTTTTAGCAGAAGCTCCGAATCAGGCAGACTTCCGTTTTCCCATTTTGAAACAGCCTGTGGTGTGACATTCAGCTTTGTCGCAAGCTGTCCCTGCGTCATTCCGCAGGATTTTCTGTATTTAGTTAAGTTTTTACTGAATTGCAATTCCATATTAGCACCTCAAAAATCAACTTGTGATTGTTTTTGAATGAAAGAATCCGGATTTCTTTCGTTGTTTACATTATATCACAATTTTCCGTTGTATGCAACCAATGATTTTTTTATAAAATACAACAATGGGTTTACATTGTAAATGGAAGGTTGATAATTATGAGCTGCAATTATTGCTTTCAAAATTAACTCTTGATTGTATTTGACGTACGCAACAATTAAAATGTTCTACCCATGCAATGTTTGAGTAATATGAGTTCTGATGGCTATATATGCCGAAAAAAAGAGCAGCTTCATTGCTGCTCTTAAAATATAATCGTTTATATTACAGTTGATTAATTTACAGAGATTTTTTTATAGAGCCTCTATTTTTGAGAACTAATAGTTTGGCTTCTTCTGCGAGCTTAAATAAAGCTAAAATAATATTTCCTATTCCCGCTTCTTCGCTAAGTAGCATTTCATAAATTAATGTAAATCCAATTGTAGTA
>JAFYUM010000012.1 GCA_017558505.1 Ruminococcus sp. | reverse complement strand
GATACAGAAGTATCGGTAGGGTATACATACCCTATCGATACCCTATCGGATAAAACAACCGAACAAGAAGATAAACCGAAAAGAAAAAAATTCGTAAAACCAAGTGTTGACGATGTTTTAGCATATTGCAGGGAACGATCGAATCAGGTTGATCCGCAAAGGTTTTATGATTATTACGAGTCAAACGGCTGGAAAGTCGGAAAGAATCCGATGAAAGACTGGAAGGCTGCGGTTCGAACATGGGAACGCAACGATTATTCAGGAAACTCAGGAGGAAGTGATCTTTTCGATGTCAGAAACCAATACTGGGATGAAAACGACCCAACAGTTCATTAAGGAAATTACACAGCGCATGACCGAGGTTTCAAGCGAAGAATACGAAGCCGACCGGCAGAGACGAAACTATGAAGCGGACTTAAGAAAAATTGAGATCCTTAATGCAGGAGAAGGTGAAGCGAAATACTTTGACTGCCGTATATGCAAAAACAAAGGGATAATTGCTTTCATGAACGAATACGGGTTTCCGTCGTATAAAGACTGCGAATGCAAAAAGAAGCGTGAATGTTACCGCATGATGGAGCGGTCAGGAATTCACCCTGAAATGCTTCGTAAGTTTACGTTCCAGAACTTCGAGGACAACGAGTTGTGGCAGAAAGACATGAAATTCAAGGCTATGCAGTACGCAAAGTCAGATTTGAGTGAATGGCTGGTACTGTCCGGTCAGAGCGGATCAGGCAAGACGCACTTGTGCACTGCGGTTTCAAAGCACTTACTGTCACAGGGACACGAAGTCCGGTATATGCTATGGAGCGAAATTGCCCGTCGATTGATGCAGCTGAAATACAAAGAAGCTGAATTCGATGATTTTTACCGGCAGATAACAGATGCA
The DNA here is from genome assembly GCA_017558505.1 of Ruminococcus sp. Lineage (GTDB taxonomy): Bacteria > Bacillota > Clostridia > Oscillospirales > Ruminococcaceae > Ruminococcus. The sequence continues at coordinate 6,239 of JAFYUM010000012.1, read as the reverse complement.
GAGGTGCTTTACATAGACGACTTTTTCAAATCACATAAAGATCCTCTGTTGGCTTATGACGTTATCAATGCCCGATACCTGGCAAGAGAAAAGCGGCCGACGATCATTTCGACTGAGATGAACCTTGACGCTATACGCAACATAGACGAAGCGCTTGCCGGACGCATCAGAGAGCGGTCAGAAAATTACTGCTATCAGATCAAACAGGATCCAAACAGAAATTACAGGTACAGAAAAAGAAATGCCGGTTAAACATTCTCAGCTCTACGAGAATGAACGAGAACGAGGGTGTAATATAAAATTCGTGAAATTACCACTCAAAAATCAGACAGGGCAAAATGAGCCGTACAGACGGCAAAATGAATGTGTTCCAAAATGGAACAGGTTGAGTATGCGCAAAAAATGCACAAACTGAAAGGGTGACAGGTTATGACAGAATTTGAACAGACAAGGGAAAAAGTAAAATCTCTGACGGCAAAATGTTATAAAATTCATAAAGCGGCATGGGAGAACTGGCCTTACGGAGAACCAGTGAAGACGTGGTTTGATGATGACGGCAATTTCTGTATCGAATATGAGAGCGGTGAATGGTATCACTATAACGAAAAAGGCGAATTGTGGTGGTGGTAAGAGGCATGAAAATTTTCTTAAGAGGTTATGACATTACAAAAATTAACGAGGTAACAGAAGATCATGACTAAGATAACAGAAGAACTCGCAGCAACGGCCCGCTGGATCAGCGATCCCAGAACGGCGAAACGATGCAAGAAAAACGAAAACAGTGTGCTTTTCACGTATACTAACGGAGGTGACATGATAATTGCCGGAATGGTCGGTAAGGGAGACGTCGAGCCTCTGACGAAGCACATCATCAAAACTCTGATGAAACCTCTTGACAAGAAGTCAAAACAGAAATATATCATGTACATGATCGGTACTTTGATTGATATTTCGATGGATCTTGACGGCGACAACGAGGAGGACGACGACGAATGAAAGCATACACACCGAACAGGGCGAGAGTGAAGAACGAAGTCGCTGATTATTATATCAAGTGGATGGAACTGAACTGGTGCATTACGTTCGTCACTGTATGCCGGTCACTCGGTCTCGGTAAGGAAAGAGCAAACAGGCTTTTTACTGAGATCAGAAACGAAATGTCACGCTTCAACGGGTACAACGACTACGAGTACTCCATGAAGGAGCTGAATGCAGAACTGGAGCGGCTTGAAATTCCGTATAAGACGGGCGGCGGCACGGGTAATGCGTATTATGATCTTACTTACCGTGACAGGATGAACAGGAAGAACGAAACGGTATCAAGTATCGTCGAAAGCCGAAAGGCCGCCGAGATGCTGGCTGCAATGAAGGAGCTGATGTAGGAATGCCAACAAAAGAGGATTTAAAATATTTTCAGTCTATGCCTTTGGACATCAAAGTTGCTATGACGAAAACGAGAATCAGAGAATGGGTAAACCATTTCGGAGAGAGCGGGGTTTATATAAGCTTTTCAGGCGGCAAGGACAGCACGGTATTATTACACCTGGTACGTGAATTATATCCTGATATTCCGGCTGTATTTGTCAATACAGGTCTTGAATATCCGGAGATCCAGCGATTTGTTCAGCAGTTTGATAATACGGTCGTTCTCTATCCGAGAATCAGATTCAAGGAAGTAATTACAACTTACGGTTATCCGGTGATAAGCAAAGAGGTTTGCTTTAAAATAAGCAATGCCAGAGCGGGTGCAAAGTTTGCTATGAAAGCAGTGAACGGTGAATTGAAAACTGCAAACGGTGAAAAATCAAGGTTCAATGTTGACAGATACAAAGCACTGATGGAAACAGATTTCTTAGTGTCTGATAAGTGCTGCAACATCATGAAGAAAGATCCCGTACACAGATACGCAAAGAGTACAGGCAGACATGCTATAACAGCACAGATGGCGTCAGAGAGTATGCTGAGAACTCAGAAATGGATTCAGAACGGGTGCAATGCATTTGATGCAAAAATACCGATTTCAAATCCTATGTCGTTTTGGACTGAAAACGACGTTCTCCAGTATATCAGTGAAAACAATATTCGTATTGCCGCAGTGTACGGCGATATCATAAAGAACGACGGACAACTGAGTTTCGATGATGATACACCGTGCAAATACTGCACAACAGGCTGTGAGAGAACCGGCTGTATGTTCTGCGGATTTGGAGCACATCTCGAAAAAGAAAGCAGATTCGTCAGATTAAAGGAAACTCACCCTAAACAATACAATTTCTGTATCGGGGGGGATTTTATGACAGTGACGGACTTTGGAAACCTGACGAACGCGGCTTAGGTTTAGGACATGTTTTTGATGCGCTTAATGAACTGTACAGCAAGAACGGAAAACCGTTTATTCAGTATGAATGAGGTGAAAACATGAATAATATTTTTCTTTTGATCCCGTCATTCATCATAATTGGTGTTTTGTTTATCCTGTTATTTCTTGATATAGGCTGCAAAGCGTATGATTATTTTATGACCATAAAAGCAAAAAAGATGCTGAAAAAAGGCTGGCGTTGTTGCTCATTATGTTCAAACGAAAAGTGTCTATTCAGAGGAAATGAAACCGGTGATGGATGTTACGGCGAGTATGAATGTTTAAGATACATGGAATACTCTGATCTTAACAAAGATAGTGAGGTAAACCATGATCGAGATTAAAATGAACGAAGGCGAATTTGAATTGAAGGCACTTGCCGGAAAAACCGAATAGTTGGATGATGAAAGGGGAATGAGGAAAATGTCAATCGATTTTAACATGATACGTTCCGAGGTGGAGAACCTTGCGAGGGAGCTGAACCGGCACCGAGACAACGACTTATCTCACAATGACAAGATCACGGTCAGCGACCTGCTTGCCGAGACGGTGACGATGATCCGCAAGAAGTACGGTATCACGACGATGTATTACGTGATATCGGAAGCAAAGGCGGCCGAGGGGATCGGATATGCCGAGCCGTTTGAAAGCAGAACGGGTCAGTGGGAGGATGACTTCACGGAGCCGGGATGGTACATCTGCAGCGGATGCGGCGGCGGTAAGTCCATGAATCAGGAAAACTTCTGTCCGGACTGCGGCAGGCGGATGAAGAATGCGTGGAAACATGACTGAAAAGGCGGTTTTCGTATCCATGCTTATAGGATACGCTATCATGATGGGTGTATGTCTCTGGGTGCTATACTGCATCTACAAAGCATTCAGCGTTATCATACGTGAACTGATCGAAGACATTAAGGAGGGGAAATATGAAGAAGAAACAGAAGAAATCATGCGCTCCGGTGAGACTGAGAGAGGAACCGAGTTTTCAGGAAGTAATGGCAGAGATGCGGAAAAGGAGGAAGGCGGCAAATGGCAGAAAAAGAAAAGCTGATGGACGACTATCACAGAATGCTGCACGAACTGGCAGTGGCAAGAAATCCGCTGGAAGCGGAAACGGCACGAAACATAGCTGAGAACGTGATAACGATGCTGTCAGTAAAACTTTCCGAGCGGGAAATAAGCGAGATGAAACAGACGGTCTCATGCTTTTACTGGAAAGCTGAAAAGAGATTATCGGAGGGAATATGAGGAAAAGCAAATATGGAAACAGGAAATGCCAGTGGAACGGCCTTACGTTCGATTCAAAGCACGAAATGGAAAGATACAGAGATCTCTATCTGCTACAGAAAGCCGGAGATATTAAAAACCTCAGGACACAGGTTGCATTCATGCTCATTCCTGAACAGCGTGAGACCAGCCACGAACTGTACAAGGCAGGACCGAACAAAGGAAAACTCAAACCAGGAAAATTAATTGAGCGGAAATGCGAGTATATTGCGGACTTTGTGTACATGGATAAAGACGGAAATTACGTCGTTGAAGATGCAAAAGGTATGCACACGAAGGAGTATCTTATCAAGCGTAAGCTTATGTTATACATGCATAAGATCAGGGTGGTTGAGGTATGACGTTCTTTGACCTCTTTGCAGGAGTGGGTGGATTCAGGCGAGGTCTTGAACTTGCCGGACACAAATGCGTGGGATTCTGTGAATGGGATAAATTCGCTACAGCTTCATATACATCAATGCATTGCATTACTGAGGAACAGCGAGCTTATCTTGCAACACTTGATCTTAAGCAGAGACAGAAGGAGATATTGAAGGAGGAATACCGGAATGGAGAATTTTATTCAAATGATGTTCGACTTATCGGACGTGGAAACGTACCAAAAGCCGACATCTGGACTTTCGGAGCGCCGTGTCAGGACTTCTCCGTTGCCGGACACAGAAAAGGTCTTGAAGGAGACAGAAGCTCCCTTGTCCGTGAAGTATTCCGAGCAATTAGTGAACTCGAAGAAGCCGATAGACCCACATGGCTTATCTACGAAAATGTTAAGGGAATGCTTAGCAGCAACAGAGGGTATGACTTCGCAGCCATCCTCCTTGAAATGGAGCAACTGGGGTATGATATCGAATGGGAAGTGTTCAACACAAAAAATTTCGGAATACCACAAAACAGGGAAAGAGTCTATACTGTTGGACATTTTGGAAAACGGGGGGTAAATATCAAATATTTCCTCTCAAAACAGCAGATGGAAAAGCTGATATTTCAGTAACTGAACCCTCGATTGAGATAATAGCACACAGGGACGGTTACAGAAGAAATACACAGGTATTTGCATCTGAGGGAATAACAGAAACTCTTTCTACTTGTCAGGGTGGCGGCCGTGAGCATCACACAGCAATTCCAATGAAGTTCGGCATAGACTACAATGCAGGCGGACAGGAACGGCCGATAGCTAATTGCATTTCAGCACGTTATAACAGTGGCGTAATAAGGCACAGTCAGGAGGGGACGGCGGTATGTATTCCAGTGATTGATCCTGTCAGACCCGAAAAAACACAGAACGGACGCAGATTCAAAGATAATGGTGATGAATCATTTACCTTGACTGCACAGGACAGACACGGAGTTGCGATTTCATGTGACACCGGCGAACAGCTGAATGCAGTATGGTATGAAAAATATCAGTGTTATATTGCGATCAGAAAGCTAACTCCGAGAGAATGTTTCCGATTACAGGGATGGACTGATGATTATTTTGAAAAAGCTGAATTTGTAAACTCGGACAGTCAGCTGTATAAACAAGCCGGAAACGGTGTTACAGTGGCAGTCGCTGAGGAAATAGGCAAAGCAATTGCGGAGGTGTAAAATGAAAATAACCAAAGACACAACACTTAAAGAATTATATGAATTGCAAAGGCATTGCATGGATATGAAAGAAAAAACAATGGGTACAAAATCATGGATGTGTTATGAATGTGAATATTTTGCACCTGATATTTCTTGTGAATGTATCGGTATTACCGGTAAAGCTCCGTATGAATGGGTGCTTCCGAGAGTTGATTATGAATGAGGTGTAAAATGATCGAAGAAGCGATTGAGAAAATGGAGCGGTTTGATGAAGAAATCAAACTTAAAGATTCAATTTATTTTTTGAAAGAGTACTGCGATAAGCATGAGTACTGTGAAGGTTGCTATATCAGAAGAAAAGCCATGCTTAGTGATAATGCAGTTATGTTTCAGCATGGATCGTGTCTGTTTAAAACGCTGATAAGTTTTCTGGGGGAGGTAAACAATGAGCTACAAAGTTAATAAATTCGATGGCGATTTTATCGCAGTATCTCAGATATGGGGGCATAAGCCGGATGCACATTCAACCCCGGATTATAACGAAGCTCTTGATTTCATAAAATATGACATGCAATACAGACTGCCGTATGAGAAAGCAATGGCTTTCATACTGAATGATAAGCTGGAATTAGTTTATAAAACGGAGGTTGGACCGGATGAATGAGAATGAAGAAAAATTCGTGATCTTTACAACTGACGGGAACTTTTGTGAATTTATACCGGAAGCGGAAGCAGACACAGCAAGGAAAGCGTTTAGCGAGTACATTAGGCTTCACAAGGAAAACAAGCATATCAATTATCTTATCATGTGTCCTGATGGCCAGATACGCACTGCCGGTGATCTGATCGAGAAGTATATCAACCCGACGAAAAAAATGCATGAAAAAATACCGGGCGACACTGAGATAATGCGCTTTGATGGCGTCGGAGCGGCCACAGTTTATACCGGATGGCTTACAGCACTTGAAAAAGCCGAGGTAAAATGGAACGTTACCGATGAAAGCAGAGAAACCGCAGAAATATGCGG
>JAFYUM010000011.1 GCA_017558505.1 Ruminococcus sp. | reverse complement strand
CATCTCCTATGGTTTGTCAACCCTTTTTTTGAATTTTTTTCAAAAAATTTTTCGATGTGATTTCTTAGTTTTCGCTGTCGTTCCCTAACGACATGTATTATTATATCACACTTTTTACCGCTTGTCAACTCAAAGTTTGTTTTAAATTGCGACAACATTTTGTATAAACTGCACATCTTCTCCAAAGAGTACAAAAAACAGCACGGATAAACCGTGCTGTAATCTTCTTATTAAACTCATGTACCTGTTATAAGAGTACCATCATTTGAATTATCAAGGTCAAACCAACTTAAATCTACATCTCTAACTGTTGTGTGCTGTAAATCATCAGTATCAACGCCTTCAGCATCGAGCTCATAAATAGTAGTAGGATGAGCACCAATAAATCTACTATTTGCTCGTTCAGCACAAGCAACACTCACTACATGATAGTCTTCAACCCAAATTTTATACACCATATCATCCCAGACAATACGGCCTATCGCCTGGCTTATTCTTTCGCTCCAATCGTTAATTGCAGTTATCTGAGCTTTTGTATAACCAGAATCGTCCGGTACCGCACCATCACTATCTATAACAGATGTTCCATTTGCAAAACATACTCTTCCAGTTACACCGTCATAGTAAAAAAACCAACGTCCACCTGATAAAGGCGTACATATACTTGCTTCCAACGCTGCAACTTCCGCAGTATCTATATTTGATTCTTTCATAATCTTATTTCGTCTGTCCTTGATTGATCTTTCAGAAAATTCCATTTCTGTTATAACTGTTTGTGCAGCATTAAATACTGTTTTTGCTTTCTGATTATATGTTCTGAATTTCGAACGCTGAAGATACAACGTCCATGATGGTGTAATCACCGCAACCAAAATGCCAAAAATTGCTATAACAATAATAAGTTCCATAAGGGTGAAACCTTTTTTCTTCATAAGTATCTCTCCTCTTTTTACAGGACAATTTCCTGATTAATAGCTTACTTTTATTATAACAAATAATTCACAATTTGTCAATAAAATATTACTAAAATCTTGCACAACTTTTATGTTTTCCTCTTGTATAGTTTTACGGATTGTTATCATCTGACGGTGTTGCTTCAGCTGCATCGTCATCAGATTCGCCATAACCATATTCAGTTTTAACAAGTTCCAAAGCAAAATCAAGCGTTTTTGTTGTCATAAGATCATCATAATTCTTATTTGTAAGAACAAGGGGATCCGTACCATAATACTTACCATTCTGAGCAGCTGCAGCAACAGCTATACCATCCTTAACATATATTGCAAATGTCTCATCCGCCAGTGCATCAGAATAAGTAACAACATAATCGCTCATGCTCTTATTTTCATCATCAGTAACTTCATCAAGCGCTTTTCCTACATCACACTTAAATCCATAATTTCCGTCAGGTATCGCTGTAAAGTTATCATCCTGTGCATCATCGCCAATAATAGCGTTGATCGCTTTTACTGCCTCTTTCGCAGAAGCATTGGCAACGGTTATTCTTGCTTTCTTTATGTACCCCATCATTGCAGGAATAAGAATAGCAGCAAGAACGCCTATAATAGCAATAACCACTATAAGCTCAATAAGCGTGAATCCCTTTTTTTTCATAAAAATTCTCCCCCATAAATATAATATATACTTGTATTATTATTCTAGCAGATTATACATAATATGTCAATATACAATCCGCAGATTTTCTTTGTATTTTTTCATACAAAACATGGCTATTTCACCAATTCAAGGGCTTTTTCAAGCTGAATATCAAACTCTGTGCCCATTAGCTCATTATGCATATCAACCTCTATATCAGGTTTTATACCTTCACCCTGATAGCAGTCCCACTCGCCTACAGTATAATATCCATCAGTATAACGAATGTTACAGCCTTTGTAAAGTGCAAAATTCTGATATATACCTTTCCCGAACGTATTCATACCTACAAGTTTTCCATCACCATATTGTTTTAATATAGCTGTTAGAATTTCAGCGGCACTTGCAGTATTCTCATTTATCAGCACAACAATAGGCACGTCGTATGTTATTTCATCGTTTGTTTCAAATACTTGTTTCTGTCCATTTTTTGCATGCATAATAGTTTGGGATTTTCCAACAAACAAGTCAGCTATTTCAACAGATGAAGTAGTCTGCCCACCCCCATTGTCACGCAAATCAATTATAATGCTTTTAAATGTTTTGTCAGCCAACTCATTTTGAAATTTTCCAGACATTTCAGCAGCAATATTATCAACATCTACATAAAGTGCATTTCCATACATCTTTGAGCTTATTCCGTACACTTCAGGCTCTTCAGAACTGCGAACATAATCAAGAACTATATCCTTTTTATCACGCTCCACGATAATTTTCGCATGCTCTCCGTCTTCGCCTACAATCCTTATAATATGCTTGTATTCCGTAAGTTCAAAATCATCGATATTCTTTATAACATCGCCAACCCGAATGCCCTGTTCAAAAGCTGTCTTTCCCTCTGTAACTACAGAAAAATACGGTTGATCTTTTTCATTAAACTGTACTCTGAATCCGCCGTTTTTTGCAACAGAAGAGTTATTAACATAATCAACTGCATATTCTTTTGAATTTGAATTTACATGTTCCTCAACACGTGTATATTTATCACCATAGAGTGTCAAGTATGCAGAAACTATATGTTTATCATCTTCCGGCTTTGGCACATCTATTTCAAGAGTTTCTGTTACAAACTTCTCAACTTCAAGCAACTGTGGATATCTGTCCATAAAGCTTATCTTTTTAAAATTAGCCAGATACATTCCGCCCGCACCTAAAGTCATTGAAATAATAATTCCGACAACTACGGAAAAGTTTTTTTCTTTTTTATTCATTGCATCACCTATGGAAAATCCCCCTCATTAAAGAGGGGGATTTATAAATCTAATTGATACCTACATTAGCCTGAAACACTTTCAGAATTTGTTGCGCCAACACTTGTGCTGTGTGCACTATTGTATTCACTTGTTACAAGTGCCTTAGCTGCGCTAGCAGTATTATCTGACAGCTGGGAGTCATAGTTCTTATTTGTAAGAATAGCAGGGAATGTACCGTAGTACTTACCGCTTCTTGCTACAGACATAATGCCCATACCTTCATGTACATAGATAGAATATCTTGCACTTGCAGCTGAATCTGAATACTCTACCATATCTGCAATCATATCATCGGTAGTATAGTTATTTGAATTGTTGCCTGCTGTGCCGCCATTGTTTTCTTCACCGCCACCTGCGAAGTTAGCAGAATCTACCCACTGATCTGAAAAAACATTGAGACCCATTTCGTCAGCTTCTTCAAGAACTGTGTTAGCGATTGTGAGCATCTGCTTAGCGTCTGCGTTAGCAGCCTGAATCTTGGACTTCTTTACGTAACCGAGCATAGCGGGAACGAGGATTGCTGCGAGAACACCGATGATAGCAATAACAACGATGAGCTCAATAAGTGTAAAACCTTTTCTTGTTGTTTTCATGATAGAAAACCTCCTTAAAATATAAATATAGTTTTTGTGCTTTCGCACTGTTTTCCTTGGGGTAAGTCTTTCTTTCTCTTATCCCCTTCCTGTGATTATAGTATACCACTTCATTCACAAATTGTCAATAGTTTCTTGTGAATTTTTTCAAAAAAAATTCATTTTTTACATCAAAACGGTAAATCGGCATTTATTTTACCCCGTTTTCGTCAATGTGCACAATATTCTGTGAACTTTTTCAAACATTTAACTTTTACCATTCTTTTAAACTGTCCGTACAAATTCGCTTATTTTTCCCTATGTAAAATAGTGTTTTGTCTTTACTATTTGTATATATGTATATTTTTAACATTTCTCCCTTGTTTTTTCAGATTTTATAAAGCAAGCGGAAAACACTTTTTTATTATAATTATGTGCTCCACAAATATTAGTTAAATTTAATTTCCGTCAATTTCTGCTGTTTGGTAAGTGATTTACAAATATGTTTTTTTAGTTGAGGACTTCCACAAACTCCTTTGATAAAAGAAAAAACAGGCGGCAATTTATGCCGCCTGTGAATATTTTAGCCCATACCACCTGTGGGTACGCCGCCCATCTGTGTAAGGAAACGGTAGAATTCCTGCTTATCCTGGCACTTATCAAGAGCGTCAACTTCGCCGATGATTCCCTTAGCTGTAAGACGTGCAAGTTCCTGGTCAAGGGACATCATGCCCTGCTGCTTACCTGTCTGGATTGCAGACTGGATAAGGTGAATCTTGTTATCACGAATCATAGCTGCGATAGCATCTGTTACGTTAAGGATTTCCATTACAGCGATACGTCCTGTACCGTCCTTTCTCGGAATAAGAGTCTGAGAAATAACTGCAACAAGGTTGTTAGCAAGCTGTGTACGGATCTGCTGCTGCTGATGCTCAGGGTAAACGTCGATGATACGGTTGATTGTATCAGCTGCAGATGTTGTATGAAGTGTGGACATTACAAGGTGACCTGTTTCAGCCGCAGTAACAGCAGCCTGAATTGTTTCGAAGTCACGCATTTCTCCTACGAGGATAACGTCGGGATCTTCACGGAGAGCGGCTCTTAAAGCAAGTGAGAATGAGGGTACGTCGTCGCCGATTTCACGCTGGTTTACCATACATCTCTTGTGCTCATGAACATACTCGATAGGATCCTCAACTGTAATGATGTGTGCGGATCTGTTGAGGTTTACGAAGTCAATCATACCTGCAAGAGTTGTTGACTTACCGGAACCTGTAGGACCTGTTACAAGTACAAGTCCACGGGGACGCATTGAGAAGTCAGCAAGAATCGGCGGAAGTCCGAGATCCTCCAGTGTAGGAATATCGTTACGGAGAAGACGGATAGCAATACCGGGCTTGCCCTTCTGGAAATATACGTTTACACGGTGACGATAACCGCTTTTTGTCTGGAATGAAAAGTCGGTATCAATGTGATTGTTAATCTGTGTCTGCTGCTGCTCGTTAGTCATCTGGTTGATGATATCGAGTATTTCTTCCTCATCCATTTCAGGATACTGTGAACGCATTGTTCTCAATGTACCGTTAAGACGTACAACAGGAGCAATAGCATTTGTGAAGTGAAGGTCCGAACAGCCCAAAAGACGAACCTCATCAAGAATTCTATGAATGTTAATTATACCCATTTTTATTTTTCCTCCTAATTAATAACCCGAATTATACGGAGAATGTGCTTCTTACAAGCTCGTCAATTGAAGTCTGACCTGCCTGTACAAGCTCAGCAGCATTATCACGAAGGAGCTTTGTACCGTTAGCCTTTGCAGCCTGCTCAATTTCTTCCTTACCGCCGCCCGCAGCGATAATGGCAGAAACCTTTGCTGTACAGTGAATAATTTCGTGAATAGCTGTTCTGCCCTTGTATCCTGTATTGTTACAAGCGGGACAGCCAACAGGCTCGTAAATCTGAATAGAAGAAGGAATCTTCATAAGTTCGTTTTCTTCTTCTGTTGACATTCTCGGACGCTTACAATCGGGACAAAGCACCTTAACAAGTCGCTGCGCAATTACACCGATAAGTGAAGTAGCAACCATGTATGAAGCAACACCCATATCCACAAGACGTACAACTGTGGAAGCAGCGTCATTTGTATGAAGTGTTGAAAGCACAAGGTGACCTGTGATAGCGGCACGGATACCGATATCCGCTGTTTCCGTATCACGCATCTCACCGATCATAACGATATCAGGGTCCTGACGGAGGATTGAACGAAGTGCAGCTGCGAATGTCATACCTGCCTTCTGGTTAACCTGACACTGGTTAATTCCGTCAATAGCTTTTTCGACAGGGTCCTCAACAGTAACAACGTTTACGTTAGGACGAGCAATCTCACCGAGAGCCGCATAAAGAGTTGTTGTTTTACCTGAACCGGTAGGTCCTGTTACAAGGATAACGCCGTGAGGAACACGAAGCATTGACTCAAAGAGCTGATAGTTGTAATCAGACATACCCAGATCAGTAATCTTACGGAGAGCAATCTGTCCTGTTGAAAGAATTCGGATAACGATTTTTTCACCGTGAACCATAGGAAGTGAGGATACACGGACGTCAAGGGTGCAACCGTCAACAACCTGTGTGAAACGGCCGTCCTGAGGAATTCTCTTTTCAGCGATATTCATTCCGCTGATGAGCTTGAAACGTGTTGTAAGTGCACTGTGTACAGCAGATGAAATGTTCATCAGCTCTACAAGGTCACCGTTTACACGAATACGGATTCTTGTATACTTATCAAAAGGTTCGATATGAATATCGGTAGCATCTGCTCTGAAAGAGTTTTCAACGATTGTTGTAGCGAGTTTAACGATAGGTGCAGACTCAACTCGATCCTGTGCCTCCTGATCTTCAAGAGAGCCGCCAAGATCGTTAGCCATAGCGTTAACGCCTTCAAGAACGTTATCAACGTTCTGCATTGAATAGCACTTACCGATAGCCTTGTTGATTGCTGATGTAGTTGCAAGCACAGGAACAGTATCCATACCTGTTGATACCTTGATATCTTCAAGTACGATAAAGTTTACAGGGTCATTTGTAGCAACTGTAAGACGCTTACCCTGAATGTTGATAGCGATTACTGTGTGCTTTCTTGCCAGCTGCTCGGGCACCTTCTGTACAGCATCTGTGTTGATGTCGATATTATCAAGATCAACATACTGTACTCTCAGCTTTCCTGCAAGAGCTTTTGTGAAGTTGACTTCTGTCATAAATCCAAGCTCTACAACAACATCGCCGAATTTTTTAGCACCATTTGACTCTTTCTGAGCCTGAAGAACCTTCTGAAGCTGTTCTTCGTTAAGCAGGCCCTGACTAACCAAGTAGTCGCCGATTCTCTCGTTTCTCATATTCAAACCTCCGCTAATTTTTTAAAGTTGCCCCTTTTTTCCGGAACAATCTTAAATTATACTTGAAAAATAAATTATAATGTGATATAATTATTGTGTTAAATAATTATGTAAGGAGGTCAAAAACAATGTCTGATTTTGCAAATATGCTCCACGATCCTTTTGCGGAGCTGCCATTCATACTTGTGTTTTTAACCATTATCTTTCTCTTTGGCATCTGTATCGGTAGCTTTCTGAATGTCGTAATCATACGGCTTCCGAGAAACGAATCTCTCATCAAAAGCTCATCCCACTGCATGACCTGCGGAACAAAAATAAGACCTATTGATCTTATTCCTGTATTCAGTTGGCTTTTCCTTAAAGGAAAATGTCACAACTGCGGCGAAAAAATATCCGCACGTTATCCTGTGGTAGAAGCCCTGAATGGTCTGCTTTATGTGCTGACATTCTGGGTTCTCGATATAAATGCTAAAGCCATAATAACCTGCGTTCTGATGTCCCTTCTTGTTGTTATTGCTTTTATGGATTGGGACACTCAGGAAATTGACCTTGTTATTGTTGGTCTCATTCTTCTTCTTGCCGTACCCGCTGCAATTTTTACCGATGATGTAAAGCTTGTTCACAGAATTATCGGTGCATTTGTTATCAGCGTTCCTTTCTTTATAATAGGAGAGGTAAGCCGTCCTATTATTCGTAAGAAATACGGTGAAGACTTCCGTGCTATTGAACAAGGCGACACGGCATTGATGTTTGCCGCAGGTGCTCTGCTCGGAACACAGGCTGTTATCGTTTCAGCATTCATTGGTGTTATTGCCGCTGCAGTTGGCGGAATTATCATCAAGGCAGTTACAAAGGATTCTAAATTTGCCTTTGGTCCCTATCTCTCGATTGGCATAGCCGCCGCAATGCTCTGGGGCAATGATATTGCCGGCTGGTACATTACACTTCTTACCGCCCAGCCACAGTAAGCGCAAAAAAATATTTACAGGCAGCAGCATTTGACTGCTGCCTGTTTTTTTGTTTAAATTAAGGAACTTCTGGTGCATTTGAATTAGACTTATAATTTATCTCTACATCAGACAATTCATTCGGCATAATGTAAACTACATAAATATTATCAGTTACCGTACCTGTATACTTATCGTCTGTATTCAGGTCAAATCTAGCAAGAGGTTTATTTGTCTTGTCTTTTGTCACCTGAACAAACTGATTCGCTATTATTTCACCATTATTATCTCTTTTAGGAGCAATATAAACAGCAAACTGATTATCTCTTGTAGCAGCAACATTTATAAGTGACATACTCGCAGAGTTAAGGTGAGCTGGTGATCTGAAAAGAGTAACCTCTTCACTTGCAGTCTCATCAATTTTATAAACAATATTTTCAATTTTGTTATTCCCATCTCTGAGATATGACACTACATTGATATTAAGAACAGTTGATAAATCTCCAGATATGTCTCTTATTGGTACAAGTTTACTGTAATATCCCTTTGGTGTTGACGCAAATGATCTGGAAGAATCAGTTGGATCCGAATAATTCTCTGTATCACTCAGAGGATCCAATGTATAAAATCCTGATTTGAAGTAATACGAATATTCCTCATAATGTTCATCATTTATTACATCTCTGTTGATATAATTAGCAATCGCATTAATAACAGGTTCATCACTTTGTGTAAATTCACGATAAGGCTCATATACAAGCTGACTATTCTCATCTCTTACAGGGAATCCAGCCTCATCCACCTTAAGCTTCATTGGTTTAGCACCAGCCGAAAAGTCGTAACAGGTTTCATATATATGTCCTGGTTCAAGACTTCCGTCACCTGTATTAATAAACTTCATTACTCTTACATTACCTTTAAGTCTATTACCATTTTTATCAACAGCATCATTCAGCACTCCGTCAATCAGATTTTTAACTGCTGTCTCTTCGTCAATGGGTTCAAATTTAGCATCTGAATCGGGATCAGTATTATACTGACAAAAACCGCCTTCATATATTCGCATATACTTTGCATAGTGCAATGAATTGTCAATATATTCAGATATATTATCAGTATAAGCAGCAGTACGTTCACGTGTTGACGTTTTTTTCATTATCTTACCAACAGGGTCAATAAAAGACATAACTACTGTAAGAATCAAACCAAATATAGCAAGAACAATAATCAACTCAATTAAGGTAAAGCCCTTAAGATTTTTTTTCATGTGCATTATCATCCCTCCTATATTAATTGTTGCCCGGGGTATTTGATGCCTGTGTCGGAGCTTCTGTTGTGGTTTCAATATTTGCAATAAACTTCATATTAAGACCGCCGCCCGCTTCATGAGCATGGTCATCCATTTCATCTGAACTATATACAGCGTAAATATCAGCTCCAAGCGCTATTGTACCATCTATATTTTCTGGTGCCAGATAGATTTTTATATCATCGGCTCCAATTTTTGCAGCATTTACATTACCCGCCTGAGCAATAGGTGCCTGAACAGCAACTCTGTTATTTACATCATCTGACGAGCGAAGATAAGCCTGGATTATAGATGAAGCAGATACAAGAACTAATGACATTACAGCAATTATTGCTATAGCAATAATAATTTCTACGAGGGTCATACCCTTGAGAATTTTTCTCTTAGATTTGAATTTCTTCATAATTGCCCTCCTTAGAATTCATTGTAATAAAGTGTTCTATACCAGAACCTATCATCCTCACTTACAGCGGTGGGACCGCTATTTTTATCCTTTGGAACATAAACGACATTCATCTGGTTTTTCGATTCTACATTATTAATGTTATAACATCCGATAATGTAATTTGAAGATAGGTTGCGTGTTTCATAGCCGTTATAAATCAGGCTGTCAATCATCGTTCCGGTTCCGCCAGAAATATTTGATGTTATATGCGGGGAAATTACATTCATTGTCATAATATCCATATTTTCAATAATCAATGAACTTGCTGTTCCACCATATACATATACATTCGGGAATGGCTTGGCAAGCTTTTCTATTTGCTGGTAATCATCTCCAAGATTACCCGAACCAAAACTGAACTTACTTTTTGTAGCAAATGCATCAAAGTAAGTCTTTGTGCACATAGTATTTCCTTTAAACCATAATTTTGAATCATTATCAATATAGAAATATACTGTACCACCGTTTGAATCATCAATTAATATATGCTTTCCTGATTCAATACTAACCTCTCCGCTTATAACTACAAGAATATTGCTATTTCCCGGATTTATAATCACATCATTTGATATAGTCTGAGCAGTCAATATACAGCTACCAGAAATATAATAAGCTGCATTGGGATTGTCACTTTTTGCTTCTGCCTGACTATATTTTCTAAGCTGTTTCTCTTTTCCTACAACAATTGTATAATTAGGATTATCGCTATTGGTAGTTTCATAAACTTTTCCATCACCAAACTTTGAAATTGCAGCATTTTTAGACCCAATTTTGTCATCATCACCAAGTCCTTCATATATATCACTTAATTCATTAGGAAGTTTAGTTAATTCATATGGATCGGCAATTTCAAATACTTCATTTACAGTTTTCACAATTTTTGTAGATTCTACATCATCAACAAAACTGTTTTTTCCGTAGAGTGTACTTCTTTCAGCATAAACAGGATATATGGATTTTATCTTTTCACGGGTTAGATCAAAATATTCTTCTACTTTCTTGTAATTTGTATTAAATACTTTTGAATCTGAAGTATTGATATATTTTGTAAATGTCTTTCCATTAGCCTTTGCCTCGCTTGTTGTATACTTGAACTCATAGGTTGTACCATCAATCTCAATATAGTCACAACCTTCTTTAACTACCACTCCGGTTTCTGAATCTTCAGATTCTTCCGGAAGCATTTCTGCTTCCTTAAAATCAGTAATATCAGTTTTCTTGTAATAACCGTATTTGATTATATCAGATGGTAGGTCAAGCTCACTTAATGCATCTTCTACATCACTCTGCTCTGCAAAAGCTTCTTCAAGAGCACTTGTGCCTTCATAATAGTAATCTTTGAATTCACCATTTCCTGTAACATTATCTTTAATTTCTCTGTGCTCGAAGTCAAGATCGTTTTTAAGCTTATAATACATTTTAGGAATATTATCTTCATACTTCGAATTAGGAACTCCGTCATCAAAGACACTATCATTAAGTTTATCTCCATTAATACCTATATACTTTCCCTCTTGATTCATTACAGGTGTATATTCGTAATAAAATCCTACCTTATTATTGAATGTATACTCCTCGCCACTTGCCCCTGTTGCGAGATTATCATTGTATATATTTTTGTAACATGTAAGACCTTTAACATTTTCAATGTTATTGCATACAACATTACCGTTTACTATAACATTATGGCCTATCTTAAGTTTCCCTTCAACACGTACATCTCCATAAATAGTAACGTTATCAAGTTCAAGATCACCTTTAGAGCATATTTCACCCTTGACTTCCGTTGATCTTGTGCCAGCAGTTGAACCATTTGTCAAAGTAGTTACCCATGTTACTAACAAAGGCTGTTTTACACCTAAAATCTGATTTTTGCCATCAGAATCCATACAGTAGAGATTCGTTGAAATAACACTTTTTGCTGCACCGTTCGGATTACCGCCCGCTTTTATAGAACCACAAAATGTATTCATAGGGAATGTCTGTTTAGCATTTCCAAGTTTAACAGCACCGTCTCCACCAGTAATATTTCCGTCTACATAAATAAACGGAATCTGATTAAATGGAAGATCACTTGGCAGATCTGAACTTAAAACATAATTAAGATGATCAGTAGCATTGACATTGTTGAAATGTAAATCACCAAGGATTGTTATTCCCTTGCCAGCACCGGGGAAAATAAATCCGGACCAGTTCTCAATGTTAACATCATTGTTTACAAAAACTTCAGCCTCTATATAAGCACTGCTATTGTATAACTCAATAGGTTCTACTTTATCGTTTACACCACGGAAGGTTCTTGAATTTACTCTCGCCTCATAAGAATCTGATATGTAATTGTCTTCATATGCATCCGCTTGTTCGTGAGTAGGAAGATTAACATAAGCTCCGCCAAAAAGACTCTGCTGTGTCTTGAACACTGCATCAGCAGTTGAAACGAATCCAGCACCGCCGCCTGATTCAGCAACTTTATCAGTTTTCAAGTATTTAACAACATAAACAGAAGCAGAACTACGTACACCGCTCATTTCGACAATTGATGTAAACTTGAGAAGATCTCTTGTTTCCCATTTTTTTGTTATTGGATCAAAATACTGAATCGAACCAGCGTGACTGATAGTAACATCGCTTACATCACCAAGTGTGTTAACACCTTCACCGACAAGCTGCACCGGAACATTCATTGATCCATTTGTCAGACCGCCGACAGCTTTTGCATAATTCTTTCCAGATTCGCTACTGTTTTCAATCGCTATGATAGCACTTTCAGCAACAGCACGAGCTGTAATTCCTGTCTGTGCACTTGAATAGTTAACATGAGCTCTATTGTTTGCAGCCATGGCAAGAGTCATGGTACCAAATAAGAACAGTATAAGTATCGACATTACAAATACAACTGTCAGAAGAACCGAGCCTTTTAGTTTTCTATTCTTTTCTTTTTTCATTTTACATACCGCCTTTCCAGTTATTATAGACCTGTTTTATTTCCACACTTCCCCTATGACGCCTTGTTTTACCGCGACTATCAAAGCTTATGCGGAATCAAAACAAGTCTTGTTACATAACTTCAGCGTGGTTGATTATTTCATCTCCATATCAGGTTCAGACATTTCAACTACTGAATAGAGAGAAATTACAAATGTAGCTGTAGGAAGTTTTTCCTCTTCGCCCTGATTTTGCTGTGAATCTTTCTTTTCCTTAATAGCAATGTTTGCAAGGCTTACGCTGTCAATAATAATTGTTTCTTTCTGCTCCTCAACAGCCTTCATATAATTCCAGATATCTTCCTTTTCTTCACCTGTAACAGTGATTACATAATCAGCCTTCATTATATTTTCAGCTGTTCTTGTAGCAAGAGCATTACTTTCTTTTCTTAACTCACTGATTTCTTTTTTGAGTTCACCGTTAATATCAAACTGAAGACGGAATGACTCAGCCACTACAGGAGGAACAAAATAATAATATCCAATGCTTGATACACCAATATCGCTAACAGAAAGTGAAGTAATTGTCACTTTGTTATCCTCTGCAAGCTTCTGCATATACTGGTCAAACTTACGGGTATTATCATAATTCTCAAAGTCTACAAATGACTCTGTAAACTTTATACCGTTATCATATGCAACTGTAATATCATTCTTGATTCCGGGGATTTCAGCAATTTTAGAATCAACCTCGGCTTTGGATTTCTCAAGTTCAGAAAGTTCTGCCTTATTTGTCTTTATATCCTCATTCGTAGGCTTAATCAAAAGGAAGAAGCCGCCAAGAAGGAGTACCAGTGCTAAAAGAACACCAATAATTATTCGATCTCTGTAATTTAATTTCATTTCAATCTACCTCCTTTATTATGCTGCACCTTCATCAGAATTTTCGGGCTCCGGATGATATGCACTTGTTCTTCCCTCAATAGCAACTGTAACTGAGAATGATACAATCTTCTCTGGGTTTGCAGCTCCTTCTTTTTTGACATCTGTTACGACATATCCGTCATATGAACACTTTGCATAATATCCGTTGTTATCAGTGAACGCCTTATCCTGAACATTATCAACATAAATTGAAGGAAGCTTCTGAACATATTCTTCACTGCCTTCTGCTGTAACTGTGAATAACATTACACCATTACTGTATGAAGGTGTTGAAATAAAGCACTTATCAACATCAAGTTCAAGTTCTTCTGCAGTCTTATCAAGGATAAGCTGGAGAGTATCATACTTGTCACCGTTAATAACAGGCTGTGAATAGAATGCGTCGTAAGAGTTTTCCATTTTAACTTCATAAGCTCTTACTGTATCTCTCATTCCGAGAAGCTTTGTACGGTGATTAAGCTGATCCTTTACTTCCTTTGAATCAAGATATTCCTGAACCTCAGCAATATCAGATTCAATATTACTGTTAATAATTGACATAACAGCCCAGGTTCCACCAACAATTGCTGCCGCACCAATTACAAGACCAAGCATAATTCCAAGGCCGGCATTTTCGCTTCTTACCTTACCGCCTGAAGCAGCCTTCTTGATTGCAGCTGAAAGCTCTGTTTCAAGGAGGTTAAGCTTTTCAGTTTCCTTGTTACGCTTGAACATAGCACCGATAGCGTTTGCATACAGTGAGAATTCAAGATTGTCGTGACCGTGAATCTGCGGGGGTACCTTGATAAGATTTGTATTGAGGTCAAGCTTTTCAAGCTCGTCTGTAAGTCTTACATACTCGTGAGTATCACCGTAGAAGATTACGTTCTCAATAACCTCTCCTGTATTACGGCTTCTGTGGAACTGAAGCATACGGAAGATATTCTCGTTTACTGCTTCAAACACATAGTCTGCAGAGTTGCCGTAGTCATCGGGGTCGATGGAAGCAAAACGTGAGAATGAAAGCTGTCCCTGCTCATAAAGGTTGAGAGAGATGAAGTTGGGGTCAATCTGTACTGCAAGAAGGGGCATCATTGACTTGATTCTTGTATCAGCAAGAAGTACCTTTGTAATACAGTTACATCCAACCATTACTGACTTAAGGGAAATACCAAGGAACTTGAATACTTCCTTATAGCTGTTAACGATTTCATAAGGACAAGCTGTAGCAAGTACCTTAAGCATTGGTTCGCCATTGTCACCCATTTCAGGAGCATCACCAACAATAGCATATGTAACAGAGTATGTATCATCAAGGTTAAGTTCAGCCTGCATCTGCTGCTTTACAGTTTTCTGCATATCCTGTGACTTAACTCTTGGAACTACAAGTTCCTTGAAGATTGTAAGGTTGGATGACAGAGAAACAATTGCCTCCTTATCAGGCATCTTGTTACTCTTACGCACACCGTTGATAAGTGTAGCAACAGTAGCTGTATCCTTAACGTATCCGTTAACGATAAGTCCTTCCTCAAGGTTAAGTGTTGCCGCAGCGTTGATTTTTATTTTTCCATTAGTTTCAACGCCTTTAACGACACGTATATTTCTATCCGTAATATCAAATGAAAGCATTTTATTTTTTCCACCTTTCCGTGTTTATTCGTTCTCAACGGAGTCAAGAGCACCGTAGAGTGCAGGGTAAATACCGCAGACAACAAGACCAATGATAAGACCCATGAATACGAGCATGATAGGCTCAACCATGTGAACAAGACGCTCAACAGCTGAGTCGGACTCATCTTCGTAGTATTCAGAAGTTTTTTCAAGAATAGAGTCAAGGGCACCTGACTCCTCACCAACGTAGATTACAGAGCAGAACATTGACTCGAATATTTCTGTTCTTGTAATAGCAGCTGAAAGAGTTTCACCCTGTTTAACTTCGTCAACAACTCCCTCAAACTTATCATCAACGTACAGATTTCCGAGTATTGCAGAAGCTCTCTGAATACACTCAACCATAGGAATACCACTTGAATAAAGTGAAGAAAGAGTTCTTGAAAAACGTGCTGTATAAATCTTTGTTACAAGAGGACCCCAGCCTGGTCCCTTAAGAATCATACGGTCTACCTTGTATCTCAGTTTAGGTTCTTTAAGAGCATAGTTGATACCAAGTACTGCAAATATAACCAATATAATGAGTATGTACCACTTCGTTCTCAGGAAGATAGAAATTGCATTCAGAACCTTTGTAAGGAAAGGCATCGTAGTTGGATCTTCGTACATGCCAATAAAAGTAGGCATGATAAATGTAAACAGGAAGATTACAATAACTACGCAGAGAACAGCAAGGATAATAGGATAAATCATAGCACCCTTTACTGTATTGTTAAGCTTGTTTTCCTTTGCGTACTGTTCAGAAAGACGTGTCATAATTACGTCAAGCGAACCACTGGCTTCACCGGCACCGACCATTGAAATAAGGAAGTCGGGGAATGAGCCTCTGTGCATTTCAAGCGTTGCTGAGAAGGATTCACCCTTCTGAACATTTTCGTAAATGTCCTGCCATATCGCTTTAGCCTTATCATTTTCCTGCTCACTTCTCATAATGTCAATCGATTTTACGAGAGTAAGTCCCGAAGTAAGCATAGCGCTCAACTGTCGGCAGCAGAATGCAAGTTCTTTAGTGCTGAACTTGTAGATTGACCTTGAAGAACCAGCCTCTTCGCCATAATCCTTGACAAAAAGACCTCGTTCTTTCATTTTTTCGAGGAATTCCTGCTCATTTTCGGCGTTAGCCTTACCCTTTACCTGTTTGCCGCGGGCATCCTGAGCAATGTAGGAATAACTCTTCATGAAACCACCTCCGTGTTTTTTGATATGTACCCCGATACCGTGTCCGGAATTCATGAGTACAGGGGCACTTATATACGCACTACCCTAATATAATAATTATAACATATTAAGAGTTATTTTTCAATTGTGTTTTTGACTTAAATAGTGAGGTTATTTTTATCAATATTAACCAAATTATATACCACTGGTAATATCAGCATTAATTTAACCTCGTATAACTGTCCTTCCATTTATGCAGACAGTCTGCCTTTCAGAAACGCAATCGTCAACGTGCAATACCGTGCCATATTATCATACAACTATTATAACATATTTATTTACATACTGCAACATTTTTTTGATATTTTTCTAAAATTTTTTTGAGTTTATGAACCGCATAGTATTTTTTAACTTTACTTTTCAACCCCTGTGTTGTATATTTTCGACAAAATGTGCACAGGGGTTGTTTTTATATAAATATATAATAAACAATATATATTTATTTAAGATGTATATTATACTTTTTAAGCCAGTAGTCGAGCTGTATGAAATAGGCTATTGTCTGAGGCAGATTCATAAGCTGACCATACCATGCTATGTGCTCCGAGTGGGTGAGAAGCTGTTCCAGAGCATCTTTTTTCACAAAATCAGTCAGCGGAGACGGCTGAGATAAAATATCACGCAGCTTTACAGTGACAGCATCAAGAAAAGCCGGATTGTGCGTCTTGGGATACGGACTTTTCTTCCTGTGAAGCACACGCTCCGGCAGCCAGTCTTTCATGGCTTCACGAAGCAAGCCCTTCTCCCTGCCGTTATAGTCCTTAAACTCCCACGGAACATTATAGAGATACTCCGCAAGACGATAGTCACAGAAAGGCACACGCACTTCAAGTCCACTGTACATTGACATTCTGTCCTTGCGTTCCAGCAGATTCTGCATAAACCAGTGAAAATTCAGTGCTGTCATCTCTTTCATGCGGCTTTCAAGCGGACTGTCTGCAGGCAGTCTATCGGCCGAATCGGCTGTTCTGCGATATGCAGAATATACATAATTCTCGCTGTCAATTTCTTTTGCAAGCTCATCACGTATAAAACTTTTTCGGTATGTTGTACTCTGTGCCCACGGGAAACCGTCTGTCATACGGATATTTTCATCACGGTACCATGGATATCCGCCGAAAAGCTCATCGGCACATTCTCCCGAAAGTGCAACTGTGCCATATTTTTTTATTTCACGGCAGAAAAGCAGCAATGAAGCGTCAACATCAGCCATTCCGGGTAACCCTCTCGCCTCAACCGCCTCATCGAGAGCTTCAACAAGCTCAGGAACGTCTATTACCGTCCAGTGATGAACTCCGCCGATATAGTCCTCCATAATTTTTATATATTCGTTATCACTGTCAGGCTGAAAACGGGATTTTGCAAAATATTTTTCATTATCCTTGTAGTCAACAGAAAATGTATTGAGGATCTTCCCATGCGTTCTCATTTCAGTAGCGGCAACAGAGGAAATAATACTGGAGTCAAGTCCGCCCGAAAGAAACGTACATACAGGCACATCTGAAACAAGCTGACGGCGGATTGAATCAAGTACAAACTCACGGGTGTGCTCCACGGTTTCAGCAAAAGTTTCGGTATGCTCGGTTGCACGTAGCTCCCAGTAACTATGAAGCTCAAGTCCCGCCTCAGTGTAGTATCCGCAGAAACCTGCCTTCACTTCTTTAATTCCACCGACTATTCCATAGCCAGCCGTTCTTCCAGGCGCCATAAGCAAAAGTTCCGCTACACCCTTTGTATCAATTTCATGGGGAATACGAGGATTTTCAAGCATAGCGGATATTTCCGAAGCAAAGGTGAAAACACTCTCCCCCTCGTGATAGAACAGAGGTTTAACACCTATTCTGTCACGGGCAACGAATACACGTCTGTTTCTCTCATCGTAAACAGCAAATGCAAATATACCGTTAAACCGCTGAACACACTCCTCACCCCACCTGATATAACTGCGGAGCACAACCTCTGTATCAGAAGTCGTTTCAAACTCATTTCCGCCGATTTCATGACGGATTTCCGCCGCATTGTACAACTCACCGTTGTAAACTATGGTGTAGACGTTCCCCTCTGCAGCAACAGTCATAGGCTGCCTGCCACCCTCAATGTCAATAACCGCAAGTCGGGTATGAACGAGGGCGGCATTGCGGCTTAAAAAAACCCCTCTCTGGTCGGGACCACGACGGAGCAGAGCCTTCTGCATACGACTGCATATTTCCGCTGTTTCACGCATATCCTCTTTGAAGCTTATCATTCCGGCAATTCCGCACATATTGTTCTCCTTGTAAGTAAAAATTTCGGACATATCATGCCCCCTATTATAATATGTAGAAATTAATGAAAATGTGCATTTTTAAAACATAGCTATTAAGGAGTCCTCTAACGGCAAAATACCATTGGATAACGGCTAACGGCTTTAGGGCATTATTAAATTACGTACAATCAGAAAAAATTTTTTTGTGCAAAATAGCCTATCTTTTGAAAATGATATAGACAAATGAAAAAAAATCGGTTATAATAAAAAGGTATAGGCAATGACCGTTTACTTCGGACAGCGTCTGTGATGTATTACGGTATCCGCAGCCGTGAAGTGCGGACGCGGGTATTTACTCCGCAGAAATCGGAGCGTTTATGAGAGTTATAACAGGTACTGCAAGAGGCTGTAAGCTTGTTACCCCCGAGGGTATGGACGTAAGACCAACAGGCGAAAAAGTCAAAGAGGGCGTTTTTTCTTCAATTCAGTTTGAACTTGAGGGTGCTCACATCCTCGACCTTTTTGCAGGTAGCGGACAGCTTGGCATTGAGGCTCTCAGCAGAGGTGCGGCACGTGCTGTATTTGTGGACAACTCCGCAAAATCCCTCCGCTGTATTAACGAAAATCTCCGCAATACAAAGCTTACACGACTGGGCGACGTTGTAAACCGCGACAGCTACGACTATATACGCCTTACTGTCCAGACCTTCGACATAATCTTCCTTGATCCGCCATACAGGTACGGTCATATCCACAAGCTTCTCCCCCTTGCCGCCGCAAAGCTCCGTGAGGGCGGATGTATAATCTGCGAGTACGAAAAGGACTCGGAAGATATCACAGCTCCTGAGGGTATGATTCTGAAAAAGATATACACCTATGGCAAAATCAATGTTGCAGTTTTCAGAAAACCCTCAGAGGAGGAAGATGAGTAATGAGAAGAATCGCAGTATGCCCGGGAAGCTTCGACCCCGTAACACTCGGTCACCTTGACATTATCACAAGAGCGTCAAAGCTGTTTGATAAGGTTATCGTTCTTATTTCCCGGAATGTGGGAAAAAGTCAGCCAAGCTTCACAGCTACCGAACGTATGCTTATGATCGAGGCTGTAACCCGTGACCTTGATAATGTTGTAATCGACATACTGGACGGACTTCTTGCAGATTATGTAAGAACCGTCAACGCTGTGGCTATTGTTAAGGGACTGCGAGCCGTAAGCGATTTTGAGTATGAGTTCCAGATGGCACTGGCAAACAAAAAGCTCTACGCAGGGGCGGAAACGGTATTCCTTACCACAGCGGCAGAGAATATGTATTTAAGTTCCAGCGTTGTCAAGCAGATTGCCTATTTTGGCGGCGATATAAGCCATTTTGTCCCCGAAGCAATACACGATGACATTACACGCAGGCTTGTAAAATCAAATTAGATATAAGATTAAGGCAGACGATTATCCTGCCAAGGAGGAAATAATTATGAATATTGATGAAATTCTTGAGGAAATGGACGAGCTTCTTGATAAATCAGGTTCGTTCCCACTTATGCCCCATAAGAAATTTGTAGACGGTGAGCGTCTCCGTGAGCTTATTAACGATATCCGCCTTAACCTCCCTCACGAGCTGAAAGAGGCTAAAAAGATTGAATTCGACTGTCAGAGAATACTTAACGAGGCAAAAATCAATGCCGAGGGCACTATCCGCAAGGCAGAAGAACGCGCTACTATCCTTGTTTCCAAGGAAACTGTAATTGCCGAGGCTAACAAAAAGGCTATGGAAATTATAAGTGCCGCAAAGGATCAGGCTGCTGCTGTACAGAAAGCTGCTGCACTCTCTGTTGCACAGATGCTCAACGACGCAGAGGCTTGCCACCAGAAGTCACTTCTGGATATCAAGAGAACAAAGGAGAAAATTCAGCACACACTGAAAACCTCCCCCTCTCTCAAAGAAACTCCACAGAATACAGCTGCAAAAATGCTGAAGGACAATAAAATAAAGTAACCGTAACAGCACCGTAGGTTATCTGCGGTGCTGTTTTATTAAAATAAAAAATATATTTTCTGCAATTTTTACTGCGAGATTTGGCGTTTAAGTGTTGTCTAATAGGTGAAAGGAAAATCAATGTGCACAACAGAGATCAGAAGAAAGTCGATTATTCTGCAATATGCTGATATTCTGCAACGAATTTTGGTCATTGTGCGTATCGACAAACAAGTATATGTAGAGTATAATAAGTATAAGGAAAGGTTTATCCATTAATATTTAGGAGGAATCATTATGAAAAAACGTATAATTTCACTTGCATTATCGGCAATTACCTCTTTAACAGTCTGTTCCCTTGCAGTATCTGCGGAGGAAAATCCCTCTTTAAAAAATTCTGCGGTATATGATGAGATTACAGAAATTATTGAATCAAAAGTTGATGAATATATGATGTCGGAGGGAAACGTAAAAGTCACAGATGATTTCCTTGATTTGTGCCAAAGAAAAACATATTTACCTAAAGACGAAAGTGAAAAGGTTTTACGTCAGCTCACATATTTTGCAAATTACGAAAAACGACCTCAAAAGCCTGATGTATGGCTTGTTGATATTGACCCGACCGCAATTGTTTTACGTTTCACGTATGCCGATGGGATTACAGATAACGATTTAAACAGATATGCCAATGAAAAAGGCGGCGAGTATGCGAAGCTATATTTTTCGGCAGGTACAGTAGAATTGAAAGGATATATGAAATCGTATCCTGAAAATATAAATATCAAGGAATTTATCAACGAGTTAAAAGAAAATAAACTCATTGAAACAGCAGAAATGGAGTATGGCAAAATATTAAATACAGGAGGAAAACCTACATTTTATACTTGCCCGATGTCTTGTTTTACATCTACAGAAATTTTTGGAGATAGGATTTCGGAAGAAGATATAACAACTAATGCAGATATACTTGAATGGTATTCAAAAAGCAATATTGATTGTGAATTCGGCGTGCTTATTGCTAAAGATAATATTCCTGAAAATGTAGAATTTATCCCTTACGAAGAAATAAATAAGGAAAAGTATGATTTGTTCTTTTATCCCGAATATTACGGTTATATTTCGCTTACACCCGAAGAAGCTGCAAAGCTTGACAGCGGATTGATTGCAAATATAGAATATTTCAGTGCAGTACCTTATGAGCTGTCGTTTAAATTGTCGCTGGAAAATCAAATAGGATTACTGTCTGAAATTAATCGTAATGTGAACATTTTCGCCAACAGAATTTCACAGGCATCTTTGGGCGGTTCACTACCGATTACAGGAGTGACTATAGATATTCTCAATGCGGTTGACGGCGACGCAAACAACGACAAAACCACATCAATCGCTGATGCTGCCGCAATTATGCAGGCGTTAGGTAACCCAGACAAATACGTACTTTCCAGACAAGGCGAATTCAATGCAGATTTCGCTTGTGACGGACTTACAGTTGACGACGCTGTGGCAATTCAGAAAAAACTTGCTAAGGTAACCGAATAAACAAAAAGGGAGCGAAATCGCTCCCTTTAAAATTATTCCTGTGCAAGGATTTCTTTGTAGAATTCAGAGTAATCTGCTCTGCCCTCCTTTGTGAACTCAATAGCAGAACGAGGATGCTGATTGAGCAGACCTGTCATCATATACTGGAAGTCATAACCCCATACAGCCCCAGCCTCACGGATAGCAGGCATATACTTCTCAATGAACTGAATTGCAGGGTATACGTTGTACTTCGGATTTTTGAGAAATCCCAGAAGAAGCTCCATGGCACAATTTCCTGCACCTCTGCCCATAGCGGCATATGTTGCGTCAAGCCAGTCTACACCGTCGCCGACAGCCTCAATTGTATTTGCAAAAGCAAGCTGCTGATTATTATGGGCGTGAATACCAAGCTTTTTATTGTACTTTTCAGCGTATTCCTTGTAGATATTAATTGTGCGGACAACCTGTTCGGGGTAAAGTGAACCGAAGCTGTCAACGATATATAGCACATCAACAGGAGATTTACCGAGAATTTCAAGAGCCGCTTCAATATCGGATTCACGGGCATTTGAAATCGCCATAATATTACAGCACACCTCATAGCCCTTGTTCTTTGCGTCCTCAATCATACTTACAGCTGTGGGAATCTGGTGGAGATAGGTTGCCACACGGATAAGGTCAACAGGGCTTTCTGATGCGTCATGAATATCCTCTTTGTAGTTACATCTGCCCACATCAGCCATAACGCCGATTTTGAGGTCAGTGTTATTTTCTCCTACAATTGAACGGATATAGTCGTCATCGCAGAATTTCAGAGGACCGAATTTATCAACGTCAAACATGGATTTATCGCCCTTGTAGCCGAATTCCATATAATCAACACCTGAACGGATATTGGCAAGATAGAGTGCCTTCACAAATTCATCCGAAAAACGGAACTCATTTACAAGTCCGCCGTCACGGAGAGTTGCGTCAAGAACCTTTATATCGGCTCTGTAGTCCATAAGTTTAGATACTTCTTTCATATCATTACGCCTCCTTTTCACGCTTTAAAGCTTTTATGCTTTTAAGCTTTTATGTTCTAAATCGTTTCTTTAACTATAGTATATCACATTATTTTCTGTTTGTCAATACCCGGAATTATTATTTTTGAAATTTTTTCAGAGGTGCTCTTTAGTATAAATAAACGGCTGTCACAATGGACAGCCGTTTGTATGCGAAACTATCTTGTATCAGTATCTGCTTAAAGCAAGGGAATAAATCATATAAACTACTTGTATGCCTGCCGCCATAATGAACGGTATGGAGCTCATTGCCACTGCACGCCCCCTTCTGTGCTGAGGAGGTGTTGATGCAGGAAGTCTGTTTCCGTCAGAACGGAATATAATAAGCATTATTATTCCCAGAAATGCCAGCAGCACTACTACCAGCATTGCTATTGAAGCCGCACTTTCGTTTATATCGGATATAATTCCAATTACTGTAGACATGGTATTTACAAATATATGAACAACTATAGCCGGCACTATGGAATTATGTTTAAGAGTTATCTGTGAAAGGAAAATTCCCAGAACAAAGGCAAGTATGAACTGTGCAATATTTCCGTGTGCAATACCGAAGAAAAATGCCGTGGTAAATATTCCGAAACGCTGACTCGCCCTTGAGAACACCTTCAATAACATTCCTCTGTAGAGCATTTCCTCAGTAATGGGAGCAATTATGCAGGAATAGATATATCCCACCGCAAGGGCAATGGGAGTTTCTCCAAGTCCCTCCTGGTCAACTGTTCCTGACATTCCGAATTTATTGAGGATAGTTTCAACAAAAGTTCCCGCATAGACCGAAATCAGCCACAGGGATATTGCTATAATACAATACTGCAAACCTTTTCCGAAGCTGAAATCACGGGTTTTTATCATTGAAACTCCCCTGAAGCCTGCCCATTTCAGACCGATAAAGGTAAATAAAACATTACAAATGAGGAATACAATCATATTTACCGCAATGAGTATAGACGAACTGTACATATAGTCATATACCCCTGTATCTCCGCCATGAATGGAAGTGATAAGAAATTTAATTCCATTTGTCAGACACAGGGACAATACAACAGAAATGACAAACTGGAACATCATACACCAGCCGCCTATGGAATACTGTCGCTTCAGATTTTTAAATTCAACATTGTTTATTTCAACGGGGATTTTATATCCCGGCTCACCAAGTCTTGGCTGAATTTCTGAATAATCACCGCAATAGTCCTTATAATCAGTGGGATTGTCAAAAGGGTTATTTTTGTCGGCTGTAACATTTTTCAGAAGCTCTTTATTCTTCGTGTTAAGCTGCTTGTCTTTTTCTGCAATCTGCTCCTTCAACGAACATATTTCCTGTATTAATCCGGAAACTTCGGCTCTGTATTCATCTGCATTTATAAATTCATCCATTTTACATCCTATACTCCTTTGCTGCGATATATTGCTTACCAATTTCTTCAAGAATAAGTTGGTGGAGCAATATAATTATTTTACCACAATATTTCACATTTGTAAAGGGGAATTTAAAAACAAGGCGGAGAATATCTCCGCCCCGAAATTTCATCTGTGACCGCCGCCGCCACGACCGCCGCCGCCACCGCTTCTGCTGCCGCCTGATGACGTTTCAATTTTTGTCTTTGTTGTATATGTACGGATAAATCTGTCCTCACGATGAGTAAACCGTGTATACTCATTTGATACATATACATTCGGATTGGCTGATGTCTTGAATTTGTAATGATGTTTTGTTGCAAAAAAGAATATAAGTCCTGCAATTACACCGATGGGGATTGCAAAGATAAGCGCTTTAAGTCTTACAGCAAGGGGCTTTGACCTTGTTGTTACAACTCCCCCGTCTTCAATATAATAATATCTGTCACTATTTTCATCATAATAAGACGAATCGGAACCATAATATTCAGAAAGCTGACCTAAAAAACAGTATATACCGTCCATAATGTCATCGGTATACTGTGTATAATCAGAATCTGACGACGGCAAATAGAAATGAACCTCATCGCTAATACTATCAATATTTTCCTTATAGTATACCATTGCCTTACCGCTTGGTGATATGTAATCATAAGCAGGTTTTTTGCCTGTAAAATCCATAAAGAAGAATACACCGTCAGTATCAACACCATAAGTTGTATCATAGCTGTTGTCGGAAAAAACCTCTGTCTGCTCATCGCTCATGTAATATTCATATCCTGCCGCAAGGATAAGAATATTCATTTCAAGTTCTTCCGCAGTTTCCTGTACCTTACGGTTGATTTCAGCTTCCTCCGCATCAGTAAATAAATCTGCGTTATCTATAAATTTGCTCGCCGACACATCGCCGTTCCAGCCTTCATTTGCTGAAGCGCAAACAGGCACAACAGGGAGCATTATAAGAGTCATAAGCAGCGTAAATACCGCAGTTATAAATTTTTTCATATAAAGAACTGCCCTCCCAGAAATGCAATTACAGCAGCACCAAGTCCAAATAAAGCTGATGTAACAGCAAGCTTCGCCTTGTCAAGAGGAGGCGTACCTGCCAGTTTTCCCGTCTGTCCGTTTATTGCAAATTCGTATATTTTATCATTGTAGCGATATGTCATAAACCACACGGGCAGCATGATATACTGCCATTTTGTACGCTCGATATCATATCTCTGATGCTGAACAACGGTACTTGAATATCCGATTACACTCTGATTTATAACATTTCTGCTTGCCTGATTTACTCTATCCTTTATTCTCGGGAATACAGCCGCCTTGTCAACATCATACTTGTCGGCAAAAAAACCGCTGAAATATGACATATCAAATGGTTTAAGGGCAGTATAATCGAAAGGCTCAATTGATTCCATAAGCAAATCTTCAATTTTGCTCTCACCGTCGGCAGGAACACCCTCTGCCTTGATTTTAGCCTTACGGAATACCATATATTCCTTTGTTTCAGTATATCTGTAGCTGCCTGACGACCAGCTTCGTACTTTTTTACCAAGTGCCTGATAATCCGCATTTACATCACAATCAGTCACCCAGAAAGGCACATAAAGACCTGTCATTTTTTCAAGCTGCTGTGTTGATTTGAAATCAGCGGGAATAAACTTCTTTTTTTCGCACCAGTCCTTGAAAAGCTTTTCAGCCTGTTCACGTTCAATGTGAAATCCTATAATCTTCGACGGCTTAAAATCCCCATTAAGCCTACCCGAAAGAATTACAGGACTGTGGCAGTAGTAACAGAACGTGGCTGTTGTATCATCCTCCGCCATAATTTCCGCACCGCAGTTTTTACACTGATACAAATTTGTGTGTGATTCAAACTCCTCTTTCTGCTCTGTTTCCTCCGCAGATTCAGGCTTTACATCAGCATAAACCTCCTTGATTTTGTCCATTGTAAACATACTGCGGCAAAATTCGCAGTTGAGCTGCTGTGTTGCAGGGTCAAATATCAATTCTGCGTCGCAGTTTGGACATTTGTACTGTGAAGCGTCCAATATAATCATCTCCTTTATCATGATACACAGATAAAACATCTGTACATATTATTTTATCATAAATCTGATGGAATTGCAATAGTGATATATAATTTTTTTACAGACTTTTAAAACACTCCCTCTCATATTATCCATAATTTTAAAATCCGATATTTTCCCGAAATATAGCCTTTGCAACCCTTGATTTACAAATGGGCACCTCTAAAAACCTATTTTTAGAAAAAGCAGCTATGCACGACATCTGCTTCGTCACCCTCCCTTGGAGTGCGATAACACGCCTTCGGAAGGTTTCCTTGCAGCTGCCATACCTATCTGTTTTTTCTTTAATCAAACGGGTTTTTAAAGGTACCCAAATTTTATTGACTGTATCAAACGGATATGTTATAATTGAATTAAGGCATATAAAGCTGTTAGGCTGTATAGGCGTGGTATTGTTACAAAGTGTTCGGGAGGGATGTTTATGATTAAAAGAATGTTAGCGGCTGTTATGGCTGTTTCTGCTTTGGTTCTGTATTGTAATCCTGTATGCGTAGGGGCGGATGACGCTTTTACGGATATGGGCGGAGGTATCTGGCAGTCAGCTGACGAAATACCCGAAGAATGTGAAATTAACGTGATTGACTGTGACGATAAAAAAAACGCACGTGCAGTAATTCCGTCAAGCTTTGATATATCAACAAATCCTGATACTGCATTATATTTTCCTCCTATCGGAAATCAGGGGGCGATAAATTCCTGTGCAGGCTGGTCAACGACTTATTATCAGTTTACCTATGAAGTGAACAGATACAGGAATATTCCGACAGACGAAACAAATATCTTTTCACCGTCCTGGACGTATAATTATATAAACGGCGGAGCAAATAATAATGTTCTGATAACGGATGCTTACTCCGTGTTGAAACATCAGGGAGCAATGACTCTCTCTGACTATCCTCATATGAACTCTCTTTCATCATATTCCTATTCGTGGGTTGATGATGAGGATAAACTAATTGAAGCGCTTGAATACAGAGTTGCTTCAACGGATTTATATACTGTAGATTCATCTGAAAATATATCTAAAATAAAGTCAAAAATTGCTGACGGTCATATTGGTGTAATCTGGACAAATTCATCAGGCTGGACTTCGGCACAAAACAGTTCTGGCGAAAATTTTATAGTAAGAGGCAGTAATCGTGGAAATGTCGGACATTTTATGACGTTGGTCGGATATGACGATGATATTGAGATAACAGTAAACGGCGTTACGCTGACAGGAGCATTCAAAATTGCCAATTCCATGGGTAAAAGCTGGGGAAATAACGGATACGTCTGGGTTTCCTATGACGCTTTGAACTACACCAGCGTTCACGGCAATGCGTGGCAGAACAGCTGCAAAGGAACACGTACTGCCGTATTCGGCAAGGCGGAGAAAAACAATTTCTACTTTATTGACGTGAAGAAGTGCAATGTCTGTTTTGTGGGCTGTGTGAAGTATATAACAAACGACCCATGGGATCTGGTCATAAAAGCTGATCCGTCAGCATTTTCACCTACAAAAAGGTGGGGATGTGATATTGGATTGCCATTGGCAAATTCAGAATATCGCTGTCTGGTGTTTGACTATTTCGATTCGGCAGCCAATAAGGATCTGGGAAAATATATGTCACGGGATTGGACTGTTCAGATAACCGGTGATAATTCAAATCCTGCATATCGTATTTCTTCACGTATTCTGGATAATCTCGGAAATCCCATTGCACCGATTGATACGGTGTATGGTTCATTGGAGAATGGCATTTACTCAAGGAGTGACAGTATAAATCTTGCAAAAGGTCGTGTAACTTCATATGATGACGATGAAATAACATTGGCAGATGCTGAACTGATTATGGATTATATTGAGGGTAAAGCGGAGTTTTCAAATGTACAGAAATTTTTAGCGGATTATGATAATAATGGTACTGTGGATATTGCCGATGTTGTTCTGATGAAGCGATGTATAGCGGCGTAGAATTATGTGTACGGGCGGATAATTCCGCCCGTTTTTTTGTTTTTCAGATTCTTGGTTTTTCCCGAAATACAGCCATTGCAACTGTCAGTTGACAAATTTCAAAGTCAACTTTATTGACTGCAACCCCATTGTGTGGTATACTTGAATCATGGAAAACACGAAGTCGACGTTGTGTAAAAAACAAATAACTTCAAACGGAGGAGCAATTATGATATTAGCGGATAAGATTATTGAATTAAGAAAAAAATCAGGCATGACTCAGGACGAACTTGCTGAAAAATTAGGCGTAAGCAGACAGTCCGTTTCCAAGTGGGAGGGAGCGCAGTCAACTCCCGACCTTGCACGTATACTCAAACTGGCGGAGATTTTTTCCGTCAGCACAGATATGCTTTTAAAAGATGAACTGGAGCTGGAGCAGAATATTTCCGCTGAGAATATCGAAACAGTATCAGTAAAGCCCCACGTGGAAACCGAGCCGCCGCTTCGCCCCGTATCAATGGCAGAGGCTGTGGAATACCTTGAAAAAAACAGTAAAAAGGCTCTCTATGTTGCGGCAGGAGTTGCATTGTGCATACTCTCGCCTGTTGCGGCAATACTTTTTGAAATCCTTTTTGAAGATACAGCTTTGTCAGAATTAAGTCCCATATTTATATTTTTATCAGTTGCGGCGGCTGTTGGCTTGTTTATATACTCAGGAAGTCTTATGAAAAAGTTTGAATATATGGAAAAAGAGTGCCTTGATACAGAATACGGCGTTGATGGAATGGTTAAAGAAAAGCGTGAACGTGACCACTCAAAAAACACATTCCATTTGATTATAGGCGTAATACTTTGTATACTTTCAATTGTTCCTACCGTTGTCTGCGATATACTTTTCGGCGGTTCGCCATTAGAGGATTTTGGGGCAATTTTCCTTTTCATTTTTGTAGCGGCAGGCGTATTTCTCATTGTAAGAGCAAATATAAACAATGACGGCTATGAGATACTTTTAGAGGAAGAAAAATACAACCGTGAGAAGAAAACGAGAATTAAAAAGGCTGTAGGCAAATCCGCAGCAGTTATGGGAGTTTACTGGTCAGTTGTCACCGCTTTATACCTCGGCTACAGCTTTTTCACCTTTAACTGGCATATCAGCTGGGCTATATGGCCTGTTGCGGCTGTTCTTTCGCCTGCGGTGGTTCTTATTGCAAATGCGGTAAAAAAATAATTTGTTTAAACTGTATATTGAAATATATTTTCAATTGTGGTATAATAGCATATCATAGCGGATGTTGGAGGATTAAAAATGGCAAAAACAAAAATGAAAAAGGGATTGAAAATCACATTAATTATACTTGGGGTTTTACTTGTACTGATTGTTGCAGCATTGCTTATTGCACCGAAAATGATTGTAAAAACCATATACAAGCAGAATTTCGGTACACGTTTCACATCATCTGAACCCCATTGCAGGGATATAGCGGAATTTGACGGACTTGAACGTGAAAAGCACGTATTCACCTCAAATGAGGGGCAGAAAATTACAGGCTATGTCTACAAAAAGGGCGATACTGAGCCAAAGGGACTGATTGTACTTGCCCACGGTTTTGGCGGCGGCGGTCATTGCAGTTATATGGATGTTGCCGATTATTTTGCATCAAACGGCTATAATGTTTTCGCCTATGACGCAACAGGCAATGATGAAAGCGAGGGCGAAAGTGTAAAGGGCTTGCCTCAGGGAGTTATTGACCTTGACTATGCTTTGAACTACATAAAAGCTGACGAGGAATTATCAGATTTACCCCTTATGCTCTGGGGACACAGCTGGGGCGGATATTCTGCTTGCTCCGTGTCAAAGCTTCACCCTGAAATTGAGGGTATTATTTCCGTTGCAGGTTTCAATTCCTCTCTTGATATGATTGAGAATGTGGGCAGAGATATGGCAGGAGATGCAATTGATTATGCTATGCCGATTTTTGAGGATTTGGAAAAGGATAAATTCGGGGATTTTGCCACAATGAATGTCCTTGAAAGTCTTGAACGGGCAACAGCAGATGTGCTGATTTATCACAGCGCTGATGATGATGTGATTCCCATTGAACTCAGTTATGACAAATATTATGAGAAATTTGCGGATAATGAAAGATTTACTTTCGTCCGATTTGAGGATAGGGGACATAATTATATATTCAATTCAGCTGAGTCTTTGGAATACAGAGAAAAAGTAAATGCGGATTATAAAAAGTACGTAGAGAGCATAGGTGAGGAGAATGTCACTCCCGAAATACGGCTTGACTTTATAAAGAAAAATGTTGACAGAATGAAATTTTTTGAACTTGACAGCGAAACGATGGAGCAGATGCTTGAATTTTATGATAACTGCATAGAATAAACAACCCCCCGCAGCCGAATTTTTCACGGCTGCGGGGGATTGTTTGCATTACTGCGGAATAGCGTTTAAAATGGTCATACCGATATAGAAAAGTGTGAGGAGAATTGTGAGTGGTGCTGTGAAGTAGTGGCAAAGCTTTTTTCCCTCGGAAACTTCGGGATTTATTTTTTCAAACCTGAAGCTGTCACGGTGAAGAATACATTCCAGTATAAAGAGGACAAGACCAACAGCCATAAGTCCGATGACCAAAAAAGTAAGCCCCATATATATAACAAAAACTACAGGGTTTTCCAGTAAAGAAGATATATCACCGTTCTGTATTGCCTTAATGTCCAGACCGCCTGTGATAAGGCTCATTACACCGCCGATACTGTTCACAATGAAATGTGTAATAATAGTGGGAATGATTGATTTTGTTTTCAATGCGATAAATGCGGTAACAATTCCCAAAACAGCGGCAAAGGGCACTTGGGGATAGTTCATATGAAGCAGACCAAAGAAAATACCCGTTGAAATTATGGCTGACCACGAGCCGAAGCGTTTTATATTATTGAGCATACCGCCTCTTATGAGGATTTCCTCAAAAAGTGGAGCCA
The DNA here is from genome assembly GCA_017558505.1 of Ruminococcus sp. Classification (GTDB taxonomy): domain Bacteria; phylum Bacillota; class Clostridia; order Oscillospirales; family Ruminococcaceae; genus Ruminococcus. The sequence goes on along the minus strand of JAFYUM010000011.1, from coordinate 113,007 downwards.
TAAAGGTAATGCTGATGATATTTACAATCTGAGAGAAGGTATTGTTTTCGGCTGAAAAATCCGTCTGAACAAGCGATACACCTGTGATTTTTTCAAGGAACATAAAGAACATATTTGTTGCAAGACTTGCGGCATATGAGAAGAAAACCGCAATAAGTATCCAGCGCACAACCCACCAGAATGACTGCTGAGGCTTGCGGAAAACGGAACGTATTGTATCAGTTCCCTGTCCGATTTTTGTCTTTCTGAAAATGAAAAGTGCAAGGGGTATGCCGATAAAATGCTGAATAATCATTGATAAGATTAATACTATTCCCTTGAAATATTCTGAATCCTCGCCTACCACGGCATTTGCAATATTTGCGGATATAATTGAGCCGAGGAACATAAATGCGGTAAATATTATAAGTATAAGGGAATTTCCGTTGGAGGATTTCCGCAAAAGCTTTGCGGAATATCCCGAATTTCCGCTGCTGTCGGGGATTATGCCGATTGTATTTTCATTGTTTTCCATTTCAATTCTCCTTGAATTTTTATGAAATCTGTTCAGAGTATTCGTATCTGTCAAGTATTCTGTAAAGCTTTAAGTTTTCGTCTAAAGTATCTTCATTTGTAAAGTTTACCGCTGTATAAAGCATATCGCCAGTTTCATTCAAAAGGAAATTATACTGGAGAATACCTGCAAATTCGTTGAAATTAAAGGTTACAACAGCAGCGTCATCTACATATTCAAACGTCCATTCAACGTCATTGAATTCGTGTTCCTCATCGCCGTCAACCCACTTGATATAGGCTGTATCTTCACCGAATTCAATTTTGTAAGAGCCTATAACTTCTGAGCCTCTGTAATCAACGCCTGACCAGTTAGTAAATCGCAGGTCGGCAGCAGTTGGGAGATTCCAGCCGCTGTTTTTGCGTGATGTATGCCCTTTTTCAAGTATTTCCTGATACTGTGAGAAATCGTATACAAAGGTGTCGTAATTTGCATTATAGGGGCAGTTCATCATCAGCTTTTCATCAAGACTTGGGAACCATACAGCCTTGTTTCCGTCAGAATCGGTAATAGTTACCATTGTATCGCCGTCAACTCCTGAGTTGTTGCAGAAAAGCAATACAGGCTCGCCGCTTTCACTTCTGTAGATGACATTTTCATATGAACCGCTGCCGTTTTCATCATATACAGCACGATTTATTGCAACTGTTGAATTTTCATCAAAGGGAACAATGCAGTAAAGCTCACCCATAGGTGTTCCTGCAATCTGTCCTGACGGAATATCCTCTACAAAGCTGTAATTTTCGTAGAAAACAGGGCTGTTTTCCTTTATCCACTTAACAGCGTCAACCTCATTCATATCGTCGGTGCAGCCTATATAAGCTGCCGCAAAAAGCTGAACTTCGGACTCTTTCTTTTCTCTGAGAGCTTTAAGCTGTTCATCAGCGTTTGACTTTGAAAGATACTCCTCAATTGTGCCTGTACCGCCTGTGGAAGTATGTGCATAGTAGGCAAGAATAAGGGAAGCGTCAATAGAATCACATTTACCGTCGTTGTTTATATCGGCAGCTTTAGTCTGTTCAGCGGAGAATGCGGAATCGCCGCCTGTTGCAATTGCTGAGTAGTTTGAAAGAATAAGGGTAGCGTCGCTGGAGTTTATTAAGCCGTCAGCGTTTATATCACCTAATGAAACAGGAGGCTTTTCGGGAGTTACTGCGGATTTTGTAGGAACTAAAGTGAATGTTTCTGAATGTCCATTTCCGCAGTCATATTTGTATGTAACCCATTCCGAAGCGTCCTCAACTGTGAGAATATTTCCCTCAACTGTACCATTTGTCCACTCAGAAGTCTTTGAAACGTCAAAGCCTGCCGGGAGAGTTGAAAGGTCAAATGTGTTGTCAGTGAGTTCAATTTTAGAGATGTGGAAATCAATTATCCAATCTTTCAATGCTGTATTGTTGCTTAAATCAAGAGAAGTAAGCTCATTGCCACCACAATATAATTTAGTTAATGCGGTGTTTTTGCTAAAATCAAGAGAAGTGATCGCATTTGAGATACAATTTAACTCTGTTAACGCTGTATTATTGCTTACATCAAGAGAAGTAAGATTATTATCAGAACAGTCTAACTTTGTTAACGCTGTATTACTGCTTAAATCAAGTGAAGTAAGGTTATTATCAAAACAAGATAATTCGTTTAAAGCAATACAGTCGCTTGTATCAAGTGAAGTGAGTTGATTGCTATTACATTCAAAACGTGTCAACGCAGGACAGCTGCTTACATCGAGTGAGGTAATCTGATTATATGAGCAATTTAAAAATTTTAAAGCAGTAGAGGTGTTTGTGTCAAGTGAAGTGAGTTGATTCTCAGAACAATTTAAAGATGTCAATGCAGGATTATTGCTTACATCGAGTGAAGTGAGTTGATTTTCATTACACTCTATATTTCTCAATACTGCATTGTTGCTTACATCGAGTGAGGTGAGCTGATTTTTAGAACAAAACAATTGTATCAATTCTGTATTTTTACTTAAATCGAGAGTTGAAAGCTTGTTTTCAGTGCAATAAAGTTGCTCTAATGCAGTATTATTGCTTAAATCGAGTGTAGTGAGCTGATTGTTATAACACCACAATGCTTGCAGTGCTGTATTATTGCTTACATCAAGTGCTGTAAGATTGTTTTTATTGCAATTCAAAAAAGCTAAATCAGTAAAATATTCTATACCTGTTAAGTCAGAAATACCGCACGCATCGATATTTAGTTCAGTAACAGCCGCAATTTCCTCAGCTGAAAGCACATCGTCGCCGCCAGTATCAAAGTTTTCTTTGACATAATTGCGGAAATTTTCATCGGGGAAATTCTCTGCATTGATTTCTACGCTTGTGATTTCTTCTTCTGCCGCATTTGCTGTGACATTACTGATTGTGAGTGAGTCCTGTGGCAAATAACCCATAGTACTTGCACAAAGTAGCAAAGCCGCAGTCATAGCTGCAATTTTTTTCATTTTTGTCATTTTAATTCCTCCATTTCGTTTTGAGAGTTTATCGTAGTAATACGATAAATACATTATATCATATAATAAAATTAAATGCAAGTATATTGAATAAAGTATAAGAAAATTCCCCGTAGTTTTCGCCACGGGGAATTAGGTTAATTATTCTTCTTCATCTTCTTTTTTGCTCTTTTTAACAGCATACATACCTAAAAGTACCAAAGCACCTGCGGAAACAGGAATACAATTGTAGAGCTTTGAGAAGCCTGTCTGTGGGAGTTCTTCTTCGGGAGCAGTTCCTGCAGGAGTTGTTGCAGGTGTGGTAGTTGTTGCGGTAGTAGTGGTAGTTGTAGTAGTTTCGGTAGTAGTTGTAGTTGTGGTTGTAGTTTCAACAGGTGTTTCTTCAATCTGTGGAACTAAAGTGAATGTATCTGAGAATCCTAATCCGCAGTTATATGTGTATGTTACTTCCTTTGTAATATCCTCAATTGTGAGAATATTTCCCTTAACTGTAGCATTTGTCCAGTCAGAAGCCTTTGTTACATCAAAGTTTGTGGGGAGAGTTGAAAGGTCGAATGTGTTATCAGTAATCTTAATTCTGTGCTTGTTGTTAGTAAGATTAACACCAAACTCCCAACCTTCAAGGCAGTTTGTATTGCTCAAATCAACACTTGCAAGCTGATTATTGTTACACACCAAATCGGTTAACAATGTATTATGACTTACATCAAGGCTTGTAAGCTGATTACTGCTGCATACCAGTATTTTTAATTCAGTATTGTTACTTACATCAAGAGTGGTCAGATTATTATCATAACACCACAGACTGGAAAGATTTTTAAAATACTGTATTCCCGTTAAGTCATAAAGGTTCGATTCATTAAGAGAGATATATGTAACATTCATAACTTCATCATAAGAAAGTGCCCAGTCATTGTTTTCATCGAATTCTTCTGCAACATATCGGCGGAAAACATCATCAGGGAAATTGTTATTATCAATTTCTATTTCCTCAAAGGTTTCTCCTACATAATTACTTGTAAATAAATTGAAGCATACTACTTCTTCTCCACATTTATAAGAATATGTAATGAGAGCTGTATCATCAATAACAGTAAGAATATTGTCCTTTACAGTAGCATTTTTCCAGTCAGAAGCCTTTGAAATATCAAAGCCGCCAGGGAGAGTTGAAAGGTCAAATGTATTGTTGGTAAGAGCGATTTTGTATTTGTTGTCATCACATGAAAATAAAGTTAATGCAGTATTATTGCTTAAATCAAGAGAAGTGATCTGATTGTTATAGCACGACAATACTTCCAATTCAGTATTATTGCTTACATCAAGAGAAGTGATGCGATTATTACCACAATACAAATGTTGAAGATTAAAAAAGTGTTGCAAGCCGGTCATGTCAGAAACTTCTAAACCCTTAATCTCCATAAATGTTGCTTTCACCAATTCATCATAAGAAAGTATCTTATTTCCGTCCTTGTCGAAGTTTTCTTCAATATACTTTCGGAAAATAGCATCGGGGAAAGTAATTTCATTAATTTCCACATCCATTTCAGAAGCGTCATTGTATGGAACAAATGTGAATGTTTCTGAGAATCCTAATCCGCAGTTATATGTGTATGTTACTTGCTTTGTAATATCCTCAATTGTGAGAATATTTCCCTTAACTGTAGCATTTGTCCAGTCAGAAGCCTTTGAAATGTCAAAGTCTGTGGGGAAAGTTGAAAGGTCGAATGTGTTATCAGTAATCTTAATTCTGTGCTTGTTGTTAGTAAGATTAACACCAAACTCCCAACCTTCAAGGCAGTTTGTATTGCTCAAATCAACACTTGCAAGCTGATTATTGTTACACATCAAATCGGTTAACAATGTATTATGACTTACATCAAGGCTTGTAAGCTGATTATTGCTGCATGCCAGTATTTCTAATTCAGTATTGTTACTTACATCAAGAGTGGTCAGATTATTATCATAACACCACAGACTGAAAAGATTTTCAAAATGCTGTATTCCTGTCAAATCGGAAATGCCCAACTCGCCTAAAGATAGATCTGTTACATCTGCACTTTCTTTGTCTGAAAGCCTGCCGTCTTTGTTTTTATCGAATTCTTCTGCAACATACTTTCTGAAAATAGCATCGGGGAAGTTAGTTTCGTCGATTCCTACTCCTGGGATTGCCGTTGGATTATCAGGGTCAATTACTGTTACATCAAATGAATCAACAGCATCATACCATTTTACATAGATAGTATAAGTACCCGGTTTTGTGTTGTCAAATTCAGAAGCGTCAACTGTTAAATTACATCTATCCAAGGATATATAAGGAATATCCATATATGTGGTGCTGCCAAAACTTGTCATTGTACCATATCCATGGACGCAAATAGTGCTGTAGTCAAGTTCTTCGCCGATTTCGTAAATTGTATCTGCTTCGTCATAAGGATAGACGTTCAGACTACAGGAATAGCTGGGTGGGGCAAATGTAGTTGTAGTAAACATTGCTGTTGTAGTAGTTGTTGCAGTAGTTGTTGTTTTGGGAGCAGCAGTTGTTGTAGTTGCAGCAGGTGTGGTTGCAGTTGCAGCAGGTGTTTCTGCATTATCAGATTCAACTACTGTTACATCAAATGAATCAACAGCATCATGCCATTTTACATAGATAGTATAAGTACCCGGTTTTGTGTTGTCGAATTCAGAAGCGTCAACTGTTACAGTAGGACCGCAATTAGCCAAGGGGATATAAAGGATATCAGCGTGAAAATTTTCGCCGCCGCCGTATCCGTAAACGCAAATAGTGCTGTAGTCAAGTTCTTCGCCGATTTCGTAAATTGTATCTGCTTTGTTATAAGGATAAACGCTCAGATACCAGTAATAACTGGGTGGGACAAATGTAGTTGTAGTAAACATTGCTGTTGTTAGGGGAACAGTAGTAGTTGTAGTTGTATCTGTTGTTTTGGGAGCAGTAGTAGTTGTAGTTGTATCTGTTGTTTTGGGAGCAGTAGTAGTTTCAACAGGTGTTTCTTCAATCTGTGGAACTAAAGTGAATGTTTCTGAATGTCCATTTCCGCAGTCATATTTGTATGTAACATTCTTTGAAGCGTCCTTAACTGTGAGAATATTGCCATTAACTGTGCCGTTAGTCCACTTAGAAGCCTTTGTTACATCAAAGTCCATGGAGAGAGTTGAAAGATCAAATGTGTTGTCGGTGAGAGTTATTTCGTATGTGTTTTCATAAAATACAACTGTAGTTAATGCAGCATTATTACTTAAATCAAGAGAAGTGAGCTGATTATCATAACACCACAATGTATCCAATGCTGTATTATTGCTTAAATCAAGAGAAGTGAGCTGATTATCAGAACAAGATAATTCAATTAATGCCGTGTTGTTGCTTACATCAAGAGAAGTGAGCTGATTAGCACCACAAGATAATTTTGTTAATGCCGTGTTTTTGCTTACGTCAAGATAAGTGAGCTGATTATTATAACAAGATAATTCGGTTAATGCCGTGTTGTTGCTTACATCAAGAGAGGTGAGCTTATTAATATCACAAGTTACGCTGGTCAATACAGGATTGTTGCTTAAATCAAGATAAGTGAGTTGATTAGAACTACAAAATAATTCAGTTAATGCCGTGTTGCTGCTTAAATCAAGTGAAGCGAACTGATTACCACTACAATATAAGCCAGTTAATGCAGTGTTGTTGCTTAAATCAAGTGAAGTAAGTGAGTTATAATTACAAATCAACTCTTTCAATGCAGTATTTTTGCTTAAATCAAGTGAAGTGAGCTGATTCTCACTACAATATAATTCAGTTAATGCCGTGTTTTTGCTTACATCAAGCTCTGTAAGGTCACTGCTGTTGCAATACAGTTTTTCAAGATTTGTAAAGTATTCTATACCCTTCAAATTGGAAACCACAATTTTTATATCGGGCATACTGTATTTGTGGAGAATGATTTCAGTTACAGCTGCAATTTCCTCAGCTGAAAGAACGCCGTCACCGTCAGTATCAAAACTTGATTTGACATATTCACGGAAGTTTTCGTCGGGGAAGTTCGTTTCGTTGATTTCTACGCTTGTGATTTCTTCTTCTGCCGCATTAGCTGTGACATTACTGATTGTGAGTGAGTCCTGTGGCATATAGCTCATAGTGCTTGCACTAATCAGCAGAGCCGCAGTCATAGCTGCAATTTTTTCCATTTTGGACATAATTTTTTCCTCCATATTCTCTTTTATTTTTTTGCAAACGACAAAAAATTGCGTTTGCGGTTTGCCTGCATATTTCAGCAGGCATTATTAAATATTTTTAACCGAGTGCTTCGGTTAATAGTAGTATATCATATAATATAACAAAATGCAATGCTTTTAGGTATATTTAACTATATACAATATATGCATATATGTATTACATATGTATATTGAGGTTGGAATTCTGATTTAATTATTCTTCATCTTCTTTTCTGCTCTTTTTAACGGCATACATACCTAAAAGTACTAATGCGCCAGCGGAAATAGGTAAGCATTTGTAGAGATATGAAAAACCTGTCTGTGGGAGTTCTTCTTCGGGAGTTGTAGTTGCAGGTGTAGTAGTTGTTTCGGGAGCAGTTGTTGTGGCAGTAGTAGTTGTAGCAGGTGGATTAGTAGTTGCTGTAGTAGTAGTTGTTGTTGTTGCGGGAACTGTAGTTGTAGTCGTTTCAGCTGGTGTTTTGTCAATCTGTGGAATTAAAGTAAATGTTTCTGAATGTCCATTTCCGCAGTCGTATTTGTATGTAATCGAGTTTGAAGCGTCCTCAACTGTGAGAATATTTCCGTCAACTGTGGCATTTGTCCACTCAGAAGCCTTTGTTACATCAAAGTTTGTGGGGAGAGTTGAAAGGTCAAATGTGTTGCCGGTGAGGGCAATTTCATATTCGTTTTCATCAATCGTCAATCTCTTTAATGCTGTATTATTGCTTACATTAAGTGAAGTGAGCTGATTTCCGACACAATCTAAGGTGTTTAATGTTGTATTATTGCTTACATCAAGAGAAGTAAGTTGATTGTTATGACAAGATAAATCAAATAATGCTGTATTATTGCTTATATCAAGCGAGGTGAGCTGATTATAACTGCAATATAACGTGGTTAATGCTGAGTTATTGCTTACATCAAGTGAAGTGAACTGATTTTCATAACACCATAAATTCTTTAACGCTGTATTATTGCTTACATCAAGTGAAGTAAGCTGATTATTATAACATAATAATTTGGTTAAAGCAGTACAGTTGCTTACATCAAGCGAAGTGAGTGGATTATCACCACAACCCAAAATTTCCAATGCAGAACAGTTGCTTACATTAAGTGAAGTGAGCTGGTTATATTCGCATCTCAATTCTTTCAATGCTGTATTATTGCTTAAATCGAGAGTTGTAAGATTGCCTAAGTCAGTACAAGACAGTATCTCTAATGCAGTACAGTTACTTACATCAAGTGAACTAAGACTATTACCATCGCAGGACAAGTCTTTCAATGCAGTACAGTCGCTTAAATCAAGAGAAGTGAGCTGATTATAATCACATTCTAAACCAAGTAATGACGTATTGCTGCTTACATCAAGTGAAGAGAGTTGATTATTAGAACAAGATAAATCAGTTAATGCAGTACAGTTGCTTACATCAAGAGAAATGAGTTTATTATCAGCACAATTCAACTTTGTCAATGCTGTATTTTTGCTTAAATCAAGGGAAGTGAGGCTGTTAGCTTCACAATATAAATTCGTTAACGATGTATTTTTGCTTAAATCAAGGGAAGTGAGGCTGTTAGCTTCACAATATAAATTCGTTAACGATGTAAAGTATTCGATACCCGACAAATCGGAAACACCGCTGTCCATAAATGAGAATAGGATGATTTCAGTTACAGCCGCAATTTCCTCAGCTGAAAGCAGACGGTCACCGTCGGTATCACAGTTATCTGCTACATACTTCCTGAAAATAGTATCGGGGAAATTTGTTGCATCAATTGCAACAGAGTTTGAGGTATCTGCGGAGCTTGCAGGAATTAATGTGAATGTTACATATGTATCATATTCGCAGTCGTATTTGTATGTAATTGGCTTTGAAGCGTCCTCAACAGTGAGAATATTTCCCTCAACTGTACCATTTGTCCATTCAGAAGCTTTTGAAATATCAAAGCCTGTGGGGAGAGCTGAAAGGTCAAAAGTATTATCAGTAAGTGTGATTTTGTATGTGTTTTTGGAAAAATCACACTCGGATAAAATTGGAGAACATATGTCTAAGCTTGTAAGATTATTTCCGCTGCATTCAAAAAGGGCAAGTTTTTTATTGTTGCTTATATCAATTTCAGAGAGTTGATTGTAACTGCAAATCAAAACATCAATTTCAGGATTATTAGTTACATCAAGAGCTGTAATTAGGTTTTCACTACAATTAAATCGCATTAACTTTGCATTATTGCTTACATCTATGTTTGTTAGATTATTGTAAGAACAATTTAAATGTTCTAATTCTGCATTACTGCTTATGTCAAGATTGGTGAACTGATTACCTAAGCAATATAACGCAACTAATTCTACATTTTGGCTTACATCAATTGAGGTAAGTTTATTTTCACTACAGGATAAGCTTATCAATGCAGTATTTTTGCTTACATCAAGTGAAGCGAGATCATTTCCATCGCATTCCAAATATTTTAATTTCGTATTCTTGCTTAAATCAATTTTAGTGAGATTGCTATCATTGCAATTCAGTTCTACAAGATTTGTGAAAATTTCTATACCCTTCAAATCAGAAACCACAATTGTTTCGCCGTGCAGACCGTCTTCAAAGAGAATGATTTCAGTTACAGCCTTAATTTCCTCAGCGGAAAGCACACCGTCATAGTCAGTATCAAAACTTGATTTGATATAATCACGGAAGTTTAGGTCAGGGAAATTAGCCTCATTGATTTCTACGCTTGTGATTTCTTCTGCCGCATTAACTGTGGTGTTACTGATTTTGAGTGAATCCTGTGGCAAATAACCCATAGTACTTGCACAAATCAGTAGAGCCGCAGACATAGCGGCAATTTTTTTCATTTTCTTCATTTCAATTCCTCCATTTCATTTTTATGTAACATCAAGGCTTCACCGCCTTTACAACAATAACACAGTTGAAAAATAAAAAAAGTTGCATTTCTCTGTATATTTTTTTCATATTAAGCATATATAGAATTATATATAAATATTACCCGAAGCAAAATCCTCGGGTAAAATACAAGGGCACCTCTAAAAAACCGTTTGATTAAAGAAAAAGCAGATGGGTACGGCAGCTTCAAGGAAACCTTCCGAAGGTGTGCTGTCGCACTCCAAGGGAGGTTGATGAAGAAGATGCCGTACATAATTGCTTTTTCTCAAAAAGGGTTTTTAGAGGTGCCCATAATCTTTATTCGCCTTTAAGCCTTGCAATTTCCTTTTTAAGACTGTCAACTTCCGCCTGAAGTCTGCACAGTTCAAGAGAAACAGGGTCGGGAATATGAATCTGGTCAATATCCTGTGTAACCTTGTGCTGATTGACTTTTTCTCCCTTTCTGCGGACAATTCTTGCAGGAACGCCCACAGCTGTACAATCATCGGGAATTGCATTGAGTACAACGGCATTTGCGGCAATTTTTACGTTATTTCCCACAGTAAAAGGTCCAAGCACCTTGGCACCTGCACCAACAAGCACATTATTGCCTAAAGTGGGGTGACGTTTGCCTTTATCTTTACCTGTACCGCCGAGAGTAACTCCCTGATACAGCAGGCAGTTATCGCCAATCACCGCAGTTTCACCGATAACAACGCCCATTCCGTGGTCAATGAAAAGTCCTCTGCCGATAGTTGCGCCAGGGTGAATTTCAATTCCCGTTTTATTTCGTGCACGCTGTGAGATAATTCTTGCAATGGTGTAATACTTCCGCACATAGAACCAATGAGCAAGGCGATAGGAACGGATTGCCCTCAATGTGGGATATGTCAGCAGTATTTCCACCGCATTTCTTGCCGCAGGGTCGCTTTCACGTATAAGGGCAATATCTCTTTTAATTGTTTTTATCATTCGTAACATAAAACACCGCCTTCGGAATTGCAGGCGGATAATATCCGCCCATACTATTATAAGAATTTCAACGCACCTGTGTTCTCCATAGCTTTAAGGAGATTGAAACGAGCCTCGTCACGGTATTCCGGCTTTGCCATATAATACATATAGGTTTCAGCAATATTGAGGTTGCTTGAAGTGCGTCCCTCTATCTTGAACTGTTCAAATCCCATAGGCACGTATTTTCCCCATATATCGTCGGGAGAAATATGTGTTCGGAGATTGCGTATATCAAATACTCCACGCTGACCGAATGGACAACTTTCCAGATTGTGAACATCAATCTTACCCGCATTAAAAGGCACATTGGGATATTTTTTTATGTGCTCATTGTATGCTATCTGCATAAGACCAATTGTATGGTAATGCTCTGCACGTCTTGGGCAATTCGGCTCACAGCAGTCATTTACAAGAAGCTCGCAGTCCTCTTTTCGAGGAAGCTTTGACAGCACTTCAAAATTGTTGTTGAAATCATAATCCACAACAACAATGCTGTAATCCCTGCTGAGTTCTTCTTCAAGCAGTTCAGGAGAAGTAATTCTCTTGCAGGTTGAACTGGTAAGCTTGTATTTCGGGAAGTTTGTGCGGATGTATTCCTCTAAAATCGGGGATACAACAATAGCTTCGTTAAGTCCGTTATTGGCAAGGTTAAGCACCATATTGCAGAAAGTGTCGTTGAGATGTTTTTTCTCAAGAGCAGGGTTTGTAAATGTAAAACGAAGGGGAATACCTCTGGCATTAAAAGCCTTTATAACAGCCTTTACATACTGGGGATCGCACACGCCGCCCTGCGTACGTCCGCCATTCCACATAGAGGGCGGAAAAACACCGTAAAACGAAGCAATTTCAACACCCTCACGGAAATAGTGCGGCTTCTGTTGAAGCATATCTGCAAATAATAAATTCAGCTTGAAACGCCCTGAAAAATCGGGCAGATGAAAACGTACTCTCATAATTTTTTACTCCTGTAAGAAATCGCCTCTTTCGTCGGAAACGGTATATCCTGCCGCTTCAATTTCCGCTTTGAGCATGGAAATTCCCTCTGCAGTTTCGCTTCCCGAAACAAGCTTATTATCGTATAGGTTATATTTTTTTCTTGCGTCCTCTGGGGATATGTTGGGCATAATTACATTACAGCCTGTTTTAAGACCGAGAATTCTGCCGTTATCCGCTATACTGCCTAAAGCTGTTGTAGCAGGGAGAAGTACTCTTGGGAACATAAGGCGGAGAATTCCCAGCAGACGGAGGGTAAGTTCAAGAGTTCCCCTTTTTTCATTGCGGAAAGGGGTGTCCCAATGGGGAATGAACGGCCCTATGCCAATCATCTGCGGCTGTAATTCCTGCAAAAAGCGAATATCTTCAATAATATGTTCAATGGTCTGATACGGCACACCAACCATAAATCCCGAACCTGTCTGATAACCTGTTCTCTTTAAATTATACAGACATTTTATGCGGTTGTCAAGACTCATTTCTTCAGGATGAATTTTTCTGTAAAGTTCCTCTGACGCTGTTTCGTGTCGGAGCAGATATCTGTCCGCCCCTGCCCCTTTCATTTTCTCATAGCTTTCAAGGGAGCGTTCCCCAAGGGAAAGGGTTATGGCGCAGTCGGGATAATTTTCACGCAGTTCGGAAATTATGCCGCACATAAAATCGTCATTGAAAAAAGCGTCCTCGCCACCCTGCATAACAAAAGTGCGGAGTCCAAGTTTATAGCCGATTTCAGTGCAATCCAGTATCTGCTGTCGGTCAAGGCGGTAACGCTCCGCCGATTTGCAGCTTCTTCTGATACCGCAGTAAAAGCAGTCGTTTTTGCAGTATGAGGAAATTTCAATAAGTCCACGGAGGAATACTTTATTTCCATAGTGTTTTCTGCGTACTTCATCGGCACGGCTTGCAAGATAAGCCGCCGCATCCTCGCTTTCGTCGGCAATGAGAGTTTTCAGCTCATCATCGGACAAATCGGCTGTACTGTAAAGCTTTTCGATAAGTTCAGTCATATCAGCCGCCCAGTTCAATCATCTTGTCGATACATTTACGGGCAGCGGAAATCTGCTCCTCGTCCATAAGTATTTCAAAAGCTTCACCCTCGGGCTTTCCTGCAATTGCAAGAAGTGAGCGATATACATCGGGAAGGGTTGTAAGCTTCATATCGGTACAGATAAGCTTTTTTGTCAAGGGATAGAATTTCTTTTCGGGGCAGTCATACTGGAGATGTTCTGCAATTGAAGTTTCAGTGCCGACGATAAACTCTTTAGCATCGGATTTCATTGCGAAATCCATAATTCCGCTTGTAGAGCCTGCATAATCTGCAAGAGCAGTAACTTCAGGGCGACATTCGGGATGAACGAGGAAAAGAGCGTCGGGGTGTTCAGCCTTAGCTGCCAAAACTTCCTCAACTGTAATATAGGAATGAGCAGGACAGCCGCCGTTGAGCAGCATAATATCCTTTTCGGGGAGCTGCGACTTTACCCAGCCGCCTAAATTACAGTCGGGGATAAAGAGGATTTTATCGGAGTCAATATTCTTCACGATTTTCAGCGCACTTGATGAGGTTACACAGACATCACAGACAGTTTTAAGTGAAGCGGTTGTGTTGATATAAGCCACAACAGTCCTGTCAGGCTCTTTTGCTTTGATTTCCGCAATCATATCCCTGTCCATCTGCTCAGCCATGGGACAGCCTGCACCCTTATTTGCAAGGTAAACACGCTTTTCGGGAGAGAGCATTTTTGCAGTTTCAGCCATAAAGTGAACACCGCAGAAAAGAATATTTTCGTTGGGAATTTTTGTTGCATCCAGACTTAATTTGTAACTGTCACCTGTAAAATCGGCAATTTCTACAATTTCACGGGACTGGTAGCTATGGGCAAGAATGGCGGTATTTGTTTCTTTTTTAAGTTCCAGGATTTTCTCCTGTAATTCTTTTACAGTCATAATTTTAACCTCCGATTTATAGGCTTGTTTCGGCAATAACTTCAACTTCTACAAGAACATTTTTAGGCAGAGTTTTAACAGCTACACAGCTTCTTGCAGGAAGTCCTGTAAAGTATTTGCCGTAGATTTCATTGAAAGCAGCAAAATCGTTCATATCCGCAAGAAAACAGGTAGTTTTAACAGCTCTTTCAAAAGATGAACCTGCTGTTTCAAGAACAGCTTTAAGATTCTGCATAACCTGTTCTGTCTGCCCCTCAATTGTAGTTGCCTCAACTGTATTTGTAATGGGATTTATAGCAATCTGACCACTGGTAAATACCATACCATTTGAGATAATAGCCTGTGAGTAAGGACCTACAGCGGCAGGTGCTTTTTCTGTATGAATTTTAATCATAATAATTCTCCTTAATCATTTGTAATTTTAAAACCGTTTTCGGCAAGAGCAGTTTTGATAGCTTCAATATGCTCGTAATTTCTTGTTTCAAGTACAAGACGAAGATAACAGCCGTTTACAGCGGAGCCCTCGTTTGCACGTTCATGGTGAATTGAAATAACATTTCCGCCCAGTTCAGCAATAATACGTGAAACCTCGAAAAGCTGACCGGGTTTGTCGAGAAGTTCAATTGTAAGAGTAATATTTCTTCCCGACATAAGCAAGCCACGCTTGATAACCTTTGAAAGAATAGTTACATCAATGTTTCCGCCCGAAAGCAGACATACGACTTTTTTGCCCTTGACAGGCACTTTATTGAACATAGCGGCAGCTACTGCAACAGCACCTGCACCCTCGGTAACAAGCTTCTGTTGCTCCATAAGAGCAAGGATAGCGGCGGAAATTTCGTCGTCGGTAACTGTCACGATTTCATCGACATATTTTGAAACAAGTTCAAATGTAGTTTCACCGGGAGCTTTTACAGCGATACCATCTGCAATTGTAGAAACTCCCGACAGAGCTTTAATTTCACCGTCACGTACAGCGTTGTACATACTTGGAGCACCTGTAGCCTGTACGCCGTAAACCTTGATATTGGGGTTAAGGCTCTTTATAGCAAATGCGACTCCCGAAATAAGACCGCCGCCGCCGATTGGAACAATAACAGCGTCCATATCGGGTATCTGTTCAAGGAGTTCAAGGCCGATAGTTCCCTGACCTGCAATTACAAATTCATCGTCAAAGGGGTGGATGAAGGTATAGCCCATTTCATCACGCTGACGGAGAGCCTCTTTGTATGCGTCATCGTAAACGCCCTTTACAAGGCAAACTTCCGCACCGTAGTTTTTTGTAGCTTCAACCTTGGAAATGGGAGCACCGTCGGGGAGGCAGATAATTGATTTTATGCCGTTTTTAGCAGCTGCAAGAGCAACTCCCTGTGCGTGATTTCCTGCGGAGCAGGCAATCACTCCCTTTGATTTTTCTTCCTCGGAAAGGCAGGACATTTTATAGTACGCACCACGCACCTTAAATGAGCCTGTTATCTGCAAATTCTCGGTTTTAAGCCAGATATTTGCATCAGGGTTAATTTTGGGAGCCTGTATGACATCGGTTTCCCGTATAACTTGTTTAAGGACATATTTTGCGTGATAGACTTTGTCCAATGTAATCATAAATAAAGACTCCTTTTTTTAATAAGCTGTTAGCTTTAAAAGCTGTAATTTATACGATTATCTATAAATTAGGATTTGTTTTTGCGGTTCGCATAAATAGCTAAAAGCTAATAGCTAAAGGCTAAAGGCTGGCAATGAGAAGCATTGCCTAGGAATTAATAATAAGTTGATTAATGAATTGCCGTGCAGTTCTGGGTGAACGTCCGTTTCCCGAAGAAATAGCGAATTGCTCCGCTTTGAGGAAAAGCTCCTCATCGGGCATATCAATGCCGTTTGCCTTTGCAAGTTCAAGGGCAATGGCGGTATAATTCTTCTTATCGGGACGACTGAAATTCACACGAAGTCCGAAACGTGCCGACAGCGAGAGCAATTCCTGCATTGTATCGTTGCGGTGAACATCATCGCCCTCACGGTCAGAAAAGCTTTCCTTTACAAGGTGACGGCGGTTGCTTGTGGCATAAATTGCAATATTGTCAGAACGTGCTGAAACAGAGCCTTCAAGAGCCGCTTTTAACGCACCGAAGCAATCTTCTCCCGAAGTGAAAGTTAAATCGTCCACAAAAATAATGAATTTCAGCGGATTTACGCTTAATTTATCAATGAGTTCGGGCAATTCCCGTAACTGCTCCTTTGTAATTTCCACAAGGCGCAGTCCCATACAGGAAAATTCATTTACAACAGCTTTTACAGTTGAGGATTTTCCCGTGCCTGCGTCACCGTAAAGCAGGGTATTCTGTGCAGTTTTTCCCTTTACAAGAGCAAGGGTATTTTCAATGACCTCGTTCCGTTCACACTCATAGCCGAAAAGCATATCAAGCCGCTGTGTATCGGGAGCTTTTACGGGGACGATTTCGCCATTGCGGAGAATAAACATCGTAGATTCGGCAAAAACTCCGCATCCGTAAATCCCGATATTTTCAATGCGGTTTCTGTATTCAGCCACAAAATCAATGTCAGCTGTTTTCCATTGAGGCAGCTGATAAAGGCGGTAATAGCCGTATTGCAGTTCCTCAGCGGTAAGCTGTGAGATTTCACGGAGCATTTCAAGTTCATTTACCACAGCGGATTCAATCAGTTCATCGAAGGTTTTACCCTCGGATTTTCCCGAAATATAGAAGTTTTCGTCCTCGCAGACAAGCTTGAATATATATTGGGAAAGATTGACATTGTGCTGATAAAGTCGTGAAACGAATTTAGAGTAAATATTTACATCAAAGCTTTTTCCCTCGGCGTGAAGTTCAAGAAGTGCGGAAAGTGACGATATAACGTCATTTTCCAGAATATTTCTGAATACCGCAAGGGAATTCAGTCCGCAGTGTAGATTGTCCAGTTTTTCACGTATATTAGCCATTGAGTGCCTCGCAGATTTTTTCTGTCATTTCCGTGCAGGAAAGGGGCGTACCCTCGGCACAGCCCATAAGGTCGGCAGTTCTCCAACCCTCGTCAAGGACCTTGTTTACGGCATTTTCGATAGCTGCGGCTTCATCGTTGAGATTGAATGAATAGCGGAGCATCATAGCCGCTGAAAGTATAGTAGCAATGGGATTTGCAATGTTTTTTCCTGCAATATCGGGAGCAGAGCCGTGAATAGGTTCATACATACCTCTTGTTGACGCTCCGAGAGAAGCAGATGCAAGCATACCTATTGAGCCTGTAATCTGTGACGCCTCATCAGAAAGAATGTCACCGAACATATTTGAAGTTACGATAACATCGAACTGTCGGGGATTTCTCACAAGCTGCATAGCCGCATTGTCAACGAACATATCGGAATATTCAACTTCGGGGTATTCCTCTGCAAGACGGTGCATTGTCTTTCTCCAAAGACGTGAGGATTCAAGAACATTAGCCTTGTCGATACTGCAAAGCTTTTTATTGCGTTTCATAGCGGATTCAAAAGCAGTTCTGCCGATTCGCTCAATTTCAGTTACGCTGTAAGCCTCGGTGTCGTATGCCTCCTCACCGTATTTGCCCTGACGGTAGCCACGGTCACCAAAGTAAATTCCGCCTGTGAGTTCACGGACAATCATAATATCAAAGCCGTCACCCACGATTTCATCTTTAAGGGGAGAGGCACCACGGAGTGCAGGATAAAGTGACGCAGGGCGGAGATTTGTATAAAGTCCCAATGCGGAGCGGATACCTAAAAGAGCCTTTTCAGGGCGGTTTTCGCCAGGCTGGTCGTCCCATTTAGGGCCGCCTACTGCACCGAGAAGCACGCTGTCGGAGGCAAGACAGCCGTCAACAGTTTCCTGCGGCAGGGGCTTGCCTGTTGCGTCAATAGCACAGCCGCCAATGAGATATGGTGTGAAATTGAATATATGCCCGAATTTATGGGCGATTTTTTCAAGTACGGCAACAGCACCGTCAACGATTTCAGGGCCTATACCGTCACCTTTAAGTAAAGCAATATTGAAATTCATAATTATTCTCCTTTGGAAACTACAATAATTCCTTCGGTGGTCATTTCGGTTTCTCTATATTCGTATTTATCTCCGAGGAGCTGGCAGACAGCCTCTGCAAATTGGGCATATTCAAATACATTGATTGAACTTTCACCAATTCTCAATTCTTCGCTGATTTCCCATTCAAAATATGAAAATTCGCTTTCGCTGTTTTCGTAATACAGAATCATATTATAATATGTTAGTTTGACAGATACAAGTTCCTTGTCATTTTTTATTTTTTCTACCACTTTTCTTGTAATACGTTTTGATTTATATTCTGACACAAGTGCCGCATTACGTTCCTTTTGCAGTTCCATTTCTTCAGCCTGACGTTTAAGCTTTTTTTCCTGATTTTTGCTATCCCGTTTAGCACATAAAGGCTGCACAATTTTTTCAAGAAAAAGCAATATAGCAAGCATACCGGCAGTAAATAATATTATTATAATAGCAACCAGTACAAAAGATTGAACGCCGATACTCTGAGATTCATACCAATCGTTAAAAGCGGACATTATTCAATCCCCCCTTTGGCAATCGACTCCATAAGACCGCCGTTTTCGATGATTTTCTGAATAAAATCGGGGAATGGTGCAGCTTTGAACTCCTGACCTGTAGTGAGGTTGCAGATAATTCCGTTATCCATATCAGCCTCGACTTTATCGCCCTCGGAGATATTGTCGGCAGCTTCGGGACATTCCACAATTGCAAGACCGATATTTATAGCGTTGCGGTAGAAGATACGTGCAAAGCTTTTGGCTATAACAAGGGAAATTCCGCTTGCCTTAATTGCAATCGGAGCGTGTTCACGGGAGGAACCGCAGCCGAAATTCTGACCTGCTGTAATAATATCGCCCTGCTGAACACGGTTTACAAAAGTCTTGTCAATATCCTCCATACAATGGGAGGCAAGCTCCTTATGGTCGCTTGTGTTGAGATAACGGGCAGGGATAATAACATCAGTATCCACGTTATTGCCGTATTTCAGAACATTTCCAGTATATTTCATTTGCTCATTACCTCCCGGGGACTTGTGATTTTTCCTGTAATTGCACTTGCAGCGGCAGTTGCAGGACTTGCAAGATAAATTTCGGAGTCAACGTGTCCCATACGTCCTACGAAATTGCGGTTTGTGGTAGCTACAGCACGTTCACCTGCCGCAAGAATACCCATATGACCGCCAAGACAAGGACCGCAGGTGGGAGTTGAAACAACTGCTCCCGATTCGATGAAGATTTTCAGGAGTCCCTGCTCCATAGCGTCAAGGTAAATCTGCTGAGTTGCAGGAATAATGATAACACGTACACCCTTTGCACATTTTCTGCCTTTGAGGATTTCAGCCGCCTGCTGTAAGTCCTCAAGTCTGCCGTTGGTACATGAGCCGATAATAACCTGGTCGATTTTAATATCCCCGATTTCGCTGAAAGTTCTTGCATTTTCGGGAAGATGAGGAAATGCCACAGTAGGCTCGATTGCAGAGAGGTCAATGTCGATTATCTCGTCATATACAGCGTCCTCGTCAGCCTTGTAAATAACAGGTTCAGCGGCATTGTGTGCCTTGATGTAGTCAAGAGTAATCTGGTCAACCTCGAAAATGCCGTTCTTTGCACCTGCTTCAATTGCCATATTTGCAATGCAGAGGCGATCGTCCATAGACAGGGAGGAAAGTCCCTCGCCGCCGAATTCCATTGACTTGTACAACGCACCGTCAACACCGATTTTTCCGATAATATGGAGAATGACATCCTTGCCCGAAACGTACTTGCTAAGCTTGCCTGTAAGGTTGAAGCGGATAGCGGAGGGGACTTTGAACCAAGCTTTTCCGATAGCCATACCGCAAGCCATATCAGTTGAGCCTACACCTGTGGAGAATGCACCTAATGCACCGTATGTGCAGGTGTGGGAATCAGCGCCGATAACACAGAAACCTGCGGAAACAAGTCCTTTTTCGGGTAGGAGAGCGTGTTCAATTCCCATTTCGCCTACATCGTAGAAATGAGTAACATCATTGGCACCGCAGAATTCACGGCACATTTTACACTGCTCCGCCGCCTTTATGTCCTTGTTCGGAGCGAAGTGGTCCATTACCATTGTGACCTTATCTTTGTCAAAAACTCCGTTCTTATTCAGCTTTGCAAATTCCTTGATAGCTACGGGGGAGGTAATATCGTTGCCGAGAACTAAGTCAAGATTGGCAAGGATAAGCTGTCCTGTTTCAACGCTGTCAAGTCCTGCGTGAGCCGCAAGTATTTTCTGTGTCATTGTCATTCCCATTGTAAAAACCTCTTTTCTTGGGGAATAGGTTGTGTTTGTATAACATCATTTTGTGGCGGACACGGTACAACCTGTCGCTACAAATGTCTATTTTACGTTGTTTTTTGTAGGGGCGGATATTATTCTCCCGAAAGTTCGGAACGAAATCAAATATTTTCGTTAATATATTGAATAACTTCTGGATTTTCTGTCAGATACGGTGTTAATTCTGTAATATGTTCTTTCGCCATTTTCAGAAAATTAATGTTTGCAGGCTTATGTTTAAGCACATTTGCAATAATTTCATAACGTAGATCTTCGGGCATATACAACTTATCAAAATCGCCATTGATGAGGAGTTTTAATAAATCTTCAACCAATGTGTTGTGAACGGCTATGGTTAGATTACAGATTTCATCTTCGTCTATATCATAGTCTTCGGCAATTTCGCTCCAGTCGTATTCATCAATAATATCTTCTAAAGTAAAAACCTCGCCATATATTGTGATTTCTTCCAAATTATCACAAAAGTCAAGCATATCACTTTCAATATTGGTGATACCATTTGGCAGAGTTATATCAAATAAATTTGTACAATCACGAAAAGCCTTTTCCTCAATAGTTTTAAGACTGTTTGGAAGATTGACAGATACTAGGCTTTTGCATCCGAAAAAAGCAAATCTCCCTATGCTTACCACGCTTTCCGATAAATCAATGCTACGCAGATTTTCATTATTCTCGAATGCCTCACTACCGATTTTGATAACACCGTCAGGAACAATAACTTCGTCATCTTCGCCATGATATTTTATCAATATTCCATTGTCAATTTCAAAAACATTATTCATAACAAATTTCTCCTGTTTTATATATCGGGCGGATAATATCCGCCCCTACAATTAATTACGCATTACGAATTACGCATTACGCATTATTTATTAATTATCGCACCCTTATCAGCAGAGGAAACCTGCTGTGCATAGCGTTTGAGATAGCCTGTGATATTTTCTTTTCTGAGAATTGGCATAGTCTTTTTACGCTCTGCCAGTTCTTCATCGGAGATTTCGAGATTAATTGAATAATTGGGAATGTCGATAGAAATAATATCTCCGTCCTTTACATAGGCGATAGTACCACCGTTTACAGCTTCGGGGGATACGTGACCGATAGCCGCACCACGGGTTGCACCGCTGAAACGTCCGTCTGTGATAAGTGCAACGGATGAGCCAAGACCTGCTCCCTGAATTGCAGATGTAGGTGAGAGCATTTCACGCATACCGGGACCGCCAGCAGGGCCTTCGTAGCGGATAACAACAACATCGCCAGCCTTGATACCGCCCTCGTAGATAACCTTGATAGCTTCTTCCTCGCTGTTGAATACTCTTGCAGTACCCTTGTGTGAAAGCATTTCGGGAGCAACAGCACTTCTCTTTACAACACAGCCGTCGGGAGCAAGATTTCCACGGAGAACAGCAATTCCGCCAGTTTTGCTGTAGGGATTGTCAATGGGGCGGATAGTTTCTGTATCCTTATTGATACATCCTGAAATATTCTCGCCTACAGTCTTTCCTGTAACTGTCATACAGTCGAGATTGAGAAGATTTTTCTTTGAAAGTTCATTGAGAACTGCATAAACACCGCCAGCCTCGTTCAGATCCTCCATATAGGTATGACCTGCAGGGGCAAGGTGGCAGAGATTGGGAGTTCTTGCACTTATTTCATTGGCAATGTCGAGATTGATATTTACACCGCACTCATTAGCGATAGCAGGGAGGTGGAGCATACTGTTAGTTGAACAGCCCAGTGCCATATCAGCAGTAAGAGCGTTAATGAAAGCCTTTTCTGTCATGATGTCAAGAGGGCGGATATTCTGTCTGTAAAGCTCCATAACCTGCATACCTGCCATTTTAGCAAGCTTGATTCTGTCGGAGTAAACAGCAGGAATTGTGCCGTTGCCCTTTAATCCCATACCAAGAACCTCTGTAAGACAGTTCATAGAGTTTGCGGTGTACATACCTGAACATGAACCGCAGGTGGGACAAGCGCTGTTTTCGTATTCTTCAACGTCTTCGATTGACATTTTGCCTGCTGTGTATGAGCCTACAGCCTCAAACATAGAGGAAAGGGAAGTTTTTTTGCCTTTGACATGACCTGCAAGCATAGGACCGCCGCTTACGAAAATAGTGGGAACATTAAGACGAGCCGCCGCCATAAGCAGACCAGGCACGTTTTTATCGCAGTTGGGAACCATAACAAGAGCGTCAAAGTGATGTGCAAGAGCCATACATTCAGTAGAATCAGCAATAAGGTCACGGGTTACAAGGGAGTATTTCATACCTTGGTGTCCCATTGCGATACCGTCACAAACAGCGATAGCAGGGAAAACAACAGGAGTACCGCCGCCCATAGCTACGCCAAGCTTTACAGCCTCAACGATTTTGTCAATATTCATATGACCTGGTACAATTTCGTTATAGGAAGAAACGATACCAACGAGGGGGCGTTTCATTTCCTCTTTTGTCATTCCAAGAGCGTTGAAAAGTGAACGCTGTGGAGCTTTTTCGACACCATTACAGAAAAAATTTTCATTCATTTCAAATTCACCTCAATTTAGGATAATCGTATTTGTACAAGTATAGGGACACGGCACAACCGCGTCCCTACAGAATGTGTTTGTGCTGTAGATTAAATAATGATTATTGCCATTTTTTCAGAAGAATCAGACCGATAATCAGAAATGGAATACCCCACAGAAAACTCAGCAATTCCTTTTGTCTGTCAACGATTATTATGCCCAGTTCAGAACATTCTTTATCGTGAGCAAGCTCTGAAAATTCATCGCTGAATTTCTTCGAAAAATAGCCTGTGACTTCCTCGCCGCTGATGAATTTTTCGTATTCATCGGAATCTTTTTTAACAGCAGCATATCTAATGTTCGGTATTGTATCAACAACAAAACATTCGTAATCGGTAAAGCCGCTTTTTATAGTTCCGCAGTATATAGGATTTGAACGTGAAAACAACAGGCTTTCATTTTCGTCTATAAGCTCTGGTTCAAAGGTAAGACCGGTTTCACTATATCGACCTGTTACTCGTAATCCCCTGTGTACACCGCTTATTATCAGTACAAGATAAAGAGAGAGAAATATAACCGATGCAATCAATTTTATTCGGGAGGCTGTTTTTACAGCAGAAGTATTATCCATAATCTTAATTAGTTATTAATGAACTTATCTTCTTCGTTGTTCCAGCTGTAAAGCTTTCTGATTTCCTCACCAACCTGCTCAGAGGGATGTTCCGCAGCAAGCTTTCTCATAGCCTTGAAGTGTACCTGCTTGCCTGCGTCAGACATATCAAGGAGGAATTCCTTAGCAAATGAACCGTCCTGAATATCAGAGAGAATTTTCTTCATAGACTTTTTTGTTTCCTCTGTGATAATCTTGGGACCTGTGATGTAATCTCCGTACTCAGCAGTATTGGAGATAGAATATCTCATACCTGCGAAACCACTCTGATAGATAAGGTCAACGATAAGCTTCATCTCGTGGATACACTCAAAGTAAGCATTTCTTGGGTCGTAGCCAGCCTCAACAAGTGTTTCATAGCCTGCCTGCATAAGAGCGCATACACCGCCGCAGAGAACAGCCTGCTCGCCGAAAAGGTCAGTTTCTGTTTCTGTTCTGAATGTAGTTTCAAGAACGCCTGCACGTGCGCCGCCGATAGCAAGACCGTAAGCAAGTGCGATTTCCTTAGCCTTGCCTGTAGCGTCCTGATGAACAGCAACAAGTGAGGGAACGCCCTTGCCAGCCTGATACTCGGAACGAACTGTGTGACCAGGTCCCTTGGGAGCAATCATTGTAACGTCAACGTCAGCGGGAGGAACGATACAGCCAAAGTGGATATTGAAACCGTGTGCAAACATAAGCATATTGCCTGCTTCAAGGTTAGGCTTGATGTCGTTCTCGTAGAGAGCAGCCTGCTTTTCATCGTTAATGAGAATCATAATGATGTCAGCCTGCTTAGCAGCCTCAGCAGCTGTGAAAACTTCAAAGCCCTGCTTTACAGCCTTATCCCATGACTTAGAACCTTCGTAAAGACCGATGATAACTCTACCCTTATCGCCGAGGGATTCCTTAGCGTTGAGAGCGTGAGCGTGTCCCTGTGAGCCATAACCGATCACAGCAATTGTCTTGCCATAGAGAAGCGATAAATCGCAGTCCTGTTCGTAAAAAACCTTAGCAGTATTTTCCATGATTAAAAATCTCCTTAATTTAAATAGAATTTATGTAATCGCCCAAAGGCAATTATATTTGAATATAAAATTTTTGTAGGGGCGGATATTTTTCGTCAGCAATTCCGTAACGGAATTGAAAATTATCTTTCCGTCGTAAGGCAGTTATCGCCTCTTTCAATTGCAACAATACCTGTACGGCACATTTCCATAATGCCGTAGGGCTTCATAAGGTCAATAAATGCGTTGATTTTGGAAGTTTCGCCTGTAAGCTCGCATACAATAGCTGTTGGTGAATAGTCAACGATTTTTGAACGGAAAATCTCAACGGCAGTCATTATATCCTGTCTTGTTGAGGGGGTATTCCGAACTTTTATAAGAAGCAGTTCACGGATAACAGTTTCCTGTGGATTGAGAACCTCCACTTCCTTTACATCGTGAAGCTTTTCAAGCTGTTTAATGATTCTTTCCTTGATGTCCTCATCACCGTGGAAAACAACGGTAATACGTGAAAATTCAGCGAATTCCGTCTCACCAACCGTAAGACAGTCAATATTGAAGCCACGACGGGTAAACATTCCCGAAACACGACTGAGAACACCGCTGATATTTGAAACAATCGCACCGATAACATACTGATTCATACAATCCACCTCACTTTATTTCCGTGATAATATCGTCGATTGAGCCGCCTGGAGGAAGCATTGGAAGAACAAATTCATTACAGTCAACGGCACAGTCAATGAGATACGGGCGGTTTTCAGAGAACGCCTCATCAGCAGCCTTTTCAAGCTCCTCAACACTGAATGCCCTTGATGCCTTTATGCCAAATGCCTCGGCAAGCTTTACAAAATCAGTTGGGCGATTGAGGGTTGTATTTGAATAGTGCTTGTTGAAGAAAAGCGTCTGCCATTGGCGAACCATACCAAGAACACCGTTATTCATAATAACCACTACAAGAGGTGTATTCTGTACAGCCGCCGTTGCAAGCTCGTTTAAGTTCATACCGAAGCTGCCGTCACCTGTGAAAAGGATTGAACGCTTGCCCGTAGTTGCCGCACCGATAGCCGCACCCATACCGTAACCCATTGTGCCAAGTCCGCCGCTTGTGAGGAATGTACGTGGCTTTTTGAACGGGTAACGCTGTGCCGTCCACATCTGATGCTGTCCTACATCTGTTACGATAATATCATTTTCTCCTGCCTTTTCGCTGATAATGTCGATTATAGCATAGGGGTCAAGGCGGTTTTCAGCAGGAATTCCCGACATACTGCAAGGCTTTGTGCAGTCGCTGCACTTTTTCTCAAAGTCCTTTTTAGCGGCATACGCGCTTTCAAGTCTGCGGATTTCCTCCTCTTTTAGTTCAGCTATACGGCGGCTCCAGTCGCTTCGCTCTGTCTTTTCAAGCATAGGGAGCAATCTGTAAATAGAGTCCTTTATATCGCCCTGAACTGACAGATTTGAAGTGATATTCTTGTCAAGCTCTGCTGAATCTATATCAATATGGATTATGCTGAAATTCTTGTTGAATCTCTTTTTATCCCCTGTTGCTCTATCGGAAAATCTTGCACCGAGAGCAATTACCAGATCGGCTTCATCAAGGGCAATTGAAGAAGCATACTGACCGTGCATACCGTTCATGCCGAGAAAACGTGTATTATCCTTTGGTATAGCGGAAAGTCCCATAAGAGTACAGCCGATAGGTGCGTCAATTTTTTCAGCCAGCTCTATGACCTCTGCGGATGCCTTTCCTGATATGATACCACCGCCGAAGTAGATATATGGACGCTTTGAAACCTTAATCATTTCAGCCGCCTGCTTTAATTTCAGTTCGGAAGCAAATTTAAGGGGATATGGGCGGATAGGATCATTCTTGGGCTCAAAATCCCATTGTGCCACCTGTATATCCTTTGGAATATCAACAAGAACGGGACCCGGTCTGCCCGATTTTGCAATTTTAAAGGCGGAACGGAGAGTATCGGCAAGCTCACGTATATCCTTTACAATGAAGTTATGCTTTGTAATTGGCATTGTTACGCCTACAATGTCAACCTCCTGAAAGCTGTCCCTACCGATAATTGATGTAGGAACGTTGCCTGTAATTGCAACCACGGGGATAGAGTCAAGGTAAGCCGTAGCTATACCTGTTACAAGATTAGTTGCACCAGGGCCTGATGTAGCAATACATACCCCGACTTTACCTGTTGCTCTTGCGTAGCCGTCGGCTGCGTGGGAAGCACCCTGCTCATGGGCGGTAAGTATATGATTTATCCTGTTGCTGCACTGATAAAGCTCATCAAAAAGGCTGAGAACCTGTCCTCCCGGATAACCGAAAACGGTATCAACACCCTGCTCTATCAGCGTTTCAACAACTATTT
Source organism: Ruminococcus sp. (assembly GCA_017558505.1). Taxonomy (GTDB): domain Bacteria; phylum Bacillota; class Clostridia; order Oscillospirales; family Ruminococcaceae; genus Ruminococcus. Next base: position 86,046 of record JAFYUM010000011.1, on the reverse strand, counting down.
TAGCACCTGATATTTTCATAGTTTTCATTCCTTTATACTTGCTCCCGAATATTCGGAGCATATATTTAGCCTTATAACATTATAGCATATCCGCAGGAGAAAAGCAACATAAATATAAGAAAAGTATGTGTAAAGTCCTGCATACAATAGCTAACATCAACAATCTGATAATCGCACAATTTTATTTCAGAGCATCTCTAAAAAACCGTTTGATAAAAGAAAAAGAAGATTGGTGCGGCAGATGCAAGAAAACCTTCCGATGGCGTGCTGTCGCACTCCAAGGGAAGTTGATGAAGCAGATGACGTGCATATATGCTTTTTCTCAAAAGGGGTTTTCAGAGGTGCCCTTCAGCATATTGTTCACAGCACTTACAAGGGCTTTAATTGACGACATAATAATATCGTTGTCTATACCCGTACCCCAGAAGCCATTGCCCTTTCCGTCGATAATTTCAACGTAGGACACAGCCTTCGATGCGGAGCCGACTTCTAATGCGTGCTCGGTATAGCTGTTAAGACTGAAATCAAGCCCTGTATATGAGCGGATAGCATTGCTTACAGCATCAAGTCGTCCGTTACCCGTATCTGTTACAGCAGCCTTCTTGCCGTTGTACATAAGTGATACATTCGCCTCAATTCCACCGCTGCACTGCTTATAGTGGGTTTCTGTAACATCAAGAGGCGCTGTTATATCAACAAAGCTTTCCTTGAATATTGCGTAAACTTCATCGGGCATAAGCTCCTTGTGACTGCGGTCGGAAATTCCCTTGACCATATATCCCACAACCTCACGCATTTTCTTTGGCAGATCGTAGCCGAAGCGTGTTTCCAGTATATAGCCGATTCCGCCCTTGCCCGACTGGCTGTTGATACGGATAACATCTGCGGAGTATTCCCTGCCCAAATCCTTCGGATCAATAGGAAGATAAGGAACTGTCCAATGCTCTGTATGCCCCTCCTCACGCCACTTCATACCCTTTGCGATAGCGTCCTGATGAGAGCCGCTGAATGCCGCAAATACAAGCTTGCCCGAATATGGAGAACGGTCATGTACAGACATATTTGTAACTCTGCCGTAAATCTCGCATATTGACGGAATATCAGAGAAATCCAGCTGCGGATCAATACCCTGTGAAAACATATTCATTGCAAGTGTAATTATATCAACATTTCCAGTACGTTCACCATTTCCGAAAAGTGTTCCCTCAACTCTGTCTGCACCTGCAAGGAGTGCCATTTCTGCATCTGCTACGGCACATCCGCGGTCGTTGTGGGGATGAGTTGAAATTATTACATTTTCGCGATATTTCATGTTTTCACACATATACTCAACCTGATTTGCGTAAACATGGGGCATTGAAACCTGCACAGTTACAGGGAGGTTTATAATAACCTTATCGTCTGATGTGGGCTGCCATATGTCAAGTACAGCGTTGCATACTTCAAGGGCAAATTCAGGCTCTGTGCCTGTAAAGCTTTCGGGAGAATACTCAAAGCGGAAATTTCCCTCATATTTTTCACGGTACTCCTTGCAGAGTTCTGCACCTGCTATGGCTATATCTATAATTTCCTGCTTTGTCTTGCGAAAAACCTGTTCACGCTGTGCCACACTGGTAGAATTGTACAGGTGTACAATCGCATTCTTACAGCCACGGAGAGCCTCAAATGTCTTTTCGATTATATGTTCTCTCGACTGTGTGAGAACCTGTATTGCAACGTCATCGGGTATCATATCCTGCTCGATAAGTGTGCGGCAGAATTCGTATTCTGTTTCAGAAGCGGCAGGGAAACCAATTTCGATTTCTTTAAAGCCGATATCTACCAGAAGCTTGAAAAACTCCAGCTTTTCTTCCAGATTCATAGGTGTTATAAGAGCCTGATTACCGTCACGCAAATCAACACTGCACCACACAGGTGCCTTATCAATATAGCTTTTTGCCGTCCACTTCATTGAAGTTTCGGGAGCCTTGAAAAATTGTCTTGTGTACTTTGATACGTTCATCATAATGTTTCCCTCCATAAATTTTTGCGGAGTGCCGTGTTATGGGGAAAATAAAAAATCTCCTCCACGCACAACCGGCATGGAAGAGACGAAATTCAATATTCCGTGGTACCACTCTTCTTGGTGTATGGATATACACCCACTCATCTGCGTCCGCTAACGCATATCTCTGTAACGGGAGAACCCGTCCGGAGCTAATCCGACAGCATACACTGCCGTTTCACCCGACTGCTCGGGGAGGAGCTATAACCTTTTCCGTTTGCCGCATTCACACCGACAGCGGCTCTCTGTGAAACTGAAATAAAGGCTTTATTTCCCTTCATCGCATTTGAAGCTAATGATAATTTTATTATACTCACGCCAAAAACGTTTGTCAAGAGTGAGATTGTAAATTTTTTGTGAACAAAGTTTTGGCAACATATATACAAAATGCTTTACCTACGAAATACGGTCAATCATTACGTCATATCTATTCTAAATTATTTCCTTTGCGCACCGATTACCTCTTGACGAAATAAACAAAAAATGATAGAATATATAGTGAGGTGTGTCAAAGATAGCCTCAATAACGATAAGAATATTTAAAAGGGGTTAAATTTATGAATTATGAAATTATCGGTGAAACAGTCCCGGCTGTTGAATTAACACTTAATGCAGGAGAATCCGTGTTTTCTCAGTCAGGCGGTATGATCTGGCAGACAAACGGTATCAATATGTCCACAAACGCAAGAGGCGGTCTCGGCAGAAGCCTTGGCAGAATGTTCACAGGCGAATCACTTTTTATGGCTAACTACACATCACAGGCTAACGGTGCTAAAATCGCATTCGGTGCAACCTGTCCAGGCTCAATCGTTCCCGTGGATATTTCCCGCGGCGAACTCATCGTGCAGAAGGGTGCATTCCTCTGTGCAGAGCAGTCTGTAGACGTTAAGGCTACCTTCACAAAAAAACTTACAGCAGGACTTTTCGGCGGCGAGGGCTTTATTCTCCAGCGTCTTTTCGGAAGTGGCATGGCTTTCCTTGAGGTTGACGGTGATATGGTTGACCGTGTTCTTGCTCCTGGCGAAGTAATCAAGGTTGATACAGGTAACGTTGTAGCTTTTGAAACAACAGTAAACTATGATATCGAAACAGTAAAAGGACTTGGAAACATCTTTTTCGGCGGAGAGGGACTTTTCATTACCCGTCTTACAGGTCCCGGCAGAGTAATCCTCCAGACACAGAACTTCAATGATTTTGCTATGAGAGTAGCATCAAGAATACCTGCCAAGGGATAATGGCAAGAATATATCCGCTTTTCAGCTCCAGTAAAGGCAATTCTACATTTATCGGCACAGAAAAGAGCGGCATCCTTATTGATTGCGGCGTAAGCTTCAAACGGCTTAACGCCGCACTTAACTGTAATGGCATACCTCTTTCCGCTGTAAGGGGAGTCTTCATCACTCACGGTCATTCCGACCACGTAAGCGGCTTGAAAATGCTCACAAAGCACACTTCCATTCCTGTTTACGGTCAGAAGCGGACATTACAGCAGCTTTATGACGACGATAAGATATTTCCCACCTCCCCTGTCATTGATATGACGGGGAAGAAAATAGCCTGCGGCGACTGCGAGCTGACAAATTTCAATACTCCGCACGATACCATTCAGAGCTGCGGCTACAGAATTACAACCCCTGACGGAAAAATATGTGCCGTATGTACTGATTTAGGACATATCACCGCAGAGGTTGATGAGGCTTTAAACGGCTGTCGGCTTGTACTTCTTGAAGCCAATTACGATGAGGAAATGCTCCGCAGAGGGCCGTATCCGCTGTATCTTAAAGAACGTATACTGTCGCCCTATGGACATTTATCCAACCACAACTGCGGATATCAGGCGGCAAGTCTTATAAAACAGGGCACAACTCATATTCTGCTGGGGCATCTGAGTCAGGACAACAACCGTCCTGATATTGCTGATAAAACCGTAGAAAATGTTCTGTCGGAATTTGTTCGGAACCGTGATTATCTTATGGGTGTTGCACCTGTTGAAACAACCGGAGGAGCTGTGATTTTTTAGTATGAATATCAATCTTATTGTAATAGGCAAGCTTAAAGAGGATTATCTCCGTTCAGCCTGTGCCGAATACATAAAGCGTCTGGGACGTTACTGCACATTTGAACTTCACGAGCTTGATGAATGTCGTTTAAGCGATAAACCCTCGGAAAAGGAAATAGCTGCGGCTCTGAAAAAAGAGGCGGCAGCTATAAAAAAGTATGCCAAGGGCATGATTGTGCCCATGTGTATCGAGGGCAAACAGTTAAGCAGTCCCGAACTTTCGGAGAAAATTACCTCCGCAGGTGTAAACGGCACGGGAACGGTGACTTTCATCATCGGTAGTTCCTTTGGTCTTGACGATGAAATCAAGCAAATGGGCAGTTTAAAGCTTTCTATGTCGAAAATGACTTTCCCCCACCAGCTCGCACGTGTTATGCTTTTGGAGCAGATTTACCGTGCTTTTCAGATTGCTGAGGGCGGAAAGTATCATAAATAATTCGTAATGCGTAATTAATCTTGTGGGCGGAGGGTTTTCCTCCGCCTTTTAAATTACACAGTTAAAGAAATTTTAGCTTAATTTTTATATTACAATTGAATTTATCGCATTAGCCCACCATGAAAATAACATTCATAAATTTTTTCATTCATGAAATATATTTCTTCATATCCTTGAAACCATATGAAATCCCCCGATACTTTGGATTTATATAGATATTCTCCTGATTGATAATATTCAGGACCACGATAAGGCATTTTATAATCGGCTTTTCTTAAAGCTTCTTTAAGAAAGTTGCCGCTGAATTTATCATTGAGAACTCGTCCTATATAATTCATTGCATAAACTGATTTCCCGTTTTTCCAGATTGCTTCTTCTCCGGCAAATTGTTCGCCGCCTACCCAGGTATCATGATATACAAACTCCCCTTTTTCATACCTATAATCGTGAGAATTAAGACGTGTTGAATCAGTTTCGTTCATAAATGCTGCATAAGTATTAATATTGGCTTCAAGTCTGAAATCAATTATTTCGGCAATATTATCGAACTCAGTAGAAAAGGGATTATTAGTACATTCTTGTTCTTTTACAAGATAATCTATGGAAACATTAAGTATATTACTAATTTGAATTAAGTTTGTTATGTCAGGGTAAGATTGTCCTGATTCCCATTTGGCAACTGCTTGTCTTGAAATGTTGATTTTTTCTGCAAACTCTTCTTGGGTAAAACCCCTATGTTTTCTTAACAGCTGTAATTTTTCTGAAAAAAACATATTTATCACCTCTATATAATGATATCACGTTTAAGAAGCGGTTTCAAGAAAGCTTTGGTTGCTTTTTTTCTACCTGTAATATACAAAACCAAATTTATTTTGATTAAAACAAATTGTAGAAAACGATGAAAATAAAAAGTCGTTTTAAGCGTTAACACACTAAAAGCGACTTTTTGATTTGTTTTTTTAGTTATAAATTTATTTGCTATTGTATTCATTATAAGCCTTGACAATCAGCTCAGCACAAAGCTCGTCGCCAAGTTCGCTGTTGAGACAAAGGCAATAAATATCCTTATCAAGCCAGTTTTTTCCTGTATTTACATTGAAGAAGGTTTCACGGCGCTTGTCGGTTTTCTTCATTAAGCTTTCAGCTTTACTCTCCTTTATGCCGTATTCCTCAACAGTACGTTTTATACGAGCTTCCTGCGGAGCGTAGATAAACACGCTGAAACAGCCCTTTTCTTCAAGAATATAGTTACCGCATCTACCGACAAGAACAAAACTTTCCTCTTTTTCTGCAATTTCATTTATAATCTGACTTTCCGCAATAAAAACCTTGTCCGAAAGAGGAAGATTATCATCAAGAGAACGTGTCGGATTTGCAGTCATGAGCAGGGAATACAGAAAACTTGTGGGAACAGTTTCTTCTGCACTTTCAATCTGCTCCTTGTCAAAGCCGCATCTTTCCGCAGTCATATCAAGAATTTGTCTGTTATAGCAGTTAATGCCCAGTTTCTCGGCTACCAGTCTGCCAATTGTGCTTCCACCGCTTCCGTATGTGCGTTCGATTGTTATAATAGATTTTTTCAATGTGTTTTCCTCGCTTTCCCGAAATTATTGCATGATATCAGATTTCAATAAAAACATCATACTGTAACGTATATTATACCACGATTTTGATTGGTATTCAATAATAAAATGGCAAAAAATGAAAAAATCTATTTTTTATACAACAAAATCCGGCATAAAATATGCAATTTCACCAAGAGAGTGAAAAAATGGTGATGTGTTACAAAAATATCAATTTTGATATTGACAGGTTGACAAAAATAATATATAATAGTAAATGAGGGTACAAGTATATTTTGCTGATATGCTGTCCCCACTATGATTTATGATTATTATTTTAGGAGGTAAAATACAATGTCACTTACTACAAATGCAAACGTACTCAAGTGGGTTGAAGAGATGATTGCTCTCTGTAAACCTGATAAGGTTGTTTGGATCGACGGTTCTCAGGAACAGCTCGACGAACTTACAAAAGAGGTTACATCTCTCCCCGATGGTGATCCCAATAAGATGTACTGGCTCAACCAGGAAAAGCTCCCCGGCTGTCTCTACCACAGAACAGCTGAAAACGACGTAGCTCGTGTTGAGGACAGAACTTTCATCTGTACAAAGACAAAGGAGGGTGCTGGTCCTACAAATAACTGGATGGATCCCCAGGAAATGTACGCTAAGCTTACACCTATGTATGATGGCGTTATGAAGGGACAGACAATGTACATTATCCCATATTCAATGGGTCCTGTTGCTTCACCCATTTCAAAGATCGGTGTTGAAATCACAGATTCTATCTACGTTGTTCTCAATATGAACATCATGACAAGAATGGGTAAGGCCGCTTTCGATAAGCTCGGCGATTCCAACGACTTCGTAAGATGTCTCCACTCCAAGGCTGACGTTGATCCCGAAAAGAGATACATCGTTCAGTTCCCTGAGGACAATACAATCTGGTCAATCAACTCTGCATACGGCGGAAACGTAATTCTTTCCAAGAAGTGCTTCGCTCTCCGTATTGCTTCATTCCAGGGTAAGAACGAAGGCTGGATGGCAGAGCATATGCTCATCCTCGGCGTTCAGAAGCCCGACGGTGAGACAAAGTACGTATGTGCTGCATTCCCATCTGCTTGCGGTAAGACAAACCTCGCAATGCTCATTCCACCCGAGGGATACCTCAAGGATGGCTACAAGGTATTCACAGTAGGTGACGATATTGCTTGGCTCAAGCCCGGCGAGGACGGCAGACTTTACGCTATCAACCCCGAGAATGGTTTCTTCGGTGTTGCTCCCGGAACAAACGCAAAGTCCAACTATAATGCACTTGCTTCCACAATGAAGAACGCTATCTTCACAAACGTTGCTCTTAACAATGCTGATAACACAGTATGGTGGGAAGGTCTCGACAAGAATCCTCCTGAGGACGCAACAGAGTGGACAGGAATCAAGACAAACGGCAAGGAGTGGACAGCTGAAGGCAAGAAGCTTGCTCATCCTAACTCACGTTTCACAGCTCCTGCTACAAACTGCCCCTGCATCTCACCTGAATTTGACAGCGCTGCAGGTGTTCCGATTTCTGCTATCGTATTCGGCGGACGTCGTGCTTCCACAACTCCTCTCGTATATCAGTCATTCGACTGGGCACACGGTACATACGTTGGTTCTGCTGTATCTTCCGAGACAACAGCAGCTGCTGCTGGTGCAGTAGGCGTACTCCGTCACGATCCTATGGCTATGAAGCCTTTCATCGGCTACAACGTAGGCGATTACTGGGCACACTGGCTCGAAATGGGCGAGAAGCTCGGCGACAAAGCTCCAAAGATCTTCAATGTTAACTGGTTCAAGAAGGACGAGGAGGGTAACTTCCTCTGGCCCGGATTTGGCGACAATATGCGTGTTCTTGACTGGATCATCAAGAGATGTGACGGTACAGTTGAGGCTGACGAGACAGCTATCGGTTTCCTCCCCAAGAAGGACGACATCAACGTTTCAGGTATCGAGGACGAAGTAACTCCCGAAGTTATGGATAAGCTCCTCGCTGTAGATACAGACCTCTGGAAAGCTGAAATCGCTGAAATGAGAAGATACTACAACGACGATATCGCTGCTAAGGGCGGCAATATCCCTGCTGAACTCTACGCAGTTCTTGACAAGATTGAGGCTAACCTCAACAAGTAATTGAATATTATAACTGCCACCGGGTAGTTCATGAGCATTCGTTTGCACATCGTTAGGTCTTTGAAGATGTGCAGGCGGATGCTCTTGTTAATGCGTAATTATTTTGCAGTATCCCGCCAATTTATAGGGGCGTATATTATCCACCCGATTATGTGGGCGGCAGGTATTACAAATTTGCTTGAAAGGACAGATATGAAAAAATATTTCACAAAATCCGAGCTTATATTATGGTATGGTTCGGTAACAGCAATAATTGCCGCTTTTCTGATATTCAACAGAGGAAGCTATATGACGCTTATTGCATCTCTTATCGGGGTAACATCTCTTATTTTCAATGCCAAGGGCAATCCATTCGGGCAGGTACTTATGGTAATTTTCAGCCTGCTTTACGGCATAATCTCATACAAATTCGCCTATTATGGCGAAATGGTGACATATCTGGGAATGACTATGCCTATGGCAGTTATTGCTCTTGTTTCATGGCTGAAAAATCCCTATAAGGGAAACAAATCAGAGGTTGCCGTAAATCAGCTGAAAATGAGCGAGTATTTTTTTGTGGCAGTCCTCACAGCAACGGTAACTGTGATGTTTTATTTTATACTTGATTATTTCAATACGGCAAATATGTTTTTCAGCACATTATCTGTGGCAACAAGTTTTTTTGCGGTTTACCTTACATTCCGCAGAAGTCCGTTTTATGCGGTAGGGTATGCCGCTAATGATATTGTGCTGATAATCATGTGGATAATGGCAGCAAAGCACAACAAATCAGGAATATCTGTTGCTGTCTGCTTCGCGGCATTTCTGATAAATGATTTGTACGGATTTATAAACTGGAAGAAAATGGAAAAAAAGCAGGGCGAAGAATAGTCGCCCTGCTTTTAGTTATACCTATCATTGAAATTTATGACAGCTCGAACATACCCGTATAAAGCTGATAATATTTACCCTTCTGAGCAATAAGATCATCGTGAGAGCCACGCTCGATAATTTTACCTTTCTCCAGCACCATAATCGCCTTGGAATTGCGAACTGTTGACAAACGGTGAGCAATTACAAACACGGTGCGTCCCTCCATAAGAGAATCCATACCCTTTTCAATAAGGGCTTCCGTTCTTGTATCAATTGAACTTGTAGCCTCGTCAAGGATAAGCACAGGAGGATTTGCAATAGCTGCTCTTGCAATTGCAAGGAGCTGTCTTTGTCCCTGCGAAAGATTTGCTCCGTCAGCTGTAAGCATTGTATTATAGCCGTTTTCAAGGTGTGTTATAAAGCCGTGGGCATTTGCAAGCTTTGCTGCTGCGTAAACTTCCTCATCTGTTGCATCAAGCTTACCGTAACGGATATTGTCCATAACCGTACCAGTGAAAAGGTGGGTATCCTGCAATACTATGGACTGGGAGCGTCTTAAATCGCTCTTTTTTATCTTGTTGATGTTAATTCCGTCATATCTGATTTTTCCGTCGGGAACGTCATAAAAACGGTTAATCAGATTTGTAATAGTCGTCTTGCCTGCTCCGGTTGAGCCTACAAATGCGATTTTCTGCCCTGCATCAGCGTAAAGACTTATTCCGTTGAGAACGATTTTTTCAGGTTCATAGCCGAAAACTACATCGTCAAATTCAACGTGTCCTCTTACCTCTGTATAAGTCACAGAACCGTCAGCCTTATGTGGATGCTTCCATGCCCATAAGCCTGTTTTTTCTGCAGATTCCGCAAGCTTTCCGTCAGCACCTCTTACAGCGCTTACAAGGGTTACATATCCCTCATCAGCTTCAGGTTCTTCATCAATTACCGCAAAAATTCTCTCCGCACCTGCAAGAGCAGTAAGAACTGCATTGAGCTGCTGTGAAACCTGCGTAATAGGCTGTGCAAACTGTCGTGTAAACTGAAGATATGATATAAGCTTGCCGATATTCATACCACCAAAGCCGCTTACAGCCATAATACCGCCCACTATTGCAGTTGCCGCATAGTGGAGATAAGAAAGGTTATTCATAATCGGCATAAGGATATTGGCAAAGGTATTTGCCTTTGTTGCCGCTTCACAGAGTTCGTTGTTCAGCTTGTCAAATTCCTCATTTGCCGCATCCTCATGACAGAATACCTTTACAACCTTCTGACCGTCAATAAGCTCCTCAATATAGCCATTTGCCTTACCTATAGCTTTCTGCTGTGCAATAAAGCCTGCACCGCTTCGTGAGCCGATTGCACCAATTACTCCTACAATTATAAAGAGCATTACGATTACAATAATTGTTAAAATCCAACTGTATGCCACCATAAGGGCAAACACACCTACAATTGTAATTGCGGAGCTGATAACATTGGCAATACTGTTGCTCATCATTTCACGGAGAGTATCAGTATCATTTGTGTAAAGGGACATCAGTTCGCCGTGAGTACGCTTATCAAAGAATTTTACAGGCAGCGACTCCATTTTGTTGAACAGGTCGTTACGTATACGCATAAGGGTTGTGGTAGAAATCTTCATCATCATACGCTGAAAAAGCAGTGTACAAAGTGCTCCAAAGACGTAAATTACGCCCATTAAGGCAAGTATTCCAATGAATTTACCCTTTTCCCATGTTCCTGTGGTGCAGGCTTCCTCTATATTATTAACAAGAGGTGTAAGCAATGCGTTTCCTGCAATTCCTGCAAGGGCACTGAATATTACACCAGCCACAACAAGGAAAAAGTGAATTTTAAAGCCGTACATATAGCTGAAAATACGCTTGATTATGCCCTTTACATCCTTGGGTTTCTGTACGGGCGCCATATTCTTCTTAGGAGGCATCAGCGTCACCGCCTTTCTGCTGTGAATCATATACCTCACGGTAAATCTCACTTGTTTTCAGAAGTTCATCATGAGTACCCACATCTGTGATTTTTCCGTCATCCATAACAACAATTCTGTCTGCGTCCTTTACGGAAGAAATACGCTGTGCTATTATAAATGTTGTTACATCTCCGAGATTTTCACGGAACGCCTTTCTTATGCTTGCGTCCGTTGCGGTGTCAACTGCACTTGTGGAGTCATCAAGAATGAGTATCTTCGGCTTTTTCAGCAATGCACGGGCAATACAGAGTCTTTGCTTTTGTCCGCCCGATACATTTACACCACCCTGCCCTAAATTCTGCTCATAGCCGTCCGGGAACGATGTGATAAAATCGTGGGCGCAAGCCTGCTTGCAGGCTTCTATGATTTCCTCATCGGTAGCCTCGGCATTTCCCCACTTCAGATTATCCTTGATAGTACCTGAAAACAGCACATTCTTCTGCAATACCATTGCAACCTGATTTCGGAGGGCTTCAAGGTCATATTCACGGACATTTCTGTCGCCTACGAGAACTTCACCCTCTGTAGTATCATAAAGTCGCGGAATAAGCTGTACAAGGCTTGTTTTTGATGAACCTGTACCACCGATAATACCTATCGTTTCACCCGATTTTATATCAAGATTGATTTTATCAAGAGCAAGATTATTCATATCCTTGAAATAGCTGAATGATACGTTCTTAAAGCTTATAGAGCCGTTTGCTACCTCTGTTACAGCATTTTCCGGGGATACAATATCAATCTCCTCTGTAAGCACCTCATGAATACGCTGCATTGAAGCCCTTGAGATAACGAACATCATAAAGAGGAACGAAAGCATCATAAGGGACATAAGTATCTGTGTTACGTATGTAATAAACTGGGTTAAATCACCTGTGAGCATATCACCGCCCACAATGAGGTGCCCGCCGAAAAACAGAATTGCAACTGTACTTGCATACATACAGATCTGCATAAATGGCATTGTCATAATAACAAGCTTTTCAGCATTGACCTGTGCTGCACGTACTGACTCGGTACTGTCGGTGAATTTCTTCTTTTCGTAATCCTCACGTACAAATGCCTTTACCGTGCGGATACCTATGAGATTTTCCTGAACTCTGCCATTCATATTGTCATACAGTGACAGCATTTTTTTAAATCTTGGATGTGCTTTTGTCATTACAGCGGCTATAGCGATTGCAAGAACGGGAATTGCACACACAAAAACCAGCGAAAGCCTTGCGTTGGTAGTAAGTGCCATAATAAATGCGAAAATAAGCATCATAGGCGCTCTTACAGCTGTTCTGATGAACATCATAAAAGAGTTCTGCACATTTGAAACGTCCGTTGTAAGACGTGTTGTAAGTGAGGCTGTGGAGAATTTATCCACATTTGCAAAGGAAAATCCCTGTACCTTTTCAAAAAGTGCCTTACGGAGATTTTTAGCAAATCCCACAGCGGCAACTGCGGAAAATCTGCCTGCAATAGCTCCGAAAGCAAGGGAAACAAGAGCCATTCCCACCATAAGCACACCCATAAGTGCCACGTGCTTTACATTTTCCTTTCGTATACCCTCGTTGATTATAGAAGCCATAACGTAGGGTATAAGCACCTCCATAGCAACCTCTCCGAGAATTGTAAGCGGACACAGAATTGCCTGCTTTTTGTAATCACCCACATAGGACAACAGCTTTTTCAGCATTGTATCACTTCTCCTTTCCGATACAATATATTATTTTTTCGTACTATAAAAGTATAACACCATTTAAATTTATTGTCAATGAATTTTCTGTGAAAATGTATTTCTTGCATTTCTTGTAAATGTATGATATAATAACATATCCAAGCATAAGTAGCAGGGAGGAATTACAAATGAAAAAATAAAACAGTTCACAGCTTTTTCAACAGCATTGCTGATTTGTTCAGGTGCATTTTCATATATGCCAAAGGGAACTTTAACTGTCAATGATTTCAAATCAAACGCAGCAGGAGAAATTGTTGTCGGAAATGTGGAAATCAGCGAACTCACTTTCCCCGATCCGGATTTCCGCCAATATGTTGCAGAAAGCTTCGACGAAGACTGTAACGGTATCCTTTCTGAAAATGAAATTTTTAGCGTATCAGAAATTGACGTAGCAGAAAAAAATCAGCCGATATAAACAGCGACAGCAAATACGACTCTACAGACGCTTCTCTTTCTCTTGCATATTACGCCTACACTTCAATAGGCGGCACGGACTCAATTGAAAGCTTTATATCTATATTGTAAAATTAAATAAATATGTACATATTATGTATGTCATTATTATGTTACTTTTGAACAGAAATTCACACGGCAAAGAACCTCTCTTGACAAATATAGCTGTATATGTTATAATGTATATATCACACACTATTCTACCCGATGTATTAAAACAAAAAGGAGGACAAAATCATGGGCTATGGCTTAATCGAACTCACACCCGAAATAAAAGGACTTGCTGACAAATCAATTGAAGGATACCGCATTGACCCGACGCTTTATACCCAATATGACGTAAAAAGAGGTCTGCGTGATATCAACGGTAACGGAGTTGTTGCAGGTCTTACCAACATCAGCACTATAAACGTAGACGAAAACGGTCACGGAAAACTTTTCTACCGTGGTATTGACGTTGAGGATATTGTAAACGGATTTATCAAGGAAAAGCGTTTCGGCTTTGAAGAAACTATATACCTCCTTTTATTCGGGGAAATGCCGACAGCTGCAGAACTTGACAAATTCAGAAAAATTCTCGTTGAAGCGAGAAATCTCCCCTCCACTTTTATAAGGGATATCATAATGAAATCCCCCAGCGACAACATGATGAATATTCTTGCAAAATCTGTTCTTGCCCTCTATTCCTACGATGACGACGCAAATAACATAACTATCCCCAACGTATTAAGACAGAGTGTTTCACTTATTACGCTGTTCCCTCTGCTTGCGGTTTATGGCTATCACACATACAGATATACACGAAGCGGCGGAAGCTTCTTCATCCACGATCCAAACCCTGAGCTTTCAATTGCAGAAAATCTGCTCTATATGCTCCGTCCCGATAAAAAATATACAGAACTGGAAGCACGTATTCTTGATATGGCACTTGTACTTCACGCTGAACATGGCGGCGGAAACAACTCTACATTCACAGTTCACGTTGTATCTTCATCGGGAACTGATACCTATTCCGCTATTGCAGCAGCTTTAGGCTCTCTCAAAGGACCCAAACACGGCGGTGCAAATATCAAGGTTGCACTTATGTTTGACGATATGAAGAAAAATGTCAAGGACTGGACAGACGAAAACGAGGTAAAGGAATATCTGAAAAAGCTGCTTCACAAGGAAGCTTTCGACCAGGCTGGCCTTATCTACGGTATGGGACACGCTGTATACTCACACTCTGATCCCAGAGCAACTGTATTCAAGGGATTTGTTGAGAAGCTCAGCAACGAAAAGGGACTCCACGACGAATTTAATCTTTACGCTATGGTTGAACGCCTTGCTCCACAGGTTATCGCCGAGGAAAGACGCATTTACAAGGGCGTATGTGCAAACGTAGACTTCTACAGCGGATTTGTTTATCGTATGCTTGGCATACCTGACGAACTGTTTACGCCACTTTTTGCAATATCACGTATTGCCGGCTGGTCTGCACACCGTATCGAAGAGCTTATCAACTCCAATAAGATTATCCGTCCTGCTTACAAGGCAATATCGCCTGTAAGAGCATATACGGATATGGAAAACAGAATGGACTGATTTTAAAAAGGCACCTTTCGGTGCCTTTTTAATGTGTAATTATTTCAACTGACTGCGACGTAGCGGATATTATCCGCCACTATCATGGCAAAATTTACAAAAAAAGCTTTACAAACAAACCAAAATATGTTATAATAGAAATGATATTATTGTAAATACTCAAAGAAAGGTTTTGATTTTTATGAGCAACACAACACAGATTATGACTCACAACGGAATGACCTGCGTTAAACTGTCCGCAGGAGGCTATGAGGCACTTATTGCATACGAAATCGGCTGTAATGTTATCCGCCTCCGCAACAACAACGAGGGAATGGAGTTCTTCCGCTGGAATCCCGACAATACCTTCGACGATATTTTCAAATCCGCCGAAGTATGGGGACTTCCTACACTTTATCTCCCCAACCGTTTCGCAGACGGCGTTCTCAAAACAAGCGACGCTGTATATCAGCTCCCCGTAAACGAAAAAGCGCCATATAACAACCATATTCATGGCTTTATCCACAAGCGCAAATTCGAGGTTGTGGAGCACAGCTCTGACAGTAACTGTGCGTGGCTGAAAACACGCTACGTTTATGACGAAAAAGACGAGTTCTTCCAGTATCTTCCTGTACGCTTCACAGCAGAATATACTTTCACTCTCTCCGCAAGCGGTCTTGAACAGGACATCTGCTTCATAAACAACGACGACAAGGTTCTTCCTATGTCCCTTGCATCCCATACAGCTATCAGTGCTCCCTTCGTTGATGGTGCAAAGGAGGAGGATATCCGCCTTACAGTGCCGATTGGCAAGAAGTGCGAGCTGAACGAAAGATGTCTCCCCACAGAGCAGCTTAAAACTCTCACAATGTGGGATTTAGAGTATAAGGAAGGTACAAAGTGCCCTGTTTTACAGGTTGTTGACAACGATATGTACACAGCCGAGACTGCCAAGCTTGACGAACAGGACTTCTATGGTGTTATTGCCGAGGATACTGCAAGCGGAAAGAAGCTCTGCTACGAGGTTTCAGAGGAATACGGCTTCTGGATTATCTGGAATGACCGTGGCTTCAACCACTATTTCTGTCCCGAGCCTATGACAGCTATGATTGATGCTCCAAATCTGTCTCTCTCCCCTGATGTTACAGGCTACCGTGAAGTAAAACCCGGCGAAGTATTTACTGCACATCAGAGATTTTTCTCCAAATAACAGACTTGTATTCCTTAAAAGGTAATATTTAGGGAATGTATTTAGTCGAAATGCACAAATTTAAATAAAAAAATAGTACATCTAAAAGATACGCAAGCACTTGTATTATTGTTCATTTTATGTTATAATAGTAAGTGATATTTGAGTTATCGGACTTTTAGCTGGTATCATATACGCTGTCTGTATTAACCAACATAAAAAAGCAGCGTTATTATCAACTATCAATATAATAAGTAAGGAGTAGATTACAATGAAGTTCGGATTTTTTGATGACGCAAATAAGGAATATGTCATTAATTCCCCCAGAACACCCTATCCGTGGATTAACTACCTCGGAACACAGGCTTTCTTTTCACTGATTTCAAACACAGCAGGCGGTTACAGCTTCTATAAGGACGCTCGTTTAAGACGTATCACACGTTACCGCTACAACAACGTACCGATTGATATGGGCGGACGTTACTTCTATATCAACGACAATGGTACAGTATGGAACCCCGGCTGGTCACCTGTCAAGACAGAGCTTGATTCCTACGAGTGCCGTCACGGTATGGGATATACAATCATCACAGGTAAGAAGAATGACCTTAAAGCACAGGTTACTTTCTTCGTTCCCCAGAATTACAACGGCGAAGTTCAGCAGGTTGTACTCACAAACGAAGGTACAGAAGAAAAGTCATTCTCACTTTTCTCATTTGCTGAATGGTGTCTCTGGGACGCACAGGACGACTGCACAAACTTCCAGAGAAACTTCTCTACCGGCCGTGTAGAAGTTGTTGGCTCCACAATCTATCACAAGACAGAGTACAGAGACAGACGTGACCACTTCGCATTCTATACAGTAAACGATGAAATCGACGGCTACGATACAGACAGAGATTCATTCATCGGTCTTTACAATGGCTTCAACGATCCTCAGGCTGTTATGGCAGGTGCTGCTACAAACTCATTTGCTGACGGCTGGTCACCCATTGCTTCACACTACAAGAAGATTACTCTCGCTCCCGGCGAGTCAAAGACTCTTATCTTTATCCTCGGCTACGTTGAAATGCCCGTTGACAAGAAGTTCGAGGCTGACGGCGTAACAATCAACAAGGAAAAGGCTCTTGCTATGATTGACCAGTACAACACACCTGAAAAGGTTGCCGCAGGTCTTGCAGAGCTTAAGGCTGCATGGGACGAGCTTCTCGGTATCCTCAATGTTAATACTTCCGATGATAAGGTTAACCGTATGGTTAATATCTGGAACCAGTATCAGTGTATGGTTACTTTCAACCTTTCACGTTCTGCTTCTTACTTTGAAAGCGGTATCGGCCGTGGTATGGGCTTCCGTGACTCCAATCAGGACATTCTCGGTTTCGTTCACCAGATTCCCGACCGTGCAAGAGAGCGTATTATCGACATCGCTTCAACCCAGCTCGAAGACGGCGGATGCTATCACCAGTACCAGCCTCTTACAAAGAAGGGTAACTCCGATATCGGCGGCGACTTCTCAGACGATCCGCTGTGGATGATTCTTTCTGTTTCCGCGTATATCAGAGAAACAGGCGATTGGTCACTCCTTGATGAGCTTGTTCCTTACGACAACGATATGTCAAAGGCTAAGCCAATGCTTGACCACCTCAAAGTTTCATTCTACAAGATTGTAAACAACCTCGGTCCTCACGGTCTGCCCCTTGCTATGCGTGCTGACTGGAACGACTGTATCAACCTTTCATGCTTCTCCGATACTCCCGGCGAAAGCTTCCAGACTTATACAAATCCCAAGTTTGCTGCTGAGGGCGGCTACTCCAAGATTGCTGAATCTGTAATGGTTGCTACTCTGTTTACATATGCAGGTCCTAACTATGTTGCTATTCTCAAGCATCTCGGTAAGGACGATGAGGCTGCTGCTGCACAGGCTGAAATCGACAATATGAAGAAGTGCGTTATGGAATCCGCATTTGACGGCGATTGGTTCCTCCGTGCTTATGACTCCACAGGTGCTAAAATGGGCTCCAAGGAGTGCGAGGAAGGTAAGATATTCATCGAACCACAGGGCTTTGCTGTTATGTCTGAAATCGGTAAGGAAGAGGGAGCTGACATCAAGACTCTTGATTCTATCGACAAGTACCTCAATACAAAGTATGGTCTTGTTCTCAATAACCCTGCATTCTCCAAGTACTATATCCAGTACGGTGAGATTTCCACATATCCAGGCGGATACAAGGAAAACGCAGGTATCTTCACACACAACAATGCTTGGATTATCTGTGCTGAAGCTTACGCTGGCAGAGGTGACAAGGCATTCGAGTACTACAGCAAGATTGCTCCTGCATTCAACGAGGAAATTTCCGACCTCCACAAGACTGAGCCTTATGTATACGGTCAGATGATTGCCGGTAAGGACGCAAGTCGCTTCGGTGAGGGTAAGAACTCATGGCTTACAGGTACAGCAGCATGGAATATGGTTGCTATTTCCCAGTATATTCTCGGAATTTCTCCTGATTGGGACGGATTAAAGGTTGATCCTTCAATTCCTCACGAGTGGGACGGCTTTACAGCTACAAGAAAGTTCCGTGGTGCAACTTATAATATCACAGTTAAGAATCCCAACCACGTTTGCAAGGGCGTTGTATCAATGACTGTTGACGGACAGGCTGTTGAGGGCAATGTAATTCCTGCTTTCGAGAGTGGCGAGCATACTGTTGAAGTTGTAATGGGCTAATTAAATGCCTTATGCATAAATAATAACGGCGGCAGATTTCACGTTAATCGGAAATCTGCCGCCTTTTTATATTGTTATTTTTGCAGGGGCTGCCTTTGGTAGTTCTTGCCGAATGTGCTGATTTGCAAGTATACGTGTAGGGGCGGATAACAATAAAATTAACGGGACATCGTGGACATTGCTCCCTTACAGTATAATTCCGCATTAATCAATACTCATTCTCCACAAATTCCTCAACAGACATATACTCACTTGTGGAAATATGACTGTAATAAGCCAGAATAATAGTAGCGTCAATAGAATCAAATTTCCCGTCGCCGTTCACATCGGCGGCTTTCATCTGTTTTTCGGTAAATGAGGAAGTTTTACCCGTTGAGAGAATTGAATATTCCGACAGAACAATCGAAGCGTCACTTGCATTAACTGCACCATCCTCCAGAACATCGCCAAGGATAAAAGTATCAGAAGAATTGTCGTTTTTATGGCTGTCAGAGAAATGTATCGGTATTTCCGAAGCACCTGCACAAACCGCCGCAGAAACTACGATAGTCAATGTTTTTTTAAAACCTTTCATTCTCTCACCTCCGCCGTTCCTGTGTTGATACAATTATAACACATCAACAGTCGAAATGCAATGAATAAAGTATGTACAAATCCCCGAAGTGTGACACTTCAGGGAAATTTTATTATTTATTGCTTCATCAATTAAACCTTGCCGAAAAGATAAAAGCAAGGTTTAGTCGGGGGAGCAATATTACACCAACAGCTATTTCAGCTGTCCCACAACTATCTGCCGCTGTGTTCCGTCATCGGTGCAGGTCACGATTGTAATACGGTCATCTCCGAAATCTTTAAGAATCCATGTTTCACTGGGATTTACAATGAAATTTTCCGTTACGGTATAAGTATATACCGTTCTGTTTTCATTGTTGTCAATTAATTTCATTTCCATTCCAAGCTCAATATTTTTCAGTTCGTTGAAAATTTCAGCATAAATTGTGCTGTTATGACCTGCAATGCAGTAATTTCCACCGCCGACTCTGCCTGTATTTGGAAAATGACCTGCCGCTTTCGACAGAACTTCATGCTCTGTTCCGTCCATAACGGGAGCTTTTATATCCAAGTCGGGAATTTCAAATACTACACATTCTTTAAGAAGCCTATGTTTTTCAATTTCCCTGCTGATACGTTTCCAGCCGAAAATTCCAAGCACAGTAATGCCTATCACCATTGCTATAAATCCGAGGGTAAAAATCACTTTTCTCTTTTTTTCTGTCATTATAATATCTCCTTTAAACGCATCTCATACTATTATAGCATATTTTAACTCATATTGCAACAAAGGAGCATCGAAAAAAGATGCTCCTTTTAATTGTTGAATTAGTTGTTATTCAGTTTTCTTCTGCTCTTTGCCATTGCAAATCCACCAAGAATTGACATTACAACTGCCATAAGCATAATGTAATTGTAAACTGTGGAATAACCTGTCTGGGGCAGTGTTGTTACAGTTGTAGTTGTTTCGGGAGTTTCATTTTCTGTTGTTACAGCTGTAGTTGTAGTAGTTGTTGTTGTGGTTGTAGCTGTAGTTGTTGTTGTAGGCTTTGTAGTAGTTGTTGTGGGTTTTGTAGTAGTTACTGTTGTTACAACAGGTGCTGTTGTTAAAGGTGAATCCTTAGGTACAATTGTGATATTGATAGTAGTGCGGATTGTTTCATCTCCAGTATATATTACTTCAACAGGATATGTACCTGCTTTTGTCATATCAACATTCGATAAATTAAATTCAAAGTAACCGCTATCAAGCCAGCAATCAGAAATCAGGGGTCTTCCGTCCTCATCGTAAACCCTTGCCTTTAAATAGCCTAAATAACTGGCTGGATTTTCAATAAGGTTGTCGTTTACGTGGAAGACGTAAGCTTCTTCATCACCGAAAACTTCCATTTGAGAACCGAAACTAATAACATTGGATGCCGATGCAGTGATTACACCATTGTCTGATGTGTCCTGCGGCATATACGACGCTGTTCCTGAACACACCACAAGTGCCGCAGCCATAGCTGCAATTTTTTTCATTTTCTTCATTTTTAAATCCTCCAAAAATAATCCTTATATAATATTGTTAAAAATATTATGATACGATTATACTACGTCTACACGAAAAATCAATGGATAAATTGTAAACAATCTCAAATCTCTATTATTTTTGTTGTTTTTGAAAATCAAATCCCCCTTTGATGTGTAATAAATTGTGTTTTTTCACAACACAAATCCCCGAAGCGTGTCACTTCGGGGATTATATCAATATAAAATTCCGTCAAAATACTGCAAAAGAAGCAATGTCACACCGTCATAGGTGTTTTCCTGCAAAATCTCTCCCTGCGTTTCCCAGCCAACATCGGCGGTTTCTTCAATAACCTCGTTGACTGCAGGCATTTCGTCAATTGGGTGGGAATCCTCCTCATATATCTCCTGAGCTATTACATAACCTGCATCTGCTATCTGATACACTCTTTCGCTGGGTTGCGGTTCAGGCTTGAATATCTGGTTGAGCTTGTCAATATAATTTTTCACACTTTCCACATCATTAAGGTCAGGTCGTTCAAGCTCGCCTTTTGCTATCAAATCCTCGACTATCGCCGTTGTTGTTTCATCATATTCATCCCACACAAAACCATACATCTGGTCAAAAGCCGAAAATCTCAGCAGCGGGTTATCACTCTTAATCAAGGCAAGCTGGCTTAAAAATTCAGCTTCATTTTCCTTGTAGTAGCCCTTGTGGTGTGTAAGCTCATGAGCGTCAAGAATAGGCTGATATGTGGGGGAGGTGTACTTGTTATGAGTTGCTTCCATTGTAAAAGGATATGTATATCCGCCAATCCACATCCGTTCCAGAATATCGGAGCACAAGGCTGGCTTTACAGTGGGATAGAATCCACTCATACGTGGAAATTCCTCGGAAATATTCACCAAAGCCTCATTTATAAGAGACTGTGTTTCCTCAGTTGTGGGAAATAAAACCTTTCCGTCCTCGGCAATTTCTATTTCTTCCGCAGCCTGATTAAGACCATTTACCGAATATTCGAGGAGGGCGTAAATCTCATCATATGTAAATTCCGTCCTCTTTCCCGTTTCGCCCTCACCCATAACAGAGCTTCTGAAAGGGATAAGCCACATAGGCATATACAAAAAGAGGACGCAGAGGAGCATCATCAGGAATGTTTTGAAATATCCTCCGCAGAAACGGCGGTATTTCGGCTTTTTCCTAAGAAAAATAAGCAGAATTAAAAATATGACGCTGAAGATGACCATTGCAATTCCCAGATACATCATCATTTCTCCAAGGCAAAATGGAAGATATGCGGTCATATAGGTCAAACCGTCGCATAAATAAATATAAGCATTATTTGCATACCAGTCGCAGAAAGGAGTAATAAATGACAGCAATGCAAGAATTACCGTAATTAAAAAAACAGCAGCAGCAATCCGCCAGTATTTTGATTTTTTCTTTTTTTCCGGAGTTTTCTCCTCTATAACTTCAGATACAACTGTTTCTTCTTTTATTAATGTATCCATAGCAATCTCCTTTCTTGTCAAGATTATACCCTCATTATAACATTTTTAACTCAATTTGTCAATTCACATTTTATTCCATAAGCTATTTGGTTAATATAAACAAGAGTGTTGATTTCTTTTGACGCTATTAAACAAACCGTGTTTTCGGGGTATTTCACAAAACTCCGCAACAATTGATAAATCCGCTGTTTTTCGGGATTTATCGTAAAAAACACCTTGACAAAAATATTTTATTTTGATATAATGAAAACTGGTTATAAAAATAAAATTATCATTTTGAAAATTCGCTAAATTTTATAAGAAAAGAGTGAGCTATAATGAAAAGCAAAAAGTTCATAAAAAGCCTTGCCGCTGCCGGTATCTCCGCTTTACTTTCCCTTTACGCAATGCCAATTCACCCAATTGTCAACACCGTTGCATTCGGCACGCTCGTTTCCCCCAGCAATGACCAAAGTGCTATCACAATAGACGAAACAAAAATAGACTTACGTATAACGCCTTACGAGCAAATGAACAGCCCTATTGCCGTTTCCACTGAAAACAATATAGTAAAAGGAGCTGTAACTCCCTGTGAAATGCTGGACAGAGTTTCGCTCTCTCTCGTAGTTGAAGCTTCAGCAGGACTTTCTCACAGCAGGCTCAGCTCAATCAATCTTTACGTATATCACACCCTCAACGGAGCAGAGTGCCCCGTAAGAATTATTCTTCCAAGTTCAGTTGTAAAAAAATCCAATACAAAATATGAAATCATCTATGATTTCATAACATACGGCACCGATATGCGGTTTGAAACCGCATACTTTTCAGGCGTAAATAATTTTGCCGCATCATACTGCAATTTAATCAGCAACAGCAGCGATTACATCAAGGCTGAAGCCATTACTCCAGACGGCGAAAATCTTTTCGTAAGCATACCTGATAAAGTTGATACTGCGGCTTTAAAAAAATGGCTGAATAACATAACTGTGTATATCAACAGTTTAAGCGACGTTACAGGTTTCAGCCGCGGAACTATGTATATGCTTTTCAACGACGCAGAGTGTGCAACGGCTCATTCCGCCAACTATAAACTTGACAGTAAGAAGCAAATAAACGGATTTACCGTTTTCGGACTCAACACCACCGAAGAAGCTATCTCCGTTATGGAAAGTGAAAGAAACGCTATAACATGGTGCGTTATGCATGAACTTTCCCACTCATATGCCTGTCACACAGCAAACAATACTTTCGATACCAATTACAACTACCACGATGAAGTTCACACCAACGTAAGAGGTATCACAGCTATATTCAACTGCGAAAATATCCGCGATATAACCATATGGGAAAACGGCGATAAAGGTACGTACAACACCATATATAACCTGAAAACTCCTGACGCCAACGATTTCGTGTACTATATGGCGAAAAAAATGGTTAATATCGGCGAAAAATACGGCTGGAACAAGCTTGAATTCTTCTTTAGTGCCGATACAACCCATTCGGATTATGACCACAGTTATTCATGCGATACAAACCTCCATGCCGCCTCTGTACTGAAAGATTATCTCGGACTTGATGTATCTGAAACAAACCCTGAGTACCTTAAATTTGTAAACGTTCTTCACAGGCTTTATATGCTATGCTGGGATCACCCCTCTTTTGAAGACGCTTCATTCAAGAAATTCATAGATGTGGAATTCAATAACGGCGCCCCCGACGATAACAGCGGCACCGACCTTATTCAGCGTTTTGTCCGCAGCAATATTGAAGCACCTCTTGAAATAACAAAGCAGCCGAAAAATATTTCAGCTGCTATAGGCGATACAATTTCCGTTACAGTTGCCGCTTCGGGCGAGAAAGTAAAATATCAATGGTATGTCCTTGAACCCAACGGATACATCCCAAAAGTTGAAAATATCGACAGTCCAACTTATTCCTACACTCTTACAGAAGAAAACAACGGCAGACAGATTTACTGTGACGTTACAGACAGATACAGCAAAACTCTCCGTACTGAAACAATAACCGCAGGTACACCTGTTGAAATAATCTCAAACCCTGCCAATACCACAGGTCAATTGAACAGTATTGTAAGCACATCGGTAAAGGCAACAGGCTGTGGCCTTAAATATCAGTGGTACGAACGGAATGCAGGTACAACCTACTGGGGACGCTCCAGTGACACAGACGCTACCTACTCCTGTACTCTTACAAAATTCAGAAACGGCAAAGAAGTATACTGCGAAATAACTGACGCTTTCGGCAATAAAATAAAAACACGCACCGCAACTTTAGGCTTGCCGCTTGAAATTCTCCGACAGCCCACAAACGTTTCAGCACCTATGGGAGAAGTTGCAAGAACATCTCTCAATGCATCCGGAAGCGGTCTGCGTTATCGCTGGTTTATACGATACAGCAACGACATTTACTGGCATTCCACTTCAACAGTATCACCTAATTATTCATGCGTCATCACAGATGAAACAAAAGGCTGTATGCTTTACTGTGAAATTACAGATGTTTTCGGTAAAAAGAAGAAAACAAACACTATTATCGTTACAGAAAAACGGTGATTAATATATGAAACTCAAAAAATATATTTCCTTCATCAGCACCTGTACAACTGCCATTTTATCCATAAACGGATATTCTCTTGCTGCCGGCAGCACGGTGGAGGGAACCTGCGGAGACAGCCTTTACTGGATTCTTGATAATACCGGAGCTCTTACAATAAGCGGTCATGGAGATATGACCGATTGGCGCACCTCCGATTATACTGTATGGGCAGATTACAGAGATTTTATCACATCTGTAACCATAGAGGAGGGAGTTACTTCAATAGGAAGCAGTTCATTTTCATTCTGCAGTTCTCTTACAGAAGTTTCCCTGCCCTCAACAATTGACCATATCCCCGACGAGGTTTTCCGCGGCTGTTCCGCCTTACAGACAGTACAGCTCCCCGATACCCTTGTTTCTATCGGCAACTATGCTTTTTCAGACTGCATAAACCTGACAGAAGTTACTCTCCCCGATACCCTTGAAGAAATCGGCTCATCTTCTTTCGGCTTCTGTCGGGAACTTGAAAACGTAAACATTCCCGAAAGTGTGACATATATCGGCACATCTGCCTTTGAATCAACTCCATGGCTCGATGGACAACGGTCAGTATCACCTATTGTTACATTCAATAATCTCCTTATCGACGGCAGTCTGTGCGAAAACGATATTGTTATCCCCGAGGGAGTATCTGCAATATGCGGAGGTGCTTTCGCCTATTGTACGAACATAACATCTGTAGCAATGCCTGATACCGTTTGCTATGTAGGCGAATATGCCTTTTCTGGCTGTAAAAAACTGGCGCAGATGGATATTTCCGGAAGCATAAGCAGCATAGGAATAAATGCCTTTGAGGGAACACCGTGGCTTGACGCCGAAAGAGCAAAAAATCCACTTGTCATCTCAAAAGGAATACTCATAGACGGTAAAAATTGTACAGAAGATATTTCAATTCCCGACGGAGTCACGGCATTAGCTGACGGTGCCTTTTTCGGCTGCACAGAGCTTAATTCAGTTAATTTCCCTAATGGTATAAAACAGCTTCCTGAATGGCTATTTGCTTATTGCCATAATCTGAAAACAATTACCCTGCCTTATAGTCTTATCTCCGTGGGAGATGTTGCATTTTATGAATGCCTTAATCTTAAAGAAATCAAACTCCCTGATAACATCACAGATATCGGAACAGAAGCTTTTTATTCGTGCGGACTTGTTTCCGTAGAACTGCCCGACAACATTTCACACATAGGCAAAGGTGCATTTTTCGCCTGCACAGAGCTGACATCAATCACTCTGCCGAAAAACATAAGCACTATTGAGAACAATATGTTTTCATGGTGCGAAAGTCTTGCAGAGATCACCATTCCCGAAGCTGTGGAAAGCATAGGCGAAATGTCATTTTCCCTCTGCGAAAGTCTCGATGATATTACACTGCCGCAAAGCGTAAATATTATTGGAAACGGTGCATTTTTTGAATGTACATCGCTGAAAAAAATCACTATCGAAAATCCGGAATGTGTAATTTACGACTCGGAGGATACTATACCCTCAACGGCAAGAATTTATTGTCACGAAAATTCAACGGCTCAGGATTATATAAACACATACAATATGGATTATCATATAATCGGACAGCCCGAATATGTTCTTGGCGATGTAAATGAGGATAAAATTATTGATTCTTCAGACGGTTCGCTTATTCTTGCAGAATATGCAGCTACACAGACAGGTATCGGCTCTGTTTTGTCAGAGTTTCAGCTCCTTGCCGCCGATGTAAACGGCGATACAGTTATCGACTCCTCTGATGCTTCAAGAATACTGGAATATTATTCTGCCGTATCCACCGGACAAAATCCGTTGTGGTAATATAACCGATACACCCACTTTCTTAATGAACAAACTGCACAAGTTCAGAAAAAATTAAATGCTCCCCTTTTGTTAGACAACGTGGTATAATAGCAATATACCAAATCAAAGTCTTAACAAAAGAGGAGCATTTCATTTCAGGACACTCCTATCTAACGTTTTTATCACAATTTACAGAGTTTTTCGAAGTTCCTATCATATTGATGAAAATTCGTCAGAAAGCTGCAATTCCACATTAAGCGTAAATACACCGTTTTCAGCTGTAGCTTTTGAATTACCGTTATATTTTTCAGCCGTTTTATATATATTAAGCATTCCGAAACCATGAATATTTTTATCTCTTTTTGACGTTGTTAAGCGCTGCGTGTTTTGTATCTTGACATCAACAGGTACAGGATTTGATATTTCAAGAAAGAAATATCCCTGTCTGAAATCAGATTTAATATTAATGATACCTCCGCCGTTTCTTTCACAAGCTTCAATAGCATTATCCAAAGCGTTCGACAGTATTATACATATATCCGCATTGCTTATTCCTATAGTCGGTACAAATCCACTGAATTCTATTGTTGCCGAAACAGTAGCTGCCTTGTCTGATTTATCATCAAGAAGTGAATCGACAATAATGTTTCCTGTTTTGTATTTATCTGTTGTTACGGATGATATATGCTCTATATCATCAAGGTATTCAATCGCCTGAGAGGTCAGTCCACTGTTAAGCAAGCTTCTCAGACATATAAGATGGTTTTTGAAATCATGTCTGAACCCTCGGATATCATCATTTATCTTGATTAATTTTTCATAGTATCTTACCTGATCGTCAATCTGATTTGCAAGAATTTGTGCTGTTTCGTTATTTTTCTTATCTGAAACTGAAACTGATGCGATAAATGCTACTAAAATGCCCATTATTATAAACATTGGGAAAGTCAGCATTCGTCTTATAAATACAGAAAATGGTCTTTCTTCCGGATCAAGTACAACTGTAAGGTACAATGTAAATATCCACACTGAAAACAACAATATCATTCTGGTTAGCCAGTTGATTTTATTATAACTGTCACGAAACATATTGAATCTGTTTCTGTTTTTTATTAAAAGCCAGATTAAAAAAAGTGAAATTATTATAACAAGCGGCACAAGAATATTTCTTAAAAATTCACTTATATCCGGAGCAATAATTACAATCATTGAATCAGGAATCTGGGACAATACAATGTGCATCAACGTAAAATAGAGTATATTCCAGTCGAATTTTTTGAATATAATTAAGCATACAATAAAAGTACGCAGCGGAATAAAAAGCATTATCAATACTTTGAATGCAACTGGCAATTCAGGCGAGCTTATATGGTAAATAAATTCTGAAAATGAAGTATATAGAACAAGTATTACTGAAGTTTTACACCAATCAACTTTAAAAGAAAACATTTCTGAAATAAAATTCACAAAAAGAAAATCAATCAGAAAGCACAATAAACCGTCAATAATTCCCGCTACCATCTTAACTTCGCCCTCTCATACTGTAATTCTTTATATATTCTAAAAAATTTTTTTTAAAAGCCGAAGCTTTCGTTTTACTTATCAACGCTTTTTCTTTACTGTCAAGTAAGATTTCCGTATTAGTATGAGACAGAATATGACTATAACCTACAAGATATGTTCTGTGTGAACGAAAAAACAAATTTGATGGCAATTGTTCTTCTAAAACAGATAATGTCTTTTTATATAAAACTGTGCCACTGGTCGTACTTATATAACAGTACTTATCGACTGCTTCTGCACATATTATATCATTGATATTTATTCTTTTTATTCCATCATCGGTTTTTATGACAAGAAAGTTTTCTTCTGCAAATTCTTCAATAAGTGAATCAAGCGCATTGGTTAATTGTTGTTCGCTAATTGGTTTTGTCAAAAAACGATATGCTTTTACTTCAAAAACATCGAAAACAACGTCTGGAAAACTTGTAAGAAATATAATAGGCGTTTCAATTTTCTTTTTTCTTAATTCTTTAGCGGTTTGTATCCCATCTATCTTGTCCATTTGATAATCCATAAAAATCAGATCATTATCTATGGCATTTTTAATCATCTCAAACCCGTTATCGTATTCATTATAAACAAAACACAATTTTTTCTTATGAGCGTATTTTTCCAATTGTGTTTTCAGAAGTTCGCGCATAATCTTTTGATCATCACATATTGCTATTTTCATTTTTCCTCCAAATAAATTCCAAAATCATTTTTATTTCCCGTTTACTCAAAAAACATATCCTTTCGCTCCACTTTTGTGGCATAATTTCTCCGAATGAGTTATTATATAATCATGCTAATAAACACGTGTTAAAATCATTTCTAAAGTTCTATATTACTATAATTAAACAAAATGGAGGAAGTAAAATGTCAAAATTAGTAGAATGGTTAAATTCACTCTGGTATTAAACATTAAATGTTTTTCGTATTTTATTATACAACATTTCGAGCCAATTGTCAATTGTTTTTTGGAAATTGATATAATTAAACCTTCTTAAAACATCATGTTTAAGAAGGTTTTTCGCTTTCATGCTGTAATTTTCTATATACAATCGAGTCATAAGGGAAATATTAAAATCCCTATAAATATTGCTCCACCAACTAACCCTTACCATCAAACACCAGACACAAAGAAAATTTCTCTACGTTAGAAAAACTTGAAATGAAGATTTATTTCTACGTTTTTCTTCCTTGATAAATTATCTTTCTGTATTCGTCTTTTTTAGCAAGGTTTTATTGGTGGAGCAATAACTTTACAAAAAACTAAAATATATTACCGTCAATACTGATATATATATCCCAAATCCCACTGTTTGAATTCACATTACTTCTTACAACTACATAATATGGCCGTGAAATCACCCTGTACTTTTTTTCAGATATATACTTTTCCAACGCTTTCAACGCTATATCAATGTCGCCAAAATCCCCTTCAAATCTGATTTTCACAGCATTTATCATCTTGAATTTTGGTTTAATTCTATACCCACTGTTTTCATACGTTTTTTCATTTTTCAAAGGAATAAGAAATTCTGTTTCCGAATCAGAATAGGTGAACATAACTTTTTCTCTCACTTCAAGTCCTATACTTTCAAGATTCTTCAAGATATGATTTACAAGCCCCATAGTCTGCGTATTATCCATACCAGAAACATATGAAAGAACATTATCAAAATATAAATTTTGATTTTCCACTATCTGCATACAACACATTTCCTTTCATCCAAAAAGCAATCACACTTTTATTGCTGCACAATTACTCCATTCTCAATTCTTATCACACGATCAGCATATTCAGCAATACTTGGATTATGTGTTATCATAACCAGAGTCTGACCATAGGTATGAACACCATCAAGCAATATCTGTAAAACATCATTTCCTGTAATTGTATCAAGATTTCCTGTAGGCTCATCAGCTAAAATGATTTTCGGCTTATTCGCAAGGGCTCTGGCAATCGCTACCCTCTGCTGCTGACCACCTGACAGCATGGATGGAAATGATTTTCTCTTGTCCGCTATACCAAGTTTTGTCATAAGCTGACTGATATATTCCTCATCTACTTTTTTATTACTTATGTTTACAGGAAAAACTATATTTTCATACACATTAAGAACTGGTATAAGATTGTATGACTGGAATACAAACCCTATTGTACTGCATCTGAAATTTGACATCGTGATATCATCTGTATCCTTATAATTCATAGCATTGAGACATACATCACCCGAATCATAGTCATCAAGACCGCCTATTATATTAAGCAAAGTACTCTTACCAGAGCCACTCTGGCCAAGGATTACTACAAATTCACCCTCACCAACCTCAAAATTAATGTTTTTTAATGCATGATAGCTTTCATTTCCTGTTTTATAATATTTATTGAGATTTTTCACTGTAATTACTGACATAATCTATCCTCCTGAATTAATCAATCTTAATCATATCAACAATGGAACTGTTCGAATATTTCTTCATGAATAAATATGAGAAAAACGCAGTTACAGTTGTAAATACCGCAATAACAACTACGTAAGCTGTCGCAGAAACACGTATATTGTTATGAAGCGTCATAGTAATATATATATTTATCGGCAATGACAAAACTGTGCCTGCAACACATGATATAACGTTGAGTATTACATTTTCCCAACAGCATATTTTACAAAGACTTTTTCGTTTCATACCAATAGCACACATAATTCCAAATTCACGCTTTCTTGTAACAGCGTTTTCTCTTATGGTATTATTGATTATCATAAAGCTTAATAAGATAGTTGCAGCTACAATATAAATCGCAAGCATTACTATTCCAAGAAGCTGCTGTGCACTCTGTTTTTTACCTTCGTTCATATCTTCAACAACCAACTCAATACCTTCAAATTCTTCATTAATTGACTCGATTGTGATTTTTTCATTTGTTTCAAGTAAAACAGACGAAAATGTATCTGTTTTACAACCAATTTCAGAAGCAGCTTTCTCATTCATGAGAAGATATGTTCCAATTGAACGAAGTACACTTTGCAAGCTATCAGAAACATCATCATATGAACCATTAAGCTTAATTATGTGTTCCTTATCATTTACCTTAACACTTATATCCTTTTTATCAGAGCATCCTTCACCGATAAGTACCGCAAAAGGCTTTTCACTATTATAATCAAGCTTCAGGTTTTTTGCAAGTACACTTGCAAGATTATTACTATATACAATAGGCTGAACTGAATTATCGTTAACATTACATTCAACTTCATTCATTAAATCTGATTGTGTATAAATAGTATCAATCTTGTATTTATCTTTCAAAACATCCACATCAACTTCAGTAAAGCAACTCTGACTGAGAACAATATCTGCCTTTAACGAATAATCACATATATCAGCAAGACTTTTGGATGAACCTGTACTTACAGTAAGAAATGTATTACAAATTACAAAACAGAGGAGATAGCTCAAAGAAACTGTTACAATCTGTGTGATACTTTTAGAAAAATTACGCTTTATATTTCTTGTAGCAAAACCATAGAAATATCTTTTTCCACTTAATCCACCCTTGGAAAAATTGCTCTTTATTTCCTTCCCGCTTCCAAATTTAGAAAGGTTAATAGGCTTTATTTTATAAAATCTCAATATAAGACGCACACAAGCAATAAGAACAGAAAGCATTGCAAGTATATACACTGTTAAATATATAATTGGGTTTTGGGAAATACTCACATCTGCTCCACCCTGTATAAGCGTTCCGACAATTTTTTCTGCCACCAGCATATTCAGCAAATTACCAGCTACCACACCTGCAACAAATGAAATATTAGTAAGAATTATAGCCTCTGCAAGCACCATTTGTGCAAGCTGTCGGTTATTCATTCCTATACATCTCATAACAGCAAGATTATCCAGTTTCTGAATAAGACTTATATTAAGAGAATTATAAACAAAAATAATCATACATAACGCAATAATCACAGAAATCGCAAGCACTCCGAAGGAAACCGAAGTAAATGTACCTTTTTCGTCATAATTCATAGATTTCTGATCATTATTTATGATACATTCCTTAAAAAAAGTTTCTGCTTTCTCAGGATTTTTTGTCGCTAATATATCTTTAATCAGATATTCTGCATCAACTGTCTTTTCAACATCATAATCGCCCTCGATTGTTTCAAAAGCAATTGAGTTAGAAAGATTATCGCTGCTTATGCCACTTTCTTTAATAATGTTTACTGCACAGGGAAGACTTGTAAAAAAATACGTTCCATCATCAACAAGATCATCAATAATACTGCTTATTGTAAAATCAAATGTCTTCTCTGCACTTTCACCGCTCAATTCATTAAAGAAGAATATATTAAGTGATATTTCATCACCTGCTTTTAGATTTTTTCTGTCAGCATAACTTTTTTCTATGCATATTTCATTGTTGCCAGTTGGTAGAGAATTACTTATCATTCTGGTATCTTTAAAATAATCAATATCTCCCGAAACTCCAAGCACTTTATATTCTTCAAGTTCTGTTTCATAAACAGAACCTACCCAGATCATAGACATAATCTTTTGTTTATCTGTAACCGGGGATTCTGTAAGTTTATGATGAATTTCAATTGTTTCTTCACCACTTATGTTATACACTGTGAAGTCACGACGCATTCCTGTACTGACAAGTTCTTTAAAACTATCCATAATATAGCCGCTTATCTGCACAAGACTAAACATCAGCATTATCGAAAAAGCAATTCCAAACACTGCTCTGATACTGCTTTTTATGTTGCTTTTCATGTATCTGTAGGCTAATTTGAACATTTATGTATTCTCCTTTACATTGAGATGATTTTTATTCAGGTAATAAATTACAGAATTCAACATAACAAAATTATTGCTATGCGTAATTATCAACGTAATTTTGTCCGATAATTCATTAACAAGATTGTCACGGAGTTCACTTTCGGTGTCACTATCAAGACCTGCCGTTACTTCATCTATAATAATTATTGGTTTCTCTTGATACAACGCTCTTGCTAAACAAAGTCTGCTTTTCTGTCCACCGGAAAAATTAATGCCATTCTCCGAAACCATAGTTGAAAAGCTGTCCGGAAGATTTATTATATCATCATAAATTCTGCAACATTTACATACTTTTTCTAATTTTTCTTTATTATATTCTAGATCAAGTATTATATTATTTTCTATAGAATCGTTAAATAATACCGCATCCTGTGAAACAAAAGATATAAGTTCCATTCGACTTTCTACATCAATATCTTTAAGAGAAATTCCGTCATAAAAAATCTCACCGCTTTCATATGACTGCCTGCCTGATATAAGATTAATAAATGTAGACTTACCTGAACCACTTTTGCCCCTTATATAATACTTGGTTCCTTTTTCAAATTCAGCCACTACATTTTCAAGAATCTTCTTCTCACCATATGAAAATGACAATTTATCTACCTTAATACTCGAAACGTGTTTAAGTTGATTTATATCCTTATCATATTTGTAATTGAATATATGTGCCACGCGATCAAGAGATGCAAGCTCTGCACTCATATCAGTAGGTATAGTAAATAGTTCAAGCAACGGTGTTGACAAATTACCTGCATACTGATTAAATGTTACAAGTTTTCCCACCGTCATCTTTTCCAATATAACTAATATACCACCTAATGCAAGAAGAATACAAGTTGAAGCAGACATTCCAACTGAAACAAAACTGCATATCTTAGTACTAAACAAATTATTTCTGCTTCTTACATTATAATCATTTTTCATCGCATTTTCAAAACGTTTTTCTGCATATCTACCTGCACCAAGAATAGCTATATTTCTTATATTATTAACCAATTCAGTTATTACAGACCATAACTTAACAAAGCTTTCTCTTGCCATCGAACCGTTTTTCTCTTCTATATTTGAAGTTTTAAGACGAATAAGAACCATGACAACCTGCATAATAACAGCCGGGATTGATAGCAGAGGCTGTATTTTCAAAAGTACAACCAATGATGTTATGGTATTAAACAGACTAAGAGCTATGCTTGAAAAAAGCGACAAAGAAAGAGAAACAACTCTTTCTGAATCGCTTGTTATTAATGTTTCATATTCTCCAGACGAATTTTCAGAAAAACTGTTGTATATACAATATGATATTACTTTCTTTTTTACAAATAATTCGATTTTATATCGAAAAAACATATTGAATTTTGTATCAATATAAGCAATTACCTCACATATCACATATAATGCTATCATGAGCATAACCGCAAGCAATAACAAATTAATATTCTTTTTTCCGATACCATGGTCAATTATCAGGATATTTATAAGCGGAGCTGCGTATCCTGTTACCGATTTCAGAAGTGCAATAACCATGGCTATGAAATAATATTTTTTGAATTTTTTCAAAATACACCAGAAAATATCAAGATGGTATTTTCTTTCTACATTTTTGAGTTTAGTAAAAAAACTTCTGTTTTTACTTTTATTCATTTTTTCAGCCCCTGTCAACAAATTTGCTCAAAGACTTTACGGTGTAAAAATCTCTACACATAAGCATATCGGGAGTCATATCAGATTTATATTCATTTAAAACCTCTGAAACATATTCACCCGCATTGTTTCCGAGCTGCATTATTGATGCATCATCACATTCATCTGATATATCATTATATTTTTTGTATTTTTGAAAGAGTTCTCTGTTAAGTGCTTTGTTTTCATTCTTTACAGAACCTTCGCAATTGCTTTTTAAAAGTTCAAGAATATTATCATCTTCATCATTACTCTTCCGAGCAAGATATTCCAGCACTTTGTCGATGTTTATATTGTCTTCCTCAAACATATTTATTATATAAGCAGCAAGCTTAGGAACAGCTTTACTTGTACCGCCAAATATAGCATATTGATTTTCTCCTGTTTTAATAAACTCCGGAGATGCATCTCCAGGCAAATCAGATTTATCAGATATTTTACCAAAAAACGGTTCTTTTTCATAAGCCCCCTGATATACACCTATCGTACATTCGAAACATGCAGGATAATGATTATCAGTATCTGTTCCACGATTTGCATATGATGCTATAATAACCTTGTTTTGAGCAGCAAGTAAATTGCATATCTCTTTTGTTTCTTCAAATCTCTCTTTATTTGCCAAAGTAAGACAAACGAGTATAAGGCGCACATCATCCTGTGTTGCGATTTTTTCAAGAGAATTGATTACAGCTCTGCCGCTTGCACGCGGATTATCACCGAAAACATCATATAAATAGATTTTATTTATATTATTGCTATATTTAAACAAAGTATCTATAACATAAGCTGCATGACTCATATTGCCTTCGGGTTCTACCATATTATATGTGACGATTTTATCCCTGCTTTTTTCAGAGATAAGAGAATAATCAACACTGCTGTCGATTATAGCTATATTATATTTCATATTTTTTACAAGTACTTTATTACAGCAGTACTGCACAAATAAACTTTGTGCAGTATGCCGTAAAATGTACTGATATCTCCTATTCTTAATGGATTACCAATAAATACATGTCTTGGGTGTCTTTTCTCTGTAGCAGTAGTAACCAAAAACATCTTTGATTTCTGCAAGATGATTAAGGTCTGATCTTGAAGCGTCGCCCTTATAACCTGCACGTCTGATCAGAGAATTAATTCCGGATGTCTTGCCTCTGTACTCTGTACAATCATCCCAGCAGCTCTGTGCTTCGCCCTCAAATTCGTTTACAAATCCATTTTCAATTTTCTCAATTTTCATAATTTTATCCTCCTTAAGATTTTTATATTTTATCTACCATTAAAGGTAAATACTTGTCTTGGGTGTCTTTTCTCTGTAGCAGTAGTAGCCAAAAACATCTTTGATTTCTGCAAGTTGATTAAGGTCTGATCTTGAAGCGTCGCCCTTATAACCTGCACGTCTGATCAGAGAATTAATTCCGGATGTCTTGCCTCTGTACTCTGTACAATCATCCCAGCAGTTCTGTGCCTCGCCCTCAAATTCGTTTACAAATCCATTTTCAATTCTCTCAATCTTCACGATATCACCTCCTTTAATATTTAATATCTATAATCACCAGTACATACAGGTTTTTGGCGAGTACTCCTTATAACAATAACTACCGAATACTTTAATTATCTCCTGTGTGTTCCTGTCTGATCCATCACCATAATACCCGGAAACAGAAAGCTGTTTATAAACGCCCGATGTTTTTCCACGATATTCTGCACAATCTGCAAAACACCCCTGTGCTTCTCCATCAAACTCATTTATATATACTTCATCTATTTTTTCAATCTTCATTGCGAATTCTCCTTGTGTTTACTCACCAGAACATACTGGTTTTCGGAGATCGTTCTTTGCAGCAATAACTTCCAAAAGCCTTCTCCAGCATTTCTTTTTCTTTATCGGTTCCGTCGCCCTTAAATCCCGCATTCCTTATAAGCGTATTTATCATCGATGTTTTACCACGGTATTCAGCACATTCATTCCAACAACTCTGCGCCATACCTTCAAATTCATTAAAATATGCATTCCCGATTCTTTCCACTTTCATAGATTATCCTATCCTTTTAACGCTTATTTTTATACTTGATTTTTAATTTTTCTTGAAATGTTATTGATCATATGTTCAAAAGTACAAATAACAGGATGTACTTTTAAAGGATCTCCGGTCATCATTGCATTTACAAACTTACATCTTGAAGCGGTACATATTTCTTCACGTCCACATCCACTGCATGTGTAATTTGATTTTCCATAAACAGCACTGAATTTTGATAATAAAGCTTCATCAACATCATCAACAACATTACCTATGAGATAGTCATCATTACCCGTAACAAACGAACAAGGATAAAGCTTTCCCTCTATGCTTATGTTGAACTCATTAATTCCGCCATCGCATTTACCTTTTTTGCAATTCTCAAGCTTTTCAAAAAACAGAAATTCCGTATCACTATCTTTAAATTCTTTATACAAATCAATTACTTGTTTTTCAACGTTGTTTATAAGTTCCTTCGTCCATTTATTATCATAAAGGTCTGGAACAGCAATAATAAGTTTTCCGCCTAATTGACTTATGTGTTTTACTGAATCAAATAAATGAATTGAAGTTTCCGGTGTAACTGTCATCCTGATTCGAAGTTCAGGGTAATATTTCATTATTAATGGAATTTTTACTGCTACCTTTTCATATGTCCCTTTTCCGTCACAGGATATTCTACATTTATCATTTACCTCAGCGTTGCCATCAAGACTTAATGAAAGATAAATCTTGTTTTCATAAAACCTTTTTATCTTTTCTTCATCAAGTAAGACGCCATTTGTAGTAAGTGAATATACTGCACTAACTCCACGTTTATTAAATTCCGAAACAAAATACAAAATGTTATCAAATGCAAGTAAAGGCTCTCCACCATGAAAATTTATAATACAACTATCCATACCAACACTTTTTCTACAGATAAATTCTATTGTTCTTTCAATGGTATCTTTCTGCATATACTTCATGCTTTTGTTACTTTCATAGCAATATGTACATTTAAGATTACAAGCTTCAGTAAGCCATATATTAAACAGTCCCATGATTCTCCCAATACATATCGTAATACTTTCCACATTCATTGCAGAAGTATTCGAAATCATTCTCCTCAACGCATTTTCTTACAGTTGCTGCACAACTAAAACAAAACAGTTGCTTATCACAACCCTTACAATTATCACAATTATAAGGCATAAACTTCATGAAGTTCTTATATCCGTCTGATTCCATGTATTTTTTTTCGGATATAAATTCTTCAGGATTTTCAATATCAAGTATATTAAAAAGTTTGTATTCTATTGACATAAACATAGGACACGGGAATACATCACCCTTCTGATCTATCTGAAACTCTGTTTTAGCGCCATGACAAGAAAAAATGTTCGGAGCTATTGTATACATTTTCTTTTTTTCGAACACATCTTTTTCCCTTGTCCAATCCGTACCGCAAGCGCATGTATGATCCTCTTTAATTTCAAACAAATCCTTATTTTTTTCTCCTCTGCCCATTGGTTCAAAACATCTTACAAGAGATTTCACACCCAGTTTTTCACAAAGCTCTGAAAATTTTATAATGTTATCAGCTGTTTTCTTCGTCTTAACCATTGACAGACTTATTTTTCCATTATATTTTTGTAAAAGCTTTACAGCGTTGAGCACTTTTTCAAATACACCTTCGCCTCTTATCATAGCACATGTCTCTTCATCATATCCATCAAGACTTATATCAAATCCATCATAATTATCTGTAAGATATTTAGCAATCTCATCGTTATTAATAAGAACCGCATTTGTCATAAGTATAAGTGTACCTTTATATTTGCTTCTTAATCTATCAGTGAACTCTCTAAAATCCTTTCTGACTAAAGGCTCACCTCCAGAAACGGAAATTGTCGCGGGATTTAACAGAAGAATTCTGTCCGCGAGCTCTAAAAGCTCATTTGTAGTTAAATCACAACCTCTTTTATTATCTCCTGCCGATATACAACAATGCTTACATCTGAGATTACAATTGTTTGTTATATCAATAGACACTTCACTTCTCGGGATTTTTTCGAGCTCATCTTCAATATGCTTCCACATTGCCAAACTTTGAAGTTTCTCACTGAGATGAACTAAAAGTTCACGTGATGCTTCGTCTTCAACGCTATCAAACAGTTCACCAAAAGTAAGGTTTTCTTTTTCGGCCTGTTTAAAAATATCGGATATTTCCCTGCTCACCATAATGCATTTGTTATTTTCAGTACTGGCAATAAGAGTACGTTTCTCTCTATTGTAAATTCTTACATATCCTGCAAACGCAACTTTTTCTTCAAATAAATTCATTTCATCCTCCATTTTCATTCAGTTAGTATTTCTTGTGAAATCCGTATGACATTTATTCTGTGATTATATGATATCATCTTATTCGTATATTTACAACAAACAGAGAGTAAACGATATAAAAAAGGGAGTAAACAGTATTTTAACTCTATTTTTACAATATTGAGCAAACAAAAAATGCCGAATTAATCAAGAATTTACTTCTCAATCAATTCGGCATACCATAAAAAACTCCGAAACTTTATATAATATTTACGATATATAAACCTCTTGATAAATCTGCTCTCAATTCTCTATAAAAAGAATATAGCCACAGGAACATCAAAATTATTGCGACACGCCTGTTTATATTTCCTCTGCCTGATGAATCTCAACAGATATATTTTCCTCTTTTGTGTCTTCTGAATTTTCTATGTTATTTTCTTTCATTTTATCATCAGTTTTTTTATTTTTTCTAATCCTTGCTGTAACGAAATAGGCAAGCACAAGTACAGATGTTACAATGCTTATTGCAACAGAAACCTTTCTCAATGGGGTAAAGCGATATTCTACACGAATATCCCCATCAGCTTCTCTTCCATTCAACTCTACCTTGACAAATCCGATATCAGAAATTGAAGTCGTATATTCATTTCCGCCCTCATCGTATGCAGCATAGCCTTTATACCATATATAAGGAACAACTACATATTCATATGCTTTATCAGGCGAAAATACAAGATAATCGCTTTTCTTTTCGTATTTCAGTTCCGTTCCGTCATTCGAAGTAACCTTACGTGTATTCTGCTTTAATGTATCCATGGAGTTTTTAGCGCTCCATGGAAGCCATTCGCCATATCCTATACTATATGTTGCCTGGGGATTTCCCGTAAAGTAATCATCATTATATGGTAGTAATACGTGACTGGCTGCACCTACGTTATGCATATGTACTGCAACATTCAGAATGAATACAGATGAAGCAACCAGCGGAAGAAGCATCTTACTTCTGAAAGTAGTTGCAATCAGATGAGCGTATATGGCAACTGCAATTGAGATAAGCAGGGTAACTACCGCAAACATTCTCCATGGGAACTGCATAAAATCAAGCAGCGGTGCAAGCAGTTTCCAGGCAGGAGTTTTTACAGTCATGAATACAAATACAAATGCAAGAATCAGGCAGACATCTGCAAATTTAAGAAGTTCCCTTTTCCGTAGCACATCCTGCGATGTATCAGCTTTCTTACCCTGCGGCTTTACAAACACTCTTATACCGCAAACTGCAAAAATCAATATGCCCAGACCGGCATTGCCGTATCCTATGCTTACATCCTTAAATAATGTCATAAATTCAACTGTATACTTTGAAGCCTTATCTATAGGATGCTTTACTGTAAGTTCACAGGAACTCATAAGCTCAAGAAGCGGTATCCAATAAAACGAAGTAACCGCAAGAACACAAACTGCTGTTACTGCAAGCTTTAATATATTTTTAGGGGATTTAATAATTCGCTTTATATATATAAGGCATATAAAGACACACATAATAACCGCCAGAGCCGTTGATATTGTATGTGTGAAAAGCATTCCTACAATTCCCAGACCTAAAACATATGGCTTTTTAAAATCTTCAAAAATGAAATCATAAAGACCATATATGATTAAGGGCCAGAAAATAAAAGCCTGAACCTCTCCAAGGGCAAATCGTGTGTACAAATTGTCACTTCTATAAAAAGAGGTTGAGAAAATCACCGTGGCAACAGCTGCACACACAGGCGACTTTGAAATTCTGTATGTACACCAGAATGATGATATAAGAAACAAGGTATTACACACCATCAGAAAAATTGCCATGCTTTCTCCGATGCCGCACCCTGCAGCTCTCATAAATGCCGGAATGTACAGCATCACATCAGGATAAGCAAGCGAGCTTGCATATCCAAGACCATCAAGAAAGAGATAATCTATTCCTCCAGAAAGTATATTTCCGCTTTTTATCCTTTCTGCCAATGCGTCAACCCTTAAATAATGATAGCTTGCATCATGACCTAACATAGGAGAATCCAGCGGAAAGAATTTTTCTGTTTCTACAATAAAAACTAAAATCAGGCTCAAAAAGCATAATATCCATATAGGTATATTAAGTCTGTTCTGCGGTTTACTGTCAGTTTTCATCATTGTCAGTTCAACCTCCGTTTTAATAATATAATTCAGCACAAAGCCATCAGGCATACTCTGAACAGTCAGACATAAAAAGTATCCCAAAAGCAAAAAACACTTTCGAAAATCGAAAGTGTCTGTTTCATGAGGGTGGGAGATGGGATTCGAACCCACGATCTTCGGGACCACAATCCGACGCTTTAACCAGCTAAGCTACACCCACCATATATAGCGCGCCTTGCTGGATTCGAACCAGCGGCTTACTGCTTAGAAGGCAGTTACTCTATCCAGCTGAGTTAAAGGCGCATAGATAAAATCAGCAGCCAAAGCTGCTTTTAAATGGAGCGGGTGATGGGAATCGAACCCACGTAACCAGCTTGGAAGGCTGGAATTCTACCATTGAACTACACCCGCATTCTGTGTTTCAACGTTAATTATTATATCACAAACAGAAGCGAATGTCAAGGGGGTTTTGAAATTTTGGCACTATTAACAAATTAAAGCAATGCGCCATTACAATTTTGCCTTATATTTTCAAAAACTAAAGAGCAACTACAAAAGCCCATTTTTAAAAGCAGCTATGCAGGTCATCTGCTTTTTCTTTAATCAGACAGATTTTCAGAGATATATTGAAATTATAAGAAACTTTTAAGAAAATTATCAGACAACTTTCATTTTTGTATTATATAATCTTTATGTAGAATTACTTTGGGTTATTTTAAAAAAACTATTGACAAATCTGATTTAATATGATATCATGATATTGTAACAACCGTATTATTATATGTAGTACGATTTGTGAAAAGAAAGTTTGCATTTGTAAACCGCAGTTAACAAAACCACCACTATAATATATAAGGTTTTATTTTCATCTCGTAATAGTATTACCCGATCAAGCTTTATACCGGAAGAAAACCCGATGTAAAAAACAGCTATAAACTGGCAAATCCCTGTTTTTTAAATTTCCGTTTTTTCATTTTCAACAACCAGCCGGCAATACAGCTTTGATTAAAAAATAAAAATTTATCAAGTCTTTGTTTTTTTTGGCTTTTTAAGACACTTATATATAGAGGGATATTTAAAGAGAAAAAGTGGGTTCCCCTGTACATAAAAGGAGTTGTTTAATTTGAAAAAACGAAAAGACCAGTGCGGCCGAAGGGGCGAGCGCATATTCAGCAATATATGTGTTATGCCAAGTCTTATCGGCGTTCTGATATTTTTTCTGATACCATTCGGCATTGTTGTTTACTACTCTGTAATCAACAATCCCATTATACATGATTTCGTAGGACTTGAAAACTATAAAAGGCTGATGGAAACTATAGCATTCAGGAAAGCCGCTGCAAATACAGCCTCATTTTCGCTTATATCGGTTCCTCTTGCTGTTATTCTTTCGCTATGGATGGCAGTTCTTCTTGAAAGGGACATTCCCGGAAAAAGTGTTGTGAGAACATTTTTTCTCAGTCCGCTCATGGTTCCCACCGCCTCAGTTGTACTTGTATGGCAGGTTCTTTTCCATACAAACGGAACTCTCAATCAGATTATCGAAACATTCGGCGGAGGATCTATCGACTGGATGAAATCCTCTCACGGACAAACTATCATTATAGTGATGTTCCTGTGGAAAAACATGGGTTATAATATGATACTCTTTATGTCTGCCCTTGCCTCTATTCCCCGTGATATTATCGAGGTTGCAAAACTGGAGGGAGCAAGCGGCTGGTATCAGTTTGTACATATCAAATTGAGATATCTTTCCCCCACAATCCTTTTCGTGCTGATACTCTCACTTATCAACTCATTCAAGATTTTCCGTGAGGTCTATCTCCTTACAGGTGATTATCCCTACGATAAAATGTATATGCTCCAGCACTTCATGAACAACACCTTCAACAGTCTGGACTATCAGAAACTGTCATCGGCGGCTGTGCTTTTCTCACTTATTATGATTGTGATTGTTGCCATTCTCCTTGCCATTGAAAATCATTTAGGAAAGGATGTGGAATAATGAACAAGCGAAAAAAGGAAAAAATTCTCAACACTTTCGTTCTGATATTCGCAGTTACTGCAGCTTTCCTATTTCTGATGCCCACGGTGCTTACAATTGCAAATTCCTTTATGACATCAACGGAAATTTCCGCAAACTACGGTGCAATGCTGGAAAATATGACCGAGGACAAAAAGACATACATATCCGACAGCGTAAACCTCAAATTCATCCCTGACAAGGTAACTTTCGACCAGTACAAAAATGTATTGCTGAAAAATCCCGATTATCTGATGAAATTCTGGAACTCAATACTCCTGACCGTTCCGATTACTGTATTCCAGATGCTTCTTGCAATAATTACATCCTATGGCTTTTCACGTTACCCGAACAAATTCAAAAATATAATTTTCTTCACGTATATTATACTTATGATAATGCCCTATCAGGTAACACTTGTACCAAACTTTCTTGTAGCAGAAAAATTCAACATTCTCAATACACGCTGGGCAATTATCCTTCCGGGTATATTTTCCCCTTTCAGTGTATTTCTGTTAAGCAAGGTTATGAAGCGTATACCTGCTTCATATGTAGAAGCTGCAAAGCTTGACGGAGCAAGCGAATTTCAGATACTGACAAAAATCCACGTTCCACTGTGCAAGGGTGCTATTGTATCAATTGCCATGCTTGTATTTATCGACTACTGGAATATGGTGGAACAACCCCTTATTCTTATGAAGGACGCTTATATGCACCCGCTTTCGGTATTCCTGTCACAGATTAATACAGGCGATATCGGACTTGCCTTTGCGGTAGGTACGGTATATATGGTTCCCACAATACTTATGTTCCTCTATGGCGAGGACTATCTCCTTGAGGGTATCACCTATTCAGGCGGTATCAAGGGTTAAAATTAAAAAAATATGTCCAGTTTCCCCTGCCTCATACGAATGTATATGAGTGGGAAACTTTAAGACAAGTTCTGAGAAAGGATTAAATATAATGGCTGAAATAAAAGAAATCAAAGATGTCAAGGATATAAAAGGAGATAAAGAAGAATACAATCCCAGACGCAAACGTGAAATTATAAAAACAATTCTTATTATTTTCCTTGCAGTACTTCTAATTCTTCTCTTTTTCTCAAACACCATTATGAACAGATCACTCCCGCAGATTACCACAGAACGCACCACCAGCGGAAAACTTACGGAAAGACTACGTGGAAGCGGTATGGTGATGTCAAATCAGTCTTACAGTGTTACTGTTGACGGAAACAAGATTATTGATACTATAAATGTAAAAGTAGGCAAGGAAGTTGAAAAGGGCGATGTGCTTATGACTGTAGGCACAGGAGAAAGCGAGGAACTCAACGCAGCCATTGAAGCTCTTGAAACACTTGAACTTGAATATAACAAGGCACTTCTTTCACCCGGCGCTGATTACAGTTCTGAAAATCAGGCTATCAAGCACGCCCGTGAGGATCTTGCAGAGGCTATCAGCAAAAGAGATGATGCCATTGATAATCAGGATAATGCGGAAGCTGAAAAATCCGCTTACAAAGAAAACAAGTCGCAGCTTAACAGCTGCACAAAGCTCCGGACAAAGCTTTCTGCTATTATA
Organism: Ruminococcus sp.; assembly: GCA_017558505.1. GTDB lineage: Bacteria > Bacillota > Clostridia > Oscillospirales > Ruminococcaceae > Ruminococcus. Next base: position 41,148 of record JAFYUM010000011.1, on the reverse strand, counting down.
TCTGCCATCGATATGGACGATTATTCAACTGCTCCTGCCGAATACACAGGGGAGCTCATAAATCTGAAATCCGAACTTGATGACGCTGAAAAAACATATCAGGAAAAGCTTTCAATATACACAGCAATGCTTTCAGGTGAAAATAATACAGAAGAAGAAACAACTGTTCCGACTGTAGTTTCACAGGAAACACTTTCAGCTGCCAAAACAGCTATGGAAGAAGCTGAAACTGCACGTAATGCCGCTGCAGACGCATACGATACAAAAAAAGACGAGCTGCGGAACGAATACTCAGCACAGCTTACAGATACAGAAAGCAATATCGAATACTACACAGCCCTTATTGAAGAATATGAATCCGGCATGATCGGCGAGGGAATGTCTCTTGAAATGCTCAACGAGGACGTGAAGGCAAAACAGCGTGCCCTTGAAGACCTTATCGCACAGCTTGACAAGGCACAGAAAGACAATGCAGCACAGGATAAACTTGAAAGCCTTAATCTTACCTCCATGAAAAATAATATCGAAAAGGCAAAGGCAAAGGTTGAAAAGCTTAAAAAGGAAAACGAAACAACTGAAATTACAGCTAAACACAGCGGAATTGTAAGCTCTGTAAACGCCAAGGCAGGAGATGAAACATATCCCGATATGGAAATTATCACAATTGACATTTCCTCCGAGGGTTATACAGTTGAAATAACAGTTGACGGCGAAAAAACAAGAAAAATCAAAAAAGGCGTTGAAGCCGAGGTACTTAACAACTGGAGCGGAAATGTTCAGGCTGTTCTCACCAACATCAAAAACGACACAACGCCAAACTCCAAGAGCCGTATACTTGTATTCTCTGTAACAGGCGATGTGGAATCCAACACGAATCTTGACCTCTCCATTCCTCTCGGCAGCGGAAACTATGATACAATCATCCCGAAAAGTGCCGTATACACTGATAACAAAGGCTCATTCGTACTGACTGTACAATCCAAGAATTCACCTCTGGGCAACCGCTACTATGCACAGCGTGTACCCGTTGAAGTAATATGCTCTGATGAAGTTTCAAGCGCAGTAAACGGAAGCATAAATTATGGCGACTATGTTATTATTGCCTCAAGCCTTCCAGTCAAGCCCGGTGATCAGGTTCGTATGAAAGATGAATAAGGCGGTGGGCTGATGAAAATCAAAAAGGTTTTAATTGCCGCCCTTGCAGCCGCAAATTTGCTTTCTGTCGGCACTGGACTTGTCCTGACGGCTGTCGGCAGTTCACTTGCAAAATCCCAGAGCAGCAACTATGCGGCTCAACGCTGGGATTCCGAGGGTGGCTACACACAGCTAAGCTGTTTTTTCACAGAAGAAGCAGGATTTAACACCCATTCAGTCCCATATGTAAAGCAAACGCTGACGGATAAGCTGAAAAATGCAGGAATTATTGCTGAGGAGGGACAAAAGCTCATCCCGGAAGCATACAGTAATAATGCCGGTCAGATGTCTGTACGCTGCGACAGAACAGCCCGTTCCGAAGCTATGGTTACAGCGGTGGGGGGAGATTTCTTTCTGTTCCGTGATTTCAGACTTCTTGATGGCTCATACTTCTCTGAAAACGACTTAATGCAGGACGGTGCTGTTATTGACAAAGTTCTTGCATGGGAGCTTTACGGCTCCGAGGATATTGCAGGCATGAATATCTACCTCAACGGCGTTAAGTTCTATATATCCGGAGTTATTGACACTCCATCCACAGAGCAGGAAAAACGTACAAGCGGAGATATTTCAAGAGCATATATCTCCTACGAGGGACTTGAACTCATAAACGGAGAATTTGCAGAGGAGAGTGGCAATCCCCTCAACAATATCACCTGTTATGAATGTATTGTTCCGGATCCCGTTGAAAATTTTGCCTACAATGCAATTAACGACTATTTCGGCGGCAGCTACAGCTATACAAGCTCTGTTGTAAACAATACGAAGCGGTTCAATCCCACAGTGCTTGCAAAAAAGTATAAAAATCTATCAGATTACGCAATAGCCGACAAGCCTGTTATTTACCCATACTGGGAAAATGCATCACGTATAACCGAGTTTAAGCTTTCGGGAATTTACTATTTCCGCAGGTTTACATATATCATTCCTATCCTGACATTATTGCTCCTTATCGTCACAGGCTGGCGTGCAGGAGGCAGACTGCGAAAAAAAATTACAGAAAATTTAAGTGACAGTGTAACAAAGGTACTCTACAAACGGAGTATATTAAAGGAACAGAAAGATTCAAAGCATTAGTATGTTAAGGAGAAAAAAATGAACAAGTTTAAAAGAATGCTCGCAGGCACTATGGCAATGGCCTGCATGATTTCAACCGTATCCTGTTTTGAGTCAAAGAAAATCAGTGAAATCAAAACTGAACAGCAGCCCTCACCTATTCAGGAAAAAACCGACATATTTTACAAGTCTGTTGAAATAGAAGCAAATCTCCCATTTAGTGAAATTCAAAACATTATATCTATCGGCGATACAGGGAATATTCTAATTTCCGGCTATGCCCTCAGAAACAACCAGTATTTTCCGCATGCATACATCACAGATTCTGAATTTTCAGACTTCCGTGAAATAGATCTTGAACTGGGCGAATATGACCTTTTTATGCCTGAAGTAAAATTTGCAGTAACAAGCAGCGGTAAGATATTTGCTGTTGTTACTGTTGTAGACCACAGCAACCTGGTATTACCCGATTTCAACTCTGAAAACGTCAACTACGAAGCACTGTATGCGGCAGCAAACAAAATCCACACAATATACACTTTTGACGAAAAAGGAAAGGTTACATCAAAGAATACCCTTACAGGAATTGATGAATACAGAAACAGCGTATTCGAAGGCGAACAGGTTGCCTTAAATGATTGTTTTGCCCTCGGCAAAGACAAGGTATGCCTGTCAATCCGTGGTACAAGCAGACAGATATACGTCACAGCAGACGCTGACGGAAATCTTTCCGATCCTGTAACTTTCGGCATGAGTAAAGCCTTATCACCCTACGGCACAGACAGAGACAACAATCTTGCCTATGTGGCATACGAGGATTCAGGACGTTTTCTGAAGACAATGAACGGTGATACACTGGAAATTTCACCTGATTTCATCACCCTTGATAATACCTCCCATTACAGCAGTATCCTGAAGGGCGAAGATGATTACCGCTTATACCTTTCAGGCACCGCAGCACTTTACGGCATAAAAGACGACGGTACCATGACCGAAGTTATCAACTGGTTCGACTGCGACATTACAGGCAGCTTTATTGCAGGAATAACCCCCGTCGAAAACGGAGATTTCATCGTAATCGAAAATAACCAGTCAACCAAAAAAACAACTGTATTCCGCCTTACAAAGCGTGACACATCCGAAATTGAAAATCTGCAGATTATCAATATGGTTATGGAATACAGCGACCAGAGAATTCTTGAAAAAGTAAAAGACTTCAACAGAGCAAATGATGAATACCGTATAAAGGTAGAAGATTACAACCAATACAACGTAGTGGATAAAGAAACTAATAAACTGCTGAACACCGCAGATAAGCAGCTCGGACAGGATATCGAAGCAGGTAAGGATGTGGACATTATATACGTGTCAGGCAGTTCATCTGCCCTCAGTACCCTTTCAAAAAACGGCAAGCTGGCAGACCTCTATGAATTTATTGATAAGGACGACGAGCTGACAAGAGACGATTTTGTCCCCATGATCTTTTCAACATGTGAAAACAACGGAAAACTTACAATGCTCCCCCCCAGCTTCTATATCAGCACTCTTGCCTGCAAGAGTAAGTATTTCGACAAGGAAAACTGGACTGTTGATGAGTTTATAGAAACCTGCCGCAATCTTCCCGAAGGAATGAAGCCATTCAAACTCGGAAATACCAAAACCGACATTTTCTCACACCTTATCTACAGCAGCAATGACTTTGTTGACTTTAACAATTCTGCCTGCAATTTTGACTCTCCCGATTTCATAAAAGTCCTTGAATTCTGCAACGAATACTACAACGCAGGAGAAGGGGGAGAAATTGATGTAAATACCGCTACAGAAGACGAAGCAAATGCCTACTGGGCTGAATCTATAGTTGCTGTCCGCAACGATAAGGCTCTCCTTTCCGAAATCACCCTTGACACAGCAAGAGCATATGTACGTGCTGTACAGGCGGAATTCGGCGATGAAATAACCCTTGTAGGAAATCCCACATCTGATGGTTCAGGAGCACGGATTCAGTTTTCAGATTCTTACGCTATTATGGAAAGCTCTGACTGTAAGGATACCTGCTGGGAGTTTATCAGTGAAATATTCAGCGAGGAACATCAGTCCTCTGAAGACATTTACGATTTCCCAGTAATCACATCGGCATTTGAAAAGAAGCTTGATGAAACTATGGAAAATCCGTATTATACTGACGAAAGCGGCAACAAGGTCGAATATGAGGATATATACTATCTCAGCGGCAAGGAAATAATAGTTTCTCCCCTTACAAAACAGGAAAGAGATTACATTGAGGATTATATCCGCAATGCAAAGCCTGTACCTTTCTATTACAATGAAGATATCAACAACGTAATCCTTGAAGAAGTTGAGGCATATTTTGCAGGCAGTAAGACAGCCGATAAAACAGCAAAAGCCCTCCAGAATCGTGTTTCAGCACTTTTAAGCGAACAATCCTGATAACAGGTTGATTCTGTACAGACATCATTGCAGGACATTATACCGTGACAACCGTGTGCAACATCTTTGCCTGACATAATTTTGCGACATAAATGTGTGACATAATTCCGAGCCTATATCTTATTTTGTATTTTTTCAGAAGACAAAAACGATAAAACATCTATTCTATAAAGGAGAAAGATAAAATGAACAGATTAAAGAAAATTCTTGCAGGTATTATGGCTATGACTTGTATGCTTTCAACAGCAGCATGCGGTCCCGTGAAAGATCCAAACGGAAACAAAGCCAATAATTCCTCTCAGGTACAGGAAATGATGGAAAAATCCTATAAGGCTATTGAAATCGAAGCAGAGCTTCCTATTACCGAACTCAATTCAATAACCCCTATAGGCGATACAGGAAAAATACTCATTTCAGGCTATGCAACCGAGAACGACCAGTATAAACCCAAGGCGTTTATTACCGACTATGATTTCTCTGTATTCGAGGAGATTGACCTTGGACTTGATGCGTCTGACAGCGTTTTTCCTGATATGAAATATGTTGTAACAAACAGCGGAAAAATCTTTGCTGTTGTTACGATTACAGACTACGGCGATTTTGAAATGCCCGACTACAACGACCCCGATTTCGACTATGAAAACTTCGATTATGAGGCAATGGAAGAAGCAGCAACAACTACCTATTCAATTTATACCCTTGACGAAGCAGGAAATATTATAACTGAAAATCCTATTACAGGACTTGAAAAATACGCAGATGACGATTTCATTGAAGGTCAGATTTACGTCGGCGAATGCTTTGCGCTGGGAAACGACAATGTATGCTTAGCTATAAGCGGTTCACAAAAATCGACATATGTTACCGTTGATGCAGAAGGCAACTTATCTGAGCCTCTTGATTTTGGTGATGACGAATACTTCTATCCCTACGGAACAGACAGAGACAATAACTTTGTTTATTTATCCTACGACGGAGATGACAATGTATTAAAAACACTGAATGCCGATACAATGGAGCTTTCGCCCGATTCTGTCACCCTTGAAGATACATCTTATTTCAACTATATTATAAAAGGTTCAGGCGAGTATCGTGCCTTCCTTTCAGGCTCCACTTCCCTTTACGGATTAATGGACGACGGCACTCTTGTTGAGCTTATCAACTGGATTGATTCCGATCTTTCAAGCGACTATGTCACCGGACTTATTCCCGTTGATGGCGGCGATTTCCTTATGGTAGAGAATAACTGGTCAACCGGTGAAACAAGCGTCTACCGCCTTACAAAGCGTGACTCCTCCGAAATTGAAAATGTACAGATCATCAATATGGTTATGGAGTACAGCGACCAGAGCGTTATCGAAATGATAAAGGAATTCAACAAGACAAACGGCGAATATCGTATAAAGGTTGAGGATTACAACCAATATTATGAATGGGATGAAGAAAGCGAAAAGCAGACAAACTCCCCTGAAAAGCAGCTGAAACAGGATATTGCAGCAGGAAAAGACGTTGACATCATCTGTATGGGCTCATCATATTCTTCTCTTTTAAGCAACCTTTCAAGAAAGGGCGCACTTGTTGACTTCTACGACTATCTTGAAAAGGACGAGGAGCTTTCAAAAGACGATTTCGTTCCTACCATCCTCTCCGTATGCGAAACAGAAGGAAAGCTTACATCTCTCGCCTCATCTTTCTATATCAGTACTCTTGGATGCAAGAGCAAGTATTTTGACAAGGAAAACTGGACAATTGACGAATTCATTGAAACCTGCCGCAATCTCCCGGAGGGAATGAAACCATTTAAAACAGGAAATACAAATACCGAAATTTTCTCTCGTTTCGTTTACAACAGCAACGATTTTATCGACTACAACAATGCTACCTGCAATTTTAACAGTCCGGAATTCATCAAAGTTCTCGAATTCTGCAACGAATATCCCAGTGCAGGAGAAGGCGACGAAATCGACTGGGAAAACGCTACAAACGAGGAAATGAATGCTTACTGGGAGGAATCCGAAGTTGCTATCCGCAATGATAAGGCGCTCCTTTCCGAAATTTATATCAGCAATCCAAGAGATTATGCACGTGCTGTACACGGCGAAATCGGTGATGATGTAACCCTTGTAGGAAATCCCTCAATCAATGGTACAGGTGCAATGATTTATCATTCAACCGCTTTCGCTATTATGGAAAATTCCGACTACAAGGACGCCTGCTGGGATTTCATCAAGGAAATATTCAGCGAGGAAAATCAGAATTCTGAGACTCTTTATGACTTACCTGCACTCAAATCCGCATTTGACAAAAAACTTGACGAATCAATGGAAAGACCCTATTATACTGACTCAGACGGCAAGAAACAGGAATATGATGATACGTGGTATATCGGCGGCGAGGAAATTAAAATCAATCCGCTCACACAGGCGGAAAGAGACTTTGTTGCAGATTATATTTCCAATGCAAAGCCCACACCTTATTACTACAACCAGGATATTTACGATATAATTTCTGAGGAATCTGAAGCGTATTTTGCAGGCGATAAAACAGCCGAGCAGACAGCGGAAATCATTCAGAACCGCGTATCTATTCTCATAAGCGAACAGTCCTGATATTGGGTTAGTTCTATACAGACACCTTTGTGTGACAACTTGTACGACATTTTATCTGACAGCTTGTATAACACCTTTGTATAACGCAATTTTTGCGACATCCCTGTAAGACATCTTTGTGTGACATAATTAAGCGACATAATTCCGACAGCTTGTATAACAGACTATATGACATTTTATCCGACAGCAGGAACGACAAAAAAGCGGCTTCGGGACAATTCCCGAAGCCGGACGTAATTATTATCTGATAATTCCAATTTTTATATACTCCACCTCCTTAAAGAACCGGGCCTTATTACTCCAAAGGCTCGGTTCTTAATTTTAATACAAATTATCTTGATTTAAAGAAATCAACTCCCAGCGTCATTACAGCAGGCGCTATAACAGGCAATAACCGTTCTCTGTACATTCGGCTGACAGGCTCCATAGTGTAATTATCAGCCCAGCCTGCACTGTCTGCATGTGTACAGAGTATGTATAGCATTATAAGACATACTGCAAGTCCTGCAATGGTCAGAACTGCCGATACAATGCTGAAAATACGCTTTTTAAAGAAGCACACAACAGCGCCCGCAGTCATAAGTACACCTGATATAATAAGCCATATTCCCACGTTTACAAGCTCTCTGCCGTAGCTGTCGCCATTGTATATCAATCCCGCACCTGCCATACATACCATAATCAGTGAATAAATCACCGTGAAAATGACCATAATTATCATATATGCAATATACAGCGCTTTTTTCTTGTTTTTTTCCATATATTACCTCTTTTTTTAATTTGAGATTATTTTTCACTCATACATCAGTTTTTTTTATACATAATAAATTCAGCCGATACAAATCTCCATTATAAACATCGGCTGAAAGGAGTTGGAAAATCTGTTGAAAATTTGTTTCAAAAAATGTTCCGCAGCTGTATTATCTGCGGCTTTATTCGGATTATTCTCTGTAACAGGCTATAACATCACACGGAATATAGCCTTACTCAATACAGCCTCCGTTTCATTTACAGGCAGCTTCTCTGCAATATCTGCTGAAACTGCCCGAAAAGAACCTCCCACGCTTATTGCCGGAGGTTATCCTTTCGGAATAAAGCTTCTTATGGAAGGCGTTATGGTTACAGACATCAGCAAGGTTGACGGCATATCCTGCCCCGCCGATGCCGCCGGAGTTAAAAAAGGAGATATCATCATCTCCGCCAATGATACACCGCTGACCTCAAATAAGGAATTGAGCAGGATTATAGCAGAAAGCCGTGGTGAAACCGTTACCCTTGAAATCCGCCGCGAGGGTACGCCGATTACCACGGATTTATCTCCTGTTTTTTCTGAAAAGGAAAAAATATGGCGCAGCGGCATGTGGGTACGTGACAGCATTGCAGGTATAGGTACAATGACATTCTCCGATAAGGCAACAGGAGAATTTTCGGGACTTGGTCATCCTGTCTGCGACTGCGACACAGGTGAACTTGTACCTCTGCAAAGCGGCGAGGCTGTTCCTGTAAAAATAACCTCCGTATCGAAGGGTAAGTCAGGCACTCCCGGAGCTTTACACGGTCAGTTCATAGGACTTCCCTCATATGGAAGCCTTACCGGAAATAACAGCTGCGGAATTTTCGGAACCTTTGGCAGAACGGCATATGACCGTCTTTCGGAGCCGAAGGAGTACAGCCTTGGATATCCGGAAGATATAACCGAAGGAGATGCATATATCCTTTCCACAGTAAACGGAGCTGCTCCTCAGATGTACTCTGTATGTATCGAGGAAGTAAACTGCCGGAACAACGATCCTTCAAAGAATATGATTATACGCATAACCGATGAAAAGCTTATTGCTGAAACCGGCGGTATAGTACAGGGTATGAGCGGCAGCCCCATAATCCAGAATGACCGCATTATCGGTGCGGTAACTCATGTGTTTGTGGCTGATCCTACCCGTGGCTATGGTATATTTGCTGAAAACATGTACAATGAAATGCAGAAACAATAAGAGAAAACCATAACAATTAAGGGCGTTACATCCGTAACGCCCTTTTCAGCAAAAATAAATATCTATTATCTGTTTTCCTCGCTGAAACCGCTGTCTACGAGATCAACAAGAGCGTCAACTGCTGCTCTCTCATCTGCACCGTCAGCGATAATCTTTACATTTGTGCCGCCAACAATACCGAGTGAAAGGATACCGAGTAAGCTCTTTGCATTTACTCTGCGCTCTTCCTTTTCAATCCAGATTGATGACTTGAACTCATTTGCCTTCTGGATGAAAAATGTTGCAGGTCTTGCATGAAGGCCTACCTGATTCTTGACCAATACTTCTCTTACAAACATATTCAACTCTCCTATTCTCATATTGACATATCTCTGTGATACATCACCGCAAATTTTATTTCCTTTGCTGATTATATTATACATTCATTTTTTTTCATAGTCAACGGCTTTTTGTATTAAAAATGACATTTCGCTATATTTTCTACATTTAAGTGCAAGGAGTGATGTGTTTTCAACTTTGCCTTGTTCATATTCACTATGGGGAATATGAACGATATATGAATAGAATATTGTAGAAACTATACAGTTTTCATTGTTAATATATGTTGTTATTTTCTATCAGGATAAGCTTATTCAATATATACCAACAGTTTATAGTGAATATAGACAAGCATATTCACAACCTATATTATGCAACTGTTTATATATTTTGTCTATTTCCGTTTTTTCTTGACAGGATTTTCGGAAATATACTTCTCATACATATCAGGGCGTCGTTCCCTTGTTATTTCAAGGCTTTGTTCATGCCGCCAATTTTCAATATTCTTATGATGTCCCGTCAACAGCACAGGCGGAACAGCCATATCCTCCCACACTTCGGGGCGTGTATACTGGGGATATTCCAGCAATCCGCTGTAAATGCTTTCATCAGTAAAGCACACATCATCGGAAAGAACGCCCGGACATAGGCGTGCCACAGCGTCAGTCAGCACAAGAGCAGGCAATTCGCCCCCTGTGAGGACATAATCGCCGATTGAGATTTCCTCGTCAACGATTTTGTCAAGAACTCGCTGGTCAACGCCCTCGTAATGACCGCAGATAATGAGAATATTGTCCATTTTCGACAACTCCACAGCTCTCTGCTCCGTCAGCACCTTGCCTTTCGGGGACATATATATCGTATGGGGCTTTGTACCAAGTTCCTCGCACACTGCTTTGTAACAGTTGTAAATCGGCTCGCACTGCATAACCATACCCATACCGCCACCATAGGGAGTATCGTCAACTCTGCGGTGCTTATCCTGCGTATATTCACGTATCTGTCGGCAGGAAACCTCGATTTTTCCTGCTTTTCTCGCTCTGCCCACTATACTTTCGCCAAGTACGGCTTCGCACATTTCGGGGAAAAGAGTTGCTATTTCAATTTTCATAAATTCACCTTAATCAAAAAGTCCGTCAAGAGGACGAATTAGCATTATATTGCTATCAACATCGGTTGATATTACAACATCGGGAATTGCAGGAACAAGGTATTCCCTGTCACCCTTTATCACATACACATCATTAGCACCATTTTGCAGAACATCGGTAATTTTTCCGTATACAAAGCCGCTGTCAGCGTCCTTGACTTCCATATCAATCAAATCCTGTATGAAGTAGGTATCTTCATCAAGTTCAAGGTCATCACGGTGCATAAACAGTACTTTATTGCGGTATTTTTCAGCCGCCTCAACGGTATCTATTCCCTCGATTTTGGCAATTACCATATTTTTTGCCACTCTCGCTCTGTCGATGTAAATTTCCGCCTTATCCTTGCCGATAAACAGGCGGTCAAATTCACAGAGAAGTTCGGGAGTGTCGGTGTAGGGCATTATTTTCACTTCCCCACGTATGCCGTGAGTTGTGACAATTTTTCCTGCTTCAAGATATTCTTTTTTCATATATAACCGCCTTTTTCAAGTTCTTTTCTGAAGTAGTACTCTAAATTGAGATTTCGGCTGAAATGGTCAGCACCCTCAACAACATCATAATTCGGAATAATCCTCTTTGTGAAATCGTGGGTATCAATTATCTGGTCTTTTTCACCGATTACCGCATATGCCTTGCTTGTGTCAACCTTTGTGAATATGGGGAAAACTTTCATAAACGTGTCAATTTCCCCTGTGTAGCCAAGCCGTGGCAGATGCAAAAAGGGCATAAGGCAGGGATTTGTCAGCATTACGGGCAAATCTCTTTCAATTGCAAGGGTAAGTGCAAAAAATCCCCCAAGACTTGTGCCTGTTATCATATCAACCTGATTTTCGTCAAGGATTTTCCGCAAGGCTGCAAAAACGTATTCGGGAGAATCCTTATCATAGTCAAACTGCGGAGATATTGTATCAGCTCCGAGAGTGCGCAAAGCCGAATATACGGCATTATGGGCATTTCCCTTATATCCGTGAATTGTCAGAATTTTCATAACTCCCCCTTTATTTAGCCATTATCCTTTAGCCATTCATTTTTTGTGTGCTGATATTTTTGTAGAGTCACGGCGTGCCGTGACCGTTAAGCAAGGTATCAATTCCGAATTATTTATCATAGAATTTCGTTCCGAAATTGCGGACACGGCTCACCGTGTCCCTACACGATATTACGATATAAGCCAGATTATGTGTAATTGTGGGTGCACAGAATGCGCCCACACAAAATAATTACGCATTGGCTAAAAGAAAATCAATTCTTCATCTCAAAATTTTCGCCGAGTATATCCTTATTTACTTCAAGAACAGGCTTGATGAAATCTGCAAGGAATTCGTCAACCTGCTGTGAGCTTCTGCCTGTGTAATTTTCAGGCTTCAATACAGCTTCAAGCTCCTCTCTTGTAACCATAAACATCGGGTCAGCAAGGATAAGCTCACAGAGGTTGTTGTCCTTACCGTAAACCTTAACCTGCTCGCCTGCAATCATTGAGTAATCCATAATTCTGTCGTGGAGTTCCTGACGGTTACCGCCCTTCTTTACAGCGTTCATCATTACATTTTCGCTTGCCATAAAGGGAAGCTCCGCCATTACACGGCGGCGGATAATTTCCGGATATACCACAAGTCCGTCAGTTACATTCATCATAATATTGAGTATAGCGTCAACTCCGAGGAATGCCTCAGCTACGGAAATACGCTTGTTTGCGGAGTCGTCGAGAGTTCTCTCGAACCACTGTGTACCTGCTGTAAATGCAGGGTTAAGGCTGTCAATCATTACGTAACGTGCAAGAGCAGTAATTCTCTCGCATCTCATAGGATTACGCTTATAAGCCATTGCAGATGAGCCTATCTGCTTCTTTCCACGAGGTTCCTCCATTTCCTTGAAGCTCTGGAGAAGTCGCATATCGTAGGAGAATTTGCTCGCTGTCTGTGCAATTCCGCTGAGAACTGCAAGGACCTGTGAATCCATTTTTCTTGAATATGTCTGACCTGAAACGGGAACAACTTTATCAAATCCCATTTCCTCTGCAATCATTCTTTCAAGCTCTTTTACCTTGTCATTATCACCCTCAAAAAGTTCCACGAATGAAGCCTGCGTACCTGTTGTACCCTTTGAGCCGAGAAGGCTTAATGTGGATATTCTGTATTCAAGGTCGTTGAAATCCATAAGCAGCTCATTGAGCCAGAGTGTTACTCTCTTGCCCACTGTTGTAAGCTGTGCAGGCTGGAGATGTGTGTATCCAAGACAAGGCATATCCTTGTATTCCTCCGCAAACTTTGCAAGGTTGTTCATTACATTGATAAGCTTTCTACGGACAATTGCAAGGGCATCACGCATTATGATAACGTCTGTATTATCGCCTACATAGCAGGAAGTTGCACCGAGGTGAATGATTCCTGCCGCATCGGGACAAGCCTGTCCGTATGTGAAAACATGTGCCATTACGTCATGACGTGTAATCTTCTCACGCTCTGCCGCTGCCTCATAATCCACATCATTGACATGCTCCTCAAGCTGCTTTACCTGTGCTTCTGTCACAGGAAGTCCAAGCTTCATTTCTGCTCTTGCAAGAGCAACCCACAGCTTTCTCCATGTTGTGAATTTCTTATCAGCCGAGAAAATATACTGCATTTCCTCGCTGGCATATCTTGTGCAAAATGGTGACTCGTAGCTTTTTACATTTCCACTCATAATTATTCTCCTTATTTTACGGTTTCCCGTGGTTTTGATTTCCTATCAATTATATCATTTTATGTGGGGGATGTCAAGGTTTATTGATAATGCCTAATCAATCCGGAACACTCTGCATTAAAAACGGCGCATCCGAAGATACGCCGTTGAAATCATATTAATCAGCCGATTATATACCTGCTGAATAGTTAGGAGCTTCCTTTGTGATATAAATATCGTGGGGGTGACTCTCTTTAAGACCTGCGCCTGTAATTCTTACAAATTTAGCCTTTTCGTGAAGTGTGGGGATATCCTTACAACCGCAAAGTCCCATACCTGAACGGATACCGCCGACAAGCTGGAATACAGTTTCAGCAAGAACGCCCTTGTAAGGTACACGGCCTTCAACACCCTCGGGAACAAGCTTCTTTGCACCCTCCTGGAAATATCTGTCTGTTGAACCATTAGCCATAGCGCCAAGGCTTCCCATACCTCTGTATACCTTGAACTGACGTCCCTGATAGATTTCAGTTTCACCGGGAGCTTCTGCACAACCTGCAAGAAGTGAACCAAGCATAACAACACTTGCACCTGCTGCAAGAGCCTTAACGATATCGCCAGAATACTTGATACCGCCGTCAGCAATAACGGGGATATCATACTTCTGAGCTACACAAGCTACGTCATATACTGCTGTAATCTGGGGAACGCCACAACCTGCAACAACTCTTGTTGTACAGATAGAACCAGGTCCGATACCTACCTTAAGACAGTCAGCACCTGCTGCAATAAGAGCCTCAGCAGCCTCAGCTGTAGCAATATTTCCTGCAATTACAGGAATATCAGGATATGTCTCCTTAATCATCTTGAGGCACTTTACAACGTTTGCGGAGTGACCGTGTGAGGAGTCGAGTACAAGTACGTCAACCTGTGCGTCGATAAGAGCCTTTGCTCTTTCAAGCACGTTAGCTGTAACACCGATACCTGCACCGCAGAGAAGTCTGCCTCTGCTATCTCTTGCAGAATTTGGATACTGTACAGACTTTTCAATATCCTTTATGGTAATAAGGCCCTTGAGAATACCATTCTCATCAACAATAGGAAGCTTTTCGATCTTGTGCTTGCGGAGGATTTCCTGTGCCTGCTCCATAGTTGTGCCAACGGGAGCTGTAATAAGGTTGTCCTTAGTCATAACCTCAGAAATCTTAGCGGAGAAATCTGTGAGGAATCTCATATCTCTGTTGGTGATTATACCAACAAGCTTATTCTTGTCGTCAACAATCGGAACGCCTGAAATCTTGTATTTACCCATAAGTTCGTCAGCGTCTGCAACAAGTCTGTCCTCTGTGAGTGAGAAAGGATTTACAATAACACCGTTCTCGGAACGCTTTACCTTGTCAACTTCCTCTGCCTGCTGTTCAATAGACATATTCTTGTGGATAATACCGATACCGCCCTCACGAGCAATAGCAATAGCCATACGTGAATCGGTAACTGTATCCATAGCGGCAGTCATAATGGGAGTATTAAGTCTGATGTTTCCTGCAAGTCTTGTTCCAAGGTCAATCATGTTCGGGGTTACGTCTGATTCACCGGGAATCAGCAGTACATCGTCAAATGTAAGCCCCTCTTTCTGAAATTTGCTGTTGATATCAGTCAGCATAATAAATCCTCCTTTTACAATTTTCAGAAGCATTTCAGCTTCGGATCTAAACCGAGTTTATTATCTTTAATGATAACATTTTTTTATCATTATGTCAATAGAAACTCAAAAAACTTTCATAGAAAAAATGTGTGGAATAAACATAGCGATTTGTCGAATTTGGGTAATATAAAAATCAGATAGGGGCTCTCTTAAAATAGAGAACATATGCAAACCTTGCAATGATAACATTATAGCCGCCCCTGATAGTCCATTAACCGCCTGTAGAGTTTTTTGCATAGATTTCAAGAATACATGAAGCATCGGAAGAATCAACCGCACCGTCAAAATTCACATCACCGTAAATACGCTGCTTTTTTGTAAAAGTAAAAGCTGCCCCAGTGGAAACAATTCCGTATTCCTCAAGAACTGCCGAAGCGTCAGTAGAGTTTACAGTTTCATCACCGTTCACATCTCCGATATTAATTTTCTTCACATCAATAAATTCAATGCCGTTTTCTTTTGCGTATTTATCCGCAGCCGTCCCCGTTGCACCTCTTATGATAAAACCGGGGATAGCCACACTTCCCTCACCATGAGTTTCAGCAGTCATACCTATTGCATTTGTGCCTATGCTTGTCACCCCTGATGGTATAACTGCATCGTAAGCCACGCAACCATAAAAAGCGTCATCACCGATACTTTTCAGCGTATCGGGAAGCACCACCGTTTCCAGCTTGGGACATGAGAAAAAGCAATCATCGGGAATTGCAGTAATTTTTTCATTGAGCTCAACTTCTTTCAGCTCATAGCAGCTCATAAAAGCTTTTTCTCCGATACTTTTTATATTCTGCCCGATTGTTATCTTTTCAACTATAAAATTTCCTGCATATGCCCTTTCACCTATGGAAGTTATTTTATATCCCTCTATCTCCGCAGGAACATCAGTTTCAGCATAGCTGTAGGGAAGATAGGCACTTTTAAGCTCCGCAGTTTTACCGTCAGAATTTACGAGTATAGTGTATTCTACCGCATTTATAACTGTTGAAATCTCCTTGCGGCTGTCCTTTTCAGCCGTCGTGGAGGCGGCTGATACAGCCATAATTCCGCTTAATATTGCCGCCAGAAGCTTCATTGCAGTCCCTCTCTTTTTATGATTTCACCGTCAATCATAACAAGCACAGGCTCTGACATAAGGTCAAGAGGAGAGTCACCCTTGCGGTAAAGCTGAATATCTGCGTCCTTGCCTGCTGTAAGGCTACCGACAACATCGTCAACGCCGAGGATTTCCGCCGCATCTATAGTAAGACTGCGGAGAGCTTTTTCCGTATCAAGTCCACCCTTTACTGCCGCCTGTGCAGAAATGGGAAGATATTGTATCGGAATAACCGTGTGATCTGTGCAGATTGCAAGCTTTACGTCATTTTCTGCAAGTACAGCCGCATTTTTCAGCTCCAGCCCCTTCATTTCAGGCTTGCAACGGTCACATATCATAGGGCCGCATATTACAGGAACTTCTTCCTCGCCTAAAATATCGGCAATTTTATATCCTTCTGTACCGTGAATAATTACAAGTTCAAGGGAAAATTCCTTTGCTATACGCATAGCCGTGCATATATCATCGGCGCGGTGACAATGGAAAAAGGCTTTCTGCTTTCGTTCAAGAAGAGGCATAAGTGCCTCACATTTTATATCATACTCAGGCGGCTCATAATTTTCGTTATCAGAATAGTAAATATCCATATCATGGGCATACCTTCGTGACTTATACAAGCCCTCACGGATAATAGCTGCCGTTGCCATACGTGTAACAGGAGCTTCCCCCTTTTCGTTATATACCCTCTTTGGATTTTCACCCAGAGCAAACTTCATACCGCAGGTCTTGATAAGCATATCATCAACACGTCTGCCTGCCGTCTTTATAACTCCGATTTCACCGCCGCAGGCATTGGCGCTTCCCGGGCATGAAGCAACAGTGGTTATGCCTCTCATTCTCGCTTCTTCAAAACAGCGGTCAAATGGATTTATACCGTCAATTGCCCTCATCTGCGGAGTGAAAGCCTCGGAGGATTCATTACAGTCGTCCCCCTCGAAGTCAACACCGTCCTCAATAATTCCAAGGTGGGTATGAGCATCAATAAATCCAGGAAGAAGTAAACCGCCCTGTGCGTCAAGACTGTCCTCCGGGATATTTTCGGGATCACCCTCGCCTATGGCACCGATATTTCCGCCGTCTGTTTCAAGCCAGCCTTTTTTTATCGTTCCCCTGTCGTCCATAGTTATTATTTCTGCATTATATATAAGCATTTAAAACCTCCGTTCATGTCACTTCAGCATTCTGACAGCGTCAACAATGAGCTCTACCGTACTCATAGGACTTCCGCTGCCGTCTATTTGTATTGTGGAATGTTTCTTATACACATCATAGCGGGCATTGAAGCGTTCCTCAAGCTCATCCTTTGTGGAATTGACAACAATTGGACGATTTGAGTCACCGCTTATACGGCTGTAGCAGGCTTCAAAGTCAAGTTCAAGGAATATGACAACTCCTGCCTTAGCCGCAGCAGCCGCAGAGTCGGGATTGAGCATTGCACCTCCACCGCAGGCTACAACAGCCTTTTTTCCACAGAGGGACTTTATAACCTCAGCCTCGACCTGTCGGAAATAAGGCTCGCCCTTTCGTTCAAATATTTCGGGTATACTCATACCCTCTCTTTCCACAATAAGTTCATCGGAATCACAGAAGCCATAACCAAGCTTCCTTGCGGCAAGCCTGCCTACAGTCGTTTTGCCGCAGCCCATAAATCCGCATAAAAATACAGTCATACCAATTCACCCGTTCATCTTTTCAACTTCGGCTTCAACATCCTTGATAATAGCAGATATATCCTCCGTATCAAATTCACCGCCGTACCAAAGCTCGTGAGCCTTTACCGCCTGATACACAAGCATTGCCGCACCACCTACAGCAGTACGTCCAAGAGCCCGTGCCTTTCTCACAAGGAGAGTTTCAATAGGATTGTAGATAACATCAAAAACGGAGAGAGAATTTTCAATTACCTCATCGGAAACGGGACAGGTATCAACCTTCGGATACATACCCACAGGGGTTGCGTTGACAAGCAAATCAAAGCCACCCTCTATTTCGTTCACAAGGCATATTTTAACAGAAGCGTTACCGCACTTTGCGAGTATCTCCGCCATAACAAGCTGTGCATTTTTCACAGAATCGGGAAGAACGGCAATTGTGAGCTCCGCACCGTGCAAAGCCGCTTCAATGGCAATCATTCTGCCAACTCCGCCGCAGCCTACAAGAAGCACCTTTCCGCCAAGGGGAAGAAGTTCCGCCGAACGGAGAAAGCCGTCACAATCAGTATTATATCCTGTCATAACACCGTTGTCGTTGGAGATACAGTTGACGGAACTGTATCTCTCCGCACTTTCTCCAAGTTTGTCAGTCATTGGAATAATTTCCGTTTTATAGGGAATTGTTATATTAAAGCCTTTCAGCTCACGGAGCCTACTCTCGCTCTCTGCAAGCTTTTCAGGCGCAATATCAATAAGGTCATAGCTGTAATCCTCAATTCCGCTTAAGGCAAAAAGCTTTTTATGTATAAGCGGCGACATTGAATGTCCCAGCGGATGACCGATAAGTCCGTATTTATCCATATATTTCAGCTCCTTCAAGCCCTGCAAGGTTTTCTATATTGAGAGCTGTAACATCCTTGAGAGTCTTTTTAACAAGCCCTGTAAGAGTTTTTCCGGGGCCGAATTCCACAAATGTATCTGCTCCTGCTTCCTGCATTGCCGCAAGTTCAGAAGTAAAACGTACAGGGGAAACGATATGCTTTGCAAGAAGCGACGGCATATCGCTGAAATCTGTCAGTTCGCCGCCTGTTACGTTGGAGTAATACTTCACCTGCGGAGCGTTGAATGTAATTGTCTTTGCTGTTTCATAGAACTTATCTGCGGCGGACTGCATAAGCTTTGAATGGAAAGCTCCTGCCACGTTAAGAGTTATAACCCTTGCCTTTAACTCTGCAAAAACTTTGCTTACCTCGGCAATGCCCTCAGGAGTTCCTGCAATTACAGTCTGCTGTGGAGAATTATAATTTACAGCTGTGACATAATCTGAAGCGTTGGCACATACTTCCTCAATTTTTTCGGGAGCAAGCTTCATAACTGCCGCCATTGCACCCTTTTGCTCTGCTGTAGCCATTTCCATAGCTTCTGCACGTGCTTTTATAAGTCTGAAACCGTCCTCAACGGATACCATACCCGAACTTACAAGTGCGGCATATTCGCCAAGAGAATGACCTGCCACACCGTCGAATTTATATCCCTTTTCAATTGCCGCATTAAGGCACACAAGAGATGTAAGCATAATCGCAGGCTGTGCATTTATTGTCTTTGAAAGCTCCTCAATAGGTGCTTCAAAGCAGAGCTGCTTCATATCCCTGCCGAGGATTTCCGACGCTGTATCATACAAATCCGCCATTTTCGGGAAAGCGTCGTATATGTCCTTTCCCATACCCTGAGCCTGTGAACCCTGCCCTGCGAAAAGTGAAATAGTCATAATTTTTTATTGTTCCTTTCTGTGCAAATCGTCGAATTAATCAACGATTTAAGCCGATTATTCTAATAAATCCTGTCTAAAGTGCTGAAATTTCATTTCCCATTATATAAAAGAGAAAAAAATTCTTGCAAAATTTTTGGAAATGATTTACAATATATATGTGTATACTGTAAAATACTAATCAAGTACACCTGACAGGTGTATAATATTACTATAACATAATTTTGAAAATATTACAACACTTTTCAGAAAAATTTCATCTGAAATGGGTTAGAAGATAAAGGAGCAATTGAATGGGAATCAAATTATTGGCAACGGGAAGCTATCTCCCTGAAAAAATCATGACAAATGATGATTTTGCAAAATTCCTCGACACAAACGACGAATGGATTCGTACACGTACGGGAATTACACAGCGTCATATGGCAGGCTGGGAACCTGTGTGGTATATGGGTAAAAAAGCTGCTGAAAAGGCTATTGAAAGAGCCGGAATATCCCCGAAGGATATCGGTCTTGTCATTGTAAGTACTGTTACAAGCGATTTTGTAACGCCAAGTATTGCAAGCCTGCTCCAGTATGAACTGGGAATTGAAAATGCCGCCGCTTTCGACCTCAATGCTGCCTGCTCGGGATTTGTATTCTCACTTGATACAGCAAGAAGATTCCTTGAAACAGATGACAATATAAAGTATGCACTCGTAATTTCAACAGAGGCTATTTCACGTATCAGTGACTACGAGGACAGAGGCTCATGCATACTTTTCGGTGACGGTGCAGCTGCCGCAGTTATTGAAAAGAGCGACGCTCTTTACTCCTCATTCCTCAACTCTGACGGAAGCGGCGCAAGAAAGCTTTACGCAAGAAATTGTCAGCCTGCCCCTATTGTAAAGCAGGAATCCGACTTTGAGGACGGATTTGAAAAGAAGGCTGTCCACAGTCTTTATCAGGACGGCAGAGAGGTATATAAGTTTGCTGTAAAGGCACTTCCTACAGCATTCAGGGCTGCCGCTGAAAAAATCGGCATTACAAGCGAAGAAATCGACTGGTTCGTACCTCATCAGGCAAATGTGAGAATTATCGAAACAGCCGCAAAAAATCTCGGTGCGCCAATAGATAAATTTATAGTTACCCTTGACCACCACGGAAATACTTCAAGCGCATCAATTCCACTTGCCCTTGATGAAGCTATTGAAAAGGGAATTGTGAAAAGAGGTCAGAAGCTTGCACTGGTAGGCTTCGGTGCAGGTCTTTCCTACGGCAGCGTTATTTTAGAATATTAATCTGAATCGGGCGGTAATATCCGCCCATACATTGAAGATTTTATCCCACATAAACAGATAAATGTTGAAAAGTATTTTACAACACAGATACTAAATCCTCCTTCAAGAGATGTATTTGTGTACTAAAATATTGTTCCGAAAAAAACATTTTTGTAATTGCTAATGGAATAAGAATGGTTAATTTTTCCCGAAATTTCGGGGGAAATTTAAATTTAAAATAACGAAGTATTTTACAGAAAACAAAAACTTTTTTTAGAAAAAGTAAAGAGGAGGACAAATTATGAAAACAAGAATTACAGAATTACTGGGCTGTCAGTACCCACTTATTCAGGGCGGTATGGCATGGATTGCAGAGCATACCCTTGCGGCGGCTGTATCAAATGCAGGCGGTATCGGTCTTATCGCAGGCGGCTCTGCACCTATTGACTATCTCCGTGAGCAGATAAGACTCTGCAAGGAGAAAACAGATAAGCCATTCGGTGTGAATATTATGCTGATGAGCCCCAATGCTGACGACCTTGCACAGCTCTGTATTGATGAAAAGGTTGCTGTTGTCACAACAGGTGCAGGAAATCCGGGAAAGTTCATTCCTGCATGGAAAGAGGCGGGAATAAAGGTAATTCCTGTTATTCCCTCGGTTGCTCTCGCAAAGCGTATGGAGCGTGCAGGCGCTGACGCTGTTGTTGCAGAGGGTACTGAGTCAGGCGGACATATCGGCGAAAATACAACAATGTGCCTTGTTCCGCAGGTTGTGGACGCTCTTGAAATCCCCGTAATTGCCGCAGGCGGTATTGCTGACGGCAGAGGTGTTGCGGCATCATTTATGCTCGGCGCTGAGGGCGTACAGATTGGCACACGTTTCCTTGCATCTGAGGAATGTCAGATTCACCCCACATTCAAGGAGCTTGTTGTCAAAGCAAAGGATACAGACAATGTCGTAACAGGACGCTATACAGGTCACCCTTGCAGAAATATCAAGACAAAGTTTGCTAAAATGCTTGCAAACGGCGAAAAGGACGGCTCACTCACTCCCGAACAATTCGAGGAAGTAACTCTTGGTTCTCTCCGTAAAGCCGTTCAGGACGGTAATGTTGAGGAAGGCTCGTTCCTCTGTGGACTTATCGCAGGTATGATTAATGATGTGAAACCCTGTGAAGCTATCGTTAAGGAAATTATGGAACAGGCTGAGAAGTTAATGCGTAATGCGTAATCTTGACGGGCGATGCCCACATCGCTCCGTTTAATTGATATAAGGATAGG
Source organism: Ruminococcus sp. (assembly GCA_017558505.1). GTDB lineage: Bacteria > Bacillota > Clostridia > Oscillospirales > Ruminococcaceae > Ruminococcus. The sequence continues at coordinate 18,962 of JAFYUM010000011.1, read as the reverse complement.
GATTATTATGAAAAAATATAAATTTATAAGAATGACGTGGAAAATGAAAATGTTCAAATCGGGGTACAGGTCAAGTGAAAAATACGGAAATGCTGACCACCGTGAAGTTATCAGAAATATGGCTTTAGAAGGTTGGCGGTTTGTCGGAAAGCTTCCCGTTGATCCGGGAGGTTACGGTTCTCTTATGAGTTATGACCTTGTATTTGAAAAAGATTGTGAAAATTAAAACACATTAATTAAAATGGGGCGTCGAAAACACCGTCCCATACATACAAAATAATTCGGAGGTAAAATATGGCTACAGCAATTATAACAGGCGCATCCCAGGGAATAGGCGCTTGCATAGCAAAAAGACTTGCAAAAGACGGCTTTGATGTCGTTATAAACTACTATCCCAGCGACAGCAGTAAGGAAAAGGCTCTTGCTGTTGCGGCTGAATGTGAGGCTTTCGGTGTCAGAACATTATGTATTGGTACCGATGTTTCAAAATTTGACCAGTGTGAAGCTATGGTAAAGCAGGTCAAGGCTGAATTCGGCACTATCGACGCACTTGTAAACAATGCAGGCATAACAAAGGATACTCTCCTTGCACGTATGAAAGAAGAAGATTACGACGCTGTTATTGCTGTAAATCAGAAAAGCGTCTACAATATGTTAAAGCATACCTGCGCTGTTATGATGAAACAGCGCCACGGCAGAATTGTAAATGTTTCATCTGTTGCAGGTCTTTACGGCAATCCGGGACAGGTTAACTATTCCGCTTCAAAGGCTGCTATTATCGGTATGACAAAGACAATTGCAAAGGAGTTCGGCTCACGTAATATCACTTGCAATGCCGTTGCGCCGGGATTTATAAATACACCCATGACAGCGGCACTTCCCGAGGAGCTTAAAGCAAAGATGCTGGGCGCTGTTGCTCTCGGCAGATACGGCGAGCCTGAGGAAATAGCATCTGCTGTTTCATTCCTTGTTTCCGACGACTCGTCCTACATAACAGGACAGGTAATCGAAATTTCAGGCGGACTTTCAATGTAATTCAGAGTAAAAAATACAGAATTAATTCCTTGAAATGCCGCGGTTTGCTTCAGCATTTCGGGCGGATACTATCCGTTCCTGCACAGCAAAGGAATTAAAATGCACACAGAAAGGAAAATGATAAAATATATGAGCAGACGTGTTGTTATCACAGGTTTGGGTGCCGTTACTCCCCTTGGCACAGGCGTTGAAAAATTCTGGGAGGGCATCAAGGCAAATAAAATTGGTTTCTCTTATATCGACGCTTTCGATACTGAAAAGACAGGCGTTAAAATAGCAGGTATTGTACGTGATTTCGACGAAACAGCTTACTACGACGTAAAGGGCTGCTTTGATAAAAAAGAGGCAAAGCGTATGGATGTGTTCACAAAATATGCCGTTGTTGCCGCTCACGAAGCTATGGTGGACGCCGGTACAGACTTCTCCGACATCGACTGCTACAGAGCAGGCGTTCTCGTCGGCTCTGGTATCGGCGGTATCGACCTCACACTTTCTGAATATACAAGATATCTGGAAAAGGGTGCGGGCCGTGTTTCCGCTTTCTACATTCCTATGATGATAAGCAATATGGCTTCAGGTACTATCGCTATGAAAACAGGCTTCAGAGGTGCTAACTTTGACATTTCCTCCGCCTGTGCTACTGCTACCCACGCTATCGGCGAAGCTTTCCGCAAAATCAAGGACGGTTACCTTGATGTATGTCTTGCAGGCGGTACAGAAAGTACAAATGTTGAATTTACTTACGCCGGCTTTGCAAATATGAAGGCTCTCACAAAAGCAGATAAACTTGAAAGAGCGTCAATACCTTTTGACAAGGAGCGTCACGGCTTCGTATTAAGCGAAGGAAGCGGTGTCATTGTTCTTGAGGAATATGAACACGCAAAGGCAAGAGGTGCAAAGATATACGCTGAAATCGCTGGCTACGGTGCTACAGACGACGGCTATCACATGACTTCTCCTATGCCTACAGGAGAAGCCGCAGGTATGGGTATGACTCTTGCTATGCAGGAGGCAGGTCTTACTCCCGCAGATATTGACTATATCAACGCTCACGGCACTTCAACAGGTCTTAATGACAAGTATGAAACAGCCGCTATAAAGCTTGCTTTCGGCGACGAGGCAAAGAATGTAAAGATAAATTCCACAAAGTCAATGACAGGACATCTTCTCGGTGCCGCAGGCGCTATTGAAGCTATCGTTGTTGCAAAGTCTATTGACGAGGGAATTATTCATGCCACAGTCGGTTATCAGGTTCCAGACGAGGAATGTGATCTCGATTACTGTGTAAACGGAAATATTCAGCAGGAGGTTAATGCCGCACTTTCCAACTCTCTCGGATTTGGCGGTCATAACGGAACTCTCTGCTTCAAAAAAGTTAAGGAATAAGGAGTAAGCCTATGTGTAAAATTCTTGATACAGTTGAGCTTGATAAAATTGAAAGACTCGCTAAAATTGTAAAAGACAACGAGCTTTCGGAAATCACAATTTCCAACGACGACTGCAATATAACAATTAAGGGCAAAAAATGCCCTCCCCCTGCCCCTGTAATGCCTATGGGTATGCCAATGGCTACTCCTGCCTCTGCTCCTGTACAGACTGCGGAAGCTCCCAAGGCTGAGGCTGTTCCCGAGGGTAATATAGTGAAATCCCCCATTGTAGGCACTTTCTATCAGGCACCCTCTCCCGATAAACCGCCATTTGTAAAGGTGGGCGATAAGGTTAAAAAAGGCGATATCATCATGATTATCGAATCAATGAAGCTTATGAACGAGGTGCAGTCTGAATTTGACGGCGTTGTAGAGCGTATTCTCGTTTCCGACGGTCAGGCTGTTGAGTTCGACCAGCCTATTATGATAATCAAGTAAGGAAGTAATTACTATGTCAGATGTTTTAATGAATAAAGAACAGATAATGGAAATTATCCCTCACCGTGAACCCTTTCTTCTTATTGACGAAATTGTTGAAATGGAAGTGGGCGTTAAGGTAAAGGCAAGAAAATACATCAAGGAGGACGATTTCTGGTTCAAGGGACATTTCCCGAACTACCCCGTAACTCCCGGTGTACTTATGGTTGAAATGCTTGCACAGGCAGGTGCTGTATGTATGCTTTCAAAGCCTGAATTCAAGGGTAAAATCGGACTTTTCGGCGGCATTGACAAGGCTAAGTTCCGCAGACAGGTTGTTCCTGGGGACGTTCTTGACCTTGAAGTTGAGATTATCCGCCAGAGAGGACCAATCGGCACAGGTAAGGCTCTTGCCTCTGTAGACGGCGAAAAGGCAGTTTCCTGCGAAATTACCTTTGTTGTTGCAGACGGTGACAACAATTGATGTAACAATTAGGAGTACAATAAATGTTTAAAAAAGTATTGATTGCTAACCGTGGAGAAATTGCGGTTCGTATTATCCGTGCCTGCCGTGAACTGGGCGTACGCTGTGTGGCTGTGTATTCCACCGCCGACAAAAACGCTCTCCACGCACAGATTGCCGACGAGGCGGTATGTATCGGCCCTCCTGCTACCAAGGACAGCTATCTCAATATGAACGCTGTCATACAGGCTGCTGTAAATGTTGGTGCAGAGGCTATCCACCCTGGATTCGGCTTTCTCTCGGAAAATGCAGAATTTGCAAGACTCTGCGAAAAAAGCGGAATTGTTTTCATAGGCCCTTCATATAAATCAATTGAGATGCTGGGCGATAAGGCTGCGGCAAAGGAAACAATGGCTGCGGCAGGCGTTCCCGTTATCCCCGGCTCAAAGGGAGCTGTAAAAAGCATTGATGAAGCAAAGAAAATTGCTGAAAAATGCGGTTATCCCGTTCTTGTCAAGGCTTCCGCAGGCGGCGGCGGCAGAGGTATCCGCCGTGTTGATTCACCCGATGAACTTGAATCACAGATTATCGCCGCACAGCAGGAAGCACTCTCCTTCTTCGGCGACGACACAGTATACATCGAGAAATTCCTTGTAAATCCCCACCACGTTGAAATCCAGATTATGGCTGATAAAATGGGCAACACCATATATCTGGGCGAGCGTGACTGTTCTATGCAGCGACGCAACCAGAAAATTCTTGAAGAATGCCCCAGCCCCGTTGTAAGCTCCGAGCTCCGTGAAAAAATGGGCAAGGCGGCTGTTACAGCTGCAAAGGAATGCGGCTATTACAATGCAGGTACAATTGAGTTTCTCGTTGACGAGGAGCGTAATTTCTACTTTATGGAAATGAATACACGTATTCAGGTTGAACATCCTATAACAGAAGAAGTTACAGGCTTTGACCTTGTAAAGGCACAGATTGAGGTTGCCTGCGATATGCCCCTGCGTATGAAGCAGAAGGATATCAGACTGACAGGTCATGCTATTGAGTGCCGTATAAACGCAGAAAATCCCGATATGGATTTCCGTCCCTCCCCCGGCACAATCAATGCCCTCTACGTTCCCGGAGGTCCGGGTATACGTATAGACAGTGCCGTTTATCAAGGGTATACAATCACACCTTATTACGATTCCATGATAAGCAAGCTCATTGTTCACGGTGCTGACCGTGATGAAGCTATACGCAAAATGAGATGGGCTTTATCTGAATTTATCGTTGACGGTGTTGATACAAATATCGACTTCCAGCTTGAAATTATCAAGCAGCCTGAATTTATGGGTGGAAATTACGATAACGGATTCCTCACAAGATATATGAAAAAACGCAAGTAAGGCGGTGAATTCAGATGTTTGAAGATTTTTTTAAGGTTGTAAAGCACCGTTTCAACGGAAACGAAGAAGAAGTAAGCGGCCCTGCTTTCAAATGTCCACGCTGTCAGGGTACAGTACCCCTTGAACGCTATGAAGAGCTTTTAAGAGTCTGCCCCGCTTGTAATTACCACGGCAGACTGTCCGCAAGAGAGCGTATTGCCCTTACATTCGACAAGGGCAGCTTTGAGGAATTTGACAGCAATATGATAAGCTGTGATCCTATCGGCTTTCCGAATTATCCCGAAAAACAGGCAGAGCTCCGTGAAGTCACCGGACTTAACGATGCTATTGTCACAGGTACGGCTCTTGTAAGGGGCGAAAAGGCTGTTGTGGGAATTATGGACTCACGCTATATGATGGCTTCTATGGGAAGCGTTGTAGGAGAGAAAATTGCCCGTGCCTTTGAATATGCCACGGAAAATAATCTCCCTGTTATTATGTTTACAGCATCGGGCGGTGCACGTATGCAGGAGGGTATCGTATCTCTTATGCAGATGGCTAAAACATCGGGGGCTGTAAAGCTTCACAGTGATAACGGCGGACTTTATATCACAGTTCTGACTGATCCCACTACAGGCGGAGTTACTGCAAGCTTTGCTTCGCTGGGCGATATCATCATAGCCGAGCCGAAAATACTCATAGGTTTCGCAGGCAGACGAGTTATTGAAAGCACAATGAAACAGCGTCTCCCCGAGGATTTCCAGCTTGCAGAGTTTATGCAGGACAAGGGATTTGTGGATATGATTGTTGACAGAAAGAAAATGCGTAAAACCCTTGCAAAGCTTCTCGCTATGCACGCACCCGAAGAAAAGGAGGTCTGACCGTGGAAAACAACAAAACCGCATGGGAGCGTCTTGCTCTTGTTCACACAAAGGGCAGACCGACTATCAGGGATTACATTCCCCTTATTTTTACTGACTTCTACGAAATGCACGGTGATCGCCTCTATGGCGACGATCACGCTGTAATCGGCGGCATTGCACGTCTTGACGGCAAGCCTGTTACAATTATTGCACAGGTAAAGGGCAGGGATCTCAACGAGAACAAGGAATGCAATTTTGCAATGCCTCTCCCTGAAGGCTACAGAAAGGCTCTCCGCCTTGCAAAACAGGCTGAGAAATTCCACCGCCCTGTAATATGCTTTATTGATACTCCAGGTGCATACGCAGGTATGGCGGCGGAGGAGCGTGGCCAGGGCGAGGCTATCGCAAAGAACATAGCCGAGTTTATGACTCTCCGCACACCTATTATATCAATCGTCCTCGGTGAGGGCGGAAGCGGCGGTGCACTTGCTCTCGGAGTATGTGACGAGCTTGCTATGCTGGAGAACGCACAGTACTCTGTTGTATCACCAAGAGGATTTGCAAGTATTCTCTGGAAGGATGCGTCCCGTGAGGAAGAAGCCTGCAATATAATGCAGGTTACGGCCGATGATATGGTGCGTCTGGGCGTTGCTGAAACAGTAATTGAGGAGCCTCTCGGAGGGGCACATAACGATTTAGACAAAATTTCCGAAAATATTAAAGAATATTTGTCACTCAAAATTGAAGAAAAATGTCAAAAAGATATTGACGAATTGCTAAAAGCAAGGTATACTAAATTTAGGAAGATTGGCGAGTTCACAGAATAGCCGATTTTAAAATAAAAATGGCGGTCAAACCGCTTAAAACCAAAAGATGGAGGAAAAAAATTATGGTATTTGACAAGGTAAAAGAGCTTATCGTTGATCAGCTTGGAGTTGACGAGGATATTGTTACTTCTGAAGCAAGCATTCAGGAAGAACTCGGTGCGGATTCTCTTGACATCGTAGACCTCATTCAGACAATCGAGGATGAGTATGATCTCTCTATTCCCGATGAGGCTGTTGAGAGCATCAAGACAGTTGGTGACATCGTTGCTTACATTGAGAACAACACAGAGGCTTAATTTAATGCGTAATGCATAATTAATTCAGAATTAAGAACAAACGGACGGTGGAATTATTCTGCCGTTCGTTTTTTATGTATTGATATTTTTCACGGACGGCGGATTTTACTGCCGTCCAAGAACTAACGACTAAAAGCTTTATAAACCAATTACAGAACAAAATTCAGAGGTGAGTTTGCACAATAAACTTGGCAATATTTGACAAGTATACTGTGCAAAACATGGAATTGCAAAGTTTTGTTGGCAAATCCATTGACAAGTTTACTTGGCTATGGTATACTAATCTTGTCAAGAAAACTTGGCACAATGTTCGGACAAAAATACAAATTAAAACATGATATGGAGGAAAACACTATGGAAAAAGAAAAAATTCTCGAAATGAGCAGGAAAGAGAACAAAAATAAAGATATTGCTGAATTAGATGTTGAAAAGAAAGCAAATAATATTGCAGTAATTGTTGGCTCTATTTTCGCACTTATACTTATTTTATGGCAGGCTGTTACAAAAAACGGAGTAAACTATGGTATAGCTGCAATAGTTGAAATAATGTGTGCTGTTTCATCTTGTTATAAATATCTCTGCCTTAAAAGAAAAAAACACCTGCTATTGGCTATATACTTTATTTTGATATCTATTATCTTTACATCGGCAGCTATTATTAGCTTTTATAAATAATGGAGGATATTATCATGGAAAGAGAAAAAATTCTTGAAATGAGCAGACAGGAAAATAAGGACAATGATTTATTTTTACTTGAGAAAAGCAAATTAGGCGCAAGCTTTGCGTTAATTGCAATTGTAATTTTCTGTACTTTACTTTTTGTACTGAATATATTTGCAGGAAATGGCTTCAAAATTGAATTATACGCACCTGTAGCAATTGTTAATGCTGTTCAGTATTCAATTAAATATAAGATTTCAGAAGAAAATAAAAAGACAAACAGATTTGCTATGATATGCTGGATTATTGCGGCGGTATTCACCGTTATTGGTTCTGTAATGTCGGTATTTGCAAAATAAATGGGAGGATATCATTATGGATAAAGAAACAATTCTTGAAATGAGCAGACAGGAAAATAAGGACAGAGATATTGCGGCTCTTGAAGCTGGAACCAAAGCAAGCAGACACGCAATTATATCAGGAGTAATTTTTGCTTTTATCCTATGGGTATGGCAGGTAATAGCCAAAGGCGAAAACAATGTAAGCTTAATTGCACTGATGATGTTTTTTAATATGATTATGCAGTTTTCCCTTTATTTCAGCCTTAAAAATAAGAAATCTCTTTTTGCTGCTCTCTGCTGGACATTCGCAACAATTATTTATACAGCAATGGCAATTATAGGCTTTTAAAACTGAGGTGCGTAATGGAAGATAGTTTAATTCTGAAAAACCGCCTGAAAGAAATACGCTCCGAAAAGAAGCTTTCACAGGCGGAACTTGCGAAAATCGTGGGCGTATCACGAAACACCATAAGCTCTATTGAAACTGGTCAGTTCAACCCTACAGCTAAACTGGCGCTTATTCTGTGCATTGCTCTTGATAAAAAATTTGAGGATATATTTTATTTCTGATTTGCGGCGGATTTTTCCGCCGTCTTTTATTTGCACAGGGATAATATCAGCACAGAGTTAAATAATAGATATTTTCGTAATATTTGTCGTTTATTTCCGCTTTACTTTTTTAGTAAAATAGTGTATAATATTTATGTATACGATTTTATGATTGTAAAACAGTCATAAAATCACCAAATCTGATTTTAAGAGGCATTGCATATTATGGCGAAGAATTATTCTCTCGGTATTGACGTGGGTTCTACTACCGTTAAAACAGTCATTACCGATACGGCAAAAAATATCATATATTCCCGTTATCAGCGACATTTTTCCAAGGTCAAGGAAACTGTTACAGAGCAGCTTGAGCTTATACGTGAAATCTATCCTTACGATGATTTTACTGTCTGCATTACAGGTTCAGCAGGTCTTGGTCTGGCTAATTCCGCAAAGCTTCCCTTTGTGCAGGAAGTTCATGCGGCTTTCCTTGCGGTAAAGGAAAAAGCTCCCGACGCTGACGCTGTTATTGAGTTAGGCGGTGAGGACGCTAAAATCATTTTCCTGACAGGCGGTGTTGAACAGCGTATGAATGGCTCCTGTGCAGGCGGTACAGGTGCATTCATCGACCAGATGGCAACACTTCTCGGTATAACTGCTGACGAGCTTGATGCTCTTTCACTCAACGCACAAAAAGTATATCCTATAGCTTCTCGCTGCGGAGTTTTCGCTAAATCCGACATTCAGCCACTTCTTAATCAGGGTGCTTTGCGTGAAGATATAGCCGCAAGTATTTTCCAGGCGGTTGTTGACCAGACTGTTTCAGGTCTTGCACAGGGACGAACAATTGATGGTAAGGTATTATTCCTTGGCGGTCCTCTCCACTTCTTACAGGGGCTAAAAAAAGCCTTTGTAAAAACTCTCGGGCTTGACGATGAACACGCTGTATTTCCTGAGGATGGCCCCGTTTTCGTAGCTTATGGCTGTTCTCTCCACGGTGCACAGCTTGAAGAACGCTATACCATTGACGAAATGATTTCAATGGTAAAAAACGCTAAAGCCTCTGATGATATTATAACAGGCGAGCCTCTTTTCGCTTCACAGGCTGAATATGAGGAATTTATCGACCGTCATAAAAAATGCGATTTAGGATATGCCGACATCCATACATACAAGGGTAACGCATACCTCGGAATTGACGCAGGCTCAACTACCACAAAGCTTGTTCTGATAACAGAGGACTGCCGTATTCTCTATCACCACTATTCCTCGAATATGGGCCAGCCTCTTGATAAAATCGCTGCACAGGTGAAAAAAATACGTCAGGAAATGAATCCTGAAATCACTATAAAAGGCTCTGCTGTTACAGGCTACGGCGAGGATTTAATAAAAGCTGGTCTTTCCGTTGACCACGGCATTGTTGAAACCGTGGCTCACTTCAAAGCGGCGGCTTACTTCTGCCCTGATGTTGACTTTATCATTGACATCGGCGGACAGGATATCAAATGCTTCCGCATAAAAAACCACAGTATTGACAGCATTATGCTCAACGAGGCTTGTTCCTCGGGCTGCGGCTCATTCATACAGACCTTTGCAATGGCGCTTGGCTATGATATTTCCGAATTCTCCAAGCTGGGACTTTTTGCACAGCACCCTGTTGACTTAGGTTCACGTTGTACCGTATTTATGAACAGCTCCGTAAAACAGGCACAGAAAGACGGTGCTACCGTCGAGGATATTTCCGCAGGTCTTTCCTCATCAATCATCAAGAATGCCATATATAAGGTTATCCGTGCAAATTCTCCCGATGAGCTGGGTAAAAATATCGTTGTTCAGGGCGGTACCTTCCTTAACGACGCTGTTTTACGCTCCTTTGAAAAGGAGCTTGGCAGAAATGTTATTCGTCCTGCCGTTTCGGGACTTATGGGAGCTCTCGGATGTGCTTTATATGCAAAAGAACGCACAGAGGGCAATTCTACCCTTATTTCTGCTGAAGAACTGGAGAATTTCAGCTACACTTCAAAATCCGCAAGCTGTGGCGGCTGTACCGCAAACTGTCGTCTTAATATAATCAATTTCGGAAAGGGACGCAATTTCGTTTCGGGTAACCGCTGTGAAAAGGGAAGCGGCAAGGGTAAAAAGAACAACCTCCCTAACCTTTACGAATACAAATACAACAGCGTTCTCGCCCTTCGTACAACTGAACAGCCAAAGCATCCCGTGGCAAAAGTCGGCCTGCCTATGACTTTAAGCTTCTATGAGCAGATGAAATTCTGGCAGACCTTCTTCAATGAACTGGGATTTGAAACTGTCATAAGCGATGAAAGCTCCCGTGAAATGTATTATCTCGGTCAGCATACTATCCCCTCCGATACTGTATGCTACCCTGCAAAGCTTGCTCACGGTCACATTGAATATCTCCTCGACAAGGACGTTGACTTCATTTTCTACCCCTGTATGAGCTATAATATCGACGAGGGCGGCAGCGATAACCACTTCAACTGCCCTGTTGTTGCCTACTATCCCGAACTTCTTGCAGCCAACAATCTGCGTCTTAACGACAAGAATTTCTTCCGACCATATATGGATATGAACAACAGGAAAAATATTGTCCGTGTAATGAAGCAGACGCTGAAAAACTATAATATAGGCGGAAAAATAGCATCTGCCGTTGATAAGGCCTTTGAGGCTTATCATAAACAGCAGGCTGATATCTCCAATAAGGCTGCGGAAATAATTGCACAGGCAAGGGCAGAAAAACGCAATATAATCGTCCTTGCAGGCAGACCATATCACATTGACCGAGAAATAAACCACGGCATACACAAGCTTATAACAAGCCTTGGTATGGCTGTTGTCACTGAGGACAGTGTTGCGGCATTGGGTGAAACTCCAAAGCTTGGGGTTCTCAACCAGTGGACTTATCATTCAAGATTGTATCGTGCTGCACAGTATGTCACAACACAGCCTGATATGCAGCTCATTCAACTTGTGTCATTCGGTTGTGGAATTGATGCTGTAACAGGCGATGAAGTCCGCCATATCCTTGAAAGCGGCGGAAAGCTGTATACACAGCTTAAAATTGATGAAATCAATAACCTTGGTGCGGCAAGAATACGTCTGAGAAGCCTTGTTGCCGCTATGGAACAAGCTGATTAAGCAAAGCTTTAAAGCTTTGCTTTGCAGCTATTAGCCCTTAGCCGTTAGCTGATGAATAACGCTATTTTATACCAATCCCTAAAACAACAGTAGACAAATCTAATGGCTAAAGGCTAACAGCTCTTAATTTTAAATTGTATAGGAGATTAATATGCCTGAATATGCAAAGTTTACCGAGGAAATGATACCTACTCATACTATCCTCGTTCCCGATATGCTGCCGATTCATTTCAAGCTGCTTATCGCTATATTTGAAAGCAAGGGCTACCGCATGGAGCTTTTGCAGAACGATTCACGTGCAGTTGTTGACGAGGGATTGAAAAACGTCCATAACGACGCCTGCTACCCCGCACTTCTTGTTATAGGTCAGTTTATGGACGCTCTCAAAAGTGGCAGATACGACATTGACAGGACCGCTCTGCTTATAACACAGACTGGCGGTGGCTGCCGTGCCTCCAACTATATCCACCTGCTCCGCAAGGCTGTTGACAAGAATTTCCCACAAGTACCCGTTGTGTCGCTTAATTTCAGTGGACTTGAAAAGGACAGCGGATTTAAAATTACCGTATCCATGTTTATAAAATTCCTGTATGCTATCCTCTACGGTGATCTGCTTATGACCTGCTACAACAAATGCCGTACATATGAGATAAACAAGGGTGAGGCTAAGGCTATCCTTGAAAAATGGCAGGACGCTTTAGGCGAAATGTTCCGTAAGGGTAAGGGATACACCAAAACCAAAAAGCTTTACCGTGACATTATGGGCGATTTCGGAGCTATAAAATTAAGCAGCGAAAAGAAAATAAAAGTCGGTATTGTAGGCGAAATTTATGTTAAATACTCACCTCTTGCCAATAATCATCTTGAAGACTTTCTCATTTCAGAAGGCTGTGAGCCTGTTGTGCCCTCTCTGCTGGAATTTGTTATGTACTGTGCTGTCAGCAACTTCAACAATGCGGCACTTTATGACAATAAGAATATGAAGTCCATGGTATTCAAGCTTGGCTACAAGCTGATTTATTCAAAACAAAAGGAGCTTATCAATATTATGAAGCAGCAGGATAAATTTGAGCCGCTTCACGATTTTGAGCATCTCCGCAAGCTTGCCGACAAATACATAAATCAGGGTGTTGTTATGGGTGAGGGCTGGCTTATTCCGGCGGAAATGGCTGCTCTTGCAAAATCGGGCGTTGAAAATATCATCTGTGCACAGCCTTTCGGCTGTCTGCCTAATCATATTGTTGCAAAGGGAATGTCCCGTGCTATCAAGGACGACAACCCCAATGCAAATATTGTGGCTATTGACTACGACCCCGGTGCTACGAGGGTAAATCAGGAAAACCGCATTAAGCTTATGCTTGTAAATGCGAGAAGATAAAAAATGATACCGCCCAAGACCATTTTTATGGTTTTGGGCGGTTCGTTATATTATTCTTCTGTTGTATTCTTATATGCTTTTGCAGCTTTGTCTATTTCGTTGAAATGATTCATTGTCATACCGAAAAGTACAACTTCACTTATTGCCAATATGATAATAGCAATTGAACAAATCAACAATGCTATAGCCGCAATTATATTGAGGACGGGTATAAAGATAAGCACCAGACATGTCACAAATCCGATTATCAAGTATACAAGCCATTTGCGAAGGCTTTCCCACTGCTCTGAAAGTCCCCTGTCAGAGCTGCGAGTTACCTCGGAACAGGCACTGAATTTATAGCACTTGCTCACTATAGAAAGTATCAGAACAATTATACCCGCAATAGGTGCTATAAGCTGAAAATCATTATCCAGTGCAAGAAGCACTGCAACAATAGCCAGTATCTCGCCTATTATAAGCGTAACCGCCGATAATTTGAAATCGTCGCTGAATCTGTTCAGAGAAAAGCATACCGCAATATATGCAACGGTGCATATTATCGAAAGTCCCAAAGCAACATTACCTACCACGGGAAATGCGTTTTTGACTAAATCAATATCAAGTATTGAGCATATAAGCTGTCCGATACTTATGAAAAACAGTATTGTAAACCATTTACCGAGTCCCTTTGATTCAACAACAGGTTTTGCTGCAAGTCCGCTTCTTTCAAGTCCGTATAACTTATCATTTTTGTAAATCATACTGCATGAAAGCTTATTTTGGCAGTCTGAACATTTATCAAGTCCTTTTGATGTAACGCAGTCAACGATTTTACAGTCACCTGGTCTGAATGTCTTACCGCCTTTGCACCCCTCACAGCCGTGGTCGTTTTCAGCACGACATTTTTCACAGTCTTTTCCGCAATAACTCGTATTCATTTTTAAATCCCCCTTATTCAATTTCCTTTGCTTTTTTTGCCATAAAGTATAAAAGTACTATCTGAAGTGCAAGTCCAGCCAGATTTGAAAAATCTGTTATTACATCTACTGAATTATGTATCAGTTTAGGAAAACTTCCAACCATAAGATGAATTGTGTTGTAAACGTAATTTACTACTATGGCACCAAGATATAATATTAAAGCAATCATCCACCCTTTGGAAATTTTCTCGTCTAAAGGCTTGGAAAATGTCTTATGTGCGATAAACGCCAAAATAAAAGCCGCTGTAAGCAAGTAAGGATTTAATGTATTCAGTAATTTATATATCGGGCCTGCTTGTGTCAAACTATTTAGCATTTCTAAAAAGTTATTTGCATCAAAGTTATTTACATCAGCATCAGGAACGGGATTTAAAAACCAACCCCGTGTAAAAGGCATTATCAACTTTACACCAAAGAAAGCGACCATAAGTATACCGCTTATTCTGTAGAATTTACCGTATTTGCCAAGCAAAATCAGAACAATTGCCGCAACAACAGAGAAAAGCCAGTATACAGCCTGATTTCCATAATTAGGCACAGGTACATAGCCGCCTGTCAGTTCGTAAAATGAGAATAACAGCCTTGCCGCTGTCACCCCTAACAGCCACCATAAAAGCTTGCTTATTTTGTCACCCTTTGTTTCTGTGTAATCGTTATTTTCGTTAACGACTACATTTGTTTTGTTTTCGTTCATAATAAAAATCCCCTTTTTTAATTTCTGCGTTTTTCAACGCAGTTATATTATACCATAAATTTAGGCATATGTCAAATCATAACGCATATTTATGGCTTTCATTAGTAATACACCGCAGACCACGAAAAGGTTGCATCACACAAAAATATATTCTTCAAAAAATCCACCAAATCTTCATATTTTATATTGCAAATTTTTTGTAAATATGGTAAAATGTTATTGTAGGAAAAATTCGCCAATTTTTTATGAAAGGGATGATATTTACTATGGAATTGAAAAAAACAATTTCAAGAGCATTTTCAGCTGTAACCGCTACGGCTATGTTGATTACAGGTTTTGCCGTTATGCCAGTGGATGATAATATCCTTGAAACATCGGCGGCAGAAAGAGTTGTAATCGACACAACTACCGAGTACCAGACAATCAAGGGCTTCGGAGGTATCAACCACCCCGAATGGACAGGACAGGACCTCACTGAGTCACAGAGAAAGACAGCTTTCGGAAACGGTGACAACCAGCTTGGTATGTCAATTCTCCGTGTGTTCGTAAACCCCGACAAGAATCAGTGGAACAAGGCTGTAGCAACTGCAAAGTATGCACAGTCACAGGGTGCTACGGTTTTCGCTTCCCCTTGGGAACCGCCATCAAATCTTGCTGAAAAAGGCTCCGGCGGTGCAAGAGGCGGTAAGCTTCACCTGCCACAGTCAAATTACGGAGCTTATGCGCAGCATCTCAATGATTTTGGTACATATATGAAGGACAACGGTGTTGACCTTTATGCTATTTCAGTACAGAATGAGCCTGACTATGCCGACGAGTGGACAGCATGGTCATCTGATGAAACAACTAATTTTATTGCAAATTACGGCGATAAAATCACAAGCACACGTCTGATGTCACCTGAAACCTTCCAGTATACAAACAAGGATTATTATACAAAAATCCTCAACAACTCAAAGGCTATGGCAAACTGTGACCTGTTCGCAACTCACTTCTACGGCACACAGAGAAGCCAGATGGATTTCCCTGCCCTTGAAAACAGTGGTAAGGAAATCTGGATGACCGAAGTATATGTTCCCAACAGTATAGCAGATTCAAATAATATCTGGGATCAGGCTATACAGGTATCCGAGAATATCCACAACGGTCTTGTTGTAGGAAATATGAGCGCTTATGTATGGTGGTACATCAGAAGAAGCTACGGTCCGATGAGCGAGGACGGTTCAATTTCCAAGCGTGGCTATAATATGGCACACTATTCAAAGTGGGTACGTCCCGGCGATATTCGTATTGACGCAACAGAACAGCCTGCAAGCGGAGTTCTCGTTTCTGCGTATAAGAACGATAACAAGCAGGTTACTATCGTTGCTATCAATAAGAGTTCAGAGGGCTATGCACAGGAATTCACAATCGGAAGCGGCGAAAAAATCGTTGATGTTGACCGTTGGAGAACATCTGCAAACGAAAATCTTGCACTTACAGAAAATCTCGAAAATGACGGTAGCAGCTTCTTTGCACAGCTTCCTGCAAGTTCTGTTTCCACATTTGTTGTAAGCCTTGAGGGCAGCGGTGTTACACCCGGTTCACAGCCTGATGATAATGGTTACTATTATCATGATACATTTGAGCAGGATACATTTGAATGGACAGGCAGAGGCGACGCTACAGTTATGACAAGTGGCCGTACTTTCTATGAGGGAGCAGAGGCACTTCTTGTTCAGGACAGAGGTGCTGCATGGAACGGTGCTTCAAAGGCTCTTAACTCAAAAGTATTCAAGCCAGGCGAAACATACAGCTTCAGTACTCTTGCAACATATTTTGACGGTGATGAAGTTACAAACTTTATGATGAAGCTCCAGTATGTAGGTGCTGACGGTGAAACATATTACGATCCAATCGCATCAGGACAGACAGTTCCGGGCGAGTGGGTACAGCTTGCAAATCCAAGTTATACAATTCCTGCTGATGCAACAGAAATGCAGATTTACGTTGAAACAGAATCAGGAACAGATAATTTCTATATTGACGAGGCAATCAGCGCTGTAGCAGGTACAAAGATAAGCGGCCCCGAAGCTCCTGATATTCCTGTTATTATTCCCGACTCTCCGGACGGTTTCTATGCAGGTGACGTAACGCTTGATAAAAGAGTAGACGTATTTGACCTCATCGCAATGAGGAAAGGCGTTATTACAGACACATTCGCAAGCGAAACAGCAGCATATGCCGCTGATGTAAATGCAGACGGCGAAAATAATATGTCTGACCTTGTACTTCTCAGTAAGTTCCTCCTTGGTCAGAATGTTGAACTGAAAAAGCCAGAGCCTCCAAAGGCTGATATGAAAACAATTTCAGTTTATACTCCCGAGGTTGAAAAGCAGGTTTCAGAGTTTGAAACAAACGACTCCAAGACTGAAAAGGCTGGGGTACAATACGGTACAATTGTATCAAAGAGCTATTATTCAGATTTCTGTAAGCGTGAAAAGCCATATAACGTACTTCTCCCCGCAGGCTATACAGAGAGCAAGAAATATCCAGTAATGTACGTAATGCACGGTTACTGGGAAAATCAGGACAGAATGATTATCAAGGGCAACAGCACAATGTACACACGTCAGATTATCGGTAATGCTATTGCCGAAGGTGCTGCAGAAGATATGATTGTTGTATTCCCATACATCTATTCAAGTCAGACACAGAATGATTGTTCAGGAATGGACGACGCAAACAATATTGCATATGACAATTTCGGAACAGTTCTTGTAAATGAACTTATGCCCCTTATTGAAAAAGAATACAGTGTGGCAACAGGAAGAGAAAATACAGCTATCACAGGCTTCTCCATGGGCGGCAGAGAGTCACTTCTCATCGGTATGAAATACCCTGATAAGTTCGGATATGTAGGTGCAATCTGTGCAGCTCCCGGTGTAACAGGTTCATTCAAGTTTGCATCTGAGGAAGAAGCTCCATCGCTCATTTTCCTTACAGCAGGAAGCAACGACGAGGTAGTTTATACAACTCCCGAAGGCTATCACAACAACTTTACAAAGAATAATGTTCCTCATATCTGGCACTACGTAAACGGCGGATATCACGGTGAAAATTGTATTCACGCCCACATTTACAACTTTGCAAGATTTGCTTTCAAGGCTGATAATTAAGACATCTTCTAATTTATCCCTCATAATGCGGCTGTACTTTTGTACAGCCGTATAAATTTTATTACAACAATTGTCCACTTTTTTCATTTGAAACGATTATTATATCAGGAGGTGATAATATGGCGGACCAACTCGAAACACTTGTAGAAAACTTTGGTGCATACATCAAGGCTATAATTGTAAATAAAATAGGAGCCGTTGCAGCCCGTGAGGATATAGAGGACTGCATCAGCGACGTATTTTTAGAGATACTTAAAAACCCAGAAAACCTTCCTAAAACAGATAAAGAATCAAAATATTACATAGGTACAATAGCAAAACGTCGTGCTGTGGACTATTTCCGCCGTATTTCACACCTTGAAAACAACCGCAGTGGAAGCGATGAAGATTTGTTATCCGTATCCGACAAAACAGATGTAGAGGATATAACACAAAAAAAGGCACTCAATACCGCCCTGTGGAATGCGGTACAATCCTTGGGTGAACCTGATTCGGATATTATCATATACCGCTATTTTTATCGCAAAAAAGCCTATGAAATCGGGAAAATTTTTAATTTATCAACTGGCGCCGTACATAAAAGAGCTCAGCGTGCGGAGAAGAAAATCAAGGAAATCCTTGTAAATCAGGGCTTTTGTGAATAACTTAGGAGGTATGACTGATGAAAAAAGATTTATTTAGATTTTCGGATTTAGATGACAATATTGTTGAGAATATCTCCGAAAAATATCCCGATATGGACAAATCGGAGCAGAAAGCAATCTGCGAAAAAGTCCGCCAGAAGCTGAATACAGCGGAAGATTTCGCTGCGGCTGATGTTGTAAGCGGTGTCGAAACTGTTAAAAAGCCTGTTTTCCGCTATATATTCGGAACTGCTGCTGCTGTTTTTGCCCTTGCCGTTATTCCTGTGGCATTCAAGGCGTTGAAAAATACTTCCGACGGTCCCGAAAATATACAGGAATCCCAGCTTGTTGCGGATTATGTATCATCACCAACCGAAGAAAATGAAAAATCCACAACAAAAACAGGAGGAACAGGAACTACTGACATAACCACACAACCGACAGAAGAATTGACAGAATCATTGACATCTGCTGTGACTAACGAAAACGTTTCATCTACAAAAGAAAAAGTGACAACAAGAACAACTGCAAAGTCAGGTTCAACAACTACAAAGCCAGGTTCAACAACTACAAAGCCAGCGACAGCAGCCATGGAACAATACAAAATCCGTATCACAAATTCTTATGACGCACGTACCACTTATAAAATAGGTGAAGAACTTGACTTTTCAGGAATTTATGTTTCAGGCCATTACCTCAGACGCAACGAATACGGGAAATGGGATACAATAGACTATTTT
>JAFYUM010000002.1 GCA_017558505.1 Ruminococcus sp. | reverse complement strand
TTCAAGTTTTTTTAAAAAACTTTTTCCTCAACCGCTTCCAAGATGTCTCCGCCTTGCGACAGCCTATCTATTATATCACATCTCCTATGGTTTGTCAACCCTTTTTTTGAATTTTTTTCAAAAAATTTTTCGATGTGATTTTCAAGATTTGTTTTGCTCTCGTCCGACAGCTTTATTATTATAACACGTTTTTTCTCAGTTGTCAAGCAAAAGATTATTCATCGCTTTCCGTTTTTTTTGTGCAATTCCTACATCAATTCATCACTCGTAACAAAAAACGCAAATCTCACCACAATCAGAACTGCCATAGCAATCAATACCAACGATATAATTATATTCTTCTTTAGTGCCGCCGTATATTCAAATTTGTGCGAATTGCTCTTGCTACATATAATTTCCAGCTTTTCTCCAACGGAAAATGGCTGAGAATATCCCGTCGTATCCTCCCTTTCCACTATTTTTCCATTGTGTTCAAAGCGAAGTTTGTGGACATAATGTCCCTGTTTAACCTCACAGGCAGAAACAACTTCCGCCATTATACGTGCTCCGCCCAAACGAAGAAGCATCAGCTTTATAAAATAGATAAGACCTGCAAGGACAACTATCGCCCCTGCAGCCATTACAACTAAACGTATCATTTCATATCTCCCATTCAATATGTCGGTTTTTTCTGTCCGACTCCGAAAAATTCCTGTTTACTGCTGTCAAAAAGCCACATCCAGCGGTAATTTGTCGCAGGATTATCGTACGATCTTTCACCCACTTCTGTATTATATCCCACTCCGCCAATGTTGACCTCGGACATGAAATGCTGACCTGTCAGTCCATGCTGCCACTTCTCCAACATATATACATCATAACCCATATACGCCATCATTTCAGCAAAAGCACCGTTATACTGGATACACTGCCCCGACTTATATACAAAGCACGCTTCCGAAAAGCTCAATTCGCTTATTTTAGAATACGCCTCCCACGACGTCGCATAATCCACGTTATAGTGAAGCCACTCCCATGTATATGCAAGTCGGTCATAATTTGTCATTTCATCTGTAAAATGTTCCTTTGCAAAGTCGTTGAGGATTTTTTTCGTATTATCCGTCAGGTAATATGTTTTAGACTGATAAGCAAGACCGCCCTGAATATTGTCCCCTTTTATATTATACAGGGGAATATCGTCATGGGGCACAAGCTCTGCTGTATTGACAATATATTGAATACTGCCCTTTACTCCGGGATCAAGCCCCTCGGGAGCCAGAACATAATTGACTGTTTCCGTTGTTACGGGATTTTTCAGATATTCACGTATTCCCTTTGGTGTTTCATTTTCGGGAATTGTTGAGATATATCCGTAATATTCCAGCACGTGAGAAGCATCAGAAGAATTGATTGTTCCGTCATTGTTAATATCCGAAACTGCCATAAATTTTTCATCGGCAACTGTTTCCATACCCACGGATACATCGGCATAGAAACTGAGGATTTCAGAAGCGTCAGCGGAATTAATCAACCCGTCACCGTTTGTATCACCGACATTCACCGTATCTGCGGCATTGGCTGTCATCGCACCTGCAAAAGTCATACACATAGCTGTCAATACAAATGTTATTAACTTCTTCATTTTCATCGACCCCCGTTAATTTTTTAGCATAAAGCCTATAAGTATGATAACACTTTTTGTGGGTTTTGTCAATGTTTAATTATAGTGAACGTCAAATATAATTTGTCGTTTGCTATATTAGTGCGGAATGTATTGAATTCAAGTGTACAAAATAAAATCAAGAGTACAAACACAAAATTATCTGTACCCTTGACCTCTTCTTTTTGCACAAAAAAGATATACTGTATTTATGCATATTGTATATAACATCGTATGACGGATAATATCCTGTATATCGTATTTCTGTGTAGGGGCGGATATTATCCGCCCGTTTTAAACATATCATCACACATAAGAAAAGACGGCAGAAATTAATCCACCGCCCACATAGCTAACAGCTTTAAAATATTTCCGCACTCTCCTTAAATCCCACCGCTTTTTCGGGATATGCAGAGCTGATATATTCGTAAAGCTTCATAATTTCCACATCTTCGGCTTTACCTGTAATAAATTTCCCCATATCTTCACTTTCGATTTCATCTTTAAGAGCCTTTACGCTCTCATCACCGAACTCGAAAATAACATCAATTGTATGCCATTTCTTATAACGGTCTTTGTGAGAAGAAATTGTATAATACACGGATTTAACCTGTTCCATATCAATTTCCCACTTGTAGAATGACCATTCACATTTGATTATACTGCCCTCACCAAAGCTGACTTCCGTTTCCGTCATAGTTGCATTGAGTTCACCTATAATCAAAAATACAAAGCTTATCCCCAGCAATATCAGAACGACAGTAAAAAAGATGTCATTACCGATTAATCCTGCTATAAGCATAAGCAAAAATGACAAAGCAAGGACAATTACAGGTATTCCAATTACCCACCACGGTTCACCGGATATACTGATTTTTTTCATATTAAATTCCCCCATAAACTATATCATATTGCGGCAGAAAAATTTCCGTCGTCCATTTTTTATGATGATAATTTTACACACGGGCACACTGAATGCGCCACTACAAATAATATCAATCCCAACGCATTGTACAAATCGCACAAATACAACCGTAGATTTTTGTGCGAAAAGAAGAGGGCAAGAGTACAGACAATTTTGTGTTTGTACTCTTGATTTTATTTTGTACTCTTGAATTTTATGCGTTCCGCACAGGGCGACGTGGGCATTGCCCCGTACAAAATATCTTTTTACGCCATTAACTTAACCATAACAGCCTTCTGTGCGTGGAGTCTGTTTTCAGCTTCCTCAAAGATTTCCTTAGCGTGAGCCTCGAATACCTTTTCTGTGATTTCCTCCTCACGGTGTGCAGGCAGGCAATGAAGAACCATTGCGTCAGCGTTTGCACAAGCCATAAGCTCATCGTTAATCTGATAGCCTGCAAATGCCTCACGACGCTTTGCTGCTTCGCTTTCCTGTCCCATGGAAGCCCATACGTCAGTGATGAGAACATCTGCGTTCTTTGCAGCCTGAGCAGGAGAGTCAGTCATCTCGAAACAGTCATACTGTGTTGCAAAATCAAGAATTTCCTTGGGTGGCTGGTAGTCATCGGGACAAGCAATAGAAACCGCCATACCCATTTTAAGACAGCCAACGATAAGAGAGTTTGCCATATTGTTACCGTCACCGATAAAGCACATTTTAAGTCCCTCAAGCTTACCCTTGAACTCACGGATTGTCATAAGGTCAGCAAGAACCTGACAGGGGTGACTGAAATCAGTAAGGCCGTTGATAATCGGAATGCTGCCGTATTCAGCAAGAGCCTCAACCTCGCTCTGCTCAAATGTACGAATCATGATACCATTGAGGTAACGTGAAAGAACACGTGCTGTATCCTGTACAGGCTCGCCTCTGCCAATCTGTAAATCGTTGGAGGAGAGGAACAGAGGGTATCCGCCAAGCTGATACATACCTGTTTCAAATGAAACTCTTGTACGTGTGGAAGCCTTCTGGAAAATCATACCCAGTGTCTTACCCTTGAGGTGTGGGTGCGGAATGCCGTGGTTCAGCTCATATTTAAGCTGGTCGGCAAGGTCAAGAATTTCTGTGATTTCCTCTGTTGTAAGGTCAAGCATTTTAAGCAGATGTTTCATATGTATCTATCCTTTCAATAATTACTTTTGGCATACACGGCAAAAGTAAACTATGCCGCATATGCCGATGTTTCATAAAAGATTTCTATAATGGGAATCCATTGTATTTCCCTTAATGTCCTGCCATCATTTCTCTGTTCATCTCGCCAAAGGTGATATCTACAGCAATTGCAAACAGCGGAACATAGTCGTCAAACATTTTGTCCTCTATTTCAAGGTCGTACTGAAGCTCCTGATTAACCGACATATTTGTCTTGAGAGAACCGATCTTTATACCGTCTTTAAGAAGCTCGAAATTCCGGTGATCCTTACTTGCTATATCATAATTTATAACAGTACCGTGAATATCCTTTCCCACAACTGAAATAGTTGGATCAAGGAAAAGAGACTTGCAGTTGAACTGCATTATTGAAATGTCATTATGACTTATAGTAAATATAGGCTTACGGTCCATTGTAACCTGTGTAAAAGAATAAAGCTGATAGTTACTCGGATCAAGAAGTATATATCTTCCGCCGTTAAAGCCTTTTTTCTTTATTGTGTAAATCTGACGCTGATGATTTTTATCCTGCACAACATATTTATTGTTCTTAAAAGATATCATAAGTTCCATAAATCAATCCTCCAAAATATCAATAAGTATATTCATTCCTTTTTCAAGTTCTTCCATATTAATATTGAGAGGCGGAAGAAGTCTGACCTTTGTTTTGGCTGTAAGTATAAGCAATCCTTTTTCAAGAGCTTTCTTTACAACATCAGCGGCATTCTTTGTTTTAAGGGTTATGCCTATCATAAGTCCAAGACCGCTTACAGAGTCAACCTCTGTACATAATTCAAGTCTTTTTCTTATGTATTCAGCCTTTGCGTTTACATCATCAAGGAAGCCTTCCCCTGTTACCTTTGAGAATACAACATTTCCGCCTGCACAGGCAATTGGATTTCCGCCAAAAGTGGAGCCATGTGTTCCCGGAACAAGCACATCCATCGTCTTTTCGCTGAAAAGACAGGCACCCATGGGAATACCACCTGCTATACCCTTTGCAAGGGTGGTTATATCAGCTCTTCTGCCGTAATGCTCACCTGCAAGGAGCTTTCCTGTACGTCCTACACCTGTCTGGACTTCATCGGCAATAACGAGAATATCACGCTGTCCGCATATCTCATAGACTGCGTCAACATATTCCTTATCAAGTGCAACAACTCCGCCCTCACCCTGAACGTACTCAAGCATAACAGCACATACAGTATCGTCAATTTTCGATTTGAGGTCGTCGATATTATTAGCCTCGGCATGGACAAATCCTTCTAAAAACGGGAAAAAGTAGTTGTGGAATACATCCTGTCCCGTAGCAGAAAGAGTAGCCATTGTTCTGCCGTGGAAGGAATTAACGAGAGTTATTATAGTATGTCTGCCCTTGCCGTACTTGTCAAAGCTGTATTTTCTTGCGGTTTTTATAGCACATTCATTAGCCTCTGCACCACTGTTGCAGAAAAATACTCTTTCATAGCCTGTAGACTGACAGAGAAGCTCTGCAAATTCGCCCTGAACTGATGTATAGTAATAGTTAGAGCTGTGCTGGAGAGTTCTCACCTGACGGCATACAGCCTCTGCCCAGTCCTCATCGCAGAAGCCGAGGGAATTTGTACCGATACCGCTGCCGAAGTCTATATATTCGTTATTGTTCTCATCGGTGCAGATTCTCTTTGAACCTGCTTCCATAACCAGCGGATAGCGGCCGTATGATTTCACAACATTTGAATCAAATTTGTTAATAGTATCCATTTACGAAATCATCCTCCTATAGAAATAGAAACACTTATACATTCTATCTTAATTTAAAACATACTATAATTATAACTCTATTTGACCACTAAAATCAATATTTAAGTCAATGTTTTTTGTAAACTTTTAGTATATAGATTAGATTTTTTTACAGTTAACCCTGCGTGGATTTACGATATACCGTCAGATAATGCGTAATTGCGGACACAGCACGCCGCGTCTCTACACATTGTACAAATTGCACAAATCCAACTGCACATTTTTGTGCAAAAAGAAGAGGGCAAGGGTACAGACAATTTTGTGTTTGTACTCTTGAATTTATTTTGTACTCTTGAATTTTATCCGCCCCTACACATATTTACGATATACCGTCAGATAATGCGTGATTGCGGACACAGCACGCTGTGTCCCTACACATTGTACAAATCACACAAACTGTGTTCCAACACCCTCATTAGAGAAAATTTCAATGAGAATTGAGTGCGGAACTCGTCCGTCAATAATAACAGCTCCGCCAACTCCACGTCTTACAGCTTCAACACAACAGTCAATCTTGGGAATCATGCCGCCTGATACAATGCCCTGCATTTTCAGATAAGGAACTTCACTTACATTAACCTTCGGAATGAGTGTTGTGGGATCATCTCTGTCACGAAGAAGTCCTGCAATATCAGTCATAAGAATAAGGTTTTCTGCACCTAATTCTGCGGCAATGCGTGCGGCAGCTGTATCTGCGTTGATATTGTATGTATTGCCCTCCTCGTCAGTTGCAACAGTTGCAATTACAGGGATATAGCCATTGTCAAGAGCGTCGAGGATAGGCTTTGTATTTACCTTTGTAATCTCGCCTACAAAACCCAAATCCTGACCGTCATCTGTCTTTTTCTTTTCAGCAATAAGCATTTCACCGTCAATTCCGCAAAGTCCGAGAGCTGTACCCTTATGGTGTGCAAGAAGCTGTACAAGCTCCTTGTTAACCTTACCTGTAAGCACCATTTTTACAACGTCTATTGCGGCTTCATCTGTATATCGCAGACCATTGATAAACTTGCTTTCGATATTGAGTCTTTTGAGCATATCGTTGATTTCGGGGCCGCCGCCGTGTACGAGAACGACTTTAATTCCCACAAGCGTGAGAAGAACGATGTCTGTCATTACAGCGTCTTTAAGCTCTTTATTTGTCATAGCGTTTCCGCCGTACTTGATAACAACGATTTTATCCGAATATTTCTGAATATACGGTAAAGCGTCGATGAGAATCTGTGATTTCTCTGTATTTGTAATTTTATCCATTTTCTTTAACTCCCTTAAAATTAATTTCTGCTGTTTCAGAATTTCCCATATCAGATATTAAATAAAACTTTACTGAAATCCGCCCTGTTATCTGTTTTATTGGCTGATTCAATTATAAGCCTGTTTATACAATGATAAGCTTTTTCCAAATCTTTAATACCTCTGAAAGTTACTATAGCTTTGTTATAGTATCTTTCATATGCGTCATCTATGTCGATTTTCCTTTCTTTTTTGAAAACCTCTACCCAACCAATTGAACGTGAACTTTTGTAATATCGTATTTTATAATCAGACTTCATTCTCTGTGAATAGACAATAGTTCCGTTTTCGTCAAGGATATAGACTCTGTAATTGGTAACAGCATAATATCTTGTTTTTCTGTAAATAAAATACAAGTAGAATAAAAGTCCTGCTACACCTAATAATATCAGACCTACAAACAATCCGCCAATAACATTATCAAACGAACCTGAAATGGCATCTTTAACTGCCGTACCTGCAAAAAGCACTCCAAGAAATGTACAAATTCCCATACCAATAAGCCGCGATTTGGTTTCACTGTATTCTTTTGGTTTTACATCATTTTCGGTAACACCGCACCACATCATCTTTTCATCTTTAAGAAACTGCGGTTCGAGGTGCATTCTCATAAATGTTTCAACTTCATAATTATCCATAATAATCCCCTATATTATCAATAACGATTAGCCTGTGATTTTTTCTTTTCCATAATAATTGCATTGTCAACAGCCTCTGTAATAATATCGCATACCTTTGTGGGATATTCAATTCCCATGAGGTTGACATAAACCATATTGGAATATTTTCCCACAGAAGAATTTCTCATACTTACCGTACCTGTATTATTTCTTCCAGGGGTTGCATAAATACTGCTTAATGCTGTAAGCTCCAGCGTTACGTCCTTTTTGAATTTTTTTGTAAGAATATAAAGCTTCTTGTTTGTTACAACATATAAGCTCTGTGCACCAAAGAGCACACGATGCAGCACTATAATGGAGAAGTTGAAAAACAAGACGATCCCTGCCAGAAGCAAAACCGCAATAATTATTCCGATGTTGCTTATATTCACAAGCACCGAAACCATCGCTATTATACACAACGAAAGACAAAATACAGGGAATATGAGATGTCTGGCAGACATTCCACGTTCTCTCATTGTAAGCTTTTCCGCAGAAGCACCACACCACTGTATACTTTCCCCGTCCTCAAGCTCAGGGGCAAATCGTTCTCTTATTCTCGCACCTTCGGCATTTTCATATTGATTCATTTTCAGCACCCCCTGTCAGTTTATTCTGTATCAGCTTCTGTAGTCGCCGTTTATCTTTACATAATCATAAGTAAGGTCACAACCCCACGCTACTGCGGCATTATTACCCTCGCC
The DNA here is from genome assembly GCA_017558505.1 of Ruminococcus sp. GTDB lineage: Bacteria > Bacillota > Clostridia > Oscillospirales > Ruminococcaceae > Ruminococcus. The sequence goes on along the minus strand of JAFYUM010000002.1, from coordinate 50,736 downwards.
AAGATTAATAATTATCTGAATTTCTTCCTCTGCAAGAACGTCCTTTGCGGTTTCCTCGGAGAAATCAACAACACAGCCCTTTCTGCCCAGAGCAATTGAACCGCCTGCGGAAGCCATATCAACATCAACCTTGCTTATATCAAAATCAGCGTCAGCATAGCCTAAAGCACAGTAAATACGTCCTGCATTTGCATCCTCACCGAAAATCATGGATTTCAGCAGACTGGAGCAGATAACGGATTTAGCTACAACCTGTGCTGTTCTTGCAGATGCCGCCCCGTTTACAACGCACTCAATAAGCTTTGTTGCACCCTCGCCGTCACGTGCCATCATACGTGCAAGATTGAGCATAATGTTATAAAGTGCATTTGCAAATGCTTCGTAATCAGTATCCTCAGTAACAACTTCCTTGTTTCCTGCTGAACCTGATGCCATTACGCACACCATATCATTTGTAGATGTATCGCCGTCAACACTTGCCATATTAAGTGTTACCTTAACGCAGTCGCTCAATGCTCTCTGAAGCATTTCAGCGGAAATTGCGGCGTCTGTTGTGAGGAATGTGAGAGTTGTAGCCATATTCGGGTGAATCATACCGCTTCCCTTGAGCATACCGCCCAATGTGCAGGTTTTTCCGCCCATTTCAAATTCAACAGCAATTTCCTTCGGCTGTGTATCTGTTGTCATAATTGCCTCTAATGCACGGCTGTTTCCGTCATATGTAAGCCCCTCAACAAGAGATTTCATACCATTTGCAATAGGCTCAATGGGAAGTACCTGTCCGATAACACCTGTGGAAGCTACGATAATATCAGCAGGGGAGAGTCCCAGTTCATTTGCCGCCAGCTCGCACATCTTGTTTGCCTTTTCAACACCGTCGGGATTGCAGGTATTGGCATTTACAGAGTTTACAATTACAGCCTTTGCCCTGCCGTCTGCAATATGCTCCTTTGTAACGAGAATAGGTGCGCCCTTTACCTTATTTGTGGTATATACGGCAGCCGCTGTACACTCCTTATCTGCAACGATAAGAGCAAGGTCTTTTTTCTTCTTTGCAGAGGGAAGCGCATTATTTGATGCTGCTGAATTTTCCTCTGTAGAAGTAAGAGGCTTGTGAGCAAGTCCGCACTGTATTCCGTTTGCTTTGAAGCCCTTTGCAGCACAAACGCCGCCATCAACAAATTTCACATTACCTATTTTCTTTAAATTCATTTTATTCACCTCATTAATCAAGTGCAAAAGGATACGACAGAACGCCCTGGTCATAGCCTGGTTTCAGCATTACCCTTTCATCATTGTAACTGCCATATTCGCAGTGTATTGTAATTATATCGCCATTTTCGCTTATGTCGCTGGAAAATCTCTTTTCTGACACACATCTTACTGAAAAAGGCTTTTCGTCAATTTCTCCAAGCTTTTTTGCAAGTCTGTCACGCACACGATACACCTCTATTTTAGTGTGACCGTTTTTCTGTGTGCTTTCGCAAAGATAAACTGAAGTTGCCTCGTTTACTACAATTTCTTCTTTTATTTTCGACTTGCCGAAATCCTCCGCCATACTGTTAACAAGGCAGGCAATAGAAACAACTCCTGCAATAATCATGAGCCACAGCTGATAATCAGCCTTCTTCGATTTTTTATACATCGCATATATACGCACAAGTGTAAATACTGTCACAGCGGTAAAGCATATAGTATAACATCCGATTATACGGTTTGCAAGGAATATTTCCATGTCCGTAAGCTTCATATAGCCGAAAAAACAAAATGCAATTGCCGCCGCAGTTATGCCGATATAATAAAAGAAATCTATCGCCTTTGAACCTTTTTTCTTCTCGTCCGCCACTTTATCACACCTCAGACAAGACCTGTAGTTTCGTCAATGCCCATCATAATGTTAAGGCATTGAACAGCGGCACCGCTTGCACCCTTGCCCAGGTTGTCAAGTCTTGCACAAAGGAGAATCTGCTCATCGTTACCGAAAACAAATACCTGTAACTTATTAACACCGCTTAATGTATTTGAAGCAAGGAAGAATGACTTCTGCTCCTCAATGCTCATAAGGGGCATAACCTCGACCATTTTTGAGCCTGCATAGTGCTTTTCATACATAGCGTGAACCTGCTCCGCTGTAACCGCATTTGCAAGCTGACGTGTCTGAATCGGCACAGATACAACCATTCCGCTGAAATAGTCGCAGATAATTGGGTTGAACATTGGTGTATATTCAAGACCTGAAACGGCTTTCATTTCGGGGAGATGCTTATGCTGCTGTGAAAGTGCATACTGACGGGGGCTGTTGTACTCATAGGGCTTATCCTCGCCCTCGTATACTGCAATAGCCTTTTTGCCTGCTCCGCTGTAGCCTGATGTAGCATATGCAAATACAGGGAAATCAGCGGGAATAATGCCGTTATTCACAAGGGGATATACAATTGAAGCAAATCCGCTTGCATAACAGCCGGGAACAGCAACTCTGTTGGACTTTGTGATTTTCTCACGATGCTCCGCTGACAATTCGGGGAAACCGTATGCCCAGTCGGGATTTGTTCTGTGAGCTGTTGAAGCGTCAATTATACGCACGTGGTCATTGTCCACGAAAGATACAGCCTCTCTTGATGCCTCATCGGGCAGGCAAAGGAAAACATAATCAGCACTGTTTATAAGTCTTGCTCTTTCAGCGGAATCCTTACGCTTTTCTTCAGAAATACGGATAATCTCGATGTCATTTCTGCCCTCGAAACGCTCCAGAATTTTAAGTCCTGTTGTTCCTTCCTGACCGTCAATATATACCTTAACTGCCATAACTTTATTACTCCTTATTCTTTTTTCTTTTCTGTACTTTTCTCTCGTACTTCTCACGCTTGGGATCGGTCAAGCCTGACTCATCCTCTTTGAATGAATGCCATATATTCACAGCGAGAGTCACAATAACAACACCAATCATCCAGAAGATATGGGCGGAGGGCTTAACGGCTATCCACAAGCCCATTACAAGCTCACCCACAACCCATACCACAGCCATAAGCAGACAAAGACCTATGGTAAAAATTATGTCCTTTTTCTTCATGAAAGTCTTTCAAGCTCCTTTTCAGCCGCTTCAATCTGAACCTTTACAGCATCGGGGGAGGGACCGCCGTAGGACTTACGTTCCCTAACGCAGGTGTCAAGGCTTATAGCCTCATAAACGTCCTCAGTGAAAAGCTCTGTCATTTTTGCGTATTCTTCAAGTGGGAGAGTTTCAAGGGTAAGTCCCTTTGCGATACACTCAGCAACGAGAGTACCTGTAATTTTATAAGCGTCACGGAAAGGCATACCCTTTTTAACGAGATAGTCAGCACAGTCTGTGGCATTGATAAATCCCTTTGCAGCGGCATTACGCATATTGTCTTTAAGAACACGCATAGTCGAAAGCATGGGAGTAAATGTCTTTACGCAAAGCTTTACATTGTCGATAGTATCGAAAATAGCTTCCTTGTCCTCCTGCATATCCTTATTATATGCAAGGGGGAGTCCTTTCATCATTGTGAGGAGAGTTACGAGATTTCCGTTTACTCTGCCTGTTTTTCCACGGATAAGCTCTGTAACATCGGGATTTTTCTTCTGGGGCATAATTGATGAACCTGTAGCAAATGCGTCATCAAGCTCCACAAATTTGAATTCCCATGAGCACCAGAGAATTATTTCCTCGGAAAAACGTGAAAGGTGAGTCATAAGAAGTGACATTGCACAGTTGAGTTCTACGCAATAGTCACGGTCAGAAACGCCGTCAAGGCTGTTTTCCATGGGAGCAGTAAATCCGAGCAATTCGGAAGTCTGCTGGCGGTTTGTTTTATATGTAGTTCCTGCCAATGCTCCACAGCCGAGAGGGCAGAAATTCATTCTCTTTGCGGCATCCTGCAATCTTTCAAGGTCACGGAGAAGCATCCACACATAAGCCATAAGGTGATGTGCAAATGTTATGGGCTGGGCTCTCTGGAGATGTGTATAGCCGGGCATAACTGTTTCTGTATGCTCCTTAGCCATAACGATAATTGCGGAAATAAGCTTTTTCACCATATCGGAAATTTCAGCTATTTCGTCACGTAGATAAAGTCTGAGATCAACTGCTACCTGGTCATTTCTTGAACGTGAGGTGTGAAGTCTTTTTCCCACCGCACCAAGACGCTTTGTCAGTTCAGCCTCAACGAACATATGAATATCCTCGGCATTTGGATCAAGCTCCAGTCTGCCGTTGTCTATATCGTCAAGGATTTCTTTCAGACCGCCGATAATTTCAAGACTGTCCTCCTTTGTGATAATTCCGCAGTCACCCAGCATTGTTGCGTGGGCGATACTGCCCTGTATATCGTGACGGTACATACGGCCGTCAAAGGCAATTGAAGAATTGAAAGCATTTACGGTTTCATCTACCTGCTTTGAAAATCTTCCTGCCCACATCATATCTGCCATAATATTTCTCCTTTAATTTAATGCGTAATTATTTTTAAGCCGTTAGCTTTTAGCTGTTAGCCTTTAGCCTGCAATTTCATACCTAATTTCTGATATTGATATGCTCAAAACTTATATTATCATCAACTTCAATCAAAAGATAGGAAGCACCTTCTAATCCTGAAGCCGAAACAGAAACTACATTTCCATTGACAAAATTTCTATGTGAATGACCGACTATCGCAAGGTCATATTTTGTCACATCTTCGCTTTTACAAGCCTTGTCAAATTCGCCGTTTTTCAAAGACGACAGCGGTAAAAATGGATATGCTGAATTAATGTCCAGAAACAAGAAATGCGAAAAATGTATTTTATGTCCGTTGCATTCAGTTTCATAAAACAGCGGCATATCCTTGACGAACTGCATTTGCTCATCTGTAAGCTTTTTTCTCATTTCATCGTAATATTCTCTCAAATATTCAACATCGGGATCAACATCAACTCCGTGTTCGATATAAAGCTCACAGTTGCCTTTTAAACAAATTATTCCGCTTTCTTTCAGCAAGTCAAGACATTCCGTTTCTTCATTTCCACGCTGAAAAATATCGCCTAAATACACCGTCAAGTCTGCATTTTCTTCTTTAATCTGTTCAAGTACTGCTTTTAATGCTTTAAGATTTCCATGAATATCTGAAAATACTGCAATTTTCATAACATTTCCTTTCTTTATACATCAAACCGTTAGCTTATTTCACATATTTATTCCTGTAAAACAAATCATCTCTTCTGGTAAAGCCTATATGCTCCCAAAAAGCGTTGCCATTGTCATTATCTTTGAAAACCACAAGCAGAACCTTTGTAATTCCCTCTTTTTCAAGAGCGTCCATAGCATTGTCAACAAGCATTTTACCAATGCCCTGCTTCTGATATTCGGGGAGTACCGAAACATGGTGAAAAAGTCCTCGTCTGCCGTCGTGACCTGCAAGAATTGTACCAACGATTTTTCCGTTATCCTCGGCAACAAAGCTTGTTGTGGGATTTCGTCTGATATACTTTGCAAATCCCTCTGCACTGTCATCAACGGGATTTGTGCCTTTATGGTTTTTCCATACCTCACAAATACCGTCAAAATCGGCTATTGTCATAACCCTGATTTTCACCATTGTTTTTTACTCCTTTCTGAACTGTAAGCTTTTTTATCGGGCGGATAATATCCGCACAAATCCAATTATATAATTACGCATTATATAAAACCGCAACAGGCAGGAGAAAGTCTCCTCCTGCCTGTCTTTTCTTTAAAATAACTGCCGTGTGCGAAAGCAGACTTGCGTTTCCGTACAGAGTAAACGAGTTTACGAGTGAAAGCGTGAACCGCCTGCACGTGCTACGTGCTTATTTATTCTGCTCTCTCTTCTTGTCAAGCTGAGCCTTAACCTTGATAGGAAGACCAAAGAGGTTGATAAATCCTGCGGAATCAGCCTGATTGTAAACCTCATCCTCATCAAATGTAGCAACTTCCTCATCATAGAGAGTATAAGGAGAAGTTACACCAGCGTTGATGATATTGCCCTTGTAAAGCTTGAGCTTAACGTCACCTGTAACAGTTTCCTGTGTCTTGTTAACGAAAGCTGTCATAGCTTCACGGAGAGGCGTATACCACTGACCGTTGTAAACGATGTCAGCAAACTTGATTGAGAGATACTGCTTAATTCTTGCAGTTTCCTTATCAAGACAAATTGTTTCAAGAACTTCGTGAGCGTGGTAGAGGATAGCACCGCCGGGAGTTTCATAAACACCTCTGGACTTCATACCAACAAGACGGTTTTCAACGAGGTCAGCAAGACCGATACCGTTCTCACCGCCGAGCTTGTTGAGTGCAGATACCATTTCTACGCCGTTAAGCTCCTTGCCGTCAAGCATTGTAGGGATACCCTTTTCAAAGTGGATTGTGATGTATGTGGGCTTGTCGGGAGCTTCGAGAGGAGATACGCCCATTTCAAGGAAGCCGGGCTTCTCATACTGTGGCTCATTTGCAGGGTCTTCAAGGTCAAGTCCCTCGTGTGAAAGGTGCCAGAGGTTCTTATCCTTGGAGTAGTTTGTTTCTCTGTTAATCTTGAGAGGAATGTTGTGAGCCTCTGCGTAGTCGATTTCCTCGTCACGGCTCTTGATGTCCCATTCTCTCCAAGGAGCGATTATAGCCATTTCGGGAGCGAATGCCTTGATAGCAAGCTCAAATCTTACCTGGTCGTTACCCTTACCTGTACAGCCGTGGCAGATAGCGTCAGCACCCTCTTTGATAGCGATTTCAGCAATTCTCTTTGCAATGATAGGACGTGCAAAAGAAGTACCGAGCATATATCTGTTCTCATAGATTGCGCCAGCCTGAACTGTGGGGTAAACGTAATCCTGAATGAATTCTTCCTTTAAATCCTCGATGTAAAGCTTGGAAGCGCCTGTCTTGATAGCCTTTTCCTCAAGACCGTCAAGCTCTGTACCCTGTCCAACGTCACCTGAAACAGCGATAACTTCGCAGTTATTGTAGTTTTCCTTGAGCCACGGAATAATGATAGAAGTATCAAGTCCGCCTGAGTATGCAAGTACAACCTTTTTAATATCTTTCTTATCCATTTTATAGACCTCCATATAAAAGGCAATGCCTTATTTTTTCAACAATTATATTATACACCATTCAGAAATAATGTCAATAGGTTTAGAATAAATATTCATTTATTCGTAAAATATTCTGTTTTGTATGAATATTTATTCGTTCACTTTTGTATTTATCAGGGATTTTTTCATTTTATTATAAAGCAACGAACCAGTTAATCCGATTATTGTTCCCAAAGCATAGCTGAACAAATCTTCCACGGCAAAACTTGTGCCGATAAGTATGCGGAAAAACTCAATATCTCCAAGCCCGATAATATCCACAATATGAATATACTGCAAAAACTCCACCAGAAAGGCAAATAACAGCACACCGATATGTGTAATTACAGGCTTTTTCCCGCCGATTACGCTTTGTACAAGACAATAAACCGCCCACACAACAATAACATCTCCGCCGTAGTATCTCAACCAGTTATCGCGCTGTGTAAGGGCGATTACAATCTCAACAGCAATAAGCAGAATGAGTAATATAATGTATGGTATGCGTTTTTTCATAAATTCTCCTTTTGAGCTGTTAGCCGTTAGCTATTAGCTTTTCACAACAACTTTTTTAAAATTCTATCGCACAGATCTAAACTTTTATCTCCATACAATGATAACTCAAAGTTATGATTTAATGATATAAAAACAGAACAATCAATATCAACTATATATATTTCATCCAATTCCCAATAGAACTCACGCATCAGTTCAACAATTTCTGCTTTTGACAATTCAAATACCAAATCATTATCTAAATCAGATAAACACGCTTTATCAACAACAAAATACATATTATCAAACACAATAATATTACTTAACGTTTTAATATACGAATCCAAATTGCAACTTATTTTTTGCTGAGTTATAAAAGAATCCGATTTATAATTGCTCCACAGATAATGAAGTTTATCACCATTAGCAATACTTATCAGTTTTCTTATAATTTTTTCACTTTCTTCTTTGTTGACCAATACATTTGATATATTTTTTTGTTTAAAGAAGTTTAATAGAATACCCTTTTCCATTTAAATTTTCCTCAATTCTTAATTCTTCATTCATAATTCTTAATTGGAGCAATACTTCTTTCCAGAATACCGCTGAATTTCGCCAGTGCTGTGCCGTAATTGGTGAATGGCACATCCTGCATTTCCGCCAGTTTTCTGCGGTATGCAACCTCTTTTTCATTGAGCATACAGCCACCGCAATGGATTACAAGGGCATATTCTGTCAGATCTTCGGGGAAATCCCGTCCCGATGTGAGAACTATCTCAAAATTCTTACCTGTGTACTTTTTCAGCATATTTGGCAGCTTAACACTGCCTATATCGCCGCATTGACGGTGATGAGTACACCCCTCGGATATAAGTATCTTATCCCCGTCTTTCAGACTGTCAATTGCCGCCGCACCATTTACGGCTGTATCGAGAAACCCCTTATATCTCGCCATAAGAATTGAAAACGACGTAAGAGGAACGCTTTCGGGTACGATTTTATTCACCCTGCCAAACACCTGCGAATCGGTAACAACCATTTTCGGTGGCGCAGACAGCTTTTCAAGAGTTTCTGCAAGCTGTTCTGGCTTTGAAAATACTGCCATTGCGTCTGCGTCGAGAATGTCACGCAAGGTCTGCACCTGCGGCAGAATCATACGTCCCTTTGGAGCTGATTCATCTATGGGAGTAACAAGCACCACCATATCCCCTGCATTGAGCAAATCCCCGATAATACGTCTGTCATTGCCCATTTTTTCAGCTAATGATGCTATTTTTTCTTTCAGTTCGTGAATATTTTTCTTATTTATCGCAGAAACCGTTATTTCATTGTCAGAATTTATATCCCTGTCGCTTAAATCGCCCTTGTTATATGCGATAATACAGGGAATTTCACGGTCTTTAAACAACTGCACAAGCTCGTTTTCACAGTCCCCCATACCTGCGGATATATCCACCACAAGAACGGCTATATCAGTTTTTGCAAGTATCTGTCGTGTTTTCTTCACACGGAGTTCCCCCAGCATTCCCTCGTCGTCATATCCCGGTGTGTCGATTATCTCCACCGCACCAAGAGGGAGCAGTTCCATAGCCTTATAGACGGGATCTGTGGTAGTTCCCTTTACATCGGAAACAACGGACAATTCCTGCCCTGTCACCGCATTTACAAGAGAGGATTTTCCTGCATTTCTTCTGCCGAAAAATCCGATGTGTATTCTTTCTCCCGTGGGAGTGTTATTTAAACTCATATTATTTTTCCTCATAAATTCAGAGATACCCTTTAATTAAAGGGCGGATAATATCCGCCCCTGCACAATTGCATTTTATCAGATTTCAGGGCGTGTTGACACGCCCTGACTCTTAATCCATATTAAGGCTTGATATAACCTTTTTAAGTGCGTCCGCACTTGCACGGAGCTTACCTATTTCCGGCTCTGTCATATTGGGGTAAATCTTCTTGATTATACCGCCTCCCCCTACTACAGCAGGCAGACTCAGGCACACATCGCTTATGCCGTATTTTCCGTCCATAAGAAATGATACTGTACGGATATTGTTTGAATCACGGAGAACGTCATCGCAAAGCTTATTTATAGTGAGAGCAATAGCATAGAATGTAGCTCCCTTACGTTTTATGACCTCGCCACCTGCACGGCGGACTTCCTCAATAATTGCTTCCTCATCAATTTCACGGTGCTCCTGCTCTGCACAATACTGCTCCATTGAGCTTCCTGCGATAGTTGTAAGTGACCATGGTATCATTGATGTGTCGCCATGCTCGCCGAAAACGTAGGCATGAACGCTGTTAGGGCTGATATCCAGATGATCTGCAATGCTTGAACGAAGTCTTGACGTATCAAGTGCAGTTCCCGAACCGATAACCTGTTCAGGCTTAAGGTCAGTACATTTGAGAATTGCGTAGGTAATAATGTCAACAGGGTTGCTGACTACGATATATATAGCGTCGGGGGCAGCCTTGGCAATCTGCGGCATAACATCCTTGATAATATTTACATTTGCCTGTGCAAGGTCAATTCGTGTCTGTCCCGGCTTACGTGCAAGACCGAGAGTTACAACAACAATATCCGCACCTGCCGCATCATCGTAAGTACCGTCAAAAACTTCTACATTATGGCTGAATGAAACTCCCTGACGAATATCCATAGCCTCGCCCTTTGCTTTTTCCTTGTTTATATCAATGAGAACGATATCAGAACAAGTACCTGCAACCGCAAATGTATACGCACAGGTTGCACCGACATTTCCCGCACCGAGAACAGCAATTTTCTTTCCGCCTTTGACGTTAGCCATAAAAACCCCACCTTTTCAGTTATGTGTTATATTGTATGTGATAAATTATGTCTTATCATAAATATTATACCATATAATTATGAACTTTTCAAGCTAATGTGACAGTTTTTTCCTAATATTGTATAGTTACACAAAGATTGATAATGTTTTGTCAATCTTTTCTCTTTCGGAATGTTAAATATCCGCTGTTTTACCCGGAAATCAAGATTTTTTGATAACACATTTAAAAATTCTTTCTTTCTCTTGACAAATCATATAATATAGTGTATAATGTGTAAAGTGATTTTTCATTACACCCGAAAGGCGGCTGTTTTATGGCAAAAGAGCTTAAATTTGTTATGCTCCTCGATTTCTACGGAGAACTGCTTACCGAAAAACAGCGTGACGTCATGGAGCTGTATTACTGCGAGGATTTGTCACTCTCGGAAATCGGTAATCCCATGGGTATCACAAGACAGGCTGTCAGAAGCTTTATCAAACGAGGTGAGGAAATTCTCCTCAACTACGAGGAAAAGCTTGGCTTTGCCGAAAGACTTGAAAAAATGCAGGATTGCTTCAACAATATAAGCAACACCGCAAAGCTTGTGGAAAATGAAGATATCAGAAATACTATCAACGCCGAAGTCGAAAAAGGACTGGAGCTTTTAATATAGGAGGCAGCTTATGGCATTCGAGGGACTTTCCGAAAAACTGAATAACGTCTTTAAAAAACTGAAATCCAGAGGAAAGCTCACGGAAAAAGATGTCAAGGAGGCTATGCGTGAAGTAAAGCTTGCACTTCTTGAAGCAGACGTAAGCTATAAGGTTGTTAAGGATTTCGTTGCAAAGGTTACTGAAAGAGCCGTCGGCGAAGACGTCCTCACAAGCCTTACCCCTGCACAGCAGGTTATAAAGATTGTTAACGAGGAGCTCTGCTCCCTTATGGGTGAGCGTAACTCACGCATAAATTTCGCAAACAAACCGCCTACGGTTATTATGATGTGCGGTCTTCAGGGTTCAGGTAAAACCACCCACGCTGCAAAGCTTGCTAAAATGCTTAAAAAAGAGGGACATCGTCCGCTTCTTGCAGCCTGTGATATTTACCGTCCTGCCGCTATAAATCAGTTGCAGGTAGTCGGTGCAAAGGCTGATGTAAAAGTCTTTGAAATGGGACAGACAGACCCCGTAATCATTGCACAGAAGGCTCTTGCCCATGCTAAGGATTACGGCCACGATATACTTATCATCGACACCGCAGGCCGTCTGCACGTTGATGAGGCTCTTATGGATGAGCTTAAAAATATCAAGGAGCTTACAACTCCTCATGAAATTATGCTTGTTGTCGACGCTATGACAGGTCAGGACGCTGTAAATGTTGCCAAGGCTTTCGATGAAGCCGTAGGTATCACAGGCGTGCTTATGTCAAAGCTTGACTCAGATACAAGAGGCGGTGCGGCTCTCTCCGTACTGTCAGTTACAGGTAAGCCTATCAAGTTTGTGGGTATGGGCGAAAAGCTTGACGATTTTGAGCAGTTCCACCCTGAGCGTATGGCTTCCCGTATTCTCGGTATGGGCGACGTTCTCACCCTTATCGAAAAAGCTGAAAATGTAATGTCACAGAAGGACGCTGAACATCTCACCAAGAAATTCAAGGAAAACAAGTTCGATATGAACGACCTCCTTGACCAGATGAAGCAGATAAGAAAAATGGGAAGTATGAAGTCCATTATCGGTATGCTTCCAGGTGTTGGCGATAAACTTAAAGATGTGGACGTTGACGAAAGCGGTCTTGTGCGTATAGAGGCGATTATTACTTCTATGACAAAGGCAGAGCGTGAAAAACCTTCAATCATAAATCCGTCAAGAAAAAGACGTATTGCTGCTGGTTCAGGTACTAAAGTAGAGGAAATCAACAGACTTCTGAAACAGTTCGACCAGATGCAGAAGATGATGAAGAAATTCACAGGAAAAGGCGGCAAAATGAACCTGCGTAAGGCAAGAAAACAGATTGCCGGTATGAATTTTGATAAAATGACAGGCAAGGGCGGAGGAAATCTTCCTTTCTGATTGCCGAAAAACCGTAGGGGTACGGTTGGATAAAAATAACAGGGGATTAAAAAATGGGATTAGATTTAACAGCGGCGGCTTTGTTCAGAGTCAGACGTTACGGGTTTGATACTATATGGGGCTGGATTTTATGCGGATTGGCGGTAATCGTTTGGTTTTTCGGCAGTGACGAAAAACGGCACGGTGACGATTTTGAAACAGCTGAACGCAGAAGAAAAGCTAATGATATTTCACGTATTGTTGCAGGAATTCTCTTTTTTCTTGCGATAACTGTTGACACGATTGCCGCAGATTTATGATTTCACGGGGAAACCCTTGAATATACACAAATATTTATACGGAGGTGAATAGAAAATGGCAGTAAAAATCAGACTGAGAAGAATGGGTGCTAAGAAGGCTCCTTTCTATCGTGTTGTTGTTGCAGATTCCAGATACCCCAGAGATGGTAGATTTGTTGAGGAAATCGGTTACTACGATCCTACAAAGGAGCCCTCTGTTGTAAAGATCGACGGAGAAAAGGCTAAGAGCTGGATTGCAAAGGGTGCACAGCCTACAGACACAGTAAAGGTACTTCTCAAGAACGAAGGTATCCTTTAATTAAAAAGCTGAGGAGGAGCGTGGACATTTGTCCAATGCTCCTGTTCCCGAAGCAAGGAGGACTTATGAAAGACTTACTTTATGCAATTGCAGCAGGTCTTGTTGAAGATAAGACCGCTATTATCATAAAAGAGGACGAGCCTGACGAGGAAGGAAACATAAACTTCCACCTTTCAGTTGCTCCCGATGATATGGGCCGTGTAATCGGCAAGCAGGGCAGAATTGCCAAGGCACTCCGCACTATTATGAGAGCAGGCGCTGCTAAAAAGGATCTCAAGGTTACTGTTACTATTGAGTAATCTCAATTCCCTTTCGTATAAGCGAAAGGGAATTTTTATTTGACAAAATTCAAAAAAAGTCTACGAAACCTGTTCGTATGAACTTAAAATACAGTCAAATATAAAAAATATGTGAAATATAATAAAAACCTCTTGCATATTTAAAAATTATATGCTATAATATGCTGTAAGATAATTTATTATGGAATGTATTTAAAAAAGAATGTTAATCAGCGAGGTTTGTTATTTATGAAATTACAGCAGCTTGAATATGTTATCGCAATTGCTCAGGCAGGAAGTATTACTGCCGCAGCTAAAAATCTTTATCAGGCACAGCCTAATATCAGCATTGCCCTTAAAGAACTTGAATCCGAAATCGGTATGCAGGTATTCTGGAGAACTCCCAACGGCATGGTACTTACCCCCGAAGGCGAGGACTTTCTTGTACGTGCAAAAGATATTGTTGAAAGTATGCACAGCCTTGAAGCTGATTATACAAACAGAATTGAAGACGGTATTACATTGAGAATATCCGCTGTCCGTTCCGGATATATCCCCGGTGTTATCGGCGAATGGGTAAACGAGCTTGACAAAGACGAAAAGCTCTCTCTCCACTTCTTTGAGACAAGCACGAACAAGGTCATTGATGAGGTAAACAGCGGAAGATCCGATATCGGTATTATCCGCGTCCCCCTTAATCAGTATGATGTCTACGAGGAGCAGATGAACAACCGCAGATTTTTTACACGCCCCCTTGTTGCATTTGTAATGCAGCCTGTCATGTCTGCTGACCATCCCCTTGCAAAACGTGAGGAGGTAACTATCGAGGAGCTTGAACTGTATCCCGAAATCGTACACGCTGACGATGAGATGCAGCTTTTCGAGCATAATCACATCAACAAGGAATACGACAGCAATAACCTTAAACGTATTTACGTTCAGGACAACGGCAGTAAGATGATTCTCCTCAATAGCATAGACAATTCCTATATGTGGGCTTCTCCCAGCTCAAAGGGTATGCCGAAGGGCGGAAAAGGTATTGTAGCTGTAAAATGCAGCGAAGCAAACCTCAGGACAATTGATATCATGATCTGCAAAAAGAGCAACGAGAACAACAGAACTATTAAAATCTGTATGGATTATCTCGCTGAAAAGTGCATAAATCTTCCCGGTGCGATTCAGATAGATGATATTGTAAAAACTATGGACGAGCAGACAGACTCAACCGAAAACACATAACTTATCCCCGCTTCACAACAGTAGTTCTGTGAAGCGGATTTTTTTACATTGCACCCCAAACTTTACAAAAAATACAGAAAAACCTATAGACAATAGTAAAAAAATATGGTATAATATATGTGAATAAACACTAAAACATCCGTTGGATAGAAAGGAATAATATGTTTCACGAAAAATCATGCGGAGCTATTGTCTATCGCAAGTATCACGGCAATACGGAAATTCTCCTCATAAAGCATATAAACAGCGGCCACTGGTCATTCCCCAAGGGCCACGTTGAAGCAGGTGAATCCGAGGCTGAAACAGCTCGCCGTGAAATCAAAGAGGAAACGAATATCGACGTTATCATTGATCCCACTTTCAGAGAAACCGTTACATACTCCCCGAAAAAGGACACGATGAAGGTTGTTGTATATTTTCTTGCCCGCGCCAAAAATGTAGATTTTCAGCCACAGGAGAATGAAATAGCAGAAATACGCTGGGTTGACATCTCCTATGCGTCAAGCATCCTCACCTATGAAAATGACAAAACAATTGTTTCAAAAGCCAAAACCGCAATCAAAGAAAATCACTGAACAAGCTCCCCGATTTCGGGGAGTTTCCATTTATATTTCAATTTTTCTCTTGACAACAGACGAAAAATATGATATCATAAGAATATATCATAAAGCTTTGACGAGGAAGGCTTTATCCGCTGCGATATTTCAGAGAGCTGCCGTGTGGTGCGAGGCAGTATATCAAGGATAACAGCACACCGCCTCCGAGTGCGTCCAATAAACGACGGCTGACTTCCGTTATAAAGTCGCAATGAGTTGCGGTATATCCGCATAAATCAGGGTGGAACCACGGTTGAATTATCGTCCCTTGTGCCTTTTCGGGTATGAGGGACTTTTTATATTCCCATATCACAAAGGCGGATTTAAAAAGGAAAAGAGGTGATATAATGAGTAATATAAAGTATAATGAGGAACAGGAAGCTTTTGAACTCCCCTATAAGCTGTGGGATAATATGATTGTAATACGTTTCTATACAGAATCCGAGGAGGATATTACAGGGAATATCAGTGAAATTGCTATGAAGCTTGAAACCATAAACGGCGGTAAGGGCAAGCTTTCACGAATGCTTACCGAAGACGCTATTTACAGGGGTTCAGAGGAGTCACTGAAAAATAATATTATAATAGAAGATATTTACGCCGACATCGACGATGACGGTATAATATTCTGCTTTACAGTATCAAGCGAGGACGGTTACATGGAACCGCAGTCGGTTGAATTGTATGACGGTGAATTTGAAATCGTGGGTAATGCGTATTAAATAAAAGGAGAAATTTACAATGATTAAATTAACATTAAAAGACGGCAGTATCAGAGAAATCGAAACTGCATCATCTGCCGCTGAAATCGTAAAGGGTATCGGCATGGGACTTTACAAAGCTGCTTGCTGCGTAAAAATCAACGGTGAGGTTAAGGACCTCCGCACAATTATCGACAGCGACTGCGAATTTGAAGTCTGCACATTCGACTCAATTGAGGGTAAAAAAACATTCTGGCACACAGCTTCACATATTCTTGCACAGGCTGTAAAGCGTCTTTACCCCGAAGCAAAGCTTGCTATCGGCCCTGCTATTGACAACGGCTTCTACTACGACTTTGACGTAGAAAAGCCTTTCTCACAGGAAGAACTTGAAAAAATCGAAACTGAAATGAAGAAAATCGTCAAGGAGGGCATCGCTTTAGAGCAGTTTGAAATGTCCCCTGCCGACGCTATCGCTTACCTCAAAGAAACAGGTGAAATCTACAAGGTTGAGCTTTGCGAGGAACACGCTGACAAGGGCGAGCCTATTTCATTCTACAAGCAGGGTGAATTTACCGACCTCTGTGCAGGCCCTCACCTTATGACAACAGCTCCTGTTAAGGCTTTCAAGCTTCTCTCATGTACAGGTGCATACTGGAGAGGTTCCGAAAAGAACAAGATGCTTTCACGTATCTATGCAACTGCATATCCAAAGGCTGCTGACCTTGAAGCTGATATTAAACAGCGTGAGGAAGCTAAACTCCGTGACCACAACAAGCTTGGCCGTGAGCTTGAATTTTTCACAACTGTTGACTGTATCGGACAGGGACTTCCTATTCTTCTCCCCAAGGGTTCAAGAGTTATCCAGCTTCTCCAGCGCTGGATTGAGGATGAGGAGCAGAAGCGTGGCTATATTCTTACCAAGACTCCACTTATGGCTAAATCAGACCTCTATAAAATTTCAGGACATTGGGATCATTACCGTGATGGTATGTTCATTCTCGGCGATCCCGACGACGAAACAAAGGAATGCTTCGCACTCCGTCCTATGACTTGTCCTTTCCAGTATCAGGTATTCCTCAACAGACAGCGTTCATACCGTGACCTTCCTATGCGTCTTGGTGAAACTTCAACTCTTTTCAGAAATGAGGATTCGGGCGAAATGCACGGTCTTATCCGTGTTCGTCAGTTCACAATTTCCGAGGGACACCTTATACTTCGCCCCGAACAGCTTGAAGAAGAATTCAAGGGCTGTCTGGAGCTTGCAAAGTATGTTCTTGAAACTGTTGGTATGCTTGAGGATTGTACATTCCGCTTCTCACAGTGGGATCCTGCAAATCCCAAGAACAAGTACGAGGGTACTGCTGAACAGTGGGAAACTGCACAGGCTGCAATGGCAAAAATACTTGATAATCTCGGCGTAGATTATGAAATCGGCATTGATGAAGCCGCATTCTACGGGCCCAAGCTTGACATTCAGTACAAGAACGTATACGGCAAGGAAGATACTATCGTTACAATTCAGATTGATATGCTTCTTGCTGAAAAGTTCGGTATGGAATATATTGACGTAGACGGCACAAAGAAGCGTCCTTACATCATTCACAGAACATCTCTCGGCTGTTATGAAAGAACTCTCGCTTACCTCATTGAGAAGTATGCAGGTGCATTCCCACTCTGGCTTGCTCCTGAGCAGGTGAGAATTGTTCCTGTTGCAGACCGTCACCTTGACTACTGCTATGAACTCAAGGCTAAGCTTGAAGCGGCTGGTATTCGCTGTTCAATTGACGACAGAGCAGAAAAGGTTGGTAAGAAAATCCGTGACGCTCGTCTTGAAAAGCTCCCTGTATGGATTACTGTGGGCGATAAGGAAGTTGAGGGCGGTACAGTTTCCATGACTTCCCGCCGTGAGGGCGATCTCGGCTCTATGACACAGGGCGAAATGCTTTCAAAGCTTCTTGATGATATTGCAAAGAAGGTTAGATAAATAGCTGTTTTATATTGTTCAGTAGTGGTGGATATTATCTGCCACTACTCAATATTACGGTATATAAAATGACGCTCTTACTTTCAGAGCGTCATTTTATTTCAGATTAATTTTAGAGATGACCTTTACATAAAACAAGGCGGTAAATCTTTCAATAAGATTTACCGCCATAATTTTTACTTTTTCTTGTTTTTGCCTTTTTTATCGTTACTGTTGTTCTTTTTAGGAGCATTATTTTTCTTTACTTCTTTTTTCTTCT
Organism: Ruminococcus sp.; assembly: GCA_017558505.1. Taxonomy (GTDB): domain Bacteria; phylum Bacillota; class Clostridia; order Oscillospirales; family Ruminococcaceae; genus Ruminococcus. The sequence goes on along the minus strand of JAFYUM010000002.1, from coordinate 32,648 downwards.
CAACAGTCTCCTTGGCTTCAGACTCATCTGAAATTTCTTCGGAATTTTCACTTTCTTCATCCTCATAAAGCTTGTATTCCTTTACTTCTTCTTCAGAGTCGTCAGATTTTTCGTCTTTATTCTGTTTGGGAGTTACTGCACCCTTTGACTTGATAATCTTTACAGACTTCTTTTCATCATCGTCAGAAGCAGGCTCAGCCACAGTATATATGCCCTTCTTCCAGTTTTCCTTTGCCTGTGCTTTTGCAACAAGTGCGGGATTATTCTTTCTGTCAGTATACCAGAAATAGAAGATGGCAGCAATACCAAGAATAAGAAGAAGGATACCTGTCTTGAATCCGGGAGGTGAATAAGTCATCTCAATCTTATGATGTCCGGGTGAAAGACGCAGACCAATCATTGCGTTAAGGATACATACCGCACCTTCCTCAGTGCCATTGTTTGACATAATGCTCTGTGCACGGCTCTTTACATCTTCAACCGAGCTTTCGTATGCTGTCTCGCTTAATTCACCATTGTTGTACGCATCCTCAATCTGTGCAAGTCGATCCTCAAGGAACATACCGTCAACCTGCATTGTATCTACAAACTGCTCGTCAACCTTCTTACCGTCAACCTTGATTGTCCAGCCTGGCTCATAGGGGATTGAAGTGTAGAGGATTTCACCTTCCTTTGCGTCAACCTCACCTACAATGTGATTTTCCTTTGTCTTGTCCATATCGAGAACAAGGGGTGATTCCTTAAGCTGCTGTATTCTCTCGTGGAAAAGCTCATAATCAAGGTAATAGAACTGGAAGTCTCTTACCATGATGAACTCGTTTGCACCTGTCTTATCCTGCTGGATAATTGTCATACGAAGCTCAACTTCTGTACCAACAGGAATTTTACCAAGGTTGATAATACAATAGTCGTAGCCGTCGTAGTATGAACCCATACTTGTGAAGTTCTCAAATTCGCCTGTTTCTTCATTCTTTGTTGTGGAGAACCAAAGGTTACACTGTTTCTGGTTATCTGACTTCATAAAGAGATACAGGCTGTCCTCACTCTGTGAAGTGAAGTGAAGTCTTACTGTAGGATCTACTGCGTTGGGCAGAGCGTCATAGCAGTATTGACCGTTATAATCTCTTACTGTACACTCATTGAGCTGAACATCGTTAACAGGATCAAAGTCAAGGCGATAGAAATAAGACTCGGGGTTGAGTGAACTGTAATCTGTTGTACTTCCTGTCATCGAGCTGAGGAAGTTGTTCATGCTGTTGAAAGGATTATCATTTCCAAGGAAGCTGAGTCGGAGAATATCATCATCAGCCATAAATCCAATAGGAAGTGCATCGGGATTTTCGTAGATATCTACAGTACCCTCCTTGTTGTTCTCCTTTGTGTAGGTAGTTGAAGCCACCTTGTTGTAGTAGGGACTGAGGAGCGTTCTGAGATTACTGCCCGGATTGTAATTTGAAGGATCATCAAGGACATACTTGATACCCAGCAACGAGTCAGCAAGAGGTGTATTACCGTCATATCTTGACTCATAGCTCTTTGTTGTATAACCAAGTGTTTCAAGGAATTTAAGTATTCTCGCATTCATTACAGAGCTTGAATGTGAAACACCCTTTAATCCATAAGCCTGGTTATCGTTTACATTACGGAAGAATGTCTTTTCCGCACGGTAGAAACCGTCATCGACCTCATCAAGTGCGGCCTTTACATCGGGGGCAGACATAATTTCGCTGTATGAATCTCTTGATGAATAGTAAACTTCCTTGTCAATCTTGAAGATTGTGTCAAAGAAGTTATAGCCAGCCTCAAAGAATACGAGAGCCGCCATAAAGACAGAAATCATATTTCTGCCTTTCTGTGTTTTTGCATGGCTTATAAGATAAACAAATGCAAGGTATACCGCAGAGAGTACAACACCGAATACAACAGTACCAAGGAAAAGATGATCCACGGATTCACCGTTGATTTTTACATTTTCACTGTAGGGAGTAATTGCAACGTATTTGTAATCACTTTCGTTGTAGTTGAATGTTTCCTTTAAAGCGTCAAATATAATCGCAAAAACAGAAATTCCAGACAGTACTGCAATGGGGGCTTTAAGATCCATTTTGTATCCGTCAAGCTTTGAAAATGTTTCCGCAGCCATAGATACAAGAATAAAGGAAACAAGGAAACTGTAACGGTAAGGAAGCCAGTTAGGATCCTGTCCACCATGCCACATCATATTGAGAGGCTTTATCCACATGCTGAAGAACATTACGAACAGCAGGAGTCCATGTCCTATCTTGCGGTTTACAGTAATCTTCTTGTTGAAGAAATAGAGAACAGCAAGTACAAGAGAAAGTACACCACAGTAGATTTCAGGTCTGCCGTACATTCTTGTACCCTCGTCCACGTTTACAGAGTAGTACTGGTTCGGGAAAAGAGTAGGAAGAAGCTCAACAGGGTTGAACATAGTCTTCATGCTGTAATCAGGCTCGGAAAAGTCGAACTTACCAAGGGCAAGTGCATTGTATATAGGCATAATCATTATATAGCTGCACATTACCGCAACACCTGTTGCAAGACACATTCTTCCGAATACAGCACCATATTCGCCGACACTCTTGAACTTTCTCTTTGCTCCGAAGAACATATAGTATACAAAGTAAATGGCTACGAAAATAGCAACCATGAAGCCGATGTAGAAGTTTGCAATAAACATTAATGCAAGAGGAATGATATAGTTGATTTTTCTGCCGTCATCAATAAGATACTCAACACCAAGGATTATAAGGGGCAGGAAAATAGGTCCGTCAATCCACATTGGGTCAATAAGCTGAATTGAAACGTAAGCCATAAGGGCATACATTGTTGAGAAAATAACTGATTGAAGCGGCTTTACATTCTTTGCATTCTGTGCATAGGCACAGAATGTCACACCACAGGCACCCACCTTGCATATCTGCATTATCATAAGTGCTTCTATGATAAGGTCACGGGGCATCAATATAACAATAAACGTAAATGGGCTGGCAAGATAATATCCTATAACGCCCTGATAACCGCCGGACAGGTTTCTTGCCCAGCTGTAGAGAATGCTCTCGCCCTCCCAGAAGCAGCGGCGGATATTCTCGAAGTAGTAGACATACTGACCGTTAAGGTCAAGAGTCAGTACGGAGCGTTCACCGAAAGGATAAACTCCGAAGATGATGTAGCCAATCAATGTCAGCAGTGCTGGAATGAGAAATGCAGCAATATAGTAAACAGGTTTTAACTTTACATATCGTGCAGGCTCATAAGCTACAGCATATGACGGCTTTCGTGAAGCGGTTGTTGCTTTTATCACTTTTTTTCCTCCTTTTCGGGATACGGCAGCAATAAAAAAGCCACACTACCCGATTATATTATCTTTTATATTATACTATAAAATCAGATTTTTTTCAAGGGGTATTCTGTATTTTTTCGATTTAATGTACAACCTGCACAACACATCAACGGCATTTCGTATATTATAACCAAAGAACATATAAACAAGGCAAAAAAAATGACTGTATCGGGTAGATACAGCCTTTAGAGCGAAGGTTTGCTCTAAATAAATATAGAAGGGGAATTGGGGGATTATTAATCCTCTTATAGTATACCCATACAACCTTAAAATAATCTTAAAAGTTAAGTAAGGTATTGTATTTGCGGCATATGTTTTTTATATAAACCGCATATATACTCTTACCCAATAAATTCAGCTGTTACAATGGCATATCCATAAGGCTGCAGTGTTATGCAGTCGTTTTTATATTCGCCCTGAAACTCTGCAAAATTACTGAATTTGTAAAGCTTTTGCGAGACATCCGCAATTTTCACCTCATCAGACGACCTGTTGACAAACACAAGGTAGTCAGTCTTACCCTGTCTTGTAAATACAACCACACGCTCATCAATAGTCTGACCGTCATTTATCACAAAATAAGTTCTGCCGTCTTTCATATTGGGAATTGACTTTCTTACACGGCTTAATTCCGAAACAAAGCTGATAAGCTCACAATCCTCATTACCCCATGGGTAGCAACGGCGGTTAAACGGATCTTTATAGCCCTGTAAACCTGCTTCATCGCCATAATATATGCTTGGTACACCAGGCAGGAAGAACATAATCGTCACGGCAACTTTAAGCAGATTTTTTCCGTGTCGGTACTGCTCCTCCGTGAGATATCTCTCTGCCATCCAGTCCTTACTCTTATCGTCGCAGTAGTCACCTGCAAGGCGGTTTATAGCTCTCTCTATGTCATGTGTTGACACAAAATTCATCAGCACATCAATTGAAGGCTTGGGATAATTTTCAAGGATTGTCATTACAGAATATATGAAATCTCTTGCAGGTCCGCCCTTTACAAAGTTTATTATAGCCTCTCTGAACGGGTAATTCATTACAGAATCAAGCTGATCGCCCAGAAGATAACGACGCTTTATACCATAGCTTTCCTTATTTGAAGCGTCCTCCCAGACCTCGCCTATAATTACCTTATCCTTACCATATGATTTCACTGACTTTCGCAGATTGTTTAGGAACTGGTCGGGCAACTCGTCTGCAACATCAAGGCGGAAGCCTGCCGCACCTTTGCTTAACCAGTAGTGAAGTACACCCTCCTCACCGCAGATAAATTCAGTGTAATCCTCGTTGTTTTCCCAGATATTCGGAAGTGTATCAATACCCCACCATGCTTCATACTCATGAGGATAATTGATAAAGCTGTACCAGTCATAATAGGGGCTTTCCTTTGACTGATAAGCACCGACAGTATCCTTATATCTGCCAAACTTGTTAAAATATCGACTGTCTGCACCGGTATGGGAGAACACACCGTCCAGAATTACGGATATACCGTACTTTTTTGCCTCTGTACAAAGCTCCTCAAAATCGTCGTTGGTTCCCAGCATAGGATCCGCTTTCATATAATCTGCTGTATTGTATCTGTGGTTTTCATGAGATTCAAATATGGGATTAAGGTATATGCAGGTAACGCCAAGATCGTTGAGATATTTCAACTTTGACTGTATACCCTTGAAATCTCCGCCGAAGTAGTCGTTATTCCACACATGACCGTTATGGTCAGGTTTATACCACGGTGTACCGTTCCAGTCCTCGCGGAACACTCTGCCATCAGGAATATTCTCATGTACCTCACCGCTTTTGCAGAAACGGTCAGGGAAAATCTGATACATTACACCGCCTTTGAGAAAATCGGGAGTTTCATAGTTCTGGGAGTATACCGTAAGCTGAAATAATCCACCTTCACCCTCACCACCCTCATGGCAGTTGATCTTCTTGATATAACGGCGGATTCCTCCGCTTGTGTATGAAAAATAATAGTAGTGAACGTCAGCATATCTCGGAGTATAATCGCAGGAGTATACGAAACATTCTTCTTCCTCTGCCGTTACATTCATGGTGAGAAAACGCTCCTTGAATCCTGTTCGGAAAAGCACAAGCACGGGCGGAAAATCGGGGCGGATATCCTTTGAAAGACGAATGGAGAAACGACAGTTTTCACCCTGCCTTACTGCTCCGAAAACTGATTTATAACTTAAATTCCATGTATCATATATTGGTTTCATGTTTATTACCCCCTTTGAATTGATAGAACTTTTTAAATAACGGTAACCTTGACGTACCATACAAATATCAGGAACACGACAATAAGGCTGCACAGATATACAGCCTTATTATCGAATATTAATTATTATCTGAGATTCCAGATGTTGTCTGCATATTCTGAAACTGCACGGTCTGCGGAGAAAATTCCTGCTCCTGCAATATTGTTCAGGGACATCTTCGCCCACTTCATTCTATCATTGTAGCACTCCGTAATATAAGCCTGCGCCTTGCGGTAGCTGTCGAAATCAGCAAGTACCATATACGGATCACGGTCTTTAAGAGAATTTGCCACATCATTGAATGTACAGCCGTTGATGCCGTTGTACATACGCTGGATAGCCTCTTTAATTCTGCCGTCATTATTGAAATAATCGTTAGGGTTATAGCCCATTGCCTTCAGCTCGTTGACCTCAGGAGTTGTCATACCGAAGATAACGATATTATCATCTCCTGCTGCCTCCTTGATTTCGATATTAGCGCCATCAAGAGTACCAAGAGTCACAGCACCGTTGAGCATGAACTTCATATTACCTGTACCTGAAGCTTCTGTTCCTGCAAGAGAAATCTGCTCGGATATATCAGAAGCAGGCATAAGTCTTTCGGAAAGGGTTACGCAATAGTTTTCAAGGAATACAACCTGTAACTTCTGTGAAATTCTGGGATTTTTTCTGATTTCCTCTGAAATTGCCCAGATCATCTTGATAATCTGCTTTGCAAGATAATATCCCGGTGCAGCCTTTGCAGCGAAAATATAAGTCTTGGGAGTAAAAGGAGCGTCGGGATTTGCAAGGAGATATGCATAATCAGCAAGGATATTCATTACATTGAGGTGCTGTCTCTTATACTCGTGGAGACGCTTTACCTGAACGTCAAAAATACGCTCTGTATCAAGGATTATACCACTTGATGACTTGACCTGCTTTGCAAACTTCTTCTTATTCTCCTGCTTGATTTCAAGAAGCTTTGTCAGCACAGACTCATCATTTTCAAATGCTCTGAACTTTTCAAGTTCTGAACCGTCCTTTATGAACTTGTCACCGATAGTTTCAGAAAGAAGCCCTGTAAGTCCGGGATTTGACTGTGTAAGCCATCTTCTGTAAGCAATACCGTTTGTAACATTCTTGAACTTTTCGGGAGTTACCTCGTATTCATCGTGGAATACAGACTCCTTGATAATCTCGGAATGAAGCTTGGATACGCCGTTTACGCTGTGTGAAGCTGCAACGCAGAGAGAAGCCATATGAATCATGTTGTCCTTGATGATTGACATGCGGGTTGTCTTTACGCTGTCACCGCCGTTTCTTTCCATAAGTGACTGACAGTAACGGTTGTTTATTTCAACAATAATTGTGAAAATTCTGGGAATAACGTGCTTCACAAGGTTTACGTCCCATTTTTCAAGAGCCTCTGCCATAACAGTGTGATTTGTATAAGCAAACGTCTTTGTAACGATATCCCATGCCTTATCCCAGCCATAGCCGCAGTCATCAAGGAGTATACGCATAAGCTCGGGGATAGCGAGAGTGGGGTGAGTATCATTTACGTGAATTGCAACCTTTTCAGCAAGATTTTCAAGTGTGCCGTAAACCATCATATGACTGTTTACGATATCGCCTACTGACGCTGCACAGAGGAAATACTGCTGTCTTAAACGGAGACTCTTACCCTCGGCATGGTTGTCATTTGGATAGAGAATCTTTGAAATTGAGTTAGCTGTTGCATTCTGTGCAAGAGCCTGTGCATAATTGCCCTCGTTGAATTCGGACATATTGAAGCTTGGCGCTTTAGCTGACCACAGACGGAGAACGGATACACCCTCGCCGCCATAACCTGATACGTACATATCATAGGGAATTGCCATAACTGTATTATAGTTCACGTGAGAGATGTAGTGGTACTGGTTATCCCAGTATTCCTGTAAATCACCCTCGAAATGAACTTCAAGTGCAAGCTCGGGCTTTGGTACAAGCCATACGCTGCCGCCGGGAAGCCAGTTGTCAGGAAGCTCGGTCTGCCAGCCGTCTTCAAGCTTCTGCTGGAAGATACCATACTCATAGCAGAGTGAGTATCCCATAGTGGGGAAACCTATTGTTGCAAGTCCGTCAAGATAGCAGGCTGCAAGTCTGCCAAGACCGCCGTTTCCGAGACCTGCGTCAGGCTCGTGATCGAACACCTTATCAAGATTTATTGTATGACTTTTAAGCATTGCACGAACTTCATCTGCAATGTCCAGATTGTAAAGGCTTGTTTTGAGAGAACGTCCCATAAGGAATTCCATTGAGAGGTAGTAAATCTGCTTTCCACCTACAGAATGGGTATGATTTACAAAGCTCTGTCTTTTGTTTCCAAGAACCTCAACAATGATTGAGGAAAGAATCTGATAAACCTGCTTATCAGAAGCCTCCTCCGGAGTAACGCTATAGAGGGACTGAAGCTTCTTCGGAAAATCAGCTTTGATTTTTTCGATAATCTGAGCTTTTGAGGATGTCATAATTTATCTCCTTTCGATATTGAAAATACCAATAGTATATATAAAACATATTTATACATCAGCTATAAAACACCGTGTATAATACCACATTTATTATTGTATCATATTTCCCGTTCTATTTCAATTGTATAATTTCACAAAGTTTTGTATTCAGAATTTACAAATCACTAAAAAACAAGGACATTGTGACTAAAAAAACAGTTTTTCTGTGTGCAATATGCTCAATCGCAGATTTTCACTCTGCATTTTTTGTGCATAAAAACGAATTTTCAGAACTTTAGCGACGAATAAGGGGAATGAGTCGAGTGTAAAACGGCTTAATAAATTCAATCTTGTAAACAATCTGAAAAAAAGTTGAAAAAATATAAAAAAAAGATTGAAATTTTAGAAATAATATGGTATAATATATATGATGTCGTTTCGGGAGTGAAGCATCCCAGCGAAAATGTGTAGAAATTTATCTGAAAGGAATCAAGGAAATGAAAAAAGAGAAAAGATTTTCAGCTTTAAAGCTGCTCATAGTGATACTCTGTATTACTTCTGTTATAGTATCGGCAGGTATCAATATTTTATTCGCAGGAGATAAGACTCCGAAATTATTCGACAGATATATCTACGTTGTAGGCGAGGAAAGCCCAATAAATGAAATCAGAGCAGGATCCGCTCTCATTGCAAGAGATCTTAAAAAACACGAGAGTGACCCGGAAAGAAGTGCAGCTTCAACAGGCGATATCATTCTCTGCTACCCTGCTGACGATCCTGCACAGCTTTCATTGAGATGTATCAGCTTTATAGCTGAAAACGAAGAAGGTACATCATATTACACCATGGATTCCTTCCATGAGGATACAACAGGTTCTATCACAATGGATAAAATCGTTGCTATCTGTACAGGCTACAATGAAAGTCTGGAGCTCGGACGCTTTATCACTTTCGCAAGACAGCTTAAGGGTATAATTACTCTCCTTGGTGTTCCTGCACTTCTCCTTATTATTTTACTCTTTGCTTCGATTTTAGCCTCACGCAATTCCGACGAAGACGATGAGGACGAGTTCGGCTTCTATGAGTACGAAGAAGAAACCAGCAAAGCCGCAAAGAAGAAGTCCGATCCCCTCTACGAGCCCAGCAACGAAGCTCCTGCAAACCCTGCTTTTGAAAGAAGAAAGATGTCAATTGCTGACAACTTCAAGCAGAAGGAAGTAAATCCCGATTCTCCTTACCAGAAGGAAAAAGAACGTACTGTTCAGTTCAAAGCACAGAAAGGTGCAAGCCTCAGCAATACAACTTCATTCTCCGGTTCAGGCACAGCAGAGTCTTCCTTTGCCCAGAGAAATCCCAACAGCGTTTCTTCTCCTGCTCCTACAGCTGAAACACTTCGTGAAGAAATGCTCCGTAAAACAGCTGCTGCAGAGCGTACTGCAACATACTCAAAGCCAGCTGAATCAACTGTTTCTGATAATACAGGTATTCTTACAAGAGATCAGGTTGCCGAATTAAGAGGCGGTGCTCCTGTTAAGCCCGTTGAAACAAAGGTTGCTGCTCCTGCACCTAAAAAGAGCAGCTCTCCTGACATTTCCGATATTCTCGGAAACACACCCCGCAAGCCCTCAAAGAAACCTTCAGATATGTCTGTTGACGATCTTCTGAAAATTATTGAGGAAGAGAAGAAAAAATATTAATGAAACAAAAGGCATTTTCTGATACAGAAAATGCCTTTTATACAGGATGATAATTATGAACAACGAAAAAATATTGTACATGGTCGTTCCTTGTTATAACGAGGAGGCTGTGCTTCCCGAAACAGCCAAACGGCTTAAAGAAAAATATTCCTCACTTATTGAAAGAAACCTCATATCGCCCGAAAGCCGTATAGTATTCGTAAATGACGGCTCAAAAGACAAAACATGGGATATTATACAAGAACTTCACAATAGTGACTCTGCAACTTTTTCAGGCATAAATCTCGCACGCAACAGCGGCCATCAGAACGCTGTCCTTGCAGGCCTTATGACTGTAAAGGATATATGCAGCATGGCTATAACCATGGACGCAGATTTGCAGGACGATATCAACGCTATTGACGCTATGGTTGAAAAATACCACGAGGGAAATCACGTCGTCTACGGAGTCAGAAGCGCAAGGAATAACGATACATTTTTCAAGAAGTTTACCGCAGAGGGATTTTATAAATTCATGAGTGCAATGGGTGCGGATGTAGTTTACAATCATGCCGATTTCCGCCTCATGAGCCGCCGCGTTCTGCAGGAACTTGCAAACTACAGGGAAGTAAATCTGTTTCTTCGCGGAATGGTGCCGCTTATCGGCTTCCAAAGCTGCAGCGTATACTATGAGCGTGCAGAGCGTTTTGCCGGAGAGAGTAAATATCCGCTGAAAAAAATGCTTGCCTTTGCTGTAAACGGCATAACCTCATTCAGCACAAAACCACTTAAACTCATTACAACAATGGGTTTCATCATGTCAATCGTCAGCTTTCTTGCCATGCTCTGGACGATCATTGTCAAGTTCGCAGGAGCTTCGGAGCTCGGTTGGTCAAGTACGGTATGTTCCATATGGTTTATAGGCGGTTTACAGCTTCTTGCCCTTGGTATTATCGGTGAATATGTGGGAAAAATCTATGCGGAAGTAAAGCAGCGCCCCCGTTATATCGTTGCCGAATTTATAAATAACTCTGAAAAAGAGGAGAAAGAAAAATGAATACATCAGCAGTAATTGTATGCGCAGGAAACTCCACAAGAATGGGCGGCATAAACAAAATCCTCATGCCGCTGGGTGACAGACTCGTTATCGGACAGACACTGAAAGCTTTTGAAGAAACTCCCGAAATAAAGGAAATTATTATTGTTGCCCGTGAAGATGATTTCCCTGCAATTGAAAACGAGGCAAAACGTGCAGGCATTACAAAATTCGTGAAATGCGTTGCAGGAGGAAGCACACGACAGGAAAGTGTTATCAACGGAATCCGCTGTATATCGCAGGAAACAGAGCTTATCGCCGTTCATGACGGCGCAAGACCTCTCGTAAAGCCCTGCCACATCTCAAAGGCTGTTAAGGACACCCTTGTATTCGGCGGTGCTGCTCTTGGAGTTCCCGTAAAGGATACAATTAAGGTGGTTGACAGCGGACTTGTGGTTGATACTCCGCCGAGAAAAAATCTCTTTATTACGCAGACTCCACAGATTTTTAAGAAGAAGATATACTTTGAGGGCGTAGATTTTGCCCTTGAGCACAACCTTGATTTTACAGATGATTGCCAGCTTGCCGAAGCTATCGGCTGTAAGGTTTATATGACTGAGGGGGATTACACGAATATAAAAATTACAACTCCTGAGGATATAAAAATTGCGGAAACTCTGCTAAATCTTGAAAAGGAGAAAAATGTATGTTCAGAATAGGTCACGGTTATGATGTACATAAACTGGTTGAGGACAGAAAGCTCATACTGGGCGGAGTTGATATTCCCCACACCGTAGGGCTTTTAGGTCATTCAGATGCAGATGTTCTGCTCCATGCCATTATGGATTCCATGCTTGGTGCGCTGGCTTTGGGCGATATAGGAAAGCATTTTCCCGATACTGCGGAGGAATACCGTGGTGCGGACAGTATGAATCTTCTTGAAAGAGTTGCGGAGATATGCCGTGAAAATGGCTATACAATCGGGAATATTGATGCTACAATTATAGCACAGGCACCGAAGCTTGCACCATATATTATAACTATGCGTGAAAATATTGCAAGAGTGTGCGGCTGTGACGTATCACAGATAAGCGTTAAGGCTACCACGGAAGAACATCTGGGCTTCACCGGAGAAAAACTTGGTATATCCGCCCACTCCGTAGCACTTATGGTAAAGCGTAATTCATAACTACATATAAACAAAAACTCCCCGAAACCAACTGTTTCAGGGAGTTTTTTTAGAAATGTCCTTAATTCTTATTCAGCATTATTATACTGCTTTATCGGTATTTTTAGCAGTATTTTTATTGTCGGGAACGCTTACCTTTTCAATTTCAGCACCAAGCTGACGGAGTTTACCTTCCATACAGTCATAACCACGCTCGATATGGAATATATCCTCAATTTCAGTAACGCCCGATGCCGCAAGACCTGCAATAATAAGTGCCGCACCTGCACGAAGGTCACATGCCTTTACGGGAGCACCCATAAGCTTGCCTGTACCCTCAATAAGGGCAACCTTGCCGTTTACAGTGATATCTGCACCCATACGTCTTAACTCGTCAACATAACCGAAACGCTGATCCCAGATGTTTTCGGTAATAATACTTGTACCCTCTGCAAGTGTAAGCAGAGTAGCAATCTGTGACTGCATATCTGTAGGAAATCCAGGATGAGGAGCAGTCTTTACATTAGCCTTTACGAGAGGGCCGTCAACCCATACTCTTATGCTGTCATCATACTGCTCTATATTTACACCGATTTTTTCCATTTTCTTTGTAATTGATTCAAGATGCTTCGGGATAATGTTTTTAATTATAGCATCGCCTTTTGTAGCCGCAATTGCAGCCATAAATGTACCTGCCTCAATCTGGTCGGGAATAACCGCATATGTGGCACCGTGAAGTCTTTCAACTCCGCGGATTTTTATAACATCAGTTCCTGCACCCATAATGTTTGCACCCATAGAGTTGAGGAAATTAGCAAGGTCAACAATATGAGGCTCTTTAGCTGCATTTTCAATAACCGTAAGACCTTCTGCCTTGACAGCGGCAAGCATAGCGTTCATAGTTGCACCAACTGTTACAACGTCAAAGAATATGGGATTTCCGCTGAGCTTATCAGCTGTAAGGTCAATCATTCCCTGTGAGAGATTATACTCTGCTCCGAGGGCAGAAAATGCCTTTAAATGCTGGTCAATGGGACGTGCTCCGAGAGGACATCCACCGGGCATTGAAACTCTTGCCTTATTGAACTTTCCCAGCAGAGCGCCGAGAAAATAATATGAGGCTCTCATTTTTCTTGCTGTTTCGTATGGAACACAAAAGCTGTGAATTGAAGTAGGGTCAATACAATAAGTATTATTTCCCAGCTCTGTCACATCTGCACCCATTTCACGAAGTATACGCAGACATATATTTACATCGCTTATAGTCGGCACATTTTCAATTACACATGGTTCATCTGAAAGTATGACGGCAGGAAGTATAGCAACAGCGGCATTTTTCGCTCCGCTTATTACAACCTCGCCTGTAAGGCGACGGCCGCCCTTTATAACAAACTTATCCACTTTATTCTCTCCTTATATCACGGGATAAAAATTCCCCCGTACAAATCTTTTATTCTTCTGTTGTTTCTTCTGTATTTTCTTCAGTTTCAGAGGCTTCTTCTGTAACTTCTTCTGCCTCGTCACCGCTGTAATCGGAAATATACCACTTTATTTCGCTACCGTCATATTCCTCAACTGTAACAGATTCCATAATAACATCCTTAACTGGCTTGTCATTTCCATCTGTTTCAACTGACTGAATTTCAAATACAACATCAAGTCCGTCGATAACCTGTCCAAAAACAGTGTAAGAGCCGTCAAGGAAAGGTGTACCGCCCTGTGTTGTATAAATATCGCTTGCACCCTTGCCGAATTTCATACCGCTGTTAGCATATGCTTCAAGTCCTGCCATATCGTAAACCTCACCTGTTACGATATAGAACTGGCTGCCGTTTGTAGCTGTTGAGCCTGAATTTGCATAAGCAACCGCACCTGCGGCGTGAATGAGATTATATGCCTTACCGCCGTCAAATTTTCCGCCCCATGTGGACTCACCGCCCATACCTGTACCCATGGGATCGCCGCCCTGAATCATAAAGTCATTGATAATTCTGTGGAATGTAAGACCGTCATAATATCCGCTTTTTGCAAGCTCAAGGAAGTTTTCTGACGCCTTTGAAACAACTTCGGGGAATACACGGAATTTAACTGTTCCGTAGTCCTTGAAGTTAATTACCACAATTTCATCGCCTTCTTCGGGCGCTGTAAAGTTGAGAGGCTCAGCGTCAAAAGGACTGTTGTAATTGTAATCTGCAAGAGTCCACTTTATAGGCTCTCCGTTGTACTTTGTAAGCTTTACGGATTCCATAACAACATCTTCAAGAGGCTTGTCATTTGAATCTGTAGCTGTGTACTGGATATTGAAAATTACGTCAAGACCGTCGATAACCTGTCCGAAAACGGTGTAATTTCCGTCAAGGAAAGGTGTCCCGCCCTTTTCTTTATATATTGCCTTCTGTTTTTCAGTAAATGAATAGCCATAGCCCTCATAAGCTGTGAAAAGGTCGTCGTTGATTTCCTGTTCGCCTGTTACAATATAGAACTGGCTGCCGTTTGTAGCTGTAGAGCCTGAATTTGCATAAGCCAGCGCACCTGTAACGTGAGCAAGTGCAGGATTTACGCCGCCGTCAAATTTTCCGCCCCATGTGGACTCGCCGCCTGTACCGTTGCCATTCGGGTCACCGCCCTGAATCATAAAGTCCTTGATGATTCTATGGAATGTAAGACCGTCATAGTAACCTTTTTCAACAAGCTGTGTGAAGTTGTCACATGCTGACTGTGCGTATTCAGGGAAAAGTCTGATTTTTACAGTACCGTAGTCCTTGAAGTTGATTTCAACTATAGTATCGCCATTTTCAGGAGCTGTATAGTTCATAATCTCCACATTTTCAGCAGGCTTGCTTTCGGTAGCACTCTCACCGATAATAATCTTTGAAGACTCGTCAGTTGTATTTGTAGTAAAAATCTTTCCGCAGGCTGTAAGCATTGAAGCTGCTGTAAGTCCGCATACTGCAAGCGCAAGCATTTTTTTATTCATAAATATACCTCGTTTCACAGGTCATTGATTGGTTTCCTTAATAAAACACCGTCAAACAGACAGCACAAAACTAACGGACATAAATCCGCTAACTATTTCATTATACAACATATAAAAGCTTTTGTAAATAGTTTCGGCAAATTTTTGGTAAATATATATGATACCATTGTGCCAAATAATGAGAAATACGGTTATTTTTCAGCTTTATACACATCAATTTTCACAGAATTAATCATTATATCCTCTTTAGGTAATTTATATATACCGTTGTTTTCAGTTTCAAGAGAGGCAAGTTTTTCAACGACATCAAGCCCCTCATATGTCTGCCCGATAACGGTAAGCTGCTGTGAAAAATTCGGAATACCACCATTTTCAGCAAAAGCCTCTCCAAGCTCTTGATTTTTCGAAGCTTCCATAAGCTGCTTTTTTGTTTCCTCGTTAAACTCAATTGAATTGATTACAGCAAAGCGGCTTCCGTTGTAATATTTTCCGCCGCCGAACAATTTCTCTTTGAAGGAACGCTCCACCGTTGTATTCATAACGCACACCGCCCCCCTGAAAGGCCACAGATCCTGATGCAGTTCACGTTCTACAAGTTCCCTGTCAACATCATAGCCCTTAGGCATTTCGCCATTTTTCAGCTTACTGCCAGCGGCAGAATATGCTCCGCTGTCGGAATTGAATACATACGTTCCGTCATAATAGCCCATTTCTGCCAATTCGGTGAAATTCCTCACAGCATTGGGAGACTGTTCGGGATAGAGCACAAATCTGAACTCACCAAGAGTAGTATCTACTATAGCTATAGTATCGCCTTCTTTCGGTGGTTCAAGCTGAATAAGCTTCATTGTATCAGGATTCAGCTCAACAAAACTATTATTTGTCTCCTGCTGCGTTCTTGCATACAGGAGAAATACAGTAGCCAGAGCAAAAACAATTGCAAGTATAATAAAAAATTTTGCCATGCTTTTATTCTTTTTCATAATTCACTCATCCTTATAAGGGTACTTCTCAAATTTAATCCAAGCAATACATATTATATCACCGTTCTGATAAAAAAGTCAATAGCCGAAAGAATATTACCACATAAATTCCACTCCGGGAGCTTTTATAACATCCGTTTCTGCCGATTTTTCATCCTCAATTGCTTCAAGCTTTGCCATAAGCTTTTCCGCCTCAACTTCATTGACAACTCTGTGAAAGTAGTCGTTAAGAGGCATTACAAGGCGGAATACTTCAACTATTTCATCAATTAATTCAGGACGGTTCAGTGCCGATAAATCAGTGATTTTTCTGTATGCAGACAATCCTTTTTTTACAAACAGTTCCTCCGCTTCAAGAATTGTACACTTTTTCTTCCGCTTATATTCCTCGCCGCCGATTTCTATGCCGTTCTTCTTCAGCATATCCACAAGTTCAAGAAAATACTGCGGATTTTCTGAAATCTCGCTGCGGAATTTCTCCATAACCGCCGCCGCAGGCTTTGAAATGCGAAATCCGAACTCTCCACCCTCGGGGGATATTTCAAAATAGAGCGTCGGTGTTTTGCTCCAGTCCCATGCGTTATAGCGGATATATATCCACAAGGTATCACGATAATGAAGATAAGGCGGATAGCTTTCATCACGGTATATACGCCCTGTTTTACTTATCATTCCGCTTTCGGAAAATGGTTTGTATATTTCCTCTGTAAGAGCTTTCAGCGGATTGTATATATATTCGGTGTAAATCTTTTTTCTCGGCTCAAACCATTCTTTGTTATTATTCATTCTTATTCCGAAAAGAAAATCAAAAGCTTCTTTAGTAAATCCTTCAAACATACTTTCCTCCATTTCTCTGATGTATATATTATACCACATTTTTGCAAAAAAGCAAAGGGATTTCCAAACGGAAATCCCTTTGCTTTCATTATTCAATAAGCTTCTTTCTGAATATAATCATATCAAAAATATCAACATAATCATCATTGGTCATATCAGCACATTTAAGTTGTACGTCAGATAAGTTCTCTGTGCCGAGAATATATTTCTGAAGCAATACGCCGTCAGAAACAGTAATTCCACCATCGCCGTTAATATCCCCATGTGAAACAGGCTGAACAACCATAAAGCTTATTCCGATAAGAGGATAAACCTTGCCGCTTTCATCCTCTGCCTCAACCTTGTACACGTATGTGCCCAGTTCAAGCTTGTTGAAAAGCATACTGTTGTCAAATTCACCTGAAAGGCTGTATGTGTATGAATTCGGATTCTTTTCAAAAACATAAACAGGAGTAACTGCATCAGCCTTGTAAATTCCGCCGGTGAAGCGTGTTATTGGAAGATTTGAAGTAATTGTACCGCCCAGATCAACAGGGTTGCCCTTTACAATCTGACCATCAGGAATAAGAGCATTTGAAAGCCTCATACCAGATTCGGGGTTATCACGGAGTGTGATATATTCCATTGAACAATATCCCGTAATATTATTGTATCTTATGTGTGCCCAATTTCCGTCAGCCTTGATTACCTCAATGGGGTTTTCGGGGTAAATCTGACCGATAATTGAATATTCCGAACCATGGCCGCTTCTGATATTGAGGTAAGTTGTGATATTTTTTGTCACGTAAATACCTGCATAATTGTCAGAGCAGTTACATTCGTTCGGAGTTACCGTAGTAACAGGAGTTGTAGTAGTTGTGGGGGCAGTAGTTACGGGGGGAGCTGTAGTTGCGGGAGTTGTGGGAATTGTCGTAGATGTGGAATTATCGGGAGCTTGTTCCATAGAATAGGTAAAATATGTTTCAGGGTCGTAGTAAGTTGCTGTTGGATATCCGCCGAGAAGGGTATCGCATATGCCGAAATGCAGGTGGTTTCCATAGGAATTTCCTGTGTTTCCGACATAACCGATAACATCACCTGCATTTACAGCCTGTCCTGCTGTAACGGCAGTTGATGTACAATGTGCGTAGAATGTATAAACGCCGAGATTTTCATGACGAAGGATAATGAGATTGCCATAATCACCCATCCAGCCTGCTGAAACGCAGGTACCGCCAACAACAGCGTAAATGTCGGAGTTAGCATCGGCAGGAACGTCAATTCCGTTGTGACCGCCATAAACTCCTCCTGTGTTGCGGTTGGGGTTAAATTGTGTGGTGATTTCTGTAAATTCAGGTTCTACAGGCCATAAAGCGGCAACAGCAGCATTTGCATCAATAAACCATGTCTCATTAAGAGGCATGATAGTCAATGACAAGAGCATAGCACAGAAAACGGTGAATAACTTTTTGATGAACATATGAATCATACCTCCAATTTTTGCCTTGCGGCACTAAAATTTTATCAGACCGCCATTAGCGGTTTTGACCTTGTGTATTATCGGATTTGCCGATTACTCTCTGTAAACGTATTTTTTACTCCGATTAGTAATATTACACAAATTTATCAACATCACTTTGTTTATTATCGAGAATAACTAAAAAATACGACAAATTTCGATAAATTAATCAATTATTTTAATTTAAAAGATTTAAATTTTAGGCAATATCATACAAAACGGATAATCCGATTTTGTACGATAATGCCAATTAAGTGTTAGTTGTAACAACAATTACAAATTAATACGCTTTTCCCCAGTAAACCATATGCTTTGCAGGCTTACCGCAGCATACACATGTACCTGCAATTCTCTCCTGCATAAGAGGGATACAACGTGAGCCAACGCCTGTCTTTTCCTTGACCTCGTCCTCACAAGCCTCCTCGCCGCACCAGAGAGCCTTTACAAAGCCGTCGCCGTTCTTTTCAAGAGCAGCAATGATTTCATCCATAGTAGCGCAGGAATATGTCTTTTTCTCACGATTTTCGAGAGCCTTGTTGAACATACCCTCACGAGCCTCGTCAAGCTTCTGCGCAACAGCAGCTTCAAGCTCATCAATAGAAACAGTAACCTTTTCGCCATTCCAACGGGAAGCGATAATGCAGTTGCCCTCCTCAATATCACGGGGGCCGATTTCAACACGTACAGGAACACCCTTCATTTCGTACTCGGCAAACTTCCAGCCGGGAGAGTTTTCGCTGTCGTCAAGCTTTACACGTACACCAGCAGCTGCAAGACGGTCTTTCAGCTCGTTAGCCTTATCAAGAACGCCTTCTTTATGCTGTGCAATAGGAATGATTACAGCCTGAACAGGAGCAATTGCAGGGGGAAGAACAAGACCACTGTCATCGCCGTGAGTCATAATAACCGCACCGATAAGACGAGTTGTAACGCCCCAGCTTGTCTGGTGGGGATATACACGCTTGTTTTCCTTGTCTGTGTATTCAATGTCGAATGCCTTGGCAAAGCCGTCACCGAAGTAATGTGAAGTACCTGCCTGAAGAGCCTTACCATCGTGCATAAGAGCCTCAATAGCATAAGTAGAAACAGCACCTGCGAACTTGTCGCTCTCTGTCTTTTTGCCCTTTACAACGGGCATTGCAAGAGAGTTTTCGCAGAAGTCAGCGTATACATTGAGCATCTTCTCTGTCTCAATAATAGCTTCCTCAGCAGTTGCGTGAATTGTGTGTCCCTCCTGCCAGAGGAATTCTCTTGAACGGAGGAAAGGACGTGTTGTTTTTTCCCAACGTACAACGCTTACCCACTGATTATAGAGCTTTGGAAGGTCGCGGTATGAGTGAACGATATTGGAATAATGCTCACAGAAAAGTGTTTCAGATGTAGGTCGAACACAAAGTCTGTCCTCAAGCTTTTCGCTTCCGCCATGAGTTACCCATGCAACTTCGGGAGCAAAGCCCTCAACGTGATCCTTTTCCTTCTGGAGCAGACTTTCAGGAATAAACATAGGCATACATACATTTTCATGACCTGTAGCCTTGAACATACCGTCCAGAATACGCTGAATATTCTCCCAGATAGCGTAACCGTAAGGACGGATAACCATACAGCCCTTAACACTTGTATACTCAACAAGTTCTGCTTTCTTACATATATCGGTATACCACTGTGCGAAATCCTCCTCCATAGAGGTTATCGCAGTTACCATTTTTTTATCTTTTGCCATTTTGAAAAATCCTTTCATATTTACAATAACTCTATTTTATATTATATCACGTTGTGATAATATTGTCAATGTCAGAAAAATATATGAATTTTTAACATCGTCATAGTGCATTATGTACAAATTAACAATTTATATTCTTTTTTAGAGATGCACTTTTTTCTGAACAAAAGTGCAGGGCGGATATTATCCGCCCGCATAAGTATCAGAATATATCTTTCTTCTTTTTGATGTGTCGCCTTATCAGCACAAATGCCATAAGGAACACACAGAATACAAGGAAAACAGGAGCAATCCATTTATTTACATTTTCATCCTCTGCGGATTTCATCTCCGTCCACAAATCCTGCATAAGCTGATTTGCTTCATCGGAGAGATTTACAAAAACAGATGTCTTATCCTTTATAAACTGCTGGTCGGGATATGTTATAGGGCTGCTCTGTACTTCCTCGTCAAGCATATCATAAGCTGCCTGATGGGGTGTGGAGTAACAGATATAGTCGATATTTGCAAAGGCAATATCAGGCTCGCACATAAAGTTGATGTACATTTCAGCCGCTTCTTTCTGCTTTGCGGATTTCGGAATACACATAGCATCAACAAAAAGATTTGTACCGCTTTTTGGAACAACGAAGTCAAGTGAGTCATTATCATCCATAATAGTGAGGGCATCGCCTGCATAGTACGGAGCAATAAGTGCGTCACCTGCTCCCATTTTATCGAAAACCTCGTCCATAACATAAGCCTGAACATTCTTCTTCTGCTGACGGAGCTTTTCGGCTGCGTGTCGCAACTCTTCCTCATTTTCAGTATTGAGGGAGTAGCCAAGCATAATTTCAGCAATAGCGAAAGCGTCACGTGGATTGTCAAACATCAGAATCTGGTCGGCATAATCCTCATTCCATAGTAAATCCCAGTCAATATCCTCTTTGGGAATGTCAATGATTGTGGTGTCGTACATAATACCTACAGTACCCCATGTATATGGTACAGAATAGGCATTTTCAGGATCATAGTCCTGATTGCGGAAATTCTCCATAATGTACTTGAAATTGGGGATATTATCAAAGTCAATAGGCTGAATCATATCCTCCTTAATCATCTTGCTTATCATATAATCGGAGGGTATAATTACATCATAGGAAGCCGCACCGCCTTTTAATTTAGCGTAAAGCTCCTCGTTTGTGGCGAAGTTGGTATAGTTCACCTTGATGCCTGTAAGCTTTTCAAATTCGCCGTTTACGTCAATTGTTCCTTCATCTGCACCTGTGGAAATGTAGTCGCCCCAGTTATAGACATTTATGGAAATACCCTTGCCCTTGAATCGTGTGTAGTAATCGGGGTCTTCAATGGTGACAGTCTGTTGGGTGACTTCTTCTTCCTCCTCGTAATCTTCGGAAACATCGGCTTCCGCACAGGAGGCAAGCATTGACATACAGAGCATTGCCACTGAAACAAAAGAAAATAATTTTTTCATCGTCATTCCCCCTTATATTTTTCCTGCTTTTTTCAACGCTCTTTTTTCAATGACATTCTTCACAACGAGAATGATTACAACGGATATGAAAATAAGTGTTGAAAGTGCGTTGATTTCGGGAGAAACCTTACGTCTTGTCATTGAATAAATGGTAATCGGCAAGGTCTGTGAAGTTGAGCCGCTGGTAAAATAGCTGATTACAAAGTCGTCCAGAGAGTATGTAAATGACATAAGGAAGCCGCTGATAACACCAGGCATAATTTCCGGGAGAACAACCTTTCTGAATGCCTTTACGGGACTGCATCCCAGATCCTGTGCCGCCTCGTAAATATGTGGATCCATCTGATTGAATTTCGGCATAACATTGAGAATTACATAAGGCACATTAAACGTAATATGAGCTATAAGAAGCGTAACAAAGCCGAATTCAAGATTCATACGTGCCGCAAAGAACACGAAAAGAAGCATAAGAGATACACCTGTTACGATTTCGGGGTTGATAATGGGCATATTTGTAATGTTCATTACAACTGTCTTAGGGACTTTTCTCATATTATTGATACCTATAGCAGCAAGTGTGCCTAAAACAGTTGAAATAACGCTGGATACACAGGCTATAATAATGGTATTTATGAGTGATGAAATAATAATCCTGTTGTTGAAAAGGCGGATATACCAGTCAAAGGTGAAACCGCTGAAGACACTTCGACTTTTTGTTTCATTGAAGGAGAATACAATAAGGACAAAAATCGGTACATACAGGAAAAAGAGAACAAGTCCGAGATATATTTTACCTATTTTTTTCATTGCCGCACCTCCTACATAAGCACCTGATCGTCAGGATCAAACTGATTCATTACGGTCATAATAACTAAGATTATAACCATAAGTACAAGTGACATAGCTGCTCCTAAGTGGGGATTATAGGCATTTCCGAGAAACTGCATTTCTATAAGGTCGCCTACAAGCAGGTTTGAACCACCGCCAAGCATACGGGAAATAATGAATGTGGAAATAGCAGGTACGAAAACCATCGTAATTCCTGATGTGATACCAGGGACGCTTAAAGGAATAATTACACGGAAAAGCGTCTGGAAGTAGCTGCATCCCAGATCTTCTGCTGCCTCGAACATACTGTTGTCAATTTTCTCCATAACGGAGTAAAGGGGAAGTATCATAAAAGGAAGATAGTTATAAACCATACCGAGGACAACTGCTCCCGATGTATTTATAAGCTTGAATGGGCCAAGTCCAATCATACCAAAAAGATGATTGATAATGCCGTTATTGCCTAAAAGCGTCATCCATGCATATGTACGGAGAAGGAAGTTCATCCACATAGGGAGCATTACAATCATAAGCATTGTACCCTGTTTGTGCTTCTCCATACGGGAAAGGATAAATGCTACGGGATATGCTATAACAAGGCATATTACAGTAGCTATCAGCGAAAGCCATATGGAACGCACAAATATATTTGCATACTGTCCCACATCGGAAATGTACTTCATTGTAAATCTGCCTTCATCATTGGTAAAAGCAAAGAAGGCAATCATAAGCAAGGGAACGAGAATAAATACCACCATCCACACAAGATATGGTGCAGAAAAATATTTCAGCTTCATTGTCATTCCTCCGATTTCTTCATAATATGAATATCAAAAGGATCAAAGGCAAGTCCTACCATAGTTCCGGGAGTTTCTGCCTTTGTGGAATGTACTGTCCACTTATGGTCAACACCATCAATTATCATTTCATAGTGAACACCCTTGAATACTACGGATTCAACAATACCTGTAAGCTTTGCAGATGCCGCAGGGATGATCTGTACATCCTCGGGGCGGATTACAACATCGACAGTTTCATTTTTGCCGAAGCCCTTATCAACACATTCAAACTCTCTGCCGTTGAACTGAACAAGGCAGTCACGGAGCATAGAGCCGTTGAGGATATTACTCTCGCCTATAAAGTCTGCAACAAAGGCGTTTACAGGCTCGTTGTATATATCTGTCGGAGAGCCTATCTGCTGAATAGAACCGTTATTCATAACAACAATGCTGTCACTCATTGTGAGTGCCTCTTCCTGGTCGTGGGTAACGTAAACGAAAGTAAGTTCAAGCTCCTGCTGAATTTTACGCAGTTCTATCTGCATCTCCTTACGGAGTTTAAGATCAAGAGCACCGAGAGGCTCGTCGAGAAGGAGAACTTTCGGGTGATTTACCAACGCACGGGCAATAGCTACACGTTGCTGCTGACCGCCTGAAAGTCGGTTTACAGTACGCTTTTCGTAACCCATAAGATTTACAAGCTCCAGCATTTCACCAACACGGCGGACAATTTCTTTTTCGGGCACTTTCTTGACACGAAGACCGAATGCTATATTTTCATACACGTTAAGGTGAGGAAAAAGAGCATATCTCTGGAAAACGGTGTTGACATTTCTCTTGTGTGGAGGCATACCATTTATACGCTTTCCGTCAAAGATTACATCACCGCTTTTAGGCTCAAGAAAGCCTGCGATAATACGCAAGGTTGTTGTTTTTCCGCAGCCTGAAGGACCGAGGAATGTTACGAACTCCTTGTCCTTTATATCAAGGCTGATATTTTTGAGAATCTGCTCGCCATCCTCAAATTCCATAATGATATTTTTAAGGCTTACAATATTTTCCATATAAAAACCCCCTGTGATTTTTTTCGACGATTTATTATAGCATATATTTGTATAAAAAGCAATATATTATGGGAAATTTAGCTGTCAAAATAATGAGAAGGATAATCGACAAAAATAAAATATTATACTATAATTTTGTCAGAGGTATCAGTGATATTTTCAACATATCCATTCGCCATAGGACAAAAATCGCCATTTTTTCAAGTAAAAATGGTTGATTATTGAAAAAAATTTTATTTTCTACTTTTTCACTAATTATAAACGAGTGGAATTATATATAACAGAATTTACTATTATATATTCTAAACACAATCATTCAAAAATATAACTTATAGAACCTCTAAAAACAATATTGACAATTCTGCGGTTTTGTGGTATAATTATTAAGCAATATTAAATGTTTGTGTAGCACAAAGGTAGAGCAGCTCATTCGTAATGAGCAGGTCGTGGGTTGTCGGTAAAGCGACATCACAACGGACACTGCAAGCCTTGCAAAAATAAAACTTAATATCAAATGCTTGTGTAGCACAGTTGGTAGTGCAGCTCATTCGTAATGAGCAGGTCGTGAGTTATCGGTAAGGTGACATCACAACGGACACAGCAAGCCTTGTAAAATTAAAACTTAATATTAACGCTTGTGTAGCACAGTTGGTAGTGCAGCTCATTCGTAATGAGCAGGTCGCAGGTTCGAATCCTGTCACAAGCTCCAAAGGTAACTCCTCGATAGTGTAAGTATCGAGGAGTTTTTCTTTATCAAACAGGAGTAGCGGAATCATAGAGAATGTGCTATACTTAAATCAAAATAAATTTTTTCAAAAATATGTAACCCATTACAATCAAAAGTTGTCAGAATAAGTGAAGGGAGGTGTATACGATGGACGATGAAGAGATCATTCGGCTGTTTCAGCTTCGCAATGAGCAGGCTCTTGCAGAAACAGCCAAAAAACACGGCACTGTCTGCCGCATGACCGCAGGCAAAATTCTCAGCAGCGAGCAGGATATTGAGGAGTGCGTGAATGACGCTCTGATGCAGGCATGGAAGAACATACCGCCTGATCGTCCGTCAAATCTCGCCGCCTTTCTTGTGACGATCACCCGAAATATTGCCCTCAATCGCTGGAAGCACCAGCAGCGTTTCAAACGGGGCGGAGGACAAATCACCCTTGTGCTGGACGAGCTTTCCGACTGCATACATAGCTCTGAGAATGTTGAAGAAACTATCGACAAACGCTTGCTTGTGCAGTCTATGGAGGCGTTTCTTGACTCGCTTTCCTATGACGCAAGAACGATTTTCGTTCAGAGGTATATTGCAATGCTGTCGGTGAGTGAAATCGCAGAAAGGTATCAGCTTTCAGAAAGTAAAGTGAAAGTAACGCTGATGAGAGTCCGGCAAAAGCTTCGAAAATATCTGAAACAGGAGGGCTGGCTATGAAAAAGACAGATTTGCTTGAGGCACTTGGCGAGGTAAGCGAAAAATATCTGAATGAAGCGCAGGAGCGTGCCGAAAAGACGGAACTCTCCTTTGAAGCAGAAAATATTGTAATGGGAGTTGAGATTATGAATAAGACAAGCATATGGAGAAAAATTACTCCTGCAGTTTCGGTTGCGGCGGCGTTTGTTCTGATTGTGGGAGCAGTTGCATTTATGGGAAGAAAACAGGATTTCAGCGATGAAGGTTCGGCAGAGGATAATACATCTGCAACAGAGAACAATGGTATTCCTCAGAGCGGTGAGGTTGAATTCTACAGAACACCTGTGCTTTCCGTAGACGAGCAGAATTCCGCAAAGGCAATTCTTGATAAGAGCTATGAAAATCTTACCTTTGCTGAGAATTTCGTCGTGGAGTTCCCCGAAATCGACTCCTTTCAAACCTTTACAATGACTGTTAAACCTAATATTTCGGGAAAGACAGGATATGAGCTTTTTGATGAAGCCGTTGAGAAGTATTTCCCCGACGTGTATTCGGAAGAAGATAAAAAACAGCTCTATAAAGGCACAGGCGAAAATGCTTCGGGAGAGACAATCAGCGGAACTTTTGAGAAATTCAGCGAGGAATTTCTCAGTGAGGGTGCTGAAGCTCCGTTTATGTTTATGACCGATCACAGAGGAATGCTTCAAATGTTCGGAAACGGCGGTATTCAGACAATGACAGGTACAGCTGCGTTTGGTCTTGATTATACAGATGGACAGAATGTAGGAATGTACTGTGCCGCAGACGAAAACAGAGTTATCGAAAGAGTGCATATTCCACTCATCGGCTTTGAAAGCGATATGGAGTACAGTCTCCTTGACGGAAATGTAAAGCTCACCGACGCAATTGCCTATACTGAGGATATCCTCACAAACGATTTCAATACCGAGGCTGTAAATCCATTGCTTGTCCCCGATGTGTACGATGCGTGGGTAGTGGATATGGGAGACGGCATTTACGGATATCACTTCACTATGACACATACCTACAACGGTATCCGCTTTGATGCTCAGCCTATGTTAAGGGCGGGAAGCTCTTCTCCTGTAAAAGATAAATATTGCAAGGAGTATGACAATTTCCCCGGCTATGCCTTTACGATTGAAAACGAAAAGCTGGACTCTATTATGAGCGTTGGCTTTAATCTTGCCTATGACATAAGCAACGAGCAGACACACGACAGCATGATTACCGCAGAACAGGCGGCAGAGATTCTTTCTGAGTCCATTTCGGAAAGTGCGGGACTTGTCATTGACAGGGCAGAGTTTATGTACACTCCATATTACGAGGACGGAAAAAACGGACAATCTCCTCTGACCGTTGATGCTGCATGGCGGTTTGTGGGCAGCAATACAAATGACGGCTACAGCTATCTGTTTTATGTAAATGCCGTAACGGGAGAATTTGACTACTATAAATATTCATAAGAGGGAGCGGTGAAAATGAAAACCCTCAGATTTATGATTGTCAACCTCAGAAAGGTTATGACAAGCGTCGGCTTCTATGCCTGTGTGCTTTTAACGGTACTGCTGTGCTTTACGGCACAGGCATATTATGACATAGCGGAAAACAGGAATTACTCTGTGATAGGCGTACTGTCGGAATTTACCCGTGAAGAAATGCTGACTGATTCTCAGTTCAGTGCTTATCAGATACTCTCCTGTATTTCATCGGGGTGGCTGAGCTTGTTTATCCCCATTATAGCCGCCTTTCCCCTTATGCCCCTTATCTGTGACGAACGTGAGTCAAAATATGTGAGATACTCTGCATTCAGAAGCACAAAATTCAGCTTCAGCACGGGGAATTTCTTTACAGCAATGATGTCGGGCGGACTTGCAGTACTCTGCGGATTTGCGTTGTTTGCGGTCTCTGTTTATATGCTGTTTCCGAATATAAGCGAGTATTCTTCTGAGCTGAAAGAATCAGCAGAGTGGTGGATATCAGGCACTTATCCGCTGTTTTCAAAGCTTGGATATTCCTATCTTATCGCTCTTGATTGCTTGGAAATGTTTCTGTACGGAGCATTGTCTGCGATTCCTGCACTGATTATGACTGCCTTTATGAAGAACAAATATCTTGTGCTGTGTATTCCCTTTTTTCTGAAATATTTGGTAATGCAGCTTCATACGGGAATAATGAGAAAAGCTGTTTATAATGTTGAGAATATCAATCAGAAGCTTCTTGACGCTCTGTCAGCAACCGATCCCGATGCAATGGGAAATATTTTTTCCTACGGCGAAACAATGTGGAGAAATATGCTATTTCATACTGCATTGCTGATTGCAGCATTCGTGCTGTACATCACAGTGATGAACAGGAGGGTGGATTGCGGTGAATAGAATCAATCTGCGTGCGATATGGAATGTGGCACGAAGCGAGTTTATTAAATGGCTTACCAATCCCCGTATCATCATTGTGGGAGTAATGCTTGTGTTCATCAAGAGCTTTGCGGTGACTCCGCTTCTTGAACGTGCAGAGCAGTACGGTGACGCTCTTAATGTGCTTGAGCCGTTTATTGCGGTCTGCCAGTCGAGCATACTTGTGATGTTCATGCCCTGTGTGTTTTTACTGCTGATCAGCGACTTCCCCGTAATGGGAGGTAACACGCTGTTTTTCATCAGCCGTACAGGCAGGCTGAACTGGTTTTTAGGACAGGTTCTCTTTATGATTATGAGCATTTTCTCCTACATAGGCTTTATTCTTGTGAGCTGTATGGTGATGAGCGGAGGAGTATTCAGCGGCAGCTGGAGCGACTCCATCACAAAGTTTGACGCTGTTTTCCCTGAGGACGCAGGCGGAGTCGCAAGCGAGCTTCTGCCGTCAAATCTCTACAATCAGATGAGTATTACCACCGCTTTTGTGCGGATTATACTTCTGCTTGCAATGTATCTGTTTCTCCTTGCAATGATTCTCTGCATAATGAAAATGCTGTATCTTCGCAGTGCAGGGCTTTTTGCGGTGTTCACTGTAATAGCTCTTGGAGTTTCTGCCTGTGCTTTGAAAGTGCAGTCAATGTGGTATTTCCCGATGGCTAATACGATTGTGTGGCTTCACTATAAGGAGCTTCTCAGAGAGCCGATCACTCCCGTTTCAGACTCGTTCATATACTTTTTCGCAGTTATCACGGCAGTAGTGCTTCTGAATTTCACAGTGCTTCAACGACTGCAGTTTATCAATATCGAACAGGAGGGCTCTTAAGGTATGGTTGATGTGAAAAATGTAAGCCTTACAATAGGCAAAAATGAGATACTGAAATCTGTGACAGCATCCTTTGAAAAAGGGGGAATTCACGGTCTTATTGGTAGAAACGGAAGCGGCAAGACTATGCTGATGAAGTGTATCTGCGGTTTTATAAAGCCGACACAGGGAATGATTATCGTTAATGGTAAGAGAGTCGGTAAAGACTGTGATTTCCCCGATTCTGTCGGGATCATCATTGAAACACCCGGATTTATTCCATATTATTCAGGATATAAAAATCTTAAACTCCTTGCTGACCTGAAGAAAAAGATAACCGGCGAGCAGGTGAAAGCCGCCATGCGTCATGTAGGACTTGACCCTGAGTTGAAACGACATGTGAAGAAGTATTCACTGGGTATGCGTCAGAGGCTTGGGCTTGCGCAGGCGATTATGGAAAATCCCGAACTGCTTATCCTCGACGAGCCTATGAACGGTCTTGACAAAGAGGGTGTTGCTGATATGCGAAAATATCTCCTTGAGTTAAAAGAGCAGGGCAAGACAATTCTCATAGCTTCACATTCAACCGAGGATATTTCGGTGCTGTGTGATACGGTCTGCGAGATGGATAAGGGTGTTCTTACAAAATTAAGTGGTTGGTGAGACAATCATTTTTAATTAAAAATAAACAGGTGTGTAACGTGTCACAAAGCGTTATGCACCTGTTCTTTATAAAAAACTTGACAACGATAATTTTTAGGAATCCCCGACCAACTGAGGTCGGGGGTTCGGAAGTCGTTACCATTATAAGCTCTCCAAGCAATGAAATGCTTGAAAAGTCTCGTAAAACTGTCACTTTTCAATGTCATCTATTTTGTATAAGACAGACATTTATGATCTGATTCAGATCACTAACACGAAAAGCTCGATTATTCGGGCTTTTTGTTTTAAGATATTTAGATTGGGGAGAAATAAAATGAGGAAAAAATTTTTTTACTTAGGAACAGTATTAATGGCTGTTGTTCTTGCATCCTGCAATAATAAAGAAAAACCTAGTGCAAGCTATGGTTATCCCGCCAAAGAAGGAGTATTGTCATTCTGTATTGAAAAAACAGAATATTTTGATAACCGGGTCGAGATCACATTCTCAAAGGACTCAATTGACAAAGCTGTACAAGTAGTATGCTTTGATGAAAATTTCAAAAACATAATTGACGAAGCCAAATTCGACATTGAGGATGATGTTCTGACTATATACAGTGATACATCTGAAGAAATCAGCGGACTTCAAGTTCACACTATTGAATCGTATCAATATATTAATATAAGATATCTCGATTCAGACAGTTATGCAATGCTTCAATACGACTGGGCGGATGATTACGGTATGATGGCAAGCGGCGATAAAGACAGTTATTACACTGAAGAAGAAAAACGCAGACGAGCAGAAGAATCAGCAGAAATCATAAGAAAAAATAATGAAGCATTTGCTCTTATTGAAGGAACATGGGAGACTAAGGACGGTTCAAAAAGGCTTGAAATCATAAAAGAAACAATCAATGAAATAGAACATAAAAAAATAAAGTTATTTAACTCTGAGGATGATGAAACATATCCTGAAACGTATCCGAATGAAGATGTCCGTGCTGATTCTATTAGGATTATAAATCCTCAGTTAGAACCTGTCGTTGTTGAGGTTGTTGAAAGTGACTGCCTTGATCACCTTACAGAGTATTATCTTTACAACAATAAGACTGAAATGGAATGTACTCTCACAGAAGGCAGGTTTTATAAACAATCTTAATACAATATTAACTGAACAATCAAAAAATCTTCGGGCGCACCAATGTTCCGGAGATTTTTCTATATGTATAAAACTATTCCCTTTGAGTTGAAGAAAAAGATACTCACAGACAGACACAGCAAACCTTACAAAATTAAAACTGAATATCAATGCTTGTGTGGCTCAGTCGGTAGAGCAGTTCATTCGTAATAAACGGGTCGCCCGTTCGAGTCGGGTCACAAGCTCCAATAAAAAACCGCTAAGAATTGACGTTCTTGGCGGTTTCCTTTTATATACGTGCAAACTTAAAATACTTCATTTATATAGGAAAGTTTTGTCTAAACATGAAGCATTGTTATATTGCTTTTTCTGACAAATTGTGCTATAATTAAAATGAAAAAGTGTACCAAAATGCAAAAAAATGATTGAATGCAACTGAGAATAGAAAGCATTTATAGTGGGGAAGAGAGGTAGCAATGAACACATTTTTTGAGAAAATCACCCAAAATAGAGCTAAGATAATTCGAAAACAAATTAAAAAAGGATTGAATAAAATATCAAGTACTAAACAAGATGAATTGTATATATTAGCGAGAGAAAAAGTATTTTTAGAAGAATATTACAAGAACAATAGTAGTAATATTGATACCACTACATTTATTGATTTATACAATTATTATAGTGGAACTCAGAAAAATCTTTTAAGTTTTTTTAGTGAGCTTATTACTACAATTGGATTTACATTAATTTATGAAATGCTACTTAGCGAAGAAGCGGGAATAGGAAATATTATTTTAGCTTTATTTAAGCTCGCAGAAGAAGCCCAACTATTAGTTTCCAAAATAGTTATTGTTGCCTCTACTATAATTGTAGCATTAATTATGGGTGTGATAGTTTACTCTTTTACCAAAAATCTTTACAAGAGAATTGAAGAACTTTTCTTTATGTATAACGCATACGATAAAAAAGAACTAAATGAATACCATTGTAAATTATTAAGTCAAATCTTGCTTCAGAGAGAAAAAATCGAACAAAATAGAGTAGAATATGAATTGCAAGAAAAATTAAATCTTGATTATGGAATAAAGAAATATACACTCGAAATAATTGATTAAAAAGGAGGTCCATGCATGACCGAAAAAGAACAAAAATCCGCAGCGAAGGCATTCGCTGAATACTGGAAAGATAAAGGCGATGAAAAAAGCGATACACAAAGCTTTTGGCTGTCGTTATTGCATGATGTGTACGGTGTAGAAGAACCGACAAAATATGTTAGTTTTGAAAAGCGTGTAAAGGATACCACCACTTATTTTATTGATGTGTATATTCCGTCAACAAGAGTAATGATTGAGCAGAAAACGCTTGGCAAAAATCTCCGTAAAGGGATTATACAGTCCGACGGTTCTATCCTTTCGCCCTTTCAGCAGGCGAAACGTTATATTTTGAATTTACCTGTGGACGAGCACCCACGCTGGCTGATTACCTGTAATTTTGAGGAATTTCTCATTTATGATATGAACAAACCCAACGGCGAGCCGGAGCAGATCTTCCTCAAAGACCTGCCGAAAGAGTTCTACCGCCTGCAGTTCCTTGTGGATACAGATAGTGAGCATCTTAAAAAGGAAATGGAAATCTCCTTAAAGGCTGGCGATCTTGTCGGCAAGCTGTACGATGCTATCCTCAAGCAGTATAAGAATCCCGATGATCCCGAAACGCTCAAGAGCCTCAACAAGCTCTGCGTCCGTCTTGTATTCTGTCTGTATGCGGAGGATGCAGGCATCTTCGGCAAGCACGGTATGTTCCACGATTATCTGAAAAAATATCCCGTAAGCGAAGTGCGGCACAAGCTTGTGGAGCTGTTCCGCATACTTGATACAAAAGAAAACGACCGTGACCCGTATCTTGATGAGGATTTACTTGCATTCCCCTATGTCAACGGCGGACTGTTTGCGGATGAGAATATTGAAATTCCCCGATTTACCGAAGAAATCGTACAGCTTCTTCTGAGTAATGCAAGCGAGGATTTCGACTGGTCGGGTATCTCTCCCACCATTTTCGGTGCGGTGTTTGAA
>JAFYUM010000001.1 GCA_017558505.1 Ruminococcus sp. | reverse complement strand
TATTACAGCCGTCTGAATAAGACGGCTGATTTTTCTTGCATTTCATTTTTAAATATGTTATAATAGAATTGATAAAAATGAATGGAGGAATGTCAAATGCATATCTTTTTAATAAGACATGGTCAGTCAATTGCCAACACAGGTGAAAACTATCCGCAGAGATTACCTGATCACCTTGTTTCTCTGACTGAAAAAGGTAAGGAACAAGCAAGAGTAAATGGTGAATGGCTTTACAATTATTGTAAGGAAAAGAATATCGACCTGTCAAAAGCAAGAATTTGGAGAAGCCCTTATCTTCGTACAAGACAGACCAGTGAAGAATTCAATAAATACCTGAATATTAAAGATATACGCGAAGATATTACCCTCATTGAACAGCAGTTCGGATTGTTCGATTCAGTTCCCGACGAGGAATGGGAAATAAGACATCCTGTGGAAAATGCTGAATATATACGACAGGTTTCTAATTATGGTAAATTTTATGCCCGACTGCCACTTGGTGAAAGTCCGTTTGATGTAGCCATAAGAATACATCAGTTTATGGGGACAATATACCGTGACTATGAAAAACACGGTGTGGATACGCTTTTTGTATTCACACACGGTATAACTATGCGTTCATTTTTGCTGCGCTGGTTCCATTATTCACCTGAATGGTATCATGAAGAAAAAAATCCGAAAAATTGCTGGATAAGAGAAATAATTGATGATGTTGACATGGGATATATAAATGTAACAGAATAATCTTTCGGTCGGGAAATTCCCGACCTTTTTTCTTGCATTTTTATTGAATATATGCTATAATCTATTTATAAATAAAAACGGAGGAAAGAAAAATGATATACGTTACTGGTGATACTCACGGAGATATTACAAGATTCAAAGATCCACAGCTAAAAAAACTGGGAAGCGGTGATACACTTATAATATGTGGTGATTTTGGTTTTATCTGGGATGGCTCAAAAAAAGAGAACGCTGTACTGAAAAAACTTATGTCGCTCGACTATACTATATGCTTTATTGACGGTTGTCATGAGAACTTTGATTTACTTGAAAAATATCCTGAAAGTACATGGAACGGCGGCATGGCAAGAATAATTGCTCCTAATCTCATACATCTTATGAGAGGACAAATTTATACAATTGAAGGCAAAAAAATTTTCACATTTGGCGGCGGTCACAGTCAGGATATCGAGTTCCGACATGACAGTGACTGGTGGGAGCGTGAACAGCCTACACACGAGGAGATAATGGAGGCTGTCAGAAATCTTGAAGCCAACAACCATTCTGTAGATTTTGTTATAACCCATGAACCTCCCGCTTCTGTAAAGGATTGTCTTGGTGTTGACGTGTTTCAGCGCATAGAAGTACACGCATTATTTGAAGAAATTACAAAAGCCTGCAATTACGACAAGTGGTTTTTCGGAAAGTGTCATATTGACAAGCATATCCCTGTGAAGTTTTATGCTGTATTCAATAATGTAACGCCTCTTGTAAAGTAATATTATCGTATTTTCAATCATAAAATGTAACATCAATTCTTTGAGGTGCATTTTATGAAAAAATTCAGTTTAACAGAGCTTATTATTTCAATTGTTTTTGCAGAACTTGTAGGAGTTGTTTCTGCCCTGTTTGCAGGAGATTTCCGTGGTTTTTACACAGAAGTGATACAACCGCCATTTTCACCTCCGGCATGGGTATTTCCTGTTGTGTGGACAGTTCTATATGCTTCAATGGGAATATCTTCTTATATGATATACAGAAGCGATAACTATAAAAACAAGTCTGCATTGATTGTATATTTTATACAGCTGGCGGTTAATTTTTCATGGAGTATTATTTTTTTCAGATTCAGACTGCTTCCTGCCGCGGCTGTAGTTGCAGTAATCCTCACGGTTCTTGTAGGAATTATGATTTACAAGTTCTTTTCTATAAGAAAAAAAGCAGGTATTTTCAATATTCCTTACCTTTTATGGATGATTTTTGCTTCATATCTTGCTGTCGGAACAGTTTTACTTAATTAAGGGTACTTCTAAAAATAATCCCCGATTATCTTAGAATAATCGGGGATTATTTCATTTACTTTCAATAACACATTTTCTGATAACAGTACCCGCAGGAAAAACAGTATCACACTTGAAAGAAAATTTCATCATAGCGTGATTAGCAACCTCCACAGGTTCGCCATTTTCATTAAAAATAGTATCAAGTGTCATTACAACAGGCTTTGCAGAA
This sequence comes from Ruminococcus sp., assembly GCA_017558505.1. Lineage (GTDB taxonomy): Bacteria > Bacillota > Clostridia > Oscillospirales > Ruminococcaceae > Ruminococcus. The sequence continues at coordinate 24,511 of JAFYUM010000001.1, read as the reverse complement.
GGTGAGAGAAGCTCTACTTCATCGCCTGCAAAGAAACGATTACGCTGTGTACAATAGACAATGCCGTTTTCACAGTGGTCAACAACAGCTATAATATCATAATTTCTGATATATCCACTGTTTTCGTAATACTGGGATTCCTCAGGTGTTCCGAAGAAAAATCCGTTGCAGTATTGTCTGTGACTTACCTTATAAACTTCATCCCTTATCCAATCGGGAAGCTTAAAATTATACGGGTCACGCATATATTCATCAACAGCCATACGGTAAGCATTTGTCACGACGGTTACATAATATGCAGATTTTGCACGTCCCTCAATTTTAAGGCTTGTAACACCCGCTTCTGCAAGCTTATCAATATGATCAATCATGCACATATCCTTTGCATTGAGGATATATGTACCCTTTTCGTCCTCATAGATGGGGAAATACTGTCCGGGACGCTTTTCTTCCATAAGATGATAACCCCAGCGGCAGGGCTGTGCACACTCTCCACGATTAGCGTCACGATTTACAAGATATTGTGAAAGGAGACATCTTCCGGAAAATGAAACACACATTGCTCCATGAACAAAACATTCAATATCAAGATCCGGACTGGTTTTTGCACGTATTTCAGCAATTTCGTCAAAACAAAGCTCACGGGCAAGAACAATTCGCTTTGCACCGAGATTGTAAAGCTCACGGGCAGTTGCATAATTTACAATTCCTGTCTGAGTGGAAATGTGAATTTCCATATCGGGAGCATATTTCTTAATCAACATTAGCAAGCCGATATCAGCTACAATTAATGCGTCAACCTTTGCATCAACAGCCTCTTTAACGAACTGCTCAAAGAAGGGCAGTTCGTTGTTTCTGGGCAATGTATTACAGGTAAGGTATACTTTTACACCTTTTTCATGGGCAGCATTTACAGCCTTAACAAGCTGTTCAAAATCAAAATTCATCGGTGAGGCTCGCATACCGAACTGTTTCCGTCCCAGATATACGGCATCTGCACCGTAATTAAGGGCGGCGGTAAGGCGTTCCTCATCGCCAGCCGGTGCAAGAACTTCAAGTAAACTCATATTATTCCTCCACAGGATTATCTCTGTAGTATTGCTTGATTTCAGCCTCTTTAGCTTCATGTTCTTCAAGAGTTTCAGAGAAGAATGTTTCATTTGTTCTGATATTGGCAATAAAGTAGAAATTCTTTGTCTTTTTATTGGTGAGAACAGCATCTATAGCATCAAGACCGGGATTGGAGATAGCTCCGGGGGGAAGTCCAGCTGTTTTGTAGGTATCGTATGCGTCAATGATTGTCTGGTTGAAATACTCGATATTCCTGCGGACTACGTTGCTTGAATAGTTTGAAGTCGGGTCAGACTCAAGCTTTGGGAATACGTCCTTGTTCTCAATTCGGTTTCTGAAAACTGCCGCAACATCGTTCATATCCTTTGTATTTGCAGCTTCCATCTGGACGATTGAAGCAATTGTGATAAGCTCGTCAAGAGTCATACCAAGTTCTTCCATACGTTCATATCTGTTTTCATATGTCTTTTTACCTAATTGGAATTCACTATTCATTTTTGTGTCGAAGTTATAATAAATCTTCTGACACACAGTTTCCGGCTTGCTGTTTTCGTAGAAAAGATAGGTATCAGGGAAAAGATAGCCTTCCATTTTCTGGAACTTCAAGGACGAATCACTTGGAAGTCGCTGCTCAAAGTCAATACCGAATCCGCCTGAATTAAAGTAAAAGATAAAATCCTCTGCATCACAGATGTGTTTTTGTTCAAGAAGATTTGCAGCATCTATAAGTGTAATTCCTTCAGGGAAGGTAATTTCGATTGTTTCGCCCATTTCTTCTGTAGGAACCTTCGTAAGTTCGTCAAGAAGTGTTTCATAAGGCATGTTTGGACGTACAAAATGTTCGCCTACAACATAATTCTTTTCTTCGCCGAAATTTGCAAAAAGTTCAAATGCCTTTGCAGATTTGATGATTTCATTTTCAAAAAGCATCTGTGAAATCTCAAGAGTAGTGGCACCTTCGGGGATAACAATAACATGTGTATCTTCACTTTTTCCGATACCAAGCATATCTTTACCGTAACTGATAATTACAACTGAAAGAATAGTTGAGATACCAAAAATAAGGGTTACAAGAATAAGAACACCGGGCAGACGATTTATCTGCTTCTTCTTTTTCTTCTTTTTCTTTTTGCGTCTTGGAGGAGGAGTCTGACCTGTATAACTCATATTTCGTTCGGAATAAGCCGAACGATGTTGCTGTGAGTAATAATCATCAGGCTCATAATTATTTGGGGTATCATTCACAACCTCATTGAACACCTGAGTAAAATCCTGCTCGTCAATATCATCAAGCGTGTCCGCTGTTTTCATAGCCTCCTCAAAATCCGCGGCTTCATTATCAGCAGTTTCATTCATAATGTCATTGAGAAAATCTTTGTTGTCACTCATTACAAATAACCGTCCTTTCTTCTGTTACAATTGATTTAACTTTAATATCGTGCTCCATAGTCAAAAGCTCATCAGTAATACATTTTTCGTAAGCGATAGCAATAGTCATAAGTGTTGGATTTTTCGACAGAAAGCGGTCGTAATAGCCTCCGCCGTATCCTATTCGTTTGCCGTCACAGGTGAAAGCAAGACCTGGAACTATACATACGGTTTTATCGGTTAGTTGGGGAATATCCATAATATTTCCTTCTGGTTCAGCAATACCGTATTTTCCTATATGAAGCTTATCAAGAGATTTTATTCTGTAAAAGGTCATTTCACCTTCGTCACCGCATTTAGGAAACGCAACTGAAATCCCTTTATTTATAAGATATTCAGCAAACTCCCATGTAGATGGCTCGGAGCGATGAGATGCAAAAAGCAGTACAGTATCAGCTTTTTCAAAAACCTCAAGGCTTTTCAGTCTTTTGGTTATAAGCGTGTCATTTTCCTTACATGAAGCTTTTTTGCGTATTTCGGTGAAATGCATACGTAATTCTTTTTTAGTCATAGTTTTTTCCATTTTCAACCGCAAAGTATAGCGTTATACTGTCTTTTACGTTCAGCTTCTGAAACGGCTGTTTCAACAAGAGTGAGAGCAAATTCCATAGCTGTACCTGCACCTCTTGAAGTAATGATGTTTCCGTCCTTTACAACGGCTTCATCACCGATAATCGCACCGTCAAGCTGTGTTTCAAATCCTGTATAGCATACTGCCTTTCTGCCGTTCAGCAAACCTTTATGACCAAGTATAGAGGGAGCAGCACATATAGCTCCTATAGGGATATTTTTCTCCATACAGAAATCAATTGCAGCCTGTACATAATCAGACTTTTCAAGATTGAGTGTTCCCGGCATTCCGCCAGGGAGAATAATCATTTCAAGCTCATCAGTAAGGGGTGCTTCCTGTGCGATAGTATCAGCGATAACAGGTATACCGTGGGAGCTGACAATAATATTATCACCCACACCTACGGTAATAACCTTCTTTTCTGCACGTCTTAACAGGTCAACAGGTGTAAGTGCCTCCACTTCCTCAAAGCCGTTTGCAAGATAAACGTATATCATATCAACAGTCCTTTCATTTGAAATTGACAATATATTTATTCAGAAGAAAGACAGGATGATAGGAGAGCTTGGATTTTCGCAGTCCATCAATACCTAAATCTTCTTCACGGTTAACATAGGTAAAATCAGCCATGCAGGCATTGGTAAATTTATTGCATATTCCTGTATATATACCGTCAAAGCTTCTGTCAGCCTTTTCGATATGTACACAGAATGTATCAGAGTTGAGTTTTTCGCCGATAGTTACGGCAGCAATATCCCCGTTTATACGAATAATTCCGCCTTTTAAGCCCAGTTCTTCAAAGTTGTTGAAGTAGGTATTTACAGCATACTGTTCAGCAACAGCCGAATGACTTGTTTCAATGGCAATTTTGCAGTTGTAATCGGAAACAATAAAGCTTATGCAATCATCGAAATCCTTTTCATCAATCATAGCGAATTCACTTTCAATACGATTGAATTTTGCAAGATGATTACGCTTCTGATGAAATTTTTTTCCTTTCAGCTCAGCAAGGTCAGAACGAAGATAAATATAATCAGAGCCGTCACGGTCATACTGTGCTGTAAATCCATCATGAAATAACTCATTGAACATTTGAAGGGATTTTTCCGTTACTCCGCATATACGGAGAGGATTACCTCTCCTTTCGCTGAACAATTTCATTTCACGGATTACCTCACGATAATCTCCTGAACCTGCCGGAAGTATGAAAGTTGGTATTCCGTCCTTATTTCCAAAAGCACATACAATGTAAAAATCCTTGTAAAAGCAAATCTGCGAGTCAGCAAGTCTGCACCAAGCAAGATTATTTGCAAAAGTATATTCACAGCCTCTGAAATCAGAAAAGGCGAGAGCTTTATTGACCTTATTACGATCGTTCAGGGTAATTCTGCGAAATTCAAGCATCAGCGGAATCCTTTAAAAATTGTGCGAAATACGCCTTTACCTCCTTGGCTTTTCCGCAGGTCATTTTGCCTTCTGGACATATTCCTTTTGTTACACATGAAGGCCCTGCATATCTGAAAATATCAGGTGCAACCTGTAAGCATAGTTTAAGCATTTCATTAGCAACAGCCCGGATTTCCCACTGCGCACGATTACAGCACCGGTGACGGAAAAAATTAAAGAGTGAACGCACATTCATAGTTACAATAATTTTTGTTTCACAGGCATTGGGAAGAATAAAACGCGCGTCCTCATTTGCAAGCTTACGTGCTTTTGAAGAAGCATTCTTCTCATCAAGTCCTTCTGATACAAAAGCTTCTGTATGAGCCTGTGTAAGAATATCAGCAATCTTGTCATAACTCTCTGATATGAGTGCAATAGCACGGTCAAATTCAGCCTTTGCATCCGGATTTTCCTCGATTGCAGGAGGAACAATAAAATCAAAGCCATTTTCATTTACATATCGCTGACTTTTCTGTGAATAAGAAGCGATACGGTGACGTACAAGCTGATGTGAACAAGCACGGGATATACCCTCAATTCCAAAAGTAAAGCTGACGTGTTCAAGGACACTTTCATGGCCTATTGAAACAAGCATATCAATAAAATCTGCTATCTTTTCATCAGTAAGACCGTCACGGAGAGAAGTGATGTCACTGCTTGAATAGCAAAGCTTAGCAGCGGTGGCAATAGTTTTCTCTGCATCGGGAGTATGTGCAAGAAGTATCACTTTCATATCTGACATAATTTAACCCCTTTTTAATATGATGACATATATTATTATTGTATCATTTTTTTTCATTTGAGTCAAGAGAAAATCAATAAAAAAGCATTTCAGACAAAAGTTCCGTTAAATTGCACAGGAATTTACTTCTATAAAGAAAAAATGTCGGAAGGAAAATTGCTGAAAATATTGTAAATTCGTAAGAAATGTGGTATAATTATTAGTAATGTTTATATCAGCCTGATGTGTGAGGTGCTATATGAATAATATTATAACCATTAGCTGTGAAGCTGTAAATCAGATTAATTTTGCCATGCAGCAGAATTATATACCTGTTTTTCGCAGTATAACCATTAAAAATAACAGCGAAAGAGATTTCAGTAATCTTCTCGTAAAAATAAGTTTCGAACCTCTATTTGCTAAAGAATATGAAGTTTCCGTTGATGTTCCTGCAAATGAAGAAGTAGAAATTTCTCCGGTGAATATAATATTGCACGCTGATTATCTGTTTGGTCTGACAGAAAAAATAGTCGGATGTGTAACAATTGAGGCTGTAGATGGTGATGAAACGATATGCCGCTACACGGAAAATATAGAGCTTTTAGCCTATGACCAATGGACTGGCTCACTTTTTCTTCCTGAAATGATAAGTGCATTTATAACGCCTAATCACCCGAAAATAGCTGAAATATTATCAAAGGCTTCTGTTTATTTAAATGAATGGTGCGGTGATCCGTCATTTACAGGATACCAAAGCAGAAGTGTAAATGTTGTAAAAATGCAGATGGCGGCTGTCTATGCTGCTCTACAGGCGAAAAAAATTTCTTACATTCCGCCTCCTGCAAGCTATGAATCAGCCCAGAGAGTGCGGCTTCCGGATAATGTACTTACATCCCAAAGCGGAACTTGTCTTGACCTTGCAGTCCTTTATTGCTCATGTCTTGAATATATAGGGATTAATCCTCTGATTATCGTAATTGAGGGACACGCATTTGCAGGCTGCTGGCTTGAGGAACAAAGTTTTCCGGACTGCGTTCAATATGATTACTCTGCAATATCAAAGCGTACTGCTAAGGGAGTTGACATAATCTCCGTAGTAGAGTGTACAGACTTTGCAGCGGGTGGTGCAGTTGATTTCAATACAGCAGAAGCACATAGTATTTCAAAGCTTACAGCAGATAAATTTACATATGCCATAGATGTGAAACGAACAAGAATCAGTGGCATACGCCCTATTCCCTCACGTATATCCGAAGCGGGTATATTCAGAGCTATAGAATATGGCGATAGGAAAAAAGAGGATATAACCAATGCTCCGGCTGAAATTATACCTGTAGGTAATATTCATCTTGATGTACCCGGCGAAGAACTCACAAAGCAGAAAATGTGGGAAAGAAAGCTGCTGGATTTAAGTCTGCGTAATAGTCTGCTTAATTTCCGCTGCACTTCGTCAGGTGTCAGAATTATATCCTCTGATTTAAGCCTGCTGGAGGATGAAATTTCAAAAGGTGTTGAGTTCAGCGTATGTTCCGTTCCCGACGACGAATTCCTGAAAGCTGTGGACGATAAGCTTTTTCTTCTCGAAAATAACAATGAACACATAAATGTTATAGCAGAGGAAGAACTGAAAAATCACCGTCTGCGTACATATCTCAACGCCTCCGATCTTGAAAAAGCTATGACAAAGCTGAGAAGACAGGCTAAAGTAAGTCTTGAAGAAAACGGTGCCAATACTATTTACCTCGCTATCGGTTTTCTTGAATGGTACGAAACAGACAGAAGCGAAAAGCCGAGATATGCACCGCTTGTACTTATTCCTGTAACTATTACACGTAAGATACAGGACAAAATGTATACTGTAAAATCACGTGATGAAGCGGCACAAATAAATATAACGCTTCTTGAAATGCTTCGACAGAATTACGGAATTGACATAGGGCTCAATCAGCTTCCCGAAGATAGCAGCGGAGTTGATATCCCGCTGATTTTCAGCACTATCCGCCAAGCGATTATGTCCAATTCCCGTTGGGATATAAAGGAATTTGCCTTCATAGGTCAGTTTTCGTTCAGCCGATTTATCATGTGGAACGATATTCGCAATCGTTCCGATGACCTTATGAAGAATAAAGTTGTTGCAAGCCTTGTATCAGGAAAAAAGGAATGGAGCGATGATTACACATCAATTAATCCTTCAGAACTTGATGAAAATGTAATGCCATGTGACCTTGCAGTTCCATTGTCTGCTGATTCCTCACAGCTTGCTGCTGTTTATGCCGCAAATCAAGAAAAAAGTTTCATACTTCACGGTCCTCCGGGAACAGGAAAATCCCAGACCATTACAAATATAATCGCAAATGCATTATATCATGATAAAACGGTGCTCTTTGTTGCTGAAAAAATGGCAGCTCTTGAAGTCGTACAGAAACGTATTGAAAAACTTGGTCTTGCTCCGTTTTGTCTGGAACTTCATTCCAATAAATCCCGTAAAAGAGATGTTCTTAATCAGCTTGACAATGTTCTCAATACTGTGAAAAGCAAATCTTCATCAGAATATAAAACTGAATGTGAAAGAATTGCGGCTCTGCGTTCAGAACTCAATAAATCGGCAAAAGAAATTCATTTTAAACGAAATATCGGATTATCGCTCTATGAAGCAGCTGTAGTATATGAAAAAAATGCTGAATACGGCGGAAAACTAAGATTTTCAGATGAGTTTCTGAGTGCTCTTACTGCGGAGCATTTTGCACTTTGTAAAGATGAACTTGAAAAGCTTGCGGCGGCTGGAAAGGCTTACGGAAATGTCAGCGGAACATCGCTGAAGTGCTGTAGCATGACTGAATATAGTCCTGCTTTTCGTGAAAATATTTCTGATAAGCTAAACAAACTTACAGACAGCATTACAGAACTTGAAGCTGAAATATCATATACTTGTGATATTTCAGGGAAAAGCAATATCTCATTTTCACAATTAAAAGATATGAGCAGCATTCTTTCATCAGCAATTGACGAAGGTGATATAATTCCGCAGATAGTTTACGGTGAAGCCTGGGACAGAATGGCTGAAACAGTTAAAAATCTTATTGCTGACGGAAAAGAACAGAAAAAATTGAAATCAGAAATATTATCACAGTTTGAGCAGTCAGTGGACGGATTCGACAGCGGAAATGCTCTTGCAGAGTGGAAGGAAGCACAGAACAGCTGGATATTACCTAAGCTTTTGAAAAGCGGAAAGCTTGTAAAATCACTTAATGCTCATGCAAAATCAGCAGATACTGTATCAAAGGAAAATTTCGGGGAATACTGTCAGAGGCTGAATAATTTGAAAGCTCTTACAAATAAGGTAAATAATATCCCCACAGCCATTTCTGATGTTTTCAGCTCACATACCGGCTTGCTAATGGGAGAAAATTCCAATTGGGAAACGCTTGAAAAAGCTGTTGTTTTATCAGAAGAACTGCGAAAAATTATTTGCGGAAGCTCATTTGAATCTTCGGAAAAGCAACAGATATCACAGCATTTATCTGATTTGTTCGGTACTTCACAGAGAAAAGCCGAAAACAGCGCTGACGCACAGAAATTCATTGAGAAGTACGCTGTATCTGAAACGATTTTATCAGAGCTCAAAGAAAAATATTCACTTTCACCTGATAATATTTATGGTGATAACTGGATAAACAACACAAAAGAACAGGTACGAAATATTATATCTGAACTTCCCATGCTAAAGGAATGGACGGGTATAATGAAAATATGCCGTCGTCTTGAAGAATATGGAATCAGCAATGTCATTAAAACGTATTTCGACGGTGATATTTTATCGGATAATCTCGTAAAGGCATTTGAATGCGATGTGTGCCGTGGATATGTTTTCAAAATAATATCGGAAACTCCTGCACTTGCAGAATTTCAGGGTTCAATTTTCGAAGATACTATAAGAAAATTTAATATATCACTTGAAAAATTCCGATGTCTCACCATTGCCGAACTGAAAGCAAAACTTTCAGCACGAATACCTGACAACGAAACTGCCGACAGTGAGTTATTAGTTCTCAAAAAAGCTATAAAGAACGGCGGCAGAGGAATGTCAATACGTCGGCTTTTTGAAAACATTCCTGCACTTTTGAGAAAAATCTGTCCTGTAATGCTGATGAGTCCTATATCTGTTGCACAGTATATTGACCCTTCATATCCGAAATTTGATTTTGTAATATTCGACGAGGCTTCACAGCTTCCGACCTGTGAGGCTGTAGGTGCTGTGTCAAGAGGTGAAAATGTAATTATATCAGGTGACCCCAAACAGCTGCCACCTACAAGCTTCTTTGCAGCGTCCCACGTTGACGAGGATAACATAGAAAATGAAGATTTAGAAAGCCTGCTTGATGACTGCCTTGCTTTATCCATGTCAGGAGAACATCTTCTCTGGCATTACCGTTCCCGTCATGAGAGCCTTATTGCATACAGTAATGCTAAATATTACGACAACAAGCTTTATACTTTCCCGTCAGCTGACAACAGAGTTTCAAAGGTTTCGCACATAGCCGTTGAAGGCTATTACGACAGAAGCAAAACCAGAACAAATAAAGCGGAAGCACAGGCGGTTGTTAATGAAATTATCCGCCGTCTGAAAGATGAGAAACTCCGCAAAGAAAGCATAGGAGTTGTAACTTTCAGTATGCCGCAGCAGAATCTCATTGACGATATGCTTGCTGAGGAATACAGAAAGGAACCGCATCTTGAAAAAATCGCAGATGAAATGACAGAGCCAATTATTATCAAGAATCTTGAAAATATTCAGGGTGACGAGCGTGATGTCATAATGTTCTCTATCGGATACGGTCCCGACATTGAAGGCAAGCTTTCAATGAACTTCGGCCCACTCAACAGAGACGGTGGCTGGAAGCGTCTTAACGTTGCAATTACACGTGCAAGAAAACAAATGCTTGTATTTTCTGTTATCACTTCGGATATGATTAATCTGACAAGTACACGTTCCGAAGGAGTAGAAGGGCTTAAAGGTTTTCTAAAATTTGCCGAGCAGGGCGGCAGAATAGCCGTCAAGGCAGGTAATACACGAACGACAGCCGAGGGATTTGAGTTTCTTGTGGCTGATGAACTGCGTAAACGTGGATATAATGCTGATTGCTCCATAGGCTGTTCAGATTTCCGCGTTGATGTTGCTGTAACGCACCCTGATGATTCAGACAGATATATACTTGGAATATTCTGCGAAACAAGAAACTCTGTTGAGAACTCAACAGCAGAGGAAAGGAATATTTCACAGCGTAACGTTCTTAACGGTCTTGGCTGGGAAACCATGAACATCCATATACTCGACTGGCTTGATAATAAGGAAAAGGCTGTCGAACGCATAGAAAACAGGATTGCAGAAATTCTGAATAACACAAAATAAGGAGAAAAAATTGAATACTATATTAATTTTAATCGGAAAAATAATAGTAGCTGTACTGCGTCTTTTTAAACGCAATGCAGGAAATCTTCCCGGAATTGTTCTCTGGCATCTTACAAGGGGCAAATGCTGCAAGATGTTCAAAATTAACTGCCCTATTATTGCAATAACCGGAACAAACGGAAAATCATCTGTAACAAGCTGTATTGCACAACTTTTTGAGCAGAACGGCAAAAAAATAATTATAAATAGAGAGGGTAACAATCTTGATACAGGTTTCTGCTCTCTGCTTCTCCGCTATTGTACTTTAGGCGGAAAAGTTGACGCAGATTATGTTGTATTTGAAACAGACGAAAGTTATGTACCTGTTATTTACTCGCAGCTGAAGCTTGATACTCTTGTTGTTCTTAATTTCTTCCGTGACCAGCTTGACAGAAACGGTGAAATGGAAACACTCATCCAGAAGATAAACGGCTTCTGCAAGTCATTTGAGGGCAATCTTATACTTAATGGTGATGATCCTAATACAGCACGTCTTGGCAGAGCAAATCCCAACAACAAGAATGTGAAATACTTCCACGCAAAGCCATACGCCTTTGCTACAGATACAATTTTCGAAGCCTCAGAGGGACGTTTCTGCCCGTTCTGCGGTGAAACATTGGAGTATGATTACTATCAGTATTCGCATATCGGAAAATTCATATGTAAGAAATGTGGATTCGGTAATCATGAACCATATATCACAGCAGAAAATATTGACCTTGAAAAATCAGTTTTTACAGCCGACGGTCATGAGTACTCGCCAAAGATCAACAGTATTTACAACATCTACAACATGACAGCTGTTGCTGCAACTGCAAAGCTTTACGATATACCGCAAAAGGTTACTCATAATGTAATTTCAAATCACATTATCAATAACGGAAGAATGGAAACATTTATGCTGGGCGACCGCAAGACTACATTGAATCTTGCTAAAAATCCTGTAGGAGCAAATATGACTCTGCGTGTTATGAATGAAATGCAGACTGATAAGGAACTGCTTTTTGTGCTCAATGATAAATTAGCAGACGGTATTGACGTTTCATGGATATGGGATATTAATTTCAGCGAATTTGACCGTGTGCATAAGGTTGTCACATCAGGAATAAGAGCCTATGATATAGCTGTAAGAATTAAATATGCAGGTTATCCAGCTGATAAAATTATAGTTTGTCCCGACCTTGATGAAGCTGTCGCAGAGCTTGCCAAAACAGAGGGCAGAAAATTTGTTATCGCTAATTACACAGCAGTTGCACCAACACGTTCAGCACTGATCAAATACGCTGAAAACCACGGAGGTAAAAATGAATAAGATTAGAATACTTCATATGTATGCAGATTTACTTGATTTATATGGTGACAGCGGCAATATGGAAATAATATCATATCGCTGCAGAATGCGTGGGATAGAATGTGAGATTGATCAATATTCAATCGGAAGCCCCAAGCCTGATTTTTCTTCATATGATATCTTGTATATCGGCGGAGGTGCTGATATAGAACAGCAGCGTATCTCTGATGACCTGATAAAATACAGAGCAGAAATTGAAGAAGCATACAAAAACGGAATTTTTATGTTTCTTGTATGCGGCGGTTTTCAGCTTATGGGAAAGCATTATCGTGATACTAACGGAAAAGACATTCCCGAACTCGGTTTATTCGACTATTATACCGTAGCCGAAACTGACCGTAAGAAAAAGTGTGTCGGTGATATTGCTATCCGTACTGAATTTACAGGTAAAACATTAGATATTGTGGGCTTTGAAAATCATAGCGGACAGACTCACAATGTAAAAACACCTCTCGGTGAGGTTCTCAATGGTAACGGCAATACAACACAGGGTAAAAATGAAGGATACTTTGAAAAGAACGTAATTGCTACGTATATGCATGGTCCATGCCTTGCAAAAAATCCGGAGATATCAGACTATATTATTGGCTACTGTGTAAACAGAAACAATGACATACCTACAGAGCTTGCCCCCATTGATGACACGATTGAAAAGAATTGTCGACAGATAATGATTGACAGATTAATGAATAATTAAGGAGAATTATGAAAAAAATATTTTTTGCATTCACTTTGACAGCTTTATGTGCATTGACAGCATGCGGAAAAATAGTTGGCACAGATTCTGATGTAAGAAGTAAATCAGATGCATTGGAATCTGCTGTTACAGCAGAAGTATCCGAAACGACAGATATAAAAACAACAACCGCAAAAACAACAAATGTAACTTCAGCGACGACAACTGTAACTACTACAATTGCAATTGCAGATAAAAAAATCCCCGATGAGGTTTATTTCGAAACAATTGATACTGTTGAAGTATATGACGAAGTACCTCTTTCTGAGTTAATAACCGATACAAATGTAACGCTTTTGGAGCCTGATAAAAAAATCGGTACAAAAAAGCTTGGCAGGGTAGGGGTTAAAGTAAAATTTACCTACGAGGGTGAAGAATACGAGGGCAAACTTGGATATGACGTTGTAGATACAACAGCTCCCGTTGCCCTCAATATGGGCTGGAATCCCTATGTAAAGGTTGACCAGCCATTCAATCTCAGCTCAATTGTTGGTTACGTTGACAATTTTGACCGTTCGCCCGAGCTTACATATACAGGGGAAGTAGACACTTCAAATGTTGGTACATATGATATAACCGTAACAGTTACAGACCAGTCAGACAACAGTATAAGCTGGGATATGACTGTACTTGTATTAAACGAGATACCTGCTCCAGAGGATAATAACCCAAGGGTGAATTTCAAGGATTTCATGGACTACTATTGCTATAAAAACGTCAGCTATGGTATAGATGTATCGGCATGGCAGACAAATGTTGACTACGAAAGAGTAAAAGAGCAGGGCTGTGAATTTGTTATTATGCGTATGGGCTACTACTACGGCGATATCGTAATGGATGACTATTATCAGCAGAATATGGAAAATGCAACAGCTGCTGGACTTGACGTAGGAGTATATTTCTACACTACAGCAAATACCGAAGACGAGGCAAGGGAACAGGCAAGTTGGATAGTTGAACAGCTTGACGGCAGAGAGCTTGATTATCCTGTAGCGTTTGACTGGGAGGAATGGGGACAGTTCCAGGAATACGGTATGAATGTTTATGACCTCAATCAGATATTTGAGGCGTTTTGTGATGAGCTTGAGAAAAATGGATACACAGGTATGCTTTACAGCAGTAAGAATTTTCTCAACAACTTCTGGACGAATAAAAACAATCGTCCTGTTTGGCTTGCGCATTATGTCGATGAAACCGATTATGAGGGGCAGTTTGCTATCTGGCAGGCAAGTGCATACGGCAGAATGGAAGGCATTGAGGGCGATGTGGATATGAATATCAGAGTCAATGAAGTACCTTTATTCTGATGAAAAGCCTTGATTTGTCTTTTTTGAAGATTACTTTAATTGTTATTATATGGACTGTACGTGAAATTACCGTACAGTCCTTTTGTTATATTCCTGTTATTTTCATCATAGAATTTAGCATGTAAAACGGAGGAACAACACATATGATGAAAAACAGAATAATAAGAGATACGATACTTCTTACAATAATGCAGCTTATACTTGATTCGGCTGCATTATTCCTTAACGGATTTATTACACGTTCCCTTGGTGCATCAGCAATAGGCATATTTTCCCTTATGGGCTCATTTCTGGGACTTGCAGGTATTATTTCCAACGGAAATGCATTTCTGTGCACAAGTAGACTAATTTCCGAAGAATTGGGAAAAAATAACGGTAACCCGAATAAAATCCTGTTTCACGGAATAAAGTTGTGTACAATATTAAGCCTTGGTGTATCGGCAATAATTTTACTGTTTGCTAATCCAATAGGGAAAAGTTTTTTCGGCGGTGAAGAAGGATCATTTCTTCTGAAATTTATGCCTGTGTCTCTTATAACAGGAGCTATATCCTGCTGCTTCAAGGGATATTTCAATGCCTGCCGGAAATCTTCGTATGTAGCTTTTACCGATGTAGCTGAATTTATTGTAAGAGCAGCTGTAATCGTGATTATGACCACATTTTCTGTCAATAATAATGAAAGTGCAGTATGCAGAATAATGATAACATCTGTCATAGCAGGAAATGTAACTGCTTTGATTTTCATGCTTGTACTTTTTTCACTGAAGCGAATAAGAGGGCAGGGTAGGGGAACTCTTAGTTTCCGTCAATATATTTCTTTTGCCTTTCCCATTATGGGCGGCAGTATACTCACATCAGTTTTAAGCAGTACAAATGACGCACTTGTACCGTTTTGCCTGAAACAGTACGGTGACTCCACAGAGCAGGCACTGGCACTTTTCGGAATATTTGAAGCAATAGTGATACCTACGCTGTTTTTTCCCTCTGTTGTATTATGTTCAATCTCGGGAATAGTTGTAACAGAATCAGCAAGAGCTACAGCGGCAGGGAATAGCGAAAGAATACAAATCATTGCATCCCGTCTTATCCGTTACACAATTATTTACGGTGTATTTGCATCTGCGGTGTTGATACGTTTCGGCAGACCTATCGGTGAACTGTGTGGAGGAGGGGAGACAGGAGGTAATATGATATCGGCTATTGCACCTGTTGTTCCGTTTATCTATATGGAAATTATACTGGAAGCTATGATAAAGGGTATGGGGTTACAGGCATTTTCCTCATTGAATTATCTTGCCGAATATGTAATTCGCATATCAATAGTGCTTGTTACTGTGCCTCAGATAGGATTTGCAGGCATAGCCCTTTCCTATTATGCAAGTAATATTATCGGAAACACATTAAGACTTATAAAGCTTATACGTCATACAAAAGTAAAGTTCAGATTGTTTTCAATGCTATTGTCACCGATAATTTATGCGTTTCTTACTATGTCGGTATCTGATATAATATTCCGTCTGTTTTCCATAACATGCGGAAATGCTTTTACAATTTCTCTTTATTTAATTATATGGCTCACATTATTTGGCGGAGTGTATATTTTATCGCATATATTAACATCTGTAGAAAATAAAAAATTATTTATTGTGCACAATTAACAAAGTGAGGTATCAAAAGTAATGGAATATGTAGAAAAAACAAAAAAGTATTGCAATTTGTCTATTTTTGTTATATAATTATATATGTGCTATAAAAAAGCACAAACAAAAGCAAAAAATATAGGCAATAACACAATCAGAAAATAGTAACTTGCCTGTATACAAATTCCATTATGGAGGAAAAACGAATGAAAAATTATGATGTAACACAGATAAGAAACATAGCTTTTGCAGGACACAATGGTTCAGGCAAGACGTCACTTGTTGAGGCACTTTTGTACAAGGCAGGTGCTTCTGACCGTCTTGGCAAGGTTGCAGACGGTACAACAGTATGCGATTACGATCCCGAGGAAATCAAGAGAGGTATATCAATCGGTACTTCACTGGCTTCTTTCACATATAACGAAAATAAGATTAATATACTTGATACTCCAGGTCTGTTTGACTTTGCAGCAGAAATGGTTGAAGGTATCCGCGCTTCTGACACAGTTATGATTACTGTTTCAGCTAAGTCAGGTGTTAAGGTAGGTACAAAGAAAGCCTACGATGAAGCTGTTAAGCAGGGTAAGTCAAAAATGTTCGTAGTAACAAAGATTGACGATAAGGATGCTAATTTCTTCAACGTGCTCACAGAACTGAAAACTGTTTTCGGTCCTACTGTTTGTCCTGTAGTTGTTCCCGTTATCAGCGGCGGACAGATCGTATCATATGTAAACCTTATTGAAATGAAGGCATATAAGTACGATAGCAAGGGCAATGCAGTTGAAACTGATATGCCTACAGCTGAGATTTCAGAGAAGTTTGAATACCGTGTTGACGGACTTGTTGCAGCTGTATCAGAGGCTGTAGCTGAAACTTCTGACGAACTTATGGAGAAGTTCTTTGAAGGTGAGCCTTTCACACAGAAAGAGCTTATTGACGGTATACACGACGGTATGAACAGAGGTATCATTACACCCGTTGTATGCACTTCTGCTACAGAACTTACAGGTATTGATATGCTCTTTAAGGAAATTGAACTTCTTCTCCCAAATCCTTCAGAGGTATATTCCGCAGAGGCTTATACTCCCGCAAAGGATGTTATCGAAATTCCCTGCAATGCTGATGAGCCGCTTTCCGCATATGTATTCAAGACAGTTGCCGATCCATTCGTAGGTAAGATGTCATTTATCAAGGTACAGTCCGGTAAACTTACTTCAAACAGTGAAGCTGTAAATTCAGGTACAGGAAATAGTGAGAAAATCGGTAAACTTGTATCACTCTGCGGTAAGAAACAGTCTGATATTTCAGAAGCTATTGCAGGTGATATTGCTGTAGCTGTTAAGATTTCTGCAAATACAGGAGATACACTTTCAAGTGTATCAAGAATTGTTGAGTTCCCTGCAATGGAATTCCCGAATACATGCTATTCAATGGCAGTAAAGGCAAAGGCACAGGGCGACGAAGCAAAGATATCCACAAGTATGCAGCGTCTTACAGAAGAAGATCCGACTCTCACATATATTCAGGATGAAACAACAAAGGAGCAGATTCTAAGCGGACTCGGCGAACAGCACCTTGAAGTTGCCGCTGCAAAGGCTAAAGCTAAGTTCGGTGCAGATATCAAGCTTACAGTTCCTAAGATTGCATATAAGGAAACTATCCGAAAGAAGGTAAAGGTTGAGGGTAAGCATAAGAAGCAGTCAGGCGGTCACGGTCAGTACGGTCACGTATGGATTGAATTTGAGCCATGTGTAAGCGATACTCTCGTATTTGAAGAAAAGGTATTCGGCGGAGCAGTTCCAAAGAACTATTTCCCCGCAGTACAGAAAGGACTGGAGGATTCCGTAAAGAAAGGTGTTCTCGCAGGCTGTCCCGTTGTAGGATTAAAGGCAATTCTGGTTGACGGTTCATATCATCCCGTTGACTCATCTGAAATGGCATTCAAAACAGCCGCTTCTATTGCATATAAAGAAGGACTCCGTCAGGCAGATCCCGTTATGCTTGAGCCTATCGGTGAGCTTAAAGTCAATGCTCCCGATGAAAACACAGGTGATATAATGGGTGAGCTTAATAAACGTCGTGGCAGAGTTCTCGGCATGGAACCTGTATCTCACGGAATTACACAGATTATCGCAGAAGTTCCGATCAGAGAAATGCATGACTTTGCAATGTATCTCCGTCAGGTTACAAGAGGTATGGGCAGCTTCACATTTGAATTTATAAGATATGAGCAGCTTCCAGCAAACCTTCTTACAGAAGTAATTTCGGCACTTAACATTGAAGAATAAGATATTTCACAGATGGACAGCGGCTTTTATAACCGCTGTCTGTCTTTTTCCGATGAATGCATCGGCAACATTAAGGGGAGACGTAAACGGTGACGGAGTATTCTCCGCAGCCGATATTGTCGCATTTTCAAAATACATACTGGGTTCGAGAGATGTGCCGAAATATCCCGACGCAGGGGATATGTATGCTGATAATGTACTTAATGTATACGATGTAATTGTAATGAGAATGGAGCTGATTAAAGCTCCCGAAACTAATATAATCCGTGTAACTAACACAGAAGAACTTAAAGCCGCTCTTGCCAATGCAAAGGCCGGGGATGAAATAGTACTTGCAGAAGGGGAGTACATTTACAGCGGCTCAACACCAAAGGGACGCACGTTTACAGGTGAAGCAGAGGGAACAGAAACAGCTCCTATAATTCTTCGCTCTGAAAATCCGGATAATCCTTCGATTATTTCAGGAACAACCCTTGAACATCATTATGCTCTTACAATTTTAGGCGATTGGTGGGAACTTCGTGATTTGAAAATTACCAATGCCTCAAAGGGAATAATCGTAGATAACAGCAACTACACGAAGATTATAAATTGCGAGGTTTACAATATCGGAACAGAGGGAATACACCTTCGTGACAACAGTTCGTATTGCCTTGTCGAAAGCTGTAATATTCACGATACAGGTGTGACGACTCCAAAATACGGAGAAGGTATATATGTGGGTAGTTCTAAATCAACCACGGAATACGGCTATAAGTGCGACTACAACATAATCAGAAATTGTCAGATAGGTCCCAATGTTGGAGCCGAACATATTGATGTAAAGGAATACACAACGGGTACTCTTATTGAGTATTGTACCTTCGACGGCAAGGGAATGAAAGGCGAAAACTACGCTGACAGCTTCGTTGACCTCAAAGGGAATGACTGTATACTGCGATATTGTATAGGCTACCGAAACGGTGAAGCCAATATAAACAGAGCTTTTGAGATGAACAAGCTTGACGAGGGCTGGGGACAGAATGCCTTTATTTACAGCAATAAGGCATATATGGACACTCCTACTAATTCAAAGGGTAAGAAAATGGTGTTCCTCAATTCGTGGGACTGCACAGAAACGGTGTGGGATAACTGGATTGCATATGAAGATGGGGAACTTGTATCCTGTGACAATGAGGAGGACCAGTGGACTTATTACAATTGTAACGGTCTTACGTATGGTGATTCATCAATGGAGGAAAATCTGCCACGATGAAAAAATTGAACTATTACGGCTGTGAAAACGGCAGTATAAAGCCTGTATCTGCGGATATGGGCTTTATCACGGATTTGAATGAAATGTATGAAGTGCTGAGAAAATGCTGGTGTGCTGAAACCTGTCCGCCAAGAATGAGAGAAAAGTGGACAAGAGAAAATCCAAGTCTGGGACAATGCTCCATTACCGCGTTTCTTGTACAGGATTATTTCGGTGGTGAAGTGTACGGGATTTTACGAAACGGCGGAAATTATCATTGCTATAACTTCATTAATGGGCATATTTTTGACCTTACAAGTGAACAGTTCGGTGAGGAAATTCTCGATTATTCAAATCGAATTCTACAAAGCAGAGAGGTACATTTCTCCAAAAATGAAAAAAAGGAGAGATATGAGTTGCTAAAAAGAAAAATCTGTGAATTTATAAAATGAAATAATTATAATAAAATACCCTTGACAAGTATGAAAAAAAGTGGTATAGTTATTATACAGCGTACAATTGTACGTCTGTCACGGACGATTTTGAAAAGGTGATTTGCAATGGAACATAAATCCCAGCTTATTGTTGTAGACGCACATATTCTGCCTGATGTTTTCACAAAGGTGCTTGAGGTCAAAAAGCTTATGGCGCGAAAGGACGAAAAAAGTTTCGCCTCCGCCTGCAAGCGTATCGGAATTTCAAGAAGTGCTTACTATAAGTACAAGGACAGCGTATATTCATATGATGAACTGTTTAACAGAAAGATAGTCAATCTTTATATGCTCCTTAATGATAAGCCAGGGGTTTTGTCAAGCGTTCTTGTATTCCTCAACAGTATAAATGCTAACATTATGACGGTTAATCAGAGTATTCCGGTTGACGGTGCGGCGGCTGTAAATATTTCCATAAGACTTACAACGGAAATACACGAGGAAATTAAATCCCTCAATTCAATATCAGACCTTGACGGTGTGCTTGAAGTTAAGGTTCTTTCTGCCGAATAAAGTTTAATTCAATAAAAGGAGTTCATTTTTTATGTCAGTTAAGGTAGCGGTATTAGGATACGGAGTAGTAGGCTCAGGCGTTGTTGAGCTTTTCTATAAGAATAAGGAAAGCATAGAGCAGCGTGCAGGCTGTGAAATGGATATCAAGTATATTGTAGATATTCGCGAGTTTCCTGATTCACCCTATAAAGATAAATTCACAAAGGATTTCAACGAAGTGCTCAACGATCCCGAGGTGACAGTTGTTGCGGAGTGTATGGGCGGTGTAGAACCTGCATTTACATTCCTCAAATCAGCTCTTGAAAATGGAAAGAGTGCTTGCACATCCAATAAGGAGCTTGTAGCCGCAAAGGGAGATATACTTCTTGCTGCTGCTAAAGAAAACAACTGTAATTTCTTCTTTGAAGCAAGCGTAGGTGGTGCTATTCCGATTATCAGACCACTTCACCGTTGTCTTGCAGCTAATGATATTTCAGCTGCCTGCGGTATTCTCAACGGTACAACAAACTTCATCCTCACAAAGATGTATGCTGATGGTATGACTTTTGAGGACGCATTGAAGCTTGCACAGGAGCTTGGATATGCAGAAAAGGATCCTACAGCTGATGTTGAGGGACATGATGCTTGCCGTAAAATCTGCATTATTTCATCTCTCGTATTCGGAAAGCACGTTTATCCCGACAGTGTTTATACAAAGGGTATTTCCGATGTAAAGCTCTGCGATGTAGCGGCTGCTGATGTTCTCGGCTATGCAGTAAAGCTTATCGCATCTGTAAAGCGTCTTGACAATGGCAAAATTCTTCCTACAGTTATGCCTATGCTCGTACCTCATGAAAGTATTATGGCAGGTGTTAACGATGTATTCAATGCAGTTATGGTTTACGCTGACGGTATCGACAAGGCAATGTTCTACGGCAGAGGTGCAGGAAAACTGCCAACTGCAAGTGCTGTTCTCGGCGATGTTATCGAGGCTGCAAAGCATAACAGAACTGTATTCTCACAGACATGGGAGAGCAGTACAGATACATCATTTATCGCATCTGTTGACGATATGAAGGCAAAGTGGTATTTCAGCGTTCCTGCTGATACAACTGACCTCCCCGAGGGAACATACACAGACTACGACAAGTCATCATTTGTAACAGAAGATGAACTTTCATTCAAGGAAGCAGAGGAAAAGGCAAAGACTATGAACGCAACTGCATGGATTCCTGTGCTTGAATAATGAATTTTACGGCGGAGAATTTCTCCGCCGTTTGCGTAAAAAAGAACAGGAGAAAACCTGTTCCGAATATTATGAAAGGAGAAAGAATATGCCTGCATTAATTACATTAGGCATCTATGCTGTTATAAGTATTATTGCATTTATTCTATATTTTGCCGACAAGAAAAAAGCGCAGAATAACAAATGGCGAATAAAAGAAGCAACCCTGCTTGGTTTTGGCTTTTTCGGCGGAGCTGTGGGCGCATTGCTTGGAATGAAGGTATTCCGCCACAAGACAAAACACTGGTATTTCTGGGTTGTAAATATAATCGGTCTTATATGGCAGATTGCCCTTGCAATAGTTCTTTTTATAAAGTTTTAAGGCCCGATTTTAAACCTGACATTATAATATCCCTTGCCTTTACAGCATCCTCTTTTGAAAGCGGAGAAGTATGTGGCAGGGGATATTTCATTCCCAGTTCCTCATATTTTTTCCGTGCCATATCATGATAGGGGAGAACATCAAGAGCTTTCAGATTTGACAGAGTTGAAAGAAATTCCCCAAGGCGGAACAATTCTTCAGTGTCATCAGCTATGCCGGGAACAACGACGCGTCGAATCCATACAGGTATTTTCAAATCCCGAAGGTGTTCCGCAAACCGCAGAATATTTTCGTTGCCGATACCTGTCAGCTGTTTGTGTTTATCAGAATCCATATGCTTTATATCAAGCATTACAAGGTCAGTAAATCTCAGTATTTCATCAATTATATCTGTTTCGTCGGGATTGAATACAGCTCCCGATGTATCAAGACAGGTGTGAATATTCCTTACCTTGGCAGATTTAAAAAGTTCAAGTAAAAAATCGGGCTGTGCGAGTGGTTCGCCGCCTGTTGCAGTGATACCTCCCGATTTCAAAAACTCTTTGCATGAATCATATTCATGGAGCAATTCGTCAACTGTAACTTCTTTTCCTTTCCGAAATTCCCATGTGTCAGGGTTATGGCAATAGACACACCGCAGAGGACACCCCTGAAAGAACACTACATAGCGGATTCCGGGACCGTCAACCGTACCGAACGTATCAGTGGAGTGGATATAGCCTTTCATTTTTTCATCTCCTGTGCGTATTCAAGAAGTTTTTCACGGCTGTTTACAAGCTTTTCATCAATGATAAGCTGTAGGGCTGAATTAAGACATTCACCAATATCCTTTCCCTTGAAGCCCAATTCCATAAGATCAGTTCCATTTATAGCAAGATCTGATATATGCATGCAGGCATTTTCCTCAACAAGCCGCCTTGCAGTATTTATAAAACCATCCAGCTCCTCAATTTCCGCAAGAACAAAGCTGTGTTTAGCACTATTATCAGCTTTTTTAGCTTCAATAAGAAGCAAGAATTTGTCAAATCCTATTTTATTAATAATACGTTTAATATATTTTTCTGAATCAATTTTATCGCTATGGAGATAGATAACGTCGTAAACTGTATTTAAAGTTTTATTATCTGTTTTCAGTCTTTGAAGAATATCTTTTGCTTTTTCAGCACTGACCTTTGCATGGCCTTTGAAGTGACCACGGCCGTTTTCATCAAGCTTGAAAGTATCAGGTTTTCCAACATCATGAAGAAGCATTGTCAGACGAAGAACATCTGCACCATTAATATTCCGCGGTACTGCATTTACTGATCTGACAATATGCTCATATACATTATATTTGTGGTAAGGAGAATGCTGCTCAAAATCAAATGCAGGAACAAGCTCAGGGATAATCTGTCCGATAATATCACGATATTCCAGTAAAATAGAAACACATTTTTTTCCTGCTAAAAGTTTCATAAGCTCAACGAATATACGCTCTGATGATATATTGTTCAGTCTGGTTTTTAAAGTATGAATTGCGTCAGAAGTGTTTTCCTCAATATCGAAACCAAGAATAGATGAAAAACGAATAGCACGAAGAATACGCAAAGCATCTTCTGTAAATCGTTCTGTGGGATTTCCAACACAGCGGATAACACCGTTACGGATATCTTCCTCACCGCAGAACGGGTCATATATATTGCCATTCATATCCATAGCAATTGCATTCATAGTAAAGTCACGGCGTGCAAGGTCTTCATATAAACTTGCAGTAAAAATAACATTATCCGGGCGACGGCTATCGGTATATTCACCATCAATCCGAAAAGTTGTAATTTCAAATGGTTCGTTGTTATGAAGAACAGTTACTGTGCCATGCTTTATACCAGTGGGAATTACTTTATGGCCAGAGAAAACTTCAATTATTTCTTTTGGGAGTGCGTTTGTGGTTATATCATAGTCATGAATAGGTATACCCATAATGGTATCACGAACGCATCCACCAACTATATAAGCTGAAAATCCTGCCTTTTCAAGTGCAGACAGGATTTCACAGCAATTCTTTTCCAATATCATTTTATCATCCTTTTCACGTATCAGTAAAGTGCAAGAGGATATTCTCAATCAACTGAAGATGTTATATATGTCTCCTGCATAGCTGCATATTGTTCACTATTATCAATTTTTATCCTGAATATATTATATCAAAATGATATTATTTTGTCAACGTTCAAATCACACATGAACGCGCATTCATTGACAATTCCACCATTATACTTGACTTCATGGCTAAACCATGATAATATAAATAGAAGAATAATAAAAAATCACAGTTTATTTGCAAAAATACAGGAGGTTTCTTATGAGCATAAGTTATAGGCATAAAAAAATCCATTTCAAGAAACAAAATAGTGAATTTGAAATGTGCAGGTAATTGGATGAGAAAACAGATAGCAAACATAATTACAATCAGCGAGCCTCTGAAAAAAAGTCTGTAAAAAACAGTCAACTGTGGTATAATAGAAGGCAGAGGAGGCTGATTTATTATGGGAAGAAGAAAAAGAGAACCAATGAGCGAAGGAAAAAAGAATATCATCGGAATATGCTGGGCTCTGCGTAAAAAACTCTGTAAATTAATCAACTGTGATAAAATGATAATAATATGAGAGCAGCAAAAATAGCTGCTCTATTTTTTACAGT
>JAFYUM010000010.1 GCA_017558505.1 Ruminococcus sp. | reverse complement strand
GGTGTTTATGGCACAGAGGTCACACCCGTTCCCTTTCCGAACACGGAAGTTAAGCTCTGTCGCGAAGACGATACTTGGCTGGCGACGGCCCGGGAAACTATTTCAATGCCGGCACTTAAAACGGAAGTCGCAATCGACTTCCGTTTTTCATATTCAAGGGCCATTAGCTCAGTTGGTTAGAGCATCCGGCTCATAACCGGACGGTCTGGGGTTCGAGTCCCTAATGGCCCACTTTTACTCCCTGAAAAGGGAGTTTTTTGATTATATGAAGATTTGAAGGAGCGTGATTATTATGAAACGCAATTACTCAATAGTAATATATTTTATTATTTTTCTTGCTATTGGCGGAATTGAATTTTAAGGAATGAAATGAGGATGAAAGACAGAGAAACAGTAGTAACTTACTCGTTTCCCCCTGAAGAAAATGTCACAGAAAGCGTTTCTTATTCAACCTCTATAACTTCAGATACTTCTGTAGTTACAAGTAAAAAAACAAAACGATCTACTATAGAAGTAACTGTTGCTACTGCAAGCGCACCGTTATTCATTGATATAAACAAGGCCTCCCATGATGAATTATGTAGACTTAACGGGATTGGAGATAATCTTGCAGGGGCTATTATTCGTTACAGAGAGGAAAAAGGTGGATTTAATAATATTGAGGAAATAATGAATGTTTACGGTATAGGTGAAAACTTATTTAACAATATTGAGCCGTATATTTATGTTGAAAATCCTTTTTATCCCTCCTATGAGGAGGATGATGACAATCTCGATAATGTTGAATATGAGGATATTGAACCTAACGATGAGCAGATTTCTGATGAGGTTGATGTGACCGAACCACAGCTTACCCTTGAAGAAGCTTCGCCCATTGACTTAAATAACGCAGATGCAGAGCTGCTTATGCTTTTGCCACATGTAGACGAAGAAATAGCTGAAAAAATTATTGAATTGAGGGATCAAATTCATGTTTTCAGCCATCCTTATGAACTCCTTTATATTGATGAACTCTCCCGACAGCAGGTGGCTGAAATTGTAGAATATGTTTCGGTAGATAATGCTGATGAGAGTGACAATTAAATTCAATTTTTCTATTGACAAAACATCGCAAATGTGATAAAATTATAGTGTAAAGTTGCTTCATATTGAAGCAAAATTTTGACCACTCCATGAAGAGTTAGTGCCATACGGACAGCCGGTCAAATGCCGATTTCCGATATACATATATCGGTCGGCAACTTCTGTTGCCTTATTGATTTAATGTATTTCTAAGTTATATTTTCAGCTTGTGAAAGGTCAATAAGAGTAGTTAAAGAGGTATCTTTACTCGTAATATAGCATTTTGCTATTTGTAGACGATGTTGGACAAGTACAGGCTGAACGCTTGTACTTTTTTATTTTGAGGTGTTCTATGGAAAATAAGTTAAAGCTTTACGGCTTCAACAATCTTACAAAATCTTTGAGTTTCAATATATATGACGTATGCTATGCTCGTACACCCAAAGCACAGCTTGATTACATTGCCTAT
Source organism: Ruminococcus sp. (assembly GCA_017558505.1). Classification (GTDB taxonomy): domain Bacteria; phylum Bacillota; class Clostridia; order Oscillospirales; family Ruminococcaceae; genus Ruminococcus. The sequence goes on along the minus strand of JAFYUM010000010.1, from coordinate 79,162 downwards.
GTTGACGAAGTATATAACTCACAGCGTATTACCGATATAATGACACATCTTACTGAAATGATAGGTGCACAGGTTTTAAGTGTTTCCAGACAGGATTACGATCCACAGGGTGCATCGGCTACTTTCCTTATTGCCGATGATACAATGATTCCAGCAGGTGGAACTGAAACTATTGCTCATCTTGATAAAAGTCATGTAACAGTTCATACATATCCTGAATATCATCCTGATACCAGTATTGCAACATTCCGTGTTGATATAGATGTTGCAACCTGTGGAAAGATTACTCCGCTTACTGCTCTTGATTATCTCATTGGCAGCTTTGACAGCGATATTATTACCATGGATTACCGTGTAAGAGGTTTTACCCGTAATCTTGACGGTGAGAAGCTTTTTATCGACCATAATATAACGTCAATTCAGAATTATATTGCGGAATCAACTCTTGAAAAATATGACGCGGTTGATATAAATGTGTATCAGGCTAATATGTTCCACACTAAAATGCTTATTAAAGAAATTGAATTGCAGAATTATCTTTTTAATACAGATGTTCATGAGATTTCGCCCCGTAGCCGTCTTGATATTACAAACGCTCTGCGTAGGGAAATGATTGAAATTTTCAGCGGAAGGAATGTTTTCGGAAATGGCTCTTTCACAGGTTAATGCACCTATATACGAAGCACTCAGACGGTTCAGACGTATGAGAGTTGTTCCTTTTGATGTACCCGGTCATAAGAGGGGCAGGGGAAATATGGAGCTTACAGAGTTTCTCGGAGAGGACTGCATGAATGTTGATGTAAACTCTATGAAACCTCTTGATAATCTTTGCCACCCTGTTTCGGTCATTCGTGATGCGGAGGAGCTTGCTGCTGAGGCATTTGGTGCTGCTAATGCTTTCTTTATGGTTGGAGGTACCACCTCTGCTGTTCAGAGTATGATTATGTATGCCTGCAAAAGCGGCGACAAAATTATTATGCCGAGAAATGTCCACAGAAGTGCTATTAATGCTCTTATTTTAACCGGAGCTGTTCCTGTATATGTCAATCCCGATGTGAATAATCAGCTTGGAATTGCCTTGGGAATGTCGGTTGAACAGGTTGAAAAAGCAATTCGTGAAAATCCGCAGGCTAAGGCGATTATGGTCAATAATCCCACATATTACGGTATATGCTCCGATTTAAGAAAAATAGTAAAGCTTGCACATGAGCATAATATGCTTGTTCTTGTTGATGAAGCACACGGAACTCATTTTTACTTTGGTGAAAATTTCCCTGTAACCGCAATGGCGGCTGGTGCTGATATTGCATCAGTAAGTATGCATAAATCAGGTGGAAGTCTTACACAGAGCTCTTTTCTCCTAATGGGAAAAGCCATAAATTCTGACTATATGCGTCAGGTTGTAAACCTTACGCAGACCACAAGTGCTTCATATCTTCTTCTGTCAAGCCTTGACCTTTCAAGAAAGCGTCTTGCCCTCGGCGGAAGGGAGATATTTGCAAAGACTGTTGAAATGGCGGAGTATGCCCGTTCAGAAATAAATAGTATTAGCGGATATTACGCTTATTCCAAGGAGCTTGTAAACGGTGACAGTATTTACGATTTTGACATATCAAAATTAAGTGTATATACACTTCCGATCGGACTTGCCGGAATTGAAGTTTATGATCTGCTCCGTGATGAATATGATATACAGATAGAATTCGGTGATATAGGAAATATTCTTGCATATATATCTGTTGGTGACAGAACTCGTGATATAGAGCGTCTTATAAGTGCTCTTGCTGAAATCAAACGACGTTTCGGACAGACAGGTGCCGATATGCTTACACAGGAATATATTTCGCCAATTGTAGCCGATACTCCAAGACGTGCGTTTTATGCTGATAAGATTTCGCTTCCTCTTGATGAAGCAGCAGGCAGAATATGCACAGAATTTGTAATGTGTTATCCTCCCGGCATACCTATTCTTGCCCCCGGTGAGCTGATAACAGAAGAAATTATAAAATATATAAAATATGCCAAGGAAAAAGGCTGTCAGATGACCGGAACGGAAGACCTGAATTTAGAGCGACTTAATGTTCTTGCTTAATAGGAGAAAATGACTATGAATAATATAATGAAAGTTTGTGCTGTTATGGTGGCTTCATTGCTTCTTACAGCTTGTAATGACGGAGGAAACAGTACTTCAAAGGCTGGGACTGTTTCAGATGTCAATATCCAGACAGGTGACGGTGTAATTTATGAGTACAAGGATTTTCTTGACTACACCTTCAACGGAAAATATACAATAGGTGAGCCTGATGTCAAGAAAAACAGACCTGATACTGAATACGAACAGATTATTACATCATGGGATATTACATATACAGGTAAAGACGGAAATGAAGTGAAAACTTCATTCCGTTCAAGTAATTATATCACACTTGATGAACAACTCTACACAAGCAAGGAATTACACGATTTGTCAGAGTTCGATTCTTTTATTACAACGGCTATGGGCGAAATTGTTAAGACAGAATTTGTTGAGAATATAGCTTCAAAGTATATGGAATTGCAGTATGATGATCTCAGGGGCGTTTACATCTGTCCTGATATAGGCGACCTTACAATTTTATGCTATCCGCCTGTATATATAGGCGCTGTAGAAGGCGAGGATTTTGACAAGACCTGCGATATTGCAAGACAGCGTACAACGGCAGGAAGCGGATATTCTGTTGCTGATTCCGATATGAAAAGCATTTGTTCCGATGATGAATTTACATTTACCTGCCAGTTTGTAATAAATAAAGACCTTGATCAGGAAAAATATATCAGCATAATTGAAAACATGCAGAAGGATTTTGAAGAATATGTGGGAGCACCCATGAATTATAATTTCTTCCTTGCAGAAACCGAAAACCCTTCATGGCTTTACAGGGATATGAATCTTCTTGGTGAAGATGTATCCACTGAACAGATAGAAAGCGGCGAAGTTGTTTATGCTGAGGATTTGAAAAATCATATTCTTTCTAAATATTAAGGGGTAACAGGAGGGATTAAAATGGAACTGTGGTTTACGGAAAGGCATACGCCCAACGTGAAATTTTCCATTAAGGTTGACAGACAGCTTTATACAGGGCAAAGTGAGTTTCAGCGTATTGATGTCTTTGATTCAAAGGAGTTCGGAAGATTTCTCACCCTCGACGGATACATGATGCTGACGGAAAAGGATGAATTTATATATCATGAAATGATAACACATATTCCTATGGCAGTTCATCCGAATCCTAAAAATATTCTTGTTATCGGTGCAGGAGACGGCGGAGTTGTAAGGGAGCTTACACGCTATTCTACTGTTGAATCAATTGACCTTGTGGAAATTGACGAGCTTGTTGTGGAAGTCAGTAAGAAATATCTGCCTACAACAGCATGCCGGCTTGACGATGAAAGAGTGCATATATTCTATGAGGACGGTGTAAAGTTTATCCGTCGCTGTGAGAATAAATATGATGTTATAATTGTTGATTCTACTGATCCATTCGGTCCCGGTGAGGGGCTTTTCACAAAGGAATTTTACGGCAGCTGCAACAAGGCACTCCGTGAGGACGGAATCATGGTTAACCAGCATGAAAGTCCGTTCTATGATGAGGACGCAGCCGCAATGCAGCGTTCACATAAGAGAATTGTTGAAAGCTTTCCCATAAGTCGTGTATATCAGGCTCATATTCCGACATATCCATCTGGGCATTGGCTTTTCGGCTTTGCGTCAAAGAAATATCACCCTGTTCATGATCTTAACGCAACAAAGTGGAATATGCTGGGACTTAAAACAAAGTATTATAATACAAAGCTTCACACAGGTGCATTTTCTCTGCCCAACTATGTAGAAGAAATGCTCCGTGATGTTGAATAAATCGGGAGAAAATAAATGCTTGAAAAAAATGTACAGACTTTTATCGGTTGTGACAGTGAATACGATGAGGCGAAAATTGTCCTTTTCGGTGCAGGCTTTGACGGAACTACAAGCTTCCGCCCAGGAACGAGATTTGCCCCGTCTGCTATAAGAAACGAAAGTTTCGGAATTGAAACATACAGTCCTTATCAGGACAAGGATATGACGGATTACAGTTATTTTGACAGCGGAGATTTAGAGCTTCCCTTCGGAAGTGTAAGACGTACTATTGCGGATATTGCAATGCGTACTGATACAATATTGAACGACGGCAAAATACCTTTCATGATTGGTGGAGAGCATCTTGTAACCCTCGGTGCAGTTATGGCGGTTAAGGATAAGTCGGAGGATTTATATATAATCCACTTTGACGCTCATGCCGATTTGCGTGATGACTATTTAGGTCAGCCTTTATCTCATGCCTGCGTTTTGAGAAGATGTCACGAACTTGTGGGAGATGACCATATTTTCCAGTTCGGCATCAGAAGCGGCGACCGTGAGGAATTTGTATTTGCCTCGGAGCATACGGAAATGCACAAGTTCAATTTCGACGGACTTGAAGAAGTTGTTGAAAAACTGAAAGGGAAAAAGGTATATTTTACTCTTGATTTAGATGTGCTTGACCCATCGGTATTTCCGGGAACAGGCACACCCGAAGCTGGGGGAGTTACCTTTGACGAGCTGAGAAAGGCTGTCACACTTGTATGCTCGAAGCTTGATATAGTGGGCTGTGATGTTAATGAGTTAAGCCCTCATTACGACCAGTCGGGAGCATCAACAGCTGTTGCCTGCAAAATTATAAGGGAAATGTTGCTGGCAATGTCATAAAAATAGGGGGATTATTGGAAATTATGTGGAATTTTGAAAATTATTCGGAAAGCGAATTGCGTTTGAAGTACTGGTTATTCAGGTCGCTTTTGTTTCTACTGATTTTTTTCACTATAGCCTTTCTCTCAATTGGATTAATCACACTTTCAATTGGTGGAGATGATAAGCTATGTACCGAAAGCGTAACAGCTACTGTAACGGAAAATATCAAAAGTAAGCATATACACAGATATAATAATAAAAAATTAAAAAGAACTACCTACACTTATGCACCTGTTTACAGCTATGCTTACAATGGCAGAGAATATTCCGTTGAAAGCAGTAACAGCATAGGACCTGCTAAGTATAATGTGGGAGATAGAGTTGTTATAATGATTAATCCTAATAATCCAGCGGAAATTTATGAGCCTGAATTTAAAAAAATAGAAGTTACTTCAATTATTTATATTATTGTTGGCGTATGTATTTTTTTAGCGTGTATAGCTGATATTATATGCCTTATCCGTGTAAATAAGAGGATTAAGATTTTAAAAAATGGATAAGTAAATAGTCAAGGGAAATACTCCCTGCACTTGCTGCGAGTGGGAGATAATGTAACAATTTATATTAATCCTGACAACCCTGCTCAATTGTATTTAAGTGAAGATTCAAGCGGAATGTTTTTTGCTCGGTTTTTCATAGGAATTTCGTCATTTGTTATTGTTGTAATGATGATATGTGCAATAAAGCCGTAAACGTGAAAAAGTTACGTGAAATTTAATGTATAGAGAATATTTATAAAGGGGAAATTTATATGGATATTTACACAAACAATTATGATTATTCGGGGGAAATGCAGCCTGAAAAAACAGGCGGCGGATGCCTTAATGTAATAATATACATAATTATATTTTTATTGTTCGCCAGTGTGCCGCTTATAAGTATCGGCGGCGGAGCTGTTTTCTATGTGATAATTAACAATGCTCCAAGGGAATGTATTGTTTCAGTTGAAGCGGAAGTAGAGGATAATAAAGTTCATACAAGATATAGCCACTCAAGAAAACATAGCGGAAGTTCAAGAACATACAGACCGATTTATGTGTATGAATATGAGGGAAATACATATCATGCCGGAAGTAGTTTCAGTATGAGTCCCGCAGTTTATAAAATTGGCGATAAAGTTGAAATTCTGATTAATCCCGACGATCCCACACAGATTTATGATCCTGAAATGGCAGAAAAGATGAGTAAAGCTCCTATACTTTTCATTGTAATAGGTGGTGCGGTAATTGTAGTTGAACTTATTGCAGCGATTGTTATTTCAAGAAAAATGAAAAAAATCGTGAAAAGTAATTCTGAGGTGATATATTATAATAACAATTTTTAATAAAACAAATCGCATAATTACTGTGCGGTGTTGACTATAAAAAAACGGAGGAAAAATAAAATGGGAAAATGTATGATAATCGGCTGCGGAGGCGTAGCTTCTGTAGCAATTCACAAGTGCTGTCAGAACAGCGAGGTTTTTGAGGGAATTATGATTGCAAGCCGCACAAAGTCAAAGTGCGACGCTCTCAAAGAAAAACTCCAGCCTACAACAAAGACAGTAATTGAAACAGCGCAGGTAAATGCTGATAATGTTGATGAGCTTATTGCTCTTATTGAGTCATATAAGCCCGATGTAGTGCTTAATCTTGCACTTCCATATCAGGATTTAACAATCATGGACGCTTGCCTTGCAACAAAGACTCACTATGTTGATACAGCAAATTATGAGCCTCTTGATACTGCAAAATTTGAGTACAAGTGGCAGTGGGCATATCGTGAGCGTTTTGAAAAGGCTGGAATTACAGCACTTCTCGGCAGCGGATTTGACCCGGGTGTAACAGGAGTATTTTCCGCTTATGCTATGAAGCATCACTTTGACGAAATCAATTATATTGACATTCTCGACTGTAACGGCGGTGACCACGGTTATCCGTTTGCTACAAACTTCAATCCCGAAATCAATATCCGTGAGGTTTCTGCAAAGGGCAGTTACATAGAGGACGGAAAGTGGATTGAAACAGAGCCAATGGAAATCAAGCGTGTTTATGACTTCAAGGGCGTTGGTGAAAAAGATATGTATCTGCTTCACCATGAGGAGCTTGAATCTCTTGCACTTAACATCAAGGGCATCAAGCGTATCCGTTTCTTTATGACATTTGGTCAGAGCTATCTCACACATCTGAAATGCCTTGAAAATGTCGGTATGACTTCAATTGAACCTATTATGTATGAGGGTAAGGAGATTGTACCTCTCCAGTTCCTTAAAGCAGTTCTTCCCGATCCTGCTTCTCTTGGTCCGAGAACAGTTGGAAAGACAAATATCGGCTGTATTTTCCGTGGTAAGAAGGACGGCAAGGATAAGAATTACTACCTCTACAACATCTGCGATCATCAGGAGTGCTATAAGGAGGTTGGTTCACAGGCGATTTCCTACACAACAGGTGTACCTGCAATGATTGGTGCTATGATGATTATGACAGGCCAGTGGAATAAGGCAGGCGTTTACAATATTGAGGAATTTGATCCCGATCCGTTTATGGAAGCACTCAACAAGTGGGGACTCCCTTGGGAGGAAGACTTCAACCCTGTGCTCGTAGATTAAGAGGTGAGAGAAATGTTTCTTAAAGATACACTGAAAAAATATATTGATAAAGATTGTACCGTTACAACCCGTGATGATGAATATGACGGAAAGTTAACGGAAGTCGGGGAGGATTTCGTTGCTATAAACGACGGCTTTTCCGTGTGTTTTGTAAATATAAAAGCGATAGAATCCATTTCCTTCGAGGAATAAGCTTTAAACACATTACAGCAATGTGTTCATATATAACAAAAGGAGTTGAAATTTATGCAAATCAAATTCAATAAGCTGGTAAAACCCGTAGTACCTCTGTCCGAGGGGGAATTTTCACAGGCTGCATCTGCACCTGCAACGGATGATGTGAAGAGTTCTGCAATCGACCAGGCATTGGCAAGTCAGGCACCTAAAGTGCCTGCATCTCAGATGGATGAAATTCCGGCTGCACCTGCCCCTGTTGCAGAAGAAGCTGCATTTGTTGAGAAATCACCTGCCCCTGTTGAGGAAGCACCTGCCCCTGTTGAGACAAATTCTGTTCCTGATGTAGAAGCACCTGCATCTATTGCAGTAACAAGAAAAATCGGCAAGATTGAGGACACTATGAAGCAGTTTGTGGGTAAGCAGGTTCGTATTTATATGGCTGACCACGAATATGTTGCAGGATTGCTTACAATTGTCGAAAATGGATGGGTAAAGATATGCAATGCCCGTTCAGCAGGAAGCGATTATTACTTTGATGAGGATATTATCAATACAGAGAATATCGTCAGAGTCCGTGTTACTTTACCAATCGACAAGAAGCAGTATGTTGATTTTATGAACAGCAACTAACGAAATAATTCATATCAGGGAGTCTTATGACTCCCTGATGTGTTGAGATAAGATTATGTTGCTCTACAAGAAAAATCTAAAATTCAAGAGTTGATTCCGGGATTGATAAAATCTCCTGAATTACATTCAAAAAGGAGTAATTTGTAATGAAAAAAATATTAGCAGCAGCTTTTTCCGCCCTCTTTATCTTTACAGGATGCGGAAAAGATATAAGCATAAACGAGGTAAATTCATCAGAGGCTGGAAATTCATTTACGGCAACAGCAGACGGCGGAGAATTTATTATTACGCTCTATCCGGAATATGCCCCCATTACATGTGAAAACTTCGAGAAGCTCGTAAGCGAGGGCTTCTATGACGGACTTACATTCCACCGTGTTGTTGAAGGATTCATGGCTCAGGGCGGTGACCCCGAGGGTACAGGTATGGGTGGAAGCAAGGATACTATCAAGGGTGAATTTGCTGCAAATGGCGTTGAAAACAATCTTTCTCACAAGAGAGGAGTAGTTTCAATGGCAAGAAGTCAGAATCCAGACAGTGCGTCAAGCCAGTTCTTTATATGCTATGATGATTCATGTGCATTCCTCGACGGCAATTATGCTGCTTTTGGTGAGGTTACAGAAGGTATGGAGGTTGTTGACGATTTCCTTAAAGTTCCCCGTTCACTTGGTGGAGACGGTGATATTTCCTCTCCCAACAGCCCTATTACAATCAAGACTGCTGTTATGATTGAGGATGACAAGAACGGAAATCCCAGGGTGCAGGTTACAATGAATGAGTTCCTTGGAGACTGAAATGAATAAAATCAGTGAATTAAAAAAGCTTTCTACGCCGTGTTACGTTATCGACGAAGAAAAGCTTATACATAATCTTGAAATACTGCGTGGAGTTGAACAGCAGACAGGGGCCAAAATTCTCCTTGCACAAAAGGCGTTTTCCTGTTATCATGTGTATCCTCTTATAAAAGAATATGTCTCTGGAACTGCTGCAAGCGGACTTTTTGAGGCGAAACTTGGATATGAGGAAATGGGCGGTGAAAATCACGTTTTTTCTGCCGCATATCGTGAAAATGAAATAGACGAGATAATTTCATATTGCGGTCATATCATATTCAATTCATTTTCACAGCTTGACAGATACCGTGAACGTGTATTGAAAGTCGGGAAGAAAATCGGACTTCGTATAAATCCCGAATTTTCTACCCAGGAAGGGCATGAAATCTATGACCCCTGTTCCCCTAAATCAAGGCTGGGTATAACAAGAAAAAATTTCCGTACTGATGATTTACAGGGAGTAACAGGGCTTCATTTCCATACATTATGTGAGCAGAATTCCGACGATTTAAAACGTACTCTTGACGCTGTAGAGGAGAAATTCGGTGATATATTGCCGAAAATGAAGTGGATTAATTTCGGCGGTGGTCATCATATTACCCGTGATGATTATGATATCCCTCTCCTTGAAGAATGTATCAACCGAATGAAAAACAAGTACGGGCTTGAAGTATTTCTTGAGCCAGGGGAGGCATTTGCCCTCAATGCAGGCTATCTCGTGACAGAGGTACTTGATCTTACGGAAAATGATATGCCCATAGCTATACTTGATACATCGGCGGTGTGTCATATGCCTGATGTACTGGAAATGCCCTACCGTCCGCCTCTTATGAATTCAGGTGAAGCAGGGGAGAAGAAATACACTTATCGTCTTGGCTCACAGACCTGTCTTGCAGGTGATTCAATAGGGGAGTATTCCTTTGATGTGCCGCTTAAAATCGGTGACAGGCTGATTTTCTGCGATATGGCGATTTATTCAATGGTAAAGAACAATACCTTCAACGGTATGCCATTACCTTCGATTTATCTCAGAAAATCTGACAGTATAATTAAAATCCTGCGTGAATTCGGATATGATGACTTTAAGGAGAGATTGTAATGACAAACATATATTTTATCCGCCACGCGCAGCCTGATTACAAATTTCCCGATCCTGCAAACCGTCCGCTGACTGCGGAGGGGGAGCAGGATTGCGCAGAAGTTGTGCGTGTTCTCCGCGATGTAAAGCTGGATTATGCCATTTCAAGTCCATATCTCCGCAGCTATAATACCATTAAGGCGGCAGCAGAGGAACACGGGCTGGAGATACATACGGATTATCGTTTGCGTGAGCGGAAGAATGGCAAAAAAAGCAATAATATGGAGATGTTTAAGAAGCGCTGGGCGGATATGACCTACAGCGAAAGTGACGGCGAGTGTCTGAAAGACGTGCAGGACAGAAACATTGAGGTAATATCGGCAATTCTTGACGAGCATGAGGGGGAGAATATTATTCTCGGTACTCATGGAACAGCACTCAGCACCATTATGAATTACTACGACAAATCCTTTGGTTTAGAGGGATTTCTGCGAATTATCGACTATCTCCCATATGTGGTGAGGCTTGGATTTGAGGGGCATAAACTTGTTGAAAAAGAGGAGCTTCTCATTATTGAAAAAGTATTTAATGGATAAAGAAGGAAAGAAAATGAAAAGTGAAATTCTTGAAAAGTATGAAATCATAGACGCTCATGCACATATTTTCCCTGAAAAAATTGCGGAAAAGGCAACAGCAAATGTGGGTAATTTTTATGATATTCCAATGCTTGGTTGCGGAATGAGTGAAAATCTGGTAAATGGTGGCAATGCTGTAGGTGTATCGGAATATCTTGTCTGCTCCACTGCTACAGTTCCCCAGCAGGTGCGGGTTATCAATAACTTTATTGCAGAGGAATGTAAAAAATATCCACAGTTTTTCGGATTTGGTACAACTCATCCGCTTTCTGAGGATATAGAAGGTGATATTGCACAGATTAAGGAGCTTGGGCTTCACGGTGTAAAGCTTCACCCGGATTTTCAGGATTTCAACGCAGATTCTCCTGAAGCATTTAAAATATATGAGATAATGGAAGGAGAACTGCCCTTGCTTATTCATTGTGGTGATCCCAGATATGACCGTTCTGCACCTGCAAGAATAAGAAAAATATGCGAGAATTTCCCGAGGCTTAAATTGCAGGCGGCTCATATCGGCGGATACGGTTGTTGGGACGAGGCTCAGGAGATGCTTATCGGATTTGAAAATCTGCGTATTGATATATGCAGTTCCCTTGCATTTATGTCTGCGGAAAAGGCGGCAGAGAGAATACGTGGTTTCGGTGTGGAAAACAGCTTTTTCGCCTGTGATTTCCCGATGTGGAATCATATGGAGGAGCTTGAAAGATTTTTCGCTCTTGGTTTTACAGAGGAAGAAAACCGTATGATTTTAAGTGAGAATTTCAAGAGATTTTATAAATAAAAGGAATTTGAAATGATAAGGCAATACCGCTATTGACTTTCGTGTGGAATTATTGTATAATATTTACATAGTTTTATGGAAGGAAATGAAAAAATGGAAATGGAAAAATACATAAATTCTATCAAAGGTGTTATAATATCAGAGGATGAAATAAGGGAAAAAACCAAAGAGGCAGGAAAATATATTGATAGCCTTTATGACGGTAAACCTATTCTCCTTGTAAGTATCTTAAACGGTGGATTTGTATTTGCAGCCGATCTTGCAAGATCAATCAGCGTGCCCTGCGAAATTGCTTTTATGGCGGCAAAAAGTTATGAGGGTAAGGAATCAACGGGAAATGTTAATATTATTCTCGATATAGAAAAGGATCTTTCGCAGTATAATGTAATAATTGCCGAGGATATTATTGACACAGGCCGTACCCTTAAAAAAATAACAGAAATATTGAAATCAAGAAATCCCCACACATTCAGGGTTGTAACACTTTTAGACAAGCCTGAACGTCGTGTTGTTGATTTTAAAGCAGATTACGTTCTTTTCACAATTCCTGATAAATTTGTGATTGGTTACGGTCTTGATTGTGATGGTTATTACAGAAATCTGCCATATGTAGGAGAAATGGGTTAATTATTTCTTCAAATTATTTTTAGTTATCGAAGGGGGAGCTATCATGAATACTTCAAAAGGAAAAGTTGTGCTTATTGGTACAGGCATGGTTGGTATGAGCTTTGCATACGCACTTGTAAATCAGGGCGGAATATGCAATGAGCTTGTGCTCATTGACATCAACAAAAAGCGTGCCGAGGGCGAGGCCATGGATCTTAATCACGGTCTTGCATTCGGTAAGTCTAATATGAAGATTTATGCAGGTGAATACAGTGATTGCAAGGATGCGGATATAATTGTAATTGCTGCAGGAGTAGCACAAAAAGAGGGCGAAACACGACTTGACCTTTTACAGCGTAATGCAGAAGTATTCCGCTCCATTATCACCCCTGTAATAAAATCAGGTTTTGACGGAATTTTCCTTGTTGCAACAAATCCTGTTGACATTATGACGAGAGTAACATATGAGCTTTCACGTTTCGGAGCTTCAAGGGTAATCGGTACAGGTACTTCCCTTGATACAGCCCGTTTACGCTATCTTTTAGGTGATTATTTCATGGTGGATCCTAAAAATATTCATGCCTATGTAATGGGTGAGCATGGTGACAGCGAGTTTGCACCTGTTTCGCAGATGATGCTTGCGACAAAGCGTATTTCTGAAATTCTTGAAGAAAATTGTACCGGTTATTGTCTTGAGGATATGAAAAAGATTGAGGAGCAGGTGCGTACTGCCGCTTATAAGATAATTGAAGCGAAAAATGCAACCTATTACGGCATTGGAATGGCTATAACACGTATTGTCAAGGCTATTTTAGGTGATGAAAACAGCGTACTCACAGTATCGGCAAAGCTGTGCGGCGAATATGGATGCAAAAATGCTTTCGCAGGCGTTCCCTGTATAATCGGCAGAAACGGAGTCAAGGAAATTCTTGAGCTTTCACTTACTGATGAAGAACTTGAAAGTTTCAGAAAATCTGTTGATATTCTCGAAGAAAGTTTCGAGGGTGTAATCTGATGCTGAAAGGAATGCTATGAAACTGTTGAAATTGGTTGCATTGTTTATTTCGTCAGTATTTCTTGTAGGCTGTATAGATATAACCGTTACTGATTATGCGCCGTCTGTTGATAGAGAACAGAACACGTCATCTGATTCATATATGAGTGAGCAGGAAGTTTATGACGGTCTTGTGCAGGAAATGGCAAAGGGAAATCTGCTCATTGATCTGTACGGAGTGTTTGAAGATGATACACTGACGGCTGTCTTAAGACGTATTGAGAATGATTTTCCTGAATATTACTGGATAGGCTATGAGTATTATTTAGTGAAATCATCAGGAACATTTATGGAAACCACGTCAACGGTAAGTTTTCATGGTGCTGACGCTTATGAGCCGCAGGTTGTTCTTGATAAACTTTATGAAATTGAAGCTGCTTCAAATCAGATTTTATCGTCAATACCACAGGGACTTGATGACTTTGAAAAGGCACTTTACGTTTATGATTATATAGCCAACACCACCGTATATGCAACAGATAGAAAGGGCGTAGATGAAATAGGTACATGGGATACGGTATATGGATGCCTTGTACTTGGAGAAGCTGTCTGCGGAGGATATTCCAAAGCGTTTTCATATGTCATGAAACGGCTTGGAATTGATTGCGGAGTTGTCACAGGTGAGGTTGCCGATGAAAACGGAGAAAATGTCGGTCATGCCTGGAATTACATCATGATTGATAACAAATATTACTGGCTTGATCTTACATGGGATGATACCGACGATGAAACAGATCCTGTAAGTCATACATATTTTCTTATTGATGATATGCGTATGAATAAAAATCGCATATTGCACAAGGAACAGTTTTTCGTCCCCACCTGTTATTCCATGGAGCAGAATTTTTTTGTCCGCTATGACAGTTATCTTACGGTTTATAACGCAGAAGATGTGGGGCAGGCGATGATGTCATCACCTGACGAAGGAAAGGTTGAGCTTATGTTTTCGTCAAAGCAGGCGTATGATGCTGCCTTTACCAGTTTGTTTGAAAACGGAGAATTATGGAGCCTTACAGAATATGCTGATATAAGTGAAAGTGTAAGTTATAGTAAAAATGATAATATGTATGTTTTAAGTATACAATATTAAAGAAAGGGTATCGCATTTGCGATACCCTTTAAAGTTATTTCTTGAAAAGCTGTCTGAGAACAAGACCGCCGCCTGCTGCAGTAAGACCGAACATAAGCACAAACATATATGCGTTTGTTGTTCTCCAGTGCATGCGGACACTCATAAGCACCGCTGCAAGGATTATAACAAGTCCCACAGCAACGAAAATCCATCCGAAGATTTTTCTATCCATGAGGAAAAGCATTACAATACCGATGAACAGGGGAACAAAGATCGTTCCGTTTGGCAGGTTGATTCCGCCGAAACTGAATAAATAACCGCCGTAACCCCATGTGCTTTCAATATTCAGATTCTGGAATATCATAAACACACCTGCTGCCAACATAAGGAGTCCTACGAAGAACTGTAACAGGTCGTTTCTGTTCTTCTCACGTGCATCGTTGTAATCCTTAAGATCACGGTAAGCTCTGTCGAGCTCGTTTTCGTACTTTGATTTCTTTGCCATTTTTTTACCTCCAACAATCAATATATCTTCAAAACAAGCGGATTACTTGTTTTCAAGAGCAGTAATAAGATCAACCCTGCGCTGATGTCTGCCGCCCTCAAAGCCTGTTGTTAGGAAGATTTCGGCAAGTTCGCAGGCAAGACCTACACCTGTAGTTCTTGCACCCATGCACATGATATTTGAATCGTTGTGCAGACGTGTATACTTTGTTGAGAATGAGTCAGCACAGAGTGCGGCACGTATTCCCTTTATCTTGTTAGCGGCAATTGACATACCAATGCCTGTGCCACAGAGGAGAATACCTCTTTCGCATTCTCCTGATGTAACTACGCCGCATACAGCTTCAGCCATATTGGGATAGTCACAGGGCTCGCCGTCGGTACCCATATCCTTGAATTCAAAGCCCTTTTCAGAAAGTGCCTTGATAATTTCCTTTTTCATTTCAACAGCTGCGTGGTCGCATCCGATAGCTATCATTTTTCATTCTCCTTTTTTTCAAGAATTTTTTCAGCCTGTACCTTTTGCAGATATGAAGCCTCCAGTTCATCGGGAAGAACAAAATTCTCCGACATAGCACCAAGACAGACTCCGCAGGCTGATTGTAAACGTCCCTGTGGTGGGGCGATAATGAACATTGGTGAGCGGTAGGTTGTGAAAAATTCTGCCGCACCGTCGCCGCATAACATAACTTCTGTTCCATTCAGTGCCAGAAATTCTGCCAGTTCATCACAGCTTAACAGTTGCTCCTCCATTACGGTTTCAAGAGCGTAGCAGTCGCTTCTGTAAACAGCGGCATATACCAGATCTGCCCTTGCTTTCATCACAGAGCATATAACACCCTTGTAGGCGATATTATTGCAGGCAAGTGCTTTCAGGGTGGAAACACCACAGCATTTACAATCCAGAGCAAAGCCCATAGCTTTTACACCTGCAATACCTATACGCAGTCCCGTATAACTTCCCGGGCCCTTTGCAACGGCAATATGGCTTATATCCTTTACGGATTTGCCTGCCTGTTCAATAATGCCTTTCACCATGGGCATAATAATCTGCGAGTGGGTTTTCTGCGTATACAGCGAGGTTTCAGCAATAATAACCTCGTTGTCGATATCAAAAAGGGCAGCGGAAGCAACTTTACCCGAAGTATCAATTCCAAGCAGAAGCAAAGCGTTCATCTCCCTCTAAAGTGATTTCACGTTTATGCTCGTCAAGAGCATTTATAGTAATATTTATAATCTTACCCGAAAGATATTTTTCGATATTTTCAGACCATTCAACGGCGGCTACATTATTGCTGAAATCATAATCATAAAAGCCGCAGGACTCAAGATCCCATTCGCTTGTGATGCGGTACATATCAAAATGGTAAAGGTTGATATCTTCTCCGATGTACTCGTTTACAAGGGCAAAGGTAGGGGAGGTAACTATATCCCCCAGACCAAGACCAAGGGCAAGGCCACGTGTGAATGTGGTTTTGCCTGCGCCTAAATCGCCCTTGTATGTGATAATATCGCCTTTTTTCAGAAGTCCGCCGATCTCGGCAGCAGCTTCAATTGTTTCCTCGGGGGAATTTGTAATAATTGTTCTTGTCATATCAGAAAAGTCCCGAAATATTACCGTTGTTATCGCAGTCGATATTGAGAGCCGAGGGCTTCTTCGGGAGACCAGGCATAGTGAGAATATCGCCTGTGTAGAGAACTACAAAGCCTGCACCTGCGGAAAGCTTTGCGTCACGTACGGTAATTCTGAAATTCTTCGGCTTGCCTAGCATAGCGGGATCGTCGGAGAGGGAATACTGTGTCTTTGCAACGCAGACAGGGAGGTTGCGGAAGCCGATACCCTCAATTTCCTTGATAGCCTTTTCAGCCTGTGAAGTGAAGTTTACACCGTCTGCACGGTAAATTTCCTTTGCAAGGATTTCAATTTTCTCCTTAATGGGAAGCTCTGCGGGGTACAGGGGACGGAAGCCGTCGCTGTCATTTTCTGTGAGAGCAATTGTTTCACATACCTTTGTAGCGAGGTCAATGCCGCCTTCGCCGCCCTTGGCGAATACTTCGCACATAGACACTTCAACGCCCATATCAGCACAGAAATTGCGTACAAACTCAACCTCTGCGTCTGTATCAGTGTGGAATCTGTTGATAGCCACAACAACGGGAACATGGAACTTGTGCATATTTTCGATGTGTGTCTGTAAGTTTACAATACCCTTTTCAAGTGCCCACATATTTTCCTTTACAAGATCAGTTTTCGGAACTCCGCCGTTGTATTTCAGTGCACGGATAGTAGCAACGAGTACAACACAGGAGGGTTTAAGACCTGCATAGCGGCACTTGATATCGAAGAATTTTTCAGCACCAAGGTCAGAGCCGAAGCCTGCCTCTGTAATGCAGTAATCGCCAAGCTTAAGGGCAAGCTTTGTAGCACGTACAGAGTTGCAGCCGTGAGCGATGTTTGCAAATGGGCCGCCGTGGATAAATGCAGGATTATTTTCAAGTGTCTGTACGAGATTGGGCTTGAGAGCATCCTTTAAAAGAGCTGTCATAGCACCTGTACAGCCGAGCTGTTCAGCGAATACGGGCTTGCCGTCAAGGTCATATGCAACAAGGATATTGCCAAGACGCTTTTTAAGATCTGCTAAATCGGTAGCAAGACAGAGTATAGCCATAACCTCTGATGCAACGGTAATCTGGAAACCGTCCTCACGGGGAACTCCGTTCAGCTTTCCGCCAAGACCTATCACAGTATTACGGAGTGCACGGTCATTCATATCAAGACAACGCTTAAAAAGTACTCGACGCTGGTCGATGCGGAGTTCATTTCCCTGCTGGATATGGTTATCAAGCATAGCACAGAGGAGGTTGTTTGCAGATGTAATAGCGTGCATATCGCCTGTGAAGTGGAGGTTGATATCCTCCATGGGAACAACCTGTGCATATCCGCCGCCTGCTGCACCTCCCTTTATACCGAAAACAGGGCCCAGTGAGGGCTCACGGAGAGCGAGAACGGCATTTTTGCCGATTTTACCCATAGCTTCAGCAAGACCAACACTTACAGTAGTCTTACCTTCACCGGCGGGTGTGGGATTTATAGCGGTTACAAGTATAAGATTACCGTCCTTGCGGAAAGCAGTCTGTGAGTAAAGAGTTTCGGAAAGCTTTGCCTTATAGTGACCGTAGGGTTCAAGGCAGTCCTCGGAAATACCGAGAGAAGAAGCGATTTCTGTTATTTTTTTCATTTTCGCTCCCTGAGCGATTTCTATATCAGTAAGCATGGTAATACCTCCGATTGTAAATTAATTGATATGGAAAATATCCACAAAAATTATTATACCATATAATGCAGAAAAATGCAATAGTATCAGATATATTAAAAATAATTACAAAAAAAGTACATTACTTGAAATTGACATAAATATGTGGTATAATATACGAAACAATTATGAAAGGGGTTATAATTATGGAAGTAACACTATATACTGCTGCATTGCTTGATATATGTGCCATAGTTCTTATTTTTACATCATACATGGAAAAGCGTTCAGGAAAAAAGGTGTGGAGTAAGCTCGCCAATGATATGGAGCTTGCTGACGAAAATCATGTGTATCATCTCGAATGTGATGAAATACTTATAGGCAGACACGCTTCGGCAGATATACGTTTACAGGATATGTCTGTATCGAGATATCATGCAATGCTGAATGTCACGGACGGTAAATGGATGATAACTGATATAGGCTCTAAATCGGGGTTATTTGTAAACGGCGAGCCTGTCCGTCATGTACGCATTTACGAGGGGGATGTAATTACTCTCGGAAACCGTAACCTTATTTTCAGAAAAAGGAGGGTTCAGAAATGAGCGGAGTCCTTTCATATCTGCTGTCGTGTATTTTCGTTGTGGCAGTTCATGGTTCAATGCTTATGAGTGTATATAACAACGGAAATTATGCCAGCGTCAATGATGTTATTACATTGAGTGCAGCTGTTGTACTGCTTGACGCTGTATATTTTGTCATTATGCCGTTTTTTAAGCAGAGGACATATGCAGTTGATTTTATGCTGCTGCTCATACTTAACATGAGTATGATTTTTCAGTCCTGCTTCGGCGGAGTCCATTTTGAAACCAAGCATTTTATAACGATTATAGCCGCCCTTGTATCTTGCCGTATCGGATATATTTTATGCCGCAATCATCGCTGGATACAGACGAAAAAGAAGTTTTTGTGGGCAGGTATCGGCATACTTTTAGTTGTGATATTCCTCTTTACGGGTGACAGAAGTATGTGGATTGACTTCGGTTTTATGTCAATCCAGCCCTCGGAGTTTATCAAGCCATTGCTTGTTCTTGCCTGTGCTACGTCAATTGCGGAACAGCAGAACAGGCATAAGGTTATGGAATTTAACGTGGTGTATGATAATCTTATTGTATTTGGCATAACCGCTGTAGTTATACTTTTCCAGTGGTGGTGCCGCGATTTGGGTAGTATCCCCACCTTTGCGGCGATATATGCCTCATGCTTCTTTATGAGAATTTGCTATCCCAAGGCGAAATTTTCAAGGAAAACTATTATTATAGCAGGTTCTGTTGTGGCAGTTGCGGCAATTATAGGCATAATCCTTGCCCCTGCTTATGTTAAGGCACGACTTTTTGCCGATATATGGAGCAATCCCAACGAGGACGGCTATCAGCAGACAAAGGCACTCATAGCTATAGCAGAGGGCGGCTGGTTTGGAAAGGGTGCAGGAAACGGCTTCCTCCACGAAGTTTTCGCCTATGAAAGCGATATAGTATTTGCTACAATCAGCGAAGAATGGGGACTTCTCTTTGCGATTATGACAGTATTCATGCTGCTGCTTATTGTGGCTATGCCCCTTGTAAATCCGCCTCGTTCATACTATCACGGAACAATGTGTGCAGGGGTATGTGCTGCATTTACAATGCAAATGGCGTTGAATATTTTCGGCTCATGCAATATGATTCCCTTTACAGGTGTAACCCTGCCATTTATATCCGCAGGCGGCAGTTCCATGGTTGTAAGCGGACTTATGATAGGCATGATAGTTGCGGCACAGTCACCTGTGTTTGCAAATCCCTCGAAAAAGAAAAATAACAAGAAGAAAAGGAGAAAGGTATGAAAAGTATAAAACGATGCCAGCTTGTAATGACTCTGTTTCTCCTTGGCTTTCTCGTGGGACTCGGAGTTCTTACAGCAAGGATATACAAAGACGCTCCTTTTTATATAACACATTCGGATAATTACCGTCTGGGCAGGGTATACGACAGGTACGATGATGTGCTTTTTGACGGTACAAATAAGATTGATAAACCCGCAAATTATCTTATTGATGTCGGAAATCTTATCGGTGACGATAAGGGACAAATGGAAAATACCCTTGTGGCACAGAATATCGACAAATTGAGCAATTACAGCTTCAACAGCGGCATTAACAGCAAGGACGGCAAGGCGGCTATATATACAACCCTTGACCATACGGCAAACCGTGCGGCATATAACGCATTTCAGGGTGCTGACGGCTGTATTGCCGCCTATAACTACAAAACAGGCGAGCTTCTTGTCTGCACAAGTCTGCCGAATATCGACATACGCAACGGCTATGCAGGCATAGAAAATATGAAATCGGGAACACTAATGCCAAAGGCTATGTACGGCACAGTTCCCGGTTCTACGCAGAAAGTATCCACAGTTATAACAGCTATGGAAATTCTGGGGCAGGAGGGGCTTTTTGCCAAAAGCTACAGCTGCGGCGGATATTTCATGAATGGCACAGGCGGAAAAATCGACTGTCACAACAGCTGGGGACACGGTACACAGAATATACAGCAGGCGGTGGAAAATAGCTGTAATCCATTCTTTGCACAGCTTATTGAGGACGGAGATATGCCCCTTGAAAGCATAACAGAGGTTTATACTCGTCTTGGCTATGACGTAAGCAACAGCAAAGATGAGGAAGATGAAGAAACGGAGCAGGAGTATATTGACATTGACGGTATACAGTGCTTTAAAGCGTCTACAACGCTTACAGATACATCGGATTTCTCAACACAGTGGGGCTGTATCGGACAGGGCGAAACTCTTGCGAGCCCAATTCAGCTTATGATGTGGCAGAGTGCTATTGCAAACGGCACAGGAAAAATGACAATGCCCCATCTCATTGAAAAAGTAACTGATGTTGAGGGAAATGTCACTGAAACTGCACATACTGAATACAGCGAGCAGCTTTTCAGCAGTGAAACAGCCGCATCTGTAAAGCAGATACTTCTTACAAATGGAGCAAATCACTATCAGTATTCAATTCCGGGCTACAAAGTGGCTATAAAAAGCGGTACTGCACAGGTGAAAAACGGAGCGGAGGAAAATGCACTTCTTGTTGGTTTTGTGGACGACAAGGATTTTCCCATTGCGTTCTGCGTAGTTCTTGAGAATAAGTACAGCACACCTGCTGTTGCTGAAAATATCGTAACAACAATGTTGAACAGCTTGTCACGATAAATACTGTCTGTATTTTATGGTTGATATGTCATAATGAACAACTCCACCATTAAAGTTTATACAAAATATACAAAGTTAACAAAATAGTATTGTAAATGTGATTTTTTTATGGTATAATATAACCATGGAAAGAATATTCCATATCATAAGCGTTTCCTGAAGTTAAATCACAGGGAACTAAATTAAGGAGGATTACAATATATGAAAACAACTATTACAGCAAAGAAAATGCAGATTCCACAGAACTTTACCGAATACGCAGAAGCAAAACTTGATTCAAAGCTCAGCAAATTTTTCGGAGATGAAGCAGACGCAAAGATCGTTCTTTCAGAAGTAAAGAATCAGATTGTTGTAGAGCTTACAGTTAAATATAACAGCGTAATTTATCGTGCAGAACGTACAGCTGTTGATAAGAACGATGCTCTTGATGATGCTATTGACAAGATTATCAGACAGATTCGCAAGAATAAGACAAAGCTTGAAAAGAAGCTGAAGGATACGGCTTTCAAGGAGGCGTTTGCAGAGCCTGTTGAGGAAGTGCCTGAGTATACAGTTATCAAAGAGAAGAAGTTTGAGCTTCGTCCTATGGACGTTGAGGAGGCAATACTTCAGATGAATCTTCTCAGCCACACATTCTTTATGTTCCTCAATGCAAAGACAGGAGCAATCAATGTAGTATACAAGCGTACAGACGGAAATTATGCCGTTCTGGAGCCTGATGTAAAGTAAATTTTGACAGGGCGGAACTTGTTTCCGCCCTATGTTATAAAAGGGATTTAGGGGGAATTTAATATGTTTATTGAGTTTTTGACAGAGTTCATTGGTTCTTTGTTAATTGAGGGGTCGCTTGAAGCAGGCACAAGCAAAAAAGTGCCTATGCCCTTGCGTATATTGTTACTGGTTTTGTTTTTCGGATTTTACATTGGTCTGATTGGAATTATTACGGTATGCGGCATAAACAATGCAAAGGACGGAAATATTTTTGCCGCCGCAGTATTATTTGCCATAGCTGTATTTATTGCATTAATGGTTATTGTGTGGTTCGTCAAGACCTGTAAAGAAAAACGGAATAATAATTAAAGCGAATTTTGAAAAGCCTGAGGTTAAAATCTCAGGTTTGAGATTGTCGAAAAAGACAAAATAATTCGATAAGTGGACGCTCTCTCTTGCAGAGCGTCCCCTCTTTTACAACAGTCCACAGGACTGTTGTAAAATTCACCCCTTGCAGAGCGCTTGAACGCATCGCAGAGCCTTGCTCTGCATGGGACTCTGTCCCATACCCTGCCAGAGGCTCTGCTTCTGGACTCCGCCAAAGGACAGTGTCCTTTGGAATCCCCGTTTTAGAAAATGAATGTTTTCGACAGACTGAAAGCCTGAGGTTAAAATCTCAGGCTTTTTTTGCTAACAGCTAACGGCTAAATGCTAATCGCTCAAAAGACTTGACATTCCCGAAATATAGTGTTATAATCTTTAGGCGAAAAGAAAACGGAGGGAATATATGTTTAAAAATTTCAGAGAAAAATATATAGGTGACAAGCAGTTCTACAAAAATGTGCTTTTTATGGTAATTCCTATGATACTGCAAAATCTTGTTACCAATTTTGTAAGCCTTATTGATAATATAATGGTGGGACAAGTCGGCACGGAGCAGATGAACGGTGTTTCTATAGTTAATCAGTATATCTTCGTGTTCAATATAACAGTTTTCGGAGCTGTTGCAGGTCCGAGCATATTCGGTGCCCAGTTTTTTGGAAAGGGTGACCATGAGGGACAGAAATATACTTTCAGATACCGACTTATTGCCGTTTCGCTGATTATTGCAATAGGTGCGGTAATATTCGGATTTTTCAGCGAGCCTCTTATAAATCTCTTTATAAGCAAGGATGACGCTCCCGAAAGAATAGCTGAAACCCTCAAATACGGCAAGGAATATATGCTATATATGCTCATTGGTCTTATTCCTTTTGGTATAGGACAGGCATATTCCAGTGTAGTCCGTGAGTGCGGTGAAACCCGTATACCTATGATTGGCTCAATGGCGGCGGTTGTGTTCAATGTATTCCTCGATTATGCCCTTATTTTCGGCAAATTCGGTTTCCCCGAAATGGGCGTAAAGGGTGCGGCAATTGCTACAGTTGCGGCGAAATTTATTGAAGCCCTTGTGGTTATTGTCTGGACTCACGCAAATCCCAAAAAGAATAAATTTATTGTTGGAATATTCCGCAGATTTACAATTCCCCGTGAGCTTGTATGGAAAATGCTTATCAAAGGTCTGCCTCTGCTTTGCAATGAGTTTTTGTGGGCGGCAGGTATGTCAATAATCGCACAGTGCTATTCAGTCCGTGGTCTTGATGTTGTGGCTGCAAGAAATATTTCAAGTACAATGACAAACCTTTTCGGAGCAATTTATATACAGCTTGGTTGTTGTATCGGTATTATAGTAGGAGCAAAGCTTGGTGCAAACAAGCTGAAGGAGGCTCGCAGTACCGACGATAAGCTGCTTTTTTTCAGCGTGGCTGTAACCGTAGTGGCGGCAATCATAGTAATACCTTTTGCCGATATTTTTCCACGGCTTTACAATACAACCGATGAAATCCGCAGTCTTGCGGCATATATGATAATCATACAGGCAATTGCAATGCCCCTCTGGGCGTATACCAATGCCTGTTACTTCACATTGAGAAGCGGCGGGAAAACGGGTATAACATTCCTTTTTGATTTCGGTTATACATTTCTGCTTATGATTCCCCTTGCATTTATACTGTCCTATTTTACGGATATGGATATACGTCCTTTATGGGCGGTGGTTACGTTGTCCGAAATTGTAAAGGTTATTATCGGATATTTTATGGTTAAAAGCGATCTGTGGATAAATAATATTGTAGATACGGCGGAAAATCAGTAAAATAGACTTGCAAAATTTTTTTATTTATGATATAATTTTGAGGATACAGAAAACCCGTGAATTATCTATGAAAGGGGAAATTAAAGTATATGGCTAAGAAAAAAGATTACGGCAACGACAGTATTACCATGCTGAAAGGTGCCGATAAGGTACGTAAAAGACCTGCGGTTATTTTCGGCTCTGACGGTCTTGACGGCTGTGAACATTCTATATTTGAGGTTATTTCCAACTCCATTGACGAAGCACGTGCAGGCTATGGAAATAAAATCATCATAACATATTACCGCAATCACGATATAGAAGTTGAGGACTTCGGACGTGGTTGTCCCGTTGATTATAACAACAACGAAAAACGCTATAACTGGGAGCTTGTTTACTGCGAACTTTATGCAGGAGGAAAGTATGACGCATCTTCCGAGTCCTATGAGTATTCCCTCGGTCTTAACGGTCTGGGACTTTGTGCAACACAGTTTGCCTCTGAATATATGGACGTTGAGGTTATCCGTGACGGCTACAAGTATAACCTCCACTTTGAAAAGGGAAACAACGTAGGCGGACTCAAAAAGGAAGAAATAAAGAAAAAGCAGACAGGTACAAAAACACGCTGGCGTCCTGACCTTGATGTATTTACAGATATTAACGTGTCGGAGGAATACTTCCACGATATTCTGAAAAGACAGGCCGTTGTAAATCCAAATATCCTCTTTTTATTCCGTTTTCAGAATGAAGCAGGAGGATTCAACGAAACTGAATTCATATACGAAAACGGCATAACCGACTATGTAACCGAAATTGCAGGGGAGCAGGCTCTCACTACTGTTCAGCACTGGACCGCCGAAAAAAAGGGTAAAGACCGTGAGGACAAGCCCGAATATAAAGTAAAGCTTGATGTGGCACTTACATTTTCAAACAAAGCAAAGCTGACGGAGTATTATCACAATTCCAGCTTCCTTGAACACGGCGGTTCTCCCGAGGATGCCGTAAAACGTGCATTTACCGCACAGATTGACAGCTATATCAAGTCGGTAAACGGCTATCAGAAGAACGAAAGCAAGATTAAATATGAGGACGTTGACGAATGTCTTATCCTCGTTTCATCTTCATTTTCAACTGTAACTTCATATGAAAACCAGACGAAAAAGGCTATTACAAATAAGTTTATCCGTGAAGCTATGACGGAATTTCTCCGTCATCAGCTGGAGGTATACTTCATAGAAAATCCCGACGAGGCAAAGCGTATTTCAGAGCAGATTCTCCTTAACAAGAGAAGCCGTGAAAATGCCGAAAAAACTCGTCTTAATATGAAAAAGAAGCTTACAGGCACAATTGACCTTGCAAACAGCGTTGAAAAGTTCGTTGACTGCCGTACAAAGGATATTAACCGCCGTGAGATTTATATAGTGGAGGGTGACTCGGCTCTCGGCTCTGTAAAGCTTGCACGAGATTCTGAATTTCAGGCTGTTATTCCTATTCGTGGTAAAATCCTGAACTGCCTTAAAGCTGAATACACAAAGATTTTCAAAAGCGATATTATTACGGATTTGATTAAGGTTCTCGGCTGCGGAGTTGAGGTTACATCAAAGGCAAATAAGGAACTTTCCACCTTTGATATAAACAATTTCCGCTGGAGCAAAATCGTAATCTGTACCGATGCCGATGTTGACGGTTTCCAGATTCGTACTCTTATTCTCACAATGCTCTATCGTCTTACTCCCACTCTCATTGAGCAGGGATACGTATATATCGCAGAATCGCCTCTTTTTGAAATCAACACAAAGGAAAAGACATATTTTGCCTATACGGAGCAGGAAAAACAGCGTATTCTCGCACAAATCGGGGATAAAAAGCACACCATTCAGCGTTCAAAAGGTCTTGGTGAAAATGAACCGGATATGATGAACCTGACTACAATGAACCCCGATACCCGCCGTCTTATCAAGGTAACTTCCGACGATATACGTGAATCTGCGGAGATCTTTGAAATGCTCCTTGGCGACGATTTACAGGGCCGTAAGGATTATATCGCCGAATACGGAGCAGATTATCTTGAAATGGCTGATATAAGCTAAAGGAGGGGAGTTAGTTATGCCGCGTAAAAAAGAAACACCGAAGAAGCCGTCTGCTTTCAAGCACGAGGCTTATATTGAGGGTTCGGGAAGTATTGTTGACGAAACTATAACCGATACTCTGAAAAAGAATTATATGCCCTACGCAATGAGCGTTATTATATCGAGAGCATTGCCCGAAATTGACGGTTTCAAGCCCTCTCACCGTAAGCTTTTATATATGATGTATAAAAGCGGATTGCTCAGCCCCGACAAGGAGCGTTCAAAATCCGCCAATGTTGTAGGTGCAACAATGAAACTCAATCCCCACGGCGACCAGTCAATTTACGAAACAATGGTTCGTCTTACAAGGGGAAATGAAGCGCTTCTTCACCCATATGTTGACTCAAAGGGAACTTTTGGAAAACAGTATTCTTCAAATATGAAAGCTGCTGCTTCACGATATACAGAGGTTAAGCTGGAAAAAATATGTGCGGAGCTTTTCCGTGACATTGATAAGGATACTGTTGATTTTGTTCCCAACTACGATAATACAATGCAGGAGCCTACTTTGCTCCCTGCCACATTCCCCACTGTTCTTGTAAATGCAAATACAGGTATTGCCGTATCAATGGCAAGTAATGTATGTCCTTTCAATCTTGAGGAAATATGCGAAACTACCATTGCGCTGATGAAAAATCCCGAACACGATATTCTCAGCACTCTGAAAGGCCCTGATTTCCCCGGCGGCGGTTTCCTCTACTATGACGAAGCGGAACTGAATAGGGTATACGAAACAGGCCGCGGAAGCATAAAACTCCGCTGTAAGTACAGCTATGATAAATCCTCAAACTGTCTTGAAATTACGGAAATTCCATATTCTACAACAGTTGAAGCTATCATTTCAAAGGTTGTGGATTTGGTGAAATCGGGTAAACTCCGTGAAGTGTCGTATATCCGTGACGAAACAGGCATTGACGGCTTGAAAATCGCAATTGACCTTAAAAGGGGTACTGATCCCGACACTCTTATGCAGAAGCTTTACCGCCTTACTCCATTACAGGACAGCTATCCCTGTAACTTCAATATCCTCATTGCAGGTACACCGAAGGTTATGGGCGTAAGGGAAATCCTCACAGAATGGGTTGCTTTCCGTGAGGAATGTGTAAAACGCCGCACATATTTCGATTTGCAGAAGAAAAAAGAAAAGCTTCATTTACTGGAGGCTCTTGCAAAAATTCTCCTTGATATTGACAAGGCTATCAGAATTATCCGTGAAACGGAAAATGAAGCCGATGTTGTGCCAAATCTTATGATTGGTTTCGGAATTGACGAAATACAGGCGGAATATGTAGCTGAAATCAAGCTGAGAAATATCAATAAGGAGTACATTCTCCGCAGAATTGCCGATGTTGACCAGCTGAAAAAGGATATTGCCGAAATGGAGGAAATCCTCGGCGATAAGAAGAAAGTCCGCAATATTATCGTTAAGGAGTTAAAGGACGTAATCAAGAATTACGGTCAGCCAAGAAGAACTCAGTTCTACTATATCACCGATGTTGAGGACGAGGGCGAAATTGATGATACTCCTGATTATCCAGTTCATCTCTTTGTGACAGAAAGCGGATATTTCAAGAAAATCACTCCCCAGTCACTCCGTATGAGCGGTGAGCAGAAGATTAAAGAGGGGGACTACATCAGCCAGACCTTTGAGAGTACAAACAAGACGGAGCTTATCTTCTTTACAGATAAGGCACAGGCTTATAAGTCAAGGGCAAGCGCATTTGAGGACAGCAAGGCAAGCCTGCTCGGCGACTATATCCCTGCAAAATTAAGCTTTGACGAGGGCGAAAATCTGAAATGTCTTGTGCCTACTGTGGATTACAGCGGCTATATGATTTTCTTCTTTGAAAACGGCAAGGCTTCTAAAATTCCCCTTAAATCCTATGAAACAAAGACAAACCGCAAAAAACTTGCCAATGCTTTTTCGGACAAATCACCTCTTATTGCGGCAATTTTCACCGCCGAGGACAGCGATATTCTGCTGAGAACTTCAAGCGGTCATGCCCTTGTGTTCAATACAGGTATGATTCTGCCCAAGACTTCGAGAAATTCACAGGGCGTTCAGGTTATAACCCTTCGCAAAAAAGCTGTGCTTGAATCCGCTGAAATTGTTTCTGCCGAGGATATGGCGGAGCTTGAAAAGTACTGTGCTAAATCCGTTCCTGCCGCAGGAAAGCCTGCCAAAGAACTGGGCGACTCAAATCAGCTGACATTTTAATGTATAGCAAAAAAATCGTACCATTAAGCAGAATGTCCATATGGAAGTATTTGTGTAAATTATTGAGGAAAACCCTTTTGAAAAAGGGTTATTCCTCAAACTCCTTTCCTAAAACTTTCAGTTTAAAATTAAATCCCCATAGGGTACACAGAAGATTTTGATGTGAATTCAAAATTATGTTTTTTCTGTACCCTATGGGGATTTAATTTAGATCGAAAGTCTTTGAAGGGGGGGAAGCTTTCTTCAGAAAGTTTCCCCACAATATTTGCATAATACTTCTATACGGGTATTCTGCTAAACGGGATGATTTTTTACTTTATAGCCTCAAATGCCTTTTTAAGGTCATCGAGAATATCGTTTACATTTTCAAGTCCAACGGAGAAACGAATCATACCTCCGTTTATTCCGCAGGCTACAAGCTGTTCGTCTGTAAGCTGACGGTGAGTTGCACTTGCAGGGTGAAGGACGCAGGTGCGGATATCAGCAACGTGAACTTCGTTTGAAGCAAGGCTGAGGGAGTCCATAAACTTAACAGCTGTATCACGTCCGCCCTTGATAACAAAGGAAATTACGCCGCTTGAACCAAGTGGGAGATACTTCTGTGCAAGGTCATAGTAAGGGCTGCTCTTTAATCCCGGATAATTTACAGACTCAACCATTTCATTTGCTTCAAGATATTCAGCTACAATCTTTGCATTTTCGCAGTACTGCTTCATTCTGATAGCAAGGGTTTCAAGTCCTAAATTGAGATAGAATGCGGACTGTGCAGCAGGATAGCAGCCTAAATCTCTCATAAGCTGCATTCTTGCCTTGATTATGTATGCGGCTTTTCCGTATGTTTCTGTGTAAATTATGCCATGATAGCTCTCGTCAGGCTCTGTGAATTCGGGGAATTTGCCGTTTGCCCAGTTGAAGTTACCTGAATCAACAATAACACCGCCGACCTGTACAGCGTGACCGTCCATATACTTTGATGTGGAGTGGATTACAATATCCGCACCGTGTTCAATAGGACGGCAGAGAATAGGTGTGGGGAATGTATTGTCAATAATAAGGGGAACATCATTCTTATGAGCGATTTTTGCAAACTTCTCAATATCAAGCACTGAAAGTGCGGGATTTGCCAGAGTTTCGCCAAAAACTGCCTTTGTATTGGGTTTGAATGCAGCCTGAATTTCCTCCTCTGTTGCATCGGGAGAAACGAAAATACATTCAATTCCAAGTTTTTTAAGAGTTACTGCGAAAAGGTTAACAGTTCCGCCGTAAATTGTAGTTGTGGAAATAAAGCTATCGCCTGCCTGAAGAATATTCAGCAATGAACACATTGAAGCAGCCTGACCGCTTGATGTACACATAGCGCCGATACCGCCCTCTAATGCGGCGATTTTGTCCTCAACAGCCATTACTGTGGGATTTTCAAAGCGTGAGTAAATAAGGCTCTTTGTGGGGTCGTCGAATACAGCAGCTACATCGTCTGTTGAGTCGTAGACATAAGTTGTACTCTGTACAATCGGTACAACTCTCGGCTCCGTATTTTTAGGTGTGTAGCCTGAATGCAGACATTTTGTTTCAATGTTCATTGGTTTGTCCTCCTGAATTTTATGAATTTCTTGAATTTTGGTATGCAGAATTCAAGTACTGCACAGTATTTGTCCACCAGCGTTATGATATATGTTTCCCTGTATTTTGGGAAAGCAATGGTAGCAGGCCACATATGCTTCACTATCATATCATATTCCTTCGGGTTGACTGATATGAGCTTCATGGCGTTTTTCAGTGCTATATCCGAGTGACAGCGGCTGTGCTTCGGCTGATGCTTCTTACGGCTGACATTGTATTCCTGTCTGTCGTAGTAGAAAAGGTCGTGTAAAAGTCCTGCTCTTGCAGCCGAACGTGCGTCAAGTCCAAGAAAACGGCATATGACATATCCGTGATAGGATACGTTTAAACAATGCTGAAATCTCGTTGTGGAGATATGATGCGTAATCTTTTTAAGGCGGATAATTTCAGGCAAATCAACAATATCGCTGATACAGCTGTAATATCTGCAAAGAGTAAGCTCTTTTCTTGAGCATATTGCTTTAAGCATAAAATACCCCTTTCTCCAAAGGACAGCACGTATACTTTTCTTATTATACATCATTTTTCTTAAAAAATCAATAGAAATTTTTGGATTTAAAAAAATTTGGTATTATCTGTATGCCTTTGTGTTTATATGATGAAAATTGAATGAAGCTTTTGAAAATAAAAGATTACAATTCATTATGCCGCTTGACAAATCGGAATATGTTGTGTATAATATAATTGAGGTGCAAGTGTACCTCTGACGATTTAGGTTTCAGAATACATATATATGAAAGGACTTGGAAAACATGAAGAATTTTGCAAAGAGAATTGTGGCAATTTTTGCCATACTTGCCGTAGCCTCAACAACATTTGCAGGCTGCAACAAAAAAGAGGAAACAAGCGCTCCCATGCAGTACCCATTTGAGGTAGGTGCCGCTGCTGATAACGGACTTTCACTCAACTCTCCCGACGCTGACCTTGATGCTGAGGATCCTGTTGAAGCTCCTACAGAGGCAGAGCCCGTTACAGAAGTTGTAACAGAGGTTGAAGAAGTAACAGAGGCTGACGGACAGCCCGCAACAGAATACGTTCCTGTGACAGAGGCTGACGGTCAGGAGGCTACAGATGCACAGGGTGCAGTTGTAACAGAAGCTGTAAAGGTTACAAATATTGTAACAAGCATAGTTACAAAGCCTGTTGAAAAGCCCACAGAGCCTGCTTATGTGTCTAAAGAAGACGGAAGATATGCAATGTGGCTTGATATTTCAAAGGATGAGAACTTCTTCTTTGAGAATGAAATGATTACAGCTTCATTCAAGATTAAGGAAAACATTCCGGATGGTGACTACAAGGTAAGAATCGTTCCGGATCTTTCAGACGTTGCAGGTGTTGCTATTTATCCCGAAAAGACAATTGACGGTACAATCCGTGTAAATAACGGTAAGATTGAGGCAATCGACGTTTCAAAGGAAACAGGAATGGTATTCTACGGCGATAATATTGCTTGTAAACAAGGCGATACAATCGACTTCAATATCAATATCAAGAACAACTCAGGACTTGTTGCTTTCTGTATCTGGTTCTATTTTGACAGCAATGCTATGGACTTCATCGAGGCTTATCCTTCAGGTGAATTTGAATCAATTGCAAAGAATACAGAAATCGGCGGCGGAAAGAAAAAGTAAAATCATTAATCATACACCGTACAGAAATGTACGGTGTATTTTTTTGCTTTACAAACAGAAATAAATATGTTATAATAAAGAAAAAATAAAATTCAATACTTGGAGGATTTTTATGGAACAGGCAAAAATTGACCGTATAAATGAACTTGCACGTAAGTCGAGAGAATCAGGACTTACCGAGGAGGAAAAAGCTGAACAGACAGCGCTCCGCAACGAATATCGCAGAGCTGTTGTGGGGAGTCTTAATTCAAGTCTTAGTAACACTTATATAATGACTCCGGACGGAAAAAAACATAAGGTAAAGCAAAACGGAGGCAGATAAATGACTGACGGATTGTTTGAAATAGCCGTAAAAACGGCTGAAAGTGCTTATTGTCCATATTCTGGATTTCATGTTGGTGCGGCGCTTCTGACGGCAGACGGTGAAATATATACGGGCTGCAACGTGGAAAATGCCTCCTATTCAATGACAGTCTGTGCCGAGCGTATCGCTGTTTTCAAGGCTGTATCCGAGGGGAAAAAAGATTTTTCTGCCATTGCCGTTGCAGGAAGTGCTGACGGTGATTTCAGCAGAAACTGTACTCCCTGCGGTGCTTGCCTGCAAGTGCTGAGTGAATTCTGCGACAGTGACTTTAAAATAATTCTTGCGGACGGTGAATATCGTTTATGCGATTTTCTGCCGGTCAGCTTCAACAAGGAGAATATAAAATGAACCTGAAAGAAAAAATAGAAAAACATCTTATGGATGTTCAGAAACCCTCACGCTATATCGGTGGTGAGGTGGGCAGCATTGTCAAGGATAAAAATTCCGTTGATGTAAGCTTTGCATTCTGTTTCCCTGATACATATGATATCGGTATGTCACATATCGGTATGAAAATTCTTTACTCCCTTAAAAATGCAAGGGAGAATTTCCGCTGTGAGCGTTGTTTTGCTCCTGATGTGGATTTTGAGAAGATTATGCGTGAAAACGATATTCCGCTTTATTCTCTTGAATCCCTTGAACCAATAAAGGATTTCGATTTCATTGGTTTTACAATGCAATATGAGCTTTCGTACACTAATGTGCTGAATATGCTTGACCTTGCTGGTATACCCGTATTCGCCAAGGACAGAACAGAGGAGCTTACCCAGATTGTTATTGCTGGCGGTCCTTGCGTGTGCAATCCTGAACCCCTTGCGTATTTCTTCGACATTTTCGTTTTAGGCGAAGGCGAGGAAGTTAACCTTGAACTTATGGATTTGTTCAACGAGATGAAAAAACAGGGTGCAAACCGTCTTGAATTTCTACGTAAAGCCGCACAGATTGAGGGAATTTACGTTCCGCGTTTTTATAATTTTGAGTATAAGGCTGACGGTACAATTGAGAAAATGATTGTTTCTGAAAACGCTCCTGAAAAAATAACAAAGAGAATTATCAAGGATTTCGACAATGTTTTCTATCCCGAAAATTTTGTTGTGCCTTTTACAGAAATTGTTCACGACAGAGTATCGGTTGAGGTGCTTCGTGGCTGTATCCGTGGTTGTCGTTTCTGTCAGGCAGGCTTCATTTACCGCCCGTTCAGAGAAAAATCCCCTGATACAATTTATAAAGAAACCAAGTGCCTTTGCGAAAATACAGGCTATGACGAGGTTTCCCTTGCATCGTTAAGTACAAGCGATCATTCACAGATTGATGAAATGCTTACAAAGCTTATAGACTATACAGCAGGGGAGCGTATAAATCTTTCACTTCCTTCTCTCCGTGTGGACAATTTCACAGAGGAACTGCTGGAGAAGATAAAGAAAGTCCGCAAGAGCGGTCTTACCTTTGCGGCAGAGGGCGGCACACAACGACTCCGTGACGTTATCAACAAGAATGTCACAGAAGAAGAAATTATGAGCACCTGCAAAATTGCCTTTGAGGGCGGTTACAGCAGTGTTAAGCTCTATTTTATGATGGGACTTCCCACAGAAACAGATGAGGATATTGTGGGAATTGCAGAACTTGCACAGCGTATTCTTGATCTGTATTACAGCATTGAAAACCGCCCCAAGGGCAGAAGTCCCCAGATTTCCGTAAGCTGTGCCACATTTGTGCCAAAGCCGTTCACTCCCTTCCAGTTTGAGCCGCAGGATACTCGTGAGGAAATAGAAAGAAAGCAGAAATTGCTCCTTGATTCTGTAAAATCCAAGAAAATCAAAGTCAGCTATCACGATGCCGATGTAAGTCAGCTTGAAGCTGTTCTTGCCAAGGGTGAC
This sequence comes from Ruminococcus sp., assembly GCA_017558505.1. GTDB lineage: Bacteria > Bacillota > Clostridia > Oscillospirales > Ruminococcaceae > Ruminococcus. The sequence continues at coordinate 45,166 of JAFYUM010000010.1, read as the reverse complement.
AGACGACTTTGCGATGTTGTCTATACGGCGTGGAAAATGGGATGTAAGTTTGATAGCTGGAGCGAGCATTTCAAGTTCGATGTATGGCTTGAAGCCTTTGAAAAATGCGGAGTTGATCCTGCATACTACGCTAACAGACGTGCTGAATATGACGAAATATTGCCGTGGGATCACCTTGATTATATGGTATCAAAGGAATTCTTCATCCGTGAAAATAAAACGGCACACAATGCCGTAACTACGCCCCATTGCCGACAGAAATGTTCAGGCTGCGGTGTAAATAAAGCTGTTGGGAGGGAATGTTTTTGTTAAGACTTCGTGCAACATTTAAAAAGACAGGCAGGGCGAAATATATTTCCCACCTTGACCTTAACCGCTGTATGCTCCGTATTTTCCGCCGTTCAAAGCTGCCTGTATGGTATACCGAGGGATTTAATCCTCACCCCTATTACAGCTTTGCCCTTGCACTTTCATTGGGATTTGAAAGTGAATGTGAAATTATGGATTTCAACATAACCGATGATAATATGCCCCTTGATGTCATCAGGGAAAGGCTCAATGAGGTTATGCCCGAGGGTATGGGAATTGTAGCTATTGCACCGCAGATGAATAAAATTACTGTTATTGCAAAGGCTGAGTATGAATTTGACCTCAAAACCGATGATGTACTGGGAGTTTATGACGCTGTTGAAAAGCTCCTTGCTGCCGATGAAATTCTCATTGAGAAAAAGACTAAAAAGGGCATAAAGACAGTTGACCTGAAACCCGATACGGAAATTGTATCCCTTGAAAAGGCGGATGGAGCAATTCATATGGCTATGCGTCTGCCTGCGGGAACAAAGACCAATTATAATCCGACACTTTTTGTGGAAGCGTTGAGAAAATCCTGTGAAATTCCCTTTGAAATGGCAAATATCTGCCGTACGGGAATTTTATGTGAAAATAATGAAAAATTTTCTTAAAAACACTTGCAATTTCAAAAAAAGTATGATATAATTATAAAGCATTTGTAATCCGTCTGCATTTTGCAGATGAGGGTTAATGCCGAAAGACATTAAATCGAGCAGTCCGCTGCCTTTTCAGTTCTGTCGGTGACAGAACAAACGTGCCCGAGGGCAATGTGTTTATTCCCGTTCTTCTGTTATGCTGAAACAGTTTTTTCGGGAGAGGTAAGAATGTTCGGAAATTTTAGGAGGATTTTAAAATGGATGCACTCAAATTAATCAGCGGATCAAGCATGAAGGAAAACGCACCTCAGTTCAACGTAGGTGATACTGTAAAGGTACACGTACGTATTCAGGAAGGTGAAAAGAGCCGTATTCAGATCTTCGAGGGTACAGTTATTGCCAAGAAGCACGGCGGCATCAGCGAAACTTTCACAGTAAGACGTGTAGCTCACGGCTGTGGAATTGAAAGAGTTTTCCCCCTTCACGCACCTGCAGTTGACAAGGTAGAAGTTATCAGACACGGTAAGGTTCGTCGTGCTAAGCTCTACTACCTTAGAGACAGAGTTGGTAAGGCTGCAAAGGTTAAGGAGCAGATTCGATAAGACTTTGTTTGAGTCCGTTACCGTCGGGTTTCCGACGGTTCGGCTCCTATCCCGGGGGACATTATGTCCCTTTTTTGCTATAATGAAGAAAATCGGACAATTATATAACAAAGAGGTACAGATATGGATGAGAAAATGGAAATGACAGCGGCTGAAGAAACAGCTGTTGAGGAAATAAAAGAAGAGGTGTCCGCTGAAATCGCTTCCGAGGCAGTTGAAACGGAAGAGAATACTGCTGACGATACGGAAAATAAAAAGGAAAAAAAGAAAAAGGGTACTTTTATCAAGGATGTAATTGAAATCTGTGAGTCTACAATTCTTACCGTTTTTGTAATCGTGCTTCTCTTTACATATGTTCTTCACCCTGTAAATATCGTGGGACGTTCAATGGTTCCGACGCTTAATAATAATTACAGCGGCGAACGTGAACTTAAGAAAGAAACAGATAAAGTATTTATGAATACCATTTTCTTTGACGTGAAATACGGCGATATCCTCGTAATTGACAAGGATAAGAACTATCTTCTTGATGAAAACGGCAAGCCATATCAGCCACAGTATGATATGCCAATTAATGAGTGTATAATCAAGAGAGTTATTGCTGTAGGCGGTCAGACTGTTTCCATTGAAAACGGCAAGGTTACCGTTGACGGAGAAGTGCTTGACGAGCCATATATCGCAGAAGATGCCTACACAAACGATGATGGTGCATTTGGCGGCCAGTATCCTATCACTATCCCTGAGGGCTATTACTTTGTAATGGGTGACAACCGCAACCATTCCACAGACAGCCGCGCAAGAAGCGTTGGTCTTGTTAAAAAGGATCAGATTTACGGTAAGGCTATTATCAAGTATTCTCCTATTGAGGAATTTGATATTCTTATCGGCTCACACAAGGGTTAATCTGCTTTGAAGAAACTTGCAAAATCTGCTGTTTCACTTCTGGAGCAGCTCTTCATAACAATGTTTGTTATTTCTCTTGTTTTCACTTATATATTCAGAGTTGTCAATGTAGACGGTGAGTCTATGTGTAACACTTTTGCGGACGGTGACAGAATTATAATAAATCTTGCCGACCGTAGCTATAAAACAGGAGATATTGCTGTAATGTACCCCCAAAATGCCGTTATACTTGATGAAAATGGCAGCATCAGCAAAGGAGAGGGTATAGGCAAGGTTATCATAAAGCGTATTATTGCGACTGAGGGACAGACTGTGGATATTGATTTTTCTGCGGGGATTGTTACTGTTGACGGTGAAAGGCTTTATGAGGATTATCTTGACCTGGGACTTACCCATTATGACGGTGGAGCTTTTACAGGAAAATACCCTGTGACAGTTCCGCGCGGATATGTTTTTGTAATGGGTGATAACCGTTCCGTATCACTGGACAGCCGTTCCGATAAAATCGGATTTGTGGCGGAGGATGATATAATCGGAGAGGCATTTATAAGGATATATCCACGGTTTGAGATGTATCCTTAAGGAGGATAAATGGAAAATACTGATATAAAAACGATACAATGGTTTCCCGGGCATATGGCAAAGACACGTCGTGCCATTGTTGCAAATATGAAGCTTGTTGATGCTGTTGTAGAGATTATAGACGCACGTACGCCTATGAGCAGTCGCAATCCTGAAATTGACTCAATGACAGGCTCAAAGCCGAGAATTGTACTGCTTAACAAGTGTGACCTTGCTGACAATAATGCTACTTCGGCATGGGTTAATTATCTTAAAAAAGAAAATGTTACTGCTCTTGCCGTTGACTGCAAATCGGGAAAGGGTATAAATAAGCTTATGCCCACTCTTAAGGCAACGGTGCTTAAGGAGCTTATGGAAAAACGTGAAAGACACGGTATGACAGGTGCTCCTGTCAGACTTATGATTTTGGGCATACCGAACGTAGGTAAGAGTTCACTTATAAACCGCCTTGCAGGAAGTAAGCGTACAAAGGTTGAGGACAGACCCGGAGTTACCCGTGTAAAGCAGTGGGTTAAGCTTAAAGATAATACGGAATTGCTTGATATGCCCGGTGTTCTGTGGCCTAAATTTGAGGACCAGTCAGCGGCAATAAGACTTGCTTTCACAGGTGCAATCAGCGATGATATTCTTGATATTGAAACTCTTGCAATGAAGCTTTTAAGCTATCTTGCAGAGAGCTATCCACAAGCACTTGTTGACCGCTACAAGGTTCAGCCAGAAGATGGTGACGATGGACTTGCACTGCTTGAAAAGGTGGGCAGAAAGCGAGGTATGGTTGTTTCAGGCGGTGAAATAAATATCGAAAGAGCAGCAATAACCGTTCTTGACGAGTTCAGAAGCGGTAAGTTGGGACGTATAACTCTTGAAATGCCGGAGGCAAAGTGATATGGCAAGAGTAGTACTTCACAAGGAGCTTTTTGACTTTGACAGCGAACTCCGTGAGAAATATCCTGTGTTGTGCGGAGTTGACGAGGCTGGCAGAGGTCCTCTTGCGGGAGATGTATATGCGGCGGCAGTTGTTCTCAATGATGAAACTCTTATTGATTATCTCAACGATAGTAAGAAAATATCTGAAAAACGACGCGAGTTGCTTTTTGACGAAATAATTGAAAAAGCAGATGCTTATTGTATAGCTACCGCATCTGTTGAGGAAATCGACGAGATAAATATATTACAGGCAACTATGCTTGCTATGAAAAGAGCTGTTGAGGGGCTTGGAATAAAGCCGGATATGGCGCTTGTTGATGGTAATCGTATGCCGAAGCTGAACTGCTATGGCGAAAATGTTATAAAGGGCGATGCAACATCAGCTTCAATTTCTGCGGCATCTATTCTTGCAAAGGTTGCCCGTGACAGATATATGCGTGAAATAGCCGAAAAGTATCCCCAGTACTGTTTTGAACAGCACAAGGGCTACGGTACGAAGCTTCACTGTGATATGCTTAAAAAATACGGCGCAAGCGATATTCACAGAAAGACTTTTCTGAAAAAAATTCTTGGTGAGAATGATGAACAGTGTTGAAATCGGCAACATCGGCGAGGATTATGTCTGCTCCTATCTGATAAAACAGGGATATGAGATAGTTGAAAGAAACTACCGGATAAGGGGCGGCGAAATTGATATTATAGCGGTTAATACGGACTATATTGCCTTTGTGGAGGTAAAGTCCCGTAAACCAAACAGTATGGTAGGCGGATTTGATGCTATTGACAAACGCAAAAAGACGCTTATCGTGAAAACAGCGAGTAATTTTTGCTATAAGCACCCGAATAAGTTGCAGCCCAGATTTGATATCGCAGAGGTAATCATTTCAGGGGGCAGGGTGTTAAGCATTGATTATATAGAAAATGCCTTTGATACAACGGGCATGAATTTCATTTTTTAAAAGGGTGATCATATGTTTTACAACAGTACAAGAAACAGCGGAGTTAAGGTGAGTAGTGCAGAGGCTATTACACAGGGAATTTCCGTTGAGGGCGGTCTTTTCGTTCCGGAGTCAATTCCCCAGCTTACTTTCGATGAGCTTAAGGCTATCGGCGATATGAAATATGCCGACAGAGCAGCTTATGTTTTCTCAAAGTTCCTTACAGACTTCACAGAGGCTGAAATTCACTACTGTACTGATAATGCTTATTCTACAAAGAATTTTGAAACAGAGAGCATTGCTGAAATAGCACATCTCTTTGACGGTACATATATGCTTGAACTGTGGCACGGTCCTACCTGTGCATTCAAGGATATGGCTTTGCAGATTCTTCCCTACTTCCTTACAACATCTGCTAAGAAAATCAATCTTGACAAGAAGATTGTAATTCTCGTTGCTACATCAGGCGATACAGGTAAGGCTGCTCTTGAGGGATTTAAGGACGTTGAGGGTACATCTATTCTCGTATTCTATCCCGAGGACGGCGTAAGTCCAATGCAGAAGCGTCAGATGAAAACTCAGGAGGGTGATAATGTCGGCGTATGTGCTATCAAGGGTAACTTTGACGACTGTCAGAACGGTGTTAAGGCTATATTCACAGATAATGATGTGAAGGCAGCTCTTGACTCAAAGGGCATGATTTTCTCATCTGCAAACTCTATCAACTGGGGCAGACTTGTTCCGCAGGTTGTTTATTACGTTTCAGCTTATGCCGAGCTTGTAAAGAGCGAGGAAATCGAGCTTGGGGAGAAGATTAACATTGTAGTTCCCACAGGTAACTTCGGTAATATTCTTGCGGCTTACTATGCAAAGCATATGGGGGTTCCCGTAAATAAACTTATCTGTGCTTCAAATATCAACAATGTACTTACAGATTTCATAAATACAGGTGTATATGACAGAAACCGTCAGTTCTACGCAACTGTTTCTCCCTCTATGGACATTCTCATTTCCAGCAACCTTGAAAGACTTCTCTATCTCATGACAGACAGAAATGACGCTGTTATAAACGAGTGGTTCGGTAAGCTTGCTTCCGAGGGTAAATATGAGGTTACAGCTGATGTAAAGGCAAAGCTCAATGAAGAATTTTTCGGTGGCTTCTGCGATGACGAGCAGACAAAGGCTACAATCAGCGATATTTACGAGAAGTATTCATATACCTGCGATACACATACTGCTGTTGCTGTTAAGGTGTACAACGATTATAAGGCAGCTACAGGCGATGCTACAAAGACGGTTATCGCTTCTACAGCAAGCCCCTACAAGTTCTCTGCAGCTGTACTGGAGGCACTTGAAAATGGTGCTTCCGACATTGATGAATACGCAAAGGTTGACCGTATAGCTGAGCTTTCTGATATTCCTGTACCTGCTGCACTGGCTGACCTCAAGAACAAGCCTGAACGCTTTACAGATGTAATTGAAAAGTCAGAGCAGAAGGCTTACGTTCTCAATACTCTCGGTTTCTGATGAGCTTATATGTTATCGGGGATCTGCACCTATGTCTGTGCGATTCCTCAAAGACAATGAGTATATTTGCAGGCTGGGACGATTACCAGAGAAAGATCGAAGAAAACTGGCTTGCTATGGTCAAAGGGGACGATACTGTTGTTGTTGCAGGCGATACCTCCTGGGGTATGTCCTTACAGCAGGCAACTCCCGACTTTGAGTTTTTGAATAATCTTCCCGGCAGGAAGATTATTCTTAAAGGCAATCACGATTACTGGTGGACAACTATGAAGAAAATGGAGGACTTTTTCGCTGCAAATGGATTTGACTCCATAAGCATACTTCATAACAACCACTATCAGTATGGTGAATACGGTATATGCGGCACAAGAGGCTGGGTAAATATGCCAGGTGAGGTGCAGGATGAAAAGGTGCTCCGCCGTGAGGTGCAGCGTCTTGAAGCTTCAATCAAGTCGGCTTTGAATGCCGGACTTGAACCCATGGTGTTTATGCATTATCCACCGATTTTTGCTTCAAACTTCAATTATGATATACTTGAAGTTCTCTACCGCTACAATATAAAAGATTGCTACTACGGGCACATTCATGGTCATTCCGCACATGGATTATGCGTCACAAACACATATGATGATGTGAATTTTCATTTGATATCGGGTGATTATTTACAGTTTATTCCTAAAAAGATAATGTGAAATTGTGTAATAGGTAGAAGTATTCAATTATTGTAGAAATCTTGTTCAAAATATGGTATAATATGTAGGTATTCTTTATGATGTAAAGGACATCTATATATATTTAATGGAGGATCATTATGTTAAAGTCATCAAACAAAACAGATGTGAACACAACCGAGCTGATTATCAGCATTGATGCAGAAGCTTTCGAGGCAGCTGTAGAAGCTGAGTATCAGCGTGAAAAGAAAAATATCCAGATAAAGGGCTTCAGAAAGGGTAAGGTTTCCAGAAAGCTTGCTGAAAAGACTTTCGGTGAGGGTGCATTTTATGAGGGCGCTATCAACAGCCTTCTCGGTCCTGAGATTGATGCTGCTATCGCACAGGAGAACCTCAACCTCGTTGACAGACCTAACGTTGAAGTTCTTTCAATCGACAAGGAAACAGGCGTTGAAATCAAGGCTATCTGTGTAACAAAGCCTGAAATCGAGCTTACTGACTATAAGGGCATCAAGGCTGCAAAGAAGGTAAACGAGATTACAGATGCTGATGTTGAAAAGCAGATTGAAATTATCAGAAAGAAGAACGCTCGTATCGTATCTGTTGAGGACAGACCTGCACAGATGGGTGACGAGGTTACAATTGATTTCGAAGGCTTCTTCGGTGACGAAGCCTTTGAAGGCGGTAAGGGTGAAAATCATCCCCTCGTTCTTGGTAGCGGTCAGTTTATCCCCGGCTTTGAGGATCAGGTTGCAGGTCACAACGTAGGCGAAGAGTTCGACGTTGTTGTAACTTTCCCCGAGGATTACCAGATGACAGATTACGCTGGCAAGGAAGCAGTATTCAAGACAAAGATTCACGCTATTACTTTCGAGGAGCTCCCCGAGATTGATGACGAGCTTGTTAAGGACGCTACAGAGTTCGACACAGTTGACGAGTACAAGGCTAACATCCGTACACAGCTTGAAGAGGCTGCTGCAAAGCAGGCTGATTCTGCTTTTGAGAGCGCTGTACTTGAAGCACTTATTGCAAAGGTAGATACACCTGTTCCTAATTGTATGTATGAGCAGAGAATTGACGAAATTGTTGCTTCATTTGAGCGTCAGCTCCAGCAGCAGGGTATGAGCCTTAAGCTTTACTGCCAGTACACAGGTATGGACGAGCAGGCTATCAGAGACACTTACAGAGAGCGTGCAGAGGGTGAAGTTAAGCTTCGTCTTGCCCTTGAAAAGATTGCAGAGCTTGAAAACTTCGAGGCTACAGAAGAAGATCTCGAGAACACACTCGCTGAAATCGCAGCTGCAAACAAGATGGATGTTGCAACAGTAAGACAGTTCATTTCACCTTTTGCCCTTGCTGGTGATATCAAGGTTCAGAAGGCTATTGATTTCGTAAAGGAAAATGCAGTAGTTGATAATGCAGAGGAAGCTGCTGAATAATTAAAGATTACATATCGTTGTCCCGTGTAAACGGGACAATGGTTTTATTAAGATATTTCGACAAAAAACAAGAAAGGGCGATGAATTATGAGTTTTATTCCTTATGTTGTTGAGCAGACAAGCCGTGGCGAGCGTTCCTATGATATCTTTTCACGACTTCTGAATGACAGAATTATTATGCTTTCCGATCAGGTAAATGACGCTACCGCAAGCCTTGTTGTTGCACAGCTTCTTTTCCTTGAAAGTCAGGACTCCGAAAAGGATATTTCACTGTATATCAACTCTCCAGGTGGTTCTATTACCGCAGGAATGGCAATATACGATACTATGCAGTATATCAAGTGCGATGTTTCCACAATCTGTATCGGTATGGCGGCTTCTATGGGTGCATTTCTCCTTGCAGCAGGAGCAAAGGGTAAGCGTTTTGCACTTCCCAACAGCGAAATCATGATACATCAGCCTCTTATTTCTGGCGGTCTTGGTGGTCAGTGTACAGATATTAAAATCCACTCCGATCACCTGTTGAGAACACGTCAGAAGATGAATGAGCTTCTCGCACAGAATACAGGTAAATCCATTGAGCAGGTTGAGATTGATACCGAGCGTGACAATTATATGACAGCACAGGAAGCCCTTGCATACGGTATAATTGATAAGGTTATTGAGAAAAGGTAGGGCTACCATGGCAAATTTCAAGGTATGTAATTTTTGCGGACGGGGCGAAAACAGTACAGGTGCAATGTTTTCAGCAGGAACATCAAATATATGTGATGAGTGCATTATATATTGCTATGAGCAGTTGGTCGGCCCTGAAGTAATGAAGACAAAGCAAAGAAAGGCTTCAACCAGACTCAATTCTGCTTCGTCTGATATTAAGCTTATGAAGCCCGCTGAAATCAAGGCTTATCTTGACGATTATGTTATCGGACAGGATGATGCAAAGATTTCTCTTGCAGTTGCAGTGTATAACCATTATAAGCGTATTCTGAGTCAGGAAAGCAAGTCCACAAATGATGACGATGTAGAGCTCCAGAAAAGTAATGTTCTGCTTCTCGGTCCCACAGGTGTTGGTAAGACCTTCCTTGCACAGACTCTTGCTAAGCTTCTTAATGTGCCTTTTGCCATTGCTGATGCTACAACTGTAACTGAGGCTGGTTATGTTGGTGATGACGTTGAAAACGTGCTTCTTCGTCTTATTCAGGCTGCTGATTACGATATTGAAGCGGCTGAAAAGGGCATCATCTACATTGATGAAATCGACAAAATTGCAAGAAAGTCAGAAAACACTTCAATTACACGAGATGTAAGCGGTGAGGGTGTACAGCAGGCACTTCTTAAAATCATTGAGGGAACTGAATCAAATGTATCACCACAGGGCGGCAGAAAGCATCCCAATCAGGAAACCCTGAAAATCAATACAAAGAATATCCTCTTTATCTGCGGCGGTGCCTTTGACGGACTTGAAAAGCAGATACAGAAGCGTATTGGTAAGGCACCTATCGGATTTGGCGGCGAGATTAAGAGTGTCAGAACCGAGGGCGATAATATCTTTAAAAAGGTTGTGCCCAAGGATCTTATAAAATTCGGTATGGTTCCCGAATTTGTGGGACGTCTTCCTGTTATATCCGTACTGGAGGAACTCGATGAGGATGCACTTGTAAGGATACTCACAGAGCCCAAGAATGCTATAGTAAAGCAGTATCAGAAGCTTTTCGGTTATGATAAGGTTAAGCTGGAAATTGAGAATGACGCACTTGTTGAGATTGCAAAAAAATCACTTGCACAGAAAACAGGTGCAAGAGGTCTCCGTTCAATTCTGGAGAATGTTCTCATGAAGTCCATGTACAATGTCCCTTCAGACAGCACTATTTCAAAGGTAGTTGTGAAGAAGGAATGTGTTACAGAAGGTGCAGAGCCTCATTATGTGCATAAAAAAACTAAAAAGGCAGAATAAATAATAAAACGTCGGGTTTTAGCCCGACGTTTTTGTTATTCATTTATCAGCATCCACAGCCACAGCCGCAGTCGTTGTTGTTGCTATTGCCGCAAGAACCGTTGTTGCCGCAGCCACCGCCGCAGAATACGAAGAAAATGAGAATGAGAATAAGGATCCACATACAGTTGTTACCGCCAAAACAAGAATTACACATAATAAAAATCTCCTTTGAGAATGTATTTGAACCGCTTTGACTGCGTTTCATAGTATATAATATGCCACAGCGGAAAATGTGTTACTGGTTGTGAAAAAATTTTCGGTAATTTTCCAATTCGACTGTTATCGCATGGCATACGTGGCATAATATAGTAGTAGCACAGGGAGACTAATCCTTGAAAGAAACGGAGAATGGCATATGATAAACACAGAAAGATTTACACAGAAGGCGGCAGAGATAATTGACGGCGCAATTGAAGCGGCATCGGAGCTTGGACATACCTATGTGGGAAGTGAGCATATTGCACTATCAATTTCAGCGGACGGTACGTCTATGGCGGCGCAGATTTTAATGGACGGGGGAGTTGCTTACGATGAACTGCGTAGAGAAGTAATCGCTCTTGTAGGACAGGGAAGCCCCTCGGTACTCAATCAGCGGTATTTCACAACTGCCGCAAGACGTATACTTGAAAATTCCTGTAAAATGGCGGCTTCCGACAATAAAAAATACGCTGATACGGAGCATATTCTTGCGGCGATAGTAAGTGAATCTTCATGCAGTGCTTGTAGTGTAATAAGAAAGGCAGGTGGAAATATGACGGTTATTTACAGCGGACTTGAATCTGTTTCCTCCGCTGAAACAAGAGCCGGACTATATGAAGCTATGAAACCGAAGATGTCCCACTTTCCTAATTTGTTCCGCTATGGTAAAAATCTTACAGATATTGCACTTATAAAAAAGCACGATCCCCTTATCGGAAGAATTAAAGAGGTGGAACGTGTTTTACAGGTACTTTCAAGGCGTGTTAAGAATAACCCCTGTCTTATCGGAGAGGCAGGGGTGGGGAAAACTGCAATTGTAGAAGGAGTTGCAGAGCTTTTTGTACGCAATCTCGTCCCTGATTCTCTTAAGAATAAGTTTATATTTTCACTCGATTTTACGTCCCTGATTTCAGGAGCAAAGTATCGTGGCGACTTTGAGGAACGTGTGAAGGCTTGTATTGATGAAGCTGTGAATGCAGGGAATATTATACTTTTCATTGATGAAATTCATACTATTGTAGGTGCAGGTGCAGCTGAGGGTGCAATTGATGCTGCGAATATAATGAAGCCCCAGCTTGCTCGTGGGGAATTGCAGATAATCGGCGCGACAACCTTTGAGGAGTATCGTAAGACAATTGAAAAGGACTCTGCCCTTGAACGTCGTTTTCAGCCTGTGCAGGTCAACGAGCCTTCAGCTGACGAGTGTATCGAAATGATAAAGGGACTCAAAAGCAGTTACGAGAAATATCATGGTGTCGGTATACCTGATGAAATGATAGAATTGTCTGTTAATGTATCCATAAGATATATAACAGACAGATTTCTTCCTGATAAGGCTATAGATGTGCTTGATGAAGCCTGTGCCTGTGCAAAAATCCGTAGTAACTCAGGCAAAAGGCGTACTGAGTCCGAATATGTGGATTTAAGTGGGACGGATTATACCATTGAAAATATATGTCGTATAATGGGGGGAGATGGAGAAGCTGTACTCTGTGTAGAGGACATTATGAATGTAGTGTCTTTGAAAACAGGAATACCTCTCAACAAAATTTCAGCAGAGGAGAGTGTACATCTGGAATTTCTTGAAAATTCGTTGTCGGAGCGTGTAATCGGGCATAGCTACGCTGTGAAAAAGGTGACAAATGCTGTGTGTCGTTCACGTTCGGGACTGGGTGAAGGTGGCAAACCTGCGGCTTCATTTCTGTTTGCTGGGCCTTCGGGAGTTGGTAAAACAGAGCTTGCAAGGGCTTTGGCAGATTGTCTTTTCGGTTCAGAAAAAAATCTCATACGTATAGATATGTCTGAATATATGGAAAAGCATTCTGTGTCAAAGCTTATCGGAGCTCCTCCCGGATATGCGGGATACGACGACAATAGCGGCAGTCTGTGCGACAGAATAAGGCGTAATCCCTACTCGCTTGTGCTGTTTGATGAAATTGAAAAAGCCGATACAGAGGTGCTGAATATTATGCTGCAGATTCTGGATTACGGCACACTGACCGATTCCACAATGCGTAAGGTCAGTTTCCGAAACTGTATGATTATTATGACTTCAAACGTAGGTGCGGAGCTTTCGGGTAAAAGCGGACTGGGATTCGGAAAGGATATTACAGAGAGTGAGAACCGTGTTATAGACGCCGTGAAATCACGTTTTACACCTGAATTTACAGGGAGAATTGACGAGATAATCGTGTTCCGTAGTCTTGAACGGGAGGATTTGATGAAGATAAGTGAAAAGGCACTTGATAATCTTCGTCTGCGTGCGGAGGCATTAGGAATCGGTATCAGCTACGGCAGTGATGTAGTTGAAGCAGTTGCAGCAGCGAGGGAAACAGACAAATACGGAGCAAGACCAATTAAGCGACGTGTTACGGATTTAATTGAAAATGAACTTGCGAAGATGATAATAGGTTCCACGATACAGAAAGGAGATAATTTAAGGATAGAATCAGAAAACGGTGGTATCAGATTTACTAAAAGCGTACCTGTATGAAAAAAAGGGTACCAATAAACGGTACCCTTTTAATAGTATGATTATTTACTCATTCTTGCCTTGATGTATTGTTCAAGGAAGTCGATTGTCTTTTCAATGCCAAGGCGGCTGCTGTTGACCGTAAGGTCATAGAGTCTTGAATCGCCCCAGTGAAGTTTAACGTGATAGTTGTGATAACGCTTACGCTTCTTATCTTTTTTCTCAATGAAATCTTCTGCTTCTGCTTCGGTCATTTCATAAAGCTCCATAATACGCTTTATTTTGCATGGCATATCGCCAATGATGAAAAGTGAGCAAAGGCAGTCAAAATCACGGAGCTTTGATTCGGAACAACGTCCCACAACTACGAAAGACTCACCGCTTTCAGCTTTTTTGCGGATGAAATCAAACTGCATTTCTGCAACATTATCCTCGATTGAGTTGCTGTAACCTCTTACACGACGGGAGAGAATACGTGTCTTTGGAGCTTCATCGTGCTTTTCAATCTGTTCTGCTGTCATACCTGTCTTATTTGCAATTTCTGTAATAAGGTGACGGTCATAGATAGGCAGATTGAATCGTTTTGCAAGTTCCTCAGCGATTTCGTGTCCAGCACTTCCGAATTCACGACCTACTGAAATAATAATCTGTGACATAATGAACCTCCTTGAACATTAAAGATATCTTGCGAAAATATAAACTGTTGAAATGGCAAGTACAATTACAGTTGCAGGGGCAAGCTTTGCACAGTAGCGTCCCCAGCTTATGGGGTAGCCGTTCTTTGCGGCAACTGATGTACCAACAACGTTAGCAGATGCACCAATAGGAGTTGCACTTCCACCTATATCTGTACCGATTGCAAGTGTCCATGCGAGAGTGTTGATCGGAATACCTGTAGAGGCTGCAAGGCTGTTGATAACAGGTACCATTGTAGCCGCAAAAGGAATATTGTCGATAAATGCACTGGCAATAGCGGAAATCCAGAGGATAATTGCAACTGTAACATATGGGTTGCCACCGCTTATTGTGCGTATAAATTCAGCAATATATTCAAGAATGCCTGTTTCTTCAAGTCCGCCTACAACTATAAACAGACCGATGAAGAATACAAGTGTCTTATAGTCAGTCTTTTTTAGAAGCTCAAGAGCACTTTTTCCTGCTGCAAGAAGTGTGATTACAGCAATGCCAAGACCGATTGTTGCAACAGTAAGATGTGTGATTGAGTGTGTTACAAGGAGAACAACAGCAAGAGCGAAAATAAGTGTGCTGATTATGAAATCCTTCTTGTTTGTAATTGCGGAGTCAGGGGAGGGGAGTTTTGATATATCAACCTTTTCACCTGAAGTTGATACAAGTTCTTTTCTGAATGCAAAATAAAAGAAAATAATAGAAAATACAAGGCTGATACCTGCACATAAACCGGTATTGAGCAGGAAGTCGAAGAATGAGAAACTCAGTGATGTACCGATGATAATGTTGGGCGGATCACCGCACATTGTAGCAGAGCCGCCAAGATTAGCACAGAAAACCTCTGCAAGAATCATTGGAATAGGGTTGAATTTGAGAAGGTGTGCAAGCTCAATTGTAACAGCTGCAAGGAACATAATAACTGTGATACTGTCAATGAACATTGAAAGAATAGCGGACATTATCATAAATGTGACGAATATCGGGATAGTTTTACACTTTACAAGGAAAGCTATCTTCATACAGAGCCAGCGGAAGAAACCAGCCTTCGCCATACCTTCAACCATAACCATCATTCCTGCGATGAATACGATTGTAGCCCAGTTGATACCCTTGCTTTCGCTTTCGGCAACCTGATACCAGAAATTGGATTTTACGAAATCCTTGATGGCAATAATATCCCATATTGCCTTGCCGTCCCTCAGACAGATACCGAATACTACAATAAGTGTAAGGATACCGCTTCCGAAAGTTACCAGGTGTCGTTCGATTTTGTCAAGCACAATAAGTACGAACATCGCCAGAAAGATTATAACGGCGAATATCTGTGCTGCTAACATAAAAAAGACCTCCATTTTATATAGGTGTTTCCTATATATTTTTAAGTATACTGCACCTCCAATTAACCCCTGAAATATAATATTCATCAGGAATTACTTGGTGAAGCAATACCAAATGAGATTATAGCACAAATTTCGATGAAATGCAAGGAAAAATCTGCTTTTTCGTATTTTCTACCAATTACACCTAATTAATTATTGATTATGATAAAATATGTGTACTTTGTTCAATTGAAAACAGAATTATCTTCTGTTTCTGATTGAATTATCACTTTATTTTCACGAGATTATCACCTTTTAAAAAGTGGGGCGTAAGAAAAATTATGTTTTTTATCTTGAAATTATTGTGTACTTATGATATAATCTAATACGGTAAAACCGCAAAAAGTTCATATGACAGTTTGTTGCGGTTTTATGATTACTATTTTATTCTTAATTGGGAATAAATGAAAAGAGGTTATATTTATGATGTACGTTGTGCTGATAGTGGGCTTTGTCCTGCTTATCAAGGGCGCAGATTTCTTCGTTGAGGGTAGTTCAGCTGCTGCCAAGCTTATGAAAATCCCACCCCTTATTATTGGTCTTACAGTTGTGTCAATGGGTACAAGTATGCCTGAAGCGTCTGTTAGTATAAGTGCGGCACTTGCAGGAAAAAACGAACTTGCTGTAAGTAATGTAGTAGGTTCAAATATATTCAACCTTATGGCTGTCTGCGGATTATGTTCTCTCATCAGTCCACTTACTATAAACAAGGAAACTTTTAAGCGTGATTTCCCGATTTCAATTGGTGCAGCCGCACTTCTCCTTGGTCTGGGTGCAATCGGAATGAGCGTTGGGCACATTGACGGAGCAATTCTGCTCGTTCTTTTTGTAGGATTCCTTTACCTTATGGTTATGTCTGCAAAGAAGTCACGCCAGGAAGTTGAGGACGATTACAAAGCATTACCTATCTGGAAGATACTTATATTCATTGTGGGCGGTATTGCGGCTATTATTATCGGTGGTAAAATGGTTGTAAGCGGTGCTTCTGATATTGCCCGTGAATTCGGTATGTCAGAAAATCTTATCGGTATGACAATTGTTGCAATCGGTACAAGCTTACCTGAACTTGTTACATCTGTGGTAGCTGCTCGCAAAAACGAAGTTGATATGGCAGTTGGTAACGTGGTAGGCTCCAACATTTTCAATATTCTGTTTATTCTTGGTTCGGCTGCTGCAATCTGTCCTGTTGTGTTCTCTATGGAGAATATGATTGATACAGTTGCACTTATCATTATGAGTATTCTCACAATGCTTCTGTGTGCAAAAACAAAGAAGCTCAGCCGCTTAAGCGGTGGAATAATGTTTGCAATCTATGTTGCGTATTCTGTATATATCTGCACCAGATAATAAAAATTCCCGAAGTCAGAGTGGCTTCGGGAGTTTTTTCATAAGGATGTCCTAAAGTTATTTCAAATAGAATTCAAATAAAAAGTCGATATATTCTTCGGGGAGTTTACCCCATATTTTCTCGGCAAAGCCTTGCTTCATATGCAGATAATTTTTGTAAAAATCCCTGTCGGGGAACAACTCCGCACTGCTTCTCAGAACATCAACGGCAAGCATAATTTTATTTTTCTTGCTAAGATGTATATGTTTTTTTCTTGACCAGTAGAAGCAATTTGAATAGCTGTCGATATTTTCGCAGAAAACCTGTTTATAAATTCTGCTGTCAAAAAACTCAAATCTGTCCTTTTTAATTCTGCCCGAAAATGCATTCAGCAGTTGTCTGTGTGCGGCTGAATGAAAGCCTTCGCAGGGGATATAGACGCATTTTCCGTTGAATTCCACCTTGTAAAGATTATAACAGGTATTTCTGAATAATCTGCCCTCACCATAGAGCCTGTCAATTGAAAAACTCTGCAAATTCCAGCCGGATACTGCATTTTTGTAAAATCGCACAGGCTTATCCGACATTAATAATAGGCTTTTTGTCCGAAAATTATTAAGAGAAAAAGCAGGCAGTTTATCGGAATTAATCTGTATTATTTCTGTGCCGTCATCATCGGAAATAACCTCAAAAATCCCATTATATTTCGTCCCGTCGGCATATTTTGCATTTACAAAGTCGGGAAAATAAATGTGTGAATTTTCGGGCATTACAAAATTGCATATGGGGTATGAGCTGATAATTCCGTGTTCATTTCTTTTTAAATGAATAGAATTTTCGTCTGTTTCCACTCTGCCGCATTCCGAAAAATCAAGAGTACAGCCGCTTGCAACAGAGTTTTTTCCCATATAGACGGTTTTGCCTTTCGGGAATTTCAGTTTGGCTAAATTTCCTACAAGTGCAATATTGTAGTCGGAATTGCAGGAGTTCTGATTTTTTGAATAGGGGAAAAGGATAAGAGCGGAATTATGATGCAAGGGTGTTCCTCTCAACGCACTTCCGTCAAATAATCGAAAATCATGCTGAATATTTTTTTCAAAAAAGAAATTTTCAAGACCGCTGTGAGCAAAAGCATCTTCCTCTATATCGCAGCAGGGAGCAATGATATTGGTCAGATTTCGGCAGCTTTCAAATGCGGAATTGCCGATTTTTTCAAGGGTATTTGGCAGATGAACGGAATTAAGATTATCACAGCATCTGAAAGCGTTATTGCCGATTATTTTCACACCTTCTGCAAAGGTTACTTTTTTAATATCAGAACACTCAAAAGCTCCCGTGTCGATTTTTCTTATGGTATCGGGAATTTCCACGGTGATAATATTTTTTCTGTTGAAAACTTCTTTTCCTATTTCATTTACAATAAATCCGTCTATTTCGGCAGGGAGGATTATGTCTTGGCTTTTCCCTGTATATCGGGTAATTCTCAGACGGTTGCTGGATTTACGCTTATAGTGCCAGCCCATTTTATAAGCCTGTTCCTTGTTGAGGCTTACACGCTGAACCTCCACAGGCTTGTTTTCTGTGAATTGTATAATGTGAATTTCAGCATTTTTCTGCGTTTCCACAGGTTTAATGGCAGATTTCGGCATTTCAATTATTTCAACTTCGTTTTTAAACTGATATTCCTCTGCAAGTATAGGCGTATATGTATCATTTTCATCATTTTTCTTTGCAGCAGAGCTTTTGAATAAAGCGGATAATTTATTCTTAATAGTCATATTCCACCTCTTTGTTTAAATGATTTATGATATTGACAAATGATTTTTTCTGTGGTATAATGTGATTGTCGGCAGATGCTTTTAAGCGTATCTGAATGTGGTTTTACCACCCGACAAGCCCGTATATTTCAACGTAAGAAAAGCCGTCTGTCTGACGGAAAACGGACAGTTAAACTCTGCCAACGGGCTTTAATATCAAGGACACCTCTAAAAACCCTTTTGAGAAAAAGCAGTTAAGCACGTCATCTGCTTCATCAACCTCCCTTGGAGTGCGATAGCACGCCTTCGGAAGGTTTCCTTGCAGCTGACGCCCCTACCTTCTTTTTCTTTAATCAAACGGTTTTTTAGAGCTGCCCTTAATTAAAAACTGATACAGATTGCGAAATACTGTATCAGTTTTTGTTATTTCTATACCTTGCCAAAAATACAAGGACAGAAATTTCCTTTATGTCTGGCATTTGCCGATAAGGTTTAGTTTGGGAGCAATGTTATGACAATTTGAAAAGCTGTTCTCCATGAACAGGATCAAACTTATGCCATACAAGCTTACCGTCGCAGACTTCCAGCACACGTCCCTCCTTATCCTTTGCAGGTGAGAGCGTGTATAATCCGTCATGGCGGTGTGCGGCATAGAACGTACGTTCGTTTACGTTTATTCTTGATTCAGGAGAGGGATTAACTCCGTGAAAAGTAATGCCTTTTTCAGTTACTTTAATTGTAAGGGGAGTAGTACCACGCATAATTCTACATCCTGAATTATTTGTAATATAATGCGCTTCGTATTCATGAGCGGTAATGTCATCCATGAATTTTATAAGAAAAGCTGCAATAACACGTTCTGTACGCTGTAAATGTGCAGTAATTGCCTTTACAGGATCGTCAAAAACCTCCTTGATTCCACGTGCGGTATCTTGAACCAGTTTGTTTATAGATTCAGTAAAATCACTGCTATTGACAAAGTAGTCCGGAAGATTTATCTGTGTTTGTCTTGGAACAAGTTCCGGATAGACTGCCTCTGCAAGGTTTTCATAGCTTTTGTGGAAATCCTTGGCAGAAGATAAATAAGTCATTCCGGAAACATGGGGGATACAGCACATATCGGAAATCATATGGATTGCCCTACCGAGAAATTCAGCAGATTTGTGATGATATCCAGCGACATACATTGTAAGTGCCATGGTGTAGTCTTCCTCGAACATAGCTCTTGCGCTTTTATAACACTTTCCTTTTCCATTGCGATAATAGCCGTTAATGGTGCTGTTCTTTTTCATTGTTTGGGTAACAGCACAATAGTAATGTCTGCCACCGCCTTTTTCATAATCACCCGGTTTATCGGGACGTTTTGAATAAGCAATGAGCTTATTGGCTATAGGAGCAAATATTTCTTCACTTTCAGGACATATATATTTAAGCATAACCAGTGTTCGTAATGTGAGATTTTTATGTACGCATGAAGGCTCTTTACTCTGCTCCTCAAGTATATTTTTTGCAAGTAAATTCATTTTATGGGAAATTGTCTTTATTCTCATTTCAGTTTCCTTTCATGTCTGTAACTATGTCTTTATATTATATCATATTATATGGATAAAATCAATAGTATTAATTTTGAGATATAAAAAAATCCCCGTTGCCGAGGATTTGAAGATATGGTGGAGCATAAGGGCGAACCATTGACATTCACACTATAGGTGTGATGTAGTTCGAACTGTACTAATGCCCCACAAGGTACATTTATTATAGCATATTTTAGCGGTATTGTCAAGGATTTTTACGGAAACATATCTGATACCAATCCCTAAAATAACAGGAGGCAAATCTAATGGTATAAATACTGCCTGTCGTCGTTGGACTTTCTCACCATATGGCAGTATGCTTTCGTCGTCCGCCTTGACATGCAGTATTTTTGTCATTGTCTTTGTTTACTAACAATTTAGGGATTGGTATTACCATAAGTATTCCTGCATAAGTTCTTGTTAAGGTACTCTTATATTTTAACAAGAACTTCCCGCTTTATGCTCTATAGCACCTCTACTCCATGGAACAGAAAGTGCATCTTGTCAATTTGTTTGTCAATATGCCAATGCCCCATATACCAAGCTTCATAATCCAATGAGTCCTCAATGGTATCCAGCCAATGTTCCGTGCTGTTGTCAACGGTAGATTGATCAATTCCGGGCAAAAAGCACTCAGTCGGAATATACTTGAATGGGCAGGTGTGAGAAAAGACAACATCGACTTTTCTGTTCTCGATTTGTTTCTCAACATAAGCCTTGATAGTTGGTGTCGGCTGTTCATCGGGCCACCAATGGTAACCCCTGCGGAGTCTGTAGAACTTATCAACGCTGTATGCACCGCCGATTACAAGGCATTGCTTGCCGTTAATATCGAAAATCTCTCCGTCTATAGGAAAGAGGATATTTGGGAAATCCTCCTCATACATCACCCTTCCGCCATGCCATTCCTTTTCTTTGTAGGACGCAATATTCTGCGGTCTGTTCTCATGATTGCCGTGAATACAGAAGAAAGTAGATTTCATTGCAGACATATCTTCTTTCATCATTCTGTCCCTAAGCCGTCCTGTGTAGTTCAGAGCAACATCTCCCAGAATAACGATTATATCCTGGGGTTTGGGTTGGAATCTTTCAAAAAGCGTATATATCGGTTCAAGTTCACCATGAATATCGCCTGTGATGTATACCATAATTTTTCACCTCGCTGATTATTTTGTTATACATCTATTATACCACATTCCAAATCATTTGTCACCTGTCAATTATATTATATCTGAAATTTTTTCCTTAGTGGGCTTTTTTTAAAAGGAGACGATAAGCGGTTCCTGATTCTCTGACGGAAATATTCAATTTTCAGCTGTCATTAATCATAACAGCATATTGACAATATATACATAATGATGTATAATTAACTTATTAGTATAGCGATATACTAAACGGAAACGTATTGACAAAATACAGTGAAAATAAAACTTATTTAAGGAGTAGGAATTATGGGAAAAAGTGATAAGGAATTAATAATGGAATCTTATGATTATCTGAGAAATTTATGTGATTTCATTTCAGAGGATTACGAATACAAATTTGAAAATCCTGCCACCGAAGAAGAAATAAATAATTGGGTAATTGAAAATAATATAGAAATTCCCTCAATGTTTAAAGAATGGCTGCTATTTACAAAAAGCTGTGATATGGCTGACAGATGTTGGTGCATTTTCTGGCCTGAGGTTGAGGACGAGGACAATGTTTTAATAGGCAGCTTTGTCGGAGATGGCGAATATCTATATTTTTCCGGAAAAACAGGTGAATTTTACACGATTTTTGATGGTGAAGTTGAGGAGTACGATTCGTTTGACAGTGTGCTTGCATATATTTCTGCTGACTTAGAAGAAAAAGCTGAAGAAATATATGGAGAAGATTGGTCAGATGAGTTTGATGAGAAGTATGATTAATAATATTTGTTGTAAAAATTGTAATAATAAAACCGAAAGACAGAGGAGTTAAAATATGTCGTATATCCCTGAAATACCAAATAACAGTTTAACAGAAAATCTTAAAAAACTTATTCAATTGACTCAGCAGTTAAATGATGAATACTCTTTTTATTATTCTCCTCCGCTAAGCGAAACTGAGATAGCTGAAATTGAGCGTACAAATAACATTTCGTTACCTTCATCATACAAAGAGTGGTTGATGTTTTCCAATGAAGCAACAATATGTGGTGCTATTGCAGAGTTTTATGATATAAAGAAAATAATCAAAAGTCCCAATTTCGTACACGGCGATACTGTCATTATAGGATCTATGATTGGCGATGGAGAAATCATTTGCTTTTCAAAGAGTGATGGCATAATATTTACTAATGACCATGAAGAAATATATGAAGTTGATAGTTTTGATGACATTCTTCTAAGTATTATTGAACAATTACAATATAGAGCGTGATTGAATCAATTTTGCATATTCAGCATTAACGGACACGATAATCGGTTTCTGATTATCTAACGGAAATATTCAAATTTCAGTTGTCGTGAAGCATAACAGCAAAAAATAAAGCCTGTGTTTTTGTCTAAACATAGGCTTTCGTTATGGTGGAGCATAGGGGATTCGAACCCCTGACCCCCACACTGCCAGTGTGATGCGCTCCCAACTGCGCTAATGCCCCATAAATTACATATTGATTATACCACAGCAACATCCGTTTGTCAAGTAAAATTTATAAAGGTGCTCTTGAAATACCGCACAATCTGCCAAAGACAGTATGTGCGGTATAGTTGATGTCAATCAGAGCATCTGATAATTCTTCCTGCACTAATCTGCGGCGGCAGGCTCAATGTCATAATTCCGTTGTAGATAATTCTCACTTTGTCGCCCTCATTGAAAAAGGGACATCGTGTTTTTACAATAACTTCCTGCTGTGTTGCATTGTCAAGGACGAGCATTCTGTCCTTTTCTACGGATAAAACAGTTGCACACATTGTCATAGAAAATCACCTCTTTATATTGTATGCGTTATGCAAAAATCCCGATACTGTGATGTATCGGGATTTTGATTAGACGTAATTAAGCCTTGTTAACGCTTCCGAAGAGTTCCATCTTCTCCTTAACCTTAGCCATAATAGCCTCAACGCCGGGAGCGAGAAGCTTTCTGGGGTCGAAGCCCTTACCGGACTGATCCTTACCAGCCTCGATATATCCTCTTGTAGCCTCAGCGAATACGAGCTGGCACTCTGTATTTACGTTGATCTTTGCAACACCGAGAGAAATAGCC
Organism: Ruminococcus sp.; assembly: GCA_017558505.1. Lineage (GTDB taxonomy): Bacteria > Bacillota > Clostridia > Oscillospirales > Ruminococcaceae > Ruminococcus. Next base: position 22,007 of record JAFYUM010000010.1, on the reverse strand, counting down.
TTTGTGATCATCTCGTCGGGGATACCTGTACCACCGTGGAGAACGAGAGGCATTTCGCCAACAGTCTTGTTGATAGCCTCAAGAGTCTCAAAGCTGAGACCTTCCCAGTTATCAGGGTATACACCGTGGATGTTACCGATACCAGCAGCAAGGAAATCAACGCCGAGATCAGCGATCATCTTGCACTCTGCGGGATCAGCACACTCGCCCTTACCAACAACGCCGTCTTCTTCGCCACCGATAGCACCAACTTCAGCCTCGATAGAAAGTCCAAGGTGATGAGCAGCATTTACGAGTTCTGTTGTCTTTGCAACGTTTTCCTCAATGGGGAAGTGTGAGCCGTCGAACATGATAGATGTAAAGCCAGCCTTGATGCACTTGTAGCAGCCCTCATATGAGCCGTGGTCAAGGTGGAGAGCAACGGGAACAGTAATTCCGAGAGACTTATCCATAGCTGCAACCATAGCTGCAACAGTTTCTACACCTGTCATATACTTTCCTGCACCCTCGGAAACGCCGAGAATAACGGGTGAATTGCACTCCTGTGCTGTGAGGAGAATAGCCTTAGTCCACTCAAGGTTGTTGATATTGAACTGACCTACTGCGTACTTGCCTTCTCTTGCCTTTTTGAGCATTTCTGTAGCTGAAACTAACATTATATATTCCTCCTGAATTTTCAGTTGGGACATTTTGCCCCATTGTTAATATTATATCACACTTACTTGTGAATTGCAAGGGTTTTTTGCAAATTTTTATTTTATAGCAATAAATGGCTTATTTTGTGCCATAATTCGACGGAACTATGTGCTTTTTGCCTAAATTTAAATGTAAAAGTTTGTTAAGTTTGCACAATAAAGCTTATTGACTTTTCCGTATTAAAGAGTTATAATTATTAGGCATTGCGAAATATTGCGATTTCAGGAGGTTTAATATGGAATCATCACAAAATGCAGCCGTTAAAAAAACGGAGGAAAAGCTGAAACCGAAATTGTTTTCGGTAATGAAAGGCTACAAGAAAGAACAGCTTGTTAAAGACATCGTATCGGGCATAATCGTGGCAATTATTGCGTTGCCCTTATCAATTGCACTTGCTCTTGCATCAGGGGTAAAGCCTGAACAGGGACTTTATACCGCAATTGTAGCAGGTTTTATTGTATCATTCCTTGGCGGAAGCCGTGTCCAGATAGCAGGACCTACAGCTGCTTTTGCTACAATAGTAGCAGGAATAGTGGCTACCGAGGGTATGGACGGACTTGTTATTTCTACTGTTCTCGCAGGTATATTCCTTGTAATTATGGGAATCTGCCGTTTCGGAAGTCTTTTGAAATATATCCCAAGCACAATTACACTTGGTTTTACTTTTGGTATTGCTGTAACAATTGTTGTTGGACAAGTCAAGGACTTCTGTGGCATGAAATTTGAAGGTTCTCCTATTGAAACGACAGAGAAAATTGCGGAGCTTGTAAAATCAACTTCAACCTTCAATCCAATGGCATTCCTTGTGGGAATTATTTCCCTTGCAATTCTTATATTCTGGCCTAAAAAATTAAGTAAAATACCACCTTCACTTATAGCTGTAATCGTTGGTGCGGCTATTGTTAAAATAAGCGGAATTAATGTAAATACAATCGGTGATTTGTATACAATTTCCTCTGCACCTCCGGCATTTACACTTCCCGTAGTTACATTTGAAAGGGTACAGACACTTATTCCCAACGCTTTCACAATTGCTATCCTTGCCGCTGTTGAGTCACTTCTCTCCTGCGTTGTAGCTGACGGTATGATCGGTTCAAAGCACCGTTCAAATATGGAGCTTACAGCACAGGGTGCGGCAAATATTGCATCCGCACTTTTTGGCGGAATCCCTGCAACAGGCGCTATTGCACGTACTGCGGCAAATATCAAGAACGGTGGACGTACGCCTATCGCAGGTATGGTTCATGCTGTTGTACTTCTTGTTATTCTCGTAATCCTTATGCCTTATGCGGCTCTGATTCCTATGCCTACAATTGCAGCTATACTTTTCATTGTAGCCTATAATATGTGCGGCTGGAGAGAAATTGTGAACTGCATAAAAATCTCTCCAAAGAGCGATACGGCGGTACTTGTTATAACGCTTGTGCTCACTGTTGTATTTGATCTTGTTGTGGCAATTGGTGTTGGAATTGTACTTGCGGCACTTCTTTTTATGAAGCGTATGGCTGATGTTACAGAGGGACACGACTGGATTTATGTAGATGATGAGGATACTGACCCCGATCATATTTCTCTTAAAAAGGTTCCCGATAACACAAGGGTATACGAAATCAACGGACCTATGTTCTTTGCGGCATCGGACAAGTTCAATTACATTCTTGACAGCACAAAGGGAATTGATGTTCTTATTTTAAGAATGAGAAACGTACCTGCAATTGACGCTTCAGGTGTTGAAATGCTTGACAAGATAACAAAACGTTGTAAAAAGCACAATATTGAGGTTGTATTTTCTCACGTAAATGAACAGCCTATGAAGGCTATGGAAAAAGCTGGATTTGTGCAGAGAGTAGGAAAAGAGAACTTCTGCGACCATATAGATACAGCGCTTATCCGTGCAGAAAAGCTTGAAAATGTTGTTAAAAAGAACAGAGGAAATTCAAAATAAACTAAAGGAACTTTTAAAAGGCAGCTTCGGTTGCCTTTTAAATTTTTTCTGAAAAAATTGACATTTTCTTTTGAAATGTTATTGCATTTCTGTGTAAAGTGTGATATAATATTTATTAGCGTATTCCGATAAATCAAAACATTATTTAAGGAGTGTATTCCAATGAACGAAAAAGTACAGAAGATTATGGATCTTATCCGTGAAAAAGACATAAAAATGGTCGATTTCAAAATGGTTGACATTAACGGACAGTTCCGCCATGTAACAATTCCCGCAGAGGATTTCAGCGAGGATGTTATGAAGAATGGTATCGGCTTTGATGCTTCAAACTACGGCTATGCTGTTGTTGAAAAGAGCGATATGGTATTTATTCCTGATCCCGATACAGCACAGATTGATCCATTCTGTGATATTGCTACTCTTTCTATGATGGGTAACGCAATGATTATCGATTATCCCGAAAATCGTCCCCTTGCACAGTACCCCAGAAATATCGTTGCTGCCGCTGAACAGTATATGAAGGAATGCGGTGTTGCTGATACAATGCTTATTCTTCCCGAATTTGAGTTCTACCTTTTTGATAATGTAGGCTGGGAAGTAGGCTCACAGTCAGTAGGCTATTCAGTTGACGCAGTACAGGCTCACTGGAACAGCGCTGTTGAGGGCATGGGTAATATTGTTCCCAAGCAGAAGAATTATCACATTGCAAAGCCTTATGACGTTTCCTACGAGGCAAGAAGTGAAATGTGTATGCTTATGGAGGAGGCTGGTATCGGTATCAACTACCACCACCCCGAAGTTGGTGCGGCTGGTCAGTTTGAAATTGAGCCAAAGCTTGGTGTAATGTCAAAAATGGCTGACGCTACAATGACTATCAAGTATATCATTCACAACACAGCAAGAAAGTACGGCAAATCCGCTACATTTATGCCAAAGCCTGTTATGGGCGAGGCTGGAAACGGTATGCACGTTCATATGCTTCTCTTTAAGGACGGACAGCCTGTATTCTCCGATGATAACGGCTATGCTCACCTCAGCAAGGAAGCTCACTACTTTATGGGCGGACTTCTGAAGCATATCAACTCTCTCTGTGCTATCACAAACCCAAGCACAAACTCATTCAAGCGTCTTGTTCCCGGATTTGAAGCACCTGTAACAGTTGGCTATGCAACATCAAACAGAAGTGCTGTTATCCGTATTCCTGCATATGCAAAGACACCTGACCGCAGACGTTTTGAGCTTAGAAATCCAGATGCTACCTGTAATCCATATTTCTGCTATGCTGCAATTCTTATGGCAGGTCTTGACGGTATCAAGAATCAGATTGACCCACATGAGAACGGTTGGGGACCATATGATATGAATCTTTTCCACCTCAGCGACGAGGAGAAGGCAAAGCTTACACATCTTCCCACATCACTTGAGCAGGCTCTTGATGCTCTTGAGGCTGACCACGATTACCTCCTTGCTGGCGGAGTATTCCCAGAGGAGCTTATCACTAAGTTCATCCGTTCAAAGCGTGAGGAGTGCCGTGCATTGGCTGCAATTCCTCATCCTGCTGAATTTGACCGTTACTATAATCTTTAATTAAGATAAACGCATAAAAAATTACCGCATACGGCAGATATATGCCGTATGCGGTATTATTTTTACTTGTTTATAGACTCTGTCCAGTAAACCTGATTGTAAATATCAGTAAAGCAATAGCTGATTTTGAGATTTCCGTCGCCTACGCTAACATTGCTGATTTCCATATTATCAGAAACTGTCATCTGCTCGCCAAGGAAATAACTGTCGGAGTATGTGCCGTTATAGTCATAGTAATCGCATACAAAGTCAAGAGTATCACCGACTTCAAGCTCAATCATATTCTTTGCAACAGTATCGGTTTCGTTGTTCTTGTAATCAGTTGAAGCACCTGCGATATATCCGTTGGGATTTTCGGAATCGAATACAACAATAAGATTTACACGTACATCATTGAGATATGCAGGAACATAGCCTGAAATTGAATATCTGTCATCGCCGAATTCAGTTGTATCCGTGTGGTAATATGCCACAGGCTGACCGTTGATTGCTACCCATGTATCATCGGTATCTGCAATGAGATTTCCGTCATCGTCAAAGGTGAATACGTTGTCAAGTCCCATATCAACATAGCCTGTGCCGTCATCATAGAACAGGTTCTTGTCAAGAGTATGCACAAGCTCCCACTGGCTTTCGGGAAGCTCCATAATATATTCGCCATTGCTGTTCTGCTCCCATACAAGGTTTGTGGGGTCAAAGTAGTTTGCGGAAATATATTCAGCTGTTTCATCAGAAGAAAGTGCTGTATCATTCATGTAAGCTGTGTTGGAACTGTCAAGACCTGCAATTGATCTGTCGGAGGCACCGCTGAGGAATGAGCCGAGAAGCTGACCAATCATATCAGCATTTCCACCTGATGAGCTGCCCGAAGCACCGCCTGACATACTGCCAAGCATATCAAGAAGTGAGGGTACAGGTGAGGATGTTCCGCCAGCGGAAATCTGTCCGGCTGTTTCAAGGCTTGCAAACTGCTTTATACACTGGCTGTATTCTGAGTCCATACCGATTTTATTGTAAGTATTGCAGGCAGCGTCAACGCTTGAAGTCTTTCTGTATGGGAAATAAATTGAAACGCCGTATGCATTGCTTATATCGGAAGATGTGCGGTTGTATTTTACCGCATTCTGAATAGCGTCGCTCAGGGATTTACCCTCGCTGTTATCCATATTGAGTGCAAGGTGGGCAAGGTCAACCTGGTCAATTTTAGAGCTTACAGCAAATTCACGGGTTGTATAGCGGGCGTCTGAAACTTCTTTGTATTCCTTGTTTGTAAGCTTTGTGCTGATTGACTGTGCGAATGAGTTAAGCTTATCGGGCACAGTATTTGAAAATTCTGCAAGGTCGATAATTGAGAGTGTAGTTTTCTGACCACGGCATTTTTTAGCACAGGTATCAACGAAATCGTCAATAATATTCTTACCGATTTCAACTGTAGGCATAGATGTATTATTGCCAAGCTTTGTAAGCCAGTTTGTATAATACCAGCCGATACCCGGCTCTGTTTCCTCGGAGGCTATCATATAATCGGCGTGGTCGTTGAGCATAAGAGCAGTTTCAGCAGTTGCCATAAGGCAGGCGTCAAAGCCTACGAAGTCAAATTTAACTCCGCCGTCTGTGAGAGCCTTGTCAATTTCAGCCAAGTCCATTGAACCGCCTAAAGCATTTGTTTCATCATAGCCGTAGCCGCTTACTGAACCACCGCCGTGATCCCACATAATGAGATTATTACGGTTTGCAGGGAAATTCTTTTTGCAGTATTTGATGAATTCGGTGAGATTTTCGGGCTCGGTCATAGCCCCTTTCCCCATATCAGCTTCAAGGCGAAGAAGCTCGCCGTCTTTAATCTGGTAAATCTGATGTACCTTGTTGCTTATACCGTTGATTTTCCACTGTTTACAGCCGCCTGTGTAAAGAATTACATTTACATTATCCCCGAAATTAGCTGCAGCCATTTCCTGAATATCGGAAGAAGCCATACCGTGTTTGGATTCAAGGTCTGTACCGCATACATAAATCATTACAGTAACGGTATCATTCTTGCTGCCGAGAATATTTGTATATTTGCTTCTTGAACCGGCTGCAACACTATTGTCAATCTGTGCTGAACTGCCTGTATCGGAGAATTCAACTCCCGAAAATGAGCTGTTGTTGTTCTGAAGAAAATCCTGCTGTTGTACAGAAGCACCGCTTCCGCCGCCCAGCATTTTCATAACAGCTATACCAATTGCAATAATTGCAGGTAATCCGATACCGCCGCCAACAGCCGCACGTTTTGCACCGCCGCCTCCGCCTGTTCTGCCCGATGTTACCTTGCCTGAGCCTACGGGACCGGTTCCCAGTCCGCTACCACGTCTGTGGACGCCTTTCCCGCCCGATGTAACATTTTTCTGTCTTGCTCTTGGTCTTTTATTATCCATAGTTTTATCCTCCTGAAATATTTTTGGGCTACTGTATCAATTGTAGCATAAAATTACAATTTTTGCAATAGATTAGCAAGAAAAATTTACTTGACAATATATAATATATATGTTAATATTAAAAAAGTAGAATATATCTTATCGGAGGTAAAAATCATGAAACTCAATCGTATAGCCGCAGGAGTTATTGCAGGTGCGGTAATCTGTAGTTCAACAGGTATGTATCACTGTGCTGCAATGAATTATGCAACAGCGGCAGAAACAACTGAAAAAGAAGAAGTGACAGCGGAGAGCTATCTCGCAGGGGGATATGATGCTAAAAATGCTACGATCTATAGCGACGGTTCTAAGACATTCAATATGAACGGAAGAACATACAATCAGGGTGTTGTTTTTGCAGGTCAGTATTCCTATCAGTCAAGTACAGCTTCAATCAGCTATAATACAGAGGATATCAGCTCTATTTCATGGGTATGGGGACACCTTGACAATAAATCAATGACAGGTGCAACTGTTTCCATTTATTATGATGATGTGCTTATGGATAAGTATACTCTTTCTTCTGATATGTTACAGCAGGAGTATTCTGTTGATGTTTCGGAGGTTACCATACTTAAAATCAGCGTTGCTTTTGATAGAAATGCTGAATTTGCTATGGCTGACGTAACTGTTGATGACATGAAGCCTGCTACATCACCGAAGATACCTGCATATAAGTCTGTAGCAGGCTTTACTGAAAGCAGTTATAATTACGTGAATTACAGCACATTTTCAGCAGTAAGTGACCTTGAAGCAAGCAGAATTAACGGCAGATATTATTATCAGGGTATTATTTTCAGCGGTCAGTACTCATATCAGTCAAGTCAGGCTGTTGCAAACTTCAATACAGAGAATGTAAAGAGCATTTCCTGTTTGTGGGGACATATCGACAACACATCTATGACAGGTGCAACAGTTTCCGTATATCATGACAATGTGCTTACGGATAAGTTTGCACTTTCCGCAACAATGCCTGTTACGGAGTATACAGTTGATGTATCCGCAACGGCTGAATTGCGATTTGTAGTAGACTTTGAAAAGAATGCCCAGTTTGCAATGACTGACATTTCAGTTGATGCAAATAAAACAACCAAAACAGGCAAAGCACCTACCTATAAAACTCCCGAAATGTTTGCTGATGATGGTTTCAATAAAATTAATACTTCATATTTTTCAGCAGTCAGTGACCTTGAAGCTAAAAAAATCAACGGCAGAAATTATTATCAGGGATTGCTTTTCAGCGGCGCATATTCATATCAGGAGTCAACTTCTGTAGTTGATTTCAACGTAGAAAATATTGATTCAATTTCGGGTACATTAGGTCGTATTGATAATACGCCGGAAACGGGTGCTGTTTTGTCAATATACAAGGACGGTGTTCTTACAGAAAAAATTGATCTGAAATGGAATATTATAACACAGGATCTGACTATTGATACAAAGGATTGTAACTATCTTCGTTTAAGTGTTGAACATGAAAAAAATGCAGAATTTGCTCTTGCTGAAATAAGCATAAACGAAACAGCCGCTAAAAAGATACATACGATACCTGATTATAAAGACGGCAAGGAGTTTGTCACAAGTGCATACGATAAGTATAACGCTTCTGATTTCAGCTTTGTAAGCGAGCTTGACGCATATATGGTAAACGGAGAGAAATGCTACAGCGGTATATTATTTACAGGTGCATATTCGTATTCTTCTTCCGTTTCTGCAATAAATTTCAATGTAGAAAATATAAATACAGTTTCATGGACATGGGCACATCTTGATAATTCTCCTCAGAGTGGTGCAAAGGCAAAGATAGTTCTCGACAGAGATGTTGTTGAAGAAATTGAGCTTACTCCCGGAATGGTTCCCACAATGCAGGTTGTTGACGTATCAAAGGTATCAAAGCTTCGTGTATATATTGAGCATGAAAAGAATGCAGAATATGTCCTCAAGGATATTGAAATTTCCGATGAAATAGTTGAAGTAAAAATTCCTCTCGGCGACGTTGACAGCGACGGCTCTGTAAATTCCGCTGACGCTTCACTTGTGCTTGCAGAATATGCGGCACTTTCCACAAACGGCACACTTACTTTCGATGACAAAATGAAAAAAGCCGCTGATGTAAATAAGGATGGATCCATTGATTCCTCCGACGCTTCATCAATTCTTGCTTTTTACGCATATATTTCAACAGGCGGAACGGAAACTGATATGGAAAAGTGGCTTTCAGCAGAAACAGAATAAGGAGCAGGTTGTGAAGATATTCAATTCGGTAGATGAATTAATCGGCGGTACACCGATAATCAGATTGAAAAATATTGAAAAGGAATACGGCTTAAAGGCGAATATTCTTGCAAAGCTGGAATATCTCAACCCAACAGGTTCCGTAAAGGACAGAGCCGCCGTATATATGATAGATGAGGCTGAAAAAAAGGGTTTGCTTAAGCCTGATTCTGTCATAATTGAGCCTACGTCGGGAAACACGGGTATTGGTCTTGCTTCAGTAGGAGCTTCAAGGGGATATCGTGTAATTATCGTTATGCCCGATACAATGTCCGAAGAACGCCGTATATTGATGAAAGCCTATGGTGCGGAGCTTGTTCTTACAGAGGGTGCAAAGGGAATGGCTGGTGCTATTGCCAGAGCTGAAGAATTGGCGGCAGAAATTCCCCACAGCTTCATTCCGCAGCAGTTTTCAAACCCTGATAACGCCAAAGCACATTATGAAACAACGGGCGTTGAAATATGGGAGGATACCGACGGTAAAACGGATATTTTTGTTGCAGGAGTGGGTACAGGCGGAACTCTTACGGGTACAGCAGAGTATCTCAAGGAAAAAAATCCCTGTATCAAGGTTGTAGCTGTTGAGCCTGCAACATCTCCGGTTCTTTTGGGTGGAAAAGCAGGTTCCCACGGCTTGCAGGGTATTGGAGCAGGTTTTGTTCCGGACATTCTCAACAGGAAAATATACGATGAAATCATAACTGTTGAAAACGAAGAAGCTTTCAAAGCAGGCAGACTTATGGGCAGAAAAGAGGGTATTCTCGTTGGTATTTCATCGGGAGCCGCACTTCATGCAGCTGTAAAGCTTGCACAACGCAAGGAAAACGAAGGTAGGAATATAGTTGTTATTCTTCCCGATTCTGGTGACAGATATCTTTCAACAGCACTTTTTTCGGAGTAATTCTATATATACTGCAAAAAAATAAGTGAAAGAATAGCTATTTTTACTATTGAAAAAATTTTCGTAATATGATAAAATAGAATAATATGGAAAATCTCTCAGGGTTTTGCTCTGGGAGATTTGTTTAAAAAATGAAGCCCCAGAAGGAGATTTTAAATTTTTATGGACAGTTCACTTATACCGAAACTGATACTTGTATTGACAATGATGGTTTTCTCAGCACTTTTTTCCGCAACGGAAACAGCCTATTCAACGGTAAATAAGCTGAGATTGAAGAATTATGAGGCACAGGGCAATAAAAAAGCGGGAAAGGCATTGAAGCTTGCAAATCGTTTTGACGATGTAATTACAGCAGTTCTTATCGGAAACAATATTGTAAATATCGGTACATCATCAGTTGCAACTGTAATTTTCTGCGATATTTTCGGTGACAGCGGTGCTGCTATATCTACGGCGGTTGTAACAGTTCTGGTTCTTGTTTTCTGTGAGGTGCTTCCAAAGTCATATGCAAAAAGAAATTCCGAAAAATTATCACTTCTTATTGCTACACCGCTTTCATTTCTTGTTATTATATTCAAGCCCTTTATCTGGGTTCTCAACAAAATGTCCTCTATGTTAAAGGGCGATGACGCTCCCACTGTAACAGAAGATGAACTTAAATATATGATTGATGAAATAGAGGAGGAGGGTGTAATCGAGGAGCAGGAAAGCGAGCTTATGAAAAATGCTCTTGATTTTGATGATATAACGGTAAATGAAATTCTTATTCCACGAGTAAAGGTAGTGGGCGTTGAGCTTTACGATTCTATTGATGAAATCAGAAGAACCTTCAATACAGAGATGTATTCAAGGCTTCCTGTTTATGAAAAGAGCCTTGATAATATTATCGGTATCATTACCAACAAGACTTTTTTCAAAATGCTTGGCGAGGGTAAATCTGATATATCCGAAATAATACAGGAAGTACCACATATAGCTGATACAAATCTTATAAGCGAGGCTATGCGGTATATGCAGCGTTCAAAGGTTCATCTTGCGGTTGTAACAGACCAGTACGGCGGAACAAAGGGAATCGTTACCCTTGAAGATATAATAGAGGAGCTTGTTGGTGAAATCTATGATGAGGAAGATGAAATCGTTACAAATATAAAAAAGCTTGATGATAATAAATACGAGGTTTTGGGCGATACAAATATTTATGATTTTGCTGAATATCTTGATATTTCCGAAGATGAATTTGAAACTGAATACACAACCATAGGCGGCTGGGTTACTGATATTATGGGGCATATCCCCGAAGCGGGCGAAACTGTTGAAACGGGAAGATTTGCAATTAAAGCTGTCGATGTCGATGAAATCAAGGTTGGAAAGCTTATAATTGAGGTTGTTGGAAACGATAAGGAATAACAAAGCGGACGAGAAATCGTCCGCTTTGTTTATACGTTTTTAGTCTGATTTTGTTTTTTTATTTTCAAAAGAACGGGTATACAGGCTGCTATCAATACAATTGTTGTAACAACACTTCCTTCAATGCCGAAATCTCCACCTGAGAGAAGTGTGATCGAGGAAACAGCTTTTGTACGGAATACCGATTCATTTACACCTGTTCCGCTGACGCTTATACCGTAGAAATTTCCCTGTGTAAAATTCCATATGGAATGAATTGCACAGGCTCCCCATATATCGTCAAAAGCAATCATATAAAGACCTGCAAAAATTCCGAAAAGTGTAAGGTTAAGGAAAATGAACACGTTAAATCCCGGGTTCAGGATATGCGCAAGGGAGAATGCAGCAGAGCTTATGATAACAGCAAGCCACGGGTTATGTCTGCCGCCCAGAGTGTTCATAAGATACCCACGGAATATGAATTCCTCGCTCATACCCTGTACAATAAATCCGAAGAAAAACAGAACGATTACACCCCAGTTGATTGAAGTACACATTGTTATGTCGGATATGCCGAAAAGTACTGATAAAAGGGTTGTAGCTGAGATCATGACAAAACCAACAAGAAGTCCTTGCAGATAATGGATACCTGCCTTTTCCTTTCTCATACCCATTGAAGTGAGATGTCGGGCTTCAATAAAACGGCAGTATATTATGCTGATAAGTGTACCGAATACCGTGCAGAAAAGACTTGGTATGAGATATTTTTCCTGCATCATTATTTCTGTACCGATTTCCATTAATCGTGCCATATCGGAGGTTCCCTCTGCCGCAATACGCTGCTGCATTTCTGGATTTGACATTATAGTGGGGATAATTGACTCCACAAGTTGTATGACGATTAACATAATCATAAAAATAACAAGGGTAATTATTATATTGTCCGAGGCGGTAGATTTTTTTGATTCTTCGAACATTCTGCATCTGAATTTTAACATATATACCTCCGCTAAATTATTTACATTATCATTATAGCCTATTTTTTTTCATATGTCAAGTATAGTTTTTTATTGACTTATCAGTACTTATAATATATAATTAGAGTATAGGGAAACGCTGAAAGGAGTGTTTATATGATTATTAAAAGAATAATTTCAGTTATTGCAGCGGCGATGCTCATAATTCCGCAGACATTTACTACATATGCCGAGGAAAATGTCATTCACTTATATGAGGGTGAGGCCTATGCTGACGAATGGTCATGTCCGCTGACGATACCTGTGCCAGATACAAGTATTTATGCGGAGGGCAATTCAATTGCTATAAGATGCGATTGTGACGATGCACCCTATTTTGTACTTACCTCAAACAGCGGCGGTGAAAACTGGGCAAGCCTGCTTCCCGATGATGTAAACGGTGATACGTACTATTATTCCTATGACGCAATGACAGATGTGTTCGGAACTGATTTTTCGCTTCTTGATTATATATCGGTTATGGCGGCAAATTCTCCTGTAACTGTGTATTCTATTGATATGGTTATGGGTGGTGTTCCGCAAAATCCTGAAGATGAAAACAGGGAGCATATTTCAAGGGTTGTGGGATATCTTCCGGACTGGTCATATCAGGTGTATGGTAAGCTTGATTTCAGTGCACTTACTCATATGAATATAGCTTTCTGTAATCCCGACAGCAATGGAAATCTTTCCTGTTACATACCCGACATTGAAATGAAGAATATCGTAAATAAGGCACATTCAAACGGTGTAAAGGTTATGGCAGCTTTAGGCGGTGCAGGAGGCTGTGACGCCTATCTTCCGCTGTTGGATACTCCTGAGGAAATGGCTGATTTCAACGAGAAAATTATAGCCTACTGTGAGAAATATGACCTTGATGGAATTGACCTTGATATTGAGCTTGGTTCAAGCAATGAAATATGGAATTATTATGCTGACTGGGTATCGTCCTTACGTGTTATCTGTGATGAATATGGCTATGAGATGTCAACAGCTACTGCACAGTGGGTAGCTGTAAAGGTTTCTCCCGAAACATTCGGATTATTTGACTTTATCAATGTTATGGCATATGATAATGATGCAGATGACAGTTCCCATTGCGATATGGATTTCACACAGACGTCGTTGAAATATTTCAATATACAGAAGAAAATACCCAAGGATAAGCTTGTTCTGGGAGTACCATTCTATGGCAGAGGTTATACCGCTGATGGCAAGCTGGACTGGAATTCATATGTTCCTTTTTCTGAACTGATTGAGCTCGATAAGGGAAACTACAATAAGGATCTGTATGGCGACATAGCCTTCAACGGAGCTGTTACAATGGCAGAAAAATGTGATATAGCCAAGGATTACGGCGGAATTATGATATGGGAGCTTTCACAGGATGCGGCAGGGGAGTATTCCCTTCTTGCGGTGATAAAGGATAAGCTTTCAGTTGCGGCAGAGGTCACAGGTGATGTAAACGCAGACGGTGAATTTTCAATAGCCGATGCTGTAATGTTACAGGGCTGGCTTTTAGGAAACGGTGAGCTTACCGACTGGCAGTCAGGGGATTTATGCAAGGACGGTACCATTGACGTATTTGACTTTTGCAGAATGAGAGAAATGCTTGTGGCATAAAAAAAAGCGGCAGATGTTGAAATCTGCCGCTTTTTTCTCTTATTCAAATTCGTATTCGCCCTTATATGTTTTCTTGAATTCCTCAAATACCTCGTTGAGAAGCTTCTCGTCGTCAATTCCGAGAAATTCTTCAAATTCGGGATCTTCTGTGGGAACAAGTTCAAGAATAACAACTCCGTCATCATCCTCATCAAATGGAATGAGAACGGCAAAAAGTCTGTCCTGATACTCGACAGTACCGAGCATTTCAAAGGAAACGTCCTCGCCGTTGTCGTCTGTAAGGGTGATATAGTTTTCGCTTGCTTCCTCGTCCTCGGGGAGATTTGCATTTTCATTTATAATTTCGCTCATTGCTATAAGCTCCTTTCAAATGTTATGAGTACATTATACACTTATATTTTGATTTTGTCAAGTTTGATATGAAGTCGTTACCTGCTTCTTGATTTCATATTGCGGTCAATTTCACGGTTTGCATCACGCTTTGCGGCATCGGCACGCTTGTCGTAGAGCTTTTTACCTTTACAGAGTCCTACCTGCATTTTAACACGGGAGTCCTTGAAATAAATGCTTAATGGTATGAGAGAAAGACCATCCTGTTTTACAGTTCCGAAAAGCTTGTTTATTTCACGCTTGTGCATAAGAAGTTTGCGGATTCGCATAGGATCACGATTGAAGATATTGCCTTTTTCATAGGGCGAAATGTGCATTCCACGGACGAAAATTTCTCCGTTATCTATTGAGCACCAGGCATCTTTAAGGTTTACAGCACCCTGTCTGATTGATTTTACCTCTGTGCCGACCAGTTCGATACCTGCTTCATATGATTCAAGGACGAAATATTCGTGTCGTGCCTTGCGGTTTTCGGCTATGGTTTTAGTTCCTTTTGAACGCATATTATACCTCCGATTTTAGAGATTTCCTTTAGTATTATACTAATTATAATCCAAATGGAATAAAAAGTCAAGATTTTATTATGTCATAAATTGTTATAAAATTTATTTTTTGTAAAACTATTGATTTTTTGCCTTGAATATGGTATAATACTTTTATTGTTTTAATAATGCAGCGGTATCGAAGTGGTCATAACGGACATGACTCGAAATCATGATGCCCCCTGAGGGACGTGGGTTCGAATCCCACCCGCTGCGCCAATATTTTATTAAGTTCTGTTTATCAGGGCTTTTTTTATGGGGAGGAGAAAAATATGGCTGTGAACTATGGTGAAAAATATCCTGTAGGCAGAGGAAAAATCAACGTATACACAGAGGGAAACGGTGAATATACAATAGTAATTTTATCAGGTGCAGCTATTACATCTCCTGTTCTTGAATATCGCCCACTTTACCGCAGGCTGTCCGATACATATAAAATTGCGGTTGTTGAAAAATCCGGCTATGGCATGAGTGAAAGTACAGATACAGAGCGTACTGTTGAAAATATGGTAAACGAAAGTCGGGAAGCATTACGTCTTGCAGGAATAAACCCGCCTTATGTTCTTGCAGCACATTCTTATTCGGGATTTGAGGCGATATACTGGGCAAATACATACTCTGATGAAGTGAAGGCTGTTCTGAGTATTGATATGGGACTTCCAGATACTGCCGCTGAAATGAGCAGGGCAATGTCGGAGGAAAAACGTCGTGCTATTAATGAAAAGACTAAAAAGCTTTATTCAAAAATCCAGAAACGTGGATTTTTTGCAAGACTTGTAAAGAAATTTTCCGTTGACGCTACAGGAATGATTTCATCTGATAACCTCAACGATGAAGAAAAAAAGCTCTATGCGGATTTGTTCTATAAAAATATTTCAAATAAAGAGATGTTTGAGGAAAATATGCATCTTGTATCAAATGCCGAAAAAGCAGGTGCAACAGGGATGCTTAAAGTTCCAGCGTATTTTTACATAAGTGATTTTAAAGCTCCTATGAAGCAGGGTTCATGGAAAGAATATGCAGTAAAATATGCTGAGGAAATCGGTGCGGACTACACTCTTACAGATAAGGGACACAATATGTACACGAAAATCCCCGATGAAATGGCTGGGAATTTCAAGAATTTCCTTAAAAAATATAATATGTAAAATACAGCACAGAGTTTTATCTCTGTGCTGCTTTTTTATCTTGATGAAATTTTTACAAGCTGATATCTTGCAAGACATAAATCGAAAACATCAATTACATCGTCCTCATTGAAATCGGCGGCTTTTGCGTTGGTAAGTGCTTTCTCTCTGCCAAGAAGCCAGTTGCCCAAAAGTACAATATCTGCAACGGTATATTCACCGTCGCTATTTACATCCCCCATTATTATTTCAGCAGGAGGATTTGTTTCCTTGTCTGAACTGTCACATACTTCATTGAACAGCTTTTTCAATTGCTGGTCAACCATTTTGCAGGTGTCACGGTCATAATGCCCCCCTGGTGTAGCCCATAAAACTGGGCATAACTGCCTTTCGTAGGCAGCCTTGCAGACTGAACTGATAAACAGACGGACAGACTCTGGTTCTTTATTGGTTGTAGGACAGCCATATTCGCCGATTATAACGGGAATACCCTTATCAATGTAATTTGTTTTCATCATATCCATATTGTAATATAATTCGTTGAAATCGGCTTCTGTACCCCAAGTGGAAATGGCTTTGCCCCAGTCTGCGTCCTCCTCAAGAATTGCAAAACCTGCCGGGGTATAATAGTGGACTGAAACAGCCATACGATTTGCAGGATCATCAGGCATTCTGAAAAGGGAGTCACAGGTTCTGTCAATTCCCGTGTTATAGCCTGAAATAAGAAGATGACGTTCAGGATTGTTTCCACCCGAATTACGGATTACATCAACAAATTTCTGATTAATTTCATTTACAAGAGCGTAGGATTCAGTTTTACCCTCGTCGCTGCCCCATGGATTCCAGAGGCTTTCCCAGCCAAGCTCCTCGTTCTGCGATTCAAACATAAGATAATCGCTGTAATCCTTGAAGCTGTCCGCAATCTGTGTCCACATTGTTTCATAACGCTTCATACATTCGTCCCTGTTGTCGGGGAATGTATTTACCCAGCCGTTGTCCCAGTGTATGTTGATGATACAGTACATATCAGCCTCAATTACCCAGTCAACGATTTCGTGAACACGGTTATCATATTCTTCGCTGATTTTGTAGTTTTCGTCCATAAGATTAGACCATGCCACGGGTACACGCACAACGCCAAATCCCTCATCAGCCATTCCCTGTATCATTTCCTGCGTGATTACAGGACTTCCCCATGCGGTTTCGTATTCTGTAACCGTAAGAATTCCGTCGCCCCACTGCTGGTCAACCTCGGCAATCCAGTCGCCGCAGGCTTCAAGAGTGTTACCCAGATTAATTCCGATACCCATATCCCGTACAAGCTCCATTGTGGAGATGTCCCTCATTCCGTTGTTTTCTGTGGCATTTACAGAAACAGGCATAGTTGAAACGGTAAGTGAAGCTGTTACAGCTATTGATAAAAGCTTTTTCATAATAATCATTCCTTTTTTTAAATTATCCCTCAAATGGTATATATCCTGATAAAATTATAGCATTATTTTATTTATTGTACAATGAATTATAATCTTTAAATACTGATAAATTGAACTTTATTCTTCATAGTTGTAATCGTATCCTGATTTACTTCGCGGTTAATCTGCATAAAAAAAAACGGTGGAAATTGTTTAATTCTCCAAAACCGAATATATTACTTGCACGAACAGAGATAATATGGTATAATATGAATTGACAAAATTTTATCAATGATAGGAGTGCTTGAAATGGCTGAATTCGAAAAGATCATCAATAAAATTGATGATATAGTATGGGGAGTGCCTTTGATCCTGCTTATTCTGTGTTGTGGTATATTCCTCACTATCAGACTTCGGGGCGTGCAGTTCCGAAAGCTTGGACTTGCTCTTAAGTATATGATGAAAGAGGAAGAAGGCGGTCAGGGTGAGGTGTCAAGCTTCGGAGCTTTGTGTACTGCCTTGTCTGCAACCATAGGTACGGGAAATATTGTCGGCGTTGCTACAGCAATAGCTGCGGGAGGTCCGGGTGCTTTGTTCTGGATGGAGGTTGCAGCACTTTTTGGTATGGCTACGAAATATTGCGAAGGGCTTCTTGCTGTAAAATTCCGTGTGCAGGACAACAGCGGCAAAATGCTGGGCGGACCGTTCTACTACATTGAAAACGGTATGGGTGCAAAATGGAAGTGGCTTGGCAAGATATTTGCCGTGCTGGGTGTTCTGGTAGGACTTCTTGGCATTGGTACATTTACACAGATAAACAGTATCACATCTGCCGTAAATAATTTCTTTGATCCTAATAAGGAAAAGACGGTTGCATTATTCGGGAATGAATACACATTAGCGCAGATTATAGCAGGTCTTGTTATTACAATTATGGCAGCTCTGATTATAATTGGCGGTATAAAGTCCATAGCTAAAGTGTCGGAGATATTTATTCCGTTTATGGTTGTAATTTATGTTGTATGTTGTCTGATGATATTATTTTCAAATATAACAGCTGTACCTGCGGCTATAGTTGAAATTGTAAAGGGTGCATTTGGTGTAAAGGCAGTTGCAGGCGGTGCATTCGGAGCAATGATTGTGGCAATGCAGAAAGGTATTGCAAGAGGAATTTTCTCCAATGAAGCTGGACTTGGTTCGGCTCCTATAGCAGCCGCTGCGGCTAAAACAAATGAGCCTGTCCGTCAGGGACTTGTTACAATGACAGGAACTTTTATTGATACTATTGTTGTCTGCACAATGACAGGCCTTACAATTATTATTTCCGGTTGTCTGACAAAAAATCCTGATTTAGAGGGTGTTGAGATTACTAACGCCGCATTTTGTGTAGGTTTGCCTTTCCCTGAAAAGGTATCTTCCTTCCTGCTTATGCTTTGTCTTGTATTCTTTGCGTTTACAACAATTTTAGGCTGGAATTATTATTCAGAGCGTTGTCTTTCCTATCTTTCAGGTTCAAACAAAACTGTTGTTATATTGTTCAGAGTTCTTTATATAGCCGCTGTATTTATCGGACCGTACATGACAGTTGCTGCTGTATGGGGAATTGCTGATATATTCAATGGTCTTATGGCTATACCGAATATTATAGCACTTATAGCACTTTCAGGTGTAGTTGCCAAAGAGACAAAGGATTATTTAAATCGAATAAAATAAGTAAAAGCCGCAGGAAATCTGCGGCTTTCATTTTTATAAATTGATAATTCCAATTGACTGGAGCAGAAGAATAAGGAGAAGTATTGGTACAATGAATTTTATCATAACAATGTAAAGTGTTTTTCTGCTGAATTTCAAAGTACCCTGTGTAATTTCGTCAATAATGAACTTTGGCTTTACAACCCAACCAATAAGGACACTTGTGAGGAATGCTACAAGAGGCATCATTATGTAGTTGCTGATGTAGTCAAATATATCGAGGATTTGTGCTGCAGAGCCGTTGGGGAGAGTTATTTCAAAATAAAGCACATTATAGCCCATACATACAATAACAGCTGTAACAACAGTATAAGCAGCAACAAGAAGCGAACTCTTTTTACGGCTTAATCCGAATTTATCCATAATACTTGATACAATAGCTTCCATAACAGATACAGAGGATGTAATTGCTGCGAATGAAAGTACGATAAAGAACAGAAGTCCTATGATTTTTCCTGCGCCGCCCATAGCGGTGAATACCTTAGGTAAAGAAATGAATACAAGTCCCGGACCTCCTGCCATGCCCTCACGTCCGCTGAATGTAAATACAGCGGGGACAATCATCATACCTGCCATAAAAGCAACAAGAGTATCAAAAAGTTCAATTCGGTTTACAGACTGGATAAGATTTGTTTCTTTTTTTGCGTAAGAGCCATAAGCTACCATAATTCCCATAGCAACGCTTATTGAGAAGAAAAGCTGTCCCATAGCGTCCATGACTACGGTGAAGAATTTTTTAAGCGTCATGCCTTCAAAATCAGGTACAAAATAAACTTTCAATCCCTGTAATCCTGTACGGGTAACACCGCTTTCATCGGTATGTTTCAGAGTTAGAGAGTAGAATGAAATACCGATTACCATAACAATAAGAATTGGCATAAGAATTTTACTGAATTTTTCAATTCCCTTTTCAACACCGCAGAATACAATAATTGCAGTTATTGCAAAATATATCAGCATCCACACAATAGGCTGAACATTTCCGGAAATATAGTTTGCGAAGTAGCCGTCAACTGCCGCATCAGCTCCCGTGCCTGTCATATATAATGACAGATACTTCAATACCCAGCCGCCGATTGAGCAGTAGTAGGGGAGTATGATAGTTGGCACAAGGCAGGCAAGAATTCCGATAAATCCCCATTTGGGGTGAACTGCCTTATATGCTGTAAGGGGGCTTTGCTGTGTGTTCCTGCCAATTGCAATTTCCGATGTGAGAAGCGTGAAACCAAATGTGAGAGCAAGGATGAGATAGACAAGAAGGAATATTCCTCCTCCGTCCTTAGCTGCAAGATAAGGGAAACGCCATATGTTACCCAATCCTACGGCACTGGCTGCAGCTGCCATAATAAATCCGAATTGTCCCGTGAAGCTACCTCGGGAAGTTTTTTTCTCCATAATTTTTCGACCTTTCATAATTTTGGGGCAAAGCCCATGCCTTTTAATTTTACCATATACGGAGATTTTTTTCAATAGTTTTTGCAAAAAAAGTCGAAAAACCGCACAGCCGATGCAATAGCTGTGCGGTATCGGATATTATTTAACCTCAACAAGTCTCGGATTTACAATTTTGTATGTACCAGCCGTTGAAGCGTAGTTGAAATAAAGCTGCCAGTCATAATATGTGGTTTCTTCCTTGACTGTAAAGGTGTATGTGTAATCCTGAAGCTGCTGGGTAAGTTCGGCATTATCGTTCCAGCAGGTAGGATATGAACCATTAAGATTGTGGTTGAAGCCGAGAGAGATTTCACATGGAGTTGTGCAGGAAGCCTTGAATGTAAGCTCATATGTCTTGCCCGGTTCAAGAAGTATATTTTTTGCCTGTGACTGAATGTTCCATGATTTATCTTCTGCGGTGCTGACTTTTACTGTGAAAGAGTTTTCAGCTTGATTAGATGAGAATTCGCCCTTTCCGTAATATGACCAGAAATTTGTTGTGGAAAGATTGTTTTCGGTATCAAGCTTTGATTCGTCGCAATATTGCTCAACATATCGTTTTGCGTAATCGGGACGGTCATTGAAGAAGGTTCTGATTTTCTCAACCTCTTTCTTATAGCTTTGCGCAGCCCAGCCGTGGTCAAATCTGTTTAATGTATCTTTTGTAACTTCTTCATATGCGTTTACATATTCTGTAATTTTATTACTTACTGTTGTTTTGTCAAATGTTGTTTCAATTATTTCGATATAGTTATCATAGAACTGCTGTCTGAATTCATCGTTTCTGATGAGATTTTTAAGAATAGCAGAGAAGTTGTAATATTGCGATTTTGGACCGTTATTTCCCAGCGAATCGTAATTTGCTACATTCTTTTCACCGCCGTACAGTCCAGCGGAAATATCTGTATCATAGAGTACAAAACGCCATTTTCCGTTTGCCTCGGGGATATCGCTATGGACTGTCTTTGAACGCCATGTCTGCCAGTTGTTGACGCCCGAGCTTTGCCAGTCGTTGTTGTTTATATATGTTTCGATTGTCATATAGTCCATGAAGCTCTGTACATCTACAGTTTCGCAGAATTTTTCATAGTTCAGCGGATTTGCCATATTTGCACTTATTGCCCAGACGCAGAACTGCTTGAATTCCTCAAGGTCAGAATCAAGACCGTCATCAAGTTTGCCGTTTTTCAATACAGCTACGTCGTCCTTGTCAAGTCCGAAATGTGCTTCAAGATAATCAGCGTCAACTCTTTCACGAAGCATATAGAAGCCCCAGAATTCGCCGTCGATGAATAAGATACATGGTTCGCTGCCCATTGTTTCAATATTTCTTTCCTCTGCAATTTCCTGGATAAGAGCATCTCTGAAATGGAGATACTGGTTATCATTTCCGCCGTTCCATAAAGTCAGCTTGTCAAAACGGTCAATAACTTCTCCGTTAATATCTGTCAGTTCATCAAAATGGG
>JAFYUM010000009.1 GCA_017558505.1 Ruminococcus sp. | reverse complement strand
TTGTTGTGGTTGTTGTTGTGGTTGTAGTTTCGATTTCTTCAAAGAACACGGGATCGAACTTTGAATATCCGAACTCGATTCCACCCTTGAACGACTTTGCAATTGTAGCACCTGCTACGTGTCCGCCCACATCACCTGTAGCATCAGCATTCGGTGCAAGGGTTGAACCCTGAATTGAGCCTGTATAGTGGAAGCTTGTCGCTTCATAAAGATTGTAGAGAAGCGGTGTGTTTTCGTAGGACGGAACTCTCTGTCCGTCTTCATCAATTATGTGAACCAATGTTCTTGGCATATCCAGATGAGTTCCCGGAACATTGATTACAAGATATGAACCCTGCGGAATATCAATTGTGAGATCAATATATCCTCCGTCAAATGTTTCAAGCTGTTCATCTGTAAGCGTTACTACGTTGAGGTTATCATCTTCACCAGTGATTGTCCAGCCTGATGCGTAATACTCTGCAACAGTAAGCTCTGCGTTATTTTCCTGTTCTATAAGGAACTGTGCACGGTCGTTGAGCCGCTGAAATTCTTCTTCAAAATCAAAAAGCTCTCCCACATAAACCTTACAGTTACCATTTTCCATGTAGCTTTCAATTTCGCCGCTGACAGTAAGATATTCGCCCATTACAAAATTCTTTCCGCCTGCTCCGAAATTGACCAGTGTATCTCCTCCGATAACTACCTGAGCTAAATCACCAGCATTTTCAAGTTTTGCACCAACAGAATAATATGGAGTTTCATCTCCCATATTTGCATTTCCTGCCGCCGCAAGACGTCCCTCACAGTCGGACTCATTGGCTTCAAAGTCACCGTTGAGGAACACAGAAAACTGCGACGCCGCACCAAGGAAATAATCATCGGGATCGCTTATTCCCAGAAGAGCTTCACGGTTGTCCTCTGTTACATTGAATGTGCCGTCCTCGTTCTGTTCGGAGTGGGCAAAGAATACAGGCTTTACAATCGCCGCAACCAATCCGGCCGCCAGAACACAGGCTAATCTTGAAATTTTTTTCTTTTTCATTGAAATTCCCCCTAAATTAATAATAATACATTAATATTATACCTAACGTATTTGTTTTTGTCAATACCTTTTTAATAAAAAAACAATCATTTTTTGCGGTATTGCCTTAATTGCCGCTGGTACGGATAGACAAAACAGCAAAAATAGTATAAAATTCCTGCAAAATAATCTTGACTATATCACAAACATATGATAAAATATATAATGGTGTGTCACGGGTATTACCGTGAAATATATTTCCAAGGAGAAAAAACATGGGCAAATATTTCGGTACTGACGGTTTCAGAGGAACCGCAAATGAAAATCTCACAGCAGACCACGCATTTAAAGTCGGCAGATTTATCGGCTGGTATTATAATGAACTCAAAAGAAGAAACGGTGACGAGTCCCCCGCAAGAATTATTATCGGCAAGGACACCCGCCGTTCAAGCTATATGTTTGAATACTCTCTCGTAGGAGGTATTACAGCATCAGGCGCTGATGCATATCTTCTCCATGTAACTACCACTCCCTCGGTAGCATACATATCAAGAGTTGATAACTTCGACTGTGCTGTTATGATTTCCGCAAGCCATAATCCCTACCACGACAACGGCTTGAAGCTCATCAACGACAACGGCGAAAAAATGGAGGACGAGGTAATCAACCTCATTGAAGCTTACCTTGATAACGAGCTTGAAGTTTTCGGTCAGAAGTGGGATGAGCTCCCCTATGCCACAAATGAAAAAATCGGACGCTCTGTTGACTACGTTTCAGGCAGAAACCGCTACATCGGCTATCTTATTTCCCTCGGCGTATATTCATTCAGAGGAAAGAAAATCGGTCTTGACTGTGCAAACGGTGCGGCGTGGTCAATCGCAAAGGCTGTTTTTGACGCTCTCGGTGCTGAAACATATGTTATCAACGACAAGCCCAACGGCATTAATATAAACGACAACGCCGGCTCTACACATATTGAAGTTCTCCAGAAATTTGTTGTGGAAAACGGTCTTGACGCAGGCTTTGCCTATGACGGTGATGCTGACCGCTGTCTTTGCGTTGACGAAAAGGGCAACGTTGTAACAGGCGACCATATTCTTTACATTTACGGAAAGTATATGAAGGACCGTGAAAAGCTTCTGAACAACACCGTTGTTGCAACGATCATGTCAAACCTCGGTCTGTTCAAGGCTCTTGAAGCGGCAGGTATTAAATATGCTAAAACAGCTGTAGGCGACAAGTATGTTTATGAATATATGAAAGAAAACGAATGCTGTCTTGGCGGCGAACAGTCGGGACACATTATCTTCTCAAAATACGCTTCAACAGGCGACGGTATTCTCACAAGCCTTAAGATTATGCAGGCAGTTATGTCAAAGCGTGCAAAGCTCAGCGAGCTTGCAGAAGAAATGCCGGTATATCCACAGGTTCTCGTTAATGTCAAGGTAACAGACAAGGCTGCTGCACAGAATGACGCCGACGTTAAAGCTGCCGTTGCAAAGGCTGAGGCTGAACTCGGAAGTTCAGGCCGTATTCTTGTCCGTGAAAGCGGCACAGAACCCCTTGTCCGTGTTATGGCAGAGGCTGAAAATGAGGAAATCTGCCGCAAGTATGTTGACAGCATTGTTGATATTATCAAGGCAAAGGGTTACGCAATATAAATGATTTTCAAAAACACCGCAGAGATATTCTCTGTGGTGTTTTTTGATTATTATTGCTGAAAGTCGATTATTCTGCAATATACCGATAATCTGCAACGAATTTTGGTCATTGTGCATATCGACAAATAAGTATACGGGGGGGTATAATAAGCATAAGGAAAGATTTATCCATTTTCAGGAAAGGTGATACCAATGGCTTGATTTTTATTCGTGGGGTACCAGAATTACACCCACCTTACTTCGTTTCTATAAACAAAACCCATATATTTAAGGAGGTTATTTTATGAAAAAACGTATAATATCAGCCATATTATCAATGGCAATGGTTATTTCAACAGTAACAGTACTCACATCAAATGCTTTAGCATCTCTTCCTGTCAGAAGTGATTCGGAAGAATATCAGGAAAAAATAAAAAAATATGACGAGTATTATCAA
>JAFYUM010000008.1 GCA_017558505.1 Ruminococcus sp. | reverse complement strand
GCTACAGGCGCTTATATGTATAAAGCTATACCAAATATTATTATATCAAAAACCCTTGAAATTTGCAAGAGTTTATGATATAATATTTGTAGAAAAAATTTTCTTTTACATTTCGTTATATGGGGGTGAATATTTGGATTATATTTATATTATTGTTGCACAAACAGGTACAAGGCCTGCAAGGCTGTTCAGATTCATGACAAAAAAGCCATACAATCATGTTTCCCTCTCGGGAAGTGAAGATTTATCTGAAATGTACAGCTTCTGCCGTACATACCGTCTTTTACTTCTCCCCGCTACCTTTAATAAGGAAGTTGTAGGCAAAGGCACTCTTGGACAATTTGACTTTATCCCATGCGAGATATACCGTATTGCTGTCACACCACAGCAAAAAGCTGAATATAATCGCATTATACAGCATTTCAGCGAAAACAGACGGATATATTCATATAATCTCCTCGGACTTGTCCCACTCTATTTAAAGAAAAACTGGGCAAGAGACAAGAATTTTGTGTGCTCACAGTTTGTGGCGTATACACTTGAAAGAGCAGGTATCCCTCTCGAAAAGCCCTTTTCTCTGTATACTCCCGACGATTTCCGTAAATTACCCAATGCTGAACTATACTACGCCGGTGAGCTTAATTGTTTCTACGATGATATCACATCACAGCCCGAATTCCTTTTCCCACGCACATTCAGCAGTACATAACAGCTTTAATTCCAAAGGAACAAGCATATAGGAAGCAAAATAGAAATCGCTTTCATATGCAAGAATTCCTGTATCAATATTGAATTTTCTGCCGACTGCACGAATTTCTGCGTTATTTTCGTTCATTATAAATTCGGCGGCAGGTATTTTTTCATCGGTAAGTCTGTTATACGAATTGGCATAGGAATACACAAACATCCAGAGTCCCATGGTCAGAATGAGGTACACCAGTACCCCTCTGACCATATTTTTCTGCCTTTTTTTAATTCTCATCGCTTTTCATCTCCTCAAGAAGTCTGCACAGCGAACGTCCGATCAGCTGCCCCGAATATTGTGCCTGTTCAAGTGTATTGCCATGAGAGCCCACTTCAATGAGCAGGCTGCCCGTTGTCAGATCCTGATTATAGTGACGGTAGTCAAACAATATCGGTCTTGCAAGTCCAGGATAATCAGCTTCAAACTGTCGTTGAAGTGCACTCGCAAAATGAAAATTCTTCAGATAATCAGGCATTCCCAGAGTGCCGTCGTCACATCCTGATATTATCATAATCTGTGCCGCCTCTTTGCCGTCTATTTCAATATATGGCTGGGCGGCATAATCATCTCCCGAAATAGCGTCACGGTGAATATCAAGCACTACTTTTATCTCCGGATATTCTTCAAGTATAGGCATTATACTCTCCCTGCTTCTGCCGTAAGAGCCGTTATACGAGGGATAATCGTGAACTTCCGTCACATGAATTACACCTATCCCCTTTGCTTCAAGTTCAGCCTGTATGGCATTTCCAACCATTACCATATTTTTTGTTTCATCGGTTGTGCGATAGTTAAAATCAGCATCCATATTTTCCCTGACATACGGCTCAAAGCTTTCTGTTGTGTGGGTATGATATAGTAAAACCTGCGGCTCATCGGTATCAGATATAGTGAAATCAGGTGCACAACGACTTTCACGAAGCAGCAGCTCATTTGTATGATGACTCTGATTATTGACCTGACTTCCACCATCAAGATTAAAATAGGTAGTGCCGCTGTATTTGCCGTATGTTGTGCGGACTACGCTTATTCCCTTTGTCCAGTTTTCGGGATATGGTTTTGCACCTGGGTTTTCTGATACTGTGTCACAGGGATTTTTCAGCCTTATTTCTTCCCTGCTAACTTCCGCATATACGCCATACCCACGGGACAGTACAGTTTCCCCGGAAAGCAAGTCCGCTTCTGTAAGCACAGCGGGACTTACTTCACGAACAACGGCAGACTGCAACTTTTCATCGGAAAAGCACATAACATCTGCCGCCAGCTTTACTCCTCTGCCTCCATAAGCGGCAGTAACAGGCAGAGTAAACAGAACGCCCCAGCGGATAAACCTGCTTATATTTTTTCTTTTTCGCCTTTTCATATTCCTCACCGTCCTTTACAACTCTATAATTGTCCCTTTAAGAAATTATATTCAGCAGAACAGTAATTTATAACAAAATAGCTGCTCTGAAAGAATTATTTCAATGTAACACAAATATAATTATTAAAAAGGAGCGTGATACCATGACAAAATCCAGGTACAACTGCGGATTTCTGCGGATTTTATACATCTCTATAATTATATTTCTTATCGGTGCAGCAATAATAACATGGAGTAAAACCCTGCTTACAAAAGCAGAAGAACCAGTCCCTCTGCCTGTTATAATGTACCACAGCATATACACCGATATCCCAACAGAATATGCAGTAACGCCTAAGCAGATTGAAAACGACCTGCAATGGCTGAAAAACAACGGCTATCAGACAGTTACATCGGAGCAGGTTATCGCATATACACAGAACAGAGGAACTCTCCCCGAAAAGTCGGTTATGATAACCCTTGACGACGGCTTTTACAATAATCTGTCAGTTCTTGTGCCTCTTCTTGAAAAATACGATATGACAGCAGTTGTATCGGTTGTGGGAAGTTATATTGACAACGATGCTGTGAAGGATCCTCACAACCCGAAATATTCATATCTCACCTGGGCAGATATAAATGAGCTTGTTGACTCTGGGCGGATAGAAATAGGCAATCACACATACAATATGCATTCCTTGTATAACGGCAGAACAGGCTGTTCCATAAATAAAGGCGAATCCGAAGAAGAATACCGCAAGGCACTTTCAGAAGATATACAGCGGCTTCAAGGGGAATTTCTTAAAAATATGGGATTTTATCCTGTTGTATTCACATATCCTTTCGGAAGTGTAAGCCGTGAAAGTCTTCCTGTGATACGTGACTGCGGATTTTTAATGACGCTTACCTGCCGTGAACAGATGAATTATATAACCCGTGAGCCTGATTGTCTTTACGGAATAGGTCGGTATAACCGCAGCGGCTTATATTCAACGGAGGAATATATGGTAAAGCTGTTTCAAAAATAAAAAGGTGGGATTTCTCCCACCTTAAAATTATAAATCCACGGGTATTTCTCCGAACTCCGGCTCGTAAGATTCATCCCCGCCGAATGTATCGCTGTAATCGTAGAAATCTTCATCGTCAATTACAACATCGCTGCTTTCATTATCCTCGGAATATTGTGAATTTTCCGCCACAGCACCGTATAAGGTCATCCACTGGTTATAGAAATCAGCAAAATTTTCGTTACCCATCAATTTCCAGTACCAGTCATATTCATCATTGTTATACTTTTCCATTTTCTCTGGAAGTTCCCCTGTTTCCATATATTCCTCATAATACTCAGGGGCAGTAACCATAACATCGGTAAGGCACACACTCAAACCACCAAGGAAAATCTGTGAAGCAAGCGTTACAACAAGGCATACAGATGATATAACAACACCTGCGATTGCCAGACCCTTACCCCTCCACTTGTTTGCAAGGGAAATTATGCCAAAAACAAGTGATGCAATAATGGCAATATAGCCACAGCAACAACATGATACAACATTGACAAGGCTCAGGACAAAACTTGTAATTGCCGCCCATATAGGCTTGTTTTCCTGAGATATAGTGTAGAACTGGTTATTCGGATCGCTGTGTGGCTCTCCGTCAGGTTGGCTGTAATTATAATTCATATTCTCATTAAAATCTTCCATATTTTCATTTTCCTATCAATAATCTGTTGCCCATGTCCAGTTTCTTATTTCAAGCTCGTCCAGATTGTAGGGCGTACGCTGATAAACACAATAGTTAAGCCAATTGGAGAACATAAGATTTGCTGTACATCTCCACGAAAATACAGGAGTATTTTCGGGATTGTCATCGGGGAAATAGTTGTATGGCAGCTGTATGTCAATTCCCTTGTCAATGTCACGGAAATACTCAGCCGCTATTGTTTCACGGTCATATTCCGAATGGCCTGTTATGAAATACTGTCTGCCGTTCTTGTTGGCTACAATGTGAACACCTGCCATTTCAGAGCTTGTAAGGATTTCAAGCTGGGGAATTTTTTCAATATCCTCACGGCGAACTTCTGTATTTCGGCTGTGGGGAACATAGAAAATATCGTCAAAACCTTTGAGCAGCTGGCACTTTGCAACCTCCGCCTTATGTGGGAATATGCCGAACATCTTCTGTGGAAGCTCATATTTCGGCACACCGAAGTGATAGTACAAGCCTGCCTGTGCAGCCCAGCATATATGAAGTGTGGAAAATACGTGAGTTTTCGACCATTCAAAAATTTCCGTTATTTCCTCCCAATAGTCAACCTTTTCAAAATCAAGGAGTTCCACAGGCGCACCTGTTACAATCATTCCGTCATATCGGCGGTTTTTGATTTCCTCAAAAGTCTTGTAAAAGGATTCAAGATGATGACTTGAAGTGTTTTTCGATGTATGAGATGCCATTTGCAGCAAGTCAATATCCACCTGCAGCGGCGTATTACTGAGAAGCCGCATAAGCTGACATTCAGTTTCAATTTTCTTTGGCATAATGTTAAGGATTATAACTTTAAGCGGGCGAATGTCCTGATGTTCCGCCCTTTCCTTAGACATTACAAAAATGTTTTCTTCTCCCAGCGTTTTAAATGCAGGAAGTTCAGATGATATTCTTATGGGCATATAATCCCTCCATTTTCAGTTATTTTTCGGCATTACCTTTCTTGCAGTGCTGACAGCCGTTCATAAAACTGTTCAGGTCATTGCATATAACCTCGCCCTCTGCAAGAAATTTCAGCCTTATAAGATTATTCAGCTTTCCATTATCAGGCAGGCTGAATTCCATAGTTTCAATGCCTTTCAGCACGCTTTTGAACATAACCGAACGGACAAGTCCGTCACAGAGCATAAGGTCGCCACCGTCATCGTAGTCGTAAACCACGGTTTTATCCGATTTATAGGCATAGGCAATAAAGCCGATAGCCCTGCCGCCGTCCATAGCCTCAGTTATATGGGGAATATTCTCACCTGCCGCCTCTATGATATATTCATAGCCTGTGGTATCAAATCTCTCCTGTATCTCCAGCATAACAATTATTTCTCCTTGCCGATAGCCGTTCTCAATGCACGGAGCTCGTCAGCTGTAAGCTCACGCCAGGCACCCGGTTTAAGCATACCAAGACGGATAGGTCCGATACTTACACGACGGAGTCGTGCAACCTCAAGTCCCACAGCCTCGCACATCTTACGGATCTGGCGATTTCTTCCCTCATGGATAGTTATAAGCATAACTACCCTGCCCGGCTGTTTTTCCTTTACAACAACATTGGCAGGAAGAGTTTTTCTACCGTCAATTTCAACTCCGCTTGAAAGCTGAATAAGCTGGTCATCGCTTATATCGGGGCGAACCGTTACACGGTATGTCTTTGCAATATGGCGACTCGGGTGCATAATGCTGTTGGCAAATTCACCGTCATTTGTAAAGAGGAGAAGTCCCTCGGAATTTCTGTCAAGACGTCCTACAGGATATACACGCTCCTCAACGCCCTCCAGCAAATCCATTACACAGCGGCGGTCAAGTTCATCTGAAACCGTTGTAACATAGCCACGGGGTTTATTCATCATAATATAGACAAAATTTCTCTTTCGTGGCATATAAATACGCTCACCGTCAATAGTAATAAGGTCGTGGAAACCGCATTTATCACCTAATTTTACAGGGTGTCCGTTGAGCTTTACCTTACCTTTTGAAATAAGCTCCTCTGCCTTACGGCGTGAGCAGTAGCCGCTGTCGGCTATCATTTTCTGTATTCTTATCTTTTCCATTTGCCAATTATATCCTTTGCTTTCGTAATAATATTTCCCGATTTTTCGTCACTTTCGGGCAATTTATACTCTGCGTCCTCCGCAGCGTACAAGGGAAGTCTTTTAAGTTCCCTTTCATCGTCTGAAATAATCAGCTCCGCCACCATATCTCCTGCCTTTACAGGAGCATACACAAAGGGCGAAGCGGCAACTGTATACATAAGGCCTGATGTATCACAGTTATAAACCGTAAAATCATCAATATCCTCCCCCACCGCAACAGGAAGAATATCTTTATATGAACCAGCAAGATTGACATACATCTCACACGGAATGTTCAATTCCGCTGTTTTCACCTTTTCAAAGCAGTTTTCATACAGCTTTATATGGTCGTTCCAGTCGTCGGGAGCATTGAGAGTAACACAGATAAGCCGCTTTCCCTCACGCTCACAGGCGGAAACAAGGCATCGCCCCGCTTCGTCTGTAAAGCCTGTTTTCACACCGTACACGCCCTCGTACATATTCAGCAGCTTATTCGTATTTTTAAGCCACCGTGTATAAGGCGGATTGCCATATTCCAGCTTCATTGTCGCTGAAGAGCAGATTTCTCTGAACAGGTCATTTTTCAGTGCTTCTGCTGCAAGAATTGCCATATCTTCGGCAGATGAGCCGTGCCCCTCCCCCTCAAGTCCCGAGGGAGTGACGAAATAAGTCCTTGACATGCCTATTTTCTGTGCTCTGTCGTTCATAAGCTCTGCAAAAGTCTCCATACTGCCTGCAATTTTAACAGCAGCAGCATTGGCACCGTCATTTCCGGAGGGCAGCAGCATTCCGCAGGCAAGGGCATATTTAGTAACAATATCACCCTCCTGCAAGCCCATTGACGAACCCTCCACCTTTATAGCTTCGGAGTCTACCACAAAAGGCTCATATAAATCGCCGCTTTCAAGACATAGAAGTGCAGACATAATCTTTGTGGTGCTCGCCATAGGCAGCTTTTCCCTGCTGTTTTTTGAGTAGACAATCTCCCCTGTATCGGCAGAAATCACCACAGCAGCTTTTGCAGTTATATCAATATTTTCAGCATAAACCACGGATACATCCACTGTCAGAATGCATCCCACCGCAGCAAAAAGAGCAATAATTTTCTTCATACAGACACCTCCACAGAAAAATATGCGGAAATGCTCTGTTTTATGCTACACTATTAATCGCTGATAGTTACATCTGCGGTACTCTCTGCGGATTCGCCGCCTTTTTTCTTTGCAAGGAATGCCTGCACCTTTTCAACAATTCCGGGTACTGCATTGACAGCAGAGCTGATTGGATCGCTGCCAGAATCCATACCCACCATTTTTACAGAGCCATCGGGAGAAATAACGAGAAATCCCTCCGGCTTTATGCTTACACCAGCACCTGCACCGCCTCCGAAAAGCTCCTTATCATACTTTGAGGGCAAATCAGAACCGCCTGACGCAAAACCATAGGACACCTTTGAAACGGGAATAACAGTTGTACCATCAGGTGTTGTGATAGGATCGCCGATTATAGCGCTTGTGTCTGCCATTTCCTTGATTTTATCAAGTGAAATACCTAAAAGGTCATTTATAGTTTTCTTTTCTGTAGCCATAAGTCATTACCTCGCTTTTTTTAATTGTATTTTTGAGGGGATTAATACTCTGAATAAATATATTAACAGGAATTGAAGTCCTGCAATAACCATTGTAATAAGGCACAGGCTGATTTTCAGCGATACGTCCCACTGACTCTTTTTCTGTCCGAACAGAGGGTTAATATCTACTGTTTTCAGCTTCACGTTAAATAAAACGCTGAGCCACGCTATTATATTATACAATGTACCACTGATTTTCCCGTAGTTGAGGGCACATTTATAGGCGTCCTCGTTGGCTATGAAAAAATCAATGTACAGCTCGCTGATTTTAATTCCCTTGAATATTTTCAGCAACGGACGGTCAGCAGCCTCCCACAGACCAAGAATAAATTCAAGCTTTGAAGGTTTTTCCGGCTCGTCATTGGAGGTTTTTTCAAGAAGCTCCGGCTGTTCGGGCTTCAAGGGTTGTTCGAGAATATCCGATACCTCCTCCGCTTCAACAGCTTCGGCTTGTGTTTCAGTTTCCGTAGTTTCCTCCACATCCGTGGTATTTTCTGTAGTTTTTTCCTCGGCGGCTACTGACGCTTCCTCTGTTTCAACTGAAATATCCTCATTTACTGTTGTTATATCCTCCGCAGAAGTTTCCTCCGCCGCCTGCTCATCTTTCGGCTCATCATTTTTGGCGTCCATTTTTTTCTTCCGCCATTGAAGCAGTTTATTGACAATACCACTGCCCTTTGAGTTGAAAACGGGTAGAAATGCAAATTTAACGCTGTAAGCCACTTTCCCGCCGATGTAGCTTCCGCTTACGGAAACAGGCATTATGAGCACAAACAGGACAATTCCCAACAGGACGAGAAGTATCCATAACAATATCTTGAGTACGATCATTCCACCGCCCCTTTACATAAATTAGTTATCAAGGTCAAATTCAAGCTGTTCCTTTTCCCTGAAATCGGACAAAGGGGGTAATTCCGCCAACGATGCAAGCCCGAAGCTACGCAGAAAAACAGACGTTGTACGGTATACCACAGGCTTTCCCGGGACGTCAAGCCTTCCCGCTTCCTCAATAAGGCCCTTTTCCACAAGATTATTTACTACAGATGAGCTGTCAACTCCTCTGACGTTTTCCACAAATCCCTTTGTAACAGGTTGATTATAGGCAATTATGGTCAATACCTCCATCGCCGCATTGGATAAGGGTACATTTCTTTTTGTTTCAAGAATCTGTCGTATCTGCGGAGCGTATTCCTCCCGACTGCACATCTGATAGCTGCTGTCAAGCTTTTTTATAACAATTCCGCCGCCGTAGTCCTCGTATCTCTCGTTCAGAAGTCTTATCAATGAGGGAAGTGTTCCCACATCAACGGCAACAGCCTCGGCAAGTCGATAAAGCTCCACAGGCTCGCCGCTTGCAAAAAGCACCGCTTCTATTGCTCCGAGTTTCTCTTTGATTTCCAACGCCTACGCCCCTCTCTGCTTTTATCGCCCTTGAAATAGACGAGGGTATTATCCTCGCTTATGGTTATTCTTCCAAAACGTGTAAGCTCCAACACTGCAAGGAAAGTAGCAACACGCTCCGATCTGTCAGTAACGCCTGCGTACAGCTTGTCCATTGCACATTCCCCCGTGGAATAAAGCTCACGGAGAATATGTACAACCTTTGTAAGTACGGGAACTATACGTCGCTTTACTACGGAATTTATCTTATTTTCGATGTTTATCCGCTTGTTTTCGGGTTTTACCTTTTTTACCGATATTCCATTATATGCCTTTACGAGCACCTGCGGATCGTGAACAAGGTTATAAGTCATATCAGCCTCGATTTCCATAGGCTGACGGACGAAAACATCTCCGCCGATATTCTTTTTGGCAAGTGCCGCCGCCGCAAGCTTACACAATGAAAGCTCAATAAGCTCGCCCTCAAGCTCCTTTTTAAGCTGTTCAGCTTCTTCGGGTTTCGGGAGAAGTGCCGCTGTCTTGATGTAAATAAGCCTTGCAGCCATTTCAAGAAATTCCCCTGCAAGCTCTAAATTCATCATATGCGCCTCCTCGATAAACAGGAGGTACTGCTCTAAAAGCTTTGAAATCTCAATATCATAAATATTCAGCTTATGCTTTGTTATAAGAGCAAGAAGCACATCAAGAGGGCCTTCAAAATTTTCCAGTTTATATGTTATTACAGCCATATTGTTATATAAAATACGTCCAGATAGTCGTCCAGTCCAGCAGCCAGTCAAATATATTGATAATCCAGCCGATAGGATCAATAATTCCGTTTGTAAGTCTGCCTATGAGAATAAGTCCCATAAATACATAGAAGGAATACTGATCGATTGCTCTTTGATTCTTATGATACCAAGCCGCAAATTTATTACCTGTAAGATAGTAAAGAAGTGTGAAGCCGTCCATTCCGGGGAACGGAAGAAGATGAAGAACACCGATAGACACGCTGATACCCGAAAGTAATACAAATATAAGCCATATCGCCCAGCTTGCAATTGTTTCCGCACCTAAAAATCTAAGCACAACAGCGGCAATATTACGACATACAATTGACATAAGGAAAAGAGAAAGAGGTCCTGTAAGAGCCACAAGAATTATGCCCTTTTTCGTATTTCTCATACGATTATAATTTATAGGCATAGGCTTTGACCAGCCGAAGCCTATGAGCAGAATCATAAGTGAGCCAAGCATATCAAGGTGTGCCATTGGGTTGAGGGTAATACGTCCAGCCATTTCAGCAGTATCATCTCCCTGTTTTTTTGCAAC
This sequence comes from Ruminococcus sp., assembly GCA_017558505.1. Classification (GTDB taxonomy): domain Bacteria; phylum Bacillota; class Clostridia; order Oscillospirales; family Ruminococcaceae; genus Ruminococcus. The sequence continues at coordinate 78,429 of JAFYUM010000008.1, read as the reverse complement.
CAGTCCCTTTGCACAGTTCATAATAGGTAAAACAAGAAGGAGCATAAGTGCTCTTGAGAAAAAACGCATAATCAATTCAAGTGTATAATCCATATCAGATAGTCCTCCAAAATAATACTTATTAATATTATACTACAAATCAAGGAATATTTCAAGTACTACACAAAAATTTCATAAAAAATAAAGGACAGTCCGCAGACTGCCCTAAATTCTCTTAATGCAATTAAGCTCTTTCAACCTTACCAGAACGCAGGCATCTTGAGCAAGCGTAGATATGACAAGGAGTACCCTTGACGATAGCCTTAACGCGCTTTACATTAGGCTTCCATGTTCTGTTTGTACGTCTGTGAGAGTGTGACACCTTGATTCCGAATGTAACTCCCTTTCCGCAAATACTGCACTTTGCCATCAGGCTGCACCTCCTTACCTTAAATCATAGCTTTTATACAAGCAAAATCAGCTTCTAAAATAGCAACATTAATATTATAGCACATACTTTCAGAAAATGCAAGCCTTTTTTCAAAAAAAATCCAAAAAATTTTCATAAATTTTATTTCAGGTTCTCTGCAAGGCCTGTAAGTCCCTGTAATTTCACATCATTTGCCACAAGTCCTGCTACGATATTTGCACCTTTTTCGCAGAAATGTGTGCCGTCGGTTGAGCCTGAAACCGCACCCATAAGGTGATAGCTCTTGGCTGTATCATAACCTACAGAATTATAATGATTTACCATAATCGTATTAAGGTCAATACATGGAACACTGTATTTTGCTGAAAGCTGCTTGCAGGCATCGTTATAATTTGTATAGCTGTTTACAAACTTACCATTTGAATAAGCCTTCATACCGATAACAGTTGTCACAAGTATGGGAGTTGCCCCCTTTTCCTTGGCTGTCCTGATAAATTCTGTCATATACCACTCGTAAGAGCCGGCAGAGGGATTGTTCACATTTCCGCAGGTAGGAGCGTATCTGTCAGCGTTTGACTGTCCGGCATCGTTTATGGCAAACTGAATCATTACATAGTCGCCCTCTTTAAGGCTGTCAACAATTGTCTGCCATCTGCCCTCATCGTAGAACTTCTTTGTAGAACGTCCTGCAAGAGAGTGATTTGCAACTGTAACATTGTCGTTGAAATAGTCGCCGAGATAGTATCCCCAGCCCTGCTGCGGAGCATATGACGCCTTGTAGCTCTGAACTGTGGAGTCACCTGCAATGAAAATTGTAGGCTTGGAGCTCACAGAGGGCTGCTGTTCCGATGAAGGATCATAAACCTCTGCATATGGCTCGTCTGTGAGTGTGAGTCTGATATAGTCAAGATTCGGACCGCCCTCACTTGTTGCAGATACAAGCTGGATTGTATTTTTCCCTGCATTAAGCGGAAGCACAATGCCATACTCCAGCCATTCAGTCCACGCACCTGTGGAGGGGAATGACTGCATCCAGTAATTATTCTTGTCACCGTTTACATAAATTTTCATTTTACGGTCATTTACGGAGCCGTTTGCAAAAAGGATATGTGTATGATAGTTTCCCTTTTCAGGAACTTCTACCGCAAATGTAATCTCGCTGTCAAGGACATTATCAAGATTTACATATCCCTCGTCAATTGTATATCCGCTGTTGACAGTTTCTGCAACGCCCAGTGTCCATGTCTGATGTACTGCAAAGTAACAGGTATCCGCTATCATTTCAGGTTCTTTTGTTGTTGTAGTCACAGGAGGAATATATTCGGGAAGCTTTTCAAGTCCGGCGTCTACTTTCTGGATAAACAAAGCGTCGTCGGCTGTTATACCGCCACCTGTTATATCTGCATTTATTTTTCCCTGTGCAGAAAGGTCATATTTATCCTGATTTCCAATGAACTGAAAAATAGCAGCTGCGTCGGCTATAGTTACGTATCCGTCACAGTTTGCGTCACCAAGAAGTACATCAGTCTGTACAGGAGGCTGTGTTGTCGGAGGAGCTGTTGTAGGTGGCTGTATTGTGGAAATTTCTTCGATTACTGCCTTTTCAACTATCCAGTCCTGACAGTTTGCCCCATTAACCTCCCACTGCTGAATATTTGCCCCTGCCTCTTTATACGCACTCTCAACCTCAACCGCAGACATATCACCTGAAATTCTTGTACGGATTTTATAAGAGCCATCAGCGTTCTTTGTAAATTTGAACTGCTGATTGTAATTCCCATTAAAATTATAAAGGCAAATATTCTGACCATTTGCAGCTTTATTACCCGAAACATCAAGAGCAATTGTATCCGAAAGGGCAGAATAGATGTAGTAGTAGCCGTCGCCAGCCGAATCAAGCCTCCATACATTATGGGCGGAGTTACCTTCCTTCCCCCACTGCTGCACATTTGCACCGCTTTCAGCCTTTCCGTCAGCAACCTCCATATAAAGCCCGCTGTTTACATTTCTGAATGAATATGTTATGCTTTCGTCGAGGGCTTCAGCAACTATCGCTCTGCCGCTTCCGAAATCGTAAAGCTTTGACATAAGCTCCGCAAGCTTCTTTGCACCCTTCATACTCTGGTGGAGGTCATCATTGCTTCCGTTTGCCTGTATAGCATAATATTCAGCCATGCCGTCGTAGCCGATACCCATTCCGAAATTTTGCCATGCTGTGAAAAGGTCAACTACAGTAACGCTCTGCTCGCTGCCTATCTGGTCAAGCTGTCCGCCGAACCAGCGTCCCCCAAGGAGAGGACTGCGCTGTAAATCGCCGCGTCTGCCCTGCTGTTTGACAAGCACAACGTCCATGCCTTTCGACTTTGTTTTTTTCACCATATCGGTAACAGTGTTGTAATATTCCTCTGCATTGGAATAATTTGTATCATTGATACCGATTGAAATAACGTAAATATCCCCCGATTTTCCGTAATACTCAACGGGGGCAAACTGTCCTGCGTCGACGAACCCTTTGGCATACTGTCCTGAAGCGGCAAGATTACGCACCTGCCATTTGCTGCTGTCAATATAACTGCCGAGAAACTGTCCCCAGCCATGCTGTGAAGTATCGGTTACGTTGTAATAGCTTGCAACGGTGGAGTCGCCACATATCCATATTGTGGGGGGAGTTTCTCCTGTGGTGTTGATCTGCGTTATTTCAACAGCAGAAATTGAAAAAGCTGTATTTGCTCTGCCTGCAACCGCCTGTATTTCAAGACTTCCGTCTGTAACAGGTATCTGTATTGTTTCAGCGGCATTGTTGCCCGTAAGGTTTATAATCTGGAGCATACCCTCCATTTTGATAGTTGTACGTGATACATTTCCCGTAACAACCTTAACCTCATATGTACCCTTTGGTAGGTCAACCCTGAATACATTGTCAGCCGCCTCTGAATTAAACTGAACGGCGTCGGCATAGACTCCCGAGCCACCTGCGGTAACATTTGAAACAGAACCCGTCTGCATAAATCCATAACCTCTGGAAGAATTATAGCCATCTGTGGCTGAAACTCCCGTGTAGCCACTTGCGGCACCCGAACCGCCGAAGTCAAATTTCCAGTCGCCTCCAGCAGCCTTAACATTCGCAACATCTGAGGAAATATTAATTCCTGCAAATGCTGAAAGTGAAAGAGCAACCGAGGTGAGTCCGCTGATAAGCTTTTTCATCTTCATAAATAATCAATTCCTTTCATAAATGATATCCCATACCGCACAGAGAACCGTTTTATTGCAGAGGAATTCTGTGCAAATATACTCATTGATTTAATTATATCATACCATTTTCACAAAGTCAACGAAATATTTATGTACTTTTCTATCTATTTTATGATATATTTCAGCCTATAAGATACAGAGCAAAAAATATATGCAGAATAATCCTCTCATAGGCGATTATTCTGCATATTCAATACTTATGATACAATGATAAATTGCAATATTCCGATATGATTTATGATATATCTGAATATTACTCCACCAATTTTACCACGCTATAACAGCAACAGCCTGTCTGCCCATTTCCTCATAGCGTTTATCAACATCACTCCGCTTATAAGGTGTAAAAGCACCCCTCTGGGGATCGTGTATATAATAGTAGTAATCATCATAGCCTACAAGCACCATACAATGCTCATTGGAAAGCCATGTAAATTCCTTTCCGTTTTTGCCGACAATCCACGTGGAGCCAGCACTTTTTTCAAGAGGCATCATATCAATACTCGCCCACATAACAACAGGCTCCCCCACAGATATATACTGATCACATATATCGGTCAAAGACATATCATCAATTGTATATACAACGCACGACTCATCTTCAAGATATTTTTTCAAAGCCTTGCATATAGCCTCTGAATAACAGCCGTATCCGCTGCTGCTTCGGGGATTTCCTACAAAAACCTCATTGGGGTTTCCGCCGTACCGTTTACCGTTTTTGTATTCAACGGGAACTGTTTTAAGATACCCGTCGTCAATAAGCTGCATCGGCTCCATTTCATAACCGTAATAGGAAAGAAGCATTGTCGTACTTACAAGCTCGCAGCCTGTAGGATATTTCTCCTGTGACAGGTAGGGAACATCCACATATACAGCCGATTTATAATCTGGCTCTGGAAGATTTTCATCTGAAACAGCTTTCGTTGTGACAGTTGCTTCTGTTGCTTCCTCGGTTGTTTTTTCCGTAGGGTTTATATGGTCAAACTGGTCACGATAATCAAGATTATCAGGAACATCAAACTCATTTTCGGAAAACTCCACCGAAACATCAACAGTACTATCCGGTTTTATACCTTTATCAGAACAAGAAAAAAGAAGTGCCGACGCTGTAACAGCAACGGCAAAAATAAGCAATTTTTTCATAGATTAAACAGATTTTACAGTATTCTACCAAGCCCGACATTAGCCGAGAACGATTTTCCTAAGGCTTTCAGCCTTGTCTGTCTTTTCCCATACAACGCCTAAATCCTCACGTCCCATATGTCCGTAAGCCGCAAGCTGACGATACTGTGGCTTTTTAAGTTCAAGCATATTTACAATAGCAGAAGGACGGAGGTCAAATATCTGTGCCACAGCCTCGGAAATAACAGCCTCATCAGCCTTACCTGTGCCGAATGTATCAACGAGAATTGAAATAGGCTTTGCAACACCGATAGCATATGAAAGCTGTACCTCGCACTTGTCTGCAAGTCCTGCCGCAACTACGTTTTTAGCAATATAGCGTGCTGCATATGCTGCGGAACGGTCAACCTTTGAAGGATCCTTACCGCTGAATGCACCGCCGCCGTGACGTGAATATCCGCCGTATGTATCAACAATAATCTTACGTCCTGTAAGACCGCTGTCACCCTGTGGACCGCCAACTACGAAACGTCCTGTGGGGTTGATGAAAATCTTTGTATTTTCGTCCATGAGCTCTGCAGGAATAACTGTGCGGATAACGTATTCCTCAATATCACGGCGGAGCTGTTCAAGAGAAATATCAGCGGAATGCTGTGAAGATACAACAACAGCGTCAACTCTTACTGCCTTGTCATCGTGATACTCAACTGTTACCTGTGACTTACCGTCGGGGCGGAGATAACGGAGTGTACCGTCCTTGCGCACCTCTGTAAGTTTCAACGAAAGTTTGTGTGCAAGAGAAATTGGGAGAGGCATAAGCTCGGGGGTTTCATTGCAGGCATAGCCGAACATAATACCCTGATCGCCTGCGCCGTTGGATAAACCATCGCTTTCGCCGTTTTCCTCACGGTACTCATAAGCCTCGTTTACACCCATAGCAATGTCGGGGGACTGCTCATCAATTGTTGTGAGAACAGCACAAGTGTGACAGTCAAAGCCGTATTTTGCTCTGTCATAGCCGATTTCCTTTACAACCTGTCTTGCAATCTTAGGAATATCAACCTTTGCCTTTGTGGTGATTTCGCCCATGCACATAATCATACCTGTTGTAACAACAGTTTCGCAGGCTACACGGGAATTTTCGTCCTGTTCAAGCATTGCGTCAAGAACTGCGTCAGAAATCTGGTCGCAGATTTTGTCGGGATGTCCCTCTGTTACTGATTCCGATGTGAAAAATACTTTTTTCATTGATTTAACCTCCATAGAATTGAACTTCCGAGATGAAAAAAGCGTCCCCATAAGGACGCTCTGAATTGAACTTATTCACAGCTCCTCATCTTCCGGATATACCGCAGGATTTGGCACCGTTGCCGATATACAGCAGGTTGCCGGGCTTCACAGGACCTGTTTCCTCCACCACTCTTGATAAGGTACTGATTAATTATACTATATTTGTCGAGGTTTGTCAATAGGCAGAATTAAAATTTATATATTTCTGAATTTTTCCAGTCTGATGAGTTGCTCCTCATCCGGCTCAGTTACACCGTTTTTGAAGTTATAGCCGAACTTGCGGTAAAACTCAACAGCAGTAATTGACGCAGGGATTTCAATTCTCTTTGAACAGAGGAAAAACTCGTCATTTTCAACGGCATTCATTAACTGTCTGCCGATACCTTTCCCCTGATAATCGGGATGAACGAAAAATGTAAAAAGGCAGGCTTCGTCCTTTTTATCCCAGTAATTGCCGATAAAAACACAGCCTACGATTTTCTCGCCGTCGCAGAAAACATAGCCGTTTGTCCAGTTCATACGATTGACAAGATACTGCGCATTGAAAATCCGCACATCAGCTTCAATTCGTTCTGCCGAATAGTCCTTAATATTGGTGGTTCTGAGAGTCAATGCAACAAGGTCTGAAACCTCCTGCGCATCCTCTTTTGTAAAATTTCTTATCATAATGCACCTCACTTATTTTTTCTGTATCCAGTAGGAGTTACACCAACGATTTTTTTGAACTGACGCATAAAATGCTCCTCGTTATCATATCCGCACATAGCCGATACCTGGGATATGGTACAGCCTGTTTCGCTTAATATTTCCTTTGCTTTTTCAATTTTTCCGTTTATTACATCAGTCATACAGGAAACCCCGAAAATTTCACGGTAAATGTGCTGAAAATATGAACGTGACATATTCACAACCGCAGCCATTGAATCAACATTCCACTTCATCTGCGGATTGCGGTAAATCCTCTCACGAAGTCCGATAAGCGAACTGTAATGAGGCTCGGAAGCAGACTGCATAATATCACGGTTGATTTTTCTTTCAGAAGCCTTGATAAGCAGCGTTTTAATCATGAAGTCTATTATTTTAATCCTGCGGCTGTTTGTTGAGTAAAATTCCGTTGCAATGTTGCCGATAAGCTGACTGATGAACTCACAATCCGTGTGAAGTAATGGCAAATTGTACGGTATATCGGCAATGTCCGATATTTCAGAATCGTTTTCCGCATCGAAACAAATCCAGTCGCAGACAAGACTCTCACCAACTGCAGAATAGACAATATCCTCACTTCCGTCAAAAACTACAAGTGTATTTGCAGGAAACCACTCTCCACAAACACACACTTCTGAACGGGCAAGAAGCAAAAGAATTCCACCCTTTTTTCTCTGCTGAAAAAAAGTGTAATCACTGTCATAAATACAATTCCAACCAACAGAACGGATATTCACTCAATCACTCCTTTTCCGAAATATACCGCCATTTCACATTTTTCCAATACTCCCCTGCATAGTCAATTCCAACTCTCGTGGCAGTCGTTATCTTCGGTCTGTACCCGTCATCCTCAATCCAGACGCGGTCATTTCCACATATTCTTTCGCCGTTGAAGCTGCCGTCAATCTGCAAATATTTTGTTAGCTTTGCAGGTCCGTTTTTCTGCGTACCACAGCGGAAAAGGACACCCTGCGGCTGCTCCCTCTCCCCTGTTATGACATTCATAAGCCAATGCATACCATAACAAAGATAGACGTAAATTATACCGCTTTCGCCGTAAAGCAGCTCCGTCCGTTTTGTACGTCCTTTGGAAGCATGACAGCCTAAATCCTCCTCGCCGCGATATACCTCAGTTTCGGCAATTCTTTCACGTAGAACTGTGCCGTCGTCAAGCTTTCTGGCGATAATCTTCCCCACAAGTTCGGGTGCAACTTCGTGAGCATCACGATTAAAAAAATCTTCATTAAGCTTCATATCATTATACTTTCAGTTTATTTACCAATTCTTCATCAGGAGTAACAAAAGCCGTTTTATAATTGGTAAAAATCACTTTTCCAGGCTTTGCTCCAGATGGTTTCTTAACAAATTTTGCAAGGCAATAGTCAACAGGCACAAGATTTGAGCCTCTGCCCTTACTGTTGTATGCAGCAATAATTGCAGCCTCCTCAATGGTCTTGTCGGGAGGTGTTTCACCATCGGTTACAATGATAACATGAGAACCTGTTATCTTCTGAGTATGCAGCCATATATCCGATTTTTCGGCAAATTTCATAGTTAGCTGATCATTCTGATGATTATTTCTGCCAACCAGAATTGTATATCCATCCGATGATTTGTACTCCAGCGGCGGCAAAGCCTTAGGCGGTTTCGCCTTATTGCCAAGTGATTTTATATAGCCCTGTTCACGCAACTCAAGACGAAGCTGAATTATATCATTTTCGGAATCCGCACGTGTAAGCGCATCAAAAACACTTTCTAAATACTGCAATTCTTCCTCGCCCTTTTCAATCTGAACAGTAAGAATCCCCTCAGCAGTTACACACTTTTTATACTCTTTGTAGTAATGTTGAGCGTTTTGCGATGGTGATTTACGTTCATCAAGTTCAATTGTAATTTTCGGACAGCCCTCGGCATAAAAATTATCAGCAGTCAGCGAGGTATCTCCCTTTTTTATAGCATACATATTTGCAGAGATAATATCTCCGCAAAGCTTGAAATGCTCCTTTTCAGCACAAGCAACAAGCTCCTCACGCTGTGCAAGAATACGCCTTGAAGTACGCTCCGTAAGGTTCATAAGCAGCTTGAAAAGATCATTTGCACGCTGTTTAGTACGTGCTGCCCTGTCTCTTTCAAAATAGAAATAGTCAAGTAATTCAGATGCCGATGTCAATTCTTTTGTGAGCATAAGATTTCCAAACTGATTAAGTCTGATATATGAAAAATCTTTCAGCATTCCTTCTTTCGTACTTGCAACAGAGTAACAGCACTCCCCTGATATAAGCTGCTGCTTTGATTTTTTGATGATATACAGCAGCCTGTCGAGAAAGTCGCCTTCAATTGTATCGCTCTGCAAGTATACGCCCCTGCCTGCAAAGAACGCCCACTCACGTGCAAGAATTGGCGATATACCTTCAAAAATCCTAATCAGCGCCTTTGAAAGTTCAGCAGGATTTGTTGCCTTTAGCCGTTCAACGATTTCATCTGGCTCCACTTCAAGAAAGTTCATTCTGTCATCGCGTGGCGGAAGGGTATACTTCATTCCCGGAAGAACCATTCGCTCTCGTGACATTTCCTCGTCAACTCGCTTGATGCTGTCGATTATTTTTCCGTTTTCGCCAATAATTATCAGATTTGAGCAGCGTCCCATTATTTCACAGGCCAGTGTAACCGTTACTATATCGCCTATCTCATTAACACACTCAAAGTCAAGAAAAAGGATTCGTTCCAATCCGTCCTGACGAATTGAAATCAGCTTTCCACTGCCCAATTTTTTACGTAAAAGCATACAGAACATAGGCGGAGTCTGTGGATTATCAGATTGTTTTTCAGTGATATGCACCCTTGCACTGCCCGCATTTGCCGATATATAGAGTTTTTTACTTCCTTGTCTCGTGCGGATGAAAATTACTATTTCCTCACGGGATGGCTGAAAAACTTTTTCAACGCGTCCACCAATGAGTTGCATAAGTTCATTTTTTACCGTGTAGAGAAATGATCCGTCCAGAGCCATAAAATCAATCCTTTGCTAATTTTTTATAGATTAAAAGTTCAAAATCTGCCTGTGTTTCAAGGTTTTTCAACTCATTTAAACGTTCTTTTTCAATCTTTCCGGTTTTATAATAATAGGGAGTCATTGAAAAAAGGCTTAAAATGTCAGAATTTTCGGGAATATTCATAGTATAGCTGATTTTTTCCACACCTGAAAATTCAAATCCTTCAAGTTGATAGTCCTTGACCTCATTTTTGTATGGTGTGTCGTATATTTTACTTTTCAATTCCCACAGGTGATTTTCCGACGGGATTGCCATAATCATAATTCCACCATTTTTCAAAACCCTGCCATATTCCTCACAACAATAGGGTGCAAACATAGTCAATAAAATATCACAGCTTTCACTTAAAACGGGAATATGAAATACGCTTGCCGCCGCGAAATTCACTCCGGATTTACGCTTTGACGCCATATCTACCGCATCTTTTGATATGTCAATTCCGTACATTTCAACCGCAATATTCGACTTATCAAAACTTGCTTTAACAGCAGTTGTATAATAGCCTTCACCGCATCCAGCGTCAAGTATCACAGCATTTTCGCCACAATATTTGCTTACCATTTTGCAAACGCCGTCACAAAGTGGCTTGTAAAAGCCTTTTTCAAGGAACTCCCGCCTTGCTCTGAGCATAAACTTATTGTCACCATGAACACTTCCGCTATTATTTGTAGGAAGGAGATTTACATAACCGCTTTTCGCCATATCAAATGTATGACGATTCTGGCAAATGTATGATTTCCCCGATATTTCAAGCTTTCCGCCACATACAGGACATATAAAAATACTCATTGTACACCTCAGAAATACTCACAGGGATCTTCAGAAGATTCCGCAATTTCTATATCAAGCATAGGGAATTTTTCCTCAAGAACACGACGAAGTTCCCATAATACGATGTTTTCCGTATGAAAGTGACCGCAGTCAATAATTGTGAATTTGCTGTTGTTAGCATCAATCCAGACATCATGCTTGACATCGCCCGTTATAAGTGCATCGCAACCTTTAGCTTTCGCAAGTTTCCATAATGAGCCACCAGAACCAGAACATACCGCAATTTTTGATAAGATAAACTCTCCCCAGCTGCTCATTTTTATACGATCAATATCAAATATTTCTTTAAGTATTTCAGCTAATTCAACGCAATCTGTAACTTTTTCCAGTTCAATGATACATCCCAGTCCAGAGTCGTCAAGAGGTTCGATATTTGCGGAAATATTGAGCTTTTCAGCAATTTTTCTGACAATTACACTATTAGTTCCGCCCTCAGCTATGTCAAGATTCGTGTGCATACAAATCGCACCAATGTCATTTTTAACAAGCCTATATACAGGAGTATCTACCTGAATTTTTTTTAACGGATTGAAAATAACAGGATGGTGCGAGATTATCAGATCGGCTTTTTTGTAGACCGATTCTTCAACAGCATCATTTGTTATATCCAATGTGAGTAAGATTTTTGAACATTCTTCATTATCAGATTCAATAATATAACCTGAATTATCCCAGCTTTCCTGCAAAGAAACAGGATATTTCTCGTCAAGAAACTTATAAATGTCGCTTGTACGAACAAAATTACCACCGTCAACCATACGACTTGCCATAGCTACATAATGAACTGCATCATTTTCCTTACCTGCTTTTTTCAAGGATTTGCTAACTTTCAACAATCTTTCAGCTTCTTTCTGACGAATTATCTTGCCGACTTCGTCATCGTCACTGTAAAATCCACGAAGTGCTTCAAATTCAGTCAAAGATTCGCAGCCTGGCATTGCAGAAGCAGTTATAACAGTATACAGCTTTTCACCTTCAAAAACACCGATTTCTGACACAATTTTATATCCATAGTCTGCAAGCCATTTTCTGAGAATCTCAGCCTTAGTCATAGGCTGTAAAATCAGCCGAATTCCATTAAGATCGAACTGACATTCGCTAAGAATTTTCACAATAGTTTCGCCGCCCATACCTGCAATGACAATATCAGAAACACCCTCGCCATTGACATTTTTAAGTCCGTCAGACAGCACAAGGTCAATTTTTCCCGAAATACCGTACTTTTCAACGGTTTTACGAGCAGACTCAAGAGGTCCTTCATTTATATCAGAAGCAATTACTTTCTCGCATTTGCCTTTGGTTATCAGATGTGCCGCCAGAAGCGCATGGTCTGTTCCAACGTCGCATACTATACCCTCGCCGCTTATCATATCAGCGCACATTTTAAGTCTATTATCCAACATTTACATATCTCCATTCAAAAAATAAGGCGTGCCGAAAATCAGCACGCCGCAATTTCTCAAGCCTTTTTAGCAAAATGCTCGTTCAGCTTTGCAACCAATTCATCGGCATCAGTGCCATGAACAGCACAAGCCTCCTCAATTGTTTCGCCTCTTGAAGCAGGGCAGCCAAGGCAGTGCATTCCCATTTCAAGGAAATAGGGAGCAACCTCAAAATCAGCGTCAAGAATATCGCCGATGATAGTATTTTTTGTGATTTCCATAATTTACATCCTTTCAAAATTGGTGCGGATTGCGGATATTCCACCGTTTTCCGCCATATTCATAAAATGGCATGCTTTCCCCGATAACAGGGGAAAGCCACATAAACCACCTTTAATTTGTAAACTAAGTCAACAAATTAGTCCTGATTGAGCTTTGCAAAGCAATCGCTGCAGTAAACAGGTCTGCCATCCTTGGGCTCAAAAGGAACCTTTGCCTCACCGCCGCAAGTAGCACAAACGCCTGTGAAGAAAGTTCTCTCTCCTCTTGTTGCATTCTTCAGTGCATCACGACAGCTCTTGCATCTTTTAGGCTCATTTGTAAGGCCTTTTTCAGCATAAAACTCCTGCTCACCTGCGGAGAAAATAAACTCGTTGCCGCAATCCTTGCAGACTAATGTCTTGTCTTCGTACATTTTAATATACCTCGCTTAATTATTGTACCCCGGCCGGACTTACACCGACACCTTTGAAATATCTTTGATGATAAACAACGCTCTTTTTAAGCTACACGGTCATTATATATTTTCGTTAAAACCACAGCGTATTTTACTCCTTGCTCTATTAATAGCATTTGCAACAGATCTTGTAGAAATATGAAGACTTTCTGCTATTTCAGCATAGGTCTCACCATGAATTACCCTCTCAAAAACCTTGAATTCAAGGTCAGAAAGCTGATTATTCACAACATTCCACAGTTCGGAGAAAAACTCTTTATTGATACAGATACTTTCTGGATTCTCTTCCGTGTAAGCCATATCATCTGAAAGCTCATCGATACTTATTAAGCTTCCTGTTTTTAATTTAAGCATAGAAGCATAGGTTCTCATTCGATTTACTATACAAACTTCGGCATAAGTAGAAAATCTGGCAGCCTTTTCAGGATTAAAGGAAGAAATTGCTCTTAAAAGTCCCATTAACCCCTCCTGCCTAAAATCATCGCAGTCGGAACTATTAGATGAAAAAATTTCCGCTTTAATAAAAATCAGTCTTGAAAAACGGAGAACAAGAGCGTCAGCCGCTGATCTGCTGCTTTTTGCAAGCAAAGCAAGTTCATCATCGGTTTTACCGCAGAATTCATTCAGTTTTAAGTCCAAATCAAGCAAGATATCCACCCAACAATCGCTGTATTCGGTTCATGGAGTGCTGATACACATTCTTTGCGTCAACACGATCTTATAAAGAGTATTTCCGACAGCCCGTTCAAGAGCTGTCGGATACTCTGCACAGTACCGCTGTGGGTACTGTCATATTTTTACTGTTCTTCCTTTGCAGCTTCTTCTTCAGCAGCCTTAAGAAGGTCTGACATATCAAAGTTGAAGTTGCTTACAGGCTTCTTTGGAGCCTGCTTGGAAGCATCGTGAGCAGGTGAAGATGGCTTGTTATTAAAACTATTATTATTATTATTGTTGTTATAATTATTAGAGTTTCCTCTGCTGTTATATGAGCCGCCTGCTACTCTTGAAAAAGGATCATTATTTTCCTCAGGCTTGCTTTCAGGCTTTGACATTGAAGCTGTAGGAGCCTTTGTTGCAGTGAAAGAAGCCTTAGGAGCCTCTGCAAGCTTTACGCTGTTATCTTCAGAGGGAGCAACAGCTTTTCTTGCCTCCTCGATAATTGTCTTTGCATCGCCCATTCTGTCAGTTGCCTGACCTGTAAGCTTCATGAGTGAAGTTGTGATATCATTGAACTTGTTGTTTACGCTCTCAATCTCGTTAAGGAGCATTGAACGTACAGTAGATGACATTTCATTGATCTTTCCAGCCTTGGAGTTAGCATCCTCAACAGTCATCTTAGCCTTCATATTAGCCTCAGCAATTGTCTTTTCAGCAGTTGCATTAGCATCTCTGATTGTCTTTTCAGCAGTTGCATTAGCCTCACGAACTACAGCTGCAGCCTTATCGTCTGCTTCCTTTGTAGTCTGGTTAGCTTCCTGCTCAGCCTGTAATTTAAGCTGTGAAACTGTTCTCTGTGCCTCTGCAAAGAGTGAGCCCATGATAGCAGCAGGATTGTTTGCATTAGCCTTGAGGTCAACGATTTCAGCGTTGAGCTTAGCGATTTCCTCATCCTTCTTTGCAGCTTCCTCGCTTGCCTTTGTGAGTTCGTTAATCTTGCTATCCTTTTCAGCAACGCTCTTTTTCACGCTGTCAAGCTCGTCAGCCTTGGACTTGAGATCAGCAGTAATCTTTTCAACTTCCTGCTTAACCTTTGCAAGTTCTTCCGCAGACTTGTTATCAGCAGGAGCAGACTTTTCAGCTGATTCCTTAAGCTGTAACTTGAGGCTTTCGATTTCCTTCTTTGCAGCTTCAAGAGCTGAATTATCAACAGCTGGTGTAGCAGGAGCAGCCTTTTCGTTTGCACCAGCCTTCTCATTAGCAGCCTTAAGCTGTGCACGAAGGGAGTCAATTTCCTTCTTTGCAGCTTCAAGAGCAGCCTTTGTCTGTGCGTCAACATTTGCAGCAGCACCGCCTGCAGCAGGAGCAGCACCGCCAGCCTTCAGCTTGGAAATCTGCTGCTGAAGCTCCTCATTCTCCTTTTTAGCAAGTCTGAGGGCGTTATTTGAAGCATTGAGCTTCTCCTGTAAGTTATCAATCTGATTTCTGTACTTTATAATTTCCTGTGAGTCAGCAGGCTGACCGCCGCTTGCTTCTTCAAGCTGTCTTTTAAGTTCATCGTTTCTTGAATTAAGCTCATCAAGATACATCAGAACGTCTTCCTTGACAAAGCCTTTCTGACCCATTTTGGTTTCTCTTAAAATATTCTGTTCCATGCCTATGCTCCGTTCCCCGCAAAAAGCGGATAATATTAATTGATACCGTTCCCTGAAACACCAGTGGACAAATCAAATGACATAAATAATATATGTCGCAGTTGTACTCATCAACATACGAAAGTATGCTTTTGTCGCTCGCCTTTACATACATCATTGTTGCTCAACACCTTTGTCTACTAACATCTTAAGGAGTGGTATGACAATATGCCTTATTTCAATTATATCATATTTTCAATTTGGTTTCAATTGTTGAAAATACTAAATTTTAAGCTATTGTATTAGTAATATTGTACAACAAAAAAATACAAGGGTATCCGAAATAAAACGAATACCCTGTATATATTAATTATGAACCAAGAATTTTGAGAATATCGTCAAGGTCATAGTCTGTAGCAGACTGTGCCTTTGCAGGGCTCTCATTGATACCGAGTCCATCAATAAGAGGATTGTCAATCTTGATAACCTCATCCTCTATAGGCTCAACAGCCTTTGGAGCTGCACCGCCCTCGGGATCATCAAATCCTGCTGCGATAACTGTAATAGTCATCTCATCCTGCATATCTTCCTTGAAAGCAGTACCGAAGATAAACTCTACATCTTCTGAAGCTGTATCTGTAATCATCTTTGTAGCTGCATCAACATCGGAAGAAAGAATATCCTCTGACATAGCGATATTGATAAGGAGTCGCTTTGCACCGGAAATTGAAGTTTCGAGGAGAGGGCTTGTGATAACTGCGTTTGCAGCTTCCTTTGCCTTATCCTTGCCTGAGCCGTGACCGATAGCCATGTGAGCGTAGCCTGCACCTCTCATGATTGTGGAAACATCGGCAAAATCAAGGTTTATGTAGCCTTCCTCAACAATAAGGTCGGAAATGCTCTTTACACCTGTTTTGAGAATGTCGTCAGAAAGTGAGAAGGATTGCTTCATAGTAAGCTGCTGTTTACCCTCAAGAAGCTTTTCGTTAGGAATAACGATAAGTGAGTCAACATACTTTCTCAGCTCTGTGATGCCTCTTTCAGCCTGTGCCATTTTCTGCTCTCTCTCAAAGAGGAATGGCTTTGTAACAACAGCAACAGTAAGGATATCCATTTCCTTTGCAATTTTAGCAACAACAGGAGCAGCACCTGTACCAGTTCCGCCGCCCATACCTGCTGTGATGAAAATCATATCAGCACCCTTAAGATGTGCTTCAATTTCATCTCTGTTTTCCTCGGCACTTCTCTGACCGATTTCAGGCTTATTACCTGCGCCTCTGCCCTTTGTGAGCTTTGCACCGATCGGTATTCTTGTAGTAGCCTTTGACTTGTTGAGAGCCTTTGCGTCTGTATTTACAGCAATATACTCAATATTGCTTACACCTGACTCTACCATACAGTTAACGGCATTACCGCCGCCGCCTCCGACACCTATAACTTTTATATTAACATCGGGTTCCATTGCTTCCTCGTAATTAAAATCTGACATTTTGAAACTCCTCCTAAATTATTTCTATAACTTTTCAAAATAAGCTATAAATACACTTATCATTTTATCATATTTTGCTCGTTATTGCAAGTCTAACGGCTATTTTTTTAAATTTCTACACTTCGCACAAATCAGCCGCCTATTGCAATTACGATTTCGTTTGTTTTCACAACATCAAAAACCATATGCTGTAACAGTTGTTGTAACAGTATTTTCTGTTATAGTCTGTCCAAGTTCGTCTGTTAATACAGGTGCCGTTGTTTCCGTTACAATTTCCTGCTCGCCGCTGCTTCTGAAGCTGCACTGATTTTTGCCGATCATCGTTATGTAACCTTTTTTGTCCTTGATTGACTCGTCCTTCATAATCTCCTCGGCAAGCTCCAGCTTGTAGTTCATATTGCTCCAGTTACCCATTCTGAATACAACACCGTTGCGGAATGTAACAACGATATCGTACTCGTCAGAAATATCCACAGCGGAAATGTTGTGTCCGCCACCGTTTTCAAAATGCTTTATAAGCTGGCTGAATGCAGCGTCCTTGTCAGTGCTTTCCGATTCCGCCATCTTTCCAACAATTTTCACGGACGGGTTGTAACCGCTTATTATCGGGATATTCTCAATATCCGTATAAACCTCACCATCTGAGAGGATTTTTCCTTTGCGGCTTACAAGGAGCACTCCACCGTCATAGCGGATATTAAATCCGGGAATACAGCGAGTTACAGTTATTTTCAGCGTGGATGGAAAATCTCTGCCCACCTCTGCCGTTTCAACATATGTCAGCTTGTCCAGAATATTCTGCGCTGCTTTTTTTGCATCAAGACGGAGCATATTATCCCCCGCATTGACTTCGGAAGCTTCCACAATTTGTAAGCTTGTATAATCTTCAGACTCACCCGAAACTATTATCTTGTCAATATTGAAAAGAAAGGTGAAGCACATGGTTATACCCACTGTCAGAACAATAATCACAACAGTAAAAACGTACACATTCATCATACGTCTGCGCCGACGCATACGTTTTCCGCTGTTCACCCTTTCAATATTGGTCTTTTCTACATCATTCATATCTTTTTCTCCTCTGCGGAGGAGTGCAGGGAACTATACCCTGCTTATCCTGCCTCCCAGCGATGTTATATTGTCCTCAAATTTTTCATAGCCTCTGTCAATATGGTTAATACAGCCGATTGAAGTTGTTCCCTCCGCCCCGAGAGCCGCTACAGCCATTGCCGCACCGCCACGCAGGTCAGTTGCCTCCACATCGGCACCGTGAAGCCCTTTTACTCCACGTATGACCGCCGCCTTACCCATAACCTGAATATCCGCTCCCATTTTGATAAGGGCATCGGTATGTCTGTACCGGCAGTCAAAAATATTCTCCTCAAATACACTTGTTCCGTCAGCTGCCGCAAGTGCCGCCATAAGTACAGCCTGTGCGTCAGTGGGAAAACCAGGATGCGGCATTGTCCTTATCCTGTCACGGATTGCTTTAAGCCGTCCACCTCTGCGGAGATATATTCTGTTGTCGGCAGTACATATATAACAGCCCGTCTGCTCCAACACGGAGATAAAAGGCTCCATTTCTGCTATACAGGCATTTTTAAGTATCATTGCTCCCCCTGCCGCCGCGGTCATCGCAAGATAGGTTGCCCCTGCAATGCGGTCGGGCATAATGCAGTATTCACAGCCGTGGAGCTTTTCAACTCCCTCAATGACAATACGGCTTTCACCGTCCCCTTTTATTTTAGCACCGCAGGCACGTAAAAAACGGCACATATCGCAGATTTCAGGCTCTCTTGCTGCATTGTTCACAACAGTTTCACCCTCCGCAAGAACAGAACAGAGAATAATATTCTCCGTTGCCCCAACCGAGGGAAATGACAGGGAAATTTTACTGCCATGTCCTCTGCCCTTGGGCAGGCGACAAGTTATTTCTCCGCCGTTTTCAGAAATCTCCGCACCAAGCTTTGAAAAGGCTGCAAGGTGCATATCAATGGGACGGGGACCAAGCTCACAGCCTCCGGGGATACTGAATGTACATTGTCCGGTTCTGCCGAGAATTGCACCCACAAACATTATTGAAGAACGCATTTCGCCCATAAGCTTTTCGGGTATAGCACTTCCGCTTACTGCCGAAGCATCAATTTCTGCTATTTTTCCAGCCACAGAACATTTACAGCCCAAGCTGTTGATAATTCTTGCAGCGGAATATACATCTGTAAGATTAGGACAGCTTTCAAGGATACATTTCCCCTGTACAAGGACAGCTGCCGCCATAATGGGGAGGGCACTGTTTTTACAGCCCTGCAGTTCAATTTCTCCACCCAGCCGGTTTCCTCCCGTGATAACAAACTTCTGCATACCACCACCTCACACTTATAGTATGCCGTGGGGGCAAGGTTGGTTACTTTTTCAGAAGTTCCTTTACAACAGCGAGTATACGCTGATTTGTGTCGGTGAGATGAAGTCCCTTTGCACTTGCGGACATAATTTCCACTTTATCTCTGTTATTGTAAAGCTTTTCAATCTCGGAAATAATCCTTTCGGGAGAAGCATCCTTTTGCTCAATTACCTCCGCAGCACCTGCTTTTCCAAGAACCATTGCATTGTGATACTGATGATTTCCTGCAACAATAGGTGAGGGAATAAGTATTGAAGCTTTTCCTGCGGCTTCAAGCTCTGCAAGAGTTGACGCTCCCGAACGGCATATTACAAGGTCAGCAGCCGCAAGGCATACATCCATGTCAGAAATATACTCGGTAATACGCAGACGATTGCTTTTAAGCGGAATACCTGCCGCTTTCATAGCCTGTGGAAAAGTATCCTTTCCCATACCGCCGTAGCCATGTATGTGATTGATTGCAAGTCCCTTGTCGTGATGCCACTTTATAGCCTCTGTCATTGTTTCATTTATACAGCCTGCACCAAGACTTCCGCCAAAGGAAAGTATGGTGAAGTCATCGTTAAAGCCAAGCTTTTTTCTTGCTTCAGCCTTTGTAAGCTTAGTGTTGATACTGCTGCGAACGGGAAGTCCTGTAACACTGTAGCGGAATTTGCTCTTATCCATATACTCAAGAGCTTCCTCAACAGTAAGCATAACGTAATCAACTTCTTTTGAGAGAAGTCGGTTTGTTACGCCGGGATAAGCGTTCTGCTCATGGATAGCCGTGGGAATACCCATTTTTGCCGCCTTGCGTATAACAGGGCCTGCGGCATAACCGCCTGTACCAATAGCAATGTCGGGGTTGAAGCCCTTGATTATCTCCTTTGCCCTCTTTCCGGAGGTTATGAGATAAGCCACTGCTTTTGCATTTCTGCCGATGTTTTCAAGTGAAAGACTTCTCTGAAAACCCGCCACCTTGATAGGCTCAATTTTATAGCCTGCCTGTGGTACAAGCTTTGATTCCATACCATTTGGAGTTCCTGCAAAGAGAAATTCCGCATCGGGATATTCTGATTTAATTATATCTGCAATAGCAAGACCGGGGTTGATATGTCCCCCTGTACCGCCGCAGGAAATCAATACTTTCATGTTTACTCCTTATTTGCTTCTGCCGTTTTCTTTTCGGCAGGATAATATCTGTGCTGTGAAATATTAAGCATAATTCCCATTTCCACCAGCTGCATTATAAGTGCTGTTCCGCCGTAGCTGAAAAAAGGTAAGCTGATACCCGTATTGGGTATGAGATTACTTACAACAGCAAGATTGAGAACAGTCTGTATGCCGATCTGTGTTGTAATACCAACTGCAAGAAGCATACCAAATCTATCCTTGCAGCGTACTGCAATGGAATACCCCTCAATTACAAGGAGGAAGAAAACAATTATAATGGCAAGTGCTCCCACAAATCCGATTTCCTCGCATACGATTGGGAAGACAAAGTCATTTTTCGTTTCAGGAAGATAGAGATATTTCTGTCGGGAGTTACCAAGCCCAAGACCAAAAAGTCCGCCTGAACCGATAGCGATAAGGGAATTGGCAGTCTGCCATGAATCACCCAGTACATCCTCAAATGGATGAAGCCATGCATTGATACGAGCCTGAACGTAGCTTCCGGGAGTGTTGTACTGCCAGAAAATAAACCCTGCCGCAGACGAAACAGCAATTACACCCAGTACAATGAATTGTTTTCTGTTGGCACCACCGCAGAGAATCATTGCAATTGCAATTGTACCAATGAGAATAATACCCGAAATATGTCTTTCAAGGGCAATAAGCAGGACATATACACCAAGAAGTGCGGCATATTTGACAATACCCGTTTTAAAGCTGTTCATCTTCGCCCCGTCCCGTTCCATGCTGTAGGCAAAGAAAACAATAAGTGCAAGCTTTGCAACCTCGGAAGGCTGAAGATTGAAAGGACCGATGTCAATCCAGCGCTTCGCACCCATTTCACCACCCTCGGTATTACCGATGAGAAGAACGGCGATAAGAAGAACTGCAACGGCAATATAGAATATACCTGCAACGTTGAATTTTTTGAAAAGGGGAAGTTTAAGCTGCTTGAAGTTGTGATAATCAAACTTCATGAAGAAAATCATAGCCAGAAATCCTACACCGGCATTGATAGCCTGATTTTTTGCATAGTAAAGACCATCGCCAAACTCGCTGTATGCCCAGGCATAGCTTGCAGAGGACATCATTACCAGTCCCACAACGAGAAGTATCATAACATAGGCGAAGAATGAAAGGCTCATATCGCCGTTTCTTCCACCGCCGAAAAGCGTTTTCAATAAAACTGATATCTTGCTTTTTCTGCGTTTTGTTTTAACTGTTTTTGTCGCAGCAGACATGCGCTACCCCCTATTTTATGGATTGGTGTCAGGACATTTCCGAAAAACACAGCACAGGCATAATTTCAGAGTTTAACTTTATAGAAATCACGCCATATGGAATTTTTCATCAGAAAGCGAGAACAAGAGCAATTCCCAGTATTCCGAAAACAGCACCTGTAAGTGAGAATGTAATAACTATTTTGTATTCGCTCCACTTGCTCATTTCAAAGTGGTGGTGAATGGGAGTCATCTTGAAAATTCTTCTTCCCTCACCGTATTTTTTCTTTGTAATCTTGAAGTATGTCACCTGAATCATAACAGACAATGCCTCTATGATATAAACGAGAGATACAAGAAGCATAAAGACGTGATTATGAAGCACAAGTCCCACAGCTGTTACTGCCGCACCGAGGAACATTGAACCTGTATCGCCCATAAAGCATTTTGCAGGATTGAGATTCCAGATAAGGAAGCCAAGACAGCCGCCTGCCAGAGCCATTGTAAAGATACTCAGTTCTGTTTCTACAAGGATAGAACAGCACACGGTATAAATTAACATAGCCGTAAATGTCACAGAGCCACAAAGGCCGTCAATGCCGTCGGTCAGATTTACTGCGTTTGTAAGGTAAATAATCACCGCAAACATAAGTATATAGTAGAATATACCGATGTCGGGAGTTTCCCAGAAGCCAAGATTTATTGATGTTCTTCCGCCGCCGAATATGTGAAGGGCAAAAAGAAATCCCACTGAAAAAATCGTCTGCAAAAGTATCTTCTGAATTGCTGTAAGACCGTCGTTATTCTTGCGTAC
This sequence comes from Ruminococcus sp., assembly GCA_017558505.1. Classification (GTDB taxonomy): domain Bacteria; phylum Bacillota; class Clostridia; order Oscillospirales; family Ruminococcaceae; genus Ruminococcus. The sequence goes on along the minus strand of JAFYUM010000008.1, from coordinate 56,279 downwards.
TACCTTTGTATAGTCGTCGATAAAACCGATAAATCCGAATAAAAGTGAAAATATAACAACGGCAAGCAACAGGAAAAAGCGGTTATTCGCCGCAACATCAAGGGAGTCAATTCCTGCCCATATACGGTATGACATATAACCGCCCATTGAAGCAAGTACGGTTGAAATAATGAACATAAAGCCGCCCATTGTAGGAGTACCCTGTTTTTTTGCATGCCATTCAGGACCGTCCTTTACTTTGATAGGCTGACCGAATTTCAGCTTATGGAGAAATGGCACAAGCCACTTTCCCGACAGTGCTGCAATTCCGAATGATATCAGAGAAGTCAGCAATATTATTAACCATAACGTCATTATATACATCTCCTTATAGGGTTCCCTTATTTACAGAGAAGTTTCAACCCCTCGGCAACAACTTCTCTTTCATCAAAATGGATATGCTCCATACCTGCAAGAATCTGATAATCCTCATGGCCCTTGCCTGCCAATACTATTATATCACCTTTTTCCGCAATTTTCAAGCCATAATATATAGCGTCCCTGCGGTCAACTACCACATCATATGGTATATCTGTATTTTCAATTCCCTTGAGAATATCACCAATGATAGCCTCGGGATCTTCGTTTCTCGGATTATCAGAGGTGATAATAAGTCTGTCGGCATATTCTGCCGCTGCCGCCGCCATCTTAGGACGCTTTGTAGCGTCACGGTTTCCACCGCAGCCGAAAAGACATATCAGCCTGCCCTCTGTGTACTCCTTAACGCTTTTAAGTATATTCTCAACAGCGTCGGGAGTGTGGGCATAGTCGCAGATTACTGTAAAATCACGATTTGTAGGAATTATCTCACATCTGCCCTTTACACCGTTATATTCTGCAACAGCCTTCAGAATATTCTCCATAGGAATATTTTCAAGGCGACACACAGCAATTGCCGCTGTGAGATTTGATACGTTGAACATACCGGGAATTCTTGATGCTACAGCATATTTATCGCCGCTGCAGTCAATTTCAAAGCTGCTTCCCGTAGACTTTATAGATATATTTTCACTGTAGAAATCAGCTTTTTCCTTTACAGAAAATGTCAGCTTATTGCAGCTTACCTCATCGCAGAGCCGTCTGCCGTAGCTGTCGTCAATATTCAGCAATGCCGTATCGCACACATCGAAAAGCTTTTTCTTTGCGGCAAAATAATCCTCCATATCCTTGTGATAATCAAGGTGATCCTGTGTAAGATTTGTAAATACTGCCGTTCTGAAATGTGATGTGCCTATTCTGTGCTGAACAAGGGCAAATGAGCTTACTTCCATAACAACATATTTACAGCCTGCATCTGCCATTTTTGCAAGAAGCGCCATAAAGTCATAAGCCATGGGAGTTGTATTTTCCGTGTGAAGAACTTCATCCCCTATCTCGTTGCAGATAGTGCCGATAAGTCCTGTCTTATAACCGTTCGCCATAAAAATATGCTTGATAATATTTGTGATAGTCGTCTTTCCGTTTGTACCTGTAACGCCTATCATAGTAAGACGTTTTTCGGGGTGACCGAACCATGCCGCACAGAGCTTGCCGTATAGCTCACGGCTATTTTCTATGATAATCTGTCTGTCGCCAAGTCCGAGGTCACGCTCGCATACAACAGCCGCAGCACCCTTTTCAAGCATTTCAGCCGCAGCCGTATGACCGTCAAAGCTGCCGCCCTTTACACATACAAAAAGGCTGCCCTCTGTAACTTTTCGTGTATCATCGGTTATAGATGTTATTTCCGTATCTCCGATAGAAGTTACGGCATTATTTTCAAGAAGTTCATATAATTTCATATTTCCTCCGTTTCAGCATGGAAAAGATTAATCTCCTCCGCTGGCTACGCTGAATTCAAGAATAATTGTTGTACCCTTTGCAACCTTTTCACCCGGCTGTATTGACTGACCTGTAACAACTGCACCGTCACGGGTGATTGACGCACCTGTCGCTACATAATTCAGATCCATATATACAATTGAGTCGTTGGCAATCTGCGGCGAAAGTCCGATTAAATTCGGCACTTCCGTATAATCAACAGTATGGCTTGGATCTGTGTAAAGATATACCGTACCGCCCTTTGCAATTGATGAGCCCGTAACAGGCGACTGTGATACAACTGTCATACCCTCACCGAGCACTACAACTTCTGCACCAAGGCTTTCTATAGTAGCCTTTGCCGCTTCAACACTTCCCTCAAGAAGGGGCACCTTAATATCAAGATTTGCAAGCTCCTGTTCGGTATATTGCGGACTTATTCCTAAATATGGCAGAACTTCTGTAAGGATATCTCTTGCAGTTGGAACTGCAACCTTACTTCCGTAGTAGTTTCCGCCGTTATTTTCCTTGTCGGGCATATCAGCAAGAACAAGAAGTATAACCTCGGGGTCATCAGCAGGGGCAAAACAACAGTAGGATGAGCCGTACTCCTGTTCACTTGCAATTTCCTCCTGTCCCTGTACAAGCGTCTGACCTGCCTTTGTATAGGAAAGTCGCTGTGATGTACCGGATTTTCCGCCTATTGCATAGCCCTTGATATTGATATTTCCGTCTGTTGCTACGGTATGGAGGGCATCACGCATTATAGCAGATGTTTCCTCTGATATAACCTGTCTTGTAACAGTACGTTCATTTTTCAGCACCACATTTCCGTCGCCGTCAACAGCCTTGTCAACAACATAGGGCTGAAGCAGGTATCCGCCGTTGATAACCGCACAATACGCTGTAATCATTTCAAGGGGAGTAATTGTTTCACACTGTCCGATTGAAGAAAGTGCAAGGTCAACATTGGATAATTTACCCAATTCATACTGAATACCGCCGGATTCGGCAGGCAGGTCAATACCCGTAGGCTCACGAAGCCCGAATGCGTCATAGTAGTAAAGGAATTTTTCCTCACCAAGTCTTGCACCGATTTCCATAAATGCTGGGTTGCAGGAATTAGTCAGTGCTTCCTGATATTTCTGTGAATCGTGACCGCTTGTAAGATGACAGTTTACAGGCTGTTCCATACCGTCAAGCTTAACGTAGCCCTGACAGTAAAAACGATCATTTTCTAAATCAATAAGATTTTCTTCAAAAGCCGCCGCACTTGTAATAACCTTGAATACAGAGCCGGGCTCATAAACCTCTGTCAGGCACTTGTTTTTCCACTGCTTTTCACGTGCTTCACCCTGTTTGATGCTGTACTGTTCATCGTTAAGAGTTTTCAGTTCCTCCAGAACTTTTGTATCAACCACATCATAAGGATTATTGAGATCATAGCTTGGATACTGTGCCATACCATAAATCGCACCTGTTTTTGCATTCATGAGAATAGCACAGCTTCTGTTCTTGACCATAAATTCCGTTGACATTTCCTCAAGATATTTTTCAAGGATATACTGTATTTCCGTATCAATAGTAAGATACAGGTCATTGCCGTTCTGGGCAGGATATGTCTTTGAATAACGGTAGGGAAGTTCATTTCCGTTTGAGTCCTTGGCGGAAATCGTTCTTCCGTCCGTTCCGGCAAGATAATCGTCATAATATGACTCTATGCCGTAAAGACCATAGCCGTCAGAGGCGGTGAAGCCGATAACAGCCGCCGCAAGCTCATTCTGTGGATAATAACGCTTTGTATCCTCCTCCACATTCAGACAGACAAGATTATACTGATTGAAAAATGCAAGCACTTCGTCTGCAACAGGCTTTTCAACCTGTTCCTGCAAAACGCTGTACTGGTTTTCAGCAACCATGGCCTTCTCAACCTTTTCCGCAGTAATTCCCAGCTTTTCAGTGAGGACAGCTATCGCTTCAAGGCGGAAAGCCTCCGCAGACTGCGGAAGTGAATTTTCAGCCACCTGTGCTATTTCGTTACCCTCTGCGTCTGTGGTGGTTTCAATCTGCGGTTGATATGTACCGTTTTTTATTTCCTCCGTCCTTTGGTCGATACGCTTCTGCAAGGATTCCATATCCTCGCGAAACTGCTTGGGATCGAGGAATACTTTATATACCGTAGCACTTTTTGCAAGGGCAGTACCCTTTGAGTCAAAAATCGAGCCACGGTGTGCAGATAAGGGAATAGAGCCGAAATGCTGGTCATTCGCCATAGTCTGGTATTCTTTATTTTTTATAACGGAGATGTTGAAAAAATTCGCAGCAACTCCTGAAAAAAGCAGAAGAAAAACACCTGTCATGGTTATCTTTGCTCTGAATTTCATTGATTTTGAAGGCAGATTCTTATTGTTCATATCTAATCCTTTCTGCTTCACAAGGGATTAAAAAATCCCCTGATATGGATTATCAATAAATAAGGCAGGGTTGTTGATGAGCAACCCTGCCTATACATCGTTCACGATGTTTTGCTCTTGACACACGATGTAATAGTTTTCACTTGTTGTCCCTCAAGTGAAGGATAAGCTCTCCCCTGTTTATATTTTTATGCGGGGAGAGCAATCCTTTATTCCGATCACTCGCTGTGTCTCCGTGTTCTACTTTTATGGAAACAGCGTACGTTCTACTTTACGACATTTCCCAACTGCGGCGGTTATATTTTTTTGCCGTCAGTTTTTTATACAGGCAGTCCAGGTTCCTTATATATATATTGGCTCTACCCTCTGAAATATTCCACACAGTAATCGAAAAAATTTTTTATCTTTGTTACCAATCCTTCGTCCTGTTCAGGAATACTGACTACGTCATCGGTCTGAATCTCAATGTACTTAATCTGTGAAGGGTCTATTTTTTTCATTCCCAGTACATTTTCTGCATAATCCTCGACGTTCTTTGCAGATATTTTACTTTCAAGCTCTGTCTGTAGTCTGACATTTTCAGCCTTGGCATATGTAAGCTCATTGCTGAGCTCCGCAACCTTGCTGTATACTGTATTTCTTCTGTCAAGACTGTAAATTACCGTTCCGAAAAGTACTGCTGCAAGAGCCGCTATAAATATAATGGATAAAACGGAGCCAAGCCCTGTTTCATTTCCCTGCGGATTCTTCTTTGACTGACCATTTTTAACATTTTTCTGCACTGTTGCAGAATTAGTTTCAGCCATCGCAGCACGCACTCCTTTCTATAACTCTGAGCTTTGCACTTCTGCTTCTGTTGTTGTTTTCCAGTTCTTCACTGTCAGCCTCTAAAGGCTTTCTGTTCACAAGGTTTCCCTGCGGCTTGCGTCCGCATACACACTGGGGAAAATCGGGCGGACATATACAGCCCTTACACCAACCCGCAAATCGCTGTTTCACGATTCTGTCCTCTAAGGAATGGAAGGTGATAACGGCAAGTCTGCCACCAGGCTTTAATGCTGCAAATGCTTTGTCGAGTCCTTCTGAAAGATGGTCGAACTCTCCGTTTACAGCTATACGTATTGCCTGAAACGTTTTTTTACAGGGGTTTTTATCTCTCCGTGCTTTCTGCGGAACGCTTTCCCTTATGATATCCGCAAGCTGAAGCGTCGTTTCTATGGGAGCAATTTCTCTCGCTCTGATTATATTTGAAGCAATACGTCGTGAAAATTTCTCCTCACCGTATTCAAATATTATCTTTGCAAGCTGTTGTTCCGAAAAAGTATTGACAACATCGGCAGCGCTCATACCCGTCTGACTCATTCTCATATCGAGAGGAGCGTCGGCATGATAGGAAAAGCCTCTGCTTTCTTCATCAAGCTGATATGAGGATACACCTAAATCCATAAGTATACCGTCAACAGCTTCAATATCCAGTTCAGCAAGAACAGCATCAAGCTCCGAATAATTACGATGAATTACACGGGCATTTGAAAATTCAGCAAGTCTTGCTGAAGCCGCCTTAACGGCATCAGGATCGCGGTCAAGGGAATACAAGCGTCCCTTTTCGCTGAGCCTTGCAGCAATTGCAGAGGAATGTCCGCCTCCTCCGGCAGTACAGTCGATGTAAATGCCTTCGGGGTTGATATTGAGTCCTTCAATACATTGGTCGAGAAGAACAGGGATATGTCTGAACTCCATTGTAATCTCCTTTACAGCACAAGATTAGCAAGTGCGGCCTTTTTAGCGGCAACATCAATGTTCTTTCTGGTTTCTGCATAAAGAGCAGGATTCCAGATTTCAGCTCTGTTCATATTACCTATAACTGTTACTTCGTCGGTAATGTCTGCAAATTCCCTTAATGTCTGTGAAATAAAAATACGTCCCTGCTTATCGGGTATCTGCTTGTCAGCACCTGCAAGAAGCTCACGTCTTATCTCCGATCCTATTTCGCCGGGGATTTCATTAAGCTTTTCGCAGTACTTGTAGAACTCGTCCACGGAGTAAACGGCGATATAATTCTTATCATGACCTACACAAAGATAAAATTCGGCACCAAGAATATCACGGAGCTTTGTCGGAAAGCTCATACGGCCTTTTGTGTCGATACTGGGATTATAAGTACCGCATAACGGCTCGTTCATGATATTCGCCTCCTTTTTCTTCTTTTGAGTCACAACCAGTTGCCTAACTTCACCAAAAAATGGAAAATTTTACAACTCATCACCTAAATTTACCCTATAATCATTATACCCCATTTAACAATATTTTTCAAGAGGGCATATTGCACAATCATAAGCTAAATCTCAAGACAGAAATCAGAGATATTGCCGAATTTCACTTTTTAATATTAAATTTTATAACAGTAAATTCACCTTTTTTCACCCACAAGGCATAAAAAGGTGATATTTTCAGGATTTTTTCACCCATTTTCTGCCGCACTCCGGGAGAGGCTGGCGAAGCAGATGAAGTGCATATCTGCTTTTTCTCAAAAGGTTTTTCAGAAGTGCCCTGAAATATTAAACGCAAACAAGTCCCCAAAGCCGACCTGTGCGTCAGCCTCAAAGACCTGTCTGATATTATTTAATAACCGTAGTTATAATTGTAATCTGTGCTGTAGTCGTAATTATAGTCATACGAGCTTTCAGTCCAGCTTGTTGTTGTATCCGTCCATGATGTTGTGGTGTCAGTCCAGCCTGAAGTACTTTCTGTCCATGTGGGCTCCTCATACCAGTCAGTAGAGGGTTCAGTCCACTCGCCCTCTGTGGAAGGCTCTGTAGGCTCGGGAACTGCACCGATATCAGTTGGATAATTATTAGGATACCATACTCCTGGTGTCTGTGTATACTCGGGCTCAACCACGACTATATCGGAAGAACCGCTGGGAATTGCCTCTCCCTCCGGTCTGGGAGTATAGTGTATATTGAATTTGGGAGCTTTAAGTCCCATAGCAAGCTTAAAGTCATAACCCTTGACTGTAAGCTGGTCATCTATATTTACGTAGGTTACATATCCTGTTTCGTCGGAATATTCAGGCTTGATCCAGTTGAAAGGGTCAGACGAAAGAGTAATTCCGTATGCCGTTTCAATCATGTTCTTGAACTGATAATCGTCGATATATGTAACTGTCCCATAATGGGGATCGTATGCTGCATCATAATCACTGGGAACTGAACGCAGATACGGTAAATCTCTCCAGAATACTTCATGGCAGTTAGCAGTAATACCACCGCTTGAAGCGGAGAACATAGTCAATGCAAAATCTCCGTCGTAGTAGAGCGCCTGACCGAGAACCTCGGAAACAGCGTCAACAACTATCTGCGGAGGACAAGGCTTACATCTCAGGTCATTTGAGTCGTTGCCGTTGTACTTACAATAAGTATAAACAGCAACAGCCTGCGCCTTGATAGCCTCGTAATTCATAGTGCTGCCCACCTCGTTGAATACAATCTGGGAAACCATAGAAAGAACATCGCCCGAAACACCCGCAACGGTGATTTCTTCGTCATAGGCTTCGCCTGTATCCATAAGGTATGTATCGGGATAGTAATGGAAAAGGATATCCTGATAAGTCCAGCCGCTGTAGGTAGCGTAGAAATTTGCACCGTTCTGGCTCATTCCTACACCATGCCCCCAGCCGTAGGTAACGACTGCGAACTTTCCGGGTGTGGACTCGATAACCGGCTCACTTTCAAACCATGGAATATCGCCGACATATCCGCCGGTGACATCAAGCTCAACAGGAGTCGGGCCCTTTTTCTTCTTTTTCCCCGATGATTCTGGTGAAGTTTCATAACTGATAAGTGAAAGGCTGTCATCGTAGCTGTCGAGTTCTGCCTTGAACCAATCAGATTCCTCACCATTTTCCTCTGCCGCAGCCTCTGTGGACGCTTCCGTCGAAGATGCTGTGGTTTCGGCTTCGGATAATTGAGCAGCTGTAGTTGAAGCATTCTTCTCTGTCGGAGCTGTGTTGTCCGCAGCGTAAGCAGTTCCGATAACGGTACCGCACACCGCAAGAACAGCCAGTGCCGCAGCAGAAGCCTTCTTTAAGCGTTTATTATCCATTGGAATCACCTCAAACGCACGATACAAAGACCGTGCTTTATGTTAGCTTTTTTCCTTTGTCGTCTTTTCTTTTTCTTTTTCTATATATTCGTCGGAACGCTGAATTGTGGACATATCGCCCGCAACCTCGCCTTCACGGAGTCTTCTTGCAACCAATATGAATCTCATATTGTTCTCGGAAACTCCATAGCAGGTTGAAAGAGTCACCAGCTTATCGCCGAACTCATAATCAACGCCCGAATCGAAAACTTGTTTTTCACGGAGCTTGTTCTTGTAGTAGTCAAAGTCCTCCTGCGTATCAAGCTCCTCCATATCCCAGTAAACGAAATCCGACTCCTTGTAGCCGCTTGTAATGGCATTGCCGCAGATTACATAATCATAATCTGCATAAGGAGAACTCAGCTCGATAAATGGTGCTTTTTCCCAGAAAGAATGGTCATTGTAATAATTTCTGAGAGAGCCGAACATTGTCAGGTTAAGCATATTATGACCGTAAATCATAATATTTTCAGACTGAGCTTCCTCATCGCCGCCGAAATTACAGCGGTAATCCATAAAGAGTGAGCCTGCAAATTCGTATTCCCTGTCTAAATTCTTATATAAATAGAAGGAATTAGGATTATGGGCTTCATTTTTATAATAAGGCTGTCCCTCCTGAACCTCACCCGGGTCCATAACTATGGGATAGTCCACTTGGGTATTTTTTATTCTTATCCAGCCTATGTAGTCCTTGTTCTCCTTCAACCAGAGCTTTGTCTTATCGCTCATGCCATCGGGAGAAGGCACATAGCTGTCATATACAGGTATTGTGGCAGCCTCTGTTGTGGCTTCTGTAGTCTGTACCGCTTCGGAGGATGAACTCTCAGCTGCTTCCTTTTTTTCGGAACATCCGACAGTAACCAGACACGCAGCAGCAGCAACAGCGGCGGCGGCTGAAATAAAATTGCCGTACTTATTCATTATAATGTTATCATTCCTCGGCTGATGTTTTTTTCGTCACAGCAGCAGTTTTTGCAACAGTCGTCTTTGTTGACCTGACAGTTGTTTTTTTGCTGTCTGACTTTTTTGTCGTAGTAGTAATTTTTGCCTTTTCGGCTTCCTTTGAAGCCTGCTCTTTCTTTTTCTTTTCTTCTTCCTTTTTCTTCTTCTGGGCTGCAAGCTTTGCTTCTGCTTCCTTTACAGCTTCTTCAGGACCATATGGTATGAAAATGGCTTTATCGTCGTACTTCTCATTTGTTTTTGTATTGTAGTACATAGAAGGCCATTTAATATTCTTGTTCTTCTTGCTCTTTTCCGTACCCTCGTACTCATCTTCACCGGGACGGATAGTTCTCGCCATAATCATAAGGCGGCTTCTGTCCTTTAAAAGATAATGACAGGTTGAAAGAGAAAGCAGACCGTCGCCGTATTTTACATCAACATCGTTGGTGTAGATTGTTCTGCGTTTAGCCTCGTTGACAAAGTCGTAGAATTCCTCCTCGGAATCAAGTTCAAGCTTGTTCCAGCAGTCGTACTTTGTTTCGCTTTCATCCTTGGCATCAACAATAAACACAGCAAAAATCTTATATTTATAGCTTTCATAATTTGAATTGAGTTGAATTATAGGGTGCTCGGTATAGTACTCCGCACTTCCATAGTAGTATTTCAGCTTGCCGAACATACTCTCATCAGCCATGTTGTGACCGTAGATAACAAGATGTTCGGAATTTTCAGTAACAAGATGACCGTCCTCAACCTCATCAAAGTGGTTTCTGAAATCAAGGAACAGTGTACCTGTTCTTGAATCATCGCCATTGAAATTACGGTCAAGATATTTCATATTGTCATGAGCCTTTACAACAGGCAGGTCAACAATAGGGTCGCTGCCATCCTTTGAGGGAATACGGATATATCCCACTGTATCGGGATTTATTCCAAGAAGTTTCTTTGCACCGTTAAGCATAGTGTATATCTTTTCGGGTTCTTCCCTGCCCTCTGATGCAGGCTCTGTGGAAATTTCAACTTCTTCAATAGGCTCGTAAATCTCGTAAATCTCCTGAATATTATTGTACTGCATACGGCTTCTCCAAAGGTCGAGATAATAATCAGCAACCATATAGCCGCAGACAATAATGGCAATAATAGAAATAAGAAAAACAATTTTTCTGATTATTTCAGCAGCGCTGTCGCCCTTTTCGGGGAAAAGTTCCCTTATTCTGCGTTTCAGCGGCTTTTTCTTCTTTTTCTTTCTGCCCTTTTTCTTCTTTTCAGGCTTTTGCGCAGTTACAACAGTTTCCTCAACAACAGGCTGTTTTTCTGATCCAGCAGGTACTTCTGCTTCATCAGCTTTTACCTCCTCAATGCCCATAGCTGCGGCATTTGCAGCAACGGCTTCCTCTGCGGGAACTTCTCCGTCAGGCACATCAACGGCTTTCTCTGCGGGAACTTCCTCTGTCAGTACTACAGGAATCTCCTCCGCCTGTACATCGGGCTCTGCTTCCGTTGCAGCTTCCGGAACATTCTCTGCGGGCAACTGCGGAGTTTCACTTGCTTTACGCAATGATTCACGGATAGCCTTGATTTTTTCAGCTCTTGCAGATGCTTCATCATCGGCTGTATTATCTATGATGTCTTTGTTCTCTGAATTGTTCATCAGCTTCTGTCGCCTCCGCAGGAATAATTTACATAAAAGGATACAATTTGTCATATTACACCTATTTTATGATACTTCATTATACACCATTTCTGCAAATCTGTCAAGCATTTTGCTGAAATTTCCGACATTTACCACTTCTTCCTCACAAAACCGAGGCATATTTTCGGCAATTATGCACAAATATTTCATTAATTTTTATGCAAAATAAAACAGGCGGTATAACTGCCTGTTGAGATTGTCGAAAAAGCCTGTATTTCAATGCGGGCTGAACATAATCAGGATACCAATGAAGTATCTTGTTTAATTTTCAAAAAACTATTGCATTTTTCTTCATTTTATAATATAATATTAAAGGTAATTTTTGAGAAGGAGAAATCTGTAATGGTTTGCAATAATATACTTGAGGCGATAGGTCATACGCCCATAATAAGACTTAATAAGATGAATAAGCCCGGAAATGCCGAAGTGCTGGTAAAATTCGAGGGGCTTAACGTAGGTGGCTCAATCAAGACGAGAACTGCTTTCAATATGATCAGACAGGCTGAAAAAGAGGGCTTAATCAATAAGGATACAATAATTGTTGAGCCTACAAGCGGAAATCAGGGTATCGGTCTTTCACTTGTGGGAGCTGTAAAGGGCTATAAGACTATAATTATTATGCCCGATTCCGTTAGTGAGGAACGCCGCAAGCTTGTCCGTCACTACGGTGCAGAGGTTATACTCGTTCACGATGACGGCGATATCGGCAAGTGTATCCGTGAGTGTCTTGATACGGCACTCCGTATGAAAGCCGGGGACAGCAGGGTATTCGTTCCACAGCAGTTCACAAATATGAACAATATTTTTGCTCATAAGTATTACACAGCTCTTGAAATTCTGGAGCAGACAGCAGGCAGAATTGACGGTTTCTGTTCGGGAATAGGCACAGGGGGAACTATTACAGGTATCGGCGAAACTCTTAAATCTCAGTACCCCGATATGCTTATATGGGCGGTAGAGCCTGAAAATGCGGCTATTCTTGCAGGCGGAAACATTGGTACACATTTACAAATGGGTATCGGTGACGGAATTATTCCCGATATACTTAATCAGAAAATTTACGATGATATTTACATTGTAACCGATGAGGAAGCAATTCAGACTGCTCAGGACCTTGCACGCAAGGAGGGTATTCTGTGCGGTATTTCCAGCGGAACTAATGTTGCGGCGGCTCTGAAAATGGCTGAAAAGCTGGGCGAGGGCAAGACAGTTGTAACTATCCTCCCCGATACTGCGGAGAGATATTTCTCTACACCTTTGTTTGAGGATTGATTTGAAGTTTAGTAGGGGCGGATATTATCCGCCTCTATAAGCTGTTAGCCTTTCGGAAATGCGTAATTACAGGGACGGTGGATTAATTTCTGCCGTCTTTTTGTGTAATGTATTTAAAAATATTGAATATATATTGCTTTTTAATAAAAAATATAGTATAATTATAATATATTTTGATGAAAGGGATGAAATAAAATGATAAAAGATTCAAAAGAATTCGACGCTATTATAAAGGCAAATCTTATTAAATTCGATGATGTTCCTGCTGATAGTTTCGGATATGAAATCAATGACAGAAAATACGATAACTACTATACCTTTAATTCATTTGAAGCATTCAAAGCAGATATGAAAGAGGCTTATCCACAGCATTATAAAAAGTATGATGACGGAAAAGGCGGAGAGCTTGACGAAAAAATGGGCAGATATGGCTTGATGCCGCCTAAAATGGCAAGTGTGGCTTCTTCATCACGTTTCTGTTATCTTGCGTTAAGAGATGTAGCTGGCATAGAATTTGAAAAGGAATGTAAAATAAAAGGCATAACAGGAACTGCACCGCAGCTTGATGGATATATCGAACAGGATTTCTGTAATGTATTTCTTGAAGTAAAATGTCACGAGTTTTTTGACAGCCACAAGTTAATAATGAAAAATAAGTATCTCACTCACTTCAAGGAAAATAATATTTTCCTCGATATAGCTTCAAATGCGATAGAGGGCGAAGAAGAATTTACTGCACCATTAAGCCTTTTCGGAATTGATAAGGAAACATCACACTTTGATGTAAAGCAGTTCATCTGTCACTTGCTTGGAATTGCGGCAAATACAGGTGAAAAGCCTGCAAAGCTTGTTTATATGTTCTTCATTCCCGATGTGGAGAACGAACAAACAAAAAAAGAAATCAAAGAATTTTTCGACCTGCTGCAAGGTGAAATCAAATCTATTTTCACAAGTGAGCCAATTGTGAAATTCTGCAAGGAAAACAATATAAGCCTTTCTGCCATAGCGGAGAAAAGCAAAACTATGGAAACGCTTACAACTGAAAACACAGTAGTTTTATTCTGAAAAATCAAGGCATTGCATCATCGCAATGCCTTTGTTGTTTACGTAACATATTTAAAAATATCCCTCACCTATAGCATTATCACAAAATATATGCTATAATAAATAAGATAGGCTTATTGTAGGGACACAGCGTGCTGTGTCCGTGCAGATAAATGTATAAGATTATTCTGTTTGGGAGGAAAAATGATATATTTAGATAATGCCGCAACCACAAAGCCCTGTGAGGCAGCTGTGGCGGCGGTTACGGAGATGATGACCGAGAATTTCGGCAATCCCTCATCTCTCCACCGTGCAGGACTTGACGCACAGCTTGCGGTGGACAAGGCTCGGAAAATAATAGCAGGAGCTTTAAATGCCGACAGCTCCAACATAATCTTCACATCTGGAGCAACGGAGAGCAATAACCTTGCAATCCGTGGAGCTTGTGCCGCATATGGAAAAAAACGGCGTAAAATCGTCGCATCAGCGGTTGAACACGCATCAGTTGACGAAACTCTCACCGCTATGGAAAAAAGCGGATTTGAAGTTGTCCGCATTTCTCCTCGTGAGGACGGGAAGTTTTACCCTGTGGATTTTCTCTCCGCCTGCGATGATAATACAGTTCTTGTAACTGCTATGCAGGTCAACAATGAAACGGGACATATTCTGCCCGTCAAGGAAATTTTCACGGCTGTCAAGCGGAAATTCCCCGAAATAATCACCCACAGCGACTGCGTTCAGGCATTTATGAAGCTGAATATTTCCGCAAAAAACCTCAATGCCGACCTTATTTCAATAAGCGGTCACAAGGTACACGGAGCAAAGGGAGTTGGTGCGCTTTACATAAAAAAGGGAGTTCGTGTACTGCCCGTTGTGACAGGCGGAAAGCAGGAAAAGGGCATACGTTCGGGAACTGAATCCGTGCCCCTTATCTGCGGATTTGGTGCGGCGGTGGAGCATTTGCAGCCTACAATTGCCGAGAGATATGCTCATGCACAAATGCTGAAAGATACGCTGATTGGCGAAATATCGTCAATTGAGGGAGTTACTGTAAATTCTCCCGAGGACGGTTCGCCCTATGTTATAAATATTTCCGCCGCAGGAAAGCGTTCCGAAATTATGCTTCACTATCTTGAAAGCTTCGGAATTTACGTAAGCAGCGGTTCAGCCTGTTCAAAGGGACAGCAAAGCGGAGTTTTAGAACAGTTCGGCATACACGGCAAATCCGCCGATAGTGCATTGCGTGTCAGCGTTTGCGGAGATACGGCAATTGAGGATATACGGTCATTTGCGGAAAAACTCCGTGAGGGAATCAATTCCGTAAGAGGATAATTAAAAATTAAGAATGCAGAATTAAGAATAAATATGAAATTTTTGTTGAACGCTACAATTCTTAATTCATAATTCTTAATTCTGAATTTGATAATAGGAGAATGAAAAATGAAAGAAATTGTACTTGTAAAATTCGGCGAAATGGCGCTGAAAGGTCTTAATAAGCGTAGTTTTGAGGATATGCTGAAAAAGAATATCAAAAGACGCATAAAAAATCTTGGAAAATTCGAGCTGACTTCCGCCCAGTCAACCACCTACATCAACCCACTTGATGAAGATGTGGATTTAGCCGAGGTTGTTGACCGTGTGGGTAAGATTTTCGGAATTGCGGCTCTCTGCCGTGCCTGCGTATGTGAAAAGGAATTCGGCGATATATCGGCAAAAGCTGTTGAATATCTGGAGGACGTTCTCAGCTGTGCAAAGACATTCAAGGTAAATGCAAAGCGTTCTGATAAGGCATTTGCTATGAAATCCCCTGAAATCTGTGCGGAGCTTGGCGGTATTCTCCTTGATAAATTCCCACATCTCACCGTGGATGTGAAAAATCCCGAAGTTACGGTAACCGTTGAGGTTCGTGACACTAACGCATACGTTCATGCTGAAAATATCCGTGGTGCAGGTGGTCTGCCTGTTGGTTGCAGCGGAAAGGCTATGCTGCTTCTTTCAGGAGGAATTGACAGCCCTGTTGCAGGCTGGATGATGGCTAAGAGAGGTATTCACATTTCCGCAATTCACTATGTAAGCCCTCCCTATACATCTGACAGAGCGCTGCTTAAAGTTGAAACACTCTGCGAAAAGCTGACGGATTACTGCGGAGATATAGCCTTTTTCTGCGTTCCTTTCACGGAAATACAGGAGGCTATCAAGGATAACTGCCCAGAGGAATTCTTCACGATTATAATGCGTCGCCTTATGATGGAAATTGCCCAGAGAATAGCGGAAAAGAAGAATTGCCTTGCACTTATTACGGGGGAAAGTGTCGGACAGGTTGCAAGTCAGACTATGGCGGCTATGGCTTGTACCGATGCGGCTTGCAGAATCCCTGTACTTCGTCCCTGCGTTGGTATGGACAAGACGGAAATTATTGAAATTGCCCGTAAAATCGACACATTTGAAACATCTATCGAGCCTTATGAGGACTGCTGTACAGTATTCACTCCCAAGCATCCAAAGGTTCGCCCACGTCTTGAAGATGTGGAAAAGGCACAGAACAGCTTCGATTTTGAGCCGCTTATTCAGAAGGCAGTTGAGGAAACAGAGCTTAAAATTTTTGAGTACAATAAATAAAAAGCTATTAGCTTTTAGCCGTTAGCCTTTAGCTGTTAGCTTTTAACTAATGCGTGCGGTAAATTTGATTTTTGTAGGGACACGGCGTGCCGTGTCCTTTTTGTTTGACAAAACTGCAATCCGTGATGATTATAATGCAAGCTGTGCGGAAAGTATTGCAAATTTTTTCAAAACAGGTATAATATAAATATCAGCTGAAACAAATGCAAAGGGGGAAATCCGTGAAAATAAGACTTAATGTAAGCGATGAAAGATACGCAGAACTTGAACAGAAGCTGTTATCAGCAGGCTTTGAAATTGACGATGAAGCCGAACTGATAATCACGGAAAAAGAACGATATTCCTCATTTATAGCCGTAAAGAATAAAAATGGCGAAAAACTCAGGCTTAAAACAGAGGAGATTATATTCATAGAAAGCTTTGGTCACGATGTGGTGGCTCACAGTACTGACGGCGAGGATTATTACGCTTATGACAGGCTTTATCAGCTTTGCACTATTCTTGACAATGAGAAATTTCTCCGTGTAAGCAATTGTGCGATTATTGCAAAATCCCACGTTAAGAAAATCAAACCGTCACTTTCAATGAAATTCGTGCTTACAATGTCGGACGGTTCTCTTGTAGACGTTACAAGGAGTTATTACACTTCATTCAAGGTATTTTTGGAATTTAGGAGGGTTCTTATGGCTAAAATAGCAACTATTGGTATATTACTTATAATAGTATGCCTTATATTTATTGCGCTGATAGTTTTTGCAGTATATTCAAGCATTTATAAAAAGAGAATTAACAAAAAGCTGGAGGATAATGAAAGTACGGCACATATTTCAATGGCTTCCACTGAAAGCATAGGCAGAATAATTCTTATTGTAGGAGCAGTTATATTTGCAATTTCAACTCTGTCCATGCTTTCAACTATATCCGCAGGTGTTCAGAATACGCAGAATAATATCAACAATACAATAGCTTCATTGCAGTATGAAATCAGAAAATTAAGGGATATGGTTGAGGAGCAGAATTCGGAGTTCATTATGCTTGAATGTGAATTGGGAGAGATTGATAACGTAAATCATACCGTAAACACAATGTTCAGATGTATTCCTAAGACATCAGGGGAAGATACAAAAGTCAGAATTACTGTGGGAAGTGATACCATAACTCTTGAAAAAAATGCTGACGGCATTTACACAGGGGGAAAGCCGCTGCCGATGTTTGACGACAGTTTCGGCAAGGTATGTGCTTCAATTGAAACAAACGGAGTGACATCCTCAACGTGGATTATGGAAAATGATTATGTATTTTTGAGTAATGTATGCCTACCGCAGTTGGGAAATATAATAGATTTAGAATTTGATTTCGGTCAGAATGACTTTTCCTTGAACGGTACTTATTACGATGGGGGCATAACGGATTATTCAGGGGATATAATAATTGATAAGCGTATGGAAGAACTAAAGGATACGAAAGTGATATTCAGCGTTAATGGTGAAACCGTCAGGGAAATTGAAATTCCCGATATGTTTATGGATATAGATGTAAAAATTCCTGCTAAATCGGGGGATACAGTAAAAGTTGAAGCTGTGGGAACTGACAGTTACGGATACACTCATAAAAGGCTGCTTCTTGAAACAGATGAGGATTTTTCAAAATCGTGGAGCGAAACAGATGAGATTTACGATAAAGACGGAAATCCTTTGAAAAAATTCGGTTAGAATAATTATTTATTGCTCCACCAATTAGAAATTGCGGGCGAGCGGAACTCGCCCCTACACAAAACTACAATATATAGCCGTTTTGTAGGGACAGGTTGTGCCGTGTCCGTTATACAAAAACATTTTTCTACAGGCTGAGATTTCCAGAGATGTCCTTAATAACTTCCCCTGCAATAATCAGACCTGCCACCGAGGGGACAAAGGCACACGAGCCTGCTACAGGCTTACCCGATTCCTGCGTAATTCCGCTTATTTTAGGAGAAATTGCCTCCTCCTTCGAATACACCACTTTCAGGGAGTCCACTCCCCTTTTCTTCATTTCCCGACGCATAACCCTTGCAAGAGGGCAGACAGAGGTCTTGTATATATCCGCAACCTCAAATGCCGTAGGATCAAGCTTATTTCCTGCACCCATGGAGCTTATAACAGGAACTCCTGCGGCTTTTGCCCTCATGATTATCTCGATTTTTCCCGTTATTGTGTCAATTGCGTCCACAACATAATCATATTGTGAGAAATCAAGGGAATCTGCGGTATCGGGCATAAAAAACATATTATGGGCAGTTACTTTACAATCGGGATTTATGTCGCTTATACGAGCTTTTGCCACATCTGTTTTATATTGTCCTATATTACTGTGTAAGGCGATTATCTGACGGTTTATATTCGATTCGCTGACAGTATCATTATCAATCAGATCAAGAGCTCCCACCCCTGAACGTGCGAGAGCTTCCACGGTATAGCCGCCCACTCCGCCTACACCAAAAACGGCTATACGAGCAGATTTCAGTCTTTCAATTCCTTCTGTGCCAACGAGCATTTCCGTTCTTATAAATGTTTCTGACATGGTTATTCCTCCACAAGCCTTCCTGCTGTTATTTCCGACCATGAATACTGGAGCATATACTCCCTGCGGAAATTATGAACATCGGATGCTTTTTTATCTATATAATCAAAATAATCGCAATCTACAGCCTTTGTATCAAGTCTGATATTGTTACGTGTTTTTACAATTATATCCCCTGCACCAACAGAGTCAAGAGTTTTTTTAAGGCAGCCTATAGCATTCCGCAGATTACTACTTCTTGACGGAGTGTCCTCACCGTCCTCCCACAACACCGATATAAGCTGTCCCATACTGCATTCAGCACCACGGCGGTCAGCAAGATATGCAAGTATTTCCTTGGCTTTCGCCCTTGGGAAGCGAAGTGGAGTCCCATTGACAAATACTTCAAAATTGCCGAAGCATTGCAGAAAAACCCTGTTTTTTTCTGTTGGATATCGGAGATTTTCCATTATTTTCTGAAGTCTGCGTTCTACAGGGTTTATAAGGTAGTCCACGGCATAGACGTTGAAGGCCTCCACCGCACAGTCTGGACTGTCCGAAAAAAACACAACATTAATCCTCTGTTGATTCTGGCAGAGATTTTCCGCAAGTTCATATCCCCAGCGGAAATCCCTGGAAATACGCACAAAAAGCACACCGCACCCATACCTGCGTATATATGAAATAGCCTCCCCTTTGTTACCGAAAACAATCGTTTCATCATCGGGGAAGGAACTTTTTACAAGCTCTGCCATTGATTGTGCGGCGGAATTATCGGTATCTGCAATGACAAGTCGCATTAAAATCACCTCTTTTCACAATTATACCATATCGCCGAAAGATATGCAAGAGGAGAAATATATATTCACTTCACAAAATGTTTACAAACTTTCCTTATTTTTTATTAAAGTCGCCCTTTTTTGTTGCACTTTTGTTGCGTTGAATAGGTTATAATAAGTTATCAAAAGGAGATAAATGTTTTTATGAAGAAAAAGAATTCAGTCGTTTTATCGACACTCGGAATAATTATGTGCATTGTTTTCGGTCTTATGCTGTTGAGCAATGTCATTATTATTATAAAAGGTACAATCAATCCCGAAAAGCCGCCCTCGGTGTTAGGCATTACTCCTATGGTGGTGCAGTCGGGTTCTATGAGCGGAAATGCCAAGGACCATATTGAAGTAGGCGATCTGATATTTATTTCCAAAACCGATGCGGACAAGCTTGAGGTAGGCGATATAATATCCTTTATGGAAGAAAAACTGGTAATCACTCACAGAATTACAGCTATTGAAACGGACGAACAGGGCAAGCGTCTTTTCACCACAAAGGGTGACGCGAATAACGTAGAAGACAGCTTTCCCGTCCCGGAAGAACAGGTATTAGGCATTTACCGTTTCAGACTTGCAGGAGTCGGCGACTTCGCAATGTTTTTGCAGACTCCACTGGGAATGATACTTTTTATGGGAATCCCCCTCTGCCTTTTTGTCGTAACCGATGTTATCCGCAGACGTAAAAGCGACAAGGAGGACAATAAGAAAACTGCTGAATTACAGGCAGAAATCGAAAGGCTCCGTAAAATTGCGGAGGAAAAACAAGATTAAGTTATATACCGTCCTGCGTGCCACACACAGTCACGGTTTATACGCAAACCAACAAGGAGGTTACATATTATGAGTAAAAAGATTAATTTTTTAAGAGCAGGCGCATTAACTATGGTTCTGGCATTGGGTACAACTTGTTTCATGAGTGGCACACTTGCTAAGTATGTGACCAGCGGCGAAGGCTCTGATAGTGCAAGAGTTGCAAAGTTTGGTGTAACAGTTACTGCTAATGGTGAGACTTTTGCTGAAACCTATAAAACAGATGACGGAGCTTTTGCAGAAACTTACTCCGTTGTTTCAGCCGAAAATGTTGTGGCACCTGGTACAAGTGGAAATATGACAAGTATGACTTTAACAGGTACTCCCGAAGTTGCTGTAAGAGTAAATTATGAAATCCCCGAAGGCGTAACAATGTTTTCTGGCTGGGAAGTAGATGGTGCTTACTATTGTCCTATTGTAATTACAGTTGGAGATAAGGACATTAACGGATTGGATTACTCATCCGAAGCTGAATTCCAAAAAGAAGTAGCAGAAGCTATTAATGGCTACAGCAAGGATTATCCAGCAGGAACTGATTTATCAACAGTAGGTACTGAATCACTCGCTATCAGCTGGGAATGGCCATTCTACGTTTCTGATGCAAACGACGTTAAGGACACAGCACTTGGAGATGCAGCAGCAGATGATAACGCAGCAACTATTAACCTCACAGTTAAAACAACTGTAACACAAATCGACTAAATAAGCTAAAGCTAAAAAATTGTGCATAGCCACATAAATAAGTGAAATGGACAGGTTTTCATCATGTGGCAGGTGAAAACCTGTTCCCATTATTAAAGGAGGGATTGACGTGCCGCAGAGAATAAGAAAAATTATGCTCCCTGCAATTTTAATACTGTTTCTGCTTGAAGTCATGACGCTCCCGCTTGTTCTTGGAATGACCTACGCAACAGGAAGCGAGACTCCCGAGCATATCCTCACATTCTCCGAGAGAAATCTCACATGGGATATACGCACCGAAACTGACTCACAGGGAGCCGCTGTACTTTCACTTTTTGAAGCAATTTACGGCAATGTAAAATCGGACAACGATGAAAACGTTGTTGCACCCGGTACAAACGGAAAAAGTATCGTCCGACTTCTGAACGAGGACGAAAACCCCATAAATTACACGGCTATAGTTTATTCTGTCCGCACAGACGAAAAACTACCTGTAAAGGTAAAACTGGCGGGAGAGGGATTTTCCCCGACCGCCAACTACACGCTCCCAGAGGGAATTGCAGAAAACAGCGTTATTTCATCTGTCTGCGGTACTGTCGGAAGCGGTCAGATACAAGACTTTGATATCAACTGGTTATGGGAATACGAGGAGAGCGATGCACAGGATTATGCTGATACGGCATTTGGCGACAACGCCGCAGACGACCGTGCAGAGCGTATAAAGGCCGGCATAATCGTTATCGTCGAGGACGAAAGCGGAGATATAATCGTGTCAGCGCCACAGACAGGCTACTACGGTGTTTTAAGCGGTTATATAATCCTTATGATTATCAGCCTGTTACTGCTTTTATTCCTTGCAATTACAAATCCAAAGAGGAAAAATGAAGAACAATAAATTACGAAAATTCCTATCGGCTACGGGAAGTATTGCTTCCATTGCGGTTATTGCCGCACTTCTTCTGCTTACGGTATACCCTGCCGCCGCAAAGCTATTTTTCGGGATTAAGCACCCGACAGTATTAGGCTTTTCAACGGCTGTTGTCATATCAGGCAGTATGGCGGAAGAAATCAATGTCAACGATGTTGTAATAATCCACAGGCAGGAAGGCTATGAAAAGGGCGATGTAATCTCATTTCACAGCTGTTCAGGCCTTGTGACGCACCGTATTGCAGAGGAAATAGACGAAGGCTTTATTACAAAGGGTGACGCAAACAATACTCCTGACCCCGATATTGTCACATATAACTCAATTGAGGGTAAGGTTGTACTCATCATACCGAAAATAGGTGGTGCAATTCAGTTTTTCAGCACTCCCCTCGGTATGCTCATACTTTTTACAATAGCAGTTATTCTGCTGTTTATACCCGCAAAGACTAAAGACAGCTCCGACGGAGGTGGAAAGGGTGGAGAAGAAAAATAAAAAATTCAGGCTGCCGCTCCGTGCATGGCTGCTTTATCTCGTCCTCGTGGCATTTCTCTCCACGGGAGTTACACTTTCAAAATATGTCACTTCCACGCAGGGCGGTGACGGGGCGAGAATTATAAAATTCGATGATATTTCCATATCCGAAACAGGCGATTTCACCGACGGAAAATTCCGCATACAGCCCGGTATCAACCTTACCAAAAAGGCTGAACTGGTATTTGAGGGCAGCGAAGCCAACACATATATTTTTGTTGAAGTATCTGCTGAAAGCTTCACAGCTATGAACGACAATTACAGCTTCTATGCAATTGATGACAAAAAAATATTCTGGTCTGTGGACAAGACAAAATGGACTTATCTTACCAGTGAAAACGGGAAATATATTTACTTTAAAGCTCTCACAGCCAATACATCACTTAAGGATACAATTATAACCGACAACACAGTTTATGTTTCCAACCAACTGAAAAACTCCGAAATACAGGAAATTACAAATCTTTCCGCAAGCTTTCGGGGTATCGCTGTACAGGCAAACGGATTTCCCACAGCGGAAGACGCATGGGAAGCAATAAAATAACACGTCAAAGGAGGAAAGAATATGAAAAAAGGCTTACTGTCAATTTTAGCTGTGGCACTTGCCGCACTATGCCTTTTTGTATGCAGTCTTGCCGACATTTCCCTTTTCTCGGACAGTTCCGCTGAAATCAGCATTTTCTGCGATGATGCGGAAATAAGTGAAATTTCTTTTTCTGAAAATGACCACATAACTATTGAGGCGAGAACCTCTGTTCACGGTGACTATCAATGGCAGATACTGACAGACGGCGAAATCTGGGCGGATATCTCACATCAGACCGCCGAAACTATAGAGCTCTCCCACGCTATGACAAAGGCTGTCAGCAATGACGGTCAGGGTGTCTATGTCCGCTGTACGCTGACAAATGAGGGCTCTGTAATACACAGCGAGCCCGTATGCGTCAACGTCAATCCTGCACCTGTAAAAGCCAAAAACAGCTTTACAGCAACTCCTATGAAATACTCCGCCGCGGCTGTTCTTGCAGACGAAAACTTTGTAACAATCACCGTCAATTATCTTGACAGTGAATCAAAGGATCCTATCTTTTCACCGTACACCGCAACTATAACATCAAGCGATACAAGCTTTGTACAGAATATCATTTCACCCACATTTATAGGCTATATCCCGAAATATAATCCTGATAATCCCTCTACAGATACAGTTGATGAAAATATGGTTGAGGTTTACACTCTCAATCTCAACCTTGCATCAGTAACTGAAAGCCTTGTATACAACATCTACTATGTGCCGACGGAAGTTCCATATGCTGCGAAATACTACTTCCAGAATATATACGACGACCAGTACACGGAAAACGTTGGCTTCTACAAGCAGGATTATGCCCTTACAGGTACGATTATAAGCGATAACGAGCTGACAAACGGTGTAAACTCAATCGGATTTACAAAGCTTTACCACTACCCTGAATCTGTTGCTGCTGACGGAAGTACGGTATTTGAATGTTACTACGACAGAAATTACTATCTGCTTAAATTCGATATGAACGGCGGCTATGGCGTTGACCCTATTTATGCACGTTATGACACGCCTTTTGTTGTAAATGAGCCTATACGTCACGGTTATGTATTCGCTGGCTGGGATTTGCTTGATGCAGAGGGCAAAGGTGACGGTATTGCCGATGTAATGCCCTCACGTATCCCTGCGGAAAATCGGAATTACAGGGCTGTATGGACAGTTACAAAAACCTCTTATACAAAGGTTTACTGGCTGCAGGACCCTGATGAAGATGACAAATACAACTACTGGGGAAGTCAGACTGTGAACGACAATGTTTACTCCGCTTCACTTGTATCCGGCAGTGATGATGTTCCCGACAACTTTGAAGATAAGCGTTATACACAGTTCAGCCATGCCGACCAGAACGTGGAAGTTGACGGCGACGGCTCAACTGTTGTAAATATTTATTACAACCGTAAGGAATATACTTTGAAGTTTTATTATGCGAGATATAAGAACGGCAACTATGGTATTGTCGGTGGAAGTACATGGTATTTCGCATGGAGTAACAACTCCAATGACAATCTTGCTGCACAACTTGAAAACGTCCCTGAAAGTCAGTGGGGTAATATTGTTGCTCTCCCGTCATTGAACGCACTCGGATTAGAAAGAAATTATCAGACAGGTGCTGAAACGTATAACAATGTAACTTACCACTATCTTACATTTTCTGCAAAATACGGTGAGTACATCGGTGATATCTGGCCTATTGGCATATTTGACTCCATAACTACATCAACACTTCACACACAAGGCGATACGGCATACTTCTCTGCGTGGAACGTGGAACACCATACCTATTACAGTGTGCATAACGAAAACAAAACATTGAAAGGAAATTACCTGCGTCTTGACTATCAGATGCTTTATGATGCTTCACAATACGCTGACAGAAGTACCATATGCTTTTTAGCGTTCTGGGAAAACGGTGCCAATATCTCATGGAGCCGTCCTAACCAATGGCTTTACAATATCTATCTTCCAATTCTTGAAGACGAGGAAGCCGACAGAAATTATCTTGGCATAGATTACAAGCTGTTTGCTACATATGATACCTGCGATAATAATACGACAAGCAACCCTAACGAACAGACTGCTACAGCTATTGAAGGATTTACTTATAGCAGAAGAAACGCTACTACAAACCCCAGTATCAACCAATACAGAGATTCATATAATATGGATTTCTACTACACCCGCAACAACTACACTCTTGAATTCAACAACAACGGAACAATAATAAAACAGGAAACAGTTCCCTTTGAAACAAAACTGAAAAAATACAACTTCACACCGCCATACCCTACAAATCTGGAGGAAAACGGCTACTACTTCGAGGGCTGGTATACTTCTCCGGGTTGTTACGAGGGTACAAAGCTTGACTGGGATACCGCTACAATGCCTGCAAGCAACCTTATGCTTTACGCAAACTGGCTCCCTAAAACCCATACAATCAACGTGTTCAAGACATATGCAGCTATGGAGGAGTACGAAAAAGCTCCCGCAAGCGAAAAAGCAGCTGTCCTTGAAAGACTCAGCAGCGAAGGCTTGTATCTGGAAAGCTTACAGGTTGTACACGGTAATACAGTAAGCACTCTTGAAAATCCAGACTCAATGACTGATAACGGCGTTGTATATGACTTCGCAGGCTGGTTCTACATGGACACAGGCACACCGAAAGCCTATACTCCCCTTGATATGCCCGTAACGGGAGATATGAATATCTTTGCGGAATGGGGTTCAAAGACTCCCCGTCCCTACGTTATTCACTATGCCCTTGACAACAGGGAAAACGACAGTTCAATAACAGCTCTCCTTGACGCAAAAAGGGGCAACAATGCTACGGAGCATATGAAGTATACCGTTACTGTCAACGGATCTGAACGCAGTTACGTATGGCTCAACAACGGCTATCACCTCTGTATTGCAGGCTCTACCACAGGCTACGGCTATCAGGGTACTACAAGAACATTCCGCCCCAAGGCAGGCGCTCCATACAATCAGCTTGAACAAAGTTACAATTCAGGCTACTTTCCCACGGTGGGAAGCCACTCCATTACAATGCAGTACGAGGCTGATGTAACATCTCCACAAACAAATGTTTATACGTTTACCTATATCGAAACAAATGAGCTGGAATACACAGTCCGCTACATCAACAAAAACACAGGCGAGGAGCTTCACACTTCCAAAACTGCTGTGACATCAAACGCTGTTATAACAGAGCGTTTTGTCCCAATTGAGGATTTTATTCCCGACGCATTCTACAAGCGACTTGTTCTCTCCGTTGAGGAAGATCCGAATAACCCTGGGGAATTTATAAGCTCTAGCAGCAATGTAATCATTTTCTACTACACACCAAACACCAGGGCAAGCTATTACGCTGTTCACTTTATGTTGGAAACTTCAAACGGCAACTACGAGGACAGCGGCTCTACCATTGAGGGTGTAGGTGATACAGGCTCTACAATCGGAATAACTCCCCTTGATTTCAACGGTTTTATTCTTAACAACCCTGCATGGCAGGTAATCAACGATACAGAAACATCTGTAAACCTTAATAACGGTCAGTTCAATATAACAATTGACGAAAGCGGTACAGAGCTTTATATCTACTACCGCAGACAAACCCAGAGCTATACCACATATTATCTCCGGTACGGTGCTGATATTACCGACCTGACCAAACTTGATGAAAGCGATATTCTTGAACAGTCTATAACAAAATCAGATATTCCCTACGGCTCAACCGTAATAGAACACGCTCCGGATATTGACGGATACCGCTGTGTATCTTCAAATGTACAAAGCATTACTCTCGGTCACGATAATGACAAGAACAGAATTATCTTCTACTACTCTCCTTTGCAGTACACTATGGAATACCGCATTGCAGGCGGTGAGGGAGGTATACTTTCAAGAACAAGTGAAACCATTGAGGGCGATACGGAAATTGTAGGCTCCGAGGTCAGACCTAATGCAGGATATCTCTTTGAGGGCTGGTATGCCGATGAAGCCTGTACAATCAAAGTCGGGGACAATGTAAAGTTTACCCCCGATAAAACAACACTTTCTCCACAGCCTGATGTCAACATCTACTATGCAAAGCTTACTCCCCAGTACGGCAGTATTACAATATCCCGTGATAATGCCGACGATGAAGGAAACGGCAAACAGGTATTCGTTTACCGTGTGACAAACAACAGCACGGGCGATACTTTTGAAGTTACCGTAAATGGCAATGACAGCACCACAATCACAAATCTTCTTTACGGCAAATATACTGTTGAACAGCTCAACGACTGGTCATGGCGATACAGCGACAGCTCGCAGCAGATTACCCTTGAAAACGACTCCGCAGAGGTTACATTCAATAAGGCTGCCGATGAGGATTTATGGCTGTCGGGAAACAGCGACATCGAGAAAAATGTAAAGGAGGCTGATTGAAAATGAGAAAACTCAGACTCCGTAAAAAACGAGTACTTCTGTTTATTGTACTCCCTGCCCTGTTGATTTCCATTGGTATTACCCTTGCTTTTATGTTCAAATCTTCGGAAACTGTTGAAAATATATTCTTCCCTGCAAAGGTTGAATGTAAGGTTACAGAGGTATTTGACGGAACGCAGAAAAGCAGCATTGCAATAAAAAATACCGGAAATACCGACGCTTATCTCCGTTTAAGATTTGTTTCCTGCTGGGTTAACGGAAACGGAGATATCGTCGGCAAAGAAAGCGAACCCGTTCAGCTTTCTTTCAGCCCTGACTGGACAGCTCTGGGAGATAATACGTATATGTATAATTCGCCCGTTGCACCTGATGAAGCAACAGCCAATCTGCTTACTTCTCCGCTGGTGCTGAAAAAGGATACATATCTTGGCGAACCTGTTTATCAGGCAGTTGAAATATTCGCCGAGGGCATACAAAGCAAGCCTGCCGACGCTGTTAAACAGGCGTGGGGCGTGGATATTGAATAATATTGAGCAATAAATTCAGAATGAAGATACCAAATGAAGATGCCAAGGTACCACTATAAGAAAATAGTAGTACCTTGGCATCTTCTTTTTGCACAAAAATCACTGTATATTTTTGTTTATTCTGACAAATGCCAGTACCATGTCGCCCCCTTCTTTTCAGATTTTACACCAAGCTTATCCTTGGCTTTTCTTAATGTACTTACAGATATTCCCATTTCAGATGCTTTTACAACCAGTTCTGACTGTGGCTTTCCGCCGTCTGAAAGCTCATCCTTCAGCATTTCTTCAACGGCTGTACACTTATTCTTTGTTCCGATACCCAGAAGTACATCTTCAATATCACACTCATAAGTGCCTATACTTTTGAAAACTCCGTTCTCACAGAACCTGAAGCCGAGAGTTTCCCCAATAGGTGCAAGGCTGTTTTTTATCTGTGCAACCACACGTATATCAGGGTTACTCTTATCCTTTGCCACAACAATAACACTTCTTGCAGCGGCTGTGATATCAATTGAACCAAGTCCACGATAAGCCGACTTCATTCCCTGCGCCTTGTTCATATGACCTATCAGAACTACAGCACAGTTTGTACAAGCCGCTATTTCTGCAAGCTTCTTCATAACAGGACGTATTTCATTTGCCCTGTGCATATCAACTTTTGCACCAAGATACGCCTGTATGGGGTCAAGTACAAGAAGCTTTGCATTAAGACCTAATATTGCATTTGCTATTCTGTCATCATCAAGGGTAAGGGGTTCGTCTTCTGACTCCTCAAACAGGGTGTGAATATGCGTACAATCAGCCTTTGCAGCTTCAAGCCTTGGTTTGATAGTATCCCTGTAATCGTCCTCTGCATTGAGATAGAGCACCTCAAAGGGCTCAAATTTCTTGTCTTCCACATTCGGCAGATAACCTCTTGACAGCACAGTTGCAAGACTCAGCATGAGTGAAGTTTTTCCCTCTCCGGGGTCGCCCTGTATTATGGTTATTTTTCCCAGCGGAATATACGGCTCCCATAACCATTGTGTAGATGATGACTGGATTTCATCAAGTGAAATTAACTGCATAAAAAATACCTCCGTTTTTTTATTGGGCAAAGCTGCCCTCAATAAAGGGCTGAAACATTGCTTTTTTCAACCAAATATGGTTGAATATGAAAAAATAATTTTAAATTTCAGCGTTTCAGACAATTTTAAACATCTTTTTTTGTGCAAAAAGAAGATACCAAGGTACTACTATTTTCTTATAGTAGTACCTTGATATCTTCATTGGTATCTTCATAAAAACAACAGAATTATCAAAGCAATGCCTTTTCAAGCTTTGTCCGGAGCTTACGTATTATCTTCTTTTCAAGCCGTGATATGTAGGATTGCGATATGCCGATAAGCTCCGCCGTTTCTTTCTGCGTCTTTTCCTTTCCGTCTATAAGTCCGAAACGCAGCTCCATTATCTCCCTCTCACGTTCACAGAGCTCCGATACGGCGCTGCGGAGCAATTCACGCTCTGCCTCTGTTTCAATGCCCTTGCTTACAATGTCGTCCTCCGTTCCGATTACATCAGACAACAGCAATTCATTTCCGTCACAATCCGTATTCAACGGCTCATCTATGGACAAATCCCCTCTGTACTGCGAGGATTTACGCAGAAACATAAGTATTTCGTTCTCAATACAGCGTGAAGCGTATGTGGCAAGCTTTATATTCTTTTCGGGACAGAACGTGTTAACAGCCTTTATAAGCCCGATTGTTCCGATTGATACTAAATCCTCCGTGCCTATTCCCGTTGACTCGAACTTCTTTGCAATATAGACCACAAGCCTTAAATTACGCACAATAAGGGTATTTCTCGCCTGTACGTCCTTACGGCTCAGGGCGGCAAAAACCGCTTCTTCCTCCTCATGTGTCAGAGGCGGCGGCAAAGTATCGGGGCCGTTGACATAGTACACCTCTCCGTTGAGAAGCTGCTTCACCTTGTTCATAAGTTTTCTTATAATCTCCATAATTTTTCTCCTTACACACTTTTGGGATTGAAAATCGCTTTTCCATGAGTTTCGCCCAGACCTATCATTACATCTGCCGACCGACGCTTCTTTTCATTTTCTTCGGATATCATCACCTCATCGGGGCGGAATATCTCCATAAGCCCGTCACCCGATACAGTGTTCATGGGAATTAATCTCAGAGCAGTCCCCTTGGGGAGTTCGCCTATATCCTCTCTGGAGCATATAATAACAGGCTTCCCCGAAAAGCAGTCCACAAGACAATTCCCCGTATCCGCAAGACCGTCAAGCTTCAGCAGCTTTCCACCTATGCGTATAAACACCTTGTAACCGTCCAAAGGGGAGCTGTCCCACAATCGGCGGAGAATACAGGCTGCAAGGTAAAAGACGGCTGTTGACGCAATAAGAAGCAGCAGTGAAAAATCTATGTAAAAACAGGAGTTGGAAAAGTGAAGAAAATCAGGCTCAAACCATATATACGCCCCATAAATTCCGCCTGCAAGGATAAAATTCGCACCGTAAAAGGCAGCGGAGTTTTTCAGAAACCGCCTTAAATCACCGATACCGAATGCAATCATCACAACTGTAACAGCCGCCGCAAGCTTTATTACGGTATTCACAGCAGCAGGCAGCGTGGGCACAAGTATCAACAGAGAATAAAGGCTTCCGTAAACAGATGCCGCCACACAGCGGACAGGTTTCAGATAGGAACCGCTTAGCTTTGCCGTTATCAGCAGGAGAAAGTAATTAACATATATATTCAGTACGATTAAAACGTCTACATAAATTGTCATAAGCCTGCCCCCTTGTCTATATTATACTACGGATAGGGTGAAAAAAATGTCATTTTCGCAAAGAGGAGGAATTTCATCTTGCAGCGGACAGCATATTCTGAGCGTGTTGAAAAAAATATTGTTTTCTAAAATCAGGACTCTAAAAGAGGCAGGTTCCGTTCTCCCGCAAATTCGGAACAAAATTCTGTTGTTTTTTTATCTACTGATAATTGTACAACGGGCGCACAGGAATGCGTCCCTACATAGAATTACGATATATAGCCAATCTGTAGAAACTTCCTTTGGCAGTCCGCATTGAAATATATTTTGTGTTATGATGTTATGTGCAGGGGCGGATAACGCGTGTAGTTACTTATAACATTTAATTTTCAGAAAACGATTGAAAAGATTATGAAAATATGGTAT
Source organism: Ruminococcus sp. (assembly GCA_017558505.1). Classification (GTDB taxonomy): domain Bacteria; phylum Bacillota; class Clostridia; order Oscillospirales; family Ruminococcaceae; genus Ruminococcus. The sequence continues at coordinate 25,255 of JAFYUM010000008.1, read as the reverse complement.
AATATAGTATTACGTAACTACAGTAGGTGAAGCTATGAAAAAATGGACAAAAAAGGATATAGATAAAAGCCTTGTGCCGAAACTGGCTATGGGCTGCGGAGTTTCATCTCTCGCCGCCGCCGTTCTCGCCGCAAAGGGCTATACTTCTCCGGAAGCTGTAAGGGATAAGCTTGAAGTATCCGAGCTTTCAAGCCCCTTTCTCATCAGAGATATGGAAACCGCTGCCGGACTGATAAACGAAGCTATTGAAAACGGTACTTCTGTCTGCGTCTACGGTGACTATGACTGTGACGGAATTATGGCAACGGCTATCCTTGCCACCTACCTCACCGAAGCAGGTGCGGCTGTTACATGCTATATCCCAGAGCGTTCAGAGGGCTACGGACTCAACAAAAATGCAATTGATAAGCTTCACAGCGAAGGTACAGAGCTGATTATTACCGTTGACAACGGTATTTCCGCCATTGCAGAAGCCGAATACATCTACTCCCTCGGCATGAAGCTGATTATCACCGACCACCACCAGCAGGGTGACACCCTCCCCCGTGCGGAAGCTATAATAGATCCACACCGCCATGACGACTGCTCCCCCTTCAAATATGCCTGCGGAGCTGTCGTTGCACTGAAGCTGGTGGCAGCTCTTGACGGCGGCGACTATACACTTGCACTGGAGCAGTTCTGCGACCTTGCAGCTATTGCTACCGTTGCCGATATTGTAACCCTCACAGGAGAAAACCGCCTCATTGTCCGCTACGGCATGGAGCTTATAAACGGAACCGACCGACCTGCCCTCATGGCGCTCAAAGAAATAAGCGGCTACAGCAAAAAAACTGTTGACGCAACCGCCCTCGGCTTCGGACTTGCCCCGAGAATTAATGCAGCAGGCAGATTCGGCTCACCTATGACAGCACTTGAACTTTTCCTCTGTGACGACTACGACGAGGCTCTGGAGCTTGCAAAGGAGCTTGACACCCTCAACGGTCAGCGTAAGCAGACGGAAAATGATATAACATCTGAAATCTACGCTATTCTTGATAAAAATCCCGCAATCCTCAACGACCGTGTAATTGTGGTCTGCGGAAAAGGCTGGCACCACGGGGTAATCGGTATTGCCGCATCACGCATTATGGAGCAGTTCGGAAAGCCCTGCTTCATCGCCTCGGAGGAAAACGGCGAAACACGTGGCTCTGCACGTTCTTTCGGCAGTTTTTCCGTATTTGCAGCCCTCACAGCCGCTTCGGAGGTACTTGACAAATTCGGCGGTCACCCCGGTGCAGGCGGATTTACAATAAAATCCGGTATGTGCGACGAGTTCCGCCGCCTTGTAAATAAATATGCCCTTGAAAATCACAGGGAAATGCCCTGTTATGAGATTTCAGCCGACCTTGCACTTTCACCGGCTGATATAACCGTTGAAAACGTGGCAGGACTTGATGTGCTTGAACCCTTCGGCATGGGCAACGAAAAGCCTGTTTTCATCGTCGAAAACGCCTATATAAGGGAAATCCGTCCCCTTTCAGAGGGTGCACATTCCAAGCTGAAAATTGTCCTTGGCAGAAATGAATTTGAAGCTCTGCGTTTCAGGACTTCCCCTGACGCTCTCCCTGTAAGGGCAGGAGAATACTGCGACATGGCTGTGACGCTTTCAGTTAATACATTTATGGATAAACGCTCTGTGAATATGTTTATTTCCGATATACGCAGCCATAATTTCAATCAGGATAAATATTTTGCGGCACAGAACGCCTTTGAAGCGTTCATGCGTGGCGAGAAGCTCCCTGCTGCCTATTACCCCGCTATGCTCCCCGCAAGAGATACCGCAGTCATGATATACAAACTCATTCCCACAGAGGGAATTACCGTCGACAACCTGTATTTTCAGGTATGCGGACAGGTGAATTACTGCCGCTTCTCAACGGTTATAGAGTCGCTGAAACAGCTTGGACTTATCACTGTAAGCAGCGAAAACTCAGTCATAAAACGTGTACGTGTCACAAGGAAAGCAGACCTTGACTCAGCGGAAATTCTTGTAAAGCTCCGCAGATTTACAGAAAAGAAAGGGTGATCATATGAACAGTAACAACAGGATGAACAATGAGGCAGAGGCTATCCACGACCTTCCTATTCCTATCTCCCCTGTAGATGAACTCTCGGAGGATTATATCAAGTCAATTCCCGACTATGACGACAACTTCACAATTGAAATGATCATCCAGAAAATCCTCAAGGACGACCGTCAGTATGATTTAAGCAAGATACTCTCCGCATATGAGTTTGCGGAAAAGGCTCACAAAGGGCAGAAACGCTCATCAGGGCAGGATTATATCATCCACCCCCTTGCCGTAAGCTACATTCTCCTCGAACTGGGTATGGATACGGACACAATATGCTCCGCCCTGCTTCACGACGTTGTGGAGGATACCCCCGCAACCCTTGACGACCTGAAAAAGCACTTCGGTCAGGACGTTGCACTTCTTGTTGACGGAGTTACAAAGCTGGGTAAAATCCCCACCAACTCCAAAGAGCAGCAGCAGGCTGAAAACGTCCGCAAGATACTCCTTGCAATGTCACAGGATATCCGTGTAATGATTATAAAGCTTGGAGACCGTCTGCACAATATGCGTACGCTGAAACACCGTCCACCCGATAAACAGCGTAATACAGCTCTTGAAACAATGAATATCTATGCTCCCCTCGCCCACCGCCTTGGTATACGTGCGATACAGGAGGAGCTTGAGGATCTGTCATTCCGCTACCTTGACCCCTTTGCATACACGGAAATTGAAAACATACTGGAAAACAAAAAAGAGGAGCGAGAGGCGTTCATCGAGATTATCAAGGAACGTATAAAGGAACGCTTTATGAAGGAGGAATTCTCCGAGCCCCCTGTTGTTTCGGGACGTGTAAAAAGTATTTACAGCATATACAAGAAGATTTTCATGATGCACAAGAATATTGATGAAATCTATGATAAATATGCAGTCCGTGTAATTGTGCGGACAATCCCCGAATGCTACGGAGTTCTCGGACTTATCCACGATATGTTCAACCCATTGCCCAACCGCTTCAAGGACTATATCGCCACACCGAAAGCCAACGACTACCGCTCGCTGCATACTACGGTTTTAGGTACAGAAGGTATACCCTTTGAAGTACAGATACGTACGTGGGATATGCACGAAACCGCCGAATACGGAGTTGCTGCCCACTGGAAATACAAGGAGGGCATAAGCTCCCGTGACAAAATGGAGCAGCGTCTTGCATGGGTAAGACAAGTTATCGAGGCACAGCAGACATCAGACGACGTCGAAGAAATCGTCCGTATAATAAAGACGGATATTGCCCCCGAGGACGTTGTTATAATGACTCCCAAGGGCAAGTCGGTTATCCTCCCCATGGGCTCAAATGTCATCGACTTCGCCTACCGTATACACACGGAGATAGGCCATAAGACCATAGGTGCAAAGGTTGACGGCAGAATAGTTCCCCTTGATTTCAAGCTTGAAACGGGGCAGATTTGTGAAATTCTCACCTCAAAGGACCCAGAGAAAGGTCCGAACAGAGCGTGGCTTAACACTGTATTCACCACCGACGCACGTTCAAAGATACGTTCATGGTTCAAGAGAGAACGCCGTGAGGAGAATATCACAGAGGGCAAAGCAGAGGTTGAACGTCTTTTCCGCAGACACCGTATCAATGTCCCTGATAAAGATATGGCGAATTTCCTCAAGGACGATTTCGCAAAGCACAACTGCGAAACACTTGACGATTTCTACGCTTCCGTAGGCTACAAGGGTACATCACTTGAAAAGATGATGCCCCGCCTCAAGGAGCGTTACAACAAGCAGTACGGCGAAACGGTGCAGGAGTCGGGAAGCAATTCAATGATAAAGGCAAAGCCCGACAGCAGAAACAGCATTATCCTTGACCAGATAAATGATATAGCCATAAAATTCGCACAGTGCTGTAATCCTCTCCCCGGAGATGACATCGTAGGCTTTATAACACGTGGTTTTGGTCTTTCTGTTCACACCACAAAATGTACCAACTACCGTGCAGCCATGCAGAGAAATGACGAGGAAGAAGTAAAACGCTGGTTTGATATACAGTGGTCAGAGAACACAGGCACACAGTTCCAGACAAGCTTTGAGGTCATCGCAGATAACCGTATAGGGCTTATGTACGACATCACAGCCATTCTCATGGAGTCACGTATACCCATAGTTCATTCATCATCAAGAATACTCAAGAATGGCAACGCTCTTTTTGAATGTACTATAGTTATCGCCAGTATGGAACAGCTTAAAGCACTCTTTGAAAGAATAAAGAAAATAAAGAACGTCATATCAGTTGAGCGTTCCACTATATAGGAGGAAAGTCATGCTCATTAAAACCTTACAGTTGGGGGAGCTTAAAGCCAACTGCTATATTGCAATAACTGCCCCCAACAGATGCGTAGCAATAGATATAGGCGGCACACCGCAGCTGCTTATACAATATCTAAAAATGAACAGCCTGAAGCTTACGAAGATACTCATTACCCATGGTCACTACGACCACATAGGCGGTGTTGAGGAGGTGCGACAGGCTACGGGAGCAGAGGTTTTCGTCCATGAAAGCGACTCCCCTATGCTTGAAAGCTCTGCTCTTTCCCTCCACTCCATGATATCTATTATGCCCTTTAAGCCTGTTATGAAATACGAGATAGTCCGTGACGGCTGTATCATCAAAGACGGTGATTATAGCTTCCGTGTACTTCATACCCCCGGTCATTCACACGGAAGTGTGTGCTACGTGTGCGACGAGGAGCGTGTAATCTTCTCGGGAGATACTCTTTTCTGCTGCTCCGTAGGAAGAACTGACTTTCCGGGCAGTGACCCCCATTATATGATGCAGTCATTACAGTTACTCCACGAGCTTGAGGGCAATTACAAGGTGTACCCCGGACACAACGAGTTCACTGACCTTGACTACGAGCGTCGTAATAATCCCTATATGAAGCCATTCAGAGGATAAGAAATGATAAACAGAAATGATGAATATAAAATGCCGATCGTGCTGATCGGCAATTCCTTTAAATATGAGATAGAGTCCATATGCAAGCTGTTTTTCCATACGGCACGCTTCAACTTTACAGAAGATATTTCAGAAGCACAGGGCGACAGCTATATCATAGCCGAAAAAGCCATATGCGGCGGTGAAATGAAATTGCAGGCAGAAGTGCGGCTCAACGGAGATACTGCAGAAAAGGAAGAAATCCTGCTCCCCGAAACCACAGAAAAAAGCGTTGCGGAACAGGAGCTGTGCAGGCTTATTTACCATATACTCTGCCGTAAAACAGGTATTACTCCACCATGGGGACTTATGACGGGTATCCGCCCTGTAAAAAAGGTAACAGAGCTTATGGCACAGGGGCTTTCCCGTGAGGAAATTGAAAACAGACTGCGTAAGCGATATGAACTTTCCAACAGCAAGCTTGCCCTTGCCTATGAAACAGCTGTAAATCAGCAGCCTATACTGGAAAGTATTGATACATCTGCCGCAAGCCTTTATGTATCTATCCCGTTCTGCCCTACACGGTGCAGTTATTGTTCATTCGTGTCACACAGTATGGCATCGGCTATGAAGCTTATGCCACAATATATAGACGCACTCTGCCGTGAACTTGAAATTATCGGCAGACTTGTAAAGGAATGTGACACAAAAATTGATACGATTTATTTCGGCGGAGGTACTCCCACATCAATTTCAGCAGAGGATATCCGCAAGGTTATGGAGGCTGTAGCCGCCAATTTCGACCTTGACAGAATAAGAGAATACAGCTTTGAAGCAGGCAGACCTGACACTATAACAGAAGAAAAGCTCCGTGTAATAAAGGCTCTCGGTGCGGACAGGATATCTGTAAATCCACAGACACTGAATGACGATGTGCTTAAAGTTATCGGCAGACAGCACACGGGAAAGGAAGCCCTTGAAGCCTTTGAAATGGCAAGAAAAATCGGCTTTGACAATATAAACACCGACCTCATCGCAGGACTCCCCACAGAATCAGCGGACAGTTTTAAACATACACTTGACAAAATAGTTGAACTCTCTCCCGAAAGCATAACTGTTCACACGCTGACAGTAAAACGCTCGGCGGCTCTTTTCCGTGAGGGCAATGTGAATATGGCAAATCCTGCCGCTGAAATGGTTGATTACAGCATTGAAAAGCTTATGGCTAACGGCTATCTTCCATACTATATGTACCGTCAGAAAAATACCGTGGACAATCTTGAAAATGTGGGATATGCAAAAAAAGGCTATGAAAGCCAGTACAACATATTTATTATGGACGAAACACAAACAATTCTCGGTGCAGGCTGTGCGGCATCCACAAAGCTTGTATATCCCGACGGACTTATCAACAGAATTCATAACTATAAATTTCCATACGAATACATCAACCGCTTTGATGAGCTTATGGAGAAAAAGCAGGAGGTTACACAATGCCTGAGAAAAATCAAATCTACACCGCAGAAATAACGGGGCTTACCTCCGAGGGCAGCGGTGTCTGCCGTATTGAGAATATGGCTGTATTTGTTCCCGAAACGGCTGTAGGCGATGTGGCTGATATTAAAATTGTCAAGGTTTTAAGCAGCTATTGCTTCGGCATTGTGGACAAGCTTATTACCCCCTCCCCTGACCGTGAAATGAGGGAGTGCGGAGCATATAAGAAATGCGGCGGCTGTGTCTACCGCCATATAAGCTATGAGGCGGAATGTCGTGCCAAGGACGAAGCTGTAAGAAGTGCCTTTGAGCGTATAGGCGGACTTACTCCCGAATATGACGAATTCATACCAAGCCATAACTCCGACAGATACCGCAATAAAGCGCAATATCCTCTTGCCGTAATTGACGGAAAAGCTGTCTGCGGATTTTTTGCACCCAGAAGTCACAGAGTTGTGCCTATTGAGGATTGTCCCTTACAGCCTGAAATTTTCAGCAGTATCACAGCGGATATTCTTGAATTCATCAACAAAAAGAAATTGCCTGTCTATGACGAATCCAAGGGAACAGGCATAATGCGTCACATTTACCTGCGTAAAGGTGCGTATTCGGATGAAATTATGGTGTGTCTTGTGGTACGTAAGGATATGTGCCGTCAGCTGAATTCCCTGTGTGTGCGGCTGGCAGAGAAATATCCCGATATAAAGAGCATCGTGATGAATATTAACCCCACAAAAACAAATGTTATCCTCGGCGAAAACTGCGTTACTCTGTGGGGAAGCGATACGATTTCTGATACAATGTGCGGCAATAAAATTGAAATTTCTCCTCTTTCATTCTATCAGATTAATACTCCGCAAGCTGAAAGGCTTTATGCAAAGGCGCTGGAATATGCCAATCCGACGGGCGATGAAATTATTGCGGATTTGTACTGCGGAGCAGGTACTATCGGACTTTCAATGGCTCACAGGGCAAAGAAAATCATGGGTATTGAAATTGTTCCCGAAGCTGTGGAAAATGCCAAGAAAAATGCCGCTGATAACAATATTTCCAATGCAGAATTTTACTGCGGCGATGCAGGGGAAATTTTCTCTCAGCTCCACAAAAACGGATGCAATCCCGATATAATTGTGGTTGACCCGCCGAGAAAGGGCTGCTCTCAGCAGTCCCTTGATGTGATACTCTCTGCTGCTCCACAAAAAATTGTTATGATTTCCTGCAATCCCGCTACTGCCGCCCGTGATGCAAAATATCTCTCCAATAACGGCTATAATGTCGAAAGAGTGTGCGGCGGCGATTTCTTCCCAGGAACGAGGCACGTTGAGTGCGTAGTTCTGCTGTCACGAGAAAAATCCTAAAACGGCGTATTTACGCGGTTTATCGGCATCACCCATTTGCGGTAACAGCAGTTTTACCCACTCAAAATCTGTATGCGAGAACAGTTAAAAGGGCAAAATGGCATACACGAGGCATTTGACAACCAATCTGCACACTTTGATTTTTGACAACCAAATCAAGCACTCGATTTAGGGTGCGTGAAACTGCTTTTTCCGATTTTTTAGTGTGCAGATTGAATGTCACACTCAAAAACATCGTAAAATCGCAGAAAACAGGCTAACCAAAAGTTGCGATTTAGGTGTTTGCAAAATGGCGTTGAGTGTGGGGATAGGTTGTCATAGGGAAAAGGGGGTATCCTCGTAGTTTACGATTGTTTTTTCGTATAGTACTTGAAAAATCATAAGGATTGTGCTATAATATAATTGGCGTAGGATAGCTGTGCTGCCATTATTTTATTCTAGGGCTTGCCCGGAAAGGAGGTAGCACTATGAAAGAAAAACTCGAAGCTGTCCTGGCTTGGGCTGAAAAGTTTAAGGATGCGGCGGATGTCGTTGTTCCTGCGGCTCGTAAGCTCATCTCCCTTTTCGGAGATGATAAGTCTTCTGAGGACTGACCAAGCGGCGCTACGGCGCGTGGTCTTCGGACTGCGCGTCGTTTTTTATTAGGCTAAGGAGTGAGTTGAATGAATAGATACGATGCAGTACTAAAGCAGCAAATAGAGGCATTCATAAGCGCACTCTCAGATGTTTGTAGTATTAATTCAAAAAGGATCATTTTTTATAAGACTGATTACCCTATCTTTAACCCCGCCAATTCTGCATATTTTGAATACAAGCATTTTGAGGATATACTCGAAAGATACATTAGAGAATTTCTGATTACTCCTGTTTTTACTAAATGGCTTACTATCGCTGGTTTTCACTGCAAAATACTTAAGAAAAAAGATAATCGCCACATAGTTCGGACTAGATACTCTAATTCTACATTCGGTGAAGAGTTTATATTCGCATTTTCAATTGAGCATCAAGGCAAGCAAATTGCATATAGATACTCATCTTTGTGTTTTACTGATGAAGAAATAGTAGCTAAAATGAAAAGATGGAATATTGACCATTTTGAAATCATAGATTGGTCAGATACTACATCACTGGAATCCACTATGGAAAACTATGGAGTTTCGCCACAGTTCAGAGAAAAAGTTCGCTATGTAACTCTTCAAAACTTTCTCGTATCACATTTCAGTGAAGATTTGGCGTCATTGTACTTATCTGAAATACAGAATGCAGTAAAGAAGGCTAATCAGTTAATTGGATTTCAAACTATTCCGATGCTTTCATTGAAACATCTATCTGAGTTTAAAAGTACAATTCTCACAACATTGAATTCTTTTTCATTAGGAACAACACACTATGTGGAATTTAGCCGTTCAGGTGAATTAACATCAAATACTAAACCGTTGCTTTCAAGTTCAGATCTTAATATCATTACCGAAAGATGTTTTAGTAATATGTTATTTCATGCTTTGCTAGGAAATGAAAAGTTTGCAAGATGTTTCATGACCTCAGAATACTTGTTTCAGTTGTTTATAGTTGGAAACCAGCATTTTTTCGATTATTCAACAGTTGTTAGCGGCTATTTTAAGTCGGTAGAATTACTATTAGAAAAGTTGATGTTGATTCGGTTAGAAAATGTAGGGCATGATACATTGTGGATCAAGTGTAATCAAGCTAATAGGCAGTTAACATCTGACAGTTCGAATTTTCGTTTTAATCCTAATCCAAACGCAAGGAATAATATTCAGGTCAGGTTTACTGAAGACAATAGAAGATATTTCTCTAATGAGATGGCACCGCTTATTTGGTTTCTTCATGATGATAGGGATAATTGGTATGTATCGGATAATGGAAAAGACATTATTCATGATTGCCTAATAAACTATAGCCAGGGATGCAGAAATGAACATTTGCATAAAGATATCATTGATAATATAGCAACTATGGAAGCAGTCAGGAACAACACTATTTTGTGCTTGCTCTATTTATTGGGAGGAAGAAAGATTACATCTTCAGTTACTGATGATTACTGTCAGTTGGGTGCTAATGGTGACAGCTATGCTAGATTATATAAGGCGATAGATCGCATACCAAAGCATATTTGTGTTTATTATTTGAAATTTGAGAATCGTCCTGAACAAAGGGGTATTCGGCTATATGATCAAGAAGATGCCCAATATGATGGTTTAGGTAATTTAATCTCTAAAATTGTATTTGTAAAAGCTGATTCTCCTACCGCTGATGATTTTGACCTTTCCACGAAACAGATTAGCGAGTTTGACGCTAAAGACATAATTGAACTATCCCCATCTAAAATGCCACAGAAAATGTGGTGGTATAACCGCATAAAAGGAAAAAAAGAAATTGAATGGTAACAAAAAACGCCCCGCACCACTGAATGACCAGTGATGCGGGGATTGCTCTATCCTATTCATTTTCAACGACCATTCTTGCACCCGACTTGAATTGGAATTCCAGATAAGTCTCGCCTACTCTGACTCCTTCCAACAGCTTCTTCGCCAGAGCCTCATCAAACTCCGTGATGGTTCGCGGCTGAGAATCGATGAAATTCGCCAGTTCCCGGATTCGTTTCTTGCGCTCGTTCTTGGCGGCTTCATCCATGTTTGTCTGCTCCTGCAATTCTCGCAGCCGAAGTATCTCCTCAGAAAGGTCATCGTAGTTCATGCCGCTTTCCGTCCGGTCGATCAGCTCCTGCTGCAGCTCTCTCATTCGTGCTGCAAGTGTCTCCGCCTGCAAGGGATTACGGCTTATAATCGCTATTTTCATGTTGTCTTTCAGTAGGTTGATGTAATGTTCACTGTCTTCTATCATCCTGTTTATAGCGTCAATAAAACCTTGCTGCAGTTCATCCTCGCTGACCGTCCTTGCCATGCAGCGTGTCTTGTCCTCCAGTCTGGTCTTGCACCGCCAGACGATGGATTTCTTGCCCCGGTTGTTCCAATGTATTCGGCGGAAATGCTCACCGCAGCACTCGCAGGTCACCATGTGGGAAAAAGCGTGATTTGCGCTGAATCCCTGCCGCCTGCCGTTCATATCACGCTCGGATGACCGCCGTGCCATTTCCTCTTGTACCCGCATGAATATATCCTTCGGGATGATCGCCTCGTGGTCGTCCTCGATGTAGTATTGCGGTAGAACGCCATTGTTCTTGCCACGCTTCTTGTTCAGAAAGTCAATGGTGTAAGTCTTTTGCAGGAGCGCGTCACCCATATACTTCTCATTCTCCAGTATTTTGCGGACGGTGCTGTCGTGCCAGCGTGGATTGCCACGTGCGGTACAGATGCCGTCACGTTCCAGCCCTCTGGCTATTTTCTGGCAGCTTGCGCCCTCCAGATACTCCCGGAAAATTCGCTTGACGATCTCCGCCTCTGCCGGATTGATTACCAGATGCCCCTCCTCGTCCTTGTCGTATCCGAGGAAGTTTCGTGTATTCACCAGCACCTTCCCCTGCTGAAAGCGGTACTGGATTCCCATTTTTGTATTCTTGCTGAGCGACTCCGATTCCTGCTGCGCCAGTGATGCCATAATGGTGATCAGGACTTCTCCCTTGGAATCCATTGTGTTTATTGATTCTTTCTCAAAGAAAACAGGAATATTTATCTCTTTCAGCATTCGGATGTATTTCAGGCAGTCCAGCGTATTACGGGCAAATCTGCTGATTGATTTTGTAAATATCATATCAATCCTGCCTTTTTTACAATCCTCAATCATAGTGTTGAACTGCTCTCTCTTTTTTGTATTTGTCGCGCTGATGCCTTCGTCAGCATACACCCCGACGAATTCCCACTCCGGATTCGTCTTGATGAATTCCTCATAATGCTGAATCTGCGCCTCGTAGCTTGATGCCTGTTCCTCATTGTCCGTACTGACACGGCAGTATGCCGCTACCCGCAGTCTTTTCACTTCTTCCTTCCTTGCCGCATTGCCTTTCTGCGGCTTCGGCGGAATGACTGTCATATTTTTCATGGTTTCACCTCTATCAGACTATAAATATATTCGGCTTGCTGTGCTGGATCATTGTAATGCGTCTCTGCCCCTGCCAGATCGAACGTCTTGTGAATCGGCGGTGCGGTATACCGCTTTTCATGGCTGTGCAGGTTTGCACGATGCAACCTTCTGCCGTTTGCTTTAGCAAAGGTTTCCCGACTGATAATCGCAGGATAATAGTCGTCCCCGATATATGCAGTTCTGGATAAAAGCTTCTTTACCGTGCTGTGTGCCATAGGTACGCCTGCATTCTCCGCAGCCGCATTCATGCTCAGCCCAGAAATATAACCGTTGAAGATACCGATAATAACAACAGCCTCGGCTTCGTCGATGACAGCTTTGCCGTTTATGATCTTGTATCCGTACATAGTGCCTCCCTCAATGTAAGTCCGCATTTCAGCTTAAAGCCGACGCTGTTCCTGCTGTAAACAATAATGCTGTCAACAAAGGAAGTGAACAGCTCCTCGTCATAAACGTCCAGCATTTCCGTCGCTTCAATAAAATGCAGCAGCTTTTCGGTTTCCCGAAACATCAGACCGGACTCAATATTGCCGAGGCTCTGTATCTCCCTGCGGGCTTCCTCGTTCTGTTTCTCAATGCGGTTCAGCTCCTGATTATACATCACTGCGTCAATGATACTCTTTACACGGAGCTTCTTCAGCTCGTATTTCCGGTCATTGTTCTTTTGGATGCTCTCCTTCAGGCTCATAATGCGTTGGAGGTTCTCATCGCTGCCTGCCACACGCATAGCATTGTAATACGGGCGCAGCAGTATTTTACGTGTGAAAATGAGCTTATTCAGCATCGTGACGAAAGCAGACTGAAACGCCTCCTCATGGATAAATTTCATAGAGCAGTGTTCCTTATCGGTCAGGTGCGTTTTGCAGCACCAGCTTATTCCGCTGGAAATCACCTGCCGTTTGAACGTGCTGCCGCACTCCCCGCAGATGATTCTGCTGCTGAAAGCATATCGCCGCTGGTACTTTTCATCCTCGCGCCGGATACTGCGCTCCCTGAGCCGCTGTTCAAGTACGTCATGGACTGTTGCGTACATCTCCCGGCTGATGATCGCCTCATGGTGATCTTTCACTTCCGGGCTGTCGCCCTTGTTCCTGTGCCTGCGGAAGCTGTCGTCCGTATAGGTCTTGTTGTAGCGCACATCACCGACATACTTCTCATTATTCAGAATACCCATGATCGTTGTGGTACTCCACTTTCCACCCCTGCGTGTCGGCACACACCGCCTGTCCAGTTCCTTGCAGATCTTATGCGTTCCCGTGCCGGAAACAACCGACTCGAAAATGAAGCGGACAATCTCTGCTTCCTCCGGAATAATCACATATCCGCCGTCACTGTCAAGCTCATAGCCGTAGGGTGCGCATCCTGCCCTGTACCTGCCGCTTTTGATGCGTTTCTTGTTGCCCCACTTCACATTATTGGAAATGGACGCTGATTCCTCCTGCGCCAGACTGCTCAGGATTGCCAGCACAAGCTCCGTCTCCATGCTTCCGGTATCCAGATTCTCTTTTTCAAAGTAAATGGGTACATTATAAGAAAGCAGCTCACGCACCAGTGCAAGGCAGTCCGTGGTATTGCGGGAGAACCGGCTGACGGACTTCGTCAGCACATAGTCGATGCGCCCGATACGGCATTCGTACAGCAAAGCCTGCAAGCCGTCACGTACTTCTGCTTTTGTTCCTGTAATACCGAAATCGTAGAACACACCAGCACTTTCCCAGTCGGAATGCATCCTGATCCATGCTTCATAATGCGCCTTCTGCGTTTCCAGACTTTCCCGCTGGTCGTCATTATCGGTACTGACACGGCAGTACGCAGCCACACGGAGCTTCTTATTATCAGTTGGCTGTGCTTCAATTTTTTTTATATTCATGAACTTTTTCCTCCTTTCGTGTATGATATATTAACTCTGTTCCGATGATTTTTCAAGCGGTTTCGGTAATAAGTCCACATACATAGGAGAGAAAGTTTGGCGGTTTATTTCAGTTAATTTGTCATACTCGTCAAATGTGATAAATCCCTTTGTATAGAGCAATTCTGTAATTGCCTGCGCCTTGTAATATCCAATCTCATCAATAATTTTCTTTTGTTCCATATTACACCTCCCAATGATAGCCTGAAAAGTCAACCCCTTCAAGTATCAGTCAATGGAAAACGGCGAAAAATTAACCCATAAATAAAAAAAGCTGATGAGGAAAATTCCCCGACAGTCATAAACTTAAATATCCTTTCTATCCACCCACCCGGTCACATACTGACCGATAGGATTTTTACCACAGAATGCAGATTTTGTAGTAATACGGTATCTGCCGTTGACCTCCACACCATCATACAGATAGAAAGTACCGTTTTTCTTCACAGCGGACTTTGCGGTAGAAGAAGCATAAAGTACAGCATTTTTCAGCGTAATCTTATCGCCCTTCTTGTGAGCCTTTTCAGCCGTGAATACAGATGTGCCATTCTCATCGAACACAGAATACCCAGCCTTACAGGATTTCTTTGCATTTTTCAGACTTTTAAACGCACCTGTCTGTGACTTCACATTATCCCATGAAGTACGCACACGATAAATCTGCCCCTCTGTAAGATATTCCTGCACCTTCGCCTTGAATGCAGCCCAGTGCGGAAGAATATACAGCGGACACATCTTGTAGCTGTTTTTCATGGTATTAAGTTCATCAACTGTACCCTTCCTACCGTCCTTGACATTAAGCCAGTGGGTATGAGTAAACAGGCACTCGATACCAAGTCTGTACTGTTTCAGCAGAGCCGCCGCCAGTCTTGCCGCATTATCCTCCGATTTACGGTCGTTTTCATTGTACGCCGAACTCATAATACACTCAATTGCAATTGTCTTGCGGTTGCCGTTGCCGCTGCCGTCAGCAGCGTGCCAGCCAGACAGATCAAGGGGCAGATTCTGCCACGCACAAGTGTGATCCACATAGTAATGCACACGGACATCGTTCATGTTGCCATTGTAAGTAGCACGGGTGTACTGTTCCGCAGGCGTTGTTCCTTTCGCAACACTAATCCACGATGTGTTATGAATTGTAACACCAATAATTTTGCCCTCCATAGATACGGAGGGCATTGCGATATTTCGGGGATTGTGCTTTGTGAGCAGAAATTCATTGACAGTTACATCGCCGAGATTTGTTGTCTTATCAGGTTTCAGAATTGCCATTGTCCTTTTCCTCCATTTCTTCACTTCTCTTATGAAGCTGTTTTAAAACTTCCTGCAGCTGTTTTGGCACAGGTAAACCAAGATGAGCCGCATTTTCAAGCAATGATACACCTTCATTTGACATATAGAAGAAAATCACTGCTGTTCTCAAGATACTGCCGCCGCCAATGACGTATACATCGAGAATATGAGCAATACCCACAAGAATAAAAATGAGCACCTTTTTAAAGATGCCCTTGAATCCAACTTCGCTGGATAATTTCTTGTCAATAATCGCACACATCACGCCTGTGACGTAATCAGCAACAACAAACACAATTAATGCAATCATCAAGTTGTCACATCCTCCGAGAAAATAGCCGAGCCAGCCTCCGATTGCTGAAAAACAGACTCTTGTCAACGTCCAGAATTCTTTCAATTTTCATCAGTCCTTTCTTAAAATGGGTATAAAAAGACCGCCTGTGTAATCACAAGCGGTTATTAGCGGTATTTGGTTGAGTAAAACAAAATATAATAAATTATGTCTCCCGTTAATTGAAATATACTTTTAGAGGTGGAAATTACATCTGAATTTATATAATGACAACATAGCAAAATCACATTTTTGAATGCTGTACAAATCATTACGGAACATACTTGACTTCTGTTACAAAATGCTGACTAACTTTGTTAATGGAGTAGTCACAGAGGTGGCAAGGAGCTCTGTCTACATAAAAAACTACCCTACATATGTTATTATGCTGTGATGCGAGGTGGCAAAGGATCTTTCGTTCTCCGCAAGAAAACAGCCGTCTCCAGTTCGTAATCTGTTGTCCTTGAATATAAACCTGCCTTAATGTATCTAATAACGTAATTGGATAAGGCAAAGGTACATGTGAGCAATACAGATCAAAATAGCTTTCTATACTTTTTGCTGTTTTACACCATTTTGTGGTTATAGGTAGTTTTTTAATGATAGAGTCAAGTTGCTTTTCAAGTTGTCTATCATAGACTGTCTGTGGAAAAAGCGGACGAGGCATGTGTTTCTGTGTTTCTGTCCAGGGTGCTTTTAGTTCACTACGATCCCAGAGACCGCTTACAGCACAAAACCAGGTTTGCTTCCCTCTAAAGGAACATTGTGCAATACAAATGCTGCGTTTCATGACAGAACTATGGGCACTACCATTGACACAACTGTTGTTTGCATTATTCCTGATATTACTTAGATCAGCGATAATGCCACGATATCCTTCTCGCTCAAATCTTCTGTTCAACTCACTGACAGTGATACGTTCAGCTGCCTTACAGAGTAGTGAATATCTGTAGTATAGCCCATCGTAACTTAAATCCCTCAAGTTTTCAATTCCGTAATTAAGGTCAATTTGTTCCGTCAGTGTGAGCAGATTGTCATATCTCTCAAAGATTGGCTGCAATTCTGTCCGATAATACTGCATTTGATTCGACAAGATAGAACGCCAAATACCACGTAGAGAAAGGAGTGTCTCCGAATCAGCAATTTCTAAAAGTTCATTCCAATCTACATCAAGTCCAATCATATTATGATAAAAAGAGGCGAAGAATTCAGGTGGGGCTTCCATAAATGAATTATTATCATTCGAATCTGTATCCTGAAAACGCATCGCATGGCAGAACATAGCGGCAGCGATTTCTAATCGCAACAGATCCTGTTGAATTTGATACATCTTTAAGTGGTTATCCAACCTTATATCCGGTTGTTCATTATAACTATTTTCCCATGCATCGTTGATTTTACTGTAAATTTGCTTATTATAAATCTCCGCACCGATTTGACAAGCACTAAAAAAACTGCTACAATTTGAAAAATAATATTCTGACATATTGTCCTGGCTCCTACAAATTTCGATTTACCGACTTATTCGATTTCCACTATTATACACCATCTTTCTCAAAAAGTCAATTCATAATCTCCACCTTTTTCACAAGCGGATGAGTATTATTTGACCTGCCAAGCCAGCACAGATAATACTGCCCTGGGGGTACAGCGTCACATAAGCCAATAGAAGTAATGTATGTATCGCATTGCAGCCAGTAAAACGGTATATCCACATAATTTTTATTGGCAAGAGATGTATAAACGTAATTTTGAATCGTGTCCCATTCTTCCTTGCCTGCTGTTGGAACAAGAAACATACCGCCACGCTCCGTACATCCCGATTGATAACACATAGCAATAGCTGTCTGCGAATCAACATTAATTGGAGTCGTACTGCCTGTGCAGACAAAACCGTCCCAGCCAAAATCAGCCTGACTGTAATTGAGAATATAGCCGTTGCTCTCATTGCAGAATGGCTTATTATTGCGGATATATCCGCTTAAATCCTGTATGCCATTCTGAAAAATAGTGTAAATTGTATCAGCGTATTTTTCAGGAACTTCTTCTGCAACGAAAACAGACTGTCGTTTCGGACTGCCGCCTTGAATTTGCAAAATCTTCGGAATAAGCGTGTTCAGCGTTTCCGATGAATCAGCCTCAACACCCTTAATACGCAGATTATTTGCAAGCTGTTCTTTCTGTTTTAACAGTTCTTCCAGATATTTCGCTATCATGTATCCACCTCCACAATTCTGGCAAGAATCATTTCAACTCCCGACAGCTTTTCAACGCAGTTATTCCATTCTGCAACAGACTCAGCTGTAACAGAATCAAGAACGCTCATATTTTTATGCTGATGAAGATTTCCATGTAATTCAGTTTTGAAGTTTTTAATCTGATTATCAATATATTCGGGAGCATTATCCCATTTCTCAATTCTCTCCGCTGTGATTTCATCAAGAGCAGATTGATTGTTATGAGTATGAGATTTTTTTGATAAGCTTTCAATCTGCTCCTGCTGTGCGGAAATATCCCTTTTTAAGCTGTCCTGCAAGTAAATTAGTGCTGTTTGTGTAACATATTTTGACAAGTCAAGTTCTGAGCCATTTTCGCCTTTTAGTGAATCAAGCCATTCTGATTCTGTGCCGACAAAGCCGTTTTTTACTGCTATTTCATAAGCAGATAAACCGTCTTTGCCGTCAATACCATTTTTTCCGTTTATACCATTGATACCGTCAGCACCTTTCAGACTTTCAAGCCACCCTGCAAGTGTACCTGTAAATCCATTTTGAACCGCAAGTTCATAGGCAGATAGACCGTTTTCGCCGTCCTTGCCATTAATACCATTTCCACCCTCTGATATTATTTTCTTTATTTCAGCTAAAAGCTGTGCATAGAGGTCGGGAGTCGGCGGCACATTACAGCTTTCACCGTCAAAACCCGAAGGTCTGACATGAAGCGTTATTGGTACAGTTGTTGCTCTGATTGTTGTATCGGAATCACTGTCATAGCCGAATACACTTATTTTCACCATACCGGGATGAAGCTCCGAGGGCAGCAAGCAAGATATACCGTCAACGCCAAGAACACAGTTATAGACTTCGTCGCACTGGGAAAACTGCACCACTTTATGCAGATTCTTCCATGAGCAGTCAAAGGTAAATTTCAGCGTTACAAAAGCAATCTGTCCGCTTGCGATAACCTCACGCTCCGTGATTTCAATACGCTGACCTTTGACGAAAAATTTCATCATGTCATAACCTCCTCCCATGTTTCGCCGTTCAGTACAAATGCACCGTCCACGCAGGAAATACGCTCCAACGGACAATAAGAAGCATTCATAAGGTTTTGATAGCCTACAACAGCCTTTAAATCCGTAACTGTACCCTCGTATGTAATTTCCTTCAGACTACCGCAATAATTAATGCAATAAGCGTTAATTGACTTCACATTTTTGCTCAATGTAAGATTGGCAAGGGCAGAGCATTGTGTAAACATAAAACTGCTAACTAAAGGAGAATCGACATAGGCAGATTTCAATTCTGCACATTCGTTGAAAGCATAACTGCCGATTTCTTTTACATTAAATGGAATAGTTACACTCTCAACTGCACAGCACACAAATGCTTTTTCTGCGATAGTTTTTACATTTTTCGGTATAACAAGAGATTTCAGACCGCCAACGGAATACATAAAGAAACAGCGTTCTCCGATAGCTGTTAATGTTGTAGGTAAAGAAATTTCTGTCATATTCGTACAGCGTTCAAATAGGCTGCTGCCCAGAGCTGTAATACCCTCACCAACATCAAGAGAAGTGATTTCCGTGTTTTCAAAGAACGGTGAATTGCCGATATCATAGTCATAAGTCGCACCTGTGCCACGGATAGCAAGCCTGCCGTTGGAGTACATGATGTAGTAGGCAGAATCACCGATACTGCCTACTGCCGTCACATCTGCTGTGAAATCGTCAAGGCGTGTAGTGAGGGATGCTACATGTGATGATAAATCCTGCACCTGTTTCGTAAGATCGGCAACTGTGGAGCGATATACAGCAAGAGCCATAAGAATTTCAGAAACACGACATTTACCCAGAACACACTTGACATAACCACACTTCTTTTCATCCTCACGCATATCGAAAATATTATCATTTATGATATTTTTTGTACCACCTTTGAGAAATACAGCGGCAAGGGTAATATATTTCTTACTTGCTGTATTCTCAAACACAGGAATTGTGGGAGTTGTAGCAGCTGTCCCCGACTTCACCTCCAGCTTGCAGGCACGGACGTTTTCGCTTACATCACAGCTGATGCCGATAGTCACATAGCGGCTCAAAGACTCGTCCGCATATTTTGATAAATCAAGAGTGTAAGCCGTATCATTGATAAAATAATGCCCGTCAATCCACGCTTTTCCTGTGCCGATGACTACGCTTGTACCATTTCCGGCAGTCACAGAAAAGCAATCGCCGTAGGTATCAAATACACCGTTGCAGATAATACTGGAGAGATAATTTGTAAAATCATCCGCAGTGTATGTCCTGTCCATATTTTTTGCATTGAAAAATCCGTAAGAAAAACTCATAAAATCACACTCCTTTAAATGTCGGTGTCAGCGTCCTGCCGTTCTGTTCATAGCTCTCAATCATGCCTACAAGCTGAATTTTCGGCTGAATCAAACCGAATCGCTCATGCTCCACGGTGACATAATCGCCGACAAAATAATCTCTGTTATACTGATACTGCCGATTGTCAGCGGCAATGGTGGATTCGCTGATTTCTGTAATGGGAACAAGTTTTTCAGCACCACGTTCCGTCAGCAATCCGAGATAATCCTCCTCCGAAATTGCCACAGTTTCACCATTTTCCTGTGTTTCATCGGACACATCCTTTGCATCCACAAAGACTTCATAGCGGTCAAGGCTTGCAGGCTCATCCCCACGATAGCAAAGTGCCTGTTTACGCTCCGCACCCTCACCACAGCCGAAGACATATGCAACATTCCTCTGCACAGATAAGTCCGTAGAATAGTCGAAAGTCAGCAGATTGCAGTAGGAATCAGAGAACACGATATGTGCATTCTCCTCCTGCTGAATGCTCCTGTCCGTGCCTTGTGAGAGGTCAAGCATCATGGTATACACACCGCTTCCTGCCGTTGTTTCCTGCAATCGGATATTCGCTGTACCGCCAATTATCTCACAAACCTTGAAAATCCAGTCCATAAGGTTCTCGTAGGACACCTGCAATCGGGATTTCTGCTCCCAGCAATCGCCATTGGTATTGCCGTGACGAAGTCCTGGAGTCAGACGATTATCAGATTGCATACAATTGCGATACACCGCCAATCTCACCATATCCGCATAGCTTGTCAGAGCCGAGAAAGACAAGGTTGGATAAATGATTCTTCTCGATAGCAGGGACATGAGAAATCTGCCTGTTACCGTCAGATAATCGCCATTCTCCGCATCTGTTTCAAGCGTGACGGATTCGATAATACCGTAGTGCTGTTTATCATCATCCCGACCGATAATTCTTCCGGTCTGAAAAATCGCAATGTTGCGAGCATTGGCGGCAATATATACCTCAAAATTACCACAGCCGTAATACTGCACATCCCACAGCAGACTTGAAAAACTGTCGCATACAGCCGTGAGCGTGATCGTTACGCCCGATTCTGTCGGGTTCATTTCATAAACTTCAATCTGCATCCTACACCCCCAAGTACGTATTTGTATGCATCAGCGTGATTTTGAGATTCTTGATATTACGGACGGCCTGCACATGAAAAGTATTCAGCCCCTCACGGAGCGTCAGCCAAGTGGAGCCAGCCACAAGCCGATTGATAATGTTGCTGTCCACACCGTTGCGGGTGAGCGTGACCGTTTTATTGCCTGTTTTCGTGGAAATCGTGATGATGTCCCCACGCAAAATTTCTCCCTTGATTTGCAGATATTCACCGGTATCGGCATTATAAATCGTCGGTGTCATTGCCGCAACTTCGGGTACAGTCGCATCCGTCACGCCTTCAATCTGAATGATGAATCCGGTTTCATCACCGTCATTGCGAATTTCAATGTTGTCCGTGGTACTGTAGCTGCCAAGGATAAACGGCTCATCACTCTTGGGAAAAGGAAAGAAAAATCCGCCCGAAACACGGCTGTAACAGGCGTGAATGGCAGATGTGCTGTACCAGTATGGGTCTGGACAGAGAATCGAAATCTGCCCATTTGTTTTGTTCGTGAAGTTATCAATCTCACAGGTCTCCACATAGCCTTCGGTGTACACGTCAATGCCGGAAGTCTTGTAGAAAACCTTGATATATCGGGACGGTTTCACCACACGGTATAGGGCGTGGCGGCGTTTTTCCAGCCCCACGCCACGCATTTCAAAGCTGATGACGAGGTTCCGCTTTTCGATGAAGGCGTTGTTGAGATAGCTGCCGTCCATGCCTGCGTAGGTGGAGGTGCTGACCGTTCCGGGTGGCGGGTGCAGACCGGAGATTTTTGAGGTCATGTACTGATTGGCGGTCGTGGTTAGGTTGATACGGTCGCCGGTGGAGTTTTCGAGGATGAGAGAGAAAAACATAGGAACTCCTTTCATTGACTTTTGAGATGTGGTGTGGTATAATATAAATAAATTTTTGCGAAAAGAGGAACTATAATGCAGAAAAATCAAAAGGGTATCATCCATATCTACCTATTTAGTTTTTTGAACTATGTTGGTATTCTTATAACAGTTGTTATGAGCGGTCACCAGTATAATAATATATTTGATTCAATCGCTACCATTGCAATTCCTATCATACAATTTTTCCTTATATTTGCTACTTCTTCCTTGTATGATTATTTATCATCAAACAAATTACAAAAGAACGAGAAGTTCGTCTATTACATTCTATCTGTTATTATGGCTTTCATGTCAATGATTGGGTTCTGGTTTGTATGGATTTGGAAATTAAAAGATTCCCCAACACACATAAGTAATCATGAAATTATTAATAGAATTATGAATCCACTTCTCTTTCCTTTAGGTATTATTTTATCTGAAATATTACCATTGGATACAGGCATGGGGAAATTGGAGAAGGAAATAGAAAGGGTAAAATCAAAGTTTTTTAAAGCAATCAGAGTTTTAAAGGATAATCGAAAGATTACTATACCTTATGTTTTAATCACTATTCTCGTATCTTTGCTAATAGCTTTTTTCTTAATTTACCCAGTATATTATAACATAATTGAAGTAGTTTGTGATATTCTCGCTGTAATTGTTTTGTTTGCTTCTCTTGTAATTTTGATAAAAAAATACGTCTCGAAATGATTTACACTTTCACCGCATTCCTCGTCAATCTATAAATTTCCAGCCGTGACAGTGCTTTCGGACTATTGTTAGTCTGATTCACCGTCCGGCTGTTGTCGTTATTGTAGTAGTTGTTCACGACAGACGCACCGCCAGTGCTGCCCATAACAGCCGCAGACACCCCGTCAAGCCGATAGCTCAGATCCGACTGCATCGTCAGTTTCATGGTTTCGGCAACACCTGCAACCGCCTTTTCCACATACTTCTTGCTCTTGTTGATGCCGTCCGCAAGCCCACGCATAAAGTCGGGCATCCAGCTTTCGTAGTCGGTCAGCGGACCTTTGTCCGGCACGGAGAAGTGCAGAAACTCACGAATAGTATCGGCAACACCCGTCACGCAGTCCGCAAGATTGCCAATCATACTCTTGATGCCGTCAATGATGCCGCTGATGATGTCCGAACCCCAGCTCCATGCATCGGAAGCAAGCCCTTTCACGAAGTCCACAGTGTTATTGAAGCCGTCCTTGACCGTATCGACAATGCCCGAAATCTTGTCGGAAATAGCGGATTTTATGTTATCCCAGATGCTTGAAACGGTCGTTTTTATCGTTCCCAGCACATTGGAAATAGTCGTAGATACGCTGTTCCAAGCCGTGGAAACCGTGCTTTTGATGCTGTCCAGCACAGCTGAAATCACCGATTTGATACCGTTCCAGATACTTGAAACTGTACCGGAAATGGCAGTCAGCACCGTGTCGATAACAGATTTAATCCCATTCCAGATGGTATCAAATGTATTTTTGATGTTCTCCAGAATCGGCGAGAGGAATGAAACGATGCCATTCCAGATTGCCGAAATTTTCTCAGAAATCCAGTCCATCGCCATACCGATGAGAATCTGAATTGCCTGAAAAATCGTCTCAAACAGGTATCGGAAAGCTTCAAGCAACGGGGATAGAAAATTGTAAATCTCGGTAAAAATGCCTGTGATAAAATCCTTTACCGCAGTAAAAATTGTCGTTGCAACTATTTGGATTGCCGTGATAATATTCGTAAATGTGGTATAAATCGTTGTCCATGTATTCACGAAGAAATCACGGATTCCCGTCACAATGCCTGTGAAGAATGTGGAAATCGAAGTCCAGATACTTACAAAGAAGTTTTTGACATTGTTCCATATTTCTTCCCAACTTGTACCAAACCAACCAAGCACCACATCTGCCACGTTTTTCAGTACATTTAGGATATTCTTGAATGTAGCTATAAGCAAATCCCAGATAGCAATGAAAATGCTTTTGACACCGTTCCACATCTGCTCCCAATCGCCGGTGAACAATCCTACAAAAATATCCAGCACACCAAGAATGACACCAGATACGGCAGAAAGAATATTCGCAATATTGGTGAAAACTCCCTCAAATACAGGAGCAAGCACGGAGCAGAGTGCGTCACATGCGGCTTTCATCATTTCGGTGAAATTCTCAAAATCAAAACCCAGCTCATTCACCCTTGAAACGATACCGTCCGCAAGTCCCGAAAATGTTTCTTTTATCTGATTCCAGATGCCGATGATGTTATTCTTAAACTCGTCATTGGTATTCCAAAGATGCACAAATGCCGCCACGAGAGCCGCAATCGCCGCAACTACGGCAAGAATCGTGCCGAGGGAAACGCCCAATGCACCCGTTACCGCCGCAATACCGCCCTTAACAGCGGCAATGGCGGCAGGTGCTTTCGACACGAGCGTCATGATACTGCCCACACCCGAAATCGTCTTGCCGATGACGATCAGCAGAGGACCCAATGCCGCCGCAATGAGGGCGATTTTGACAATGGTTTCCTTTGTCTGGGGGTCAAGCTGATTGAGCTTATCCACCAATCCCTGAATATGCGAAACGATGGAACGGATAGTCGGCATGAGAATGTCCGAAAAGGAAATCGCCAGTTCCTCAAGCTGTGATTTCAGAATGCTCAGCTGTCCCGTGAGGTTGTTCTGCATGGTTTCCGCCATGGCAAGGGAGGTGCCGTCACAGGATGAAATCGCACCTTGTAGTTTTTCAATGTCAGCAGGTGCGGCGTTCATGAGAGCCAGAAATCCCGACATGGCATTCTTGCCCACGAGCGTTTTTGCGGCAGAAGCCTGTTCCGATTCGGAAAGCTGTGAGAAAGCAACACGGCAGTCTGCAAGAATATCCGTGAGTTCTCGCATACTGCCGTCAGCATTAGTGGTCTGAATTTGCACTTCTCCCAGTGCTTCACCACAGAATTTCACGTCACCCGACAGCACCGTCATGATAGAACGGAGTGACGTACCTGCCTGCGTGGATTTGATACCGGCATTCGCCATCAGACCGATTGCTTCAGCGGTGTCCTCAACGGAGAAGCCCAACGCACCTGCAACAGGGGCGGCGTACTTGAAGGTTTCGCCCATCATGGCAACGTTTGTATTTGCATTACTGGATGCCGCCGCCAGCACATCAGCAAAATGACCGCTGTCGGCAGCAGTTAAGCCGAAAGCGGTCAGAGCGTCTGT